>JBDWAD010000005.1:0-55834 GCA_039979015.1 Halioglobus sp.
CTCCTTTCTTGATTTACTTCCTGTTAATTAGGAAGAAGCTTGGGTACGACTGTGCTCAACAATACGACCGTAGTTTGCTGCAGGCAAGTCAGCGAAGTTACGCTGCCAAGCTACGAAGCCAACCATTGGTGCTGGAGTATCTGTAGAGGCACACGTCATCGCAGGGATATCGTAGCCAAACGCTGCAGCGATCGGGTTAGGAACTGGGTTTCCACCAACCAGCACGTAAGTACAGATAGACTGGGTCTTCAGAGCAGCGGAAGTAGCAGACAGCTCAGTGAAACCAAACTTAGCGCCTTCAGGCTTAGGTACTTCAATGAACTCAGTAGCGTTCAACACTGGAGCGGCGCCCCACTGAATAACGTTTACTTCTTTATCCAAGACGTCAGTAGGAATCTCTGAAGGAGGCTGAGGAGAAACAACCAGGTCCCCTTCCTCTACAGTGATGCCCTGCTCTTCACGATCGTAAACAGTGAACGAAGCAGTCATTGGGATATCACGGAAGTCACAAGCAGGCAGGGGAACTGGGCCACTTGGTCCAGTAATAGTTGTTCCTGCCGCTGTACAAGGAACAGCGCCCGCAGTATCCAGGTCTACCTGGAAGAATGGGAAATCAACCATCAGGTACTGACCGGGGATAGTTACTACCCAGTCGGTATCAACAGAGAAATCGCCAGTGCTGTTCTGCGACCAGTCGTTAATCAGAGTTTCAGCACCCAGAGTGGTACGCAGTGATTCGTACAGACCAACTGAAGCACCGCCACCGATAGGTGAACCACCGTTCAGGTCAGGATGATCAAAGCCCATCAGGTCGCCGTCAAACACACCCAGCTGCTGGTTGGTGATCGCAGGACCATCGAGGAAATTCTCGACGTGTACCGCATTGTCACCAAATTCAACACCGGTCTCATCAGATTTGATGAAGTAGGAAACTTTCAAGGAGTTTGGAGACGCTTCCCAAACGTTAGTAGTTGGCGTCGTTTTAACAATCTGAACAGAAGTTGTTGAGTCAACAACACCGCGAGTTGCACCTACTACGCCGCCCTTAAAGAAGTTATCTCGAACGCCTTTACAGTCAGCAGGAACGCCTTCAGCACTGTGCTTGGCTGCAACTGCAACCGCTGAATTGTCGACAGGAATAACACCCTGAATCGGATCAGCGATTGTGCCCTGAACAGGAGAACCCATGCTCAGAATCTCAATGTAACCAGTCTCGGCGCCTTCACGATAGATAGAGGGCATTACGAAACCACCAGCGGGGTATGCTGGAGCAGTACAGCTGTTGTCGTTAGAGATGAACTTGATGTCATCGCCAGACGCTTGCACGAAACCGGTGTACATGTCTTTCGGAGACAGAACAACGTTAAAGTCCAACGCATCCATAGAATCTTCAGCACGACGCAGGCGGATTTTCAGGGCCTGGGTACGATCAGAAGTGTTAATTACGTTAATACCGGTCGCATAACCAGCGTTAACTGTGTAGTAAGGCACAATTGCCAGGTCGCCCAGCTGGGTCTCAGCCGCAAGAGCGCCTGATGCCTGAGCGTTTACTACGCCTGTATAGCCGGCAGAAGCAGCAGCAACAGCTGCGACAATGCCAAGAGGCTTAAAGTTTGCTTTCATGATAGGAGACTCCTAGTTTTAGTCTTGTTTCAATCCAAAAAATTACACAGATTGCTAGCGCTATTATTGCTAGCTGCAGCCAGCTGTCAACTTACAAAAAGGCTAATAGTTGGCACTAAACCACCACTCACCATCGACGAGAATCCACTTCTCGTGAAGCTCGCGTGGCATCGCGCCTAACGCCCTAGCCGCTGCAGAGGTTTGTTTGGTTGGCCTGGACATGACCCTGACCACCACACTCGCTACAGCTGCAGACGGATCATAATTAATGACCTCTAAACCTGTCAACTCCCAGTTCGCTGTATATGAAAACTTTTTGACATACAGGTGCTTAGGGAAAACTTCTCGATAAGCGGGTGAGCTGTATCCCCAGGCCTTACCCCAGTCATGGGCAATGCGTGCCTGCCAGCGTTCTTCCACCCGGACTTCCAGTGCTTTTGTCTGCTCAGCGCTAAGCTCATCTGACTGCTCAAACTCACTTGAACACGCTGTGAGCAACGTCAACATCATAAATCCAAATACACGTAACATACTGTTTTTGTTAACCATTTACTGAAATCGGCGGCGATTATACGCCAACATTTAAAAAAAAGATATGGATCGACCGGCTGGACGAACCACACCCATCCAGGCAACAAGACATACCGACTCTCACTCCCCCAACAGCCCCACAAGCCGCCAGCAAATTATGCGGCCAGCTGATCCTAGAACCAGAGCCCACTCACTCAATTGGCCTGGCAGCCCAGTGTTTGTGAAAAATACCAATCTCCGCTGATCGGTGTCGATCTAGAGACCATTTTCGTCGATTAGATCCAGATTACGGATCTGGGAACGCATCTCAGCGCTCACACTACGCAGCTCATCTTCGTTGTAGAGAGCCCTTGGTGTAATTATCACCAGCAGCTCCGTCCGGTTGCTTCTAGATGAGTCCGTGCCAAACAGTGAACCAACCACAGGAACATTGTGCAACCAGGGCACGCCTTGAGAGGCGGTTCCTGCATTCTCGCGGATCAAACCACCCAGGACCACCGACTCATTCGAGCGAACGGCAACCCGGCTTTCTATATTCCGCTCCAGGAAGGCCCGCTGCCCGGTGGCGGCATCGATTTCACCGACGTCAGTCACGGATTGCCTCACTTCCATGGTCACCAGCCCGCCCGCATTTACGGATGGCTTTACGTCCAGTTTCACACCGGTGTCTCGGTAGGTAATTGACTGGGTTATCCTGTCAGTATCACTGGCGAGAGACCCGGTCTGGGAATCAATGATAGGCACCTGCTGGCCCACATGGATATAGGCATAGTGGTTATCTAAAACCATCACTGACGGAGTGGAGATGATATTAAGCAAGCTCTCTTCGGCAAGCGCATTGAGCACGGCGCTTACATTGCCGATGGAATTGGTCACAGTATATGAGAATCCGGGCACGATGGATGCTGGCTGTGCAGCTTCGGCAATACTGGAGAGTAAGCCCTCCCCATCGTAATCTGACCCAAGGCTGTTGCTGAACGTCCACTCGAGGCCATACCTGAGCTCATCGGTGAGACTGACTTCGATAATACTGGCTTCAATGATCACCTGAGTCGCCACCACGTCCAACTGCTCCAGAGCTGATACGATCACCTTGTATTGCATTGAGGTTCCATAAATCATCAGAGAGTTATTTTCGTCGTCCGCCACTACCCGCACTTCTGCAGTCTCTTCGCCGCTGCCGGCAACGCCTTCCATATTGATATTCGAGACTGATCCACCCGATTTGCTGCCACGACCGCCTGAAGACCCCATTCTGGAGGGCGACCCCATACCTGACGATGAACCTAGTGTCTCCGGCGACAGCCCCGGTGCAACCCCGGAGGTGTCCCCAAAGTCACTACCAGACTGATTATTGCCCGCCGGTTGTTGTCCAGTGTAAAGACTGTTGATCAAGCCTGCCAAACGACTGGCAGTGGTGTTTTGAACCGGATACACATACAGACGGCGATCCAGTGCGGAGTAGTGAGCTTCATCAAGGCGATCGATCCATTTACTGACACTATCCAGGTAATGCGCACGAGGAGTCACGATTAAAATACTGTTCAGTCTGCCAATAGGAATAACACGGATCATATCCTTCATGTTACTACTACCCTGAGCACTACCCATGATGGCGTCCAGGGCCTTGGTTACCTCCCCTACCTCACTATTCTCCAATGGGAACAGGCCCACCGACATACCTTCCAACTGATCCACGTCAAATGTGGTTACCATATCCAACCAGCCATCGAGCTGGGCCCGGGTTCCGGCCAGCATTAACAGGTTACGACTGCTATCAATTCGAACAAACGCAGACTCATCCGCTACCGGCTTGAGAATTTCCGCCATATTTTTGGCGCTAATATACTGCAGCGGAACAATGATCGTAGAGAAGCCGGCAAGGTTATCTCTGGGGTTTGAAACGCTTGGCGAAAGATTCTTGCCGCGCGCAGAACCTGTCACCATGTAACGGCCATCCCGACCACGAATCATGATGGTATTGTTAGCCTTTAGAAGCGACTCGAGCACGCCAAGCAACTGATCTCTTGGAATCGGCGTACGCGTCCGTAGCGTGACTTGCCCCTGAATGGGATGGTCCACCACATAGTCCAGTTCAAGGATGTCACCCATAATCGCATGAGTTACCTCACTCAAAGGGGCCTGCTCAAAATTCAAGCTGACGTCATCACCCACAAAACGAATCGGCTGCTGCTTTTTTGGCATTTTTACGTGCTTGTCGGTACCTCGGTAGACGACATCTTCTTTGGGTTCCTCTTCTTTCTTCGCCTCGGCCAAATCGACAGCACTAGTAGATAGCGAAGGCTGTTCCTCCGTTGCTGTGACCACAGTTTCTGGCGCTTCTTTCTCCGCCACAGGGGTGGTACAGCCAGTCAACATCAAGAACGCCGCCACTGTCGCCAAAGGTCGTAAAATATTCATTCCGGTTAGCCCGTTCATAGTTTCTGTTTGCACTACTCAATTAGCTCGATCGCCGCCGCCGAGGCCAAGCCCCTCCGGCACGGTCTTTTTCTTGACTGGCTTTTTCTTTTGGCCAGCTGCTGTTTTCTTCTTTTGACCTTGTCGACCCGCCGCCTTTCCTTTTTCAGTCTGGTCATCTTCTGCCTGCTGCGAGAGGATTTCTGTGCGCTGCAGCGCAAGCGTGGCCAGCTTTCCATTGGTAGTTAGCTCGGCCGACGTGGGGTCCACCGATTGCAGGGTCCAGCCCTGTATCTCTTCGCCCAACATCACTCGGTGTTTCTTGCCTTTGGTAACTACAATAATGCCAGTGGCATCTCCAGCGCCAAATACACCAGACAGCTTGACGTTATCTATTTTTCCCGCTTTCGGCGCTTTTGGTTCAGCCGCTTCAGGCTTTACGGCTTCTGGCGGCTGCACAGGCGCACGTGTGGCCCAAAACAAGGGACGCTGTCGAATTTGTGCGCGCTGCTCAGGGCTCACCACTGCGAGTCCACTAATATCGATAACCGCCAACGAGTCCCGCGCAGGCCGCACAGGCTCTGGTATCGCGGGGGAGGCTGCACGATATGCGCCCCATAGGAGCTGCAATAAAAGCAAAACCATCAAAACTAACACCGCCAACTCCACCCTGCGCTCCGTGCGCAAGGGATCGGATAGACCCTGATAGCGTGCTACCAGATTCATATCAACGACCTCAGGGACAGCAGGCGCACAGAAATGGTGGCATCCTGCACCGGCGGAGCCTTTGCCGCTCCGCGTGTAGTGCGTTGTCGTGTCGGCCACACGTCCAACCCCTCTACAACAATCAAGGGAGCAAAGCTGGCCAACTCAGCCAGCGCCTGATCCAACCCTTCAACACTCCCATTAACGGTCAGTTTGACGCCGATGTAGTCAAACTTATCCTCCTCTCGCACTGGCAGCACCTGGCTATTGCTGACGGTCAGCCCCGCCTCCGCCATTAACTGACGGACATCTGACTGCATGGACGCGGCTACCGAGGCTGTTTCCGCCGTTGACGGATAAACCAGCCTTGATGTGGATTGCTGCACGGCAGCAGACGATTCGCGCAAGGCGTCTTCGACTTCCTGCAAGCCTTCCAGCCGGGCTATTCTCTGCGGTAGCCGACTCATATCACTGGAGTACTCAGCACTCAAGCCCCAAGCACTAAACAGCAAATTTAGATAGACCAAAAACGGCAACAACAAAGTCAATCCACAAATGAGCGCGCTGCGCTGGTGGGTTTTTACCCATTCGATCACAATGCACCTCCTTCCAACTGGATCTTGAGGTGATATTGCTCAACATTGGTGCCCGGGATTTTACGAATGGGGCTGGCTGCGGTTACACCGCTATACTCGGGCTGTTTGGTCAGGAGCTCCATAATCTCAGCCGCGTCTTCGGCCCGCCCTCGCAGGTCAACCTCCAAACCGGATATGGCCAGGCGCTCTACAAATGCGTCATCACCGAGTAATTCTGTCAATTTTGCCAGCTGTAAATGTGCACTTGGATAAACCGAAGTAATTGTATTAACTGCCTGAATGGCCTCGTTGGCTGCCCCTATAGCCGAGCGCATTTGGGAAGCCTCTGCGGCCTCCTGCTCTGCGACAGCCGACAGTTTGGTCAAGCGTTCAAACTCCAGCTTCTTCAAACCTGCCCCGAGACCCGCAGCCAATAGCAATAAAAGCGCACCAACCGCTACTGTAATTCCTACCTTTATCAGCCTCCGCCGATAAAGCACTTCTCTTTGATTTTCTCCAAATCCACTAACGACGACCATCTGCCCATCCACTTCCACCCAAACTTCCTGAGCGTGTGCATCATGGCTTCCATAGTGCTGGGAAATGTAGGTCATGGCGGCGCTAAGAGAAACGATGACCAGCGCAAGGTGGATATTCTGCTCGTCTCGGCCGGTGACGATCCAACCGTAGCCGGTATCATCGGGCGAGAAGGGGCTATTGGCTGTGACCTCCAGCGCCAGTACCGCGTCCATTTCAGACTCTACCGAGAGAGGCAGCCGCAATTCACGCGAAAGTGCCAGGTCGTCGGAAAGCAGCACAGCACAACAAGTCGCGTCCGGATGTTCGCTGGGAAAGCCCGCCTGATACACCCGCTGATTCTCCAGACTCCGAAGGACTACAGCCTCGTCAAGGTGCGAGCGTAATGGCGAATCATAAGACCACAAGAAATCCCTCCAAGCGGCACTAAAATGCCTACCCAGATCGCGCATGTCGTAGCCGAACAATTCCCAGTTCTGGCCCGTTTCAAACATTCCCCGCCCTCATCTATAGTTCCCCTGGTACCACTCTTGGAGCTTCCGTGCGAACGACAGCCCAGGGAAGTCCCCCTGGAGTCTGGCCGTCCATTGTCAACCAACGCCGCCGCAACCAGTTACGGCCGCCGTAATTAACATAGGCATCGGCTCGGAATGCTCCGGTTAGACCGCTGCCCCGCTGCGACGTGCCACTGCCAGCAGCACGCGCACTGGCGCTTCGGCGTTTTTCAGCCTGCCCCGCTCTGCCGGGGTCGATAGACTTTAATATCTCCATCATGGCCGCCGGAGAAGCGCTCCAATCAGTTGAAGATTGGGCCCAACTCCCAGCAATAGCAAAGTCTCTGATGCCGTCTAACAGCGATCGAGAAACGCCCTCTACTCGCAACATATCTTCCAGTGAATAAAATTCACGCTTCCCAGAATTACGGCTGCGAGTGTTCTTATTTTCGGTCCTACCTCCGCGCCACCTTACCACATTCTCCGCGACGAAATTGGCTTCACCCTTGTCCATATTACCCGCAATATGAAACAGTGCAGCCAACACTTCCCTGGGCGCACTACTCATGTCGATAAAGCCGTCCGCGGGGTAAAGCCTGACCACGACCTCCGCATCGCCAATCACATGCCGGCTCTCTGAAACCTGTGGCCCCTGCCCCGCAGAAGCATAGCCCTGCCTACGCTGAATCATGGCTAGGTTTATGGCACCATCTCCTGCGGCAACCGACTTGGCGCGGGCAAGATGAATTTGTGTTGTCTGGGTATCCACTCTAGCGTGGGCGACAATACCCGCTACCAATAACGACATACCGGCGATAAACCACACAACGATAGCCAAAGCCACGCCACTCTCGCGACCATTCATCGCTGCACCTGCATAATCAAATCAGGCCAATATCTACCTGCAGCTTTGATTTGAAAGCGCATCAGTGCCGGCGCGTTAGCACTATCACGCCATTCTTGCACCCAGTCCTTATCGAACTCGGGGCGCAAAGCCATGCTGAATTCTTCCAGCTCATTGACCAATGGTCTTGAGGGGGCTTTCTCCCATTTGCGTGAATCCAGCGAAGTCGCCGTGGGCTCTAACCAGCGCAGCATGAGCTGACTTCCTTCTTGCGCAATACGCACCACATGGGTGCCACCGTAAGACTCGCCAAACAACAGGTTGGTTTTCCACTCCACAAAACCTTCGCCAGTGCGAAAATAGGTGGCCTCTCTACTGCCACCACCCAAGGTCAACCCCCCCGATCCGCTGCCCACCACAGCGGACTCCATCAAGTCACGCAAAAAGCTACTGACAGTGCGCACCTCATCAGCGCGCTGGGTTACCCGCTCTAACGCCACCTGAGTGTTGCCCAAAGTACGAAGGCCGGTCACGGTTCCCAACAAAACCAAGGACAAAATCGCCAGTGAAACCACCACTTCGATCAGCGTAAAGCCTCGCGTGGAGCTACCTCGATTTGCGGCCATAACCCTGCACCACAGAATTAAGAACGACTTCCCGCCGCTTGCTACCGTCAAACCACGCCACACCGACTTCGACAAAATGAAGTTGCAGGCTGCCCGTGCCTTTACGGTCCAGGTTGACCGGGCTGCTTTGGACGCGCCAATCATAACCACCACCTGTTTTGCCAGTCTTTTGCACTCCTCCATTAGGCACGACTGCATTATCTGCGAGCAACGATCTGGCAAGTTCCACCCCATAGGCATAGCGCTCTGAGGTACGAACATTGCGGGTAGCGCCGCTGGCAGCCTGATAGAGGGAGCCCAGTGCCAGCGCGAGAATGGAGATGGCCACCATCATTTCCAGCAGTGAGAAGCCGCTTTGTCGCCTAATTAACGTCATAAGCTTCCTGGCTCACCGACCCCATCAACCAATCGACAGAGATTCTAACGCCCCTGCCTCGCGGAGAGGTGACGTCGATATCGCCACCGGTGGAGCCGCCTTCAGGATAGAAGCGGATAACACCCAGGCTTTGCTGGTTGACTTCACTGGCTGTAGTGACCGTCATTGCAAAGCCCTTGGGTAACTGCACCAGGTCATCACGAAACTGAATTTGCCCTCGCTCAGGATCAAACCCCACATCCTGCGCCTGACCCTTGTCCATGGCCTGGTGCCGGGCTTGGCCGAGAGTGGTGAGTACATCTCGCACTGCCTGACGATATTGTATGGACTGATAAAAACGCATGGAACCGGGGACTGTGACGGCCATCAACAAACCAACAATGGCCACAGCGACCAGCAGTTCAACCATGGTAAAACCTGATTGCGGGCGACGGGTTGGCAGCTGGCCATGGGCAGTCATCGCAAGCTCAGCGAAAATCGGGAAAAACGTGAAGCGGTGTCAGCCTACTTCCAGTTGCCCACATCGGTATCTTCCTTTTCGCCACCCGGAGAACCATTGGCACCGTAGGTAAAAATATCCACCTCAGCATGCTCACCCGGATACTTGTAGTGATACTCGCGATTCCAGGGATCCATGGGGACATCGGCCTTCAGGTAGGGGCCATTCCATCCCGTCGCGCTACCGGGCTTTCGCGTCAGCGCCGACAAACCCTCCGCGGTTGAAGGAAACCGACCAACGTCCAGCTTGTACATTTCCAGCGCCTGCTCCAGATCTTTAATTTGAATACCTGCAGTTTTGGTTTTGGCACCGCCCAGTTGATTGAGGACCTGCGGGCCTACCAGACTCATCAGCAGGCCGAGGATGGCGAGTACCACCAGCAGTTCCATCAGGGTGAAGCCACTTTGTTTGCGGGGTTTCTGAAAAAGGTTTGTAGCTTGTCTCATTCGTTGGTCCTCAAGGGGCGGTAGTTTCCAGCCCAATCAACTTTAGTTTTCGTTTTTCGCCGGGTTCCCCACTCAGGAGGGAGTCACCGCAGGCTTGTCTTACACAGCCAGATTATTGACCGACAAAATTCCCATTAAAATGGCGATGATAATCACCGCAATGATAAAGCCCATGGTAAGAATCAGTATCGGTTCCAGCAGGGCCAGGCCGCGTTTAACGCCGGATTGCACGTGATCATCAAATACTTTTGCCAACTCCAGCAGCATCTTGTCCAGACTGCCGGACTCTTCACCCACCCTGATCATTTGAATCACCATGGGCGTGAACATTTTGCTCTCTTCCAGCGCAATGGACATTCGTTGCCCGCCCTTTACCGCAGGCGGCAGTACTTGCAGCGCATCGCGTATGACTCGGTTGTCCACGGTATCAATAGCAATAGAGATGGCCTTTAACAGAGACACCCCGTTACCCAAGAGAGTTCCCGTGGTCCTTGCAAATTTCGACACTTCAAATTCGAAAACAATGCCTCCTGCCAACGGCAGGCCGAGCATGCGCTTGTCCAGGGCCGTTCTTCCCTGGTCTGTTGACGACCAGTTACGGAAAACTATTCCAGCCCCGATTATCACAATCAACAGCAACCAGCCCCAGGATTTAATGAAATCGGCACCGCTCAGTACCATCTGGGTTAACACAGGCAAAGCCTCGCCCATATCTTCAAACAGGCTTTCAAACTGAGGCACCACAAATCCCAGCATCAGCACAATAGAAAGTACTGCCACCACCAACAGGATGGCCGGGTAAATCAGCGCCGATACCACACTATCTCGGTTAGCCTTGGCGTTCTCCAGATACTCGACCAGCCGATCCAGCACCTCGGACAACTGGCCGCTGGCTTCACCCGAGCGCACCATGCTGATATAAAAAGAGCCAAAGATTTTCTCATGCGACTGCATCGCGATCGACAGGGCCTTACCGCCTTTGACAGCCTTCAGCAGGTCATTCAACAAAAACTGCATCTGCGGCTGCGCCGCCATATCAATCAATACTTTCAGCGCGCGATCCAGCGGTAAACCGGCTCGCAATAGCACCGCAAGCTCAGAGGTCATCGACAACACCTCCTGGCGGCTAGGGGGTTTTCCAGCAACTTTTTCAGGGT
Source organism: Halioglobus sp. (assembly GCA_039979015.1). Taxonomy (GTDB): domain Bacteria; phylum Pseudomonadota; class Gammaproteobacteria; order Pseudomonadales; family Halieaceae; genus Halioglobus. The sequence goes on from JBDWAD010000005.1 coordinate 10,832, forward strand.
CATCCAGGTTGCTGCCCGCTTCCAACTTGAGCAGCGTTAGCCCCTGCGCTCGGAGCTGGCGCGAAGCCAACTCCTGACCGCTGGCTTCAATGACCCCTTGCCGAGTCTTGCCGTCCCGACCCACTGCCTTGTAGGTAAAAGAAGGCATATCTTAGGCGGACACCTGCTCTTCCAGGGATACGTCGATCACATCAGAGCCCGTTGGCACCTCTGTTTCACTCTGGTCCTGGGTCACGCGCAGCAATTCCTCCATGGAAGTGCGGCCCGCGGCCACTTTGCGCAATCCATCCTCATAGAGTGTGATCATTCCCTGACGCCTGGCAGCAGCATGCAACACCGTGGCGTCGGCGCCACTCATGATCACACGGTGCATTTCTTCATCCAGCGGAAAGAGCTCATGAATCGATGTTCGGCCGCTGTAACCGGTTTCCATACACTCAGGACAACCCACAGCCTGAAAAATCTCATGCTGGCCGGGCTCCAGAAAAGGTTCAATACCAGATCGAGAGATCGCCTCGGGCGACAAGGTCACCTGCTCTTTACAGTGCTTGCACAATGTTCTTACCAGGCGCTGCGCGAGCACCCCGTTCACCGATGAGGTAATCAAATAACGCTCGACACCCATATCTTCAAGCCGGGTAATAGCACCCGCTGCTGTATTCGTGTGCAGGGTCGACAACACAAGGTGACCGGTCAGTGCCGACTGCACACCAATTTGGGCGGTTTCGGTATCACGCATCTCACCAATCATGATGATGTCCGGATCCTGACGAAGAATGGAGCGCAAGGACCGCGCGAAGGTGAGATCAATTTGCGCCTGCACCTGGATCTGATTGACACCCTCCAACTGGTATTCCACCGGATCTTCAACGGTGATGATTTTGAGAGAGTCAGAATCCAGCGAAGCCAGTGAGGCATAGAGTGTGGTGGTTTTACCTGAACCAGTGGGGCCAGTCACCAGCAACACGCCATGGGGCTTGGCCAGCAGGTCCTGGTATCGGTCAAGCGTATCAGAGCTGAAGCCCATATCAGGCAGACTCAGCCGGATGCTCTCCCGGTCCAGCACCCGCATCACAATGCTCTCTCCGTGCACTGTGGGAATGGTGGACACCCGAAGGTCCAGCTCGTGACCTTTTACCCGGGTCATGATGCGGCCATCTTGCGGTAGTCGCTGCTCTGCAATATTCATATGCGACAGCAGCTTGATACGCGAGGCTATGGCGGCGGTCAGGTTAGCCGCAGGTGAATCAGCATGTTCCTGTAACACCCCGTCCACCCGATAGCGCAGCTGCAGGCCGTCTTCAAACGGTTCAATATGAATATCCGATGCCTGCAAATCAACGGCACGGTGAATGATCTGGTTGACGAGACGAATGACCGGCGCCTCGCTGGCGAGATCCTTGAGGTGCTCGATGAACTCATCATCACTTTGGCCGGCGAACTGATCATTAATATCGTCCTCGTCGCCGTCTTCATCCGCCTGCAAATAAAGCTGGAACGCCCTGTTGATATCAGATTCCAGGCCCAGCACGATGTCCACGGGTTTTTCCAGCGCCATGGTCAGCGCTTTACTGAGAAACGGATCCTGGGGTGTGGCGGCAGCAAATTTTACGCTGTCATCCGCCAAACCGACGGGCACCACCGCGTTGGAAAACAAGAAGTCTTCAGCAACGCCATCCAGTTTGATCGCCTCCTCGGGGTAGTCGGAGGCAGCAAAAAGCGGTATATCCAGCTGCTCGCTCAACACCTGGGCAAAATCCAGTTCCGATACCAGACCCAGCTTGATCAGGACCTGGCCGAACATTTCGCCCATTTCAGTCTGGGCCAACAAGGTGCGTTCAACGTCCCGCTCAGAAACCTTGCCCTGCTCTACCAGCAATTCGCCGATTTTTTTCATCGCCCACCCGAGCTATTTAACAAAATTCAACCGCGTTTCAACAACATACGCGACTAAGACCGCGACATTGTAGCACAGCGTTGGACAGAAAAAGGGTGAGAAAGTTGCGGGACCGACGCAGTCCCGCACAGAAAAATCAGGCGATCTCGAAGAGGCCCGCCGCGCCCATGCCACCGCCGATACACATGGTGATTACCACCAGTTTGGCTCCCCGACGCTTACCCTCCAGCAGGGCGTGTCCGACCATGCGTGCACCGCTCATACCAAAGGGGTGGCCTATGGAAATGGAGCCGCCGTTAACATTGAGTTTGTCGTTGTCGATACCGAGCTCGTCACGGCAGTGGATCACCTGGCAGGCGAAAGCCTCGTTCAACTCCCATAGATCAATGTCGCCCACCGATAGACCGTGACGCTTGAGCAACTGGGGCACAGCGAACACAGGGCCAATGCCCATTTCATCGGATTTACAGCCCGCCACGGCAAGGCCTCGATAGATACCCAACGGTGACAGTCCTTTCTGCGCAGCCAGTTTTGAATCCATAACAACGCAGGCGGAAGCCCCGTCAGACAGCTGGGAGGAGTTGCCAGCTGTAATAAACCGTCCTTCCTTTACCCACTGACCATCTTTGAACACGGGATCCAGACCCGACAGGCTTTCCAGGGTCGTCGAAGGCCGGTTGCAGTCGTCCCGATCGACAATCACATCTTCGTATGTTGTTTCCTTGGTTTCACGATTAAACACGGCTTTAGTGGCGCTCATGGGGACGATTTCGTCGTTGAACAAACCCGCCTCCTGCGCCGCAGCTGTACGCTGCTGGCTCTGGAGGGAGTACACATCCTGTGCCTCGCGGCTGATACCGTAGCGATCCGACACCACCTCGGCAGTTTCCAGCATGGGCATATAGGCGGTGGGATCGATTGCGGTGACCGTACTGGAAACATTCCGGTAAGCGTTTTTGTGCTTGGTCTGGACCAGCGAAATAGACTCTACCCCGCCGGCGACCGCGATATCGTATTCGTTACACATAATGCTTTTGGCGGCCGTAGCGATAGACATCAGGCCTGACGAGCACTGGCGCTCAATCGCCATTCCCGCGACCGTGTCCGGCAGTCCTCCGGCAATGCCGCTGAGGCGGCCGATGTTATAGCCCTGGGTACCTTGCTGCGCTGCTGCGCCGAAAATGCAGTCATCCACTTCCGCCGGGTCTATTCCCGCGCGCTCTACTGCGGCACGAACCACATGACCGCCCATGGCCGGCGCTTCAGTGTCGTTAAAGCCACCGCGGAAGGACTTGGCGAGACCGGTTCTGGCGGTGGATACGATTACTGCTTCTTTCATTATTTAACTTCCTTTGAAAATTTTTGTTAATTAAGAACGCTGACTGGAACAGGAAACAATTTCCCCGGTCATGTAACTGGAGTAATCAGAGGCGAGGAACATCATCACATTGGCAACTTCCCAGGCTTCGGCGGCACGGCCATAAGCTTCTTTAGACTCCAGTTCAGCTAACAACTCCTCAGAGGCTGACTTGCGCAGCATGGGGTGCAGCACTATAGAAGGCGATACAGCGTTGATACGCACATTAAACTCCGCTGCCTCCATCGCAGCACAGCGGGTTAGCGCCATGACACCGGCTTTTGCCGCCGCGTAATGGGCCTGTTCCTGTTGAGCACGCCAACCCAGCACAGAGGCATTATTGACGATTACACCGCCCTGCCCTCGCGCCTGCATGGTTTTCATCATGTAGCGGGTCATGCGCATGGTTCCATTGAGGGTGACGTCAATCACTCGATTCCATTCATCATCCTCCATTTCAATCAACCGCTTGGAAGTACCAAGGCCGGCATTATTGATCAGGATATCAACGCCGCCCATTTGCGCTTCAGCAAAATCCACCAGCGCTCGCACATCGTCCTCAGCAGCGACATTGCCTACTTTTCCATAAACTTCCTGTAGTCCCGTTTCGGCCTTCAGTTTTTCCACGGCAGCCTCAAGGCGGCCCTCATGGATATCACTAAGGACGACCGCTCGCGCGCCCTCTTCAGCGGCCCTGGTCGCTGCCGAAAAACCGATACCAGCGCCCGCCGCAGCGGTAATCAGTACAGACTTGCCTTTAATCAGCCCGTGACCTTCTACATATTCAGGTGCTTTTAAATTCATGCTTAGCCTCTATTTCGCCGCGACTCGCGGTTCCTTGGGCATGCCCAGACCACGCTCCGCAATAATATTGCGTTGGATTTGATTAGTGCCGCCGTAAATAGTGTCAGCGCGCACAAAGAGGTACATAGACTGCAGTCGGCTCAGCTCGTACGGGGCGTCCTCGATAATTTCACACTCGGGGCCCATTACATCCATTGCCAGCTCACCGAGACTGCGATGCCAGGTCGCCCAAAACAGCTTGTAGATCAGCGCTTCTTTTTGCAGTGAGCCATCGCTGCCGCTTTGGCCTGACAACATGCGCATTGAGTTATAACGCATAATCTTCAGCTCTGTATGAGCCCTGGCAATGCGCTGGCGAATCATCGGGTCGCGCCCGGCGCCATTCTTTTTCGCCAGTGCGACAACGTCGTCCAGTTCGTTCTGAAATTGCATTTGCTGGCCGAGGGTAGAAACACCCCGCTCGAAACCCAGCAACCCCATCGCCACCTTCCAACCATCGCCGGGAGCACCAACGATGTCTTCGGCGTCACAGACGGCCTCATCAAAAAACACTTCGTTGAATTCAGAGGTGCCGGTAATCTGCTCGATCGGCCGAATTTCAATACCAGGCTGATCCATTTTAATCAGGAAAAAACCGAGCCCTTTATGGGCGACAGAATCCGGGTCGGTGCGAGCTATGACAAAGCAATAGTCAGACTCATGGGCCAGCGAGGTCCATACTTTCTGTCCATTGATAATCCACTTGCCTTGGGCATCATCGAAACGCGCTTTGGTTTTTACGTTCGCCAAATCCGAACCGGCGCTGGGTTCAGAATATCCCTGACACCAGAGCTCCTGCCCGGAAACAATTCCGGGAAGGTACTTTTCTTTCTGCGCTTCTGAACCAAAAGCGATCAGTGTGGGCCCTGTCAGCCCTTCACCGATATGCCCTACCCGACCGGGCGCACCCGCCCTGGCGTATTCTTCAAAGAAAATAACCTGCTGCTCAATTGAACAGGCTCGACCACCGTGTTCCTCGGGCCAGCCGACACAGGTCCAGCCTCCCTCCGCCAGTTTTTGCTCCCAGGCCTTTCGCTCATGCGGATACATGTGTTCATCACCAGGACCGCCACGAAACTTGAGCTTTTCAAATTCGCCCGTGAGGTTGGCATTCAGCCAGCCGGCAACTTCCGTGCGAAACTGCTCGTCTTCTGCACTGAAACTCAACTTCATTATGCTACCCCCTCATCTAACAAGGCCGCGGCAATACGCTCTCGATGTTGCGCACCGTTGCCCAGCATGTGCTCGGACGATTTCGCTCTTTTGAAATAGAGATGCACATCGTACTCCCAGGTAAATCCCACGCCGCCAAACAACTGCATCGTATCGCCGGCAATCGCGAAAAAGGCGTCCGAACAGTAGGACTTTGCAACACTCGCCGCCTCTGGCAGTTCTGTCGCCAGATCACCTCCAGACAGCGCCTCCTGAGCGACACAGGCCGCGTAGTAAATTCCTGACCGAGCAACTTCCGTTTGCAGCATCATGTCAGCGGCCTTGTGTTTAACGGCCTGAAAGCTGGCTATCGTGCGATTGAATTGCACCCGTTCCGAGGTGTATTCCACGGTCATGTCCAACAGCTGCTGGCAACCACCCACTTGCTCTGCTGCAAGCGCAATGGCGGCCAGGTCAAGTACTTCTGCCAACTGACTCCACGCCTGGCCCGCCTGACCCATTAATGCATCAGCACCGACGGTGACCGAACTCAGCTGAATACTGGCCTGCTTGCGCGCCTGGTCCATGGTGGGCAGCCATTGTCTACTGACGCCGACTGCACCTGCATCCAACAGGAACAAGCTAATACCTTCCTCACCAACGCTGCCTTCTTCACGTGCAGCAACGACCAAAAGGTCCGATGAGTGACCGTCAATCACATAACGATAATCACCATCGAGTACATAGCCGTCACCGTCGCGCTTCCAGGTTGCAGTAACAGCATTCGCACTCCAGCTATTAATGCCGCCGTTAAAGGCCACTGTCGCCGTCAGGGCTCCCTCGCAAAGCTTACCCAGCCACTGCGATTTCTGCTCCTCGGTGCCTGCCACGATAAGCGCATTGCCGGCCAGACAAACCGTCGAGAAGAAGGGAGAGCAAAGTAAATGCCGCCCCATCTGCTCCATCATCGCGACCACTTCCACGTAACCCAGGCCCATACCACCGTAGGCTTCAGGAATGTGAATCGCCTGCCAGTACATTTCTTCGCAGATACGCTGCCATAGCTCGGGGTCGTAGCCCCGTTCCGTTGCCATCGCCAGGCGTATCGCCTCGCTGTCTGAAACTTCTGCCAGAAACGCCGCCGCCGTATCGCGGATCATTTCCTGCTCTTCTGTAAACGCAAATTCCATAGTTACCTCTTGAACTCAGGTGCCCCAGACTTTCTGTGCCGGCACCTCTTGTTCCAGCAGTTCTTTCATCGCTTCGCCGATATCTGCAGGTGCCCATTCAGCGCCGCGATCGACACCCTCGGTGGTACGCCAACCATCGCAAATACAGATACGTCCGCCTTCTGCCTCAAATACCCGGCCGCTGACGTCAGCGGCCTCAGCACTGCCCAGCCAGGCCAGAAGATTCGAAACGTTCTCCGGGGCGAAATGGTCGAAGCTACCGTCTTCAGGCTTTTTCATTCGCTCGGCCATTTCAGGTACTGCGCTGGTCATGCCGGTGCGCGCGGAAGGTGCAACGGCGTTGGCGGTAATACCGTAACGACCAAGCTCGGCAGCCTGATTCAGGGTCAGGGCTGCAATACCCGCCTTCGCTGCGGCATAGTTGGACTGGCCGATAGACCCCTGTAGTCCTGCGCCTGAAGTAGTATTGATAATACGTCCATCGACAGGTTTGCCTTCTTTGGACTGACCGCGCCAGTAATGCACCGCATGCGAACTGATACAGAAGTGACCTTTCAGGTGCACTGACATGATGGTGTCCCACTCGGCTTCAGTCATGGAAGCAAACATGCGATCGCGGTTAACACCGGCATTGTTGAGTACAATATGCAGGTCGCCAAAACTGTCGATGGCCTGCTTCACCGCGTTCAGGCTGTCGTCATAATTGGTAATGTCGGAACTGTTTACTGCTGCCTGTCCACCTGCCGCAATGATCTCGTCGACCACAGCCTGTGCAGCTTCGGTGTTGATGTCATTAACCACGACGGCGCAGCCTTGGGCGGCAAATACTCGCGCGTGGGCTGCGCCCAGGCCGCCGCCGGCGCCGGTTACGATTGCTACTCTTCCTTCCAGAATTCCTGTCATTTCTATATTCCTGTCAGTTAATCACTGTTCTGTAAGATCGCTCAGGGCTCCACCGAGTGCGTTGCTACAGTCGCTCAATGATGGTTACGTTGGCCTGACCGCCGCCTTCACACATGGTCTGCAGGCCGTATCTTCCACCGCTGCGTTCCAATTCATGCAGCAATGTAGTCATCAGTTTGGTACCGGTTGCACCTAATGGGTGACCCAGTGAGATGGCGCCGCCATTAACGTTGGTTTTAGCGTGGTCGTAGCCGGTTTCTTTGAGCCACGCCATGGGCACGGAGGCAAAAGCTTCGTTGATTTCGACCAGGTCGATGTCTGCCAGGCTCATGCCGGACTTCTTGAGCGCGTATTCAGTGGCCGGGATTGGCGCTGTCAGCATCCAGATTGGGTCAGCAGCGCGCACACTCATATGGGCAATACGCGCTCGCGGGGTCAGGTTGTAGCGTTTGAGTGCATCTTCAGACACGATCAGCATGGCAGAAGAACCGTCACAGGTCTGGCTGGAAACACCGGCGGTGACTTTGTCGCAACCAAACAGGAAATCCAGCTCTGCCATTTTCTCGAGTGTTGAATGGCGCGGAGTCTCATCCATCTCCACACCTTCCAGCGGAACAATTTCCCGGTCGAAGCGCCCCTCTTCAATCGCCTTGAAGGCTCGGGTATGAGACTCCAGGGAATACACTTCCAGTTCTTCACGACTGAAGCCCCATTTGTCGGCGATCATCTGCGCTGAACGAAATTGCGTCGGCGGAGTATCGCCGTAGCGAGCAACCCAGCCTGGTGATCCACTGAAGGGGTCGCTGAAGCCCATGGGTTGAGCCGCGATCATGGCGGATGAAATTGGAATCTGGGTCATGGTTTGCACCCCACCAGCAATAACGACATCGTTGACGCCAGCCATTACCGCCTGGGCTGCAAAGTGCACCGCTTGTTGTGAGGATCCACATTGACGATCGATGGTAACGCCAGGGACTTCATCCGATAGTCCCGCCGCCAGCCAACAGGTTCGTGCTATGTCGCCCGCCAGCGGGCCAATCGCATCAAGGCACCCGAACATAACGTCCTCGTAGTCATTCTCGGGAATGCCATTGCGATCAACGAGTGCTCTTAGCACGTGCGCGCCGAGATCGGCGCCGTGCATATGGGCCAATCCGCCTTTACGGCGACCGGTGGGAGAACGTACTGCGTCTACTATAAATGCATCTGCCATTGTTCTAATCCTCTCTTCAGGCAAAGGTGGCGCTGGCACCCAGTGCCGCGCCGTCAGCAAAAATATGGTTTGCCACACGTGTCTTGTGGAAACCGGCGTCGCCCCAGGTATTGGCCAGGGCCCAGGCTTTTTTCATGTAAATGTGTAAATCCACTTCCCAGGTGTACCCCATGGCGCCATGAACCTGAATGCAATTTTTCGCCGCCAGGTTAGCTGCCTCACAGGCATTGAGTTTTGCCTGGGATACCGCGTGAGAAGCAATGGATTCTTTGCAAGCGATTGAATAAGCAGCGCGGTGCACGGGCGCTTTGGCGTACTCCAGGCGCACAGCCACATTGGCCATGTGGTGCTTTACTGCCTGGAAAGCCCCGATCGCCTGCCCGAACTGTTTACGGTCACTGGTGTATTGCACGGAAAGGTCGATCATGCGCTGGGCCAGTCCCAGCGCCTGCGCGGCAGCACCGAGGGCACCTCTGTCCAGTGAACTTTGAATCAGGGATTGCGCCTGATCTCCGCTGGCAACAACCGCGGCGTCTCCCGACACGGTGACCGCAAATAGCTTGCGAGAGGGATCTACAGATTCGTTAAGACTCAGGTTAACGGCGTCAGCCGGCACTGCCACCAGCGAATCGCCCTGCTGCAGAAGTAACAGGTCAGCAACATGGGCGTCCTCAACCAGCATGTTCTGCTCCAACCCGACAACGACTTTGGCCTCACCTGCGGCAACTTTCGGCAGCCACTGCTCAGCCAGCTCTCCGCCGATATCAACCAGCAAAGGCACGGCGACCATGGCCGTGTGGACCAGCGGTTCTGGCAGTGCCACATAGCCGCATTCCTGCGCCAGCAAGACAAAATCCAGCTCGCTCATGCCCAGGCCGCCGTGCGCTTCGGGCACGGTCATTCCGGTGAGACCCAGCTCAGCTAATTGGCCCCAGAACCCTGAGTCACGCCCGCTTTCAGATTCCCAGCTGGCCCTGATGCGCTCGGCGGTCACTTCGTTCACCAGGAAATCGCGCACGGACTCCTGAAACAACAACTGATCTTCAGTAAAGGTAAAGTCCATGGTCTATTTCCTCGGCATCCCCAGCATTCTTTCAGCGATAATATTGCGCTGCACCTCGTTGGTGCCTGCGTAGATGGGGCCTGACTGGGAGAACAACCAACCATCCAGCCAATGACCGACACCCTTCGCGTCCGGTGCATGGGGCAGCAATTCAGCGCGGGCACCCAGGATACTCATGGCGGTAGCGTGCATGTTCTGGTCCAGTTCAGACCAAAAGATTTTGTTGGTAGAAGACTCGGCGCCAATCTTGCCGCCTTTGTTCAAGCGGCAAGCAGTTTGGTATGTGGTGAGACAGTAGCTTTCCGCATCTATGTAAGCACGCAATACAGCTTCCTTCACCGCGGGGTCTGCTTCTGCTGAGTCACGGTTCTCGTTGTACAGCTCTACCAACCGACGCGCCGTTTCCTGAAACCGGGCAGGTGAACGCAGCATCAGACCGCGCTCAAACCCGGCGGTAGCCATGGCCACACTCCAGCCTGCGCCCTCATCACCCAGGCGATTATCGACAGACACTTCGACGTTATCAAAGAAGATCTCGGCAAACCCGGGGAGCCCATCCAACTGCGGAATAGGCCGCACGGTAATGCCCGGTGAGTCCAGGGGCACAAGAATAAAGGTCAAGCCGCGGTGTCGTTCTGAATCCGGGTCGGTACGAAACATGCCGAAGCACCAGTCCGCCCAAACGGCGCGGGTGGACCAGGTTTTCTGCCCGTTGATAACGTACTTGTCACCTTCCAGTTTTGCGGTGGCGCGAATGGCAGCCATGTCTGAGCCGGCGTTGGGCTCGGACCAACCTTGCGACCAGACCTCTTCACCGTTGGCCATTTTGGGCAGAATGCGCGCTTTCTGCTCCTCGGTGCCATACTCCATTAATGTTGGACCCAGCAGGAAAATGCCATTCTGGTTAACTCGCAGCGGTGCGCGCGCCTTGTAGTACTCCTCTTCAAAGATGAGCCATTCAATAAGGTCACAGCCGCGTCCTCCCAGGGCCTCGGGCCAGGTCACCATACCCCAGCGACCTTCGTTCAGGGTGGCCTCCCATTGCCGGTGCAGCGCAAACCCCTCCTCGGTATCGAAGGTCTGCAGCGGCTCGGCAGGTACATTTGCAGCCAACCAGCTACTCACTTCCTCGCGGAACGCTTTTTGTTCGTCTGTATAGCTTAAATCCATATCCGTACTTTCTCTTGATCTTTAAAACTCGGCGTCGCGCTTTTGCACAAAGGCGTCACGGGATTCCTGGGAATCACCCATGGTGTAGGCCTCAAGGGTAAACCCCTGCTCCCAACGGTACTTGCCTTCGAGGTTGCCATCTTCAATTCCGGTGAGTGCCTCCTTGGCAAGTTTGACCATCGCCGGCGACTTTTCAGCAATCTTGGCCGCGATCTCTCGGGCGGCAGGCAACAGTTGATCGAGGGGGACAACCCGCTCTACAGCGCCTAGCCGGTAGGCTTCCTGGGCGTCTATAAACTCACCGGTGAAGTACATGTACCGTACTTTTTGCACGGGGAACATGCGCTGCAAATGCGCCCCACCACCCATCGCACCGCGGTCAATTTCCGGCACACCAAAGCGCGCGCAGTCTGAACAAAGAATGATGTCTGCTGCACCTGCCATACCTATCCCGCCACCGAGAACGAAACTGTGGAGGGCAACAATCACCGGTTTCGGATTACGGTGTATCGCTCGGAAAGTCTCGTAATTTCCTTTGTTTACATCGACGATCTTGCTGCTATCAGCGGCAAGCTCCTTAATATCAACGCCAGCACAAAAGCCCTTTCCCGCAGCCGCAATGATAATCACCCTGACGTCGTCATTAAGGCCCAGTGCATCTATTTCCCTGGCAATGGCGAACCATCCCGCGCTATCAAAAGCATTGACCGGTGGATGATCGAGAATCATCTCGGCAATGCCGTGGTTAATTGTGGTGTTAAAGGGAGTGGACATTTTTCAGCTCCTGTTAAGAATTCAGGCGGCGCGCTGCGCCAACCGCGAAAGACTTTCTTCTGCCTCTGCCGCAATGGACGCAATCAGCGCTTCACAAGTCAGCAGTTCGTTGATGACTCCTGCGACCTGCCCTGAGGGAAGTACGCCCAGAGAGGGCTGTCCGTCTACCATCGCTTTCTGAATAATCATTGGAGCGTTGGCCGACATAATGGCCTGTGCCGCAGTCATGTCATCGTCCTTGCCCATGGCAATCGCAGACTTCAATAGCGAGAAGAACGTCGCTCCGGTGTGCTGGCGAAAAGCGAGTCCGTTACGCATGGCAATCATCAACTTGCGCACGGTGCTGGCTTTCTCCAACTCGGTGAGTAACTCGTTCATTATCATCCGCTGAGGCAAGCCATCCATCGCTTTGGACACGATAATCTCGCCTGGATTTCTACAGTCAATGTAACGCTGCAAGGTTTCCCTGGGGACAGGACTCTCCTCTGTCATCAGGAAGCGAGTCCCCATGGCAATACCGTCTGCGCCCCAGGCCAGCGCCGCCGTCAAGCCGCGTCCGTCCTTGAAGCCCCCGGCCGCTACCACCGGCACTTTGTCACCCACCGCATCAATCACCTGTGGGATTAGCAGCGTTGTCGGTACCGAACCCGTGTGCCCACCGCCTTCCCCACCTTGCACTGTGACTGCATCAGCGCCCAGTTCAACGGCCTTGATGGCGTGTTTGGGCAGACCCACGGTGGGCATGCACACCACGCCCGCGTCCTTCAGTTTCTTGATAAAATCCGGACCGGGCGAGCGTGAATAACTGACCGCCCGAACACCATGACGAATGACCATGTCGACAATGTCAGCCGCGTTGGGCTGGTACATGTGAAAATTTACGCCAAAGGGTTGGTCGGTCAGTTCCTTCACCCGCAGAATGTCGCGCTCCATTTCCTCCGGAGGTATGGTTGCGCCAGCAAGAAAGCCGAAGCCACCCGCATTGCAGCTACCGGCCACTAACCTCGGGTCAGCGACCCAGCCCATGGCGGTTTGCACAATGGGGTACTTACATCCCAGAAGCTCTGTCAGACGTGTTTCAAGCATGGCTTAACCCTCGGCTCAGGACCTGTCCCCTGGGGGATTGTCTTTGATCTGGTAGGCTCGCTGGTTATGCGGGTCCATGGCAGCGATAATTTCCAGCTGTTGTTGTGTAGGCGCTGCAGTGACCGCAACCTCATCGGGGATAACAATAGGATAGCCGGTGTTTTCCTGCACTTGATCGACGCTCACTCCAGGGTGCAAGGAAACCAGTCGAATCTGGTGATCGGGTCCGCCAAAATCCATCACGCAGAGGTCGGTGACTACCAAACGAATATCGATATCATCAAGGCTGTGTCCCTTGGGCAACCTCGCGGGGTTATAACCCACGGAAGAGACAAAGTCGCACTCACCGTCCATGAACACACGGGTATTGTGACTGGGAACAAAAAAACTGTTCGGGTGGGAAATAGAGTTGCCGGGAAATCCCCTGGCGCCCAGCATCATCACTTTCGGCGCGTCATAGGTGCCACCCAGCGCCGAGGTATTGGTTTGTCCAAACTTGTCAATCTGGGTAGGGCCCAGCATCGCATGGCGCCGGCCGCTCCAGACGTTGTCAAAAATTCGGGAGAAGCCCATCCAGGTTTCCGCCGCCGGCACAAAATCATCTGCTCGTTTGCCCAGCGGGTTAGGCTCGCTTAATAACCATGCCTCGGAATCCGTCATCATCAGATCGGTGTTGACCGTCTTCATGGCCAGGCTTGCTGCCAGGCGAGGAATCACGCCGATGCCTGTAGCCAATACTTCGCCGTCGCTCTCAAAGGCCCTGCTTGCTGCCACGATGCACAGCTCGGCGAGGGTGTAATCAGTTGCTGCTGTCATTGTTTCTCTCCTGCGCCAATTAGTAGGTGGGTAGCTCTATTGCCTGGATGGCCTCAAGACCACCCACGCTCTGCTGATATTCCTCTTCGCTTGCACCCAGGTGCTTGTCGAGGTAGCCCTGGAAGCCGGCCTCGTCTTTGGCAGACGCGGCGTAGGCCTTAAAGTGAGGCACGTCGAAACCGTACATTGGCGAGCAGGATGTGGGATGAGCGCCGCCAGCAATGGGAACGACGCCGGTCGTCTGGGCGCGCTCCCAGTGCACCATGCGTGCTTGCAAAGGATCATGGAAAAATTCTGTCTCTACCAATTCGTCGCAAGACACGTAGGTTTTTTCTGCCGCGCGGGCAAACCAGTCGTCCATGTAATGGTCAGGGCCGGCGATCTGACACACGCCGCGGGAGTCTGCCCGGTCTGCGTGTATCAACGAGGCATCCAGCTTGAGTGCTGGCATGGCCACCCACTCCTTGTCGTCATAGGGGCTGTCGATGACCTTGATGCCAGGGTTCTTGCTGACAATATCGGTACCAAGACCCACTTCAGTGGGCATGAAAGGCAAGCCCCAGGCAGCGGCCCGCAAACCCAACAGCATCATGCCTTCATCTATTTCCATCACCTCAATGGCACCTGATTGGCGCGCCTGGCGAAAGTAGGGTTCAAGAGGAATAAAGTCCAGGGAGACAAAGGCGAAGACCACCTTCTTCACCTTGCCTGCTGCGCATAACATGCCAACATCGGCACCCCCATAGGAGACGACCGTAAGATCTTTAAGGTCCGAGCGCAGCATCTCCCGAATCAGTGCCATGGGCTTACGCCGAGGTCCCCAGCCACCAATACCAATGGTCATCCCATCGGATAGTTCGGCAACCACTTCCTGTGCCGTCATTTGCTTATTCATCTGCCTTTCCTTTTCCTTAGCGACCTAAGTTCAACAAACCAAATCAACGGACTATCCGCGCCATGCGATAGTCGTGCTTTAAAAAATTTACGCCCAGGCTACTCTCGGTACGCCGCACCCCGGGAATGGTGCTGATATTACTGTGGACAAAATGTGCGAGGTGCTCAGTATTTTTCACCATGGTAATCGCGAGAATGTCCGAGCGGCCCAGCATCACCCCTACAAACCCCAGTTCAGGAACCTCTGCCAGTGCTTCCGCGATAGCCCTGGTCTGGTCACTGCGCTCTACCTCGACCCAGATGTAAGCCAGTGCTGCATCCCGAAATCGGTCGATGTTGGTGACGGCTGTAATCCGAATTTGATGCTGTTCTTCCATGCGCTTGATCCGGGCCCGGACCGTGCCTTCGGTCACGCCCAGATCGTCTGCAATTTGTCGGTTGCTGATACGAGCATCGGGAGAGAGTTTCTCTACGATCTCGCGATCCAGCTTGTCCAGTTCACGCCCCATGGAAAGGCACCCAGTCAGGCTGGTTCTTCAATACATCCACCGCCAATGCCGGGGTGAGCCGCCTAACCCCTGGCACAGCGCCCAGCGTTTCACTTAACAGGCTATTGAGGCCAGCCGAGTCGGGGGCTACGACCAATATCTCTATGTCGTGAGTACCAACCACCACGTTGACAGAAAAAACTTCGGGAATTAAAGCCAGGTCGGAGGCCACTGCCTCAGGATTACGATTTTCAACCTGCACACCGATAGCCAGCAGCATGCCAAAGCCCGCAGCCTCAATATCGGTGACCGCTACCACTCGCATGGTGTCAGACTCCTCGAGACGTCTCACACGCGCACGCACTGTTGCCTCAGTAATACCAAGCTCGCGGGCGATGGCCCGATAGGCCATGCGGCCGTCTTCTCGCAGCAAATCAATAATGCCCTGATCTGTCTGGTCCAACTCGATATGCCCGGGACCAGTGGCGGCGGCTACATTATTCACGCTGGTGCCACCTTTGCGGCCAATTCACGCAGCTCATTCTTCAACACTTTTCCGCCGGCATTCATTGGCAACTCATCCATAAAGCTAACCGTGCGTGGCACTTTGTAATTGGCCATATTGTCCTTGGCCCAGGCAATGACGGCGGCCTCGTCGATTGCTGCACCCGCCACCGGAACGATATAGGCGCACGCCACTTCACCCATGCGCGTATCCGGCACACCAATCACGGCAGCACGCGCTACCCCGGGCATGCCACACAAGATGTTTTCGATTT
The DNA here is from genome assembly GCA_039979015.1 of Halioglobus sp. Classification (GTDB taxonomy): domain Bacteria; phylum Pseudomonadota; class Gammaproteobacteria; order Pseudomonadales; family Halieaceae; genus Halioglobus. Next base: position 26,457 of record JBDWAD010000005.1, read on the forward strand.
CCGCCGGGTAAGTATTGAAGCCGCCGACAATAAACATGTCCTTGATACGGTCTGTGATTCGCACATAGCCGTCTGCATCCATCACCCCGACGTCACCGGTTTTTAGCCAGCCGTCGGGCGTAATAGTCAGGGCGGTCTCTTCCGGGTTATCCAGATAGCCCCGCATCACATTGAAGCCCCGGAACCAGATCTCGCCCTCATCGCCCTCGCTGACTTCCTGGCCCAGATTATCGACCAACTTCATTTCCACTCCGTCCATGGCTCGGCCGGAGGTATGGGAGATACGTTGCGCACTGTCATCGGCACGGCAGATCGATACCACCCCGCAAGACTCGGTCAGCCCATAGGCTGTAACCACAACCTCAAAGCCCAACTCTTCCCGCATCTGCTCAACCAGCGACACGGGTACTGGTGCTGCACCGGTCACTGCAAGGCGCAGGCTGGATAAGTCGTAGTCACCGCGCCTCGGATGAGCCAGCAGCGACTGGTAGATCGTTGGCGGCCCGGGAATCATAGACACCCGGTCCCTCTGGATTTGGCCCAGCACCGCATCAAGGTCGAAGCTTTTCACCGGCAGGATATGTGCGCCGCGAATAATGCATGCCAGCCAGCCCGCCTTGTAGCCGAAAGAGTGAAAGAAGGGGTTAATGACCAGGTAGTTGTCGTCCTCTCGGAGTCCGACAGTAGCACTCCAGTTCTCGAACGTGCGGATGTTTTGTCCATGACAGGTCACCACGCCTTTGGGGTTTCCCGTAGTGCCTGAGGTAAAAAGGATATCGAGTGTATCGTCTGGCGTTAGCGCATCGGCCCGCCTCGTCACTTCGGCATCAGCTACCGCATCGCCCGCCGCCAGAAACTCATGCCAGGATTGCGTTCCCGCAGCCTGACCCTCCAACAGGACAGTACTACGCAGATCGGGAAGCTCCTCTGCGGCGATTAACTCCGGGTAGTTCACCCCAAGGAAATCTCCCACAGTGAACAGCAACCGTGAACCACTGGCTCGCAGAATATAGGCTGCCTCCGCGCCTTTCATTCTCGTATTCAGCGGCACAAGCACGCCGCCCACACTCTGCGCACCAATGGCTGCGATAATCCACTGGTAGATGTTGGGCGCCCAAATGGCGATGCGATCACCCTTCTCCAGGCCCACACCGATAAACGCACGAGCCGCCTGGCGCCGCGCCACATCTAATTGCCGGTAGGTGAGCTGAACATCGCCGTCAGTAATCGCCACCCGGTCGCCATAGGCCTGCGCCGACTGGGCAACCAGCTGCGGGAGAGTTCGGGCCTGGTAGATTTCTGCTGCCACGGATCGTTCAACCAGAGATTCAAGAGGCAGCTATAGTAGATAGCCCGGAGGCGGCAGACAAGTGATATTCGTAATTATTAGTTTAATATTTTACGAATAGTGTGATTTATTCTAAAAAGCAGCGTGCTTATACGCAATAGTAATGGCTAAATTTCAATCAACTCCCAGGTCTCGTCCTCTTGATGCTGCAGCGCACGGTTCTCCTGATGGAGCTTGATCAGATGCGCGCTCATGGAGAGCTTGGCCATTTCATGTAAGCCCTTATCCACATCGTCATAGACCACTTGCACCAGCCGATCGAGATCAGCCCTTCCTATCTGCTGCAGCCCCTTAATGACCTTGGCTTCGCGCTTTAGCCGATGATTGACCAGCCATTCGACAATAGCCTTTGAATTCTCCATGACTTCGCCGTGTCCGGGCGCGATCAGGTGCAGGTCGTAACGCAACAGCAATTGCAGAGATTCGATATAGGCCTTCATATCACCGCTGGGGGGAACAATCACCACGGTGGAGCCGTTCATAATATGATCGCCGGCAAACAGCATGCGCTCTTCTTCCAGCAGGAAGCAAAAATGGTTACTGACATGCCCGGGGGTATGGACAGCCCTGAGGGTGAACTCGTCGGTACTTAGCACTTCATCGTGGACCACTTCCCGGGATGGCTTGAAGGTCTCGTCCTGGAACATATCGTCTGCTGGCAAAGCACCGATCACCTCGGCACCTGTGGCTTCATGAACCGCCTTCCACGCGGGAGAGTGATCAGGGTGAGTGTGAGTACAGACTATCCACTTAATCCTATCGCCGCCGGCTTCAAGAATCGCATCGACGTGTGCAGGGATAGCGGGGCCGGGGTCCAGCACTGCCACCTTGTCATCGCCCAACAAATAAGTGTTGGTGCCGGCGCCCGTCATGACGCCCGGGTTTGGCGCAACTATCCTCCTGACCCGGGAGTTAAGGCGAAACGCTATACCGTGATCCAGCACTGGCTACACCATGTTGTCTATCGTAATGAGAGTATCCACATCGGCGTCGTAATCAACGCCGTCTATCTCGAAGCCGAATAGCTGCAGAAACTCTTGTTTGTAGCCTGCAAAATCAGAGAGCTCGTGCAAAGTGTCGGTGTTAATGTCCTGCCACAACGCAGCCACTGCTGCCTGTATCTCAGGATCCAGTTCCTTTCGGTCCGCGCGCAGGCGCCCCTCTTCATCGAGGCACGGATCAGGCCCGAACAAAGACTCGCGAAACAGGCCATCAACCTGCTCAATACAACCCTCATGAATACCCCGCGCTTTCATCACCTTGAATAACAGTGCCAGATATATTGGCATAGCGGGTATGGCCGCGCTGGCCTGGGTGACCACCGCTTTGAGCACCGACACCCGGGCGTCGCCGCCTTTGGCAGCCAGCCGCTCACGCAGCTCAATGACCCGCTTGTCGAGATCTTTCTTCGCGGCGCCAATGGTGCCATGCCAGTAGATATCCCAGGTCAGTTTTTCACCGATGTAGGTGTAAGCAGTGGTCTTTGCGCCCTCGGCGAGCACTCCTGCATCATCGAGCGCCTCAATCCACATCTGCCAATCTTCACCGCCCATTACCGCCACGGTGTCGTCGATTTCCTGCTGGGTGGCCTGCTCCAGGTGGAAGTCCTGTACTTCTTCCTTGTCGGTATTCACCCCTTTTTGCACGGTATCACCGCCGATGGGCTTGAGCGTCGAGTTGAACACTTCACCGGTGTCCGGGTGCTGCCTGCGCGGTGAAGCCAGGCTATAGACCACCAGGTCCACCTGTCCCAGGTCCGCCTTGATCGTGTCGATAGTCTTTTGCTTGATTTCGTTGGAGAAAGCATCGCCGTTGATGCTCTTGGCGTAGAGTCCATCCGCTTCAGCAAACTTGTGAAACGCCGCGGAGTTGTACCATCCGGCGGTGCCTGGCTTCTTCTCCTTACCCTCTTTCTCGAAAAATATGCCCAGGGTAGACGCCCCTGCACCAAACGCTGCGCTGATTCGCGAGGCCAGACCATAACCAGTGGACGCGCCTATCACCAGTACCCGCTTGGGGCCATTTTCTATAGGACCGTTGGACTTCACATAGTCGATCTGGTTTTTGACATTGGCTTCACAACCAACAGGATGGGTAGTGACACAAAGAAATCCGCGTACGCGAGGTTTGATGATCATGGGCAGACAATTCCTGGCTTATTCAATGAACGCGCTCACTGTCCTGAACGCGCCCGCAGTTTAGCACAGACAGGCACCGGAAGAGACGGCTCAAGCCTCCTCGCAGTCAGCTACATTGGTAATCCAGAGTGTCTGGTAAGGCTGTATATCAATCACCTGCTCCTGGCTGTGAAAATGCATGCCGCTGATGAGATCCACCCAGTCATCGGTACCAATAAGATTGATATCTGACAGCATCAGCGGCATGGTCTGGTCGCTGACATTGCTGATAACGAACACACTCTGGCGGCGATCCATACTCTGGCGCCAAAAACCAAAGATGGCGTCACCCAGGTGCAGCGTGAATTGAGTCGCATTCGGATGAAATGCCGCCTGCCGCTGGCGAATTTGCAGCAACGCCTTGATCCGGAGAAACACCTTGGCATGCATAGAGCCCTGGTCGTCCAACTCGGCAACCAGTTGGTTATAGTCCCACTGGTGACGGTTAATCGCCCGATAATGACCACTGTTTTCAACCCTGTCATAGTCATTGTGAGTGCCAAACAGGCTGTGAATGTAAATCCCGGGGATACCCTCTAAACCCAGCATGATGGCGTGGGCGCAGACAAAGCGCTCAAGTCCCCAGCGATCAGCCCCTGAGGTTGTCCCCTGCAGAGCGTCAAACAGGGAGATGTTGATCTCATAGGGTTTATCCTGGCCATTTTCCAGGGCACGGTAGGAGACGTGTCCCCCGAAGTTGCGCATGGTTTCCACCAGGGCCTCCAGCTCGCCATCGGAGAGCAAGCCCTCCGCTGGCCGCAGGCCGATACCGTCATGGGACGCGATGAAATTAAAATAGGCCGTGCCATTCTGGGCGGGCGGCATACTCATCATCCACATCTTCAAGTGTCGGCAATCGCCCGTTACCAGCGCGTTGACCAACAGGGGCGGCAGGGAGAAGTTGTAAACGCAATGCGCCTCGTTGGCATTGCCAAAATAGGACAGATTTTGCCGGTTGGGAATATTCGTCTCGGTAATCAACAGCGCATCCGGCACTGCGTGTTCTATCAGCGTACGCAACAAGCGCACCAGCTCGTGAGTCTCCTCCAGATTGAGGCTACTGGTCCCTGGTATCTTCCAAAGAAAGGCCACGGCATCAAGGCGAAAGATGCGAACGCCATTGTCCAGGTAGTGACGAATGATAGAAACAAACTGCTTAAGCACTTCCGGGTTGCGAAAGTCCAGGTCTACCTGGTCGTGACTAAACGTACACCAAACATATTTCGCTCCCTCGGACGTTTCAACCTTGCGCAACAGGTCGGATGTGCGCGGCCTCACCACGGCACTCAAATCATCGTCTGGCGAAGCAGTATAGAAATAGTCTTTACCCGGAGACTGACCACGCAGGAAATTCTCGAACCACAGGCTGCGGCCGGAGCAGTGGTTAATGACCAGATCAGCCATTAGACGATAGTCGTCGGCGATTGCTGCTACATCTTCCCAATCACCCAGTGATTCGTTAACACTGGAATAATCGAGAACAGAAAATCCATCGTCGGAACTCCAGGGATAGAACGGCAAAATGTGAACACCCGTGACCACATCATCGGCGTGATGATTGAAGAATTGCTTCAGGGTCACTAGCGGCGCTTCACCTTCTCGCAGCAAGCTGTCGCCATAGGTAATGATAATGGCGTCTCGCTGGCTCCAGTAGTTCACATGCTGCTGCGGCTCAACCGCATCATTTTCCAATCGCATCAGTTGCTGAAGCTGCCCTGCCAGCTCTGACGGTTCCAGATCCAGCGGCGTAGCGTGGTAAATGGCCTCTACATGATGCCGAACTTTATCCAGCAACTGTCCGCCGGCGCTAGTGGGCCGTTGCATGGTCCGACCTTGCCTCTCCAAATTCCTCGTGATCCGCTTCCACGGCATCGCGCAGCTGATCGAGTACATCGGGCATAGCGCTAATCACTCGACTCCAACTGGGAATGAACGGCCGCTCCATTGGCCGATCAAGAAAAGCCTCGCCCGCCTTCATAATATTTTCTGCAAACAGCTCTACTGCTTTTTCTTCGTTGTGTATGTCCAGTGACAGCCCATTCATGACCGCGTCGTTGTGATACGTCTCGACAAAGTCCAGCGCGATTCGGTAATAGGTAGCCTTGAGGGAGCGGAAGCTCTCGGTATTGAAGGTGACCCCACGAGTCGCCAATTTACGGAACAGGGCCTTGGAGATATCTATGGACATTTTAGATAAGCCCCCTGCATCGTTCTCGGCCGACAAGTCCTGGTGTTTGTGGTCATAAACATCCGCGATGTCTGCCTGGCAGAGTCGGTTATTGGCGTAGTTACGGTACATTTCTGACAACACACCGATTTCCAGCCCCCAGTCACTGGGTATTCGAATATCGTTGAGGACATCACGCCTGAAAGAAAACTCCCCCGCCAGCGGATACCGAAAGCTGTCCATGTACTCCAGGTACTCCATCTCACCGAGATTTTTTTTCAGGGCGCGCAGCAAGGGCGTTACGAGCAAGCGGCTGACACGTCCGTTGATCTTACCGTCTGCCACCCGGGCGTAGTAGCCTTTACAAAATTCGTAATTGAACCGCGGGTGCGCCACCGGATAGATAAGACGAGCCAGCAAAGATCGGTCATAAGTAACAATGTCACAGTCGTGCAATGCCACCGATTCAGTTCGATTGGAGGCCAGGGTGTAGCCCATGCAATACCAAACATTGCGGCCCTTACCTAACTCCTTAGGTGCCAGGTCCATGGCCTGCAGCTTACTGTCCAGGGCTTGCAACCGCGGCCCCTCATTCCAGAGCACGCGATGCCGCTGGGGCAAGCGGCCAAAAAACTTTAGTGCCTCCCGGTACTGTGACTCATCCGCCCTATCCAGCCCGATCACAATTTCAGAGAGGTAAGCCGCGTGCTGCAGTTCCTCCAGAATAGCGGGAAGCGCTTCTCCCTCGAGCTCCGAATAGAGCGAGGGCAGGATCAAACCCATGGGTCGCTCCTCGGAAAATAGCTCTAGCTCAGTCTCCATTTCAGCCAGTGGCCTGTCGGAAAGATTGTGCAGTGTCGTAATGATTCCGTTCTGATAAAAATCGCCCATCTCAGGGTTCCCTCAATTCAATGGTTTGCTGTCAGCGGTGGATTCAAGCCACTGCTGCACACCCTCTGCCCAGCCAGACGGACCGAACCCGGTGCTGTAAATAACGTTTAACTCACGCTCTAGCTGGGGATAATCATGAACCGGCGACCGGACAACCAGTGCCGATTGTGCCGCCTCAAGCATCGCTATATCGTTGCCGCTGTCGCCGATCGCGATGTCCCGAACCTGCCCCAGGGCCTGCTCGTAGACTTCGCGCAACCAGATCAGCGCCCTGGCTTTGTCACACTCGCCTGCCAAGGTCAGAAAGCGCCCCCCTTGCAGCGGGTTTGCGCCATTCGCCCGCAGGACGGCGACGAATTCTGCCTTGCGTGAGTCTGCTCCCAACCACTGCACAGGCTCACTATAATCACGCTCATTGGCGCGCCTAGCCGCGGCAACTGACAGCCCTGTTAGGCGCGCTATTGCTTCAGGACCCAGATGGAAAAAGCAATCAAACTCACCTGCAAAGTCGTTTTTGAGCTCAGCTAATACAGCCAACCAGTGCTCACGAGGGGCAGAGAACTCCTTCACCCAATAACCATCACGGCGCACCGTGCCCAGCGGTGCACAGTCAAAGTAATTTTCGGGGATGAAGATGGCAGCACCATTTTCGACAATAAACGGGTGCTGACTCTTTAGCTCCTGTCGCAAAACCTCAATCTCGGAGCGAGTCTTACTGCTGGTCGGTATCACCGGAATATCCTGCTCACGCAGTCGTTCCAGCATGGGGCCGGCATTGCTGAAACTATAGTCATAATGATCCAGGAGACTGCCATCAAGATCAGTAAAAACAAGCAACGGCTCACTACGCCTCATACCTTTGATTCCGTTGCCGTCGCATAACCCTGGATGTGACGCTGCTCGTCCAGTCGATAAAGGTGATCTACCCGCGCAGGCAATCGGGCCAGGCAATGCTCGGTCAGTCGCTGGTAAAACTGGATAAACCGGGCAACCTCAGCTGCACTCATAATGGCATCACCAGCGCGATTGTCGGCGAGCTTTTGCTCCTGTTCCAGGCGCCACTCATAGACACAATCAAACGAAGGCGCTTGCAACATGACCCACTGATCAACACGCCGGTATAGCGGAGAAAACTTTTCGGTCAGCGCAGTGTTGACGTAATTCCGCCAACGTCCGTCGCCGTCCTCACTAGCCTCCAGTGCATTAATCGGTTTAACCAGTTCATCCACGGGTTGCGCCATGGCACCCATGCACCAGCCTTCCAGCAACACGACTTGCATGGGCTGTTGCACCTGCTGCCACTCCGGGTCGGGCACCCTGTCGTCCGCAGATTTATCAAAACGCGGCACTGACACCTTTGCGCCGCCAAGCAGGGCATCCAGCGTTCTGGATAGCAGGCCCATGTCGTGGGTTCCGGGGACGCCTCGGGTTGCCAGCAGAGGATGAACATCCAGCGACAATTGCCTGCGCTGAGGCGCTGTCAGGTAAAAGTCGTCCAGAGAAAGAGCAATACAGGCAAGGCCATAATCGGCCTGTAATAGAGAACAGAGATAGTCACACAGCGTGGATTTTCCGGACCCCTGACTGCCGTTGACCGCTACCAGCAATGTCCGTGCGGCACTATTTTGGTGCTTAACAAGCACTTCACCCAGTGGATTGAACCACTTTAGTGCGCTGTCCAGGTATTCTCCGGGTAAGCGGTTGCGCGCAAGGAAGGCTGTTTGCCAGTCAGGCAAAGACTTCGCCATCAATCGTCCATTTATCTGTTTAGTCTGCTCTGAAACTTAGCAGATTCCATGCCAAAGGCACCAAAATGGTGAGGCATCACATAATCAAACGACGAATATCTGCGAGCAAGGCCACCAGATGGGTCAGGAAGCGGCCCGCGTCTCCGCCATTAATCACCCGGTGATCGTAGGACAAAGACAGTGGCAGCATTTTTCTGGGCGCAAAGTCCTGGCCATTCCAGACCGGTTGAATGTCTGCTCTGGAAACACCGAGAATACCCACCTCGGGTGCGTTAACGATGGGAGTAAATCCTGTGCCCCCGATGTTGCCCAGGCTGGAAATCGTAAAGCAGCCTCCCTGCATCTGCGCAGGACTCAGCTTCCGCTCCTTGGCCTTGCCAGCAAGCTCAAGCACCTCTTCGGCAAGATCCCAGACACTCTTGTTATCGGCGTCGCGAATCACCGGCACCAGCAAGCCCGCGGGCGTGTCTACCGCCATACCAATGTGGATGTATTTCTTATAAACCAGCGATTCACCGCCTGCTGCCAGCGAACTGCAGAACTTGGGGTTGTCACGCAGCGCCACCGCCAGGGCTTTGATAAGGAACGGCATTGGCGTCAGTTTCACACCTCGGCGTTCAGCCTCAGCCTTCATACTCGCGCGAAATGTTTCCAGTTCGGTGATATCTGCCGAATCATTCTGGGTCACATGGGGCACGTTGAGCCAACTGCGCTGCATGTTCGCGGCTGTAAGCTTGTCCATCTTGCTGCGCTCAGTGACTTCCACGTCACCAAATTTGCTGAAATCCACCTCCGGAATTTGCGGTAGCCCACCGCCGTCAGCCGTCGCCGAAGATGGCTTGTTCAATCGATCCTGCACGTACTTCTGCAGGTCTTCTTTGAGTAGGCGGCCACGCGGGCCTGAACCACTGACCTCGGTAAGAGTGACACCGAACTCTCGCGCGAGCTTGCGCACCGCGGGGCCGGCATAAACGCTACCAGCCGCTTCCTGCGGTTCTGTGTTCACGACAGCGGATGCCTGCTGCGCAGGCGCTGCCGCAGGTGCAGGTGCAGGAGCAGCTGCTGCAGGTTTGGGCGACTCCACCGGCGCAGGCTCGGGCGCTTGTGCGACAGAGGATTTCATGACTAGCAGAGCATCGCCCTGCTTGACGCTATCACCCTCGCTCACCTTTATCTCGGTAATTTCACCCCCATGAGGCGCCGGCACTTCCATCGACGCCTTATCGGATTCCAACACAACAAGGGAATCACCCTCTGCGACGTTATCACCAACATTGACGCATAGCTCAATCAACTCGACCGCCTCGTCAGTACCAATATCCGGCACGGGAACGACACTGGGAGTAGCGTCCGCACTCTGAATCTCGACCACCGGAGTCGATTCGACGGGCGCGGGTTCTGCGCTGATTTCTTCCGGGCTTGCACTCTGAACTGCTTGCGGCTCTGTCACAGCCGCAGCATCGCCAGCCACTTCGATGACTGCCAGGGGCGCGCCCTCAGCCAACTCCTGGCCTTCGCTTACCAGCAATTCCACCAGCACCCCGGCAACAGTCGACGGTATCTCCATGGATGCCTTGTCAGACTCCAGCACGATCAGGCTCTGGTCGACGCTAATTTCATCGCCAACTGCTACCAGCAATTCAATCACTTCGGCGCCCTCGGCACCGCCGATATCTGGCACTATCACTTGTTGTTTAGCCACAATAGATTCCTTGCTCAAACAGTCAGCGGATCAATTTTATCTGCAGAGATGCCCAGGTCCTGCATCGCTTTGACAACCACCGAAGCCTCAATCTGACCCTGGTCTGCCAGTGCTTTCAAGGCCGACAACACCACAAATTCACGACTCACCTCGAAGAAATCCCGCAATTTATTGCGGGTATCAGAACGACCAAAACCATCAGTTCCCAGCACTGTGAAATGCCCGGGGACAAACTCACGAATCTGGTCCGTGTAGGACTTCATGTAATCTGTAGCCGCAATGAAAGGCCCCGACTGCGCTTGCAGTTGCCGGGTGACGTAAGGCACTTTAGGTTCAGCCTCCGGATGTAGCAGGTTCCAGCGAAGCGCAGCCTTTCCTTCGCGCTGCAGTTCATTCACCGAAGTAAGGCTCCATACGTCTGCATCGACGCCATAACTCGCCTGCAGTATCTCTGCCGCAGCTTCCACTTCCCGCAAAATAGTACCCGCGCCCATTAACTGTACGCTGAGTTTGTTATTACCTTCACTGGAACGCAGGCGATACATTCCCTGAATAATGCCCTCCTCGGCACCTTCAGGCATCGCCAGCTGAACGTAGTTCTCATTCATCGTAGTGATGTAATAGAACTTGTTTTCGCCAAGCTCGTACATTCGATGCAAGCCATCCTGAATAATAACCGCCAACTCATAAGCGTAGGCCGGGTCATAGCTGACACAGTTGGGAATAGTGCTGGCCTGCAGGTGGCTGTGACCATCCTGGTGCTGCAGACCCTCGCCGTTCAGGGTCGTGCGACCCGCAGTAGCGCCGATCAGGAATCCTCGAGCCTGGCAGTCGCCGGCGGCCCAGGCCAGGTCTCCAATGCGCTGAAAACCGAACATCGAGTAGTAAATGTAAAAGGGCACCATGGAATATCCGCTGGTGCTGTAGGAAGTGGCCGCAGCCAACCATGCTGAGAAAGCACCGGCCTCGTTGATGCCCTCTTCGAGTATTTGTCCCTGTTTGTCCTCTTTGTAAAACATGATCTGATCGGAATCGTGCGGGGTGTAACGTTGGCCCACCGAAGAGTAGATACCCAACTGACGGAACATTCCCTCCATGCCAAAAGTACGCGCCTCGTCGGGCACGATGGGAACGACCCTGTCACCCAAAGTTTTGTCTTTCACCAGGCTGGAGAGCAGCCTTACAAACGCCATCGTGGTAGAGATTTTCCGCTTGCCGCTGCTTTCCAACTGCTTGGAAAAATCTGCCAGCGGCGGCGTTTTCAGTAACTCCATCTCGTTACGGCGCGCCGGAATTGATCCGCCCAACTCTTCGCGCCGCTGGCGCATATACCGCATCTCGGGACTATCCGGATCAGGGCGATAATAAGGAACGCTAGCCAGCTCTTCATCATTGATGGGAATACCGAAACGATCCCGGAAGGCCTTGAGGCTATCCATATCCAGCTTTTTCAGTGAGTGGGTCTCGTTATTGGCCTCACCCGCCTCTCCCATGCCATAACCTTTCACAGTCATCGCAAGAATTACCGTCGGACGCTGGGTCTCGGCAACCGCTTCGGCGTAGGCGGCGTAAACCTTATAAGGGTCATGTCCGCCGCGATTGAGATACATTATGTCCTCGTCGGACAAGTCCTTGACCAATTCCAGTAGCTCGGGATACTTGCCGAAAAAATGCTCTCGGGTATAAGCACCGCCGTTGTACTTGTAATTTTGCAGCTCACCGTCACAAACCTCGTCCATGCGTTGGCGCAGCAGGCCAGTCTTGTCTTTCTGCAATAGCGGGTCCCACTTTCGCCCCCAGATCACCTTGATCACATTCCATCCGGCACCGCGGAAAACGCCCTCCAACTCCTGGATGATTTTGCCATTGCCTCGCACAGGACCATCAAGGCGCTGCAAATTACAGTTAATGACAAAATTCAGGTTGCCCATTTTCTCCCTGCCGGCGAGAGCAATGGCACCCAGGGATTCGGGCTCATCACACTCACCATCGCCCATAAAACACCAGACCTTGCGATCCCCGTGGTCCAGCAGTCCGCGACTCTGCTGATACTTCATCACGTGCGCCTGATAAATTGCCTGAATAGGGCCCAGTCCCATTGAAACGGTGGGAAACTGCCAATAGTCAGGCATCAGCCAGGGGTGGGGGTACGATGACAAGCCATTTCCGTCGACCTCTCGACGAAACGCATCCAGTTTTTCTTCACTCAAACGACCTTCCAGATAAGACCGAGCGTACATACCGGGGGCCGAGTGCCCCTGATAAAAGACCAGATCACCGGGGTGACCGCCCTCTGTGCCGCGAAAGAAGTAGTTAAAGCCAATATCGTACAAGGTGGCGCTAGAGGAAAAGCTTGAAATATGCCCGCCTAAGCCTTCGTCGTTGTCGTTAGCCCGCATCACCATTGCTAGCGCGTTCCAGCGCACCAGCGAGCGAATTCGACGCTCCATGAAAAGGTCGCCGGGCATACTTTTTTCTTCGACCGGAGGAATGGTATTGATAAAGGGAGTAACCACCGAGGATGGCAGACGGACATGGCTTTCCATGGCGTGACGCCCTAACTCGCGCATCAGGAAACTGGCGCGCTCTGCGCCGCTGTTTCTCATTACCTCATCGAGGGAATCCAACCACTCACGAGTTTCAATAGGATCCTTATCTTCAGCCATGCTCACCTCTGGGTTCCTTTATTTTTTCGGGCGCAGGAATAGTTCCTTAACAGAACTTTAAGATCCTTTTTAAGGCCCGGAAAGTATAGTCGATCACAGGAATTGCCCGGGCTATTTTTGCTTCCGGGCGCCGTAATGTAATAATACTACACTAAACATTACCGAAGGGGAATATGAGTTCTATTTTGAAACGATAAAAAACCATTAAAAACAAGTGTTTACACTGAAAACACTTATTATTATGTAATTTTATTTCATTATCTTTAGTCGATGACGTAAACCTTGTGCCCTGACTTCAACCCAACAGCGGAGTCGACGCTTTGCTGCTCTCCCTGGGGCAACCGCCCTCTGGCGCCTGGCGCTGCAACCTGAAGAGAACGTCTCTGATTCAGGAACACTTCCTCGAAGTAGGCTTGCCACTGCGCCCTGTCCAGCGCATCAATAGCATCGGCCATAGCCTGGCGCCCATCAAAGTCATACTGCTTCTTGGCAATCGACTGCCAGTAGAACTCAGCCTGCTCCCAGAGGTTCTTGTGCGGCCGCAATACCTCGTTCATCAGCGCCTGTTGGTGCCGCTCGAACTGCTCGTCGCCCAGCGAGGTCGTCACGCCCAGCAGAAATACATCCATAGCCTCAGCGAGCGCGCCGGCATCAGCAACCGGGGATTGAATAAGCATCACCAGGCCAGGCACGTCCAGCTGGGGCCAGGCAAATGCACTGACGATATAGCCTAACTGCTGCTCGGTTCTCAGCTGCTGGAAAAAGCCAGACTTCATGATCTGTACAGTCAGCGCAGTGGCGGCGCGGTCTTCCCAGGTATTTCCCGCACCTTGCAGATACCAGGCGAGGACAGCATCGTCATGCTCAACCTGAACCGGGTACAGCACTGATTCCCCTGCAGCGAGCTTGAGCACCCTCAATGGCTGTAAATCAGGCGCAGCGCTATCAGGCAAAACCCTATCGAGCTTGGTGGCCAGGGCCTGCACGGCACCAGGTGAATAATTACCGTAAATCATCGCCTCGGCGTTAGCGCTACCCCAGAAACGAGTCGCGTAGGCATTCAGGTCGTCTACACTCATATCTCGCAGTGCATCGAGCAAAGGCTGTTCACCCCATTCTCCGTAGAGCAGCGATTCGCGCAGGTCATCAATCACCTGGCTACTGGGGCGCTTGGCAACCGAGTTTTCAAGCGCGCGAATCATATCCTTGCGTATGTTGTCGAACCGTTGGGGCTCAAAACTCGGACTGGCCATTACCTCAAGAAGCTCTTCGAGCAACAGCGATTGCTTGTCGTGATATCCGCTGATGCGCAGGCTGATACCCTGCGCATGCTTGTAAAGACTGAAGTTAAGCCCTGCCAGCAATGCGGGATAGGTGTACTCATTCACCTGATCTTTCAACAATGCGGTGTATAGCACCGCGCTGGCCGTCTGCTCGGCAGACTGACCGACCAAGGGAGACCGAAAATTGATATAGGTTGCACCACGGGGCAAGCGAAACTGCTCGTCTTGCGCAAACCATATCTGCTTACGCTCCTCACTCAATACCAGTGCCGGCGCCGCTGGGTTATTTCTTTCAATTTTGACCAGGGATACATCTTCAGCGATAAATTCGTTGGGGGCAGGCAGATGCAAGGCCTCAATCGCTTGCTCAGTGTGCCATGCGGCGAGCGCCTGCTTGTCTGGCTGTCGCACTGAATAAGGCACACCATAATGCACCGATTCACGGTCGGTAACAGCCGAGGCATCCTGCAGAATGACCAGCGCGTTTGCTGGCACCATACCTTGCAACGCCTCTTCCAACATGGGCGCCTGAAAGTCGCTCATCAAATAATTACCCTGCAATACGTCAACCGGGTCATAAACCTGCATAGCGCCAGCCAACGCACTCACATAGCCCATCGGGCTGCCCTTCTCCTGAAAACGGAAAGCAAGTTCCGCGAGACGAGCCTGTTCATCGTAAAGCCACTCTTTGGGGCCCTGCTCTCGCAACATGTCCAAGTAGGAAAACAGCAGCTGCAAAATGCGCTCTTGATTAGCAACGCCCTCTTCAGTGAGGGTGACGGTAACGCCGAACATTGAGCCACCGCGCCAGGCAAGCCCGGAACCCGCGGCAAGACTTTCGGCCAGCCCTTCTGCCTTCAACTGCGACAGCAAGCTGCCTTCTCCCTCGTGGCCGATCAAATTCCCCAGATACAAAAGAGGCTTGGCCTTGTATTCTGAACGGTACTCCGCAATAGGAAACGACACCTGCAACTGACGTGAAGTTGCCTGCGGCCTAATTTCCACCTGCATAGGCAGAGCGCCGTTTGCGAACAGAGGCGCTTCAATAACCTCATGCTCGAACGATTTGTTGGGTACGGGTGAAAACATGGGTACCACCATGCTTTCCAATTCATCGAGCGACTCCGAACCAAGTACCACCAGACGCATTACATTGGCGGAGTAGTGCTTATCATAGAAACTCAGTAATTCATCTCTGATGGTCGACCCGGGACGGTCGGCAAGGCTTTCGAGGCTGCCCACGGCGAACTGACTGAACGGGTGCTCCGGATTCATCACTTCTTGCAATACGTCCAGCCCTCGACGCCCATCGCTTTTGAGCCCCATCTGATACTCGGCCTGTACCGCATTTTTCTCTCTGTCCACATATTCGGCATCGAAGCGCGGGGCAATGAAAAACTGGGCGAAACGATCCAGCGACTCTGGCAAGTAAGCAGCATTGATATCAAAAAAGTAGTTGGTGTGTTCTAAACTGGTAAACGCATTGCGATTGCCGCCGTGTTCGGTGACAAACTCCTCATACTCTGCTGCATCCGGGTACTTATCTGTCCCAAGGAACAACATGTGCTCCAGAAAATGAGCGAGACCACCACGTCCCTCGGGGTTATCCCCGCTGCCGACATAAACATCCAGAGATGCAGCAGCTTTCGGTGTATCCGGATCGGAGATCAAAAGAACCTGCATCTGGTTGTCCAGCGTGAGCAGGCGATACTCGCGCTCATCATTAGGGCTTTGTACTGGCGAGCTTCCAGGTTCCGGAGAACTGGAGCAGGCATACAAAAACACAGATAAAAGTAGTCCTGACAGAAACTGAAGTCTCTGCCGTGTTGAAATAGCGAACATCAATTACTCCATAGATGCAGTTTGTTCCAGCCGGTCGGGTGCACCCGCATCGGGGGTAGGCCAGGCGTTAATAATGGCTTTGATCAGGGTGGCCAGCGGTATCGCGAAAAATACGCCCCACAGACCCCAGATGCCGCCAAAAAAGAGGATGGCGAGTATGATCGCCACCGGATGCAAATTGACTGCTTCAGAAAACAGCAACGGTACCAACACGTTTCCATCAAGCCCCTGAATAACAACATAGACAGCGAACAAGGTATAAAATTCACTCCCAAAGCCCCATTGGAAAAAACCAACGAACACCACAGGCAAGGTCACCAAGGCCGCGCCAATGTAGGGAATAATCACCGACAGCCCAACCAGCAAACCCAGTAGAGCCGCATAGTTCAGCCCCATCCAGGCGAAGCTGGCGTAGCTGACGGTTCCTACGACGATGATTTCCAGCACCTTGCCACGCGCGTAATTCGCGAACTGCTGGTTCATTTCTCCCCAGATGGTCCTCAGTAGAGGCCTTTTTTCAGGCAGGAACTTCGCTAGCCATTCCAGTATCTGCTGCCGGTCCCGCAAAAAGAAGAACACCAGCATAGGAATCAAAATCATGTAAATCATGACAGTGAACAAGCCAGGCAGAGACGCCAGTGAGCGAGTAACCAGCACCTGACCCAGGTTAGCAGCTTCGACCTGAGCCATGCCCACTAACTCATTCATTTGCTGTGCTGTAAAAATTTCGGGGTAGCGTTCAGGGAGCACGCTCAGCAACTGGCGTCCCTGGTCTAAATAGCGGGGTAATTCACTCGCCAGTGCCATCAACTGCCGCCACACCAAGGGCAGCAGGCCGAGCGTAAATCCGAAGAAAGCGCCTATAAAGACACAGTAAGAGATCGATAGGCCCAGCCAGGGCGGCGCGCCGTGGCGCTGCAGTTGGGTAGAAAAGCCCTGCATGAGGTAGGCCAATACAATAGCGGCCACCAGCGGCGCAAGAATGTCGCCAATGGAGACCAGCAGCGCGATGGATATGGCCAGCAAGACCAGCAGCAGCACCGACTCTTCCTCGAACAAATAGGTTCGGGACCACTTTTTGAAAATATCCAGCATGCCCTGGGGTTCCTTAAACTAGTTCTTTTGCAGCAGGTAACGGTAGACATCTCCGTCTACCTCGGATGCCAAGAGGCTATGACCAGACTGTTCGGCAAACACCTGGAAGTCGCGCTGGGAACCACTATCGGTCGCCAGAATCCGTAACTGCTCGCCGCTGGCCATCGCATTCAGAGCTCGCTTGGCTTTCAGCAGAGGCATAGGACACTCCAATCCACGGGCATCCACCTCTGTTAACGAAACGTCGCTCATTATCGCTCTCATCAAACTTTCAGGACGGCCAGTATACGCATTCCCCAACGGGGAATGAACTTTCGCAAATTACCGGGTTCAAAACGGGTGCAAACAGACCTTTCCATCCCTGCCTTAGCATGCAGTACAATGGACAACCATTTTTCCGCTACCTGAAGTGAACCGACACTGTGTTATCCCATGTGAGTAAAGCAGCAAGTAGCTGGCGCTATGCCCTGCCCCTGCTGCTTTGCTCTTTGATTTCGGCTCCGGCCAGCGCGCAAACAGAGGAGCTGAAACTGCCCAACCTGGGGGAGTCCAGCACCAGCCTGTTCTCAGCGGAGTTTGAGCACCAGCTGGGTCAAACCTGGCTGCGCATTTTCCGCAGTCAGGTATCCACCGTAAATGATCCGCTACTGTTCGAATATCTGGAAAACCTGATCTACGACCTGGTCACCCACAGCAAGCTGGAAGACCGCAGAGTTGAGCTGGTTGTGGTGGACAACGCCACCATTAACGCCTTCGCGGTCCCGGGGGGCGTCATTGGAGTTCACAACGGCTTACTACTTTACGCCCAGACTGAAGATGAACTGGCCACAGTTCTGGCCCACGAAATCGCCCACCTAAGCCAACGGCACTTCTCCCGCGGCGTTGAGTTCAGGAAAAACCAGGCTCCGATCAACCTGGCCGCGATGCTGGCGGGATTGGTTATTATGGCAACAGCGGGTGGCGACGCAGGCCTTGCCGCAATCAGCGCGTCCCAGGCGCTGGCCCAGGACTCGGCGTTACGCTACAGCCGCAGCAATGAACAAGAAGCCGACCGGGTTGGCATGCAAACGCTGGTAGACGCGGGCATGGATCCGCATGCAGCTCCTGCAATGTTCGAGCGCATGCTACAGGCTTCGCGCTACTCCGGAGGTGACCGCATTCCCGAATTTATGCGGACTCACCCACTCTCCGAAAACCGAATAGCAGACACTCGCAACCGTGCTCGTCAGTATCCGAAGAGCATCCGACCGGCAAAGCTTGAGTACCAGTTAATGCGCGCGCGAGTCGTCAACCAACTGGCCAATACTCCCGAGGAAGCGGTACAGCGCTTTCGGGGAGAGCTGGATGGCACGCCTCGTTCCGCCGAAGCGGCACAATATGGCCTGGTCATTGCACTCACCAATGCAGGCAGGGCTGACGAAGCCGCACTGGAACTGGACAGCATCTGGTCTGGCGACCCTGATCGCATTGAATACCTGATTGCCGATGCCGAAATTGACATGCTGCGCGATCAGCCCGAAACGGCGGTGGAAAAACTGTTACGACAGTTAAACCTGTCCCCGGGTAATCACCCACTGACCATGACCTACGCCAATGCCCTGATGAAAAACCAGGAGCCTCACATTGCTGAAGAGGTTCTGGTCGCGCAGAGCAAGAAGCGCCCCAACGACCCCGGATTGTGGTATCTGCTGGCCGAGGTTCAGGGTTTATCGGGAAATATTATTGGACTGCATCAATCGCGCGCAGAGTACTTCATTCTCAATGGCATTCTGGACCAGGCTGAGAAGCAATTGAGCTATGCCCTTAAGCTGGTTAAAAACGATTATTTGACCAGCGCAAAAATCAATCAGCGCCTTCAGGACATTACTGAGATGCGACAGCAAATGGAACGTATGTAGCAACCGATCAGGCGTTACCCTTAACCGTCACTTTCAGTTCAGCTGCAAAGTCCAACATGCGCCGCAGAGGTACCATGGCCTGTTCGCCCAAAGCCTTGTCGACAAAAACTTCATTGTCGCCAATGTCGAACACCTCGGCCAACAATTCCAGCTCGTTCATGGCCATCCACGGACAATTGGCACAGCTACGACAGGTCGCACCCTCACCGGCGGTTGGGGCAATAATGAATTCTTTATCTGGCGCCTGCTGCTGTAGCTTGTAGAAAATACCCTGATCGGTAGCGACGATAAAGCGCTTGTTCTCCATCTCGCTGGCGGCGCGGATAATCTGAGTGGTTGACCCCACCCTGTCGGCAAGTTCGAGCACTGAAGCGGGCGACTCCGGATGCACCAGGACCGCAGCATCCGGGTATACCGCTTTGAGGTCTGCGATCCCGCGCGCCTTAAACTCTTCGTGAACAATGCATGCACCGTCCCACATCAGTATGTCAGCACCCGTTTCGCGGCGCACATAGTCTCCGAGATGCTGATCGGGGGCCCAGATGATTTTTTCGTCCTGTTCTGCCAAATGCTCCGCGACATCCAGAGCAATACCAGAGGTGACCACCCAGTCAGCCCGAGCCTTCACCGCGGCGGAAGTATTGGCATAAACCACGACCTTGCGATCGGGGTGCTGGTCGCAAAACCGGGAAAACTCATCGATGGGGCAACCCAGGTCCAGAGAGCAGGTCGCTTCCAGCGTGGGCATTAGCACGCGTTTTTCCGGCGTCAGGATTTTCGCCGTTTCCCCCATGAACTTCACCCCTGCTACCACCAGAGTCTTGGCGGGGTGGTCATGGCCAAAGCGAGCCATTTCCAGAGAATCGGAAACGCAGCCTCCGGTTTCCTCCGCAAGGGCCTGCACCGCCGGTGAGGTATAGTAATGGGCAACCAGGACGGCGTCTTCCGCCACGAGACGGGCCTTGATACGCTCTTTAAGCGCAAGCTCCTGCTCGTGCGTCAGTCGATTTTGCTCGGCATGGTCCAGATGGTACTGCACCTGCTGGCGGATGGTTTCCAGTTTGTCGGAGGCGATGCTCATGATCTTAATGAGAGAGGCAAAACGGGGCGACGAGTCTAGCATAGATTGGCAGCATGGTAATTGTAGATTAACCTTAATCGCTCGCCCCAAAAGGACATTAAAAATGGTGAAGTACGACTACGTCAAAACCAATCGTGAAGACGTGATGCAATATAAGGAAAACCAGCTGCCCGCGATCAAGATGATCATACGCTGGACCAGTCGCTTTCAGGCCGGCGTATTCCGCCTGAGCAAGGGGCGACTGATGAACACCTTCCTTGGCGGTCCTGTTTGTATGATCACCATGACGGGCGCCAAAAGCGGTAAAACGCGACGCCTCCCCCTGATTCACATACCCCACGGCGACAATAAACTGCTGGTGGCGTCGAGCGGCGGCATGCCCAAGAATCCGGTGTGGTATTACAACATCAAGGCCCATCCCAGGATCCAGATAATGGCTGACGGCCAAGAAAAGACCTACCAGGCCAGGCAGGTCAGCGACGAAGAGAAAGCGGCATTGTGGCCCGTGTTATTGGCGGTTTACCCTGACTTTGATGAATACCAGGCCCGCACCGATCGCAATATACCGGTGTTCGACTGCCAGTTAACGGACTGACGTAGTCTTTACTCGTCGTCCATCCAAGCAGGCCAGTCCTCACTGAGGCGGCCGCTCCAATCAGGAGCACGCCGCTCGAAGTAGGCCATACCTCCTTCGACGGCATCGGGCTTGGTCATGCTGTAGTTGAGCCCCTTGGTCTCCTTCTCGGCCAACTCAGCATAACTCATATCCATTCCCTGCCAGACCAGGCGTTTGTGCATGGCCATCGCCAGGGGGGCGGCATTCACCGCCATATCACGGGCTATATCCAGCGCCGTTTCCAGCACTGACTCCGCCGGTACACTTCGCCCGGCGAGTCCCCATTCGACCGCCTCAATGCCTGTAAGACGCTGGCCTCTCATCAAGAGTTCCAGCGCACGCTCCATACCCACTATTCTGGGTAGCAGGTGCTCCATGGCAAAATCGGTGACAACGCCGCGTCGAGACTGCAAGAAACCGTACTTACCCTCGTCAGCAAAGACCCGAAGATCAGCCTGCATCGCCATTCCCAGCCCGGCGCCTACCGCATGACCATTACAAGCCGCAATTACCGGTTTGCGAACCTCAAACGCCTGCATAATAAGAGGACATGAGCTGATTTCCATGGCCACTGCATCACCGTCGAAAGTGTCACCGCCGCCACTCATATCCGCGCCGGCGCAGAAACTTCTGCCAGAACCCGTGATAACTACAGCGCGAACCGCATCATCCCCATCGGCGCGCTGATAGGCTGCGCCCAAGCCCTCAATAATGCCTGCCGACAGCGTATTGTGGGCCTCGGGGCGATTTAAAGTAATCAGGGCAACGCCCTCATTCACTTCAAACAGTACATCTTCACTCATGGTTTTGTTCCAGCTGAATTGGGTAGCAACAATAATACACCGAGCGACAATACCAATGACGGCCACGGCCAGTTATTGCTAGCGCAAGCGCTCAGCTTCAGGAGTTGGTAATTTTCAATAAACTATCAGTAGAATTCCTCTGAATATTTCCGTATAACTTCATGTTATATAAAGAATAAGCAGTCAACATTCTGACACCCGGAAAGCGGTTGTCACGATGGCTGACAACGACGCAGACGTAAGAGAGACCAGGAACCAAGAGTGGACCAACACACGGTATTAATTATTTCCGAGAACAGCGCGGATCATACGATTCTGTCAGCTTGCCTCGGTCGTTCAGTGCCCTCCAGGTTCAACCTCGCCTCTTCCGAGTCTATGCAGCGCCCGATTGAGGCCCTTCTGGACCCCATGATCGACGCAGTCATCATGTCGTACGGACCAGAAACAGAGTACTTGCTGCGACTGGCGCAGAAAAATCAGGCTACCGTGCCGCTCATACTGCTACTTGATGAAAACGACGATCATCTGGCCGCCCAGTTGCGCGAGTTTGGTGCTCAGGACTACCTGATACGCGGTCAGCTACAGGACGACCTGGTTCACCGGGTACTGGATTACTCCATTCAGCTGAAGCAAGCACGCGACACCATCCAGCAGCTATCAAATCGTGATTCGCTGACCGGGGCCCTGAATCGGGCAGGTTTCCGCGCCCATATGGAGCGGGCCATGGAGCGCAGCGAGCGCTACGATTTCAACACCGCCCTGCTCTATATCAACATGGACCAGTTCGCCAATATCAATGACCATTACGGCGAAACCGAGGGCGACCTGCTGATCAAGACGATTTCACGTCGCCTGATCAACAAGATGCGCAGCACCGACAGCATTGCGCGCCTCGGAGGCGACGAGTTTGCCATTGTGCTGGAAGATGTCAGCAATTCCAGAGATGTGGAATTGATCGCGGAAAAAATGATCAAGTCCATCACTGCACCCATGATTCTCAGCGAACAGCAGGTGTCCATTGATGCCAGCATTGGCGCGGCGATCTACCCCGATGACGGCAAAGAGTTTTCAGAGCTGGTGGAATTCGCCCGCTCAGCGATGCAGCAAGCCAAAAGCGTCGATGGCAGCAAGTATATTCGCTACAGCGAACAGCTCACTTTTGACCAGGGTGGCAGCACCTCTCTCGCCGCCGAGCTTCGCACAGCGGTGAGAAAGAACCAGTTTGAACTCCACTACCAGCCCCGCATCGACCTGGCCACCGGCAAGCTAGTGGGACTGGAAGCACTGTTGCGCTGGAATCACCCTGAACGGGGCCTACTCTGTCCCGGTGAGTTCATTGTCGCCTGCGAAGACATGGGGCTGATGCGGACTATCGGCTATCAGGTCATCCAGCATGCGTGCGCAGCGCAGGTGTGGGTCGAAGAGCAGGGAATTCGCGACGTCGATGTAGCCGTCAATATTTCCTTCAGCCAGTTTCAGGATGACCGTTTTGTCGATATCGTCAAAGACATTATCAAGCGCAGCGGCACCGATGCTTCCAGGTTAGAGTTTGAGCTGACCGAAACCACGATATTGAAAAGCCCGGAAGCAATAAAGGGTCGCATGGATCAACTGCGCCTACTGGGGATTTCATTCTCGTTAGACGATTTTGGAACAGGCTTCTCTCAACTTTCACACCTGACCGAGCTGCCTATCGCGGCACTCAAGATCGATGCCTGCTTCGTCAAAGACCTGCCGCATAACCCTCATCAGGAAGCGGTGTGCACAATGATCATTGAGATGGCGCGCCGATTGGACATGCTGGTAGTAGCCGAAGGAGCAGAAACCCACGAACAAGTGGAGTACCTGCGCGAGCAAAACTGCCAACAGGTGCAGGGCTTTTATTACAGCCCCGCCATTCCCTTGCAGCAACTGCCTCGCTTTGTGAAAGAGTTGCATTTCCAGCGACGTGAACCACTGTTCTCTTAATTCTCGACCCTTAGAAAACGACTCGATTACGACCGCTTTTCTTAGCTTTGTAGAGCTTGCTGTCCGCTGCCTGCAGAACTGACTCCGCGTCTGGACAGCTATCACCCCTGGCAGCGACGCCTGCGCTAACGGTCACAGTCACCTGGCTGGATTTCAGCTTGCTAGCCCCGCGCCGCTGCGACCCCTCCCTGGACTTTACCGGGCGCTGCTTGCGATCGCGTATCGACATTTTGTAGTTGGCGATACTCTCACGCACCTGGTCCATGGCTGCCGCACAGTCCTCAGTGGACTTACGGGGAAACACCACACAAAACTCCTCTCCCCCATAGCGATAGGCCGTGCCACCGTTGCCCACCTGCTTCACGCGCGATGCCACTAGCTTGAGTACATCATCACCAACGTCGTGCCCATGGGTATCGTTGAATCGCTTAAAGTGATCAACATCAACCATGGCGATGCTATAACGCCTGCCCATAGAATTGAGCCGCTCATTCAGCGCACGACGACTTAGCAGGCCCGTTAAGTCATCGCGGTAAGCCATGGAATGGGAGCTTCGTAACAGGCCCCAAACAACACAAAGCCCCCCCGCGGCCCCCATGACAATCGAGATATGATCCAGATGCAGGAACGCTAGCGACAAAAATCCAGCCGCCAGTACGCCCAGTATTGCGGCCTCTGCCTCATTATCTCGCAAGATGAGTGTCACCAGGCCTACGCAAAATGCCAGCAAGGTCATTAGGGTCACACCTTTGGCGACAATAAAACCCTCCCAGGGCCTTGGAGTAAAATAGGCAGTGAACTCCAGGTTTGAAGCACCCATCCAGTCGGCCAACGCAAAGCAGCAACCGGCCACGCCCAGAAAAAAGACGGCCGTTAGTACTCCGTAGGTATTGAGTAGCCCTCGCTCTGGTAGCAAAAGTAGAAAAGCACTCAAAAGAGGCACGGCCAGGCTTGCCACCAAAAACAAGCGCCCTGCATCCGGATCATCTAAGCTCACTTGCAAATGCGACTGTATCAACCAAAACAGTGAGGCCGTGCCAAGGGCTGCAAGTAACAAACGTAAACGACGGAATTGGTACGCCATTACGGCGCAGGCCACGACGACCAGGTATGGCAGATTTGCGATGATGACCCTGGCTTCGCCACCCAACTGATCCAGATAACTTCGGGTCAACATAGCGCCACCGACAATGATTGCCGGTGCTATTAACTTAACTAGCGCTGCCCAATGCAAACGCATAACGTCTTCTATTGCCCCTTATTATTGGTCTTTCCACGCCCCCAGTCACTTGTTTCGCCCTTTCTATGATTCGGGCTAGGCGCTGGGTTCCAGTGATGATAGCCTAGAACTCTTCTAACAGCATTATCTCCTTTATTCATGTCCAATGAAGACCGCCCATACCAAAGGGCAAAGATTCTCGTCTGTGATGACGACTTCAATGTCCGACTGCTGACGCGCCAGTGTCTGGAAGCGGAAAACATGGTGGTTGTTGAGGCCGCAGACGGGCCCGAAGCCATCGACGTCTTTATGCGCGAACGCCCCGACCTGGTTTTTCTTGATGTTGAGATGCCGGGAATGACCGGCCTGGAAGTTTGTAAACGACTGCGCAAAATGCCGCAGGGTGAGTCTATACCGATCATGATTGTGACAGGCTCGGATGACCGACAGTCGATAGACGAGGGGTTTGAGGCCGGCGCCACGCAATACAAGACCAAACCCGTGAACTGGTCACTGCTGGGCAGAGATGTGCAGTACATGTTGCGAGCGAGTGATGCATTCAATTCTCTAAAACGTCAGGAAGACCGGCTTCGCTACCTGGCTTATTACGACCCGCTCACCAGCCTGCCCAACCGACGCAGTTTCAATGAACAACTGAATCGAATTCTCAAGCGCTGTCGCCGGCACAAAACCAGTGCCGCCTTGATGTTTATCGACCTGGACCATTTCAAGCGCATCAATGACTCTATAGGTCACGGTCGCGGAGATAGGTTGCTGGTGGAAATAGCCAAGCGACTGACCGTAGAACTGCGCGAAGATGATGCAATCAACTATTACTCCGACAAAAGCGCCGAAGATGAGGCGAACGATTCCAATACCGAGATCGCACGCCTCGGCGGTGACGAATTCACGGTCGTGCTCTCGGACATTAACGATGTTTTACAAGTAGAACGGGTAGCTAACCGCATCCTGACTACGCTCTCCAAGCCCATTGCCCTGCAATCGCACAACCCGGTTGTAACCCCCAGTGTCGGCATCGCGCTGTTTCCGCAAGACGGAGAGGATCCTGACACCCTGGTACGTAACGCCGACACTGCTATGTATGCCGCCAAAGCCCAGGGCCGCGCCTGCTTCCGTTTTTATGATGAAGAAATGAACGCCAAGGCCGTTGAGCAGCTAAAGATGGAGGAAGAGCTGCGCGATGCAATGCAAAACCACGAATTGGAGCTACGCTACCAGCCGCAAGTGGATACGGCCACGGGCGCAGTGGTGAGCATGGAAGCCCTGGTGCGCTGGAAGCACCCTACTCGCGGCATGGTCTCTCCATTGGATTTTATCCCCGTGGCGGAGCGTACCGGACAAATCATTGAGCTTGGCGAATGGGTGATGAACGAAGTGGCGCGCCACTGCCAGTACTGGGACTCAATGGGCCTGCCACCATTCAGGGTGTGCATCAACATTTCACCACTGCAGTTTAACCAGAGTAATCTACCGCTATCGATAGGTGAGTTTTTGCAACGGTCGGGTATGCAGGCAAGCCGAATAGAGCTCGAATTAACTGAAAGCGCCATTATGACCGATGCACAAACCAACATTGAAAAGCTGGAGCAACTGAAGGCCCTGGGCCTGGAGCTGGCAGTTGATGATTTTGGTACTGGCTATTCGTCACTCAGCTACCTCAAGCGCTTCCCTATCGACACCCTCAAAATAGATCAGAGCTTTGTCGCTGATCTCAATAGCCCGGATGGGGCGGCAATCGTAGATGCCATCATCGCCCTGTCGAAAACCCTGAATCTGCGAGTTATCGCAGAGGGGATTGAGGAACAGGAGCAGCTTGACTACCTGGTCGCTCGCGGTGTCGATCTCTTGCAAGGCTACCTCTTTTCTCGCCCCATCTACCCGGAAGATGTGCCCGATATGCTGCGCCAGAATTTCAGCGACACACTGCCGCAGTCTTGAATTCATTCGCGTCTTCTTTTTCCCGCATTTCATGAAGCTTGGCAAACAGTTTTCGCTTTGCGCCGCGATGATAGTGGCCAGCTCCGCTGCTTGCGCGAAAGACCAGGAATCGCTTCACGTGATGCTGCAGGGGTCTTCTGCTGAAGAAATGGCTGCACTGGTCGCAGATCAGGGTGGAGCAATCACCCACAATCTGCCAATTATCAGCGCTGTTGGCGCGACACTCTCACGTCAGCAAATGGAAGCCATACTCGATACGGGACAAGTCCTTCGCCACATCGACGATCTCGCCCTGGACGACCAACCCGAGAAGCAACAGGCACCGGCAGACAGCTGTCGCGTTGCGGGTGCGGTCGAAATACAGCGCAGGGCCGATGGCTTCGACTGGCAACTATTTAACCATACAGATGAACCCCGGAAGCTGACTCGCCTGGAACTCAGCTGGCCGTCGGAGTTGGGGCCGCTCAAGCAAATTCAACTTGGAGAGCAGCAACTCCCGATCAACAGCGCTACAAACTCAGCAATGGGTAAAGCCGATGTATCCTTCAGTGAAAAAACAGCTGCTTCACTGTCAGGCCGGCAGCCACTGAAACTCGTGTTCACCAGCGCAACCAACAGCGCCCCAGAACAAAACGACTATTCTATTACCGCCGAATTTGGAGCCGATTGTGCCATAGAGCTGATTCCGGGTTATCCCGACAACGCCGACAACTTTTACTACAGCGCTGTATCCGGCGCAGATCAACTCCATCGGCACGGCGTTCGCGGTGCAGGAGTGACGGTTGCCGTACTGGACTCCGGACTCTGGGACCACCCTGCCCTAACCCACGACACCGAAGGTAACGATCGAGTGCTCGCGCGCTACGACGCAATCACTGACAGCAGTGACAGCGTGTTTGACGAGAGCGGTCACGGCACGCATCTGACCAGTGTTTTGGCCCATAGCGGGAAAACACTGCTAGACGGTAAGCCATCGGGCGGCTTCAAGGGTACTGCCCCCGACGTAAACATCGTCGCCATTAAGGCATTCAACGAAACGGGACAGGGCGGCCTGCTTGATATCGTCCGCGGCGTGCAATGGGCAGTTGATAATAAAGAGAGGTACGGCATACGCGTGCTTAACCTGTCTTTTTCAGCCAGACCGCGCTGGCCCTATTACCTGGACCCCATTAACCAGGCGATTATGCAGGCCTGGGCCGAGGGGATTACGGTGGTGGCGGCAGCAGGGAATGATGGTCCAGAACCCATGACCGTTGGCTCACCAGGCAACCTGCCTTACATCATTACAGTTGGTGCAGTGACTGACTCATGGAGCCTGGAAACCCGCAAGGACGACTACGTACCTGATTTTTCGTCCCGTGGGCCAACACCGGAAGGACACATCAAACCCGACATCGTCGCACCCGGTGGACACATGACCGGCCTCACCCGACCTGGCTCTGGATTACTACAGGAGCACCCGGAGTACCAGTTGATGGGGGGCGAACTGGTCATGACCGGCACGTCCCAGGCGGCGGCTCTCGTTTCCGGCTTGGTCGCCCTACTATTGCAACTGGAGCCAGATCTCACGCCCGATGACGTTAAGTGTAAGCTCACCACCACGGCAGAGCCCGCTATAAACCAGGACGGCCTACTGGCCTACAGCCCCTTCCAGCAGGGGCATGGCTACGTCAGCATTACCCGAGCCATCACCCTGGGTGACAGAGGATGTGGCAACGCCGATCTCAACTTGATGCGTGATATGGCAATGCAAGAACATTTTGAAGGCCCCGCCATAGTGAAGGAAGGCGGAGAAATCAGCCTGCCAGGGCTCAGTGAGATGCTATCGACTGAAGTGCCAGCCAAAGGCATGAGCGATACCCGGGTCTGGGGAGTAAAAAATCATGTGGAGAGACTGGACCCAAGCCATACACCCGCCGAGAATCACCCATTCGCCTGGGGAGAAATGTACGACCGAGAAAGGCAAACAATAGAGAACCTTTCGAGACAACCTCAATAGCCGGCCCACCCGGCAAGGTATAAGGTCATCTTGCTTTCACCCCAATTGCCCTTTGTGGGTCAATGGCGGCTTTCAGTAACGAATAAATCCAATATTTTCTATACTTTTCAATAAGATAGACCAGCATTCCGCGGCTAACATCCGGCGCGTTATTTTCTTAAGTTTCCGCCATTTACCCCAAAATGGTTATACCCATGGGTTCATTCGCCTCACTACAGGTCGTATAACGAGTCAAGTGTAGGGGAAAGCTAATGTGAACTGCGTCTCAGCACAGATAGCAAAACTATTAAACGCGTCACATTAAAGCGCTAACAAAACACCAATTTAGGAAGGTAGTTATGAACACTTACAAGGCGGTCAAATCAGCGGGGCTCATGGGTATTGCGGTGGCATTGCTCGTACCCTCCATCTCCATGGCAGAAGCAGACCAAACCAGCGCGTCTTCAAGCCACAACCTGGTGCATCGTGTGAGTCACTCTATTGCCGACTCCAAATCGTACACGCGCAGCGGCAGCACTGGCTACAAATGGGGCAAAACCGCTCAGCCAACAGAATCTAATGCCAAATGGGCAGACAACACACCTGCTCGTAGCGGCTATAAGTGGGGCAACACTGCTTCCACCGCCAAATCCGAGGCACCGGCCTATGCCGGAAACAGTGACTATCAATGGGGGAGCATGAGCTTTTCTGAGCAGTCAGTGTACCGCTGGGGCCTCCGCTCCTTCGCTGACCAATCCGTCTACCGCTGGGGCCTCCGCTCCTTCGCTGACCAATCCGTCTACCGCTGGGGCCTGCGCTCTTTCGCTGACCAATCCGTCTATCGCTGGGGCCTCCGCTCCTTCGCTGACCAATCCGTCTACCGCTGGGGCCTCCGCTCCTTCGCTGACCAATCCGTCTACCGCTGGGGCCTGCGCTC
>JBDWAD010000006.1:0-3262 GCA_039979015.1 Halioglobus sp.
GAGGCTCTTGATTTGTCCTTCCCGGAATGGATGGGCGGAATGCTGAATACTGCGACGTTGTATCAGCAATCATGGAATCCGAATTTCGGCACTGAGACGTTTGATCAATTCGCAGAGGGGACCTATAACCTTGTGCTAAAATTGAAGCCCATAGGCCGCGGTGCTCCACTGATATCTCATGCGCGAGTGAGTGTCTCTGACTGCCCATAGATACGGTTTCTATTCATAATATAGCCCTCCTGGTGAGGGCTTTATACGAGTCATTCAAGACAAAGCTGCCCCAGATACCACCATTGCTTAGTTATCCGGGAAGCATACACTTATGTCCGCATTTAGGCGAAAGCGGACGTTATAGACGCCTTGTTCGGCCCTGGGGGGCAATGTCCGCTTCCACCTCAACCCGGACTAGGCTTGGCTTGTTCTCTGGCTTCAAGATAGGCATTCTCGCCATATTCAAAAGGGAATATGTCTATTATCGAGGGTGCATCGGGGTTTTCTTTTAAATATCCCTCGATGCAATCAACAATAGAAGCGGTCAATACTGACTTCACACTATCCCAGCACGCCTTTCCCCCCGGAGATTTAAGATGTGCTGCCGTATACGCCAGCCATGTCTGGTATTCCTGATCTTCGACCAATCTGTGGCCATGCAATTGCATGACATGGCGCATTTGGAACACCTCGCGATTAAGGCACGTGCTAAAAATGCTCCGCTCGGCACGGGACAAGTCCTCCAGACAGTGATGGCCGCGAACCAATATGGCCATAACCTCAGGATGCTCCAGATATTGGCGTAGCTGCCGATCGGAAAACGCATCGAGCACAGATTGTAAGGCAGATGCACTGGCTATTCGATTACTCTGGCGAATCTGATAGCCCACATATGCGAGAGATACCAAAATGGCTATGCCACCAGCAATTTCAGCTATATTAGCGGCTGTGTTTATGTCAAACATCTCTCATCTCCTTGTTATCGTTGTTGCACAAGGATAGACCGATATAGCGTCTGTACGGAAGGCGTATTAGTTTCCGCTTGTAGGCGAAAGGAGACCTTATTGCCCCTGGGGAGTGTTAACGGTGAAAACTTCCGCTAACACCTCGGAGGAGACATAGGATTGTCACATCTCAGGGGGAGGTAAAACTCTAATTCCTGAATTGAAATCGTCGAAAACCTGTTCAATTTCGAATGAGATCGGTTGCTTGTTTTCCAGTTCACCTGCTATTTGAATCTGCGCCTTATGAAGCGCAAAGTCGTCTGCGCTAATCCACATGTTAACCAACAGTGAAACCGATGACTCTGAAATCAATAGATCTGGATCTACTCCAATTGAACGTGGTGGAACTGATTCACCGACCGTTGGTACCAAATACCAGTGCAACGTATACCCGTCATCTGCAACCTGACCCATAAGATGGAACAAGGACGACGCTAACTTTTCCCTGAACTCCACTATCGACCAGTTTCCGAGTCTCAATCCACCTTCCAGTTTCGATTGAAGGAAATAGAACGATCCCTCATCAACTAATCTGATCCCTATTCCTACGCTTTTAGCTTGATTGATTAGTTGAGCATATTTTTCAATGTGTAGTAAGGATTCAACGTCCAAGTCATGAGCTTCACGCTCCCCCTCTACCGTATAGAACCAAGCCATTCTTGTGGTTCGATTCCCGAGGCTGATCCACTTATCAAGGTCGTCGGAGGTTGAGTGCTGCGTTACGCTGAATGCATTTGGTTTTGCATAGTCAAAGTGCCATCCTATAAAAACATTTTCATGTTTTTTGAGTTCTTTGGATTGTAGATCCTTAAAAAGCAGTTTTGAGCGATAGTCGTTTACCTCGTCGATAAACAACAAGACATTTTCTATAATTTCGTGTGTAGCATCTTCTTCAACTTTTTCGCCAATCTCTGTTGTAGGTTGCCTCTTTCTGGAAAGCTCTTCATGCTGCTTTTCACTTGAGGCTGTAGACATCCAGAACTCTGCACCCGCACTTTGCGGTACAAGCTCTAATACCCGAGTGAAATCACTAATAGCAAGGTCATATTCTTTCCCGATCGTGTACGCTATCCCTCGGAAATAGTAAGCATCGGTGAACTCACTATTCAGATCTATTGCAAGTGAAAACTGGTTGATTGCCTCGGGGAATCCGCCAGACTCCCAGAAGGCAGAATGGCCCTGCTGGTAATGATATTCAGGTGTACCTTCACTGGGGCCAAGAAATCTGTCCAAAAAACTCATGCCTTCTCCGCATGCTGCCAACAACAAAAGACAAAATGTGAGAATAGATGCCCTTTGCCAAAAAAGACGGCTCTTCATGTGTTCCTGTAGTATGAAGTGACAAGAATATAACCACACATATTATGTAATTGTATTGACTGCACAATGACCTAAGTCAATGCCTCGGATTGCCTATCAAGAGCAATTTGAGGAGGAGGCGGTCATGTCCGCTTCCACCTCAGAGCGGACGGTTGAACTTACCGAGTCAGAAGAGATAACGGGGGAAGATGATGTCCAGTCACCGCTAAACCCTAACATTACGGCGAATTTTATTGATGCCAGTGCTGGCTGGACCGTGTGTTCTCTCTTTTTTTGACGCAATTTGATACGAGTTTGGCGCGCTCGATCATCTCACCGTTATTCGATACTCTCTAAGATGCGACCTCACGAACATACTTAGTGAGGAGTAAAAGAAATGAGCATTGGAAATAGACTTTTTAAGATCAATTTAAACGTCGCTGTAGCGTCAGTACTTTATATAGTAATTGCGGGAAACGCCGTTGCTGGAAAAGACAGTACGGAAGTGGGGGCCCATGCCTCGGAGTGGGATAGCAACACAACGCCTGGAGATGGGATATTCCCGGTGGGTGGATCAGGGCAGCTTAATGGTGAATTCGTCATTGTCGAACGAGACGGCATTCAGATGGGCTTGAGAGCCACTGACAGAAAAGATGGTTTACTGGATCCCGTGTCCCGTTCTGGGTCAAAGACTGGTGTCTACATAGCTTGTACCGGCGAGGATCAGGGTGAGACTAGCAGGGCGGAGTGGAACTATGACTTGCATCTCGATTTAAGAGACACCGATACAACACTTGCAGATTATCGATTCACACTGACTCAAACGTTTGCTGACAGTCTTTATGGGTCTACCGAGGCTCTTGATTTGTCCTTCCCGGAATGGATGGGCGGAATGCTGAATACTGCGACGTTGTATCAGCAATCATGGAATCCGAATTTCGGCACTGAGACGTTTGATCAATTCGCAG
>JBDWAD010000007.1:0-385319 GCA_039979015.1 Halioglobus sp.
TGGTCATGCCTGGTGACAACGTTCAGATGGTAGCGACATTGATTGCTCCTATCGCCATGGAAGATGGCCTGCGCTTCGCGATTCGCGAAGGTGGCCGTACTGTTGGCGCTGGTGTTGTAGCTAAAATCATCGAGTAATCGATGCCATTTTTCCTGCGAAAGCGGGGAGTATGGAACCAGAAGAGCCCGGCATGATGCCGGGCTTTTTTTTGTGCTGTATTTAGTCCTGGTAGCTGTTCTTTTCCAGGACCCTTAAGAAGTGCTCGGCAAGTGTTGGGTCAAAGCGTGTGCCGGCGCCTGAGCGAATGATTGCGATGGCTTCCTTGCTGTCCATGGCCGGTCGCCAGGGACGGTCGTTTACCAGGCTCTCCCAACTGTCGATCAGGGCGACGATTCGAGCCTCAAGCGGAATATCTTCACCACTGAGGCCACTGGGGTAGCCGCTGCCATCCCAGTGTTCGTGGTGGCAGCGTGCAACGGCCTCCAAACATGCAAAAAACCGTGAGCTTTCCGGGTCGCTTTTGGCGATTCGATGCTCTATGGCGTTGCGTATTGTTTCAATGGCCAGAGCACCCAGCTCAGCGTGTTCGTCCACGCGCTTTCGGGCCTCTGGAGCGAGGCTTCCCGGGGTGGCCAGAATGTCCGCGGGTACCTGGGCCATGCCAACATCGCGATAAACCGCTGCCTGGCAGAGCCGGTCTATGGCTCCTGAATCCAGTTGTTGGCTGTAACGACTATCTTCCCCCACCTCCAGTGCCAATCGCCGGGTAAGCTGACGTACCTGGCTTGAATTAGTCGATAGCCTGCCGTGTATCGGTTGCTCCAAGGTCACCGCTAATTCCCCGGCGATCAGCTTAGCCGCCTCCCTTACCCGCTGTTCTTCCTCAGCTGCCTGTTGCTCCATCCTGGCAAGTTCTATTACCGTGCTGGCGATAAGACTGCCAATGACGCTGGAGAGTATGAGAAAAAAAGACGAGGCATCAAGAAGAATCCCCTGATAGCGAAATAACAGATAGCCGATGGCAACAAGCATCAGGTTGATAGCGAGCGTTATCCAGGCCGAGGCTCGAGGCACTGCTCGAATAAAGCGGGCGAGTGGTGATTCCCTGCGGGGTATGTACCAGATAAGCAGCAGTCCCAGTAGCAGAATGATGGCGGTTTCCAGCCATTTCATCCACCAGGGTCTGGCGAGAATGCGACCGTCGAAGAGGCTCTCCAATACCTGGGCCTGAATTTCTATGCCGGGCACTAACTCGCCCAGTGCCGTGGTTCGCATATCGTGAAGCCCGGAGCCGGTCAGGCCCAATAACACCAGCTTGCCACTCAGCATGTCGGGGTCAACAGTGCCGTCCAGCACTGAGGATGCCGAGACGTAGCGAGTTTTCATCGGTTCTATGCGTGCAAAGTGGAGCCAGATATCTCCCGCCGACTGGGTCGGGACGCTGAGGTCGGCAACCGCAACAGCGGCTATGCCGTGATCGCTCACGCTTACTCGAACGGCGGCGTCCCCAGTGGCTACCCGAAGCATTTCCATTGCCAATCCAGAGACCAGGGTATCGCCGACGGCTGAAACGAGCGGGATGCGCCTGACCACACCGAAATCCAGGTCTACGCTTAGTATCGCCTGTCCCCTTGCTGCTGCCTGGAGCTCGGGTAGGCTGGCAAGTACTGCCTTGAACTGCCTGACATGGGGCAGGGCATCACCCCCTGATACCAAGACGGGGTTACTGCGTAGGCCGGCGCTGGTTGTGTAAGTGTCGTGATCGAAACCGGCGGCTCCCAGTACTGAGGGCATGCTGCGTAAGGACTGTGCCAGTATCATCTCATGGCTGGACAAGCGAAGCAGTGCTTCAATAACCTCATCTGGTGTTGTCGAAGGTAACTGCGCAGCGACGATATCCGGCGAGGTTTGATCCGCCTCTGGCATATACATATCCAGGCCAACGGCTGCGGGCTGATGGACAGCGATGGCATCGAGCAGGGCCGCAAGCTGAGTACGTGGCCAGGGCCACTGACCGAGCTTTGACAGACTGAGCTCGTCAATGGCTACAATGGTGACGGGCTGGCTCTGCGGTTCGCGAGGGTAGTTTTTCTGGTAGCCATCGAACAGGAACTGGCGTGCTTTGGTGAAAGCGGCGGTTACGTTGCCAGTCAGGTCGGCAGTTCCGCCATCCAGTGGTAACTCGGAAAGGACACTCAGTGAACTGGTCCACAACAGAATGACCAGAGCGGCTGGACGCCCCCGGCCAAACTGGAAAATACGGCGAACGAATTCCAGAAGTGTGTGCATGCGTCTCTTAAGCCTGCATTGGCTTAGCGGACACTGATCTCAACCCGACGATTTCGCGGCTCGGCGACCCCATCCGCAGTGTCTATGAGTGGTTCACGCTCACCCCGACCTGTGGCGACCAAGCTGGAGGTTCGCAGTCCGGTTGACTCAATATAACGCTTTACGGATTGCGCGCGTTGCCGGGACAATTGGTCGTTATCCTCTATGCTCCCGACTCGATCGGTATGACCTGTAACCACAATCTCAGGCGCTGGTAGCGTTAGCAAATAGGCTTTGATGGTATCGATCTCTCGCTGTGATGCAGTGCTGAGCGTATCAGCTGAGCCGGATTCGAAGGTCACAGTGAATGAGCGAGGCGCGATCGGCGTGGCTGCAAGCAAGACGCCGAACTCACTCTCCACCGACTCGGCGCTGGTGACGCCTGCTGAGAGTTCACCAGAGTCTCCTGTCTGAAGTGTGCCGTAGGCGGTATTCAGCGAGGATTTTTGCCCCGCTTCGTTGCTCACGATGAGTGAGCCCACTGAGCCGTCTTCGTCGGGCAACAGGATGACCGTACTGCTTTCTTGCTGCGGCTTGGGTTGGGTGAGTAATGCTGCGGCGATCACCGCCGCAGGTAATAGT
Organism: Halioglobus sp.; assembly: GCA_039979015.1. Lineage (GTDB taxonomy): Bacteria > Pseudomonadota > Gammaproteobacteria > Pseudomonadales > Halieaceae > Halioglobus. Next base: position 2,911 of record JBDWAD010000007.1, read on the forward strand.
AAAAAGCCCAGCATGTATCCTTCCCCTGTCTAGTTCCCGGCTGTAATGATGAAACGGGTACCGCGCACACCCAGTGTCACTGTTGAAGTGCTGAAGCTGACATTTTCGGGGTTTGCCTTCGCAATTTTTCCGGAGATAACGGCGAGAGAGCCACGTTTTACCGATGCATCCAGACCGCCCGCGTGGGTTGTGCTGTCAAACACGAAGCGGCGTAGCTCCATGTTGCTGTCAGGGCCGGCCGTTAGTCGAGTGTCATCGAGGAGTGTGATGCCCACGGTGCCATCGCTGCCGGTGACAATGCTATCGCTGACGTTAACACGCTCACCGGGGTTAGCGGGAAGCTTCAGCCCTGTTCGCACAATAAAGGCAGCCCCTTGGCTGGTCTTGATCGTTCCCGCTTGCTCGGCGGACTGAAGAGCGGGGGCGAGGAGTAACAGTGCTAGTAGCAGGGCCAAGCGCATGGCTGGGTCTCCGGAAATGAAGTCTCGCAGTGAATACTAGTACATTAGGTCGGCAGCGGCGAACAAGATCGACAGCCAGAACAGCGGTCGTTTTGATATTAACTTCGGCGATTATTATTGAGCGCTGCCGACGGCGAAACGGGCCGCTCGCCGTCAGCGCTTATTTGCTGGCATTCAGGCAAGCAGCTTCTTGATGTCTTTCTCAATGTCCTTTGGCTTCACGGTAGGTGCATAACGTTTGACTACGTTACCTGAGGAATCCACCAGAAATTTGGTGAAGTTCCATTTGATGCCCTGGGTGCCCATGGTGCCCGGTGCTTCCTTCTTGAGGTGTTTAAACAGCGGGTCAGCGCCCGAGCCATTGACTTCAATTTTGCCAAACATGGGGAAGGAAACACCGTAATTGAGCTGACAAAATTCCTGTATTTCATCGTTAGAACCCGGGTCTTGTTTGCCGAATTGATTGCAGGGGAAGCCGAGTATCTCCAGACCGTCATCTTTGTACTTTTCATAGGTTTCTTCCAGTCCACCGAACTGTGGAGTGAAACCGCATTTGGAGGCAGTGTTCACCACCAGAAGGACTTTGCCTTTGTATTCAGCCAGTGGTTTTTCCGTGCCCCCGGGGGTTTGGCAGGTGAAATCATATACCGAGTTGCTCATGTGCTTAATCCTGTGTCTGGGTTCATTATCGGTTCGCAATGGTTCGGCGCGAAGTGATGAGAACGCTGTTGGGGTAAATAGGGTTGCCAGTGTATACGAGATGAGACCCTGAACAGATTATAGACGACAAAAAAAGGCCCCGGTCCAAACGGAACGGAGCCTGCTTAACGAATGTGAAATCAGGCCGGCTGTGCTTGCAGTTGCATTTGCTCCATCAGCAGGTTCAGGCGCTTGCGCTGCATCTTCAGTGAATACTCAAGCTCTTTGAACTTGGTGCGCAGCGCGGCGCTCTCCCAGCGCAGCTGAAGCTTTTGCTTCCTTTCGCTGAGTGCTCCGCCAATTTCGGCTTTCTTCGATTCGTAACGCTCCGCCTGCAGGCAGGTCCACTCATTGATGGATTCTGTGAACAGCTGGTATTCACGCTCTAATGTGGCGCGCAGAGATTCCGGACTGCGCGACTCCTCAAGTTGATCCCGTGCGCGTTGGAATTGTGTGTCCAGTATGGCGCGCTGGATTTTGAAGTCGGGTATACGCACCAGATTTTTAGCCAGACCAAGCCGTGAGCAGGCGCTGATCATCCATTTGGTGGGATCCCACTGCCACCAGCGAATGCCATTGCGATAGTCGGTCTGGAAGATATGGTGATAATTGTGGTATCCCTCACCATAAGTAAGGAAGGCCAGGAAGCCATTATCGCGAGCGCTGTTGGAATCTGTGTAGGGACGAGTGCCCCAGAAGTGCGCCAGGGAATTAATAAAGAAAGTAACGTGATGGTTAACGACCAGTCGGAGTAAGCCAACCAGTAGCAGGGTGCCAATGATATCCCCGTGCCAGACGCCCAGCAGCAGCGGCAGGCCAATGTTCATCAGTACTGTCAACGCTACGTAGTGCTTGTCCTGAAACATAACAATGGTGTCGCGTTGTAAGTCTTTTGCGTTGCTGAAATCTGGCTCATTGGTGTTGTAGTGACGCAGCATCCAGCCTATATGACTGAACCATAGCCCGCGACCGGCAGAATAGGGGTCGCGATCATTGTCGTCGACATAGCGATGGTGGCGCCGGTGATCGGATGACCAGATCAGGATGCTATTTTGCAGGGCTCCAGCGCCCCACAGGGCATAGAACCATTTCAGTGCGGGATGCGCTTCGTAGGCTTTGTGTGACCATAGGCGATGGTAGCCACCGGTAATGGACAGTCCGTTGAAATAAAGAAATGCCAGCGCCCAAAGCCATTGGAAAGCATCGTAGCCATGGTAAACACCCCAGGCAGGAACCAGAATCAAGGCTGCGATCGGCAAGACGAGGAAGATAGCCACGTTGATCGGGTTTAACGGGGGTTTTTGCTCGGTAGTGGTCATGGCGCGCGCCAGGCCTCCTGAGTTCAAAAAAGATGGCGCATGGTAACTTTTTTGACGCCAAAAGTCCCATGTAGCCAGGACTTTGCTCCGATCCTCTTTGAATAGGATCACAGCACACACAGTGTTGGTATTCTGAAGTATGATGCCTATCCCTTAAGCCAGTCTGAAAACGACCATGTCCCAGCAGGCAGTGTTTACCCGAGGCTCCACCATGCGCCATGTGCTGGTGATGACAGCAGCGTCGGCGACGGGGCTGCTCACCATGTTCGGCGTAGACATGGTGGACATGTACTTCCTGACTCTTTTAGGCGAGCAGGAGCTTGCCGCCGCGGTAGGTTTTGCCGGCACCCTGATGTTTTTCCTGGTAGCGGTCAGCATCGGTTTGCAAATTTCCCTGGGCGCGCTGGTCGCTCGCTCCGAGGGTGCACAGCGGCGTGACCTGGCCAGTCGCTATTGCAGTAGCGGCTTGATTTTCAGTGTGCTCGTGTCTGTTGTTATCTCTTTTTTTGGCTGGCTATACCTCGAGGCTTTGCTGCGTTTGCTGGGCGCATCGGGCCTGACGCTGGAATACGCCACTCGCTACGCCGGGATTCTTTTACCGAACATGCCGGTGTTGGTGCTGGGGATGAGCGCAGCAGCTGGGGTCCGGGCCCTCGGCGATGCCCGACGCTCGATGTGGGCAACGGTGACAGGCTCGCTGGTCAATGGGGTGCTCGACCCGCTCTTCATCTTTACCCTGGGATGGGGGCTGGAGGGTGCAGCCTGGGCGTCGGTGGTGGCTCGCCTGGTGGTATTGGCCGTTGCCTGGCATGCGATTTTCGTGGTGCATCGACTACCGCGAAGAATTTCTCTGGAAGAATTTTTTGCTGACCTCAGGCCCCTTCTAAAAATCGCAGCGCCCGCCGTGCTTACCAACCTGGCTACGCCAATCGGAGGGAGTTTTGTTCTCCGCACGATTTCTCAATTTGGCGACAGCGCGGTAGCCGGCGCAGCGATTATGGGGAGAATAACACCGGTGGCGTTTTGTGCGATCTTTGCGCTATCCAGCGCGGTGGGTCCGATTATCGGTCAAAACGCCGGGGCTGGACATTACGACCGGGTGCGATCTGCCCTGCGCAATGCGATGTTCTTCAATGTTGTCTATGTATTGTTTGTCTGGATACTTCTTGCGCTTGCAGGGGATGGCATTGTGAGGGTGTTTTCTGCATCTGATGCGGCGGCGGAGTTAATTTTGTTTTACTGTCACTTCCTGGTGGGCGTGTTTCTTTTCAATGGCGCCCTGTTTATCGCTAATGCCAGCTTTAACAATTTGCACCACCCTCAGTGGGCTACTGGTTTTAATTTTGGCCGAGCGCTATTGGGAACAATTCCCTTTGTCTACCTGGGTGCAAATTGGTATGGCGCCAAAGGCGTCTTGGCGGGTGAGGCTTTCGGTGCGGTAATCTTTGGTGGTCTGGCCGTGGTTGCTGCCTTTTACCTTATCCGTCGTTTGGAGCGTGAGCATGTGGCGCTGCCGGAGCCGGGAGGGCCCAATTGCCTGGAGGCAGATCGTCAGGCCCCGCTCTGATCTATGCTCAGGAGTGCGATTTCCGGTAGTCGTCCAGCGCCCGATGCAGCCATTCGCCAGAGCCTTGTTGTTCACCCCCACACGTCACGGTGTATTTTCGACCGGTCCAGGAGCTTTCCGTGGCCAGCCTGTCGATAAACTGCTCAGCATTATTCACGTACTTACCACCACGCCGATACTTCAGCCGCAGATGGTCGGCGGCGCCTGCGGCATCGTGGTCGCTGCCGTTGCGATGGAAGGTGCAGCCGCTGCTCGCGACGTAGCTTAGCAGGTACTCCACTTCAGGATCGTTTTTCTCGTCTGCCCAGCCAGCGGTGCTGAGCATGACAACAAATAGCGCTGTCAGTAGCTTGTTCACGGGAGCTTCCTCATAAGGTCAGCCTGAGTCTCGCTCGCAGGGCGTTGTGGTCCGAGCTGGTGACTGGAATGACCTCAGTGTACTCCGCCGCCAAACCGCGCACGTAAATGTGGTCTAACGCCATGCCGAAGGCAGTGGTTCGCAAGTCCGGCTCAAATGACAGAGGTTCCAGACCATGTTGCGATAGTACCTGGTCAACCAGTTGTTGGCGGGCCTTGCTCCAGGTGTTGAAGTCACCCGCGAGTATCGCTGGCCCACGATGTGTGATCAGCAACTCTACCAGTGGCCGTAGCTGCTCCTGCAAATCCTCCAGCCCGATAGTGAAGTTCACTGCGTGTAGGTTGATCGCCAGCAGTCTGTCATCTCGCCCTTGCAAGGCATGCTCGGTTACCGTCGCCGCTTTAGGGGTTCCCAGCCAGGGTTCGATGCGGGTGAAATTACATTGCATAGTCGGTGCGTGCGTACTTAGCGTCATCACCCCAGTGTTTTGGTTGGCCGTGGTGTATCCCTGTGCAAAGGATTGGTAAAGAGGTCCTCGAGGTTGAACCTCGCCCAGCTCTGCGCGCAGTGTCGCCTCCTGGATGAAGGCGATATGCGCTTCCCCACCCAGCAGTAACAGGTCCTCCATCCAGCCACTATTACTGGCTTTCTGGATGTTCCAGCTGAGAATATCGAGGGGCCCGGATAGCACCTGACCCTCTGCCACGGGCAGTAGTCCGAGATGGGCTGAGCAGCTCTTGGCCTTTTCGGTGAGCGAGGAGCTGCTGGCATTGCCGCTGGCCACTTGGAGGCCAGTCAGAAACACCGCGATGGCTGCCAGGTGCAGCAGGGATTTTTTGCTAATAGTCGTTTTCACAGGATAGAGTTTGGCAGCCCTGCTGCGGCGGGTACATGGCCAAAAGCGTCAGAAATTACCAAGCGGTGACGCCTGGGGTCATGGTCTGTGCTGTCTAGAGCTTTTCCAGGAAGGACTGGTACTCAAGGGTAGTGATTCGACGCCGGAACTCGTCGATCTCCTGTTCTTTGCTCAGCGTGAAGATTCGCTGCATCTCGCTGCCCAGGGCGTTGCGGATAAAGTCTGACTCTTTGAACATGCGCACGGCATCGGGCATGTATACCGGCAGGGATGCCTCCTCCTGAGCATAGCCGTCTCCGGTGATGGGGTCTCCCGGTGAAAGGTTTTCATTAATGCCTTCCAGCATTCCCGACAGAATCGCCGCGAACAAAAGATAGGGATTGGCATCTGCACCGGCAACCCGGTGCTCGAGTCGCCTGGAAACCGGGCTACTGGCTGGCACTCGAATGGCGACGGTTCGGTTTTCGTAGCCCCAACTGGGAAAAGTGGGTGCATGGCAGCCTTTTTGGAAACGACGGTAAGCATTGTAGGTCGGGGCGAAAATAGCGACCGACTCTGCCATGTAGGTCAGGCATCCGCCTATGGCCTGATGCAGTAGCGGGGTGCCCTTGTCGGTGCCGTCGTCGAAGATGTTGACGCCTTTTTCGTCCAGCACACTGCAGTGAACGTGCATGCCATTACCTGCCTCGTTCTCGAATGGCTTGGCCATGAAGCTGGCGATCAGCCCGTGTTTGGCTGCCACCCCTTTAATCAGGCGCTTCATCATGATGATTTGCCGGGCGGCTTTTACCGGGTCGTCAACATGCTGCATGTTGATTTCATATTGGGATGGAGCTGATTCCTTGACCACGCCGTCAAAGGGCAGGTCCTGGATTTCGCAGGCCACTCTCAAGTCCTCCATCATTTGGCGGTGATGGTTGAGGACGTCCAGGCCGTAAGTGTTGCCCCCTACCGGGCCGCTGCTAGCGGGAGAGGGGCAGGTGTGTGCGGGAATGTCGCGATCCCAGGTTACCAGGCTGAACTCCAGTTCAGCTGCGACCACCGGTCGCCATCCAGCCTCCTGGAAACGACTGACTACTTGCATCAGCGTGTGACGAGGATCTCCCATGTAGGGGGCGCCGTCACCATCGAACATGGATAGCATGATCTGGCCATGCTGGCCATCGGGAGACCAGGGCGTTGGCAGCAGTGAGCCTTCCACGGGAAGACAGATGCCGTCGGCATCGCCAGTGGCGAACACCAGTTCCTCAACATCACGGCCCCATATATCGAGGCTGAGTGCAGTTTTGGGGAGTTTCAGCTCGCCGCCGAAAATTTTACCCAGCTTGTGTCTTGGTACCCACTTGCCGCGCATAACCCCATTGCAATCGGGAAGTAAGGCCTCGATTGTAGTGATTTCGGGGTGCGCTCGCAGGAACCAATCGGCTTCTACCGACATCGTGCCCATCCATGTGTATGTTAGCGGCTACTATCAAGCTCCCGCTATTGATTGGCAATGCCCCCGATGGGGCAGTAAATGGCTGAAATTGATAGAAAAATCTTTGCTTAACGCGGAGACATGTAAATCTTCAAGGGGTCCTCACCGGCGGATGCTCCCAGGCAGGACATTGAGTTGAGGAACAGCGAAAAGAGGTCGGTTTGCGAACAGACGTCCAGTTTGCGATAGATGCTCTTGCGGTGACGGCGCACGGTCTCCACGGCGATTTCCAAACGTGTCGCGGATGTGTCTGTGCCGTAGCCGCGCAACATGAGCTCGAGCACATCTTTCTCGCGCGGCGATAGCAAGGACTCCCCAAAGGTGCGAAATGCGAGATCGATCTGGTGGTCTATGCCAGGCTGTATCAGGTTGGTAACGGCGAAGTCATCATGCTCGGTGTGCGATTTGAGTAACTCTGAAACCGGTTCTGCCAGCAGGTAGAGGTTCTCGTATTCCTCTTCGGTGAAGGAACCGTGCTGGGGCAGGCGCATCATGCTCAGGTTAATGACATTGCCGCCATGCAGTCGAGCCAGGTAGACGGCCTCATCGACAGTGCCAGTATCGGCGTAGTATTGCTGGTAATACTCGGTTTGCTCAAGCTTTCCCAGTGTCACTCTTGATAGCCGGTATAGTTTGGATTTGGGCTGCTGCATGGATGCCTGATAGAAGGGGTCTTCCCGATAGGGTCCTTCCAGGTAGGTATCTATCTGCGATGGGATGGCAGAGGGTGGAATCTGGTGGTGGAGCACCCTGGGAGGCAGGTCTCGATGATAGAGCCAGATCTGGGGGTAATCGATCGGTACCTGACCGTTAACCGCCTCGATTAATCGCGGGAAGAAGTCATCACCACCCAGGGCAGCAATCGCTTTCGAGATATCCCGATTCCACTTGCTCAGCTGGTTGATGTTGTTCATCGCACCTTGTTCTTCTAGTCATGCATCCCCGCGCCCATATTGGGCAGAGCGGTGCATGATGTCAAACGGCAAGGGGCGGGAATCGTTTGCAGCTATTGGTCCATGGGAAGATGTTGTTAACAGGGTGTTCTGCGAGCAGCCGGCCTTCCTATATACTGTTGGAAGAAATAGCAGAGGTATTAGCTTGCCAATCCAGAAAGACAGCGCCCAGTGGTTTAATGACACGGTTCCCATGGAGTTTACCCGGGCACTGCTGGTGCAGGCGCGTGCCTATGGCAAAGACCTGGACAGTATGTTGCGAGCTGCACGTTTTCCTTTCGACCCATTGCGCCAGAGCGCCCAGACCGCTTTCGTGTCCCGCGAACAATACAGCCGACTGTGTGTCGAGCTGGTGCGTGCGCTTGGTGACGAGTCGGGCGGCGTGATGCCCGACGTGCAAACCCCGGTGGGGACGACTCGGCTCATACTGCTCAGTATGCTCAACAGTTCGAATCTCGGAGCGGCTGTCCGTCGCGCTATCGAGTTCAATGCCACCTGCCGTGTTCGGCAGGGAGCGGAGGTGGTCAACCTCTTGCAAGTCGATGCCGATGGCAAGGAGGCGAAGCTCAATTACCTCTGCGGTGACGACCTGCCAGATGTCCAGCACAGTGTGCTCTGTAATCTGGCGATTTGGCTGCGTTTCTGTGGTTGGCTCATTGGTCAGCATATAGACATCAGCAGTGCTACCTGCGCTGGACCGGAACCAGAGTTTACCGCTGGCGTGCGGCATTTTTTCCCCTGCCCGGTGGAATATGGGCAGCCCACGAACTCGGTCAGCTTCAGCGCGCGTCATCTGGAGGCTGAGCTGTTGCGTGACGAAGCCCAGCTTCAGGAGTTTCTAAAGCTTGCCCCTTACCACGTGATTATTGAGCCACAGGCGAGCACTTTCAGTGTGACCCACCGAATCCGGGAAATTTTAGGGGATGATTTTCGAGCGGAGATGCCCAGTTTTGAAGAACTCACCGATTTGCTGAATATGTCTGCCAGGACACTGCGGCGACGACTTGAGAAGGAGGGCACCTCTTACCAGCGCATTAAGGATAACGCCCGAAGGGATGCCGCAATATCCTTGCTGAGCCGGGAGGGACTGACCGTCAGTGAGGTTGCCGAGAGGGTCGGATTCTCTGATCCCTCGGCATTTCATCGCTCATTCAAGAAGTGGACGGGTCTCTCACCGGGGTCTTACCGCTAAGTTTTTCCGCGATCAAGGATTGTAAAGGAGCACCGTATCTAGCCGCGCTCTCAAGGGACTCAGTCGCCCCAGTCCAGCGGTTCCGTTCGCCAGCGATTATTCCAGGCACGATATACTTTGTCAGAATAGACCCGCCTGCCCACAGAGCCATTATATCTCGCCAGGCCTTTGTGCAAATCTCCTTTCTCCCGCTGCAAATAGAATTGCAAAATCCTGCAGCCATAAGCAAAGTTGGTTTTGTTCAGGGTGAGATTGTCATCCGGACGTCCGATTTCATTTTTCCAGAAGGGCATTACCTGCATCATGCCCTGTGCGCCTACCCTGGAAATCGCAAAACGATCGAAATGACTCTCTACCTCTATGACAGATAGCACCAACTCCGGCGGTAAATCCGCCTGCACAGCGGCAGCGTGAATATCCTGAAGTAGCTCCAGCCGATGCTTGGGATCGGCAACAAACCGGGCCAGACGGGCAGACATGTCCACCAGCCAGACCTCGGCATCGTAACGATCGTCAAAACTGCCGGCATCGGAAATGGTGGTTTCCAGGAAGCTGCGCAATGCTTCCCGCTCCTGCTCATCCTCAGGCTGGCCCAGGGCATGGCTTGTCAGGATTAGACAGAGCAAGGTCGTCAGTAAAGTCCGCATGGTGTTTAGTTCTGCAGTTTTTCCTGCAGGAAGCTTACGATCTTTTCCTGCGGGATAAGCTGGGAATCATCATCCCGGCGTCCCTTGTACTCGATATTTCCCTCCGCCAGGGCGCGATCGCCAATGACAATACGATGGGGGATGCCGATCAGTTCCATGTCGGCAAACTTTACGCCCGGGCGTTCATTGCGGTCATCCAGCAGAACATCGATACCCGCAGACTTCAGGTCTTCATAAAGCGCCTCGGCGCAACTGGCAACTGTCTCGGACTTCTGCATGTTCAGTGGCACGATAGCGAGCTGGAATGGGGCCATTGCCTCGGGCCAGATAATACCTTTGTCATCATGATTCTGCTCGATGGCAGAGGCTACGACCCGGCTGACGCCGATGCCATAACAGCCCATGGTCATGGTAACGCTCTTGCCATTTTCGTTCAGCACCTCGGCTTTCATCGATTCGCTGTATTTGGTGCCCAGCTGAAATATGTGACCTACTTCTATGCCGCGCTTGATCTGCAGTCTGCCCTGGCCGTCAGGGCTGGGGTCGCCTTCAGCGACTTCCCTTAGATCCTCCACCCGCGTCACCGGGCAATCCCGTTCCCAATTAGCGCCGGTGATATGGAACTCATCCCTGTTGGCGCCGCAGCTGAAGTCCGCTAGCACAGCGGCGCTGCGGTCAACGATGACATCGATGTCCAGGCCGACAGGACCCAGGGATCCAAACCCAGCCCCCAGAGTCTTAAGGACATCGGCCTCTTCTGCCATTTGCAGAGGGTTGGCAATGCCGGCAAGCTTTTCTGCCTTGATGCCATTCAGTTTGTGATCTCCGCGCAGCACCAGCGCCACCAGTTGGCCTTCCTCCTCGCCTTTGACCACCAGGGTCTTTACGGACGCGGCAGCATCAATAGAAAGGAAGTTGGCCAGATCCTCAATCGTCTTCACTCCGGGAGTGGCGACTTCGATCATTTCTGCGCCGGGCGCTGGACGTTCGATTGCGGGACAGACCGCCTCGGCCATTTCGACATTGGCGGCGTAATCGCTAGTGTCTGAAAACGCGATGTCATCCTCACCGGAGTTGGCCAACACGTGGAATTCATGTGAGGCACTGCCGCCGATACTGCCGGTATCGGCAATGACCGGACGAAAATCCAGTCCCAGGCGAGTGAATATTTTTGAGTAGGCCTTGTGCATGATCTGATAGGTGGCTTCCAGAGACGCCTGATCGGCATGAAAGGAGTAGGCATCTTTCATCAGGAATTCGCGTGAGCGCATGATACCGAAGCGGGGGCGAATCTCGTCCCTGACCTTGGTCTGAATCTGGTACATATTCAGTGGAAGCTGTTTGTAGCTCTTTACCTCATTGCGGATCAGGTCGGTAATGACCTCCTCGTGAGTGGGCCCCAGGCAGAAATCGCGCTGGTGCCGGTCGTGTATGCGCAAAAGCTCCGGTCCGTATTGCTCCCAGCGGCCGGATTCTTCCCATAGTTCAGCTGGCTGCACAACGGGCATACTGACTTCCTGTGCCCCTGCCGCATCCATTTCTTCACGCACCACATTCTCGACTTTGCGCAGTACGCGCAGCCCCAGGGGTAGCCAGCTGTAGAGTCCGGCAGCGAGCTTGCGAATCAGGCCTGCTCGAAGCATGAGCTGGTGGCTGATGACTTCGGCGTCTGCCGGCGTTTCTTTTTGGGTTGCGATTAGGAAGTTACTGGTGCGCATGGCGTTTAATCGATCCAGGATTATTAACAGGGCGCCTATTCTAGAGCTGATAACTCCGGGGGTAAACGCTGGTGATTAGCATCATTTTACCGCTACTAAATGTGAAATTACTCCGTGGGACTTAAAAAATAGGGTTTTTTTTGCTATCGATCTCGAAAAACACTTGTATTGCAGTGTTTCATGGATTAATACTATGCCCGTGGCTTGATGAGTCGCTCAGTTGGTAGGGATGCGGAGCACTGAGACACACACTCGATTCATAATCACTATTAGGGAAGGACGAAAATAACATGGCGACTAAGAAAGCAGCGAAGAAGAAGGCTCCGGCCAAGAAGAAGGCAGCAGCCAAGAAAGCACCAGCCAAGAAGAAGGTAGCCGCTAAAAAAGCAGCTCCCGTCAAGAAGGCTACCGCGATCAAAGACAAAATGACCAAAAGCCAGATTGTTGCCAGCCTTGCTGACAGTACTGATCTGAGCAAGAAGCAGGTCAATGCTGTTCTGGATGAGCTAAACACCCTGATCGAGCGCAGCATCAAGAAGCGTGCGGTTGGAGAGTTCACTATTCCAGGCGTTATGAAAATCACCACAGTGAAGAAGCCCGCTCGCAAGGCGCGCAAGGGTATCAACCCCTTTACTGGTGAAGAGACTACCTTCAAGGCGAAGCCAGCAAGTATTGCTGTCAAGGTTCGTCCCCTGAAGAAGCTGAAGGAATACGCCGCTTCCTAAGCGACGTACCCTGATTGGTCGTTCCGCCTCTCTGGCGGGGCGATCGGTCGCTACAATTTTTCGGTAGCGCCGTATGGTGCTGGGGCCTCTTGCCCTCTAAATATCACCCCTTCCTGAACTTGGACTCTACCCTCGCTTAGGGTAAAATCCGCGCCTCAAATTTATCTACGCAACTGATTCCTGGTGGTTAATACCATGCCGATCTATGAATACCAGTGCCAAAAGTGCGGCAATGAGCTGGAGGCGCTGCAAAAAATCAGCGATGACCCGCTGACAGATTGCCCGGAATGTGGCGCCCAGGAGCTGAGGAAGAAGATTTCTGCCGCCGCATTCCGCCTGAAAGGTGGCGGCTGGTACGAAACTGATTTCAAGACCGGCAATAAGAAGAACCTTCATGGAGCTTCCGAATCCTCGTCTGCCAGTGACAAGACCCCAGCCTCAGGCGGTAGCGACAGCAAGAAAACAGCTTAAGTTCCGGCCCACTTGCCGGTCAGCCCTTTATACGGATACCTATTATGCGCACTCACTACTGTGGCGTTCTTAACACTACAAACATCGACGAGACGGTCACCATCTGTGGTTGGGTGGACCGCCGTCGCGACCACGGTGGAGTCATTTTCCTGGATATGCGCGATCGCGATGGCATTGTGCAGGTTGTATTTGATCCGGACACTGAAGAGCACTTTCAGCGCGCCGACCGTGTACGCAGTGAATATGTACTGAAAATTACCGGCCGGGTTCGCGCACGTGGCGAAGGCACGGTCAATCCGGCTATGGCTACGGGTGAGATAGAGATCCTGGGTAAAGAGTTGGAAATTCTCAACACCGCAGCCACACCCCCGTTCCAGCTGGATGAGCACACGGCGGTCGGCGAGGAAGTGCGATTAAAGTACCGCTACATGGATTTGCGCCGTCAGGAGATGCAGGAGCGCCTGATCACGCGCTCGAAAATTACCTCATCTGTGCGCAATTTTCTCGATAGCGAAGGCTTTCTGGATATCGAAACGCCTATCTTGACCCGTGCTACCCCCGAAGGTGCACGAGACTACCTGGTGCCCAGTCGCACCCACCCCGGACAGTTCTTTGCTTTGCCGCAGTCGCCACAGCTATTCAAGCAGTTGTTGATGGTTTCCGGATTTGATCGTTATTACCAGGTGGCCAAGTGCTTCCGGGACGAGGATTTACGGGCTGACCGCCAGCCCGAATTCACCCAGATCGATATCGAAACCTCATTCCTGGGCGAAGATGAGATCATGGCGATTACGGAGCGCATGGTCAGGGAGTTGTTCCAGTCGACACTGGGCGTTGAGCTGCCTGAATTCCCGCACATGCCTTATTCCGAGGCGATGGAGCGGTTTGGGTCGGATAAGCCTGATCTGCGTATCGATATGGAATTGGTCAGTGTCGATGACCTGATGCAGCAGGTCGACTTCAAGGTCTTCCGTGGCCCGGCCGATGATGTCGATGGACGGGTTGCGGCCCTGAAGGTCACGGGTGGCGCTACCATCAGCCGCAAGGAAATCGATGATTACACCAAGTACGTGTCCATTTTCGGCGCCCGTGGTCTTGCCTGGATCAAGGTGAACGAGCTGGCCAGCGGTGTCGAGGGACTGCAGTCTCCGATTCTCAAATTTATGCCCGATGAAGTGGTTATGCAGATGATGGAGCGCCTGGGCGCTGCTGACGGCGATATCATTTTCTTTGGTGCCGATAAGACTCGGGTGGTTAATGAGTCCCTGGGCGCGCTGCGGATTAAAGTGGCTGAGGACCAGGGCATGATTCGTGAGGGCTGGGCGCCCTTGTGGGTGGTCGATTTTCCGATGTTTGAAGAGGATGGTAATGGTGGTTTGACGCCGCTGCACCACCCCTTTACCGCTCCTTCCTGCTCTGTGGAAGAACTGGTAGCCGACCCCGCTGCCGCGCTGTCTCGCGCCTACGATATGGTTCTCAATGGCTGTGAATTGGGTGGTGGCAGTATCCGCATCCATCAGCGAGACATGCAGGAAGCCGTGTTCCGCATCCTCGATATCACTGATGAGGAGGCTGACGAAAAGTTCGGTTTCCTGCTGCAGGCACTTCAGTACGGTGCTCCGCCGCACGGTGGACTGGCTTTTGGTCTTGATCGCATAGTGATGTTAATGACTGATTGCGCATCCATACGCGATGTGATTGCCTTTCCCAAGACGCAGACCGCCCACTGTGTGATGACCGATGCTCCCGGCGACGTCAACGCCGCGCAATTACGCGAGCTGAATATTCGGTTGCGCCAGAGTCAGGAAGAGGCCGCGGCGGCGGAGCAGGAATAGTCTAAAACGCGACTACCGCGACAATAATAAGAAGGATTACTGACCCCGACTGTAAATTTGTACATAATGAGTCAACGGGGCACAGGGCGCGGAATTACAATGTCGCTTATTTTGGGAATCGATCCAGGTTCCCGCAAAACCGGTTTCGGCATAATCAATTATGTGTCTGGCCGCAGCGAGTATGTCACCAGTGGCGTGATTCGTCTGCCCGACGGCGACCTGGCACCGCGGCTGAAGATCATTTTTGACAGTGTTTCGGAGCTGGTGGAGCAGTACAGCCCTCAGGAATTGGCTATCGAGCAGGTCTTCATGGCTAAAAGCGCAGGTTCAGCACTCAAGCTTGGACAGGCAAGGGGGGCTGCAATTGTTGCCTGCGCGAGTCGGGATATGGATGTGGCAGAGTACTCGGCACGACAGATCAAGCAGTCCGTCGTGGGAACCGGGGCCGCTGAAAAAGAGCAGGTTCAGCACATGGTTAAGGTGCTGCTCAAGCTTCCCGGCGAGCCCCAGGAAGATGCGGCAGATGCCTTGGCGGCGGCTTTATGCCACGCCCACACACAACAAAGTATGATCAATATGGCGGGCGCCAAATCAGTGCGCCGTCGACGGATTCGATAAATGATAGGTAGAATTCGGGGCAACCTGGTCCACAAGCAACCACCGGTGATACTGGTCGAGGTCGGCGGTGTCGGCTACGAAATCCAGGTCCCCATGACCACCCTGTTCCAACTCCCCGAATTGGGCGCCGAAGTGTCTTTGGTGACCCACTTTGTCGTGCGTGAAGATGCGCAGTTATTGTATGGCTTCGTTGAAGAGCGCGACCGCTCGCTATTCCGCCAGTTGATCAAGGTCAGCGGTGTGGGCCCTAAACTGGCGCTGACGATTCTTTCTGGCATGGACTCGGCCAGCTTTGCTCGCTGTGTGCAGCGGGATGATATCTCCTCGCTGGTCGCGCTGCCTGGTGTTGGCAAGAAAACGGCCGAGCGCCTGTTAGTGGAAATGCGTGACAAGCTCAAAGATTGGTTGGGTCAGTTGGAACAGGAGTTGCCGGTCCCCGGTGCGACGAGCGTTGAACCGCCTGCGGATAGGGTGGCTGATGCAGAGGGTGCCCTTATTGCACTGGGCTACAAGCCGGCAGAGGCGGCCAAAATGGTTGCCGCTGTCAATGATGAGTCCGTGGCCGATAGTGAAGAGTTGATTCGCCGTGCCCTGAAATCGATGGTAAGCGGATGATCGAAACCGACCGCCTGATAGCACCGGACCCGGTGAGCCCTCGGGAGGATGCGCTCGACAGGGCTATTCGGCCCAAGTCGCTTGACGAGTACGTTGGCCAAAAGGTCGTTCGTGAACAAATGTCGATATTTCTGCAGGCGGCCAAGGGGCGGGACGAGCCTCTGGATCACACCCTGATTTTCGGCCCTCCCGGGCTGGGTAAAACAACCCTGGCCAGCATTATTGCCAATGAGATGGGAGTGTCGCTAAAGACCACCTCAGGACCGGTACTGGAAAAGGCTGGCGATATTGCAGCATTGATGACCAACCTGGAGCCGGGAGACGTGTTGTTTATCGACGAGATCCACCGTCTAAGCCCCTTTGTCGAAGAGGTGCTTTATCCTGCGATGGAGGATTACCAACTGGACATAATGATAGGAGAGGGGCCGGCGGCCCGTTCCATCAAGTTGGATCTGCCACCTTTTACTCTCGTAGGCGCAACGACGCGGGCCGGGTTGCTGACTTCGCCGCTGCGTGATCGCTTTGGTATTGTCCAGCGCCTGGAGTTCTATGAAGTGGCTGATCTTGCCCATATTGTTGAGCGCTCGGCCAGGATTCTGGAGATAGGCATCGACAGCAAAGGGGCCAGCGAGATTGCCCGCCGCTCCCGAGGCACTCCACGCATTGCCAACCGGTTATTGCGCCGGGTCAGGGACTATGCCGAGGTGAAAGCGGATGGCCATATTACCGATGCCGTAGCCGATCGCGCGCTGGATATGCTGAGCGTGGACCAGCAGGGTTTCGACCATCAGGATCGGCGCCTGATGCTGGCCATGATCGAAAAATTTGACGGTGGTCCGGTGGGTGTAGACAGCCTGGCGGCGGCTATTTCCGAGGAACGGGGCACGATCGAAGATGTGCTGGAGCCATACTTGATCCAGCAGGGGTTCATGGTGCGGACTCCCCGGGGAAGAATGGTAACCCGCAATGCCTATTTGCATTTTGGCTTACCACAACCCTCCGCGCGAGATAGTGGTAATCTCTCCCTTAAGTTGGATGGCGAAGAAAGCTGATGTCCGCTCAGGAATTTTCCCTGCCCCTGCGTGTCTACATTGAGGACACTGATGCGGGGGGTATTGTCTATTACGTCAACTACCTGAAGTTTATGGAACGGGCTCGCACTGAGTTCATGCGTAATCTGGGGTTTGGCAAGGACTTTATTTTCAACCACGACCTGATGTTTGTGGTGCGGGACGCGGCGATAAAGTACCTCAAGCCCGCGCAGCTGGATGATCAGCTGGAGGCCACGGCACGTATTGCCACTCTCGGCGGAGCATCCATCATCTTCGAACAGACAGTGCGGCGAGATGGAGAGGATCTGGCGCGAGGTGAACTGACAATAGCCTGCGTTGATCGCAGTGGGGTAAGCCCCCGGCGTATCCCAAAAGACATGAAAGACCGGTTGGCTCCGGCACAATAACAATACGATCGAGGGGACTTGAATTGGAAGAACAGTTAAGCCTGATAGACCTGGTGATCAATGCCAGTTTTACCGTGCAGATGGTAATGGCGATTCTGGTCGGGGCATCAATGCTGTCCTGGTACATGATTGTGCAGCGATTTCTTTATCTGCGCAGCGCGCGAGAGGAAATGTACAGCTTTGAAGAGCGCTTCTGGTCGGGCATTGATCTGTCGCAGCTCTATCGCGAGGGTAACGAAAAAGCGTCAGATGGTAGGGCGATCCTGGGCATGGAAAGTATCTTCCGCGCAGGTTTCAAGGAGTTTTCTCGCTTGGCCCAGCAGTCTGAAATGGATTCGGAAGCGATTTTGGAAGGCTCTCGCAGAGCGATGCGGGTTGCGGTAATGCGCGAGGAAGAGCGTCTGGAGCGGCATTTGGCTTTCCTTGCGTCAGTAGGCTCCACCAGCCCCTATATCGGTCTGTTTGGGACGGTCTGGGGCATCATGCATTCCTTCCGCGGGCTGGCTAACTCTACCCAGGCGACCCTGGCAACGGTAGCGCCGGGCATTTCCGAGGCGCTGGTGGCAACGGCCATGGGCCTGTTTGCGGCTATTCCTGCGGTGCTGGCTTACAACAGGTTCTCTGCCAAAGTGGAAGTCTTTGGCAATCGCTACGACACTTTCGTGGATGAATTCTCCAGTATTCTCTATCGCCAGGCATATGCCCTGCGCGCCAAGGAAAAGCGAGCGGGGTAGGTAACGGTGAGCAGGAGTCGCGGTAAGCGTAAGCCCATGGCCGAAATCAATGTGGTGCCCTACATTGATGTCATGCTGGTGCTGTTGATTATCTTTATGGCTACGGCCCCGATGCTGATGCAGGGGGTGAAGGTCGATCTGCCCGAGGCCAGTAGCGACCCGGTTGAGAACCAGGACAGTGAGCCCCTGATTGTCTCCGTCAATGCCGGTGGGGAGTTGTTCCTTAACCTGGGTAACGAGAAACAGGTGCTGGCCCTGGCCACGATCAGAGACCGGGTCTCCAAGGTCATGAAACGCAATCCCAACAAACCTGTACTTATCTGGGGTGACGAAGCCGTGCCTTATGGAGAGGTTGTCACTGTGATGGTGGCTTTGCAGCAGGCCGGCGCTCCCAGTGTGGGACTGGTCACAGAGAACCCCTAGTGAGCTCCGACTCTGTATATGCCAAACCTGTTGCACCGCGCATTATTGTGCGGCCGGCGCTGGTTTCGTTGGCATTGCATGCGCTGTTGCTGGCAGCCATGACCATGAACTGGGCGAGTTCTGAGTCCGAGGTGGTTAAGGTGAAGCCGGTCCCCAAGGTCATTAATGCTCGATTGGTCGACGTCAGCGAGTTTCAGCCGAAACCCAAACCCAAGCCCAGGGCGAAGCCGAAACCCAAAACGACGCCCAAGGTGGCGGTATCCAAACCAAAGCCCAAGCCCGTTGCGAGGCCCAAACCCAAGCCGGTGGCGAAGGCGCCTGCCAAGTCAACGCCTAAGCCAAAGACTGAGCCCAAGCCAGAACCCCGGATTACTGAGGAAGAGCTTGCCGCAATCACCCGGGCTGATATGGCACGGGCCATGGCGGCTGAAGACGAGGTCCTGGAAGCGACGGCGACGGCAGACGAAATGGCCGCGAGTTACGCCTCCCTTATCCAGCAGACTGTGGTCAATTACTGGAGTCGACCTCCCAGCGCCCGCAATGGCATGGAAGCTTTGTTGCAAATACAATTGATTCCGACCGGGGATGTGGTTAGCGTCAGTGTGCTCAAGAGCAGTGGCAATTCGGCTTTTGATCGCTCGGCAGTCAATGCGGTAGAAAAAGCGGGCAGTTTCCCCGAGCTACAGAAACTCCCTAACCGGGAATTCGAGAAAACGTTCAGGCGCTTCCGCCTGCTGTTCAGACCAGAGGATTTACGTTACTGATGAAACGGCTGATATTGGCCATTGTGCCCTTAGTTTTCTCCCTGGTGGCACTGGGTGCCCGGGCAGAATTGACCATTGAAATCACCCAGGGCATGGATAATCCCACCGCCATTGCTGTTGTGCCGTTTGCCTGGCAGGGGCCGGGTACCGCACCAGAGGATATTGCCTGGGTGGTGGATTCGGATCTGGCGCGCAGTGGCCAGTTTTCACCGGTATCCCGCTCTGACATGTTGGGTCGTCCCAGCACGCAAAAAGATATTTTCTACCGCGATTGGCGGGCGATTGAGTCTGAGTACCTGCTGATAGGCCGGGTTTCGGCGCAGGGGACGCAGATGCGCATAGAGTATGAACTCTACGACGTGCTGCGCCAGAAGCAGGCCCATAAAGGGGTTGAGGTTGGGCCGGCCAATGAGGCTCGTATGCTCGCCCACCGGGTATCGGACGCCATTTATGAGAAGTTAACCGGTATTCGCGGAGCCTTTGCCACACGCCTGCTTTATGTTTCGGTGACTCGCGTTGCCGGCGGCAATGACTATTACCGTTTGACCCTGGCAGATTCCGATGGCGCTAGACCGATTGTGCTGCTGGAGTCACGGGAACCTGTGTTGGCGCCCGGGTGGTCCCCGGACGGCTCCCAGATATCCTATGTTTCGTTTGAGTCCGGTCGCCCGGCGATCTACCGCCAGAATTTGTCGACGGGCGCAAGGGAGCAGTTGACTAACTTCAAGGGCCTAAACGGTGCTCCAGCCTGGTCTCCCGACGGAAATACCATGGCGATGGTTTTGTCCAAAGACGGTAGCCCTGATATTTACCTGATGAACCTGACCACCAAAAAGCTGACTCGGGTGACCCGGCATTACGCGATAGACACCGAGCCTACCTGGATGCCGGACGGTCGCTCCCTGATGTTTACTTCGGACCGGGGTGGTCGACCGCAAATTTACCGCTACGACCTGCGCACCGGAAGCACTGAGAGGGTGACTTTTGAAGGTACTTACAATGCCCGCGCCAGGGTTGCCCAGGACGGGCGCAACGTAGTTTTGGTGCACCAACAAAACGGCCAATTCCATATCGCACTGCTGGATTTGGTGACCAATCGGCTGCAGGTCCTAACTTCCACCCAATTGGATGAAAGTCCCAGTATCGCACCCAATGGCTCTATGGTATTGTACGCTACGAAACACGCGGATCGCGGTATTCTTGCGGCGGTTTCAGTGGATGGGGGCGTGAAGTTCCGGCTACCCTCGCGAGAGGGCGATGTGCGAGAGCCGGCCTGGTCACCTTACATGAGTCGTTGATCGGGCTCACAATAAAAGTTTAAACAACCACGTACTTGAAGGAAGGGTATTATGAAACATCTACCTGTTGCCGGTAAGGCTATCACTTTGCTATTCACCGCCTCGCTTCTGGCAGCCTGCTCCGGCAGCTCAAAGAAGGAAGAGGAGGAAGCAGCCGCCGCAGCCGCAGCCGCTGCAGCAGCTCAGCAAGAACAGCAGGCAGCTGCCTCTGCAGCCGCGGCTGAACAGCAGCGCCTGCGTGACGCTGCAGCAGCCTACGGTAATGTGTTTTATTTCGACTTTGACAGCTATAACCTGACTCCCGATGCAGTGAGTGCGCTTGACGCCCACATTTCTGCACTGCAGGGAAGTGAGGCGACTGTGCGTCTGGAGGGTCACACCGACGAACGCGGCACTCGTGAGTACAACATGGCCCTGGGCGAACGTCGTGCCAATGCGGTTCGCGATTACATGGTTGTCAACGGTGTTTCCAGCTATCGCATTGAGACAGTGAGCTACGGTGAAGAACGCCCAATCGCTTACGGCTCTGGTGAGTCCAACTGGTCTCAAAATCGTCGCGTAGAACTGAAGTAATACGCCTATGGTAAACATGAGCAAATTGCTTGTGGCATGCGGGCTGGTCCTTGTGACCGGCCCGTTGTCTTTACAGGCCCTGGCTCAGGATTACGTCGATGTGGAAGCTGAGCGCAGCGGCCGCACGACCCCGTCGGAGCCGGCTAGCAGCGCACCGAGCACGACTGACCCCTACGCAAGACCGTCTGAACCTTACCCTGCACCAGCCAGCACTGATCCTTACAGCGTGCAGCCAAGCCAGTCTTACCCTGCGACCAGCTACGGCCTGAATAACGCGCCAGCCGGTACTGCGGTTGCAGCGCCTGCTACTACTGCGCCAGCAAATGTGGCAACGGGGGGCCAAAACATGGGTACCTTGTATATACAGATGCAGCAGTTGCAGCAGGAAGTGATGCGTCTTAACGGCATCGTTGAAGAGCAGGCCAATGAGGTACGTAAACTCAAGTCGCAGAGTCTGGAACGTTACGTCGATCTCGACAAGCGACTGAGTGCCATGGGCGCCGGCGCGGCAGTAGCGGCTGGCAGCGGCGGGTCTGCAGCTGCGACACCGGCGCCTTCAGTTTCCGCGGGTTCAGGTGGGGCTTCGGAACTTCCCGGTGAAGGCGATGCCTATCGCGGCGCATACTCTTTGGTGCGCGGCCAGCAGTTTGATAAGGCTGTGGATGCCTTTCAGCAGTTCCTACGCAATTATCCTGACGGCAAATATGCAGCCAATGCACACTATTGGTTGGGAGAGCTTTACCTGGTCATCGACCCACCAGACCTGGAAGCATCACGACAAGCCTTTACCCTGCTACTGAACCAGTATCCGGATAATCCCAAGGCGCCAGATGCCATGTACAAGCTTGGCAAGGTCCAGTTCCTTAAAGGCAATCGGGAAAAGTCCAAGGAGTATCTGGATCGGGTTATTAGCAAGTACGGCAACACCAACAGCTCCGCCGTGAAGCTGGCCAGGGACTTCCTCGCCGAGAATTTCTAGGCAGAGGCGGGAAGAAATGTCGGCAACTTTGGTTCACAGCGATGATGCCTTGCGCATCACCGAAATCTTTTACTCCCTGCAGGGAGAGGCGCGTACGGTGGGCTTGCCCACCGTTTTTGTGCGCCTGACTGGTTGCCCCCTACGCTGCGTCTACTGTGATACAGACTATGCGTTCAGTGGCGGCGAGCTGTTCAGCATTGCAGATGTGGTCTCCAAGGTGGCCGCCTATCAGCCGCGCTTTGTCACCGTTACCGGCGGTGAACCCCTGGCTCAGCCCAACTGCCTGCCGCTTTTGACTCAGCTTTGCGATGCTGGATATGAGGTTTCGCTGGAGACCGGCGGTGCAATGACTGTTGCTGAGGTGGATTCACGTGTGGTCAAGGTCGTGGACCTGAAAACACCGGCTTCAGCCGAGATGGGACGCAATGACTATGAAAATATTCCATTGCTGCTGCCCGATGATCAGGTGAAATTTGTGATCTGTGACCGAGAGGACTACGAATGGGCGCGGTTCAAAGTGGACGAGTATCAGTTGTCTACCCGCGTCTCCGATGTTTTGTTTTCTCCCAGTCATGGTCAGCTTTCAGGCCGGGAATTGGCGGAGTGGGTATTAGAGGATAATTTGCCAGTGCGCATGCAACTGCAATTACACAAAATTCTCTGGAATGATGAGCCTGGGCATTAAGCGATGAATGAGAGACGCGCCGTTATCCTGGTTTCAGGTGGCCTGGATTCCACTACGGTACTGGCTATGGCCAAGGCTCAGGGTTATGCCTGCTACACGCTCAGTTTTGATTACGGTCAGCGTCATCGCGCGGAACTGTTTGCGGCCGAGCGGGTTTCAGAGACGCTTGGTGATGTAGAGCATAAGCTTGTAAAGCTGAATCTCGACAGTATTGGTGGCTCCGCACTGACCGATGCGGATATCGCGGTGCCTGAGGAAGAGACCGAAGGCATTCCTGTGACTTACGTACCTGCGCGAAATACAGTTTTTCTGTCGATTGCGCTGGGCTGGGCTGAGGTGCTGGGAGCGCAGGATATTTTCATTGGGGTAAACGCCGTTGATTATTCGGGCTATCCGGATTGTCGCCCGGATTACATCAATGCGTATGAGGTGATGGCTAACCTGGCGACTCGGGCTGGGGTAGAAGGTAGCAAGCTTGGTATTCACACTCCGCTGATGAAAATGAGCAAAGGCGACATTATTGCAGCCGGTTTGGCTCTGGGAGTGGACTACTCACTGACTGTGTCCTGTTACCAGGCAACCGATGAAGGACTGGCCTGTGGCAAGTGCGATGCCTGCCGCTTACGCTCGCAAGGCTTCCGTGACGCTGGGGTCAAGGATCCCACTCGATACGCCTAAGCTACTGATTCCGATCAAGTTTTGTCAGGCAAAAAAAAATCGCTGAAGTCTTGAGTTTTCAATTCAAATCCGTAAGATACGCACTCCTTCTGAGGGTCGTTAGCTCAGTTGGTAGAGCAGTTGGCTTTTAACCAATTGGTCACTGGTTCGAATCCAGTACGACCCACCATTTCAAAGAAAAAGGCCGGCATATTTGCCGGCCTTTTTTTTTACCCGCGCCGTTAACGCCTCATTCATCCAACACTTCGTAGCCGAAGTGTTCAAAATCCTCCTTGAAGTAATCGTTTGCCAGCCGTCGCGAATGCCGATTCCATAAATTTTTGGCCGAGGCATCGTTGGAGCTACTGCGAATGGTTGGCAAAGCAGGGTAGGGAATATCCAGGCGGCGGCAAATTTCTTCAAAATCGGCGGCCAGGTTCTCGTATCGACCGACAAAATCCAGCTGATTTTCGCCTCCCAGCGCTGGCGGTGCTGTCCAGTATATTTGGTTAAGCATGATGTGCTTCTGTGAAAATGTCTCCACGAACTCGTCGAAACTGATATTGCCGGTGTAAAGGTTGTGTCGCGGATGCTTTGGGTTGGCCAGGTCCTCGCGCTGCCTATAGAAGTACCAGGATTGCAGGGTATCGTAGGGATTGCGCACTACTGCAAATTTGAAGTAGTTGTCCCAGATCTCTGGCGGTAAATCCCTGCTTAGTTTGGTGCATGTGGCGTGTTTGTTGAAGCGCCTTGTCAGTGGCGAGCGAAATTCTGCCAGTGCATGCTCGATGCTGCTGCTGGCCGTTTTTGGCACTGCCAAAAAAATGAATTGATGGCTTTTAGAAATCAGCATCTACGGTATCTGCGCAGGCATCCCGGTGGAGTTCGGCAATACTGATTCTACTGGATTCGCTTGCCGCAACATTGAGGATTCTTGGGTTCTTGACCTCCAGGGTAGGAGAGTTGGGGTCGCCGATGACAGTGCCAGCGCTCAGATTGTCAGTGCTCAGTACACCATCGCTCTGGCCGGTCTGCGCGAGTTTACCGTCGACATAAAGTGACAGAGAAATCGTGTCGGGGCCGGCAATGGAGGAAATGTGACGGTAAAAAAAACCACTGACGATAACGCTACTGCATTCCGCTGCTTGATTGACTTCGCCAGATAGCGTCTGCTCGCCGAAGTGGGCGGTGATCGTATCGCCGGAACGTTCCAGGCGCCATATATCTTCCTGGCTTGCCAGGGTGCCCTCACTGTGCGGCGACAGGCCCAGAGCGAAGGTAAACCCGCTGAACCCGGGAGCTCGCTGTAAGTCCATACCAGAAAGAGTGATGCTTCCCGCTTCGCCTTTATTGCGTTGCACAGCGATGGTGTGCACGTCGCGATACCACTGATCATAGGCCTGGCTTAGCGCCGCAGTTTGCGGATGATCCTGCGAGCTGACAGGCTCGGTGCCCGTCGGGTCTGCCAGCAGGTCGTACAACAAGGTCTTCTGCGGCTCACCAAAAATCGACTTGGTGTGGTAAAGGCGCCACCTACCGTCACTCGAAAGTACCGAATAACCATTCCCATGTTCCCAGAACAGTGTTCTGCCAGCAGTGCCTTTTGATCGGGAGGGTCGTTGATAAAAACTGACGCCATCCAGTTCAGCGGGCCCATCGAAGCCCAACGCATCCATGAGTGTCGGATAGATATCTGCAGTGGTGACGATTTCGTCTCTGATGTGCGCATTTCCATCCTGATTGGGCCAGCGGATAAGGAGTGGCGTTCTGATGCCGCCTTCATACAGCGTGCTTTTTGATCCAAAGTAAGGAGCGTTGTTATCTATCTGGCGGTTTGTGCCACCGTTATCGCTCACCACAATCACCACCGTCTCTTCCTTAAGGCCCTCCGCTTCAAGATGGCCGAGCACACGGCCAATATTGCTATCAAGCTGGTTAAGTAGAGCCCGGTAGCGACCTGCGTCTGTTTTCGGGTAGCGATCGGCGAATTCTGCTGATGGGCTAATGGGCGTGTGCGGTGCGTAGTACCAGAGATTCAGGAACCACGGCTGACCCGCTGCCTTAAGATCGGAGATGACCTCGATTGCCTTCTCCGTCAGGATGTCTTCCAGGTGGCCGTTGAAGTGGCGGCCAGGTTCGGTATCTCCCTGCAGCCAGGGGTTCTTGTAGCGCGGCTTCGCGAGCCTGATTTCGCCATCCCTGGTTTTTCCAGCCAGCCTCCACTGGTTGAGGAATCCCAGCCAGTGCTGAAAACCTTGTCGATCGGGCCAGGCCTCCTTTTCAGTGTCGCCCAGATGCCATTTACCGAGATGCCATGTGGTATAGCCCTCCTCAATGAGTCGGTCCGGTAGAGTGACCACATCTGTGGGAATTCCTCGTCCGTTTGGCGAAAAGCCGAATCGCTCGGGGTGCTGACCCGTGAGCAGGGCAGCTCTTGCTGGTGAGCAAACCGGGGAGGCGTAGTGGCGGGTGAAGCGGATGCCCTTTTGGGCGAACGCATCCAGGTTAGGGGTATCGCCGCTGCCGCTAAGGTTATTGATTGCCAGGTCGTTGAAACCCAGGTCGTCCACCATGATCAGCAAGATATTAGGATTTTCTGCAGCATTGGTTTCGATGCTGGAGCTGGATGATCCTTGTGAGCCACCCTGGCTGTGCGTTGTTGGCGCGCTATCGCCACTGCAGGCAGCGAGCATTGTACAAGCACATAGCACAA
Source organism: Halioglobus sp. (assembly GCA_039979015.1). Lineage (GTDB taxonomy): Bacteria > Pseudomonadota > Gammaproteobacteria > Pseudomonadales > Halieaceae > Halioglobus. The sequence continues at coordinate 28,707 of JBDWAD010000007.1, forward strand.
CTGCTGAAGTGAACCGATGCTTCAATGTGCCTTTTGTCATGAAGTGCCTCGCTGCAGGCATGGGGCTTTTAACCAAAGGCAGGGAGTAGGTCGAAGTATCATAAAAACAGAAGGTAGCCAGGCAGGGTTGGGCGTTAGTTGTGAGTGGAAGCAGTGTAAGCACCCTGATCCAACCCGTCCAGTACAACCGCGGTGCGCGTCAATCTGGCTGCATTGGTTGGTAAACAGACGGCCTTGCCTGGGACGACTGGCCCGGGCGGAGCGGTGGTTATGCTTGCCACCTGTAAGATATACTTAAGCCCCACCAAAACGGTGTCCGATTGCTCGGCCCGGGTGTCTCGAATAAAACGCGGTGAACGGAGCAGGCAGATCAGTGGAAGTAAGTTCTATACCTGGGATTCAGGGCGACCATCCATCTCGGACAATCTGTGTCCTGGGTATGCATCGCAGCGGAACCAGTTGTCTTACGGGCTCTCTTCAGGAGGCTGGATTGCAACTGGGCGACTGCCACACCTGGAATCCTTTCAACTTGAAAGGAAACCGTGAGAATCAGGCTTTCGTAGATCTGCATGACGCGATTCTGGAGGCCAATGGCGGTAGTTGGGATCATCCACCCGCGAAAGTCATCTGGAGTGAGCAACACCTCGCCATGGGCCGCGAGTTGTTGGCAGCTCATTCACATCTACCAGTGATGGGATTTAAAGACCCGCGCACATTGTTGGTGCTGGACGGTTGGCGTCAACTCGAGCCAGACATGGAGTTCGTTGGGATATTCCGTCACCCGAATGCTGTAGCTGCATCACTGGCGCGACGAAGCAAAATGAATCGCAAGGAAGCCCTTTTACTTTGGTACCAATACAACAAACGCTTACTACAGGCATTTCGTAGCAAGCCATTTTCGGTATTGTGCTTCGACGACCCTGAACCGGAATTTCAGCAGCGTCTGGGTGGGGTTATTGAGAGCCTGCAACTTGAGCCAGCAGCTGCGGGGGATTATTTTTATGATGGTGGTCTTAAAAATTTCGATCATCAGTCGTCTAACCGACTACCAATGAAAGTCTGGTATTTGTATAGACGCCTGAAAGCAATAAGCGTCTGATAGCCCAAGCCCATGTCTGATCCACATACCAAAGTACTCGATGAAACGCCGCTGGTAGTGGATCTCGATGGAACACTTTTATTGTCAGACATACTCCATGAGTCATGTTTACAGCTGTTGAGAAGCCGCCCTGGGCTGGTTCCAGCAATACCCCTTCGCTTGATGCAAGGAAAAGCAGCGCTTAAACACTATGTGGCGGAACGTACGGATCTAAGTGTAGAGACCCTACCTTACAATCAGGAGTTATTGTCCTGGTTGTATGAAGAGAAAAGTCGCGGCAGAGAACTCATACTATGTACCGCTTCCAGCGAAAAATTTGCGCAACAGATTTCCGAACACCTGCAGATTTTTGATGCCGTGATGGCCAGCACCGACGGCCATAATCTCGGCGGCTTAAATAAGTCAGCAGCACTGGTAGAGCGCTTTGGCCGTGGACAATACGATTATATTGGAAACTCCCGCGCCGACTTGCCGGTTTGGGAGAATGCCAGAAACGCAATTGTGGTCAGCGGGGATGCGCAGTTGTTGAGCGCGGTGTCTGCAGGTGGTCAGGTTACCCGGCGCTTTGCCCCCGATGCTCCCGGTACTAGCGAATGGCGTGGATGCCTGCGCCTGCAACAATGGTTGAAGAACCTTTTGTTGTTTGCACCGGCACTGGCGGCACATCGGGTTGATGAACCGGGTACCCTGGGCTTGCTGTTATTGGCTTTCCTTGCATTCAGTCTTTGTGCCTCGGCAACTTATGTCATGAATGACCTGCTTGACCTGGAGAGCGATCGTTTGCATCCTCGAAAGCGAATGCGGGAGTTAGCAAGCGGCCGAATTCCTATTGCCGGAGCCGTTAGAGTGGCTGCGGTGCTGCTGGTTGTCGGTATTGGCCTGGGCGCGCTAATTGGTCCAATGTTTCTTTTTTGTCTCCTTGCCTATCTCGCTTTGACCTGTCTGTATTCCTGGTGGTTGAAGCGTGTCGCACTGCTTGATTGCATTGTGCTTTCAATGCTTTATACGCTCAGGATTGTGGCCGGTGCTGCCGCCGTTCAAATGGGCCTTTCCTTCTGGTTGCTCGCTTTTTCTGTTTTCCTGTTTCTGTCATTGGCATTCGTCAAACGTTATGCCGAGATCGAAGTGCAATCGCTGGCTGGGCGAGACGAATTGCATGGCCGAGGCTACAGGACATCAGATGGCCCCGTCATCCAGGCACTGGGGGTGAGTGCAGGCTTTATTTCGGTGCTGGTATTTTCTATGTATCTGAATAGCGACCAGATTCTCCTGCTTTACGATACACCCGAGATTGTATGGGGTGCAGTTGTTGTGTTGGTTTACTGGGTTAGCTGGATGTGGCTGCAGGCCCATCGTGGGCTTATGCATGACGACCCATTGGTATTTGCCATGAAAGATCGCGCCAGCCTTGTCTCAGGTGCATTATTCCTGGCGGTATTGCTTTTGGGCACGGTGCGTTTTTCTTGGTAAAGCTCGACTCATGGGGCCGGCTGGGTTCGCAGCAGCATCGCGTGCGAGCGTTACACGATGCCACTGACTTAACGAACATCCTTGGAGCAGAGCAGGGTCTGGCGCGTGGCATGGGACGCAGCTATGGTGATGTCTGCCTCAACCCCGACGGCACCGTCTGGGACTGTCTTGGGCTGGATAAGTTTATCGAATTTGACCCTGAACGAGGATTGCTTCGCTGTGAGGCTGGTGTGTTAATCAGGGATATACAGCTGCTTGTCGTCTCCCGGGGTTGGATGCTGCCTGTGACACCCGGCACGTGGTTTGTGACGGTAGGTGGCGCGATCGCCAATGACGTGCATGGAAAGAATCACCATAGTTTCGGGACTTTTGGCGATCACGTGCAATCCCTGCTTCTTCAGCGCACAGACGGGCAGCGTATAAGCTGCTCGCGTGACAGCAATCTGGAATGGCTGTCGGCTACAGTGGGTGGACTGGGCCTTACCGGCTTGATTGTTGAGGCTGAACTCCAACTGCGTCCGGTGACAGGTCCCTTGCTGGATGTCGACACGCAGGCTTTCAGCGGGTTGAGGCAGTTTTACCAAATGTCAGAGGACGCGAAGGACTCTTGGGAATATGCCGTAGCATGGATTGACTGTGTGCACCCTGGCAGTCGTCGGGGCATTTTCATGCGAGCAAACCATCGGGATGTTAGCGCAGATAACTGCGACTCCGGGATACCGCGTCAGCTTAGTCTTTCCGTTACTCCCCCGGTGTCGTTGGTTAACGCGTTGACGCTAAAGCCTTTCAACTCAGCATACTATCGGCTTCACAAATGGCGTGCGGGAAAGTCTGTGAGTCACTACCAGCCGTATTTCTACCCCCTCGACAAAGTAGGGGAGTGGAACCGGATGTACGGCCCCAAGGGGTTCTATCAGTACCAGTGCCTGATTCCGGGCGCAGACACAGAAGCGGTGGTGGAAGAGCTTCTGGCCGTGATAAGCGCGGCAAACTGTGGATCTTTTCTGGCCGTGCTAAAGACATTTGCAGCGCGTCCAGCTGCAGGCTTGCTTAGCTTTCCCTCAGAAGGGACCACTCTGGCTCTGGACTTTCCAAATCAGGGGCGCAAAACGCACGACCTTTTCGACCAATTGGATTCAATCGTAGGATCGGTTGGCGGTCGGCTGTACCCTGCTAAAGACGCAAGAATGCCCAGGAGTCTGTTTGAGAGCGGATATCCTCGGCTTGAGGAATTTCTGGCTTATAGAGACCCGGGTATTAGTTCCGGACTGTCTCGCCGACTACTGGGTAATTAGAATTACGGTATGAAATTGAGAAAGATACTCGTGATAGGCGCGACCTCCGCCATCGCCACCGAATGTGTGCGACGTTGGTCAGACCAGCCTGTGGAACTGGTACTCGTCGGACGCAGCAATGATCGCTTGTTGCGCGTCTCGCAGGATCTTGGTGTGCGCAGTCCGCTATCGAAGGTACAAACCGCTGTTCTGGATTTCATGGCCCCGGCCAGCATACAGGCATTCATCGCAGATCAGGCGAGGGAGGGCCCTATCGACCTGGCGATGATCGCCCACGGTTCACTCCCTGAGCAAAATGAGTGTCAGCAAGATTTGAGCTGCGTTGATCAGGCGCTGGCACTGAATGGCGTTTCGCCGGCTCTGTTTGCCGAGGCCATTGCTGCCGCAATGATTGAACAGGGTAAGGGCACTTTGGTTATTGTGGGTTCGGTTGCGGGAGACCGTGGCCGCAAGTCCAACTATATATATGGTGCAGCCAAAGGCATGTTGGAGCGCTACGCCGAGGGTCTTCAGCACAGATTACTGCATAGCGGCGTCACGCTTTGCCTGGTTAAGCCAGGGCCCACGCTGAGCCCAATGACGGCACATCTGCTCGATAGTGGGCTTCCACTGGCTGATCTACCTGATGTGGCAGACGTGATCGTTAAGGGAGTCGATAAGGGTAGAGCTGTGATTTATGCCCCGGGTAAATGGGCACTCATTATGTGGGTAATTCGTCACTTGCCTAGATTTGTATTCAACAGGCTGGATATCTGATGCCTGAACCTGAAGGCATGGATACGACGGCGGCCGAGAAAACACGGATAGTGCTCCCCGGCGGAGCGGGACTTGTGGGGCAGAACCTGGTGGTGCGGCTCAAGGCCCGGGGGTACCGTCACATTACTGTGCTCGATAAGCATGAGTCTAACCTTGCGTCTTTGGCAGCGCTGCATCCGGATGTGATCGCAGAGCATGTCGATCTTTCTCAACCGGGCAGCTGGCAGCAGCATATTCGTGATGCAGATGTCCTAATCATGCTGCAGGCACAGATTGGTGGACTGAACCCACAGGACTTCGAGAATAACAACGTATCTGCCACCCGGCTGATTCTGGATGCGATCGACAGAGATCGTCCTCCCTACCTGGTGCATATCAGTTCTTCCGTTGTTGAATCTGTAGCGGATGACTTCTACTCCCGCAGCAAGCGTGCACAGGAGCAATTAGTCCTCGCCAGTGGTCTTGCCTGTCCGGTGCTACGCCCCACTTTGATGTTCGGCTGGTTTGATCGCAAGCATTTTGGCTGGCTGTCGCGGTTTATGAAGCGCGTACCTGTTTTTCCTGTTCCAGGGCTTGGTCACTATAGTCGTCAGCCACTTTATGTGGGCGACTTCTGCGACATTATCTTAAGCTGTGTCGAGAGTAGGCGGGCTGCCGGGGTATACAATATCTCGGGCCAGGAGCACCTCGATTATGTCGAGATGATTCGTGAAATTCGCAGTGTCACAGGAGCTCACTCGATGATCGTGCACATTCCCTATTTTCTGTTTCACTTTTTGCTCCGTGTCTGGAGCTGGTTTGACGGAGACCCACCTTTTACGACTCAACAGCTGGAAGCTCTGGTCGCTGACGATGATTTTGAAGTCATTGACTGGCCCACGATTTTCCAGGTTCAGGCGACACCGTTTACTCAAGCTTTGGATGAGACCTTCAACCATCCGGCTTATAGCAAAGTTATTTTGGAGTTTTAGCGGTGGCGGAACGAATCGCAGTGCTCGGCGCAGGACCAATGGGTTTGGCGGTGGCATATGAGTTGGTTCTTCAGGGGCATAAACCAGTCATTTTTGAGGCTGACGATCGCGTCGGAGGCATGACAGCTTGTTTTGATTTTTCTGGTCTCAACATTGAGCGGTACTACCATTTTCACTGCACTTCTGACGTCGATTTCTTGCAGATCCTTGACGAGCTGGGCATCAGTGACCGAATGCGCTGGAAAGAGACAAGGATGGCCTATTGGTATCGAGGGCGCTTGCAGCCCTGGGGAAATCCGCTGGCGCTGCTGCGTTTCAAAGGTATTTCTCTGGTGGCCAAAATTCGTTATGGCTTGTTTGCGTTCTTATGCACCAAGCGTAAAAACTGGAAACCATTGGATCATGTTAACGCGCGGGACTGGGTGCAGCGCTGGGTTGGGGCTGAGGCCTATGAAGCCCTCTGGCGCAATTTGTTTGAATATAAGTTTCATTATTATAGCGACAATCTGTCAGCTGCCTGGATATGGAGTCGCATCCGTCGACTGGGGCGCTCTCGCTATAACCTGATGAAAGAGAAATTGGGTTTTCTGGAAGGTGGCTCAAATACCCTGCTGCAAGCGATGTCCGCTGCTATTACTGAGGCGGGAGGAGAGATAAGACTGAGCTGTCCTGCAGAGCGGGTAGTTCTCGAAGATAATATCGTCAAAGGGGTAGAAGTGGGTGGCACTCTTGAGCCTTTTGACAAAGTAGTCAGCACTATTCCATTACCGTTTGTGCCACGACTGATGCCTGATTTACCGGAGGATCTACTCGCTGGCTATCGTTCGGTGCGCAATATTGCTGTGGTTTGTGTGATCGCCAAGCTAGCGCGCCCTCTATCTGACAATTTCTGGATCAATATCAATGACCCCGATATCGATATCCCGGGCCTGGTTGAATACAGCAACCTACAAACACTGGATCACCCTATAGTTTACGTGCCCTATTACCTACCGGGTGATCATGACAGCTACGCTGAGCCTGACAGCTGGTTTATCGAGCGGGTCAGTCGATACCTGCGGACATTGAACCCAGAGCTTCAGCCTGATGATGTTCTGGATATTCGAGCCAGCCGCTATCGTTTTGCACAACCGATTTGTGAGCCTGGATTTGCTGATCGCCTTCCGCCCATAGATCTGCCGATAGATGGACTGTGGGTGGCTGATACTTCTTATTACTATCCGGAAGACAGGGGTATATCGGAAAGTATTGGCCTGGGACGCGAGATAGCCCGACAGTCTGTCGCATGTTAAGTCATTTCCTTTCACGCCAATTCCTGGCATTTCTCATCGTTGGTGCGACAGCAGCTTTTTTGCATTGGCTGGTAAGGATTATCCTTAGCCAGTACCTCTCCTATACGTGGGCAGTATGCTGGGCTTACCTGGTGGGCATGACGGTAGCCTTCATATTAAACCGGATTTACGTATTTCCAGTGTCAGACAGGGCGGTCGCCATTCAAGCAAGGGATTTCATTGTTATCAATATGGCGTTTTTCCCTGTGGTATGGGCTGCATCCCTGGCATTCAATGCGTTGTTGCTAAGAGTCGGTCTGAAACACTATTCTGAAGAAATTGCCCATGCAGCGGCGATTAGCTTGCCCGTGCTTGCAACATTCCTGCTGTATAAATTTTATGCTTTCGGGAGAAAGGATTATGAATGAGGCCCGTTTGGCTGCGCTCTACAAGGCGCGCTTCCCGGAACAGGAGCTTCCCCGGAAAAATGCTATTTGGCGGGTGTTGTGCACGCATTTTTTTCAGCGCTATGTGCAACCGGAAGATACGGTGGTTGACCTGGCGTGCGGCTATGGTGAATTCATTAATAACGTGGCGGCAGGGCAAAAGATTGCTATTGATTTGAACCCGGATTCATCGCAATTTCTCGCTGCTGATGTGCGATTTGAACAGCAGGATGTGCGCACCGTCGGCGCACTTTTAAAGGATCAGGCCGATGTGGTTTTCACGTCGAACTTTCTCGAGCATCTGCCTGACAAGGAGGCGCTCGAAGTTCTGCTTGTGGAGGTGCTAAAAGCCCTCAAGCCGGGCGGCCGTTTTCTTGTGCTGGGCCCGAATCTTCGCTACCTCCCCGGGCAGTATTGGGATTTTTACGATCATCAACTCGGTTTGACCCACCTTTCCCTTTGCGAGGTACTCAATAATCTCGGCTTCGAACTGGAATATTGTATCGATCGGTTTCTTCCCTATACCACCCAAGGTGCCTTGCCAACACATCCGGCATTGGTCAGGGCCTACCTGGCTGTCCCGTTTGCCTGGAAAATACTGGGTAAGCAGTTTTTTGTCGTGGCGCGAAAGCGGGTAACCTGACGTGTTAGGTACCTACCGCTATGTGCTCGCCTTGCTGGTCACGCTGAGCCACCTTTGGACCAGCCTGGCGGGTTGGTCGGGTGTGGTGGCGGTGTTCGGGTTTTTCCTCATCAGCGGCTATCTGATGACCAGCATTCTCCATCATAGTTATGGTTTCGATATGGCCGGTCTGAGGCGCTATGCTGTCAATCGCTTCCTGCGCATTTATCCCTCTTACTGGACTGTGTTGCTGCTGTCTCTGCTGGTGGTTTATGCCATACCTAAAGATGCTTTCCTTACAAACTTCAAGTTGTCGATGCCACGGGAACTCGTAGCACACTGGCTGCCTAACGTATTTATCGTCGGTTTGTTGGACGGTCCGCTTAAGGTTTTGGTGCCTCCGGCCTGGTCACTGGATATAGAACTGGTGTTCTATGGCCTTATGGGTCTTGGGCTTTCCAGGAACCGTATGACGGTGACGGTCTGGTTCCTGGTGAGTCTGGGTTACACCGTCTGGTTGAATGTGCAGGAGGCGCCTTTTGGCGATCGCTACTCAGCTTATGCCGCGGCCTCGCTGCCATTCTCCATGGGGGCTATGGTCTATATGTACCGACACTTCCTGCTTCGGTACCTTTGTCTGCCATGGACCTGGGCCGTGGCTCTTTGGTTGTTGGCACTGGTGGGCGTGCGCCTTGAATGGCTTGGCGATCCACGGGGCGTTGGTTTCTACCTGCTGTTGCTGCTGAGCGCCTTGTTGCTCATCTCTATCAACAAGTTGGATCCGGGTACGCTGCCTACCTGGTGGTTGCGTGTAGACCAGATGCTGGGCAACCTGGCCTATCCCATTTTCCTATGCCACTGGCAGGTGGCTGCTGTGGTGCGATATGTGGTTTTCGACAGCGAAAAGCCCGATGGAGGAGGATTGTGGCTGGTGAGCATTGGGTTTATCCATCTGTTGGGTTTTCTCGTCTATTATCTGGTGGATCGTAATGTGAATAGAGTGCGTGACAAGGTCCGCGGCAAAGCGAGGCTGGATCTGAAGGAACTGGCGGAGTAAGGAAATGACAATCTTAAAAATAGGATTGGATGACAGGCCGGAGGCGGCAGAAATCGCGATGCTCAGCGAGCAAAATCGGATTGCTGTCAATAGAGAATTAGAGGCGCGGCTGGTTGACTTACGGATGGAAGCGGGAGCGGGCTTGCGTTTGAATGCTGGCACCCTAAAAGCGCCCGAGTATCCTGATCCTTTTGCTGGTTGTATTTCGCTGCCTGAGGTCAGCGGTGCCGAGCTTAACGCTACTGTGCTGGGTGGGGCGCTCCTTCATCATGGTGGTCTGCTTGTTCGGGGTCTGTACAGTAAGCGTCAGTTAGAGCGCTTGCAGCGACTGGCGGCGCAACAGGAAGAGATAGACCGAGAAGATCACAGTCCACTGGGTACTTCGCCTCACACGCTGTTTGAACTGCTGGAAACCTATAGAGAGAGTGGCCTGCTGGATACGGTCAATGCATACCTTGACGGCCAGCCGTTAATGTTTGCCGAGCGTATCAAGTTACGCCAGCATCGCGCACAAACCCATAAACATGCAGCAATACCATGGCACCAGGATGCCAGCTTTTTTGGGGGCAAGTCATGGGCGGTAAACTGTTGGGCGGCGGTGACTTCCTGCGGAGATGGTAACCCTGGATTGGGGGTCATTCCGCGGCGAACTGAAAATCACCTGGGTTGGAATCCGGCTGATGGTCTGGCGCCCCTGGACTATGGCAACTCTATGCCGCAACAGGAACTGGCTGCTCTGTGTGCCGGGCGTCCGCGGGAGGACGTGGTGTTGCAGCCGGGAGACGCTCTGTTATTCGATGAAATGACGGTGCATCGTACCAATTCCAGGCCATGGCGACTGCCCAAGCAGATTGTCACCATTAGTTGGTTTTTTCGTGCCTCTGGTTTTCCCGAGTGGGGGACACCTTTAGCTGTCTAGGTGGGCCCGCCTTCGAAGCTGTGCACCAGATCGGGCCTGACGCGCGTTTCAAAAGCCTTTTCGAACTGATCGTAATCGATGTCGCTACAGAGAAAGTCTAGCTTGCGATACAGGTATTGTGGTTCCTCCGTCAGCCGCGGGAAAGCGATAAATGTGTGGGGGAGATCATAACGCGTAACGGTATCCAGCAGAGTGTAGAGTGAGCGCGCAGTACGATTCATCTGTCCCTCAATGTCGAGCGCCTTGTCCAGGCCGCCTGGGTGGCCCCGGCTAATGTCACTGACCCGGGCGCGGCTGAGAGCGACTTCATTGATTGGTCGGATCGGGATGTATACGTGCTCCACAACTAAGTCGTCGCGCTCGCAGCCCAGTTGCAGGTTGTCGCTTATCAGTGGGCTCTTTATGACGTAACTTTTAGTGAGCGGTGCCTTACGGTGGGGCTGGGCAAACAGTCCTTGTTCCAGGCCAGCGTGACTGATTTCACTGACATGCATTGAGTCGCTGTTGAACCCAGTGTCGAAACCCAGGTCCGTAAGCAGTTGCACTAGTAGCGTGGTGCCGGAGCGGCCGGGACCGGCGATGATTACCTTGTGGGCGGGGCTTGCCGCCTGACGCGGACCGTTTTTCTTGGTGAACAGTTTCATGCGCTTATCCTGCCGCATCGCTGTCGCGCTGGCAATGATCGCGGTGATTGCCTGAACTCCGTGGCTCTCCATTCCTGCTGCGCTCAGCGCCAACGCTGCATTGCCCCTGCCCAATGGGAATCTCCCGTTAAGTGCTCGCAGAAAGCCTAACCCAGATCTGGTAGCGCCGATATTCCGGTCCGCCGCCGATAGTATTTGCTTGCCTCGGGTCATATAATCCCAGCCAGTCTGGTCATCTTTCGGCCGGCAGTAACGAGGAATCGCTAAATGGGGCTCAGTGCCGAATACTATCCGGATGACCAGCTTCTAGACTATGGCGCGATACGGGCGCGATTTGATCGTCAACACGAAAGCTATGTGTCCGCTGAACCTTTTCCCCATGGCATGTTTGATAACCTGATCAGCGAAGAATTGGTCGACGCGGTGCTGGCCGCATTTCCGCAACCGTCAGCGGATATCAATTGGCGCCAGATTGTGGCCAAGGGTGGTGACGGCGAAAACGTGCAGTACCGCAAGCAAGGTATGCCTCACCTCTTTAAAATCGCACCGGTCATCCGTCAGCTGATCTGGGAGTTGAACTCAAGCACCTTTATTCGTTCACTGGAAAGGCTGACGGGTATTAGCAACCTGATCGCGGATCCTTCTCTACGCGGCGGTGGTTTGCACCAGGTTCTTCCCGGCGGCGTGCTGGGAGTTCATGCAGATTTTACCCACCACAAGGATTATGACCTTGAGCGGAGGGTTAACCTGCTGATTTATCTGAACAAGGACTGGCAGGATGAATACGAGGGTCATCTGGAGCTTTGGAGTCGCGATGCCTCCCGCTGTGTCAAGATGATAAGACCCCTGGCTGGCCGTTGCGTGATATTCAATACCGACGCCAGTTCTTATCACGGACACCCAAGGCCATTGGCTTGCCCTGACGATGTTACCCGTAAATCCATCGCTATTTACTATTACACCTTAGGCCGCGATGGCGAGAAGGTAGAACCTACTGCGCAGACGGATTGGCAGGTCTTGCCAGACGTCGAGTTGCCGCCTCTTGTATAAAACACTGATTGGGTATTGAAATGGCAGGCGATATACAACCGATTAACTACGATCGACTTTCCGCGGAAGTTGGTGACATGGCGAACCGATTTCAGAACGCCAGTCCCTTTCCCCATATTGTGATTGATGACTTCTTGCCGGCAGAATTTGTTACCCGGCTAAATGCCAACTTTCCGGATATATCTGCAAAGAAAAAGGCGGGCTCTGGCCATGTACCTGTCTATTTGAAAGACGGCTCTGAGGCTCAGTTGGGCAAGGAGTGGCTGTCACGCGAGCGCTTGGTGCCGCTGATATACCGCCGTCTTTACTGGGAGCTGAACAATCATCCGTTTGTTGGGTATTTGGAGAAAATCACTGGAATCAATGGCTTGATACCCGATCCGCATTTGGCAGGCGGTGGAGTCCATAGTACCAAGGCAGGTGGTTATCTGAAGGTTCACGCGGATTTTAACAAGCACCCAACCCTGTCGCTGGATCGTCGCCTCAATTTGCTGATATACCTGAATGAAGACTGGTTGCCCGAGTACGGCAGTGATCTTGAACTATGGACTGCAGATATGGGTACCTGTGTTGAAAAAATCGCGCCGATCGCTGGGCGTTGCGTTATTTTTCGCACCAGCTCCACTTCCTTCCACGGGCATCCTCACCCAATGACGTGTCCGCCAGATAGAACCAGGCGTTCGATTGCGCTGTACTACTATTCCAATGGTAGGTCGGAGGGGGAGGGCACCGAGGAGCACGGTACCCTTTGGCAGACGACTCCCGCCTGAGGGCCTAGCGAGCCGGTTGTTTCTTGCCGTCGCCCCCGTGATTGGGCCCCCACTTCAGGCGCTTGGCTTTGTTGCGCGCCTCCAGGTACTCCCCGTTATGGATATACAACTGGCGCAACTTGTGTTGTTCCTCAGTGTCATCCGAAAAAAGCAGTTCTAACAGTGGGTGCTCAGGTTCGCTGCGTGGTGGGCCCGGCTTGCGCAGTACGCCCAGACCGAAGCCATGATTAAAGGTAAAGGCCTCATACTGTTGCTGTAATTCTGACCAGAACTTCCACACGCCGAAATCAGACTGCCGGGCTTCAATGTCGTGAAACAGGATGACGCCGCCCGGGGATACTTTTGGATACCAGTTGGTGAAATCTTCCTTCACCGCCTCGTAGGTATGCAGGCCGTCGATATGCAGCAGGTCGATAGAATCGTCGGCGAAGTGCGTCAGCGCTTCATTGAACAACATGCGCATGAGATAGGTGATACCGCGATATTGCTCGCGGGCGTGTTGGCGCACCTCTTCATAGACAGAATCGTCGTAGTCGCCGGTGTGTTCGTCGCCGGCCCAGGTGTCCACCGCGTAGCAGACGCCATCGACGTCATTTTCGATCATCGACTGGCAGAAAATGAAGTAGCTCATGCCGTTATATGTGCCGAGCTCAACGACCTTCTTCGGGCGAACCGCCTCAACGATGTCATAGCCGAAGGAGCTGTGGTCTGCCCAGGTGCTAAACGCACGACGTTTTGGGTCGAACCCGCGCATAGACGGAGGTAGGTATATTCGTTGGATGGGGATTTCTCCAGGAAACGTTGATTAGCGCCTCAGTGTACCCTGTTTTTCGGGTTCACGACTACCAAGTCGGGGTTGCCAGTAGCCGGTTTCAAGGCCGCCATGCCTGACTTGCACCTTGTTGCAAAAAACGTATTGCACTGTCAGGCAGGCTTCCAAGATACACCGGGCGTTTGTCCGGTGCTACGTAAGGGCCGCCGCGTAAAGCGGCATATTGGTTGAAGTGATCCTGCATGGCTTTGATTCGCTCCTCGCCCTGGGTACCGGTGGTAATTCCGCCGTGAAACTGATGGAAACTCCCTTCTCCCATTAGAATCACCAGCAGGGTGTCAGCGGACTCAACCGCGCGCTTATAAAAATCGAGGTTTACTTGGCCACCTCCGGTTTCTGTGAATTCCGGGTCAAATCCCCCCAACGTTTGCCACAGCTCGATGGGTACGCACAGACAGTTGCTTTCGCCAATGGGCTTGAAATAGCCGGCGCGGCTGGTGCCACTGAGGCAGGAAATTTCGAACAGGCGATAGCCATCGTTAGGCCATTCGATGGAAGCCAACAGCTTTGCCTCCTCTTCCTCGCAGTAGCCCTCGAGCACCGCCCGTTGCTGTAGCTGATGACCCAAATGGTAACCGGGTATTGCAATGACAGTTCTTGCCTGTAGTCGGGTCGCCGCTAGCGTATAGCTGACGACTGCGGGGCTAAGCACGCGGGCACCGTCGACCATAATGCTGACATGGGATCCCTTTGCCTGGCTGGCGCCAAAATTAACGGCGGGCACTGGACTGGGCAAGGATTCCTGCCGATAAAAATAGCTGACGTTGTTCCCGTACTGACAGGCGCGATCGTGTCCGAGTTCAGCACTGGAGGAGTTTTCGACCACAATCACTTCGTAATCCGCTTCTGAAACGCCGCGTTGATAGGCAGTGCTGAGCGAGTAAAGGGTTTTCTCTGCCTGGTCCGGCATCTTGTAGACAATCACCACGAAGCTAATCAATGGTTTTGCTGGCATTGGTGAGCCCATCGGGGTCGCCACTTGCGCTGCAAACCGTTCGACTGGAACCGGGGAATTGTCCAGTTTTGGGGTCAGCGGAGTCTCCACCGGTGCCTCTTTGGCTGGTGGGTCTTCAGGGGAGGCTTGTTTTTCCGTTGCCTTTCCGCCAATTCGAGCCAGCAGTTTGCGCATGTGGGTAGAGCTCCAGATGAAATAGTATTGCTTGATAGGTCTAATTATATCTCAGCTGAACTGAACGAGCATGCAACCGCATTGATTCTGTCAAATGTTAGGTTGATACTAGCCGTTTTGGCCCGAGCAATTTTGGTTACGGAGAGTGCAATGCTTGGAATTAAAGCGGTTGCCAGCTATACCCCCGATCACTGTGTGAGCAATATTGATCGCGCCGAGGAGGCAGGCAAGGACGTTGACTTTATCATCGACAAAGTCGGCTTTACCTCGGTTTTACGTAAAAGTGAGGAACAGGATACCTCTGATCTGTGTGTCGGTGCGTTCGAGTCATTGCTGGCGCAAAACGCGGGTGTGACCCGAGATCAAATCGAGTGCCTGATTGTGGTAACTCAAAACCCGGACGGATTTGGTTTGCCGCATACCTCGGCGATTGTGCAGCATAAGCTGGGCTTGTCTGAGGACGTCGCGGCATTTGATGTTTCACTAGGCTGCTCCGGCTTTGTGTATGGGTTGGACATCATCCAGTCTTTTATGGCGTCACAGGGCTTCAAACACGGACTGCTGTTTACTGCAGATCCCTATTCAAAGGTCATTGCCCCACAGGATTACAATACCGATTTGCTGTTTGGCGATGCCGCTGCAGTCACCTACATTGGCGAGAACCCTGTTTTCACCAGCGGAAAGTCCACTCACAAGACAAATGCAAAGTTATCCCACTCGATCAAGGTCGACGAGGGTACCCGCTGTTTGTCGATGCTTGGCAATAATGTGTTCAAGTTCGCCGTTTCCAAGGTGCCACCGCAAATAGAAAAATGCCTTGAAATGAATGGCTTGGACAAGGACGAGGTTGATTTGTACCTTCTTCATCAAGGGAGTAAATATATTATTGATAATCTCGTACCTTCATTGGGGGTCGATCCTTTGAAGGTACCTTTTATGGCCGCTGAGACCGGAAATACGGTATCCTCCTCCATCCCGATGATGCTGGAACAGTATATGGACTCGGATGAGGCAACGATTCTCATCTCGGGTTTCGGCGTTGGCCTGTCCTGGGCTACATCGATACTCAATCGGGTAAAGTATTAGATTTAAGACAGATTGAGGGCGACATGTTTACACTGGATGAGTTTAGAGAGGCCGTTAAATTCGGCATAAAGATTGTACTGAAGAAAAAAGACGAAGTAGTCATCGGCGACGACGAAGACTTTAGCGATTACGGGCTAGACTCTCTTACAGGTATTAGTCTGGTGCTTGAGGTGGAAAAGTACCTCGATATCGATCTGGGCGAATTTGATATCGATGAGGCAAGTACGATCAACCTTTTTTATGCCAAGGCGAAGAAAACGATCGAGGAGTATGATTCCTGAACGCCGTTTTCTGAACCCGGGAAGCAGCTAGTTATTCTCTCGCCATGAAGCGGTTTTAGCTGCCTTTCGTTTCACTTCTTTTACGTCTTCTGGAAACATCTTCGCATAGCGCTTCCTGGCTTTTCGGGAGCGCTGCAGATACGAATTAATGTTGTCGCTGTTAACGAGTTGACCAAAGTCCTCGCGACGCTCTCCGTTTGTATCGAGGATGCGGTTTTGCATCAGGTCCCCGGCAGCCCGGCTGACGTGTGATGGATCCAGGTGCCACAGCATTCGGGTCTTTTTGTCGCTTTGTAGGGGTACTGACTCCGTAGTGATCGAGTTGTAGCCGGTGAAGTCCCATATCGGGAAAGGCGTGCTTTTGGTAGCAGCCGCTTCTCCTTCAACCAGCAAAATGACGTCTTTTTTCCACTGCTCAAACTCATCCCATATTCCCACCGCTTGCATTGATTCGGCCAGCCGCGCGTGAAAAGGCATAAACGCGAGAGTCAGCTCGATGTTCTCCCGATGCGCATCTGCTACGATATTTTGCAGATACACGAGGTTGGTAGAGCCATCTTCCCGGCGTAAGTTGAACTGACGTCCGGGCTGTGGGAACCAGGTGCTGGTCATGTACTGATTTTCAATGTATCCAAATACCCAGCGCTGTGTTTTGACCGGGTCCGGGTCATTGATCCAAAAGCCCGAGCGCGTCAGGTTGGCCTTGTACAGCTGCTGATTGGCTATCTTTGATTGTGCCAGCACGGTGTTCCAGCTCTCGTAGAGCATTTCCAATGAAATCAAAGAAGTCAGGGTGTCTTTGAACAAGCGGACTGGATAACCGGTGTTTCTCTTATTGTCGGGTGTGACAGCCAGTCGTTCCTCATATTCCCGAATCTGGCTCGCCTTGTGTCGCTCATCCTGATAGACATTGAACATATAGAAATCCAACATCAGAACGACTTTCTTGATATTTCCGCCGGCCTTGGCGTGTTGATAGTTGCGCCAGATAAGATAGGCTGTGCTTCCGGCCATTGCGTAGTTGTAGACGCGCGTTTCACCCCATCCCGGGTGATCTGTGGCCAGGGATGAGCCGGCTCGCGAAACACCCAGAATCACTGCCTCCGGCGCCTGTTCCCGAAGCGCGTAGGGTTTGGAAACGTATTGTCCGTAGAAAAACCGCTGCCGGTATTCGTTGAGGCCGGGGCGGTCAGTGGTATCGAAAAACCGGTAGGGGTCGACCAAGTAATTAAAGCTGGCGACGAGGCTAAAACCCGCCAAAGCAAGTACAGCGAATAGTGTCAGGTATGTTTTTGCTTGCATTGCTTATGTTGGAATGCTTTGGCTAAATCCGACGGTCGACTATACCGCAATTCAATACCCTTTATAAGCAGCTCAACTCGCTATACGCAGAGCTGGCTACCAGACAGCGAGCAGAATATACTGCGTGGTTATCTTTTGCTGGACCTTCGTGACGAGATTAATAAAAAAGAGTTGCTCATGGGTTGTCAGATACGCTTAGCCCATTTTCAGTCCCAAGCCAGCTCCTGAGCCCGAACAGAAATGCTATTTAATTCCTACATTTTTATCTTTGCCTTTTTGCCCGTAGTGCTGCTTGTGTACTACTGGATCAATCACCGCGGCTATCTGCGCGCGGGCAAATTGTGGCTGTTGGCTAGCTCCTGGCTTTTCTACGGCTGGTGGAACCCGATCTACTTGCCCTTGTTACTCGGATCAATACTGGTCAATTACAAAATCGCCCTAAAGATCCAGTCCTATGGTCGCTCCAGGGAGGTGATTCCTCCCAAAAAGCGACTGATGGTGCTGGCCGTTGTCCTTAACGTCAGTCTGCTGGCCTACTACAAATACATGGACTTCTTTATTTTCAATGCAAACCTGATACCCGGCGTTGAATTTGACTATCTGCACCTCGCACTGCCACTGGGGATCAGTTTTTTCACGCTGCAGCAGATTGCGTTTATCGTTGACTGTTATCGAACGGGCTTGAAGGAAGGCAGTCCTGTTGACTACGCCTTGTTTGTTTCATTCTTCCCCCAGTTGATCGCGGGCCCTATCGTTCATCACCGGGAAATCATGCCTCAGTTTGAGGCGGTCGATAACACACGTTTTCTAGCCAGCGGATTCGCACTGGGCACCTTTGTATTTAGTATTGGTCTTTTCAAAAAAGTTGTTATTGCCGACTCTTTCGAAATTCTGGTCAATCACGGCTTTGATTCAGCCACGACGCTGAATCTGCTTGAGGCATGGTTGGTTCAGTACAGCTATACCTTCCAGCTCTACTTCGATTTCTCGGCATACTCTGACATGGCTATTGGTCTTGCGTTGATGTTTAACATCGAGTTGCCGATTAACTTCAGAAGCCCCTATAAAGGCACCAGCATTATCAATTTGTGGCAGCGCTGGCACATTACGTTGACGCGGTTTATCAACGCCTATGTTTACAAGACGATTCTCAGGTCATTCCGTGAAATAACATTCAAAGCGGGAATGATGGCAAGCTTTCTCGCCATGGTTGTAAGCGGTATATGGCACGGCTCTGCCTGGACCTTTGTGGTGTTCGGTGGACTCAACGGCGGGGCCATTGTGGTTAACCACCTGTGGCGAAAGACCGGCATCGTCATGCCCCAATGGCTTGGTTGGTTTATTACGTTCCATTTCTTCAGTTTTACTCTGGTGATCTTCCGTGCCACCACCTGGGGGGACGTAGCGAAAATTTATAAGGGCATGCTGGGGCTGGATAACAATACGCTGCAGGTTTCTGCGGCTAAATTAATGGGGCCGGATGCGCCCTGGTTCTTCGGCTTGGCGCAAGGAGCCGCACAGAAAGACCAGTGGGCGACCTGGATTCTTAGTGCCATGGTGGTGTTTTTCATCGGAATAGTTGCGTTGGCGCCCAACAGTATGGACCTCAAGGATCGTTTCAAGCCCAGTGGGGTAGTGCTGGCCCTGCAGGCCATGATCTTCGTGTTCTCGGTGATGATGATCTCCAAGGCCAGCGAATTTCTCTATTTCCAGTTCTAGACCTATAAGCGCGTAATCTACCAGTTTGGGCTGGGGTGGCCGGCGCGCTCGTACAGGCGCATCATCTGGTCGCGGTTCTTATCGATGAAATCCCTCCGCAGGCTGTCGATCTTGCTCAGGTAATCATCCAGGACGGCGGGATCCAGGCGCATGCCGTACTCCGCTTCAGGGAGGTAAATGCTACTCACAATGGACTTCGCCAGTTTAGGACGCGGGTGGATGCCGTCTGAGAACCAGGCTTTATGTATATCACGGGTGCGGTAGATGGGCTCTGCCACGAACTTGCTCTCGTGCCCGAAACCCCAGACCTGGAAAGGTTCGGTTTGGTGCTGGTCGGCTAGCTCGCGATTGATTTGTAGTAAGCGAAGGTGGGTTTGTCGCCACATGTTCGCGCCCGATAGGTGCTGCCACATATCTACCATGGAAACATGAGCCGGGGTCAGCACGATCCGGGTGCGAATTCCGCTGGCGTAACAAAATGCCAACATATCTTCCAGGGCCGCCAGGTTTGGCTGTGGATCTATCGGATACTGTTCGCCCCACCTGAGACGATTTCCCAGTGCAAAAATGTAGCCGCCCTGGCCACTGAGTTCGTCGCTGGTCGGCTCCCACCAGCCATTCACGTGGTAGCGACGCAGATGCGGCCCTGAGTCAGTGGCAGCAATCAGGCTGTCGTTGAGGAACTGTGTAGAAAACAGGGCGGTGTAATAATCGAGAAAGCGCTGTTTGCGTGCTTTCAGGGAGTGTAATTCGTTGACAGGATGCGGTGTACGGGCTGCCACGAATCCCGGGCGTGAGCGGGGCAGGGGACTGACAATACGCTCATAATCTATACCAAGTAGCAACTCTTTCACTGGGCGCAGGGCGTGGGCGTAGCGCAGGAAGTGGTTCATTTCCTGTATCGTCATACCGGGTAGCGACGCATTGTAAGCATCGACATCTTTCCAGCCGGTGTCGGTGGGTGAGAACCCGCCTGTGCGTGAAGAACCGATAATCAGTGCGTTAGCTGGCTGCTGGGACATATGCAGCGGCTTGTACATTCGCATATTGGGAAACTGCTCTACCCTGCTCAATGTCTTGGCACTGGAGCTTGCAAGGTGGAACAACTGCATAGGGTCTACCCGGTAGTTCACCGCGGCACTGGTTAACAACCCAAGTATCAGGGTTAATGCCATCCAGCCTGTATATCGTCTCATTGCCATCAGAACTGGAAGTATATAAAACGGGAGACACTGGCAATGTTGAGCAGGGCCAGCAGCAGGGCGAGGCCGCTCAGTGCGGCATAGGCGAGAGTGGGCCTCCAGACCAGGCGGGTGGCCGGCAGCGGCGCCATATCCGGTGTCAGTACCGGCTGGTATTCAGCCAGATAGGACTGGCTGCTGGGCAGTGCCCAGCAGACCAGGCCAGCTGCGCCAAGCAGCACACTGGCAGCGCCATATCCGGTAAACGTCAGGTTGGCCAGCTGTGCCATCTGGGCAGCCAAGCCGTCATTGAAAACCCCCGACAATAACAAAGGCGCCGCGCTGGAAAAATCGACGAACCCGCTCGCAAGTATGTTCACGCCGGCATCAAAGCCTTCGGCCCGGAAAATGACCAGGGCGACGCTCCAGGCGGTAAACGTCAGGGCGATGAACAGGGGCTGCCAGGCCGCTAGCGCGAAGAAATTACGCAGCCCCAGGCGGCCAATGAGGTAGCGCCAGGCGTGATTCCAGCACAGGTAAAGGCCGTGGAGGCCACCCCAGGCAACATAGGTCCAGGCAGCGCCATGCCAGAGGCCGCCCAACAGCATGGTCAGGAACAGGTTGCGGTAGCGTTGCGCGGTGCCGCGTCGATTACCCCCCAGGGCAATGTACAGGTAGTCCTTTAAAAAACGGGACAGGGTCATGTGCCAACGTCGCCATATTTCAATTATGCTCGCGGCACGATAAGGGGAGCGGAAATTCTCCGGTAGGGTGATGCCGAATAGCCGCGCACTCCCGATGGCGATATCGCTGTAGCCGGAAAAATCAAAATAGATCTGGAAGCTGAAAGCGAAGGTGGCAATCAGGGCGTCCAGACTGTGCAGCGGCTTTCCCTGGGCGGCGGCGGCGAACACCGGATCCGCCACCAGTCCCAGATTGTCAGCCAATACCACCTTTTTGAACAGGCCGATTGCAATCAGCGTAAGGCCCACCGCCAGGTCTGTGGGAATCTGTGCACGAGGCCGCAGCCGGTCGAACTGGGGCATCATCTCGCTATGGTGGACGATGGGGCCGGCGATCAATTGGGGGAAGAAGAGTACAAATAAAGCGTAATGATGAAATTGATATTCCTTGCAGTCGCCGCGGGCAACGTCCACAAGGTAGGCAATCTGCTGAAAGGTGAAGAACGAAATAGCCAGCGGCAGGGTAATCTCCGGAACGGGCAGCAGCCACAGGCCAAACTCGTTGAGCCCATCCAGAAAAAAACCGGTGTACTTGAAATAGCCCAGAAGCCCCATGTTGAAGCAGACGCCGAAGATCAGCCAGGGTCGGCGGCTGGCGGCCTGACATCTAGCAAGTTTTCTCCCCAGGGTGAAGTTGACAACAATCGAACCTAGAATTAACAGCAGGTAGACCGGTTTCCAGCTGGCGTAGAAAAACATTGAGGCCAGGGCCAACCACAGGATTTGTCGCTCAGTGCTGGGCGCCCGTGAAAGCAGATGAAATACCAGGAGCGCTAAAGGCAGGAAAAAAAACAGGTACTCGATGGAGTTGAACAGCATGGGGTCTAGCCGTCCCTGCGTCTGGCAATGCAGGCAATGGAAGATCCAGGCAGTCGACCGGGCATTATGCGGTTCTCAAGTCGGGTGACTGCGCCTACCAGGCCGTGAAACAGGGAGCTGACGGTGCCTGGTTTGATTGGCTTGAAAGCGTTGTCCCTGGGCATGCGCAGCAGCCGCATGGTAAGTGAGGCCAGATAGAGCCATTGAAAAAAATAGGCTGTGCGTAGCGGTGTGAAACCGGCTGCCGTAAGTTCGGCGTTCAGCTGTTTGCGATTGTAGCGCAGGTGATGACCCCAGTGCTCATCAAAGGTCGACCACAGTTCCATGCGGGCCGGCACTGTCACCAGTAGGGTTCGGCAGTTGGGGAATTCTTCGGCGATACGTTGCAGAAATGAGCCTCGATCGGCCATGTGCTCGATTACGTCCAGTAACAGAATCGCGTTGACTGTTTTTTTGTGCGCGGCTTCGAGATTGAACAAATCGAGACCTGTCTCCACATGGCCCAGTGCAGTGGGCATGACCGGCGCCTCCCCCATTTCCACACCCTGGGCATTCATACCCCGGCCACGTAAATCAGCTACCACCAGTCCTATACCGCAGCCCACGTCCAACACTACCTCGTCGTGGGATAGTTCTCGCCGTAACCAGCGGTATACAAGGTCATTGCGCGCGCGGTGCCAGAAGTGATTCTCAATGCCTATCGGGTAGCCAGCGGAATAACCTTCGCGATCGTAGACTTCAGCCATCAAGCGAATCCCGTCCGGGTTTGCGCGCGCTGAATTTAATGCAGCCAGATTTGCGAGCCAACACGCAGAGCAGGTTGACCGGGATGAACAGTAGCAGCAGGGGTACGTAAAAGCGGCCACGTCCGTGGTCGATCGCCGGGTTATTACGCAGGTCGCTCACCTTCCTTTGCATGAAGTTCTGCACCGACAGAGCCCAGTGACTGGTATTGAGCTGATGGCTGATACGGACCTCACTGTATCCCGTCTCTTGCAGCAATGCTTGCAGCCGCTGCGGAGTGTATTGATAGGTGTGTCTGGGGATATGGTTGCCGCCCCAGTAGCGGCCAAATAGTGTCTGTTCCCATGACCCGTAACCAGGCACTTCGCCTACCAGGTGGGAGCCGGGCGAGAGCAGTTCCAACGCCTTTTCCAGTTCGGACACAGGGTCCAGCGTATGCTCCAGGTAGTTGTTCATGGAAATCAGTTGGTAACTGCCCGCTTTGCCCTGGAAATCGCCGAATGTGCCGCAGAATCCGTCTATGCCCTGTTCCTGTAGTCGCTGGATCATGTCCTCGCTGAAGTCTATGCCCTGAAGTTGCCCGACATTTAGCGCGCGCATATTGTGCAGGAAGTCGCCGGCGCCACAGCCCACATCCAGTACACGGGACTTCTCGTCCACCAGGCGTTGCATCTGGTTGCGAAACAGGCGCTCCTTGGCGCTGTACATCAGGGAGAACAGTAGGCCTCGCTTGCCGCCCTCTGCATACCCGTGGTAGTCGATGTCGTAGGCGTGCTTCAAGTCGTCAAGTTCGGGGAAGGGGTGTAGCTGGACTCCCTGGCACTCCCGGCAGCGGTAGTAGTCGTAACTACCATCGACACCGTATTCCCAGTCACGGATGTCGGCGCAGGCAACTTCGGAGCGGGTACCCTTGCAGTAGTTACATTGGTAGGCGACGCTGCTCATCTAGGCCGGTAGACTGCCGTACCATTGGCGTAGCAGTTGGAAGTAACCTCGATCGAAGTGCTCATAGCGGGCGGCTTCAGCCTTTTCCCCGTAATACAGCGTATCGGCCGCCATTTCGTGTGCCTGTTCCAGTTGGTTATAGGGGACGCCTACGTATTCGTGGTGTTCGGCGTGGTAGTGAAAACAGAACACCCCGAAAATTTTCTCACCCGGCAGAGAACCAGTGATGGTCCTGATGGTGGGCTTGTTGTCCGGGCTGGCGTGCTCACAGAAGGCCCGGGTCGATGAGAAAAATTTGCCGAAAGTAACCAGGGGGATTAACCACAACCACAGGTAGTAAAGCCAGCCAACGGTGATGGCGAAAAGACCCAGCAAAGCCAGTTGTGCCAGGGCGATGGTAAGAATGTTGCGACCATTGTCCTTTGCCAGGCCAGGGGACTTGCCCTGGCGGATACCGAGGAACTGCAGCAGCGCATTCCAGCCGCACAGGTTCAGGCCCATTTGCAGCAGGAATTCTCCTTTAGAAACGGGAAAGCGGCCGTAGTTGGGAAAGTCGGGATCACGTCGGGCGTCGCCGAAAAACTTGTGGTGATCAAGGTGAACCTGGCGGTAGCTTTCGTCGAAGCCTACCGGATATGCCGTCAGGGCATACCCCACCCAATCTCGGTGTGGAGCGCCAAACCGCCGGTGCAGTCCTTCATGCAAGGCATTGAAGAGAGCGAATTGGCACCAGCCGATCGTGGCCCAGGCAATGATTGAGGCCAACAGGAATGCCGGATTCACTCCAGCCCAGAGGCTGCTGACCGACCAGACACACACTGCTATCAGTGCATAGATGGCAGTCACCTGCAGAAATATGGCATTACTTGGTTGCCTGAGCTTATCTATTCGGGATTGCATACACTGATAACCGGTTTTATCGACTACTGTCGACGCAATTGGCCATCTTAGTTCCCCTCTGTCGGGATTTCCAGCAGCGCCTATTGGCGCCCTCAACAGGTCTTTGCTAATGTGGCGCGCAGAATCCCGCGAAGGCTACCGTGCGGCCTTGTCGACGCGGCCTAGCATCAGCGAGTATGGGGCCTTCCCGGTATGACCAGAACCTGGCAGTATCTATTCACCAGCATTTTCCTGTTGTTGTTGGGCCTGTTGCTATGGCATCACTGGCAGATTATTAGAGCGCCGGTGCCCCTCGATCTGTATGAGGGCACAGCGGTCATGGTGACTGGCATTATCGCTGAAGGTGGAAATCCCTACACGAGGGAGTTCCAGCCGCAGATGACTTACGTTTATCCCCCACTCTACAATATGCTAGCTGCTCCACTCAGCCAGGTGTTTGGCAATCACTTCCAGCTGCATCGCGCGCTCTCGGCAGTCTTCATTGTGCTGGCCTGCATTACGCTTGCCCTGGTTACATGGCGACGAAGCCGCAGCGTCACTCATGCACTGGCGGCGTCAGTGCTCTGGTACGCGGCGCTGCTGTTCTACGCCACGCCGGTATCCAGCACCAATGCGCCCGGTGTGGCTTTATTTATCGTCTGTCTGGCGGTCCCCTGGTGGCGCGGATTCAGCAACGGCAGCCTGATCTTTGCCCTTATCTGTGGGTTGCTGTCCTTTTACACCAAACAGTACTTTATTCTTTGTATGGCCATACTGTGTCTGTACGTGTTCCTTTATGTGTCTATGGCGCGGGCATTGCTGCTTGGGGTCTTTTTTGCAATGGCGCTGGTAGCTACCCTGGCCCTGGTTCACGCCAGCAGCCCCTACTACCTCGACAATACGCTGTTTGCTCCTGCGGCGGCGATCGAGGGCCTGCATATGTGGCAGATACTTTTCATTCAGCTTGGTTTCTTCCTGCGCACCTACGCGGGTCTACTGTTATTACTGGTCGCTCTTGTCATGGTCTCACTGAGGGCCGGGGGTTGGCGTGGCGGACTGGTTGGAGGTTTCAGATTGGCGGGCGAGGGCTGGAATGGACCCCTCTTGCGTGAGCGTGGAGACTATTTCTGGTTTGCATTGTTCTGGGCGAGCATGGCCATTGTGTTCTGGCTTGGTCGTAATCCTGGCAACTATATGACCTATCTGTTTCAACTGATGTCTCCGTTTTTACTGATAGCAGGTCTGTCGGCCGTTGCGTCTTCCGGTTTACGGGCGTGGCTAGTCGTGCCCTTGCTGGCGCTTACTGCCTACCAATCATGGTCCATCTTGCACAAGGACTTTTCCGTCGACATGGACAATTGGCGGCGGGTCGAGGCGTTGATAGACGCCAGTGACGAAGTGCTGGCAACCCAAATGTTGGTGATGGCGCAGTTGCAACGTGGCAAGCCGGTGTTCCAGGATGGTCACACGTTTTACTTTCCGAAGGCGAAACACAAACCGGACTGGATGCGAAAGGACAAACCTGAGGAGCGTGTTGAGGCCGTGTGGCAGGAATACCTGACCCGGCTTTACCGCAAGGTTCAGCGACAGGAATTTAATTATGTACTGGTATCACCCTGGGAGATGCGCGGGATTTTCCAACAAAACCCCCCGCCGTTCGAGAATGTAGCCGGACGCAGTTTCCTGCAGCGCTACTACTGCAAGGCTGAAGTCATTCCCTTGTCCATGACCCAACGACATGGGGCAGGCACCTGGAAGGTACAGGTATGGAAGCCCAAGCCCTGCAAGAAGGCGCGCTAGAGCCCACGCCTGCGCACCTCGATAGCCGCATTACTCTTCTGCGCTCTTCCAGACGGTCATATCAGCCTGCGGCAATGGCCTGGCGGGCGGGGAATAAATGCCCTGTTCAATGGCTAGCGCGACGATGGCGTTACTTTCTTTGGTTGGATGTGGCCAGGCGTTGTAGCGTCCGCGGTTGAAATTCTGCACCCGTTTTTCCATGTAAGGCTGCAGGGCTTGCGAGTAGATATTGATTGAATGTCCCCAGAACAACAACGCCAGCAGAATTGCGGGTCCCAGCAAGCTCCAGTGCCGCAATTGCAGGCGGCTTGCCAGCACTATCCAGGTGGTCGCCAACAGTAGCACCGACGGAAAACTGTAGCGGGACGAAAGGCCGTAGTCGACAGTGGCGAAGCCCCGACCCAGTGCCATGGTCATTACCGACAACACGATGAACCAGGCACACAATTCCAGCCGAAGATCCGCTTCACGCCATCTCCAGAGAGTGCAGGCACATAACGCCAGCAGCATGGCGGTACCGCCGCTGGCGGCTACCCCAACGCTGGATTCGCTGAATACACTGCCAAGAAGGGTCAGCGTGTACAGTACGTAGTGGCGAGGGTTGGCGAAAAATAACTGCAGCAATTCCCCCAGGCCAATGCGGTCGCCGAGGCCTGCCCGCCACAGAGCAAGTGTGGCGACAGCTGCCAGCAGCCACCACAACAGGAAGCTGCGGGGTAACGATTTGTGGAGAAGCGCCTGCAGCGCGAGGCTAGCCAGCCCCACCAGCCATATCATTTGTCCCGAAGCCAGGGTGAAACTTGCCAGGATGGCGGTCAGCGTTGCCAATAGCAGTCTAACGGGTCCCGCGTTCTGCAATAGCAAGACTGTCAGGAATCCGTAAACAAAGACGTAGAAATAGGCGAACGAGGCCATGGTCCAGAACGTAATTCCATAGACCCGAAGTTGCAGCAGTACCAATGCCGCCGGCAGCAGTAACAGTAGGCGCTGTGGCGAGCCCGCAATCATACGGTAAAGCATTAGCAATAGCAGAGGGAGAGCGAGATTGGCTGCAAAATTGAGGGCGCGAAAATTAACTTCTCCCGTCACCAGCAACTGGCCAGTGTAGACCAGACGCGAGGCAATAGTGCGATGATCCGTATGCTTTTCGTAGAGTGCATCAACTGCGCCGGCGAGACTTTCAGCCTCTGTTACCTTGGTCAAAGGCAGCAATACGTCATAGATGTCATCGGCCAATGGCACATTAATGGCGTGTTGCAGCAGGTAGGTGAAATAGCACGCGACCACCAATAAAAGCGGCAGCATGGCAAGCAGTAGTTGTTTTCTGCTGGCCTTTACACCGGGTATGGCGCCACTACCCACGATCGTGTTCCTGGCGCAGATGCCTGGCCGCCGCGATTAACTGGTACTCAGGCTGCAGTCGCTCCAGCAGTTGCTCCAGGGCCGATGGCGTCAACGCTGTATTTACTAGTGGTTTGTGACTGGCGAACTGTCTTTTCAGTGGGACCGGCTCGTCAATAGCCAGGTCCGTCAGGATGTGGTGGAAGTCGTGGTCGAAGCTATCGGTTAGACCAATATGATCAAATGTGGTCAGGTGCTCGATGGCCATTGCCAGCAGGTCCTGTTCCGGCAGGTGCGCAAGCACCCTGCGATCTTCGCGCCAGTACATGCAGGCCAGTTGCCACAGTTGCTGGTTGTCAACTACTTCGGATACCTCCGGCAACCTTGAGCTCACAAAACCCTCCAGTCCCAGCTCCCTGGCCGCACGTGCCACCGGAAAGCGCTGCTGCATGTCTGCGTGCTGGCAGAAATTATAGAATGACAGCACCCGCTCTACCGGGTCACGCAGGAAGGTGAAACTGTAGCAATCGTCCACCAGTTCCGCGACATGGCGATAGCCAAAATGCCCCGAAATGAAACGATGCTCCAGTAACCGGTCTCGAAATTGTATGCGGCCTGCCGGGTACTGCAGGAAGTCCCCGTGGGAGCAGACCGCGTTCACAGCTAGGCGTTGGCGAAAAAAATGCACGATCGATGTTCCCGCTGTTTTGGCGATGTGCAAAAACAGCACAGGCCTGTCCAGGGAGAGTGGTTCCGGCTTCGGTCGCACATTCGGCATGAAGTCTTCGGTCCTGCGGCGTGCAACTCGGCGCACTGGGGATTAGGATGGAGCGATATTCTAAGGTCGGCGCTGGATTGAGTCTAGCCACTCACCAGTAACTGGGGTTGATGACAGAACATATCGACAATAATCGGGGGGAACGCGTGCTTCGGGGCCTGGCGCTGGCGGCGCTGCTAAGCGCCCTGTGGTGGCTGGTGTGGACACTGTTACTGTGGTGGCGGTGGCATCCGCAGCTACCCTGGCGCGACCTGTTCGTGATACTGGACGACCTGCGCCCCCTGTTGCAGAGCGGCAGTGTCGGCGAATGGCTGACGTTTCTGGTTGAGCCCCACTATGCAGCCCATCGTCTGGGCCTGCCCCGGCTGCTGGTAGCGCTGGATCTGGAGTATTTTGGTGCGCGTAACCTGCTGCTTTACATAGCGGGTTGGAGTGGCCTGCTGTTGCTCTGGTTGCTGCCCTTGCGCCTTGCCGGTCGGGCCCTCGACGGCTACCAGGCGAACTGGTGGTATCTCGCTGGTATGTGGGGCCTTTTCCTCCTTGCCCCTGCTAATCTTTGGAATCTGGTTAATGGCATCAATACCGCCTGGCACCTGTCACTGGCACTGGCGGTTTGCGCGCTGGCTCTGCTGTCCAGCGCTTGCGGCGCTCCGTCCCGCGGTCGCTGGTTACTGGCCTACCTGTTGGCCACGTTGTCTGCGTTTACTACCTTCAGTGGCGTTATCCTGTGGCTTTTATTGCCTCTATTTGCGTTGGGAGGTAACCGTCGCACACTGATCGTCACCCTCGTTTCTTCTGGTCTTCTCACTCTTGCTTACCTGCAGGGCATTGCATCAGACGCCAGTGTTGCCGCTCGGTGGGTGTCAGAGGACCCAGAAGTGGCTAGGCAGGCAAGGGAACTCGGTGCGGCGGCGTTGGCTGCCAATTCCCCCTGGCGCATTGTGCACAAGGCTCTGACGGTACTGGGTTGGCCGCTGGCGGCGAACTGGCCGCTGTCTGCTGCCTGTATTGCGGCGCTGTCCTTGCTGGTGCCGCTTATCGCAGCCTCGAAGGCAGGCCGGAACCTGCTGGCCGGGCAAGACTTGCCTGCCCCTTGGATTAGCTTCTGCCTGACCCTGGCAGCACTCACTGCGGGTACCGCTCTGGCAATCCAGTTGGGCCGCGCGATGGAGCAACCCAACTACGCCCACGGCCCCAGCTATGAGCGTTATAGCACTGTGGTGGCTCTTTATTGGTGCAGCGTGACGGGATTGCTGCTGGCCTGGTGGCGCCGTCTGCCAGTGGCGCGACAGGCGACAGGAATGGCGTCCCTGTTAGTGCTGGGTTGGATGTTGCTGACCCCCCGGGGTAACTACCTGGCGCAGGAAATGGAAAGCCTGCAAACAGCGGCCCGCCTCTACGCTGCAGGAGAGAATCCGGCACTGCGCCGTGGCAAGGGCAAGGCACCGTCGCGGTTTAAACCAGCTTACGTTTATAGTTTTGATGACCTTTTTCGTCACAGGCACGCAGCCTATACCCGGCCTCCGTACCTGCCCCCTCCGGTAGAATTGCAAGCATGTTCATCGGTGGGGGTAACGTTGCAGCAGGGGCTTGCAGTGCAGCACGGTATGTTGGAACTGGAGGCCACGGTTAGCGGGGCGCTAAACTATGCGGTGCGGGACATTCTGCTGGCTGACGAGACCCGCTTGTTGGCGCGCCTGGTGCCTGTTTACATAGGAGCAGTGGACGCACTGTTGTTGACCAGTCGCGGGCACACCGTTTGGCGCGGCAAGCTTGGACCGGGAATTACAGCTGATAAAAATCTACGGCTAGTGTTGGTGCTGCCCCTGGGGGCTGTTAAGCAGTGTGATCCGATGATCGCTAACCGGGCGCCGGCAACAGGGAAGGTGGAGTAAAAACTGAATGTACGAGTACGATGAAGAGTTCTACCGCTATATCAGTGAGGACGCGGCCCGCTCGGCCCGGGAGTTGCTACCGGTGTTGCTTGACGCTTTGCCCTTGCAAATAGGTTCGGTGCTGGACGTAGGCTGTGGTGCAGGAGCCTGGCTGCGGGTCTGGAAAGGCCTTGGAGCAAAGGTGCTAGGGTTGGACGGAGACTACGTGCAGCCGGAGCAATTGCTTGTGGAAGAGGGTGAGTTCCAGTCCCAGGACCTGAGCCGCGAGTTTGACCTGGGCAGGCGATTTGCACTGGCACAAAGCCTGGAAGTAGCCGAGCATCTGCCTGAGTCCAGTGCCGCCGACTTCGTTGCCAGCCTCTGCCGCCACGCTGACCTGGTCATGTTCTCTGCCGCACCGCCTGGTCAGGGTGGCGAAAATCACCTTAACGAGCAGCCCTATGATTACTGGCGCGACCTGTTCGCTGAGCAGGGTTACCGGCTTTATGATGTGCTGCGGCCGTCCCTGATACAGGAGGCCACCATCATGCCCTGGTATCGGTACAATACGTTCCTGTATGTCAGTGAGCTAGCCTTGCCTGCAGTGCATGAGGCACTGGCACCCCACGCCCTGGCAAACTCGGAAACCGTCCCCGACCTCTCCCCTGTGGCCTATCGCATGCGCAAGCGGCTGATCAGCTTACTGCCGCGCCGCGCCAGTACTTTACTGGCACGCATCAAGAAGGGCGTGCACGTAGCCAGGGCCAGGGCACGTGGGTAAGCAGGGATAGTACGTGATAACCTTGACGGCACCTGGTTGGCGAGTGACGGGATGAGTGCCCAAATGCAGACATTGGAAAAACCGGTATTGGGGCTGGTACTGCCCTGTTACAACGAAGAAGACGTATTGTCCCTTAGCGCTGAAAAGTTGGGTGCAGAGCTAGCCTTGCTGGTGGCGGATGGTGTGGCAGACGCCGCCTCGCATATTTGTTTTGTAGACGATGGTAGCTGCGATCGCAGTTGGCAGATTATTGAACAGCTCGCCGCCAGCGATAGCCGGTTCCGCGGTCTCAAACTGAGCCGCAACTACGGCCATCAGTACGCGCTTTACGCCGGGCTGATGGAGATGGACGCTGACGCGGTGATCAGTCTTGATGCTGATCTGCAGGACGATATCAGCGTTTTGCGAAAAATGGTCGAGTTGTACTGTGCAGGTAATGAAATCGTCTATGGGGTGAGGGAGAACCGCGACAGTGATTCGGCTTTCAAACGCGGTTCCGCCCGGGCGCATTACTGGCTGTTGGCCAAGGTGGGTATCGATACCGTACCCGACCACGCTGACTTCCGCCTGATGAGTCGTCGAGCTCTGCAGTTCCTGGGAGAATATCGAGAAGCGCATCTCTACCTTCGCGGCATAGTGCCCTTACTGGGATTGCCGTCGGCCCGGGTTAGTTATAGTCGCTCCCAACGCCTAGCGGGTGAGACCAAATACCCACTGCGGAAAATGCTGGGGCTGTCGTTGCAGGGCCTCACGTCTTTTTCCGTCCTTCCGCTGCGCATCATTGCCGGCCTGGGTATCTTGGTATTCCTGGTGGCTGTGGGGCTTGGTGCCTGGGCTCTTTATGCCGCCGTATGGGGAAGCGGAACCACGCCCGGTTGGGCTTCTACCGTAATCCCTATCTATTTGCTGGGAGGACTTCAATTGCTAGCCATTGGCGTTGTGGGGGAGTACATCGGCAAGACCTTTATTGAAGCCAAGCGCAGGCCGCTGTACCAGATAGAGAAGCGAGCCGGAAGGGTAGAGGATTGATTCAATGCTGATGCATTCACTTTCCTGATAAGGTAGCCCTACCTCCTTTTACTAAGCAAGAGTTCCGAAAATTGCCTGTCACAATACCCAAAGTCAGCGTCATTCTTATCGGTTATAAAATGCCGACGCAGCTGGAAAACACGCTATTATCTTTGTCGCCTGACTATCAGCGGAACGTGAGCGAAGATGACTACGAAGTCATCGTGATGGAAAATAGTTCCGAGCAGAATCTCCCTCAATCTGTCGTCGACTCCCTGCCGATAAATTTTCATTACACATTGCGCGAAGAGTCTGCCTCTTCACCGGTCTATGCGATTAATGAGGCATTTTCCCAAAGTCGAGGCTCTATTGTTTGTTTGATGATTGATGGCGCCAGAATGGCAAGCCCTGGCGTTATTTCTGCTGGCCTGGACGCTTTTTCTATCACTGAAAATGCTGTGGTGGCGGTGCCCGGTTATCATCTGGGAGCTGGCGAACAGCACACCATGAATGAGGTTTCTGACCAGTTAAAATATGAAAGAGAGCTTCTCTCTTCGGCAGATTGGCGCGGCGACGGTTATCAGTTGTTCGGGATTTCGACCTTTAGTGGTGCCAATCGACGTGGCTATCTCCAGCCCATCATGGAGTGTAATTGCGTGTTTGCTTCGGCGAAAAATTTTGCTGCAATTGGTTATGCAAATACGGATTTTTTACTACCGGGCGGAGGCAGCATTAACCTGCACATGTATCGCAGCCTTGGAATGCTTCCTGGTACTCGTTTATTCGTAACCCCGGGGGAGGGCTCGTTTCATCAGTATCATGGTGGTGTGACTACCTCATCATACGAGGAGCGGGAGGCCGAAATTGATCGCCATCGTGTACAGTTGCATAGCTATTGGCCGGGCGGATTCCACAGTTTGCGGCGAGAGCCTGCATTAATCGGAACAGTTTCCCCCCAGGCAGTGACTTTTCTGCAGAAATCCCTCGAATTTGCTGACAAACGCTTTCGCCGGTTGACGCACCAGCGCCTGCCGTTGTGGCCCGATGATGCGCTATAGAGGCCCGATGCCTTAAGGGCCTGGTTTAACCAGTTAGACGTCGGTAATGACCGTTTAGCGTTGCATTGGCGCTAAAGGGCTTCACTCGATATAATGTTAAGTGAAGTGGTTAAAATTATAAGAGCATCGTCCATCACGAAATGGGCGAAATAGTTAGTAGCCGAGCGATATGCCGGACGTTTCATCCCTGTTGATCTCAGGTTCAGGGTCGAGGCAGCGCATGTCGGAGCAGGATTAGCCTTTTTCTAACGCCCATGGAGGTGGTGTTTGTAGCGGGGCAATTCACTAGCGTGAGCATCTTTGGTTTGAAATCATCGTGGGTCCGATAAACCAAGGGAATGTCGTCGGAAAATCCTTAGGGCTTCAATTGATTTGAAGATCCAGACGCTAGAGTTGACATTCGAATGCTAACGCAAATACGAAAGTTGATAACCTCCAGAGAGACGACTTCTCTCAGCGCTGTCGTTGATACCGGGCCTTTGGTCAGTATCGTAGTGATCGTCTATGACATGCCAAAGCAGGCTGAAAATACCCTCTATTCTCTGAGCGCTGATTATCAGCGGGGCGTTAGCGAGTCTGATTACGAAGTTATCGTAGTAGAGAACGAGTCCAGCAATAACCTGAATGCCAGCTTTGTCGCGGGCCTTCCCAGGAACTTCAGCTACCATTTGCGTGCTGAGCGGGAGCCTACGCCTGTGCATGCCATCAATCACGGTGTAGGCATCAGCCTGGGCCAGTATGTTTGCGTGATGATTGATGGCGCCAGGATGGTTACGCCAGGATTGGTCAGAAATATCATCCGTGGACATCGCCTGGACGAACGGGCGGTTGTCACCGTTCCCGGTTACCACATTGGCGAGCAGGTGCAGCAGGAGGCGGTCGATCATGGCTACGGGACGGAACAGGATCAAGCATTGATCAGTTCTGTCGATTGGAAAAACGATGGATACCGACTGTTCAACATTGCCTGTTTCAGTGGATCCTGTGACGAGGGGTTCTTTCGGCCTGGCAGTGAGAGCAACTGTATCAGCATTCCCAGGGCAATTTGGGCTTCCCTGGGCGGCCTTGATACCCGGTTCAATCTGCGGGGTGGTGGGCTGGTTAATCTCGATTTGTACAGTCGAGTCCTGCAGTACACTGGAGTCGTGCACGTGTTGTTGCTGGGCGAAGGCACGTTTCATCAATTTCACGGTGGCGTAACCACCGGCGGCGAAGCGAGAGAGGTACGAGCAGCGCTGATCGCAGAAATGGACGTTCAGTATGAGTCTATTCGCGGACGGGCGTATGAGAGGCCGCTTACAACACCGGTATTTCTTGGTGAGATACCGGTGCAGGCTTTGAAGTTTGTCCACTCTTCGGCTGAGCCTCTGCTGGACTCAGAACCCCAGGCGATGTATCCAGCGCCGATACCCATTTTGAGAGCGAAAAGCGCTAAGAGCTGACATCTGACAGCGGTGGGTAGAGCGCATTGCCTGCCTTGCTGCATTTTTACACCCCCCGTCGCCGGAGCCTAAGTCCAATGCATATTACTCGAATTTTTTTGCTTACCCTCGGCCTGATGATGGGGGCATCGTCCCATGGACAGACCATTGGGCCTGGCGATGTTGCCCCCGATTTCACTTTGCAGGCCTCCGATGGCAATACCTATACATTATCGGACTACATGGATAAACAGGCGGTGGTCATCGCCTGGTTTCCCAAGGCCTATACCAGCGGCTGCACCGTTGAGTGCAAATCATTGGCTGAAAACGGCCACCTTATCCGCGAATATGACGTCAGCTATTTTATGGCGAGTGTAGATCCCCTGGAGGACAACATCGGTTTTGCCGAAGAGACTGGCGCAGACTTCCCCTTACTGAGTTACCCGGGAAAAGAAGCAGCGAAGGCCTTTGGTGTATTGCACCTGATGGGTTTTGCCAAGCGCCACACGTTTTATATCGGTAAGGACGGCACCATACTCAAGATCGACGAGAACGTGAACCCCGAGACTTCCGCTGAAGATATGGCCGCAACGCTTGGCGAGCTGGGCGTTGCCCGCCGCTAGCACTGGGTTGTCATGTTGGACTGGTGGACCAAAATTGTGCTGCTGTCATTGCGAGAATGCCAGCCCTCGGTCACTCTGAGGGTTCGGCAGGGAGCAGGGCAT
This sequence comes from Halioglobus sp., assembly GCA_039979015.1. Lineage (GTDB taxonomy): Bacteria > Pseudomonadota > Gammaproteobacteria > Pseudomonadales > Halieaceae > Halioglobus. Next base: position 63,523 of record JBDWAD010000007.1, read on the forward strand.
CACTATGACTTTCCACCAAGACACGGAAAAAAGCGACAAAGAGCTGATTGAAGCGGTCAATGACGAGGCGGGGGAGTTGATTCACCTGCTGCGTTGTAGTCATGCGCCTGATGAGGTTTTGGCGGAAGCGACAGGGCACATACGAGCGGCAATGGCATCGCTTGCACCTTACCTTCAGCAGGGAGAGGGCTGGTCTACAATATCAATTGCCAGCGACACTCCCGGAGTGGGTTGGATGGAAGATGATCTCACTCGCTGTATGCCCTACAGCCCTGTCACCGGAACACGAAATCCGATAGCACCCCCCATAAAAATGTGGCGAGACGGCAATGAGGTGCGGGGTGAGGCGCTGTTTTCGCCCACTTACGCCGGACCTCCCGATTGTGTTCATGGCGGCATCATTGCTGCTGTATTCGATGAAATGTTGTCCATGGCCAATGTCATCTCCGGTTCTGCGGGCTTTACGGGCACATTGACGATAAAATATCACCGGCATACCCCTCTGGATCGCCCTATCGAGTTATGGGCGGTCACTGAGAAAAACAGTGGTCGCAAGCAATTCAGTCGCGGTGAGATGAGGGTCGATGGCGAGGTAACCGCCAGTGCCGAGGGTTTGTTCATCCGCCCGGCTTCACAAATGGATGCTTGATCGAGCGCAGTGCTCCGACCCATGAGTCAGTCAAAAGTCACCCAGAGAGCTGGGCCGCAAGAATCAGCACGCCTGATGCGGCTGGCAACCTATGCCTCGGTTTCTGTGGCATTGGTGCTGATAGCCGCCAAGCTGGTTGCCTGGCAAGTGTCTGGCTCTGTGAGTCTGCTGGCAACGCTTGTTGACTCGGGGCTGGATGCGTTGGCTTCGCTGGTTAACCTGTTTGCAGTGCGTCACGCTCTGTCTCCTGCTGATAACGAGCATCGCTTTGGGCACGGCAAGGCGGAAGCCCTTGCAGGCCTGGGACAAGCCGCACTGATTACCGGCTCTTCTATTTTCCTTATAAACGAGTCACTGCAACGGATGCTGGCTCCAGTAGCCATGGAGTCATTCCAGCTAGGAATGTGGGTGATGGTGTTTTCCATTGTTATGACCCTACTGCTGCTGAATTTCCAGCGGCACGTCATCAGGCGCACCGACTCCACGGCGATTCGTGCGGATGCTTTGCACTACCGTACAGATTTGTTGGTCAATGCCAGTGTCTTGCTGGCCCTGGCTCTTTCGAACTGGGGCTGGCCTGGTTTCGATGCGCTGTTTGCCATGGCGATCGCGTTTTATATTCTTTACAGTGCCTGGGAAATCATCACTCACGCATTTGATCACCTGATGGACCGCGAATTGCCAGACGAAGATCGTGAAGTGATCGAGCGCACGGTGCTCGCCCATCCGGAGGTGAGGGGGTTTCACGACCTGCGCACCCGGCGCTCAGGTACGGCTGCTTTTGTGCAAATGCATATCGAGTTGGATGACGACCTCAGCCTGCTGGAGGCCCATCGGATTGCAGATGAGGTCGAGGTGGAGGTTGTGCGCGTATGCCCTGGGGCTGAAGTGATTATTCACCCCGACCCGTTGTCCGTGATTGGCGTTGAACCGAGACAGGATTTTTTAACTTCCGATTAGAAGGTATAGCTTAACCGCGCGAAGATGTTGGTGCCTGTGCCCGGTAGCCTGTCCCGCAGGGCAATATCCGGATTTTGGGCCCGATTGTAACCTGCCATATGGTCGCGGAATTCCTTATCCAGCACATTATGCACGCCTGCAGCCAGTTGCAGTTGCTGTGTCGCCTGCCAGGTGGCACTCAAATTCAACAAGCCATAGCCTGCCGTCTCCAGTTCACGATTGGTTTCACTCACTTTGTTTTGTGCGCTGTAAAGCACGCTCTCGATACCTGCCCCCCAGTTGCCACTGACATAGTCGAGACGAACTGAGGTATTGGGTGGGGCGATTCGATAGAGCTCGTCATCAATATCATCGCGTGTGCCGCGGACATAATTGACGATGCCTGATAGCGTTAAGTTGTCAGAAAATTGCCAGGCCCAGTCCATGTCAAAGCCATAAAGAGTGGCGTCCACGTTATTGAACTGCAGTGGGTCGGGATTGTTGCTTCCATTCATGGTATTCATCATCCGCACCATCATCACTGCGGGGGTGATTTCGCTGGGTGTGCCCTGGATGTAGTCCTTTACATCACTGTAGAAAATCCTTGGTGCCATGCTCAAGCTGTTATTGCTGAAGTCCATACCGAAATCTAGTTGACGGGCGGTTTCAGGTTTCAGCGCGATGTTGCCGGTGTAGGTGTTGCCGTCCGCGAGTCCTGCGGTCGCCTCCAGGGGTAACCAGAGATAGCGCTCCTGATAGCTTGGCGAGCGGTTTTTCTGGGCGAAACCTGCATACCAGCTGGTGGACTGTGAGGTTTTGCATGAGAATTTGGCGACCAGGTCGGCGTTGTAGTCGGTTTGGTCCCTGTCGGCGTTATTGAACGCATCGCGAAGCATGGCAGCGGGAGGCATCATGTTGGCGGGTGTGCCATCCACTTCGTCCGCGTCCATGTTGACCTGGTTGTAGCGAATACCGAACTCTCCGCTCCAGCGCTGGCTGATTTCATGTTCGCGCTCCAAAAACACACCATAAACCTCGCGCTCTGCGTCGTTAAAGTTCACCACGAAGAACATGGAGTTGTTGGGGTTGTTTATGTTGGAGTTATGGATCGCGCTAAAACCGTCAAAGCCAAAGGTCCAGTTACCCTGTGAGTCGAACATTGTGCTGTGTAGCTTGAAGCCCTCATTGTCACTGTCGGCAACATTGCTACGCCAGAGGCTTTTGTCCAATGGCGCGGCTCGCAGGTGGTAGTTTGTCATGCTGTGATCCAGCTTGGATGCGAACACAGTGGCGGAGACTTCAAGTTCGCCCTCGCGCTCAAATCGGTAGCCCAGGTCGTAGAGGTCACCGCCAAAACTCTCGATGTCCATGGGCAGTGCCGGCGTTCCGGACTCGCCCGTATCGTTGTAACCGTAGTCAAACTGCAAACTGTGTTCGCCCAGTTTTAATCCATAGCCCACATCGTAGCGTTGGCGCTCATATTGTGTGGGGGTGATGTCGCCCCCTGCAAACTCGGCATCGTCGCCTGACTCAAGCACACCGGAGAGCTTGAGCTTATGCATGTTGTTGGAGGCATAAGCAGCGGCGCTAAGTTGGGTGCCGTCATTTGCCGACTGCAGGCTACCTAAAACTCGTCCACTGAGGCTGAAGTCTTGGCTTCCAGTAAATTCACCCCGCTGGGAGCGGGCATCTATCGCACCGCCGATAGACTCCTGGGCCACGCTAACCGGTGCAATTCCACGATACACCTCTAGCGACTCCAGTTGTCCGTTGCGGGCATAGGACAGGGGTGGGTCCATCCAGTTCGGTCCAGAGGGCGCCAATTGGGTACCGTCCAGGGACGTGGCAATACGCGATCCGTACATGCCCCGGTACTGGGGAATTCCTGAAATGGGACCGTTGCTGTTCACGTTGGCCCCTGGTGCTTTCTTCAGTAACTGGGCCACGTCGGCGGACACCACCAGCTCATCGGTTATATCGATAGTTCGAGTGTCATGACTGGCGCTGATCACTAATTCCTCAATGTGATCGGCCTGTGTATTCAGGGAAACAAGGGCGACGGTAAATCCCAGATAAAGCGCTGTACGATGCATTGGTATTCCGGTTGGTTGGCTGAAATAAGCCGGAGCAGTATATAGATGCGGGTCGCAGGTGGCCTGAGGCATGATGTCGCACCTTGCGATACATCACGTAGGTCGGTTCAAATAGGCTGACCAGACGCTCTCTTGGCAGACGGTGGCGTCGTTGTAATTTGTAACTAGCTGTTTTTATTGAGAATAATAACGGCCATGCGGATACCTCTGTTAATAATTCACACACAATAGACAGGGGAATTTCGTATATTGGGACGCAGGGAAGAGCCCGCACACATCATTGATTTAAAAACCCGGGAGTTCACACATGTTTACACACCGCAACCGCAAGTTGTTACCCGCAGCCGTGCTGCTCGCTTCGGGACTCGCTGCCAGTAACGTTATGGCGCAGCTTGAAGAGGTGATTGTCACCGCCCAGAAGCGCGAGCAGTCGCTGCAAGACACACCTATTTCAGTGACCGCCTTCGACACGGCGGCCATTGATGCCCAGGGCATCGCCACTATTAAGGATCTGGCCTCTTTCGTTCCTAACTTGCAAATTGTGGAATCACCCGGCGGCACCAGTGGGGCAACAATTTCAATTCGCGGTGCGGTTACGATTAATCCTGCGGTCACTTGGGAACCCACCGTGGGTATGTACCTGGATGGCGTGTTCCTTGGTAAGAATCTGGGTGGAATATTTGAAATTGCGGAACTTGAACGTGTTGAAGTGCTGCGCGGTCCTCAGGGTACGCTTTATGGCAAGAATACAGTGGGTGGCGCTATCAATTTGATCACGCGCTTGCCGGCAGAGGATTTTGGTGGCCGGGTAGACCTATCCGTGGGTAACGAGGGTTACCAGCAGGCCAAGCTGCGTCTGGATACAGGCGCTATGGGAGGCTTCCGTGCATCCCTGGCTTACTCCAAAGCCGAGCGGGATGGATTTTACGACAACGTAGATAACGACCCTACGGGCGGTTTTAATCCTTTTGTAAATCCTAAATCAAGCGATGAATTCAATAATCTGGATAGTGAGGTTTGGCGACTAGACGCCTTGTGGGATATTACTGACAGCTTCCGAGCACGCTACTCCTATGACTCCAGTGAGCGTGACCAGGAACCTTCCAAGGCACAGCTGACCGATGTAAATCAATTTCTGTTCGACTTTCAGGGTCTCGGCTTCCTGGGTGACCTGATGAGCCTCTATCAGGTGCCTGAGGATAAAAACGCTTCCAGTATCAGCAATGACTATGCGCAGTATGAAGTGTCTGAGACCGATGGCCATGCGCTGACCCTCGATTGGGATGCAGGCACATGGGGCTTTATGGGAGATGTGGCCCTTAAATCAATCACCTCATATCGTGAGCTCGATTACGGCGACTTTATCGATATCGACGGTACCAATATGGATGTGTTCCACTCGTCTCGTGATATTGCCTATGAGCAGACCAGTCAGGAACTGCAGCTGCTGGGTACAACGGACACGATTAATTATGTGATGGGTGTTTACTACTTTGACGAGGAAGCGGATGTTGTTAACCCGATTACTTTCTTTGGCTTGTTCGGGTCCCCTACGGACAATAACACCTATGGCCTTGATAACGATTCCCTGGCCTTCTACGGGCAGGCCGACTGGTCGCCTGCTTCTGTGCAACAGCTGACTCTGACGCTTGGTATGCGCTACACAGAAGAGGAGCGTTCCCAGTATATTGACCATCCCAACAGTTCTACCGGTGGCGTTGGTGCATTTTCTGAAGAAGACTCAGATACCTGGGACAACACTTCCGGGACGTTCGCGGCTGCATGGGATTTGAATGACGATATCAACTTCTACGCGCGCTTTGCCCAAGGTTGGAAGTCCGGTGGATTTAATGGCGAGGCGCCCACGAGTGATGCTTTCCATCAGGGCTACGACGAGGAGACAGTGATGTCATATGAACTCGGCATGAAGTCACGGTTGGCGGATGATCATATTCAGCTGAATATTGCAGCCTTCCAGAATGATATTGAAGATATGCAGGTCTCGGTGTTCCTGGAGGGTTCCGGTGGCGCCGCCTCTAATGTTGAAAATGCTGGTGAGGCGACTTTCCAGGGAGTAGAAGTCGAGTTCATCTGGCAGGTTATAGACGCGCTGCGTTTTTCAGTTAATTACGGCTATCTGGATGGCGAATACAATGAGTTTATAGAGAATGGAGTTGATCTAAAGGACTTCAAGGACCTGCCGTTTGCGCCCGAAAATACAGCCAGCGTTGCCCTGGATTGGGCTGTTTGTAATTGCAGCTGGGGCAACCTCGATTTCCACGTCGACTGGAACTATAACGATGAGTACGTTCCCTATATTGAACCCACGCAGAATGCCACTAGCCGGATCGACGATTTTGAAACGATCAACGCCAGCCTGATTCTGAGCGAAGTTAAAGTTGGTTCTGATATGAGCATGCAGTTTGGCCTATGGGGTAAAAACATTACCGATGAAGAATACCGTCAACACACCATTCCCTTTGGTTTCTGGACGGCATCTTACTTTGGTGCTCCTGCTACCTATGGGTTTGATGCTCGCTTGAACTTCTAGGTCTCTCTAGCGCACAGCAAAGGCCGGGCATTGCCCGGCTTTTGTTGTTATGAGGTAGAGCCAGCGATGAAAATTTTTCGCCTGCGTGACATCTATCAGCTTTGGCAGCTGCTACACTTCACCTCCTTTCAAAACGCACAAAGGTAGAATTATGGATCTGGGAATCAGTGATCGTGTGGCGCCGCTGCTGGCGGAAGTCAAAGACTTCATCGACAATGAAGTACTGCCGATAGAGCATGAATTTTTTCAAGAGATCGATGTGGGTGATCGCTGGGGCTTCACCGAGCGGCAGACCGAGATCATGTCGACTATCAAGGAGAAGTCACGGGCCCGTGGCTTATGGAATTTCTTTCTTACCGATGGCGAAAGTGGCTCAGGGCTGAATACCATTGAGTATGCTTACCTCGCTGAGGAAATGGGTAAATCACACCTGGCTGCGGAAGCCTTTAACTGCTCAGCGCCCGATACCGGAAATATGGAAGTGCTGCACAAGTACGGTACCGAGGCTCAGAAAAAGCAGTGGCTGGAGCCGTTGATGAATGGTGAAATTCGCTCTGCCTATGCCATGACTGAGCCGGGAGTGGCGTCGTCTGATGCCACCAATATTTGCACCGAAGCTGTGCTCGATGGCGACGAGTGGGTGATTAATGGTGAGAAACACTATGTATCCGGTGCCGGAGATCCTCGCTGCAAGATCATGATCGTTATGGTCAAAACCGATCCCGATGCACCTAAACACGCACAACAGTCGCAGATTCTGGTCCCAACTGACGCTCCTGGATTTACCAATATTCGCCCTATGAATGTGTTTTCCATGGACGATGCTCCTCACGGCCATATGCACCAGAAGTTCGATAATGTTCGGGTACCCAAGCACAATATTATCCTGGGCCCTGGTCGTGGTTTCGAAATTTCCCAGGGGCGTCTTGGCCCGGGACGTATTCACCATTGCATGCGCGCGATCGGTGCGGCAGAAAAAGCCCTGGAACTGTTATGCCAGCGATCTGTTTCGCGCCAGGCCTTTGGTAAGCATTTGGCGCGTCTGGGCGGCAATATTGACATCATCGCCAACGCGCGTATGGATATTGAACAGGCCCGGCTTCTCACCCTCAAGACAGCCTGGATGATGGACAATGTAGACCCGAAGGAAGCGCGGGTGTGGATTTCCATGATCAAGACTGCAGTCCCCAACATGTCTATCCGTATTGTTGACCAGGCCATTCAGATGTTTGGTGCACTGGGTGTTTCCCAGGATACGCCGTTGGCGGGAATGTATATGGCCCAGCGGACTTTGCGCCTGGCAGATGGCCCCGATGAAGTGCACCGAATGGTGGTAGGTCGTAATGAGCTTAAGCCCTACATGGCAGAGGCGATGTCTAATGTGAATGCCACGTTCAGGGACGGTTGATTATTAGCTAAGCCTTTTCTCTATTAACTGGTGGAAGCGCGCAGCTGCTTCCTCCAGTCCGCCAAATATCAGGTAGTCATTGGTGCCTGAAGACATGCCTTTTTGGGCACCAGCCGCCACAAATAGATCCTCAGCTGCAAACACCCCCTCATCTATCAACTGGAATGAGCGCTGGAAATGGTCCCGTTCCTCATCATTTGCGGGTTGATGCGGGGTGAGCATGGTGTGCACGAAAATCGTGCTGTCTTCCGATTCAGGGAAAAGACAAATGAGACTGGTGTAGTCAGGTTGAAACACGATCACTGAGTTCGGAAAAGTAGTGTAGGAAAAGGTGGAAACCCTGCGCAAATCCTCAGGCGCCTCTATCACCGCGTCCACTGCCTCGGCGATCTCATTGCGGGCGACGCAATTACGCATGTGATCACCGAGAAAATCGGACTCCGCCACCGCATCGGGGAAAAAAGGCCCCACCGTTTTTTTGTGCAAGCGGGTGACATGGTATCCATCCAGAAACGCGTCCTGAATCAGCTTCCAGTTTGCCGGGACTTTGCGCACGCTATGTTGGCAATACTGAAACGTGCCGAGACTAAAGAAGTCCAGGTCATCTTCCAGGTCTGCAAGATGAGAGTCGATATCCATGCTGCCACCAGGTGTGGCTTGCAGCCAGATGAGTCCGTGTCGCACCGCCGTGGGCACTGTTACCAGGCCCAGGTCTTTGGTGTCCAGGTCCAGGAAGCTTTCCGGTCTGGGGATATTGAGCAGAGTCCCATCAAGTCCATAGGTCCACTGGTGATAGGGGCAGACAAAAGAGCGTAGGCAGGTCTGGCCCTCTTCCTGGACAAGGCGCATCCCCCGGTGTCGGCAGACATTCATAAAGGTGTTAATGCCGCCATGCTGGTCGCGAACGGTCATCAGCGGCAAGCCGAACCAATCCTGCACAATGGCATCCCCGGGCTTTGGAATCTGGGACTCATGCGCCAACACCAGTGGACGCTGCAGGAACAACTTCTCTCTTTCCAGGGCGAACCTGGAAGCATCGGTATAGTGGTTGACCGGAACCCGCTCCGAGCGTGCTGCCGGGTCAACGGCGCGGCCAGCGTACCGGTTGGCCAATTGACGCACCATGTCAGCAGGACTATTGGTATTCATCACTCTATTCTTATGGATCTGATGAGTGGGTTAGCATAGCAGTGCGGGCCCAGTCAGCAAAATGCTTGCAAGCCCACGGGTCATGGATTAGTTTCGGCGGGCCACCAATACGGGATACAGGAGAGATGATGCAAGGGTTTGAGTTCAATACCGTCACCAAAATTATCAGTGGCTTCGGCAGTGCTCTGGAGCTGGCTGAACAACTACGCCCTTTGCGGGTCAAAAAACCGCTGTTCATCACCGACCCTGGGCTGGTGGAGATTGGTCTGGTGCAACCTGTGATCGAAGCATTGACGGGCAGCGGGCTGGTCCCGGTGGTGTTTGACCAGGTGCGCGAAGATCCCCCTGAGGCTACCGTGCTGGCCGCAACAGAGTTGGGGCGTGTGCAGGGCGTAGATGGTGTCATTGCTGTTGGTGGCGGGAGTTCTATGGATGTGGCCAAGGTCGCGGCAACGCTGATGGGCGGGGAGCAGTCCTTGTCGGAGCTCTATGGCGTTGGCCAGGTGAAGGGAGGGCGCATGCCCTTGATATTGGTGCCCACAACTGCCGGCACCGGCTCCGAAGTGACTCCGGTAGCAGTTATTACCACCGGGGAAACCACCAAGGCGGGCGTCTCTTCACCCGTCTTGTTACCCGATGTGGCAGTGCTGGATGCACAGTTGACGCTTGGCCTGCCGGCAATGATAACGGCGATGACGGGTGTAGATGCCATGGTGCATGCCATCGAGGCCTACACCTCACGACATCAGAAAAATCCCATATCAGACAACCTTGCGCGCAAGGCCCTGGATCTACTAGCGTCGAATATTCGCGCCGCGGTGCATGACGGCAGCAACGCCGAGGCACGCGAGGCCATGCTGTTAGGCGCCTGTATGGCAGGGCAGGCATTCGCCAATGCACCGGTGGCTGCGGTTCATGCACTCGCTTATCCGTTGGGTGGCCGCTATCACATTCCTCACGGGCTCAGTAACTCACTGGTTCTGCCGGCGGTAATGGATTTTAATTTGCCTGTGGCCGCTAGCGCCTATGCTGAACTGGCGGAGCTGGTTGTACCCGGACTGCAGGTCGATGGCGAGGAAGCGCGGGCATCAGCCCTGATTGCTGCGTTGCGGCAGCTGATCAACGATTTGGAGCTGCCGGCTACGCTGGCTGCTGCTGGCGTTGCTGCCGCTGACCTTCAAATGCTGGCGGAAGACGCAATGGAGCAGCAGAGACTGCTGGTGAACAACCCCAGGGATGTGAGCTACGAGGATGCACTGAGTATTTATCGGGCAGCCTATGGAGAACAGGCATGAGTAGAGAATTGCCCCCAACACGCGATGACTATCCGGTTTTCTATCCGATCTCTACGCGTTGGGCCGATAACGATATCTACGGGCATATCAATAATGTCGTCTATTACTCTTACTTCGATACCGCTGCAAACCGCTACCTGATTGAGCAGGGCGGCCTTGATATAAGCGATGGTTCAATAGTGGGCTATGTGGTCAATTCGGGCTGCGCTTACCATGCGCCGTTGGCCCACCCGGATGAATTGGAGGCAGGTGTTCGCGTCGATAGACTGGGGAATAGTTCTGTGCAGTACGGCATCGCCATATTTCGCAAAGGGGAGGCCAGCGCGGCTGCCCATGGCCACTTCGTGCATGTGTTTGTAGAGAAGGCCCGGGACAAGGCAGTGCCTATTCCTGCAGGTATTCGCCAGGCGCTTGAGAAAATTCTGGTTGCCGGATGATGGGCCCTTTCGTCGATTAGCCGGATGCCTGCGCGCGAACAGCATACTGGCTTGCCCGCTCCGCCATATCGACCGCCTGTAAAATTTTCATCCGCAGCTGTGGATTATAGCCAGACCGCTGTGCCAGAAACTCCAGCACGACCTTTACCGCAGATCGTGACCGGTGGTTCTGAAGGGTGGCGTTAAGCCAGCCACTGGGAAAGAAGATATCTCCGGTGACCTGCACTTCTTCCAGCAGTTCCAGGCTTGGCAGAATGTACTTCTCTGACTGGCCTACCCTGGCGGGATGATGCAAGTACGCCAGTGCATCCAGAACCCATCTTTCTGTTGCTCTGTTCTCAGGCTTTTCGAGCCCTTTGAAGAAACTATCGCGAACTTCATCGTCCATTGACAGTGCCGGAGCCACGAAGTCGAAGCGTCTCAGCATATCCGGATTTTTAATCTGTTGACGCTGGCTGGTCAGAATTTTTTCTGAATCCTTGGGTTGGCGTAAAGCGAGCACTTCGGCCAGATGTATCCGGTCAGTCTCTGAAAGTGGCAGTGTTTCCAGGGCAGTGCTTCCTGTCCAGAGATTGTGGAGGTAGGTGAGTCCTTTTGCGGTGCTTGTGATCTCACGATACGTATCAAAGAACAATCTGGATATTCCTGGATCACTTGCAATTTCAAGCTTATTGCGCAGTGAGTCTTCCAGTGATTCCTGCATGTCAACTCGATCCGCAGCGGGCAGAAAACTGGCGTGGATACGGTAAAGCTGGGCAAGCGCCTGTTCCAGTATGAGTGCGTTTTCCTCAACCTCGATCCTGGCGAGCAGTGTCTTGAGGTACTCGTTGGCGCTAGCCTTATCTCCATTGAGAAAATTTTCCCAGGCGTCAATAAGCAAGGCGCCCCTCGCCAGTTCGTCGATGTGGCTTTGATGGGTCAGGCGCTTATCCTGGACGGGGAAGAAGCCATAGCCGAGACCGTCGGAGTTAAGCTGCAGGGATTGGCTCGAAATGGCAGTCTGGCTTTGGTTACTGTTGATGAGTTCGGCGCCCGTCGCGAACGCCACAGAAAACTGTTGAGGCCAGATGCGGCCCAGACTTTCGGGATCTTGCTGTATGAGCTTTGTTCCTTCTAAATCGTTAATGGCGAGCTCAAAATTTGGCCGACCTGCGGTGTGCACCCAGACGTCACTCCAGGTTTTTAAGTCTGTCGAAGATAGTGCGTCGAGAATAGTAATGAGGTCGGGCCAGGTCGCATTGGCAAAGGCAAAGTCTTCAAGGTATGTCTGCAAGCCGCTGCGGAAGTTTTCTTCCCCAACCGTCAACTCAAGCTGTCGCATCATGATAGGTGCTTTGAGATAGATGATGGGCCCATACATTTGGCCGGCCTGGTTCAGGTTGGCCAGCTTCTGGCGAATCGGGTTGCTGCCGTTGCTGCGATCGACAGCGTAGGCGCCGGGGTAGTGTCGCATCAGGAAGTTGAGATCGTGCTGGACGTCCGGAAACGCTGGGTTAACGATCTTTGCTGCCATAAAGTTGGCGAACACTTCCTTGGTCCAGACATCATTGAACCATCTCATGGTGACCAGGTTGCCAAACCACATATGGGCGGTTTCATGGGCGATCAGGCCGGCTCTCCCCAAAAGTTGTGACTGGGTGGGGGACTCGTCCAGCAATAGCGACGAAGCGCGGTACTGTATAGCGCCCGGGTGCTCCATGCCTCCATATTGAAAACTGGGGATTAAGGCAAAATCGAATTTAGCGAAGGGGTAGGGGATGTCGGTGTAATTCTCCATCCACTTGATTGCATCATGGTGCAGGTTAAAAATAGCGTCCAGGTTGCGCGAAACCTTGGCCTCGTCGGTTTCCCGGTGGAGTAGGCTGATTGTGCGACCGTCTATTTTTCTGGACACGCGTTCAAACTTTCCGGCGACGAAAGAAAAAAGATAGGAGCTGGTCAGCTCGCTATTTTCGAAGTGATAAATAACACCGTCATCAGCTTCTTTGCTTTCCTTGAGTGGAGCATTGGATATCGCATCCCAGCCCGTGGGTAATTGCAGCGATAACTGGTAATGCGCTTTCAAGTCAGGCTGGTCAAACAGCGGGAAGGCGGTTCGGGCCCGGTCCGGTACGAACAGTGTGTAGAGGTAGTCTGGATTTCGGTTCAAAGAGCTCTCGCCGGCCGTGAAGAGTATCTCCAGTCGATTGGCACCCTTCGTCAGCGCATTGGCTGGAATGATTAAATGCTCGTGGCTGAATTCATAGTCAATTAACCCAGATTCATTACTGACAGATTGGATATGCTCGGGTGATTGCTGAAAGTCGAGCTGTAACGGTTGGTGTTCGTCGTTGAGCTCAAAATCGATGACAAGCTGACCCAAAATGGGTGCCTTGCTATCGCTTTTTATATTCAGGAAAAGCTGATAGCTGATCTTGCTCAGGACTTTTGCTCGCTGCTGGGCGAGCTCGATGGAAACACCGGGTTCTATGGCCACGGGCTGGCTCCAACTGTTGTGAGCAATGAAAAATGCAAAGACAAGCAGAAGCGCTTCTCCGCAGGAGAGCGTTCTGGAATCGACCCGTCTCTGGTGCCTCAAAGGTCCACCTTGATAAATAGCCCAAGCAGTTTTGGATAACTGACTGGCGCCAACCAACTCGCAAAGGTGACGAGCTTTGCGTCGATGCCCAGAAGCAGTCGTTTTTTACGCTTCTCAATGGCTTTGATGATTTGCGCTGCAGCTGATTCCGCGGTGGTGATCGCCATCTGCTGAAACTTGTCGTCCTTCTCCTGGGGCGAGCCTTCTCCACCGCGACTTACCCGGGCTATGTTGGTTTTAATGCCTCCTGGGTGAACGCAGCACACGTGTATGTTGGTGTCTTGCAGTTCGATGCGCACGGAGTCACTGTAGCCTCGCACGGCGAACTTTGATGCATTATAGGCCGATTGTGTGGGTACACCGACCATGCCGAACATGGAGGACAGATTCACCAGGTGCCCGGACGCAGACTTGCGCAGTAATGGAAGAAACGCCCTGGTGCCATGAACGACTCCCCAGAAATTTATTCCCATCAGCCACTGAATGTCCTCGTAGGGATTCTCATCCGCGGGCCCGGTTAAGCCAACACCTGCATTGTTGATGAGAATATCTATTTGGTCGCGGGAAGCGGCGATCCGGTCCGCCCAGGCTTGCACTGCGTCATTGTCGGCCACATCCAGTGTCTGCTGGTCGCAGAGTACCTCTTGCCGCTTCAGTAGTTCTGCCGTCTCCGAGAGCGTCTGGGGATTGATGTCTGAGAGATACAGTTCGCAACCCTCCTCATTGAGCTGCAGGGCCAGTGCCCTGCCGATGCCAGAGCCCGCTCCGGTGATTACCGCACACTTGCCATTGGTGTATGCCATCGAATTTCCCTTTTCAGTGGGTAGTGGGCATTATTGGCCCGTAACTAAAGTTGAGTTTTCAAAGATGTTAATGCGCGCACTGCTTTTTATCACTGTTTTTGTTTTTTCCGCCAACGGTTATGCCAGAACAGCGGCGGTGGCGATGCCAGATCGCTGGTCCGCGGAGGCCTCTCAAGCTGTTTTGATGGACGGCGGCAACGCCATTGATGCGGCAGTGACCGCTGCTTTTGTGCTGGCGGTCACTTATCCGGAGGCCGGTAACATTGGCGGGGGCGGGTTTATGACCGCCTATGTTGATGGCGAGGCCTCATTCCTGGATTTTCGGGAGCGGGCACCCGCCAGCGCTCACCGCGATATGTTTTTGGATGAGGGTGGCAATTTCCAGCCGCGAATGTCGATTGTGGGTGGCAGAGCTTCTGGCGTACCTGGCACAGTGAAAGGTTTGCAAGCGGCGCACGCACGTTACGGCACGCTTCCCTGGCAGCGTTTGCTGGAGCCGGCAATCACTCTGGCCGAACAGGGCTTTTCAGTGCCCGAAGCCCTGGCTGTGATGGCGCAGGAAAAAATTGCAGGCGATGCCGGAGAGACCAATTTCCACACCTACTTCGGCGAGATGAAGGCAGGCGCTACCTTTAAGCAGCCCGAGCTCGCGGCGACCCTGAAATTGCTCGCGTCCAACCCCGATGCGTTTTACACCGGGTTGCCTGCTCGTCAGCTGGTTGCGCAAATGCGCGTCAGTGACGGCTTGATTTCAATGCAGGACCTGGCGAGTTACAAGGCGGTCTGGCGCGCGCCTATTCGTGAGTCCTGGAGGGAGTTCGAAGTCGTTTCCGCACCTCCCCCCAGTTCAGGTGGATTCGCTTTGGTGCAGTTGCTGAAGATGCGCGATTTTGCGGGTGTCCATTTCAAAGAGCTATGGCATAACGAGGCAAAATATGTGCATTTGCTGGCGGAGCTTGAGAAGCGAGTATTCGCCGACAGGGCGGAATATATGGGAGATCCGGATTATGTGGATGTGCCGCTTGCCAGCCTGCTAAGCGATGCCTACCTGCAAGAGCGGGCGCGTAGCGTAAGTCCTGATTCAATATCGCCCGCAGAGACAGTGCTTCCGGGCCTTGAGTCCAGTGACACCACGCACTTTTCAGTGTTGGATGCCCAAGGCAATGCCGTATCGCTCACTTATACTTTAAACTGGGAATTTGGCTCCGGCGTGGTGGTATCGGGAGCAGGTTTTCTGCTTAACGACCAAATGGATGACTTCAGCGCCAAGGTGGGTGTTCCGAACAAGTTTGGTGTTGTCGGTAGTGATCGTAATGCTATTGCGCCGGGCAGGCGCATGTTGTCTTCTATGACCCCCACTATTTTGTTGCGCGATGGCGAGCCGACACTGGTGCTAGGTACCCCCGGAGGAAGCACCATTTTCACCTCTGTCTATCAGGTTATTCTTAATCTTTACGACTTTAATATGCCGCCTCAGCAAGCGGTTAACGCGCTGCGCTTTCACCACCAGTTGCCGGACGCGCTGTTGATTCGCCATGACCAGCGAGAAATTCCGGTCGCTACACGCAGCGGGCTGGAAAAAATGGGTTACCGTGTCAAGCAAAATAGTTGGGGCAACCTGGGTGACATTGCCGCTATCACTGTTCAGCAGGGGAGTGTTGCAGCCGCTGCGGATGAGCGTGGCCGCGGGGAAGCCAGGGTGATACATATTCCTGCTAGTGGCTCGAACTGACTGGACAGACACAGTCCATTCACCTAAAATCTTCCGCCAGATTTCGCATGTCCGAAGTGAACGTCGGACACTGTGTGTTCCTGTGAAAACCAGAGCTGAATTTATGTAAAAAGGCGAGATGCGTAATCCCATCTCGCCTTTTTGTGAGCGCGCGAATCAAGCGTATGAATGCCCTGGTTTTCCCCTGATGATGGAGGCTTTGCTTGTCCAGTTCCGCCCTATTAGTCCTTGAAGATGGTAGTGTTTTCAAAGGCTTAGCAATCGGAGCCAGCGGCACATCCGTTGGTGAAGTGGTATTCAATACCGCCATGAGCGGTTACCAGGAAATCCTCACCGATCCCTCCTATGCCCGCCAGATTGTCACCCTGACCTATCCACACATCGGCAATACCGGTACCAATACCGAGGATGAGGAGTCGAGCAGCATCTGGGCCGCGGGCCTGGTGATTCGTGATCTTCCTTTGTTGGCCAGCAATTATCGTAACGAACAAAGCCTTTCTGACTACCTGAGCAGCCGCAACATTGTCGGCATTGCTGATATCGATACCCGTCGACTCACCCGGATCTTACGGGAGAAGGGTGCCCAGAACGGCTGCCTGATGGCAGGGGACGGCATCGATGAAGCCGAAGCGCTGGCTCAAGCCAAAGCCTTCGCCGGCTTGAAAGGCATGGACCTGGCGAAGGAAGTGACGGTAGCGGAGCCCTATAGCTGGACCGAGGGTAGCTGGGAATGGGACAAGGGCCATAGCGAGAGGCCAGAAGGTGAGTTGCCCTGGCACGTGGTTGCCTACGACTATGGCGTCAAGCGCAATATCTTGCGGATGTTGGCGGATCGCGGTTGTCGTCTCACGGTGGTGCCGGCCCAGACGCCCGCAGCGGAAGTGCTGGCAATGAATCCTGACGGCGTTTTTCTTTCCAATGGTCCCGGTGACCCCGAGCCCTGCACCTATGCCGTTGAGGCGATCCAGGAACTCTTGCAAACAGAAATTCCTGTCTTTGGTATCTGTCTTGGCCATCAGCTGCTTGCGCTGGCTTCCGGCGCCAAAACGGTAAAGATGAAGTTCGGTCACCACGGCGCCAATCACCCGGTCCAGAATATCGACGATGGCACGGTGTTGATCACCAGCCAGAACCATGGCTTTGCTGCCGATGAGGATACTCTGCCCGATACCCTGCGCGTGACTCACAAGTCTCTGTTCGACGGCAGCCTGCAGGGCATCCATCGCACCGACAAGCCAGCGTTCAGCTTTCAGGGTCACCCTGAAGCCAGCCCGGGGCCACATGATGCGGCGCCCTTGTTTGACCATTTCATCGAGCTGATCGCAGCTCGCGCCGGGGAGTAAGCATGCCCAAGAGAACCGATATCCAGAGCATCCTGATCCTTGGCGCTGGTCCGATTGTTATTGGCCAGGCCTGCGAGTTCGATTACTCAGGTGCCCAGGCCTGTAAGGCCCTGCGCGAAGAGGGCTACCGGGTCATTCTGGTGAATTCCAACCCCGCCACCATCATGACCGATCCGACGATGGCCGATGCCACTTATATCGAGCCCATCGAATGGCGCACCGTGGCCCGTATTATCGAAGAAGAGAAGCCCGACGCCCTGCTGCCGACCATGGGCGGCCAGACGGCGCTGAACTGTGCGCTGGATCTTGCACGTCACGGCGTGCTCGATGAGCACGGTGTGGAAATGATTGGCGCCACTAAAGAAGCCATCGATATGGCGGAAGACCGGCAGCTGTTCGATAAGGCGATGAAGCGCATCGGCCTGGATACCCCCAGAGCTTCCCTTGCCCACAGCATGGAAGAAGCTTTCCAGGTACTAGATAGCATTGGTTTCCCCTGTATTATCCGTCCGTCCTTCACCATGGGCGGTTCGGGTGGTGGTATTGCCTACAACCGGGATGAGTTCGAAGAAATTTGCATGCGAGGGCTGGACCTATCGCCCACCAATGAACTTCTGATCGATGAGTCGCTGATCGGCTGGAAGGAATACGAGATGGAGGTTGTGCGTGATAAAAATGACAACTGCATCATCGTATGTGCGATTGAAAACTTCGACGCCATGGGCGTTCACACCGGTGATTCGATCACCGTAGCTCCCGCCCAGACCCTGACGGACAAGGAATACCAGATCATGCGGAACGCCTCCCTGGCGGTTTTGCGTGAGATTGGTGTAGAGACAGGCGGATCCAACGTACAGTTCGGCCAATGTCCGGATACTGGCCGTTTGGTCATTATCGAGATGAACCCAAGGGTCTCCCGGTCGTCGGCACTGGCATCAAAAGCCACTGGTTTTCCTATTGCTAAAGTGGCGGCGAAGCTGGCAATTGGTTACACCCTGGACGAACTGCAAAATGATATTACTGGCGGTGCGACTCCGGCGTCTTTCGAGCCAGCGATCGATTATGTGGTCACGAAGATACCGCGCTTTGCCTTTGAGAAATTCAAGGGTGCAGATACTCGACTGACTACACAGATGAAATCGGTTGGCGAAGTGATGGCGATAGGCCGCACGTTCCAGGAATCACTGCAAAAAGCATTACGTGGTCTGGAAGTCGACTCCTCCGGCTTTGAACACATGATTGATGTGGATAATGAAGATTTGCGTGATGAGCTCTTGTCTGAGTTGGTTAATCCGACAGCGGAGCGTATCTGGTACATCGGGGATGCTTTCAGGGCGGGTATGAGCGTCGATGAAATCTACAAGCTCTCCGGCGTTGACCCCTGGTTCCTGGTGCAGATAGAAGACATCATTAAGACCGAGAATGGGCTGAAAAGCGTTGAGCTGGTCGATATTACTGCTGACCAGATGTTCCGCCTTAAGCGTAAGGGATTCTCCGACGAACGTTTGGCTGTATTACTTGCTTGTGATGAGCACACGGTGCGCGCTCATCGCCAAGGGCTGGGCATCAAGCCTGTCTACAAGCGGGTGGACACCTGTGCGGCAGAGTTTGCTTCCGCTACTGCCTATATGTATTCCACCTATGAAGAGGAGTGCGAAGCCGCTCCTTCTGATAGAGACAAGATTCTGGTATTGGGTGGCGGCCCTAACCGAATTGGTCAGGGTATCGAGTTTGACTACTGCTGTGTACACGCTGTGCTGGCCATGCGCGAAGACGGCTATGAAACCATCATGGTTAACTGCAACCCGGAAACTGTATCCACCGATTACGATACTTCTGACCGCCTGTATTTCGAACCGGTAACTCTGGAAGACGTACTCGCGATCGTTGATTTGGAAAAGCCGAAAGGAGTCATTGTCCAATTTGGTGGGCAGACGCCGCTTAAGTTGGCCCGTGCATTGGAAGAAGCCGGTGTGCCTATTATCGGCACCACACCGGATGCGATCGACCGTGCGGAAGATCGAGAACGATTCCAGCAGATGATCCAGAAACTGGGATTGAAGCAGCCTGCCAATACCACAGTGCGCAGCACTGAAGAGGCGGTTGAAGCGGCCGCATCCATTGGTTATCCGCTGGTTGTTCGCCCTTCCTACGTACTGGGTGGGCGCGCCATGGAGATTGTTTACCGGGAGGAGGACCTGCTGCGCTATATGACCCACGCGGTGCAGGCTTCCGATGATGCACCGGTACTTTTGGATAGCTTTCTTTCCGCCGCAATCGAAATCGACATCGACGCCGTATCGGACGGTGAAGAGGTGGTGATTGGTGCGATCATGCAGCATATCGAACAGGCGGGCGTTCACTCTGGCGACTCAGCCTGCTCGCTGCCACCTTATAGCCTGGATCCGGCCGTGCAAGATGAAATGCGCGAGCAGGTGAAGAAGATGGCGTTGGAACTGGGCGTTCGCGGACTGATGAATGTTCAGCTTGCCTGGCAGGACGACGAAATCTACGTCATCGAGGTCAACCCTCGCGCATCTCGCACCGTGCCCTTTGTTTCCAAGTGCATCGGCCACTCGCTGGCACAAGTGGCGGCGCGTTGCATGGCAGGCCAGAGCTTGGCCTCGCAGGGCTTTAATAAGGAAATTGTGCCTTCTTACTACAGCGTCAAAGAGGCGGTACTGCCATTCAACAAATTCCCCGGTGTCGACCCCATTCTCGGCCCTGAGATGCGTTCAACCGGTGAAGTCATGGGTGTAGGTGACACTTTCGCCACCGCTTTTGCCAAGGCCCAGCTGGGTGGCGGTGATTCGCCCCCCACTACTGGCACCGTGCTGATCAGCGTCCGCGATGTCGATAAGCCCGGCGCTGTAGGCGTTGCGCGCGACTTGGTGAGCCTTGGGTTCAGTCTTGCTGCTACCGGCGGCACCGCCACGGCATTGGAAGAAGCTGGCTTGGAGGTTCGCCGCATCAATAAGGTGCTCGAAGGTCGCCCTCACATTGTGGACATGATCAAGAATGACGAGGCTGACTTTATTATCAACACCACAGAAGGACGCCGGGCTATCGAAGATTCTGCGCCCATCAGGGCCAGTGCCCAGGCGCATCGGGTGTTCTATACAACAACGCTTGCTGCCGCAGAAGCCATTACAATGTCGATGCAACAGGAAGGTGATAAGAAGGTTCGCAGGCTACAGGACCTGCATGGGAGTATTACTGCATGAACAAGGTACCTATGACAGTGGCGGGGGAGGCTGCCCTGAGGGCAGAGCTGGAGCACCTCAAGAAAGTAGAGCGCCCACGTATCTCTGACGCGATCGCCGATGCGCGTGAGCACGGCGACCTCAAGGAAAATGCCGAGTATCATGCCGCCCGCGAGCAGCAGAGTTTCGCTGAAGGCCGCATTATGGAGATCGAAGGCAAGCTGTCCAATTGCCAGGTCATCGATGTGACCCAGATTACCAGGACCGGGAAAGTCATCTTCGGCACCACGGTCGACCTGATTAATGTCGAGACCGACGAAACCGTAACCTACACGATTGTGGGTGAGGATGAGGCCGACGTGAAAAACAACCGTATCTCTGTAGGGTCACCGATTGCTCGTGCCATGATTGGCAAGGAAGAGGGCGATGTTGTTATCGTCAAGGCTCCCGGCGGAGATATCGAGTACGAGATAGACCAGGTGCAACACATTTAGCGAGTCGTTCATTCCGCACAATAAAAAGCCCCACCTTCCGACGGAAGGTGGGGCTTTTTCGTTCTGGCCTTACTTGGCTGTATAGCTGTACTTCTGTCCACCCAGGGTTGCTTCGTACATCAGTCCACCCTTCGCAACAGTAAATATCGCCATCCCTTTGCGATAGCCACCGGATACCGTACCAGCGTCATTTTTGCCACCGGACGCGCCAGCTTGGGCGCCGCCACCCGTGTTTGCCTGTGCTCCTGCGGCAGCCGTAATCGCTACAGCCGTGGCCTGTGCGCCGAACTCAAAATTCCCCGAGGTGAATTCGTCAAAGGCACGCTTATCCTCGAAGAAAACAACCTGGCTGTAGGCCTGCCCGCCCAGCTGGAATCCTATGGTCAACTGGGTCATCTTGGTGTCACCGGTATGTTTGCCGTTAGCATAGACACGGCCTGAGCCGTGAGCCCCGCCGATGCCCATGCCGCCCTTGCCGATAGTAGGGAAAAGCGCATAGCCGTAAGAATTGCCAAAAAAAGTGCCGCTTTCACCGGCGTTTTGGAAAATCGCTTTTGCTTCGCTGTAGCTGTCGGCCTGTGCGGTCTGGAATGTCGCCAGTACCAGCAGGGACGCGAACAGTGTTTTCATTAGAGTAGTCATGGATTAATCGCCTCTTTATTTCGGGGTTTGCGTACACGCGCGACGAAATAATAAGTGAGTCGGGGGCTGCGGTCACCTCATTTTGATGCAAATCATTCTCATTACTGCTATTATCTCGCGCTACTTTGATCCCTCACTGTGAGTACCCGGTGGCTGTAAACCCCTCTCTGTGGTCCCTGAAAGCAGGCGACCACTGTGAAATTCTGGGCTATGACGATGCCCTTGCAGAAAAATACAAAATTCGCCTGATGGAGTTTGGCTTCCACCCCGGGGAGCACGTGATTTGTCTGCAGTCCCCCTCTTTTGGAGCTCCCAAGGTCTACCAGGTCAGCAATACGGTGTTTTCCCTGGACGATGAGGTGGCCGCCCACGTCTCGGTTCGGCTAAGTGGTACTCATGAGTAAGATTATTCTTATCGGCAGCCCGAATTCAGGAAAGAGCCTGCTGTTCAATCGCCTCACCGGGCTGAGCCAGAAAGTTGCCAACTTTCCTGGCATCACCGTGGATGTTGGATCCGGTAAATTACAGGCCCTGCCCGACAAAGTACTGATAGATTTTCCTGGCACCTATTCACTGCAGGCCATTTCCGCAGAGGAAGAGGTGGCGGTGGATTACTTCGAGCGTGCTCTGGAAGATCCCGAGGTAGAGCAGGTGCTCTGTGTAATTGATGCGACGCGCCTGGAAAAAAGCCTGTTGTTTACGTTGCAGGTGATTCGCGACTGTGAGCGTAACGGTAAGAAAGTCACCGTATTGGCGAATATGATCGATATTCTTGATAAGCACGGCCTGACGCTGGACGTGGAGGGCATGTCGGCAGCGTTGCACACACGCATTCTGCCGATATCGGCACGTTCCGGCAAAGGGATAGATCAAGTTGTCGCGGAACTATCCGCTGATCGGGATGAATTGCGCGAACCACGCGCTCACCTGGTTGATACCCCCGACGCAATCCTGCGGGGAGAAGCACACAAGCTGGCCCACCGGTTTGGGCCAGAGGGCGATGTCCTGGTTCGTACCCAGAACCGTCTGGATAGTTTTTTCCTGCATTCTCTGACCGGCGGCGTATCTTTTTTCCTGATCATGTACCTGTTGTTCCAGTCGATATTTACCTGGGCAGCGCCAGTAATGGATGCAGTGGAGGGATCGCTGGCCTGGATGGCAGATGCCGTCGTTCCGCTGTTGGGTAACCAGGTTGTTAAGGATTTTACGTCTGATGCGCTGTTCAGCGGGATCGGTGCGTTCCTGGTTTTTGTCCCCCAGATCTTTGTGCTCACGTTCGTTATTGGGCTATTGGAAGACTCTGGCTATATGGCCAGAGCGGCGCTGATCTGCCACAAACCGCTGCGCCTGTTTGGCCTGACGGGCAAGAGCTTTATACCGATGCTGTCGGGCGTTGCCTGTGCGATTCCCGCAATTTATGCCGCCAGGGCTATCGACTCGCCCTCCAAGCGAATGCTTACCTATATGGCGATCCCGCTGATGCCCTGTAGCGCCAGGCTGCCGGTCTATACCCTGCTGATCGCTGCGTTTATCCCTGCGGAAACTGCGCTGGGGGGATTGGTGGGTTTGCAGGGACTGGCGATGTTCGGTATTTACTTTTTCGGAATGATGATGGGGTTGATCGTCACCGGCCTGATTTCGCGGACGAAGGAAGATCATTACAATGACCTGCCGTTCGTTCTCGAGTTGCCGCCTTATCGACTTCCGGGGCTAAAACCGATTGTTCGCAATGCCTGGAATCGCTCAAAGCACTTTGTGACCAAGGCCGGCAAGATTATTTTTACGGTGACTTTGCTGATCTGGTTACTCGGTTACTTCCCCAACTATGGCGCTGATCTTGGACAGTCGTGGCTGGGGCAGCTCGGGCACTTTATTGAACCGGTATTCTCACCCCTGGGTCTGGACTGGCGCTATGGCGTGGCAATCTTTACCTCCTTTGCAGCCCGGGAGGTGTTCGTAGGCACGCTAGGCACCATATTCGGTATCGAGGGCGCAGATGAAAATATGGTGCCTCTGGTTGAGCATATTCAGGGCAGTGACCTGGCTCTGGGTTCGGGTCTCGCCTTATTGGTGTTCTTTGCGATCTCTCTGCAATGTGTTTCGACACTGGCGATTCTCGCCAAGGAGAGCGCCTCTCGCTCCCTGACTTTGAAGATGTTCGTCGGCTATTTCGCACTTGCCTATGCCGCTGCGATTCTGGTTTATCAGGTGACCGGCCTGCTTGTTGGATAATTTTTTTTAATGTGAATGTAACCTTTTGCCTATTTCCTGCGAATTGGTGTGTGAACCCACACAAAAAGGAAGAGTCATCATGTTCAAATCACGTTCTCTCATAGCGGCGGTCGCTCTCGCCAGTTCACCAGTCTTTGCGCAGGGCTTCGAAGGGTTACAATTCTTCGCCGCAAGCGCAACGATGGAGTCCTACGACGTCTCCATTACGAATCTGACTCCAGGACAGACGTTTACGCCTCAGCTGCTGGTTTCTCACACTTCCGATATCAGTTTATTTGAGATTGGTGAGCCTGCCAGTATGGAGTTGGAGATTCTTGCAGAGGGCGGCGATACCGGTCCGCTGACAGACGCTGTAATCAATGTTGTATCTGATGTGCAGACCGTGGCCGGTTTGTTGGAGCCGGGTAGCACCGTTTCGTGGACGATTGATGCTTACAGTGATGATGTTGTATCGATGGCGGCAATGCTCATTCCGACCAACGACACTTTTGTCGCTATGAACGGTATGTCGCTCCCTGAGGAAGGCTCGGTAACTTATTATGTGAAGGCCTATGATGCGGGCACCGAGGAAAATGACCAGAAATGCCGCAATATTCCAGGCCCACGTTGCGGTGGCGAAGGATACAACGGCGAGTTGGCCGAGGGAGATGAGGGATTCGTTCACGTTAGTAACGGGTTCCATCGGCTTAATGGGAATACCCTAAGCCCTGCTACCTACGACTGGCGGAACCCAGTGGCACGTATTACGGTCACACTTAGGTAATAGGGATTCAAGAAGTGCCCGCCATATCGGCGGTCTCTCCATGGGAGTCGATGCTGCAGGCAAAAGCGGATCATTACGCCGAAGACGATAGGCGCTGGTCATTACTAATGACCAGCGCCCAATCCGGTAATGAAGAGGACTATCGGCAACTGTTGGTAGAGTTATCGGAATTGGTGTCCAGTTATCTCAGGTCTCGTCTGGGGGGATACGACTTTGTCGAAGATTGTGTGCAGGAGGTGCTGATTGCGGTGCATGAAGCACGCCATACATACGATAGCCGCCGACCTTTTCGTCCCTGGCTGTTTGCGATTGTGCGCTATAAATCCACCGATGCTATTCGTCGCTCCAGCGTTCGAGGCCGGTATTTCAGCCCCGAACACAGTGCACCTGAGCCCGCGGTCAACGGGCCCGATGAAGAACTCGCCAGTGGTCGCTTGATCGAAAGTTTGCCAGCAAGCTTGCGAGATCCACTGACACTTACCAAAATAGTGGGCCTGAGTACTAAAGAGGCCGCGTGCCGCCTGAAAATTTCCGAGAGTGCGCTCAAAGTGAGGGTGCATAGGGCAGTCAAGCGATTACGCAAGATGATGGAGGTTGATGCAATATGAGGAACCGGGACGAACTGCTGGATAGTTTAACCAGTGGCCTGGTGCCTGTTTCGCCGGCGCCCAACCCTGTTGTTTTGGCCGCGGTTTGGCTTTTTGTGAGTGCCGCCTATGTTGTGCTGGTCACTCACTTTCTCGGGCCCATCAGACCGACCGCGCTGCAACAGCTGCAATCTGAACCTCGTTTTATGCTGGAAATGCTGTTGGGCATTATGGCTGCAGTCGGTCTTGCGGTGGTGGCAGTTCGGGCGGCCAGTCCGGCGGCACTTGGTCGCGGCTTGGCGACAGCTGTAGGCGTCCTCATGGCATTATGGTTGGGCGGTTTTGTGTTGGGCCTGTTTAGCCCAGTACTAGAGCCCAGCATGGTGGGTAAGCGCGACCATTGTTTTGTGGAAACCTTTGTTTATGCAATCCCGCCGCTTCTCGCCCTGCTTTACTGGCAACGCCGTTTTTATCCCCTCCAGCCGGGTAAAGCAGCTGTGCTCGCAGGACTCTCAGCGGGTGTATTGCCCGCGCTTTACATGCAAATTGCCTGTATGTATAACCCCGCTCACATTCTCGCCTTTCATGTTGGGCCAGCTCTTGCCGTTGCGGCAGTGGCGCCATTGTTGCTCAAGCTCTGGCGGTCGCGCTCGTCCTGATAGGGTTTTATTCGCTGCGCCGCAGCTGGAAAATTTGTACTTGTGCCAGAACCAGCTGTGCGACCAGTTCGATCATCAACCCGTGGTTTTCCTTGCGAATCGTCTCCAGGCCGGCATCAATATCAATTTTCAGAGCCGCGCGCTGCTGTTCGCTTAAGCCTTCAGGCAGGCGAATGCCAAAGCAATACTGCTCGGAGTCCTTGATGCGTTTATAAATGCGGGTGAGTTGTTGAGCGGCGAAGTCGATGAGTTCATCGTCAGCGCCTTTGCTGGTGAGAAGTTGGCGAATCTGGCGGTCGAGAAAAGCCAGCCCTTTGGCTTGTTCCGATGGAAACTCTAGAATATTCCCCATACCGTGGCGCCCCTCCGCGTTGGGAATTCGTTGATATCATAACCAATAATTGCGCTGTGGGGGAGTGCTTTGTCAGGCGGGAAGTTGGCGCCAGACAGCTGGGGCGAAGCCCTGATCCGGCAGTCTAGAGCCGCCGGAGCAGATTAGAGAGGCGTGGATCGGGTTTGGCAGTGCGACGCAGAACCAGTATGACGTTGCCTATACTTTGCACCACTTCGGCACCGGAGCGTTCGCAAAGCTCCTCGGTCACCGCTGTTTTCGCTTCTTTGTCGCCCACCGCCAGCTTTATCTTGATTAGCTCGTGCTGATTGAGGGCGCGATCGACTTCCGCAACAACAGCGTCGGAAAGGCCTTTGCCTGCCACGGTGACAACCGGTTTCAGCTTGTGGCCGATAGCGCGCAGCTGCTTGATTTCTCCGTTACTTTTCTTGCTCATAGTAAATCCACGGTACAATGGGCCTCCGGGGCCCTTTCTAAGGGCGCGTATTCTACACAAGGGGCCCCCGGCTCGAAACGTAACTATAGACATTATTTATGGCGAAGAAGAAATCTTCCAGTAAGGCCTGGCTTAAAGAGCATCACGATGACCCTTATGTCCAGCAGGCCAAGCGGGATGGCTATCGCAGCAGGGCATGCTACAAATTGCTAGAGTTGCAGGAAAAAGATCACCTGATCAGGCCGGGTATGACGGTTGTGGACCTGGGGAGTGCCCCCGGGGGTTGGTCACAGGTCGCAGCGGATTTAGTAGGCCATAAGGGCAGGGTAGTCGCTTCAGATATCCTGCATATGGATAACCTGGCTGACGTGGAGTTCATTCAGGGCGATTTCACCGAGGATGAGGTATTTGAGCGTATCTTGCATGCAATAGACGGTGAGCCGGTTGATTTGGTGGTGTCTGATATGGCTCCTAATATGAGCGGGATGGCGGCGGTTGATCAACCAGGTTCCATGTATCTGGTGGAATTGGCGCTGGATATGGCCCGCCGCGTGCTCGCTCCGGGGGGGTGCTTTGTCACCAAAGTGTTCCAGGGCGAGGGCTTTGATGAGTTGTTTCGGGATACCCGCCAGTCTTTTGACAAGGTGCTGACCCGCAAGCCCAAGGCTTCCCGGCCCCGGTCGCGTGAGGTTTATCTGGTAGCGAGCGGGTTTAAAGGGCGCTAAATGATCTTTCTTCTGCGACCAGTAAAGGGTTGAAACGTGGTCGGGAGTCCCCATCTGTAGTACATTGCGGTGATATCTTTCCCGCGTTTACGCGTAACAGTATCGGGGCCAACCAAAAGGCCCTGTGGTTCCCCGTCCCCGCGGGGATAGAAGCTATAATTGAGGAGTATGGCTGTCAGGTCCGCGCCAGTGGGTGATGACCGGTCTGTAAGGGTAACCCCTGAGAGGATGCAGCATTGAACGATATGGTTAAAAATTTACTGTTGTGGCTGGTGATAGCCGCTGTCCTGTTGTCGGTATTTAACAACTTCAATATGCAAAGTCCGTCTGAGCAATTGCGCTATTCGGAATTTATTGAGGAAATTCAACGGGATCAGGTGCAAAAAGTCACTGTTGATGGCCTTACTATCTCAGGCGAACGCTTTGATGGCAGCCGCTTTGAGACCATTCGGCCCATGGTCGAAGATCCGCGGCTTATCGATGATTTGCTAGAGCATAACGTGGTTGTGGAGGGCAAAAAGCCCGAACAACAGAGCGTTTGGACCCAGTTGCTGGTCGCTTCTTTCCCCATCCTGATCATTATTGCTGTGTTTATGTTTTTCATGCGCCAGATGCAGGGTGGCGGTGGCGGTCGCGGCGGTCCTATGAGCTTTGGCAAGAGCAAGGCCCGCTTGCTGGGCGAAGACCAGATAACCACTACCTTCGCTGATGTGGCCGGCGTGGATGAAGCCAAGGAAGATGTGCAGGAGCTGGTGGAGTTTCTGCGAGACCCCAGTCGGTTCCAGAAGCTGGGTGGCCGCATTCCTCGGGGCGTGCTGATGGTGGGGCAGCCCGGTACGGGTAAAACACTACTGGCCAAAGCGATAGCTGGCGAGGCGAAAGTACCTTTCTTCTCTATTTCAGGCTCCGATTTTGTTGAAATGTTTGTCGGCGTGGGTGCTTCCCGTGTTCGCGACATGTTTGAGCAGGCCAAAAAGCAGGCTCCCTGCATTATCTTCATCGATGAGATTGATGCGGTTGGTCGCCACCGTGGCGCGGGTCTTGGGGGTGGTCACGATGAGCGTGAACAAACCTTGAACCAGTTGCTGGTAGAAATGGACGGATTTGAGGTAAACGATGGCGTTATCGTTATCGCTGCTACGAACCGCCCAGACGTGCTGGATCCGGCCCTGCTTCGCCCGGGCCGCTTTGACCGCCAGGTGGTCGTTGGTCTGCCTGATATTCGCGGCCGCGAGCAGATTTTGAAAGTACACATGCGCAAAGTGCCGCTGTCGGAAGACGTTGAGCCCGGCAAGATCGCCCGCGGAACCCCCGGGTTCTCTGGCGCAGATCTGGCGAATCTGGTGAATGAGGCAGCTTTGTTTGCCGCCCGCGCAAATGTGCGCACAGTCGGTATGCAGCAGTTTGAACTCGCGAAAGACAAAATCATGATGGGTGCCGAGCGCAAGTCCATGGTCATGTCAGAGGACGAGAAGCGCAATACGGCCTATCACGAGGCTGGCCATGCCATTGTGGGTCGCCTGATGCCTGAGCATGACCCGGTTTACAAGGTGAGCATCATCCCCCGGGGACGGGCGTTGGGTGTCACAATGTTCCTGCCCGAAGAAGATCGCTATAGCCACAGCCGCAGGCATATCATCAGCCAGGTATGTAGTCTCTTTGGTGGACGAATTGCCGAAGAGATGACCTTGGGCAAAGACGGTATTACTACCGGCGCATCTAACGATATACAGCGGGCGACTGATATCGCCCGCAAGATGGTCACCCAATGGGGACTGTCTGAAAAGATGGGTCCTTTGATGTACGACGAGGGCACAGAGGAAGTTTTCCTGGGGCGCAGCGCGGGACAGCAGCACCAGGCGCTTTCCGATGAGACAGCGACCCAGATCGACCAGGAAGTCAGGCGAATCATCGACGAGTGTTATGTTGCCTCGGAGCGCTTGCTCGAGGAAAACCTGGACAAGTTACATGCTATGGCCGACGCCCTGATGCTTTATGAAACTATCGATGCGGATCAGATAGACGACATCATGGCAGGCCGCAAAGCGCGAGAGCCCAGCGGTTGGGATGGGGATTCGGGCGGCAGCGCCCAGGCAACGGCCAGCGAGGAAGATACCAAGGACTCCAGCAGTCCTATCGGTGGCCCCGCCGGTGAACACTGAGCCAATCCTTGCCTGCAAGTAACTTCCCTGGTCCGGTGCTGCAATGCGCCGGGCGTTCGCTTGACCTCAGCAGCCCCTGCATTATGGGGGTTATCAATACCACGCCAGACTCCTTCTCTGATGGCGGCACGCTATACAGCAGCGAGCAATTAAACCTGGATTTAGCACTGGATCGCGCTCGGGTGATGGTGGAGTCGGGTGCGAGCATCCTCGATATCGGAGGAGAGTCGACCCGTCCGGGTGCCGAGCCGGTCGCAGAGGCGCAGGAAATGGATCGCGTTATCCCGCTGCTCCAACGGATCAGCGCCGAATTGGACGTGGTCGTTTCAATCGACACCAGTACACCCGCGGTGATGAGTGAGGCTGCAGTCCAGGGGGCGGGCCTGATCAATGACGTGAGAGCGTTGCAGCGGCCAGGTGCCGTGGAAGCGGCGCAGGCCAGTGGTTTACCTGTATGTCTGATGCATATGCAGGGTGAGCCAGGTTCAATGCAGCTCGCTCCGCAATACAGCGATGTTGTTGCTGACGTGGCTGGTTTTTTGGGTCAGCGAGTGGCTGTCTGCGAATCCGCAGGCATACCCCGGGAGCGTTTACTGCTTGATCCGGGCTTTGGTTTTGGTAAGACTGTCGAGCACAATCTCGCGCTGCTGGCGGGCCTGCCAGAGCTGGCCGCCATTGGCTTGCCATTGTTAGTCGGTCTCTCTCGCAAGTCGCTGATAGGCAAATTGATTGGCCGCGAGGTTGACCAGCGGATGCCAGCCAGCCTCGCCCTTGCAGTATTGGCGGTGGAGCGCGGTGCGGCCATTATTAGAACGCACGATGTGGCCGAGACCAGTGATGCGGTGGCCATGTATATCGCTTTGTCGGAACAAGGATAGCAATGACAAGAAAATATTTTGGTACTGACGGTATCCGCGGAGCGGTCGGCGAGGGAGCTATCACTCCAGATTTTATGCTCAAATTGGGCTGGGCTTGCGGCCGGGTTTTTTCGCGCATGGCCGACAGCGACAGCCATTGCATGGTCATTATTGGCAAGGATACCCGGGTATCCGGCTACATGTTTGAATCTGCGCTGGAAGCGGGCTTGGTGGCCGCCGGGGTAGATGTAAAGCTCCTGGGGCCCATGCCTACACCCGCGGTGGCGCTTATGACCCGCACTCAGGCAGCGGACGCGGGAATTGTTATCAGCGCTTCTCACAATGCATTTCACGATAACGGCATCAAATTTTTCTCCGCCAGCGGCTCCAAACTGCCTGATGAGGTAGAGCTTGCCATTGAGGCTGAGCTGGACGAGCCGCTGGTGACCGTGGACTCCAGGAATATCGGCAAAGTTTTGCGGGTGGTTGACGCCGCAGGCCGCTACATTGAGTTTTGCAAATCGACAGTCCCGGAAGGGTTTAACCTGCGGGGCATGCGCGTTGCCGTGGACTGTGCGCACGGAGCCACCTACCACATTGCGCCCAGTGTGTTTTCCGAGTTGGGCGCCGAGGTGATCAGCGTGGGTGTGCAGCCTGACGGATTCAATATCAATGAGGGGGTCGGTTCAACGGACACCGCTGCACTGGCGGCTCTGGTGAAAGAGCAGAACGCTGATTTTGGTATCGCGTTCGATGGTGATGGTGACAGGGTGTTGTTCGTCGATGCCAATGGCGAACTGGTGGACGGCGACGAGCTCATTTATATCATTGCCCGTCATCGCCTGGCGTCGGGGTCCAGTGACGCCGGTGTTGTAGGAACGCTGATGACCAACCTGGGCATGGAAGTTGCCTTGCGTGACGAGGGCCTGCAATTGGTGCGTGCGCAGGTGGGTGATCGCTATGTCAAAGAGAGAATGGAGGCGGAAGGCTGGCACCTGGGCGGCGAATCCTCTGGCCATATTATCTGCAGCGATATCACCACCACAGGTGATGGAATTGTTGCAGCGCTGCAGGTGTTGCGCGCTATACGTGACTCAGGGCAGACTCTCGGCGCCCTGCGCTCAGGCATGAAAAAATATCCCCAGACGATGATCAATGTGCGTGTCGCAGGTAAGGTTGATTTGAGCGCATACCCCGCTGTAAGCCAGGCGGTAGAGGCTGTCGAGCAGCAGCTTGGAGAACGGGGCAGGGTGCTGCTGCGGCCCTCGGGTACTGAACCCGTGGTGCGGGTTATGGTTGAGGGCGAGGAGGATGCTGAAGTCAGTAGCCTCTGCGAAAAATTGGCCTCCGACGTGGAACGAATTCTCGGGTGAAGCGCATCTCCTTGCCACCACCCTGTATCTTGGGTAAGATTGCGGCCGCTTTTTTGGCCGGGAGGTAAAATGCGTCAACCACTGGTAGCAGGTAACTGGAAGATGCACGGTTCCCGGGAAAGTGTCGCTTCCCTGCTGGGCGCCCTGGGCACCAGCGCAACGTCAGATGCCGTGGAAGTAGCCGTGTGTCCTTCATTCGTGCATTTGGCACAGGCACTGGAGCTCTGTGCCGATTCGCGCGTTGCTGTGGGGGCCCAGGACTGCAGTCATGTCACGAGCGGCGCTTATACTGGCGAAGTTTCAGCGCCTATGTTGGCTGACCTGGGATGTGAATGGGTCATTCTCGGGCACTCTGAACGTCGCGCTTATCACGGCGAGAGTGACGAGTTGGTGGCCGCGAAACTGATGGTCGCGATCGAGGCGGGGTTGAAGCCCATTGTGTGCGTCGGCGAGAGCCGGGAACAGCGCGAGGCTGGCGAGGCGGAGTCGCTGGTTGCCGCTCAGCTTGCTGGAGCGCTGCGCGGACAGAGTAATTTGTCGGGTCTGGTGGTGGCTTACGAGCCAGTCTGGGCGATCGGCACAGGACTGACAGCGAGTCCGGAGCAGGCCCAGGACATGCACGCGTTTATCCGCGCAGAACTGTCCTCAGTAACGGCTCTGGATGCGCAGGCGACACGCCTGCTTTACGGTGGCAGTGTGAAGCCCGGTAATGCGAACGAATTGTTCGCGGGGGTAGATATTGATGGCGCCCTGGTGGGCGGTGCGGCTCTGGTGGCCGAGGATTTCCAGGCAATCGTAGACGCGGCAGCCTGAACGCAGAATGTCCCGGAGGGACTGAGTTGAGATGGAACAGATAATTTTAATCGTACACTTGCTCGTAGCGCTGGCCATTATTGGCCTGATCATGCTGCAGCAGGGCAAAGGCGCCGATATGGGCGCTTCATTTGGCGCAGGTGCCTCCCAGACCTTGTTTGGGTCCGATGGCAGCGGTAACGTGCTAACCCGCGCAACCACGTGGTTTGTTGCGCTGTTTTTCGCGACCAGCTTTGGCCTTGCGCTGATAGCCAGCCAATCATCCCAGCCTGTAAATGATCTGGGTATTGAGATTCCGCCTGCCGCGATGCAAGCGGGAGAGGCTGCAGTCGAGGAGTTGCCAGTAGTGGAAGAGGATATCCCTGCGGCGATCAGCACCGACCCGGTTGAGCCGGAAGGGGATCTTCCGCAGCTCGACTAAGACAGGTTGAGTAGAGTTTAAGTACAGAACAAGTTTCAAGACATGCCGAAGTGGTGGAATTGGTAGACACGCTATCTTGAGGGGGTAGTGAGCTATGCTCGTGCGGGTTCAAGTCCCGCCTTCGGCACCATCCAAAGAGGCGAGTCTCCGCTGTTGCGGAGCGCTCGTGCAGAGCTGGCCGGGAAACGGTCTTTACCTCAACTTAGGGCGCCCACCACGCATCCAACAGTGCCAGCAAGCGGTCGACAGTGGCTTCCTGCCCTGCCAGGTTATTCTTCTCCTCAGGATCCTTGCCGAGGTCAAACAACTCAACGCTAGCCGCTGCTCCTTGCTGTCCCCGATGGTGAATCAGTTTCCAGTCACCGTTCACCAGCCAGCGATTGCGCACTGCGGCCGCAGTTGCTACACCGGGGTTGATGCTGTGTTTGAAGCTGGCGCCGTAGACTGCCGGGCGCGCTATCCGAGCCTTTTCATCCAGTAAGTCCAGACCCATCATGGTCGAGGGTACTGGCTGCCCGGCCAGTCGCAGTAGCGTGGGTGCCAGGTCGATACTGCTCACCGGGGTGTCCGTGCTGCCGGCACTGATATGCCCAGGCCAGCTCAGGATAATGGGGGTACGTATGCCGTTCTCATAGGGGCTGCCTTTGCCGCGAGGCGCGCCGTAATACCAGGGGTGGCCCTCCACCTGTGCCGTGGGTTGAATCCAGCCATTGTCTGCGAGGTAGACAAAAACGGTGTTGTCGGCGTGGCCGCTTTGCCGGAGGTATTCCACCAGTTGTCCGATGGTCTCGTCATTCCACTCGATCATGGCATAGTACTTCGCCATTTCCGGATGGATCTGCTCCTTCAGGTACCTGGATATGAGGCGTTGGGGCGGATTATGGGGAAAGTGTGGCAGATATGGAGCGTACCAGAGGAAGAAAGGCTGCTCTGCATGTTCATCAATGAAATCGAACAGTGGTTGCATGGTCTTGCGGCCTATGTCCAAGCTCTCCTCACTCGACATACCTGCACTGAAGCCACCCCGCGAATAATCGCCTTCCCACCACTTACCGGTCTGAAAACTGCGATAGCCTGCGTTGTCCAGCAGCGCCGCGAGGCGCGGCAGGCTGCTGAAGCTCGCCGCCAGTTCCGCCTCCGCTGCGGGCTGTCGCGCTTTCGACACGGGTTGTCCCACGCGGTTACCGGTGATGCGGTGCTGGTGGGGATAGAGTCCGGTCATCAGCGAGGCCAGGCTTGGTCGGCACAGTGCGGTGGGCACGTAACCCCGGGTGAACAGCAGGCCCTGCTCCGCCAGCTGGTCCAGGTTGGGGGTGCGTATATGGGGGTGCCCGATGAAACCGTGGTCAGCCCAGGCCTGGTCATCGGCGATCAACATGACAATGTTGGGAGGGCGATCCGCTGCTGTAAGAGACAGGCTGAATACCAGCAGCAGGGCAAAGAGCAGCAGTCTGGCAGGAGTCATGGAGGGGCCTGTGGTCGGGGTTCCCTGCATTGTACTCGCGGGCCGATGGCCGTGCACCTTTGTCGGCTACCCGTTTGCCCGGCAATAGTGCTACGGTACCTGCCACTTTCCTACAAACAGTAAAAATGCCGGAGTGGTCATGACCGATACCTTCAACGCTATTGTCGCCGAGGATGTGGATGGCAAGCCTGTCGCTTCCCTCAAGCAGCTTTCCCTTACCGACTTGCCCGATGAGCCGGTGCTGGTGGATGTCGCTTATTCAACAATTAACTACAAGGATGGTCTCGCGGTTAGCGGGGCGGCTCCTATTTGCCGCAAGTTACCATTAATTTGTGGTATCGACCTGGCGGGTACTGTCGCCGAATCCAGCGATTCCGCCTATCAGCCCGGCGACAAAGTCCTGGTCAACGGTTACGGCTTGTCGGAGGTTCACAACGGGGGATATAGCCAGCGCCAGCGTATTAACCCGGATTGGATTGTGCGGGTGCCTGAGGGCATGACCCTGCAGGAGACGATGGCGCTCGGAACTGCCGGCTACACCTCAATGCTGTGCGTCCAAGGCTTACAGGACCAGGGTGTAAGCCCGGAAGATGGCCCTGTTCTCGTTACCGGCGCTGCCGGTGGCGTTGGTACGGTTGCGGTTTCGCTCCTTGCTACTTTGGGTTATGAGGTTCATGCCAGCACCGGGCGAGTAGAAGAACAAGGGGATTTCCTCAGGGGCCTGGGGGCCTCGGCATTGGTGCCACGGCAGGATTTGGCTCGCGATGCCAAACCTATGGAGAAAGAGCTGTGGGCTGGTGTGGTTGATACTGTGGGGGACAAGGTGCTGGCGACGGCGATTGCCCAGACCAAATACGAAGGCGTGGTGACAGCATGCGGTCTTGCCGGCGGTGCCGGACTTAACTCCACCGTAATGCCATTCATTCTTCGCGGTGTAACTTTACGAGGAATCGATTCGGTGATGGCATCGCAAGCTCGCCGTCAGCGAGCCTGGGATGCGTTGGCCAGTACCATGAATCGAGAACACCTGAAGCAGCTTTCGAGCTTGGTGCCCATGTCGGAAGTAACGTCACTGGCGCCGAAGATCCTTGCGGGAGAGGTTGCGGGCCGCCTGGTTGTCGATGTAAACGCCTGAAACCGGGTTTAAGAGGGGCACAGATTGGGATCTCCAACCGGTGTAACAGAGCGCAGCCTGTTGGCGCTCAAGAGGCTAAAAAATAAGCGTATTTTGCGGTTATATTTACCGTAAAAAAGAGTCCTCATTTTGGTTGACCCGGATAGGGTCGATACCTATAATGCACAGCCTCGAATTTGGGCCGGGACGACGAGACCGACCCATCGTGATTGCCAAGGGGCTTTCACAGCGAGAAAGTATTGATGCGGGGTGGAGCAGCCTGGTAGCTCGTCGGGCTCATAACCCGAAGGTCGTCGGTTCAAATCCGGCCCCCGCTACCAACAATACGTCGCCAAGTCTGTAACGGTGACGTGAAAAAGAAAAAGCCCCTTTTTAGGGGCTTTTTCGTATGTGGAATAAAGACCCGGTGAAGGTCTTTTTCCCAGGTGGAGAAACTTGCCAGCGTGGCTAGTAGAGATCAACAGATCCAGCAATTGCTGGAACCGACAGTAGAAGCGCTTGGCTTCGTACTGTGGGGTATCGAGTACTTGTCCCAGGGCAAGCACACGCTGTTGCGTATTTATATTGAACACGAAGATGGCATCTCCATAGAGAATTGCGCTGCGGTGAGTGAGCAGGTGAGTAGTGTGCTGGATGTAGAAGATCCTATTACCGGGGAATACACCCTGGAAGTTTCTTCTCCGGGCATGGATAGACTGCTATTTCAACTGACCCAGTATCCGGCTTATGTCGGTGAGATGATTGAATTGCGCTTACGCAGTGCCTTTGAGGGGCGGCGTAAGTTCAAGGGCGTATTAAAAGGAATCGAGGGTGAGGATGTGGTGGTCCAGGTGGACAACCATGAGTACCTGTTACCCCACAGCGCTATCGAGAAGGCGCGTGTACAACCCCGCATATAAGTGCGGTATGTGAACTGGCGAGGCTAGAAATGACAAAGGAAATTCTGCTGGTAGCGGAGGCTGTATCCAACGAGAAGGGTGTGTCCGAGGGCATAATCTTCGAAGCGATTGAGCTGGCGTTGGCGACTGCTACCAAGAAACGCTACGACGAGGAGTCCGATATCGAGGTGACTATCGACCGTACTACGGGCGATTATGTGACCAAGCGTCGCTGGCTGGTTGTCCCCGATGATGAGCTGGCCCTGCTGGGCACACAGTTCACTACCGAGGAAGCAATAGAGCAAGATGAGAGCCTGGTTCCCGGTGACATTTACGAGGAAGTGGTAGAGAACGTTGGTTTCGGCCGAATCGCTGCCCAGACTGCCAAGCAGGTTATCGTACAGCGAGTCCGCGATGCTGAGCGCGAGCAGGTTGTTGAACAGTACATGGGTCGCGTCGGCGAACTGGTTGCAGGTACTGTGAAGAAA
This sequence comes from Halioglobus sp., assembly GCA_039979015.1. GTDB lineage: Bacteria > Pseudomonadota > Gammaproteobacteria > Pseudomonadales > Halieaceae > Halioglobus. Next base: position 100,185 of record JBDWAD010000007.1, read on the forward strand.
GTGACCCGCGACAACGTCATCGTAGACCTGGGCAACAACGCCGAAGGCCTGCTGCCTCGCAGCGAACTGGTCGGCAGAGAAACATTCCGGGTGAATGATCGTGTTCGCGCTATTCTCAAGGAAATCAGCACTGAAGCTCGCGGCCCGCAGCTGATTCTCAGTCGTGCATGTCCGGAGATGCTCATCGAACTGTTCAAGATCGAAGTGCCGGAAATCTCCGAGGAGGTTATCCAAATACGTGCGGCAGCTCGCGACCCTGGCTCCCGCGCCAAGATTGCAGTAAAGACCAATGATCAGCGTATCGACCCTGTTGGTGCTTGCGTTGGTATGCGTGGCTCGCGTGTACAGGCGGTGTCCAATGAACTGGATAATGAACGCGTTGATATTGTCCTGTGGGACGACAACCCGGCACAGCTGGTCATTAACGCGATGGCCCCTGCCGAAGTTGAGTCAATCGTTGTTGATGAAGACTCCGGCACCATGGACGTGGCTGTCTCCGAGGAAAACCTGGCGCAAGCCATTGGCCGCTCTGGCCAGAACGTGCGTCTGGCCGCTGAGTTGACCGAGTGGACCATTAACGTCATGAGCCTGGAAGAAGCTGCAGATAAGCACGAGGCAGAAGCCGGTGAGGTCATTGGCGTGTTCTGTAAGGCGCTGGATGTCGATGAGGATGTCGCGGAAATTCTGGTTGAAGAAGGCTTCACTACGCTGGAAGAAGTTGCTTACGTGCCGCTGGAAGAAATGACAGCTATCGATGGTTTTGACGAGGACATCGCAGAAGAGCTGCGTGCTCGTGCCAAGGATGCCTTGCTGACCCAGGCGATTGCCTCGGAAGAGCAATTGGGCGCCAACGAACCGGCGGAAGATTTGCTGACCATGGACGGCATGGACCGTCACCTGGCTTACATCCTGGCCAGTCGCGAGATTATTACCATGGAAGATCTGGCGGAACAGGCCGTTGAGGACCTGATGGACATTGAAGATATGACGGAAGAGCGTGCGGGTGAATTGATCATGACCGCGCGTGCACCCTGGTTTGCCGAGGCTGAAGAGTAAGCGGCTGCGGTAGGGCAGACACTAGAAGACAGGGTATCGAGGAGAAGATTGCATGGCGCAGGTGACAGTACAGCAACTCGCAGAAGTCGTGGGCGCATCCGCCGAACGTCTGCTTACGCAGATGAAGGAAGCGGGGCTGCCACACAGTGAGGCGGAGCAGGCTGTGTCCGACGAGGACAAGCAAACATTGCTTGCTTACCTCAAGCGTAGCCACGGCGAGTCTACAGACGCGCCCAAGCGTATTACGCTGAAGAGAAAGACCCTCAGCACCCTGAAGAGTTCTGGTTCACAGGGCAAGAAAACGGTCAACGTGGAAGTGCGCAAAAAGCGCACCTACGTAAAGCGCGATCAGGAAGAGCTCGCGGCTGAAGAGGTGACGGCCGAAGATGGTGCAGTCGAGGACGTTAGCGCAGATGCTTCCGAGGCTGCGGTAGCCGCGGCTGAAGCGGAAGCGCAGGCCACCGCCGAGGCAGCGAAAATCGCCGAGGAAGCTGCGAAGGCAGCCGAGGCTGAGTTTGTGCCGGAGCCAGAGCCCGAAGAGGAAGAAGATCTCGCCAACCTGGATCCTGAAGTGCTGCGCCAGCGTGCTGCGGCTCGTCGGAAGAAGCAAGAGGCCGATGAAGCTGAGGCGCGTAAATTAGCGCTGGAAGCGCGTAAAGCTGAAGATGAACGCAAGCAGGCCGAGGCCGCAACCAAGGCGAACGCAGCCAAGGCACAGGAGACCATCAAGCGTCCCAAGCGTCTTCACGATGCACCAAGCAGTAATACGGGCGCGGATCAACGCAAGAAGAAGCCGGGTACGCGTGTAGAAAGAGGTCCCCAGGGGCGCGGCAAACAGCGGGGTCACAACTTGTCCCTGTCCGATCTGGATCGTGCAGAGTCAGGCATGTCGCGACGACGTGGCCGTAAGAAGTTAAAAGCCTCTCACGAGGAGCATTCCAAGCACGGTTTTGAAATGCCCACTGAGAAGAAATCGGCGGAAGTCGAAATTGGCGACATGATCTCCGTTGGAGATCTGGCCCAGCAAATGTCCATCAAGGCTGGCGAAGTGATTAAGCAGCTGATGACGCTGGGTGTAATGGCCAACATCAATCAAATGATCGACCAGGATACAGCCACCCTGGTGGTGGAGGAGTTGGGTCACGCGGTGAAGGCCGTCAGTGCAGACGCTCTGGAAGAAAGCCTGGAAGAAAGCCTGGCGCAGAACACGGATGAAGGTACTTCAGAGCCACGTGCGCCTGTGGTGACCGTGATGGGTCACGTTGACCACGGAAAGACCTCGTTGCTTGACTATATCCGCAAGAGCCAGGTGGCGACCGGTGAAGCGGGGGGTATTACCCAACATATCGGCGCTTACCACGTAGACACCGATCACGGCATGATTTCTTTCCTGGATACACCGGGACACGCGGCGTTCACTGCCATGCGTGCACGTGGAGCCAAGAGTACCGATATCGTTATCTTGGTGGTAGCTGCCGATGACGGTGTGATGCCGCAGACAGAAGAGGCGGTGAATCATGCACGGGCAGCGGGCGTGCCACTGATCGTGGCGATTAACAAAATGGACAAAGAAGGCGCTGACCCCGAGCGAGTGAAGAATGAATTGTCCGCCAAGGAAGTCATCCCTGAGGATTGGGGCGGCGATACCCAGTTTATTCCTGTCTCTGCCCTTACAGGCGACGGTGTGAATGAGCTGCTTGAAGCAGTGCTGTTGCAGTCCGAGCTGCTGGAGCTGCAGGCGCCTAAAGACGTTCCCGCACAAGGTATCGTGATCGAGTCTCGTCTGGATAAGGGTCGTGGTTCAGTCGCTTCCCTGTTGATCCAGAGCGGCACTCTGCGCAAGGGTGATATTGTCCTGGCCGGACTACAGTATGGGCGTGTTCGCGCCATGTTGGATGAGAATGGTGCACCTATAGAAGAGGCGGGACCTTCCATACCGGTAGAAATCCTGGGTCTGGATGGCACGCCTGATGCGGGAGACCAGTTTGCTGCAGTAGAGAGCGAGAAGCGCGCCCGCGAAATCGCTGATTTCCGTCAGGAGAAGACCCGCGACAGCAAGCTGGCCCGTCAGCAAGCTGCCAAGCTGGACAATATGTTTGAAAGCATGACCGCTGGTGAGAGAAAGACGCTCAACGTGGTGGTCAAGGCCGATGTCCGTGGTTCTCTCGAAGCGATTCAAACCGCTCTGCTTGATTTAGGCAACGAGGAAGTCCAAGTGAACATCGTTACTGGCGGTGTGGGTGGAATCGCAGAGACTGATGTGACTTTGGCGATGACCTCCAACGCGGTGATGTTTGGATTCAACGTCCGTGCTGACAATGCTGCACGCAGATTGATTGAGAGCGAGGGCGTGGACCTGCGTTACTACAACGTTATCTACGACCTGATCGACGATGTTAAGTCTGCTTTGACTGGCATGTTGGCGCCGGAGCTGCGCGAGGAAATCGTGGGCATTGCAGAAGTTCGCGATGTGTTCAGTTCTCCGAAGTTTGGCCAAATCGCCGGTTGTATGGTGATCGAGGGTACTGTTTATCGCTCCAAGCCGATTCGTGTGTTGCGTGACAACGTGGTGATCTACCAGGGCGAGCTGGAATCCCTGCGTCGCTTTAAGGACGATGCCGCGGATGTTCGCAATGGTATGGAGTGTGGTATCGGCGTGAAGAACTACACTGATGTCAAAGTGGGCGACCTTATCGAGGTGTTCGAAGTCAAGGAGATTGCCCGCTCTCTCTAGGCGGCGATATTGACAACAGACTATGGCCAAAGAATATGCCAGAACCCAACGCGTTGCTGATTTTCTGCAGCGTGAGCTGGGAACCTTGATCCAGCACGAAGTGCGCGATCCCCGGGTGGGGATGGTGAGCATCACCGGTGTGGATGTGAGTCGTGACATGGGCCATGCGCGGGTTTACTACACCTCTATGTCGGCCAATTCCACGGATGAGTCGAAAGAGTGCACCGAGGCACTGAATAAGGCGTCTGGTTTTTTGCGTAGCCAGTTGTCGCGCGACAGTAGTATGCGCATGGTGCCTCAACTGCGATTTTATTTTGATTCCAGTGTCGGCCGTGGCCGGGACATGGAGGACCTGATCCGCAAAGCAGCGGATTCTGATCGGGAACTGGGTCTGCGCGACGATAGCGCAGAGGAGCAGTAGCCGGTGGCAAGACGCCGCCGGGGCCGCGCAGTCAGTGGCATTCTGGTGTTGGATAAGCCTTTGGGGGTGAGTTCCAATCACGCCCTACAGGCAGCGAAGCGACTTTATTTTGCTGCCAAGGCTGGTCACACCGGCAGCCTTGATCCGTTGGCGACGGGTGTTTTGCCGCTGTGCTTTGGCGAGGCGACCAAGTTTTCGCAGTACCTGCTGGATGCCGACAAGGCTTATCAGAGTACGTTTGTACTGGGTACGGTAACCGACAGCGGTGATGCGGAAGGCAAGGTACTGGAGATCAACGATGCTAGTGCCGTTGGCGAAGCGCAAGTGCAACAGGCCCTGGAGGCGTTCCGCGGTGAAATAGAACAGGTGCCGTCCATGTTCTCCGCGATCAAGCAGAATGGGCAGCCCTTGTACAAGCTGGCCCGCCAGGGCATAGAAGTAGAGCGCAAGTCGCGAACTGTAGTGATCAAGAAACTGGAGTTGCTCGACTTCCGTCCGGGTGAGAAGCCCGAGGTAGATGTTTTTCTGGAGTGCAGTAAGGGGACTTACGTACGCTCCATCGCTGAAGACCTGGGGCGAGCGTTGGGTTGTGGGGCGCATGTGAGCGCGTTACGCCGAACCAGGGCGGGGCCCTTCAGTATTGAAGACAGTGTAACCATGAATACCCTGGAAGCACTGAAGCAGAATGATGCGGTGGCGCAGATGGATGAACTTCTGTTGCCCGCCGATACCGCCGTGAAGGCCCTGCCTCTGGTTGAGCTAGGTGAATCCGGTGGTTTTTATATGCGCCAGGGCCAGCCGGTACTGGTGCCAAATGCGCCCGGTAGTGGTATGGTGCGCGTCGCGCTGGAGACCGGTGAGTTTCTGGGCGTTGGAGAAATATTGGACGATGGGCGTGTAGCGCCGCGTCGACTGATAGTCACCCAGTAAGGGGTGGCACGAACCTGTCTGTTAATCTGCACGGATAGGCTCTTTTATTAAAGAAAGGTGGTACGCCACCTGAGGCAGATTATTAAAGAGGAATAGAAAATGGCTTTAAATGCTGAACAGAAAGCAGCAATCGTAAACGACTACAAAGTGGGAGAGGGCGACACAGGTTCTCCGGAAGTACAGGTAGCACTGCTGACCGCGAACATCGAGCAGCTACAGGGACACTTCCAGTCGCATAAGCACGACCATCACTCACGCCGCGGTCTGATCCGCATGGTTAACCAGCGTCGTAAACTGCTGGACTATCTCAAGCGCAAAGATGCAGCGCGTTATACCGATCTGATCAAGCGACTCGGTCTGCGTCGATAAGCTATACCAATAACCGGGGCCAAGGGGCCCCGGTCGTCATATATAGAAGTGGAGAAATAAAGTGAATCCAGTAACAAAAACTTTCCAGTACGGTGACCAGACAGTCACTCTGGAAACCGGCCGTATCGCCCGTCAGGCGACAGGTTCGGTTCTGGTTACCGTCGAAAATACCTCGGTATTGTGTACAGTCGTGGCAGAAAAGACCCAGCGCCCAGGGCGCGATTTTTTCCCGCTGGCCGTGCACTACGTTGAAAAAACCTACTCTGTGGGCAAGATCCCCGGCGGCTTCTTTAAGCGCGAAGCCCGTCCCAGCGAAAAAGAGACCTTGACCAGCCGCCTGATCGACCGTCCTATTCGTCCCCTGTTCCCTGATGGCTTCATGAATGAAGTTCAGGTTGTTTGTACCGTGATGTCTGCTGACAAGCACATCGATCCTGATATCCCGGCCATGATCGGCACATCCGCAGCCCTGGCCATCTCTGGCGCTCCGTTTAACGGTCCCATTGGCGGCGCTCGCGTTGGTTTCAGCGATGAGAAAGGCTACATCCTTAACCCCACCTATGAGCAGCTGGAAGAGAGCAAGCTTGATATGGTGGTTGCCGGTACTGCAGACGCGGTACTGATGGTTGAGTCTGAAGCGAAGGAACTGACCGAAGACCAGATGTTGGGTGCGGTTCTGTTTGCTCACCAGGAAATGCAGACAGTTGTTCAGGCCATCAACGAACTGGCCGCTGAAGCAGGCAAGCCCAAGTGGGATTGGCAGGCAGACGCAGTGAATGAAGAGCTGCTGGCAGCTGTTGAAGGTCAGGTTAAGAACGATTTGGGTGAAGCTTACCGTATCACCGAAAAGTCAGCTCGCTACGAGCGCGTCGGTGAAGTGCGCAATGCCTGCTTAGAAGCACTGGCAGTGGAAGGCGGCCCTTCGGCTGATGAAATCAAAGACATCTTCAAGAGCGTCGAAAAGAGCCTGGTGCGCAAGCGCATTCTTGCCGGTGAGCCTCGCATTGACGGTCGCGATACACGCACTGTTCGCGCTATCGCTTGTGAAGTTGACGTTCTCGCTAAAGCACACGGTTCAGCCCTGTTCACTCGTGGTGAAACTCAGGCGATTGGCGCAGTGACTCTGGGCTCTACCCGTGATGCGCAGATCATTGACGCATTGCACGGTGAGCGTCGCGATCCGTTCATGCTGCACTACAACTTCCCTCCCTACTCAGTAGGTGAAGCGGGTCGTGTTGGCTTTACCAGCCGTCGTGAAGTCGGCCACGGCCGCCTGGCTCGTCGCGGTCTGGCAGCTGTTCTGCCTAATCAGGAAGAATTCCCTTACACCATCCGTGTGGTTTCGGAAATCACCGAATCCAATGGTTCCAGCTCAATGGCTTCTGTCTGTGCCGGTTCCCTGGGCCTGATGGCTGCAGGCGTACCCCTGAAGGCACCCGTTGCCGGTATCGCCATGGGCCTGGTTAAGGACGGCAACCAGTTTGCAGTTCTGACTGACATTCTGGGTGATGAAGATCACCTGGGAGACATGGACTTTAAAGTGGCTGGTACCGCTGAAGGTATTACCGCGCTGCAGATGGATATCAAGATCGAGGGTATTACTGCCCAGATCATGGAAACTGCACTGGATCAGGCTCAGCACGCCCGCCTGCACATCCTCGGCCAAATGAATGAGGTGCTGGCAGAAGGTCGTACAGTGACTTCCGAGAACGCGCCCAGCATGATGACCCTCAAGGTCGACTCCGACAAGATCCGTGACATTATCGGTAAGGGCGGCGCTACTATCCGTTCTATCACTGAGCAGTCCGGCGCCACTGTCGATATCGATGATGACGGCACCGTGCGTATCTTTGGCCAGGACCAGATGGCTCGCGACAAAGCGGTTGCCATGGTTGAGGAAATCACTGCAGAAGCTGATGTAGGCGCCGTTTATACCGGTACTGTTGCCCGCATCGTCGACTTCGGTGCTTTCGTTAACATTCTGCCCGGCAAGGACGGTCTGGTACATATCTCTCAAATCGCCAATGAGCGTGTTGAGAATGTAACTGACTACCTGAGCGAAGGTCAGGAAGTGAAGGTTAAGGTCCTGGATGTTGATCAACGTGGTCGCATCAAGCTCTCCATCAAGGAGTTGCTGGAGGATGAAGCGCCTGCCGAAGAGGCTGCTGAATAAAGCGAACCTGTTTCGCGGAAACAAAAAGGGGTGCATCGATGATGCACCCCTTTTTTTGTTTAAGGCTAAGTTAGCCGGGTCGATTCTCAACCAGGCTGTCCACCACAGAGGGATCTGCCAGAGTGCTGGTGTCTCCCAGGCTGTCCAGTTCGTTCTCTGCAATTTTACGCAGGATACGGCGCATGATTTTGCCGGAACGGGTCTTCGGCAATCCGGGCGCCCACTGAATCACATCGGGCTTGGCAATCGGTCCAATCTCCTTCACACACAGTTGAATCAACTCCTGGCGCAACTCATCGCTGGGTTCCACGCCCTGCATGGGGGTGACGTAGGCGTAGATGCCCTGGCCTTTGATGTCATGGGGGAAGCCGACGACGGCGGCCTCAGCGATGTCATCATGCAGCACCAGCGCGCTCTCGACCTCTGCGGTACCCATACGGTGTCCAGAAACGTTGAGCACGTCATCGACGCGCCCGGTTATCCAGTAGTAGCCGTCATCGTCACGGGTGGCGCCGTCGCCAGTGAAGTAGTAGCCGGGATAGTTGCTGAAGTAGGTGTCTATCATCCGCTGATGATCACCGTAGACACTGCGAATCTGTCCGGGCCAGGAAGATTTGATCACCAGGTAGCCGGAGCCGGGACCTTCGACCTCGGAGCCTTCCTCGTTGAGTAAGGCCAGGTCTACGCCAAAGAAGGGGAATGTGGCTGAGCCGGGTTTTAGTGCGGTAGCGCCGGGCAGTGGGGTAATCATGTGGCCCCCGGTTTCGGTCTGCCACCAGGTGTCGACAATAGGGCAGCGACCGTCACCGACCACTTCGTGATACCAGGTCCAGGCCTCCGGATTGATGGGCTCGCCCACCGTTCCCAGCAGTCGCAGGCTGGCTCGTGAGGAGCGGGTTACCGGCTCGTTTCCAACTGCCTGCAGCGCTCTGATGGCAGTAGGCGCTGTATAGAATGTGTTGACCTGGTGCTTGTCCACAATTTCCCAGCAGCGCCCCGCATCAGGGTAGGTGGGTACACCCTCAAACATCAGGGTAATAGCCCCGTTCGCCAGGGGGCCATAGACAATATAACTGTGGCCGGTCACCCAGCCCACGTCGGCGGTACACCAATAAATCTCGCCCTCGCGATAATCGAAGGCGTACTTGAAGGTCATGCTTGCCTGCAGCAGGTAGCCTCCGGTGGTGTGTAATACGCCCTTGGGCTTGCCGGTAGAACCCGATGTATAAAGGATAAATAGCGGATCTTCGGCATCCATTGGCTCTGGAGGACAGTCGATATTCTGGTTATCCACCAGTTCTCCATACCAGACATCGCGGCCTTCGGTCCATGCAATGTCACCGCCGGTGCGTTTGACCACCAGGCAGGTATGCACATCTGGACAGGCTTCCAGCGCCTTGTCGGCGTTGACTTTCAGTGGAACAGAGCGGCCCCCGCGAACCCCTTCGTCGGCGGTGATGACTGTTTGGCAGTCCGAGTCCAGAATGCGGTCTTTAAGTGCCTCGGGTGAAAAACCACCAAAGACAATAGAATGAACTGCGCCGATGCGCGTGCAAGCCAGCATGGCATAGGCCGCTTCGGGAATCATGGGCATATAGATGCAGACCCTGTCGCCTTTTTTCACGCCGCGTGCTTTCAGGGCGTTGGCTAGCTTGCAGACGTGATCTTTGAGCTCAGCATAAGTGATATGTTTGCTGTCTGCGGGGTCATCGCCTTCCCAGATCAGGGCTGTTTGGTCTGCGCGCTCTGGCAGATGGCGGTCGACGCAGTTGTAGCTCACATTCAGCTTGCCCCCGGCAAACCAGGCGGCCTCGCCTTTGATAAAGTCGTATTCGACTACCTTGTCCCAGGGTTGCTCCCAGCTCAGGAATTCGCTGGCCATCTCTCCCCAGAAGCCGTCTGGGTCTTCGATGGAGCGCTTGTACATGGCCTGGTACTGCTCGGCATTGATATGTGCGTCTTTGAAATTGGCTGGAACCGGATGGGTAGGGAATTCGGACATGACGACCACTCCGCTGTAGGTTATGACTAGGTAATGGATAGCTGATAATACGGGCCTAGGCCGGTGATTCAAGCCGACCAAGGTCTAATGAGGCCTTTTTGGAGGTATCCGGGGCGTCTCAGCCGTCGGCCAGCATCTTCCAGTCGCCCACCGGATTCAAGGACAGCCGCACATTATCAATCAACCGGGTGCTGCCCAGCCTGGCGGCAGCAAGAATGGCGATTTCTTCGGTGTCCTCGGTCACGGCGCGTAGCGTTTGAGCGTCGCGAATCGCGAAGTAGTCCGGTTCAAAGCCAGCTTGCAGAAGCTTCATCCGGGCGTGGGACTCCAACTGCAGGAAGTTGTCGAAGTCACAGGCGATGGCCTCACGGCAGCTGACCAGGGTCTGGTGAAGGAGGGGGGCGATACTGCGTTCTTCATCGCTGAGGTAGCCGTTGCGTGAGCTTTTTGCGAGGCCGTCATCATCGCGTGTGGTTGCGATGCCGACGATTTCTACCGTCATGCACAAATCTTTCACCATCTTGCGCACAATTGAGAGTTGCTGGAAGTCTTTCTCACCGAACACCGATACGTCAGGCTGTACGATATTGAAGAGCTTGCTGACCACCGTGGTCACACCGTCGAAGTGCCCCGGCCGGCTGCTGCCGCAGAGCGTGTCGCCGAGCTCCGGGACGCTGACGACAGTTTGTTGGGTCATGCCATCGGGGTAGATATCTTCTACGCCCGGGGCGTAGAGCAGTTGCACACCTTCGGCGAACAGTTTCTCCTTGTCCGCGGTCATGGTACGGGGGTAGCCGTCCAGGTCCTCGCCGGCGCCGAATTGAAGAGGATTAACAAAAATGGAAACAACAACGACATCACAGAGGGTGCGCGCCTTGCGGACCAGGTCGAGATGGCCCTCGTGTAGATTGCCCATGGTGGGCACGAAGGCAATACTCTGACCGTCGCTGCGGTAGCGCTTCAGAGCTGCCTGTAACTGAGCATTGCTTTTGCAAGTTCGCATATCTACCTGACCCCGCGGTACGGATTGGCGACGCTAAACCAGTAGTCAAACCAGTCGAAAAACCCTGTCCAAATTGGTGTTTTTGGAGGGAGAAGAAGTATGCCCGATGCCCTGTTCTCGGGCAACGGCAATTTAGGAAAAAATCATGCCGTCGACTGGGGCAGGGTCTTCAGCTGTAAGTATGCTCTTCGCGCGGATATTCTCCAGATTTTACAGCGCTGACGAAGGCATTCAGGGCGCCCTGTATCGAGTTCTGCCCAACCATGAAATTCTCAACAAAGCGGGCGGAATGCTCTGACAAGCCCAGCAGGTCATGCATGACCAGTACCTGCGCGTCAGTGCCGGCACCGGCGCCTATGCCAATGACCGGTATATCCAGCTTTGAAGAGATATCGGCCGCGAGACCGGCGGGGATGCACTCCAGCACCAGCAGGCTGGCGCCAGCATCCTGAATTTCTACAGCATCGGCGAGGATAGATTTGGCTTCCTTCGGCGTGCGTCCCTGAACTTTGAAACCGCCAAACTGATTGACGGACTGAGGGGTCAGGCCCAGGTGGGCGCACACAGGAATGCCCCTTTCAACCAGCATGCTAATGCTGTCTGACAGCCAGGTGCCGCCTTCCATTTTGATCATTTGGGCGCCCGCCTGCATTAGCGCAGTGGCGTTAGTCATGGTCTGTTCCGGGGTGGTATAGCTCATAAACGGCATGTCAGCGATGACCAGAGAGTCGGGCGCTGCCCGGCACACGCACTCCGTGTGATAGGCCATGTCATCGACGGTGACCTGAATCGTGCTGTCATGTCCTTGCAGCACCATGCCCAACGAGTCGCCCACCAGAATAGTTTCTGCTCCCGCCTGGCTGATCATGCGCGCGAAGGTGGCGTCATAGGCGGTGATGCAGACAAACTTTTCGTCTGCAGCCTTCATCTTGTCCAGGGTACTGATGGTGACCTTGCCCATGGGTTACCTTGTGCTCTATCCAAAAAAAGTCGGGTTGAAATAGTGGCGACCACTGCGAATATCCAGCAGGTAGTCCACCAGGTGGCTGTAGTCTGTGTCGCCGCTGGCCAGGTCGATTTCGCTGGCGTTGACGATCAGCAGAGGGGCGCCATCGTAATATAGAAAGAACTCACTGTACACTTCGTTCAGACGCTCCAAATAGTCCCTCTCTATCGCCTGCTCAGCTGCAATTCCGCGGCTATCAATGCGCGACAGTAGTACGTCAGTAGAGGCCTGAAGGTAGATAACCAGGTCTGGCTTCGGCGCATCGATGGTGAGCTGCTGGTAGACTTTTTCGTAGAGATGAAACTCCTCTCGGTCCAGGTTGATCCTGGCGAACAGGGGGTCTTTTTCGATCAGGAAGTCGGCGACTCTCACCGGCTCGAAGATATCGGCCTGTCGCAGGTCCTGGATTTTTTGTGCTCTTTGGAAAAGAAAGAACAGCTGGGTAGCAAGGGCCGCCTGCTGCCGGTTGCGGTAGAATTTGTCTAGGAACGGATTTTGCTCTGCTTCTTCCAGAAGTGTCTGGTAATTGAATGTCGTCGCCAGCCTCTTGGTGAGCGTCGTCTTGCCAACACCAATAGGGCCTTCTACGGCGATGTATGAAGGGGGTGTGCGCCCTTTCAGGTCGATTTTAATGGCCGAGTTCTCCCTCATCCGGGCCCGCTTTACTAGCTGAATCGCGGCCTGCCAAATGACTGGAGGTTAGCGAAATTCCCGTTTTGAGGAGTTCCCCCATCGGGCAGGCGGTTACTAATGTACCAAGTTCCGTTCCGTCCGGCAGCATCAAATTTGAAGGTTCGATTTCTTGTAGCGGATACAACACGAAGTTGCGTTCCCTCATTCGCGGATGGGGAATGCTCAGCCTTGGGCTGTCTATGGCCTGATCATCATAAAGCAGTATATCCAGGTCCAGAGTGCGAGCCCCCCAGCGAAGATTTCGCTCCCGACCCTGCGTGTTTTCTATCTCCTGGAGCGCGGTTAGCAGTCCCAGAGGTGTCAATGAAGTCTCCAGTCGCAATACTGCATTGAGGTAATCTGGCTGGTTGCCAGGGCCGACCGCAGCGCTGCGATAGACGCTGGAAATCCGGATAGTGTCAGTGTCGGGGAGATGATGGATTGCTGTAATCGCCCGCTGCAACTGTTGCTGCGGGTCTCCCAGGTTGCTGCCCAGGGCGATGAAAGCGCGACTCATGTCTGTTTGTTGCTGCGCCGTCTGCGGGGTCGCCTGCGATTGCCAGGTTTATCGCTGTGCTCGGAAGACTTGGCTAGTCGCTGGTCCATATTGAGGGTTTGGTACTCGGTCCACCACTCGCCCAGTCCGCCAGTGTCTTCTCCCGCCTGCTCACGCAGCAGCAGGAAGTCATACGCCGCCCGAAAGCGTCGGTGTTCTACCAGTTCTGCAGCTTTTTTCCCCTGACGACGTTCCAGGCGCAGTTGAAACTCCCATATCTCGCGCATAGGCTGGCTAAAGCGTCGGGGAATGGCTATTTGTTGGCTGGCTTCGGAGATGGTTTGCTGTGAGGCGTTGTGCATCGCCACCATAGCGGGTTCACCACGGTTTTCCAATTGCGCTGCGGTTCTGCTGGCTACTGGCCAGAGTAGGGCCGCGAGGATGAACGCGGGGGTGACTGGTTTATCTTCGGCGATGCGTTTGTCTGTGTTGGCCATTGCCGCTCGCACCAGTGCCAGGGCCATTGCATCCTGATGGAGCAGGTGGCTGGTTTCATCAAACAGGTACTGCAGTAAGTCGTGTTGTAGCAGTTGTTCAAGAGTCGCTGCGGCATACCCGGATAAAAACAGCTTCAGGAACTCATCAAACAGGCGCGCAGAGGGTATTTCACGTAACAGCGGAGCGCACTTGGGTATTGCTTTGGCGGTATTTTTCTCAATCCCGAAGTCCAGCTTGGCGGCAAAACGTACCGCTCTGAGCATGCGCACAGGGTCTTCCCGGTAGCGGACCGCGGGTTCACCGATAATGCAAATCAGGCGCTTCTTGAGGTCTTTGAGTCCGTGCACGTGATCGAAAACTTCGAACTTGCCCGAGTCGTAGTACAGGGCGTTCACGGTCAAATCTCTTCGAACAGCGTCTTCTTCCAGTGTGCCGTAGACGTTATCCCTGAGCAGCAGGCCCTTATCGGACTGACGAGAGTGATTACCGCCCGATGCGGGGCTGGCCTCATCGCCTCCCTCGTGATGACCGCGAAAAGTGGTGACTTCAATGATCTCTCGGCCAAAGCGAACATGAACGATACGAAAGCGTCGGCCGATAATGCGCGAATTACGGAACAGGCCGTGGACTTCTTCCGGGGTGGCGTCTGTAGCGACGTCAAAATCTTTGGGATGGCCGCCCAGCAGCAGATCGCGCACGGCGCCCCCGACGAGATAGGCCTGGTGGCCCTGAGAGCGCAGGCGCGACATCACTTTGAGCGCACTATCGCTGATGTTTTTGCGGGATATGCTGTGCTTATCCCTGGGGATGACATTCAATCGAGGATACGCCTTACTTTTGGGCCTGTTGCGAGGCGCGCAGTTTAACACATCTGTGCTCAATCGAGCGTTAGAAGAAGGCAGATGAATGATGGGGAAGACAAAGTCTTCCCCATCCAGGTCTCACGTCAGGAGTTATTGTTATTTCTAGGGTGCTTTTATTGTTATAGGCACTATAAAAACATGGTTTTATTTTTATGCCCAAAGCTTTAAACAGTAACTTATTACCAACCTCAGGCGATTGTGGCGACCATCCGTCTGCCAAGCCCTACCTGAAGTAATGAACAAGAAATTGAGGGGGAAGAGAACTTCCCCATCCAGGTCCATAGTGTTGAGTATTATTTTTATTGCAGCGTCTGTTATTTTTATTTGTGACACTAGGGAATACAATGCATTTGGTGTGCCAGCCGCAATAAATGCCATTAAAAACAATAAGATAAGGTTTTTTAGTGATCGTTAGGTTCTTGCTGAACGTAGCTGTTGTTACCTTACTACCCCGGTTTTGGTACCGGGAATGCGTCCGGGTAACGCCTATCCTGCCTGGGTCTCAGTCTTTCTTCGTCTTCCCGCACTCGTACTTTTGCTACGGGGGATGCCGAATCGTTGTCGGCGCTCCCACAGGCACTTGCGGCTGACGCCCAGCTTCTGGGCCAATTCGGTCTCGCTCATGGAGTCCTGGTGCTCCAGCACGAAGCGCTGGAAATAGTCCTCCAGGGAGAGATCCTCCTGTGGCTCGCTATTGGTGGCAATGTTGGAGCGGGATTTGCTGCTGCCTGTCATACCGTCCTGGCCGCGGATACGATTGATGTTAACCAGTTCGAGGTCGATACCCAGGGCTTCGTTATCAACCTCCTCTGATTCTGAGAGGATTACGGCCCTTTCTATGGCGTGCTCCAGCTCTCTCACATTTCCAGGCCATTGATAGGTGGTGATCGCCTGGATTGCCCGGGGTGACAGGTGCATGCTGGGCTTGCCGAGTTTCTCTGTCTGTAGCTGCATCATGTGCTCAGCCAGGTGGAGGATGTCTTTGCCTCTCTCCCGCAGCGGCGGCAGAGACAGGCGTAATACATTGATTCTGTAGTACAGGTCCTGACGGAACTGGCCCTCCAGCGAAAGCTGTTGCAGGTTTCGGTGGGTGGCGCAGATAAGTCGCACATTAACCTTGCGCGAGTGCACTGACCCTATTCGGCGAATTTCCCCCTCCTGGATAAAACGCAGCAGTCGTGCCTGTGCTTCCATTGGTAGCTCGCCAATCTCGTCCAGGAACAGTGTGCCCCCGTCCGCGGCTTCGATTAGACCCATGCGGCTGGCGTTGGCACCGGTGAAGGCACCCTTTTCATAGCCGAATAGCTCTGACTCAATAAGTGTGTCGGGTATTGCGGCGCAGTTTACCGAAATCAGCGTTTTGTCTGCGCGGCTACTTTGTTGGTGCACGCTGCGGGCTACAAGCTCCTTGCCGGTGCCTGTCTCACCCAATACCAGCACCGTGGACTCGGTGGGAGCCATGCGCTCAATGTGCCCGAACAGTGTTTGTATGGGCTGGCAGTTGCCGATCATTCCGGAGCCGCTGCTTTTATGGCCAGAGCCGGAAGCGCTGGCTTTTTTCTCCTGGGCCTTTGGAGTCGGGTGGTCGGCGATAATCCGTTCTACTGCGTTGACCATGTCTGTGTGGTCAAAAGGCTTGGCGATATAGTCGACTGCCCCCATCCGCATGGAATCCACGGCGGAGCGCAGGCTGGCATAACTGGTCATTATCAGTACGGGCACCTCGCCCGCCTTTTTGATCAGATCAGTGCCGGGTGCCCCGGGCAAGCGCAGGTCAGAAATAATTAAATCGTAATCATTGAAACTGTAATCAGACTCGGCTTGCTGCACAGAGCCAGCCTCGCTCACCTGGTAGCCGCTGCGCTCCAGAAGTCGGCGCAGGGCGGTTCGGATGACAGACTCATCCTCAACCACAAGTATATGCTGCATAGAGTGTTACCCAGGGTGAAAATCCTTCATAACATACCCCTACTGTGAATAATTTGCCAGTTTGACTCCACAAAGTGGGGTCATGGGTTACATCTTGAAGGAGTTATCGTAACTTGTCTCCGATAGCTGCAAGGTGAACCTTGTCCCCGGTTGAGAACCAGACTGCAGCGGACTGGTGAGTTGCACTGTGCCGCCCAGGTCTTCCATGATGCTGTAAACCAGTGCCAGGCCCAGCCCAGTGCCTGCACCGGGGTCCTTGGTGGTGAAGAAAGGTTCAAAAATCTGGCTCTGCAGTTCTGCGGGAATCCCGCTGCCGTTGTCATCTATGTCGATGAGCACCCGGGAATCGTCACAGTAGGCCTGGATCTGAACGTGGCCATCAGCGTCGCAGGCATCCCTTGCATTACCCAGCAGATTGACAAAGACCTGCAGTAAGCGCTGTGAGTCAGCCAGTACCACCAGTTCCCGATCGCAATGGTTGCTGAAGCGAACTTGCCTTGCCTCTCTGTCCAATGCCAGCAGGTGTATCGACTCATCGATGCAGTCGGCCAGATTGCAGGGCGCTAGCTGCAATTCCTCTGCGCTCGAACCCACGTGGGAAAAGTTGACTAACGACTCGACAATGCGGGTGACACGCTCGGTTTGCTTGAGAATGTCCTGGGCCGTAAGGGCGATTTCATCGGGGTCTTCTGCATATTCCAGGTTCTGCGCGAGACAGGCGATTCCCGTCACCGGGTTGCCGATTTCGTGCGCAACCCCGGCTGCCAGTCGACCAATCGATGCCAGTCGCTCGTTGTGCAGCAATTCCTCCTCCATGACCTCCATGGCACTAATGTCTTCTACTAGTATGATCGTGTCACCATCTGCGGTGACGGTCTTGTGAAGACTTACCCAGTGAGGGTTTTCAGGGCCTGTCGTCACCTCTGCCTTCAGTATGATGTCGCTGTTGTCTTTGCGAAAATCATCCAGTAGTTCTCTCCAAGGCTGTGGCAGGGAATAAAGCAGTGAGCCCAGGATATCTTTGGCAGGCACGTCGGTCAGGTCGTGCATGCTGCGGTTCCACATCAGCAGCTCGCCATCGGCGCCCAATGAGCAAATGCCCACTGGCAGCGTATCCAGAGTCTCCCGGTAGCGACGGCGCAGGGCATCCAGATCAGCGGCCAGGCCGGTAAATTGCATGTGGGGTGCATCCAGGTTGCGCTCAATGAGGTTGATGTCCTCGGTGCCGCCGGCCTGAAAAGGGATACAGCGTTCAATAATGTTATGGGCCACTGCCGGCCCCAGTAATCCAGAGAGGTTGGCCTCCACCCTTCTGCGCAGCCGCCGCAATGCATAGGGGCGGGTTTCATTATCCTCAAATTGTAACTGGGCGAGGGCGCGGTTGATCTCGGCGCGCGCGGTTCGCTCGCCGAGTGCCGGCGTCAGGCGGTCAGCAAATTCTGCCGCGCTACCCACTGGCAGGGTCTGGCGAATGGGCCGAGAGAGGTCATCCATGGAGCAGATTTCTGCAGCGACCAGTTCCTCTTCGGTGGTGCGGCTCAAAAGCGATATGATGACGAACAAGGCTGAGTTGATCGCCAGTGAGAGCATTGTAGCGAATGTCCAGAAGTCATTGCTCTCGCCGAACAGCGAGTCGAATAGCTGACCGATTTCCGGCACGTATCCGCGCGTTGCCGGGAGCATGACGGTGAAGAACCAAAAGGCCAGTCCACCCCAGAGCCCCGCCAGCAGGCCCTTGCGGTTGGCATTTGGCCAGTAAGGAGTGGCGACCAGTCCAGGCAGGAATTGTAGCGTCCCTGAAAACGCCACCAGCGCCAGTTCTACCAGGCTCTGGCGGCCATTCAAGCCCAGGTAGAACAGGTAGCCTGCTAAAATAAGAACGGCGATCAGCACTCTGCGCAGCCATCTCAGGTTGCTGTAGATATCGCCACCTTGACCGAGGTTCAGTATTCGGGAAGGTAGTATCAGGTGATTGAGGCACATGTTTGCCAGCGCCAATGTGGTCACCACAATGGTCGCGCTGGAGGCCGATAGCGTTGCGATAAACGCAGCTCCGGCAATGGGTGTGGACTCAAGGCTTAAGCCCATCGACAAGCCGGCGTAGGCCATAGGCAGATCCTGCCCAAGGCGAATCCAGGCCCAGGCCAGCGGCAGTACCGGAAGACTTAGCAGCAGTAAGTACAGCGGCATGCCCCAGGTTGCCCGGCGCAGGTCCTCGCTTTCTGTGTTTTCTGCAAACAGCATATGAAAGATGTGGGGCATGCAGACAGCGCCGGCGAAAAATACCAGCAGGACTGCATGCGCAGTGTCGATGGATAACTGCTGTGTCATCTGGTTTTTGGCGGAAGGGCTCTGCTGCAGCCACTGTTGTATATCCTCCGGGCCATTGAATACCTGGAAAACAGCGATGAACATCAGCAGGCTCATAGCGCCTAGCTTGACCAGTGATTCAAACGCCATGGCGGTGACCAGGCCGGTATTACGATCCTGCGACGATACATGGCGGGTACCAAACAAAATTGCAAAAGCGATGATAATCAAGCAGATCAGGAGGGCCACGCCCTGGTGGTGAAAGCCGGTTGCTTCCAGTCTGTGATCGTGTCCGGCAAGGATGTGAACGCTGTCGCCTACTGCCTGAATCTGCAAAGCGAGCATGGGCAGCATAGCCAGGCACATGGCGATGGTAATCGCTGCTCCCACGCGGGGGCTGCGAAAGCGAAAGGTCAGCATGTCGGCGAGAGAGGCCAGTTGGTAAACCCGTGACAGTCGCAACAGCGGAATTAGCAGTATCGCCGCCAGCACAAACACCAGGCCAACACCGGCGTAGTAAAGCAGGAAGTTATAGCCATAGCGTACGGCAACTTCTATGACCCCGTTGGTAGCCATAGCGCCGGCGAATACGCCCAGGGAAAGGACGTAAGTGGCGGGGTGGTGGGTTATCTTTCTGGAAATGATGCCCCGATCTGCCAGTAGGGCAACGAGAAACAATCCTGACAGGTAAAAGGCGACAACCAGAAGGATCTGGCTGAGGCTAAAGCTCATCCGGATGCCTCGAACGGTAAGCCCACCAGGTGAAGGTGATAATCAGCGCCCAAACCACATAGGGCCGATACCATGCGGTGTAATCCGAGGTGAGCCAGTCAGCAAGTACCGGGAACGCCACCAGGGCGAGCACGATGCCTAGCACCAGCATACGGTTGATATACATTAGGGGGTCCGTCAGGCCTTGTGTCAGACGATATTACGCAAGCGGCCATAGTGGGTAAAGCGTGACTGTGTTTACATTGCCGTCGCAGCAATGCCGGAGCAGGCGGGCAGCGTGCCTGGACACCAGTGCTGAATGGCGAAATTGAGAATATCCGTGCAAGTAACCAGCGAGTCAGGTGGCGGTTCCTGGCGCAGAAAAGCCAGTGCCCGGAGCAGGTTGGCCGAGGCTTGGCTGGCTTGCAGGGCGGGCGCATGGTTCTGTTTGCTGAATTTTTGCCCCAGCTCGTTGGTTATTACCGGAATGTGGCAATAGTCTGGCCTGGGCAGGTTTAGTTGCTGTTGCAGATAGACTTGTCGCCCGGTGGAATCCAGTAGGTCGGAGCCGCGCACAATATGAGTAATTCCCTGAAACGCGTCATCGACAACGACAGCTAGCTGGTAGGCGAAAAGGCCATCCTTGCGGCGCAACACAAAATCCGGCTGCGTATCCCCCAGGGCCTCTTGCTGAAGCCCTTGTATATCGTCTTCGAAAGCGATTATCGTCCCTTTGGGTACGCCGATGCGCAGTGCGTGTGGCGTGCCTAGCTGATCCTGCCTCGGTTTACACCGACCGTTACAGGCCCCGTCTGGTCCAAGCATGGCTCGAGTGCAATCGCAGTGAAAAAGCAGGTGATGCCGGTGCAGTTCGGTCAGGGCGTTTTGGTAGGCGTTGTCGCGCTGACTTTGCCAGAGAACGTCTTCGTCCCATTGCAGGCCATGATCCAGCAAGCTTTGCAGAATGCTTTGGGCTGCGCCGGGCTCTTCCCTGGGCGGGTCAAGATCCTCCATGCGCAGCAACCATTGGCCCCCGTTATGACGGGCGTCAAGATAACTCGCCAAAGCGGCGATCAAGGATCCTAAATGTAGAGGCCCGGTCGGTGAGGGCGCGAAACGCCCCCTGTAGGTGCTGACGGCTGCTGGCAAGGAGCCTTAGCCCATTTCCTGCTTTTCCTTGATCTCATCAAGTGTTTTACAGTCAATGCACAGGCTGGCCGTGGGACGCGCTTCCAGGCGCTTGATACCGATTTCCACGCCGCATGCGTCGCAAAATCCGTAATCATCCTGTTCCAGGCGCTCAATCGTCGAATCGATCTTCTTGATCAATTTACGCTCGCGGTCCCGGGTACGCAATTCCAGGCTGAACTCTTCTTCCTGGGTCGCGCGGTCAGCGGGATCCGGGAAGTTGGCGGCCTCGTCTTTCATGTGGGTCACAGTGCGATCCACTTCCTGCATAAGCTCGGATTTCCAGGTTAGCAGGATGCCTTTAAAGTGCTCACGCTGACTCTCATTCATGTACTCTTCGCCCTTTTTGGGCTTGTAGGGCACGAAGTTTTTGAAATCCGTGGAAGCTGCTTTATTGGCTGATTTTTTTGCTGCTCTAGGCATGGCGCTTTCCATACGGTAAAACAATCGGAACAATACTCACAGTGTTTTGGCGGGTGGAGCAAAGTACCCCTCCGACCAAGGGCGGAGAAACTACCAGATTCACTTCAGCTATGCCACCGTTTTTAGCAAGCATTTGCAGGGAGCTGGGTAGGTGCTTCTCTCTTTCCATCGGCTGTTGCTAGAATGGCCGATCGAAGTTGTCAGGATCGAACATGCCCAAACTGCAGGTCCCGCGCCGTTACGCACAGAGAGTCGCTGAGATCGAGCCCTTCCGGGTGGTCGAGGTATTGCAGCGTGCGACGGCCTTGCAGGCTCAGGGGCGCGACATAGTGCACATGGCCGCAGGCGAGCCAGACTTCGCCACCGCAGCCCCTATCGTTGAAGCGGGGCGTGCCTCACTGGCGCGGGGAGAAACCTATTACACCGGGGCCGCCGGTATTCCCGATTTACGCCAGGCTATCTCTGATTTCTACGCCAGTGAGTACAGCCTCGACATTGCACCTTCCCGAATAATGGTCACTCCAGGGGCTTCTGGCGCCTTACTGCTGATTTCTGCACTGTTGATGAATCCCGGGGATGGGATGTTAATGGCTGATCCGGGCTATCCCTGTAATCGACATTTTTTGCGGCTGGTCGAGGGAGAGGGTCAGCTGGTGCCGGTAGGCGCGGACACTCGCTATCAGCTTAATCCGCAATTAATTGAAGCGCATTGGCAGCCCAATACCGTGGGCGTAATGGCGGCCTCGCCCGCCAATCCAACGGGCACCGTGTTATCCACGAATGAATTGAGTGCTTTGTCGCGGTCGGTTAAGGCGCGTCAGGGTTATCTCGTTGTCGATGAGATTTATCACGGGCTGGGCTACGACGCAGACACGCCATCGGTGTTGTCGGTGGACCCGGAGGCATTTGTGATTAACAGTTTCTCCAAGTACTTCGGTATGACCGGGTGGCGGCTAGGTTGGCTGGTGGCACCGGAGGACGCGGTCGTCGAAATGGAAAAACTGGCCCAGAATTTGTTTATTTCCATGTCCACTATGGCGCAATACGCGGCACTTGCGGGGTTTCTGCCGGCGACTCGGGCTATTCTTGACGAGCGGCGCGATATTTTTTGCCAGCGCCGTGATTACTTGTTACCCGCGGTGCGGGAATTGGGCTTTGACGTGCCCTGCACGCCCCAGGGGGCGTTCTATATCTATGCAGACGCTAGTCGCTTTACAACAGACAGCCAGGCTTTCTGCATGGACCTGTTGGAGCAACATGGCGTGGCGTTAACGCCTGGTCTGGACTTCGGTCATTATCGGTCTGCGGAGCATCTGAGGTTCTCTTATACCACCTCCATGGATCGGTTGGAGGAGGCGGTTGAACGCCTGGGTAAGGTGCTTGGCCCGCAGGGGCTCAGGGCTTCCTGTGAGTGATTTAATCCAGGGCCGTCTGTTACGCCGTTACAAGCGCTTCCTGGCAGATGTGGAGCTCACCGATGGCCAGGAGATTACGGTTCATTGCCCTAATACCGGCGCGATGACGGGGTGCGCTGAACCGGGCTCTCCCGTCTGGTTATCTATCTCGCAATCGAAAACACGCAAGTACCCTCATACCTGGGAGCTGGTTGACACCCAATGGGGCATGGCCTGTATTCATTCTGCTCGCGCAAACAAAGTGGTAAAAGCAGGTATAGAAGCGGGTTTGGTCCCCGGGCTCGAGGCCTACCCGGAAATTCGCAGTGAGGTGAAGTATGGTCAGAACAGCAGAGCTGATTTGTTGCTTGAGGGGCCAGCGGGTAGGGTTTTCATTGAGGTGAAGTCGGTGACTTTGTGCCAGGAAAACGGCCAGGGTTTGTTTCCGGACGCTGTTAGCGAGCGCGGCCGCAAGCATTTGCGGGAGTTGGCCGCTGTCCGCGACGATTCTACCCGGGCTGTGATGTTTTTCTGCGCTCTGCACGAGGGAATCGAGCGGGTAAGTGCTGCCGGTCAAATCGACCAGCGCTACCGGGACACATTGATGGAGGTAATGGCGCAGGGTGTGGAGGTACTTGCCTTCGGTGCCACTGTCTCTCCCGATGGCGTCGTGCTGAGCCGCCGCCTGCCTTTTAGCGTTGACCCCCAATGATTGATTCCCTCACTGCTGCCCAGTTGACCGGCCGTGATGAGGCACATCTGGTGCTCCTCGATGACGGTCATCGGCTTCATCCTGACGCTGCTGCAGCTTTTGCGTCGCTGCAGAAGGATGCGCGTGCCGCAGGTTTTGAGCTCGCTATCGCCAGTAGTTTTCGTTCCTACGACAGGCAATTGGCGATCTTCAATGGCAAGGCCTGCTGCCAGCGGCCGGTGCACGATGATGCTGGACAGATCGTGGATATGCAGTCTCTTGATGCAGCGGACAGGCTCGCCGCTATTTTGCGTTTTTCCGCATTGCCCGGGGCATCACGCCATCATTGGGGCACAGATCTCGATGTCTACGATATGGCTGCAATGCCGCAGGGCTATCAGTTGCAGCTTAGTCCTGGGGAGGTTGCTTCCGGCGGGATTTTTGACCCGCTCCACAATTGGTTGGATCGTCGTATGAATGCGGCTGAATCATATGGCTTCTTTCGCCCTTACGCAGAAGACCGTGGCGGGGTCGCGGTTGAACGCTGGCATCTCAGCTTTGCGCCGATATCCGGCGATCTGGAAGATACGCTGGATGCGTCTATCTTGCGACAGTGTTGGGGTGATGAACTGTTGCTGCGCGATGAGATAGAAATAGACCTGGAGGCGATTATTGACCGATTTGTCAAAGTGCCCAAAGGTTGGTGTCCAAGGGTCTAGATGGGAATGGGTCCCGGCGCTGGCGCACCGGGACCTCGGGGTTTACTCCTTGGCTCTGGCCTGCTCGTGCAGGTGGCCATAGTGGTTCCAGTAATCTTTCTCGGCTGCAGCGATAACGCGCAAGGCCTCATCGCGGCCATAAACGTGGTCTACGCAAATATCGATTTCCTTGCCCGGAACCATCTTGTAAGTCGAGAAATAGTGCTGCAGGCGCTCGGTTTTGATGTCGGGCAGGTCAGCGATATCGTGAACGCCACCCCAAATATTGTCACCTTCCAGAACGGCGATAATCTTATCGTCGGCTTCGCCGTCGTCGATCATCTGAATGCCGCCTACTACGCGGGCATTAAGGACGATGTCGGCGCGGGTGATGTGGCGCTCTGAGAATACGCATATATCCAGCGGGTCACCGTCAGCGATTTCTACCTTGGGGCACATCTTGGCCACTTCTTCCGCGCAATAGGTGCGGGGTATGAAGCCATAAAGCGCCGGGGGGCTGGAAGTGGTGCGCTGGGGGCGATCAACCATCAGGAAGCCGGAGGCCTTGTCCAGTTCGTACTTGACCACATCGTCGGGGGTCATCTCGATGTAGACCTGGAGAATATCTTCAGGAGCTTCGTCGGCACGAATGTGGAGGCCGTGCCAGGGGTGACGGCGCCAGCGGTTAAAGTCGCGGTTGCTGTACATGCTATTTCCTCAATGGTTGCTTCACTATGGAGGCGCGCATTGTACAGTGATTGATTGGCAAAATCCGCACCACCAAAGTCGAACTTTTCACGCTCTGGGTGACCCGAAAACCACGCCCCTTCTTCGCCGGAAAGGCTGGGATACAGCGGTCAGGTAGCTGGCCTCGGGCGCTAGCGCAGAGGCGTTGAAAGCGGTCGGTGACTAGACTTTAAATCCTTTCCTGAGCTTCTTTGGCACTAATTCATTCTTAAGACGCACATACCTGGGCATGCCATTTTTGTAATCCGGGTAGGCTTCGCCCTGGATCAGCGGTTCCAGGTAATCCCTGGCAGCATCGGTGATGTTGAAGCCATCCCGGGTGATGAAGTTACGCGGCATCATTTTTTCAACGTTGGCTACCTTATCCAGCGGCACTTCGCCAATGCTCCAGCGGTAGCGCTTGCCCTTACCACGGACAATGCAGGGCATCACTGAGTTCTTTCCCTGCAGGGCAAGTTCCACGGCGGCTTCCCCCACGGCGTAAGCTTGCTCAACATCGGTTTGAGAGGCGATATGGCGTGCGGCGCGCTGCAGGTAATCGGCAACGGCCCAGTGGTACTTGTAGCCGTGCTCATCCTTGATCATTTGCGCAAGGTTAGGTGCCAGGCCGCCCAGTTGGCTGTGGCCAAAAGCATCCTTGAGGCCAGATTCCGCCAGGAAAGAGCCGTCTTTGTACTGCGCGCCTTCAGAGGCAACGATCACGCAATACCCGTTCTTTTTAACCGTGCGTTTCACTTTGGCCAGGAATTTCTCTCTGTTGAAGGCGATTTCAGGGAACAGGATGATGTGCGGAGCGTCCCCATCCTGCTCTGCGGCCAGGCCGCCCGAGGCGGCAATCCATCCAGCGTGGCGACCCATCACTTCAAGAATGAAGACTTTGGTAGAGCTTTCGCACATCGAGGCGACGTCCAGAGCAGCTTCGCGAGTAGAGATTGCGATGTACTTGGCCACGGAGCCAAAGCCCGGGCAGTTGTCAGTAAGGGGCAGATCGTTATCGATGGTTTTGGGTACGTGAATAGCCTGCAGGGGGTAGCCCATGGCTTCGCTCAATTGCGAGACTTTGAGGCAGGTGTCTGCTGAATCCCCACCGCCATTGTAGAAAAAGTAGCCAATGTTGTGCGCCTTGAATACCTCAATCAGGCGTTCGTACTCAGCGCGGTTCTCTTCGATACTTTTCATTTTATGCCTGCAGGAGCCAAACGCGCCCGAGGGTGTGGTCAGCAGGCCATGGATTGCCGAGCGACTCTCCTTACTGGTATCGATCAGTTCCTCACGGAGGGCGCCGATAATGCCGTTGCGTCCTGCATAGACCTTGCCGATTTCCGATTTGTGCTTGCGGGCTGTTTCGATGACGCCACAGGCGGAGGCGTTGATAACGGAGGTCACTCCACCCGATTGGGCGTAGAAGGCGTTCTTCTTTGGCATTTGCGGTGTCCCTTGTGGCGAGTGCGGCCAATGCACTGGCGGGGTTTCTGGTGGCGTAATGATACGGCATATCCCTACTTCTATGGAATGGATTCGCCCCAATTGCGTCAACAGTGGTAGCAAAGTGATACCATTGGCGGCGAATTTGAGGAGAAATTTTTGAAAGGCCATATTCATATTCTGGGGATTTGCGGCACATTTATGGGCGGCATTGCCCTGCTGGCGCGGGAACAGGGTTTTCGAGTGACCGGCTCTGATGCCAACGTTTATCCGCCAATGAGTACTCAGCTGGAATCAGCGGGTATTCAGCTAATGGAAGGCTACGAGGCGGCACATTTGCAGCCAGCGCCCGACTGCGTAGTGGTAGGAAATGCGTTAACGCGTGGCAACCCGGCGGTTGAATACATGCTGGATACAGGGCTCACGTACACTTCAGGCCCGCAATGGCTGGCGGAGAATGTACTGGCTGGCAAATGGGTGCTGGCGGCGTCGGGGACTCATGGCAAGACCACCACGAGTTCGATGTTGGCATGGATTCTTGAGTATGCTCGCATGGCTCCTGGCTTTTTAATCGGAGGAGTACCTGCGGATTTTGGCCTCTCTGCCCGCATGGGCGAAACCGATTTTTTTGTGGTTGAGGCCGATGAGTACGATACCGCGTTCTTTGACAAACGTTCGAAGTTTGTCCATTACCGCCCGCGAACCCTGATCATCAACAATCTGGAGTTTGACCACGCGGACATTTTTCCTGACCTTGCAGCTATCCAGCGACAGTTTCATCACCTGGTGCGCACCGTTCCGTCGCAGGGGCTGATTGTCTACCCGGAGAATAGCGCAGCGATTGATGAGACCCTGTCGCAGGGCTGCTGGAGTGGACTTAGCGCAACCTCTGTCGCCGGTGCCGGCGTGTGGAATGCTGAACTGCTGGAGTCCGACGGCTCCGCTTTTGAGGTCAGCGTCGATGGCAGCGATCCGGTGACGGTGCGCTGGTCACACTGTGGTCGCCACAATGTTGAGAATGCGCTCGCAGCAATGGCTGCAGCGCACCATGTGGGAGTACTGCCCGAGATTGCAGCCCAGGCGCTGGCAGAATTTCGGGGGGTTAAGCGTCGCCTGGAGTTGCTGGGTGAAATTGCGGGCGTAGCGGTTTACGATGACTTTGCTCATCATCCCACGGCGATTGCGACAACACTGCAGGGCTTGCGGGCGCGTAGCGCAGATGGCCGCGTGGTTGCGCTGATTGAACCGCGGTCCAATACCATGCGTATGGGAGAACACAGGGCTCTGCTGGCCGAGTCTACACGTGAAGCCGACCGTGTTTACTGGTTCCAGCCCAAGGGGATGGAATGGTCGCTGCAAGATGTGGTTGACGAGAGTTCCGATGCCAGCCTGGCTGAGGATATTGATAATCTGGTGGCGGAAGTCGCCGCTAATGTACAACCCGGAGATCAGGTAGTGATCATGAGCAATGGCGGCTTCGGCGGCATTCACGACAAGTTACTGGCAGCACTAGAGGCCGCGGCGTGAGGCAGCTCCTGAGCTCTGTCTATGAGCGCCTGGTTTTGCGAACGCCCTGGCTGTCATTGGCGCTTGTGGCGCTGTTGGTGGCTGGCTTCGCCACTCAGATTCAGAAGATCAAACTCGATGCTTCGGCTGATTCGCTGATGCTGCAGGGTGACCCCTCTTTGGAAGTTTATCGGGAGGTCAGCAGTCACTTCGCATCAGAGGACTTTTTGTTGATCACCTGGCAGCCGCAGGTTCCCTTGTTGGCGGATGAATCGCTGTTGCCACTCAAAGCCATGGCAGATGAGCTGCGCCAGCTCGAAGGTGTGTCCTCTGTGGTGACGGTCTGGGACGTGCCGCTGCTTGAGAGTCCTCCGGTTGGGCTATCGGATATTACTTCGTCTGACCCACTGCCCAGCTTGAAGCAGGCGGATATCGATCGCGAACTGGTGCTGACCGAGCTGACGACCAGCCCGATTTATGCCGACCTGCTTGCCAGTCGCGATGGTGAAGTCACTGCGGTGCAGATAAATTTGCAACGTGACGATCGTTATTTTGATTTGTTATCAACCCGTGAAGCCCTGCGTATCAAGCGCGATGATCAGGGGCTGAGTGGCGCTGAAGCCAGGGAACTGTCGGAGACTGGGCGCGCGTTCAAGGCGCATACCGCGACGGCGCTTGAAACGCAGAGTGCACTGGTAGAAGCCGTGCGCGAGGTGGCTGCCGATTATGGTCAGTACGCCAGTCTTTTTGTGGGCGGTGTTCCTATGATCGCTGCAGATATGGTGAGTTTCGTTCGCAGCGACCTGGTGACCTTCGGCGGCGCTATTCTCGGCATTATGTTGGTAGTGCTGGCAATTATCTTCCGCCGTGTGCGCTGGGTGGCGATACCGCTGGTGACTTGCAGTTCTACTGTTGTGGTCATGTTGGGTTTATTGGGTGCGCTTGATTGGCGCATGACCGTCATTTCCTCCAACTTCGTTGCCGTTCTGCTTATCATCACGCTCGCGATATGTATCCACCTGGTAGTGCGCTACAGGGAGCTTCATGCGGAGCAGCCCGATGGCGATTTGTATGAGCGCGTATTGCGTACAGTGCAGCTGATGGCGGTACCTTGTTTTTACACGGGTATCACCACGATTGTTGCCTTTGTGTCGCTGGTGGTCTCCGGCATCCAGCCAGTGATCGATTTTGGCTGGATGATGACGGTGGGGATATCCATTGCCCTGCTGCTTTCTTTCATATTGGTGCCCTGCATGATGTTGGTCTGGCCAGAGGGTCGGCCGCACCATCACGCAGGTGCAGACCCTACGCTCACCGCCTGGTTTGCAAAAGTCACAGATAAGCGAGGTGCCGCTATTCTTAGTGTGACCGCCGCTATTTGCCTGTTAATTGTTGTTGGGGGTAGCCGGCTTCAGGTAGAGAACCGGTTCATTGACTATTTTCATCAATCCACAGAAATTTATCAGGGTATGGAGTTATTGGATTCCAAGCTGGGGGGCACTATTCCCCTGGATATTGTGATATCCCCGCCGGACATGGATCAGCCGCTGCCTGGCCTCGAGCCGACAGTGACCCCTGAGAATGCGGCACCGGTGGACGAAGATGACCCTTTTGCGGAAGAGATAGATGCTTTTGCGAGCTCGGGTGATGATCTCGGCGATGATTGGGAAGATGAGTTCGGAGAAGACTTCGACAGTTTTTCGGATCCCGGCAGTGAAGATTTTCAGCCCAGTTATTGGTTCAGTCTTGAGGGCATGCGTGAGCTGGATTCGGTTCATAACTACGTAGATTCACTGCCGGAGACGGGCAAGGTGCTGTCTTTATCGACGGTGTTCGCGGTGGTCAAAAATCTACTCGGTGATGATATAGGCAGTGTGGAACTGGCCCTGGTGCAAAAAAGCCTTCCGGATGACATCAAGGGCATGATGGTTGATCCGTATTTTTATGCAGATAGCGAACAGGCCCGCGTGACCGTCCGGGTCAAGGAGACCAGTGAAAATTTACGCAGGGATCAGTTTTTAAAGGACTTGCGAAGTCACCTGACCACCGAGATGGGTTTTGCCGATGAGCAAATACAATTCACCGGTATGTTGGTGCTGTACAACAACGTGCTGCAAAGTTTGTTCCGCTCGCAGATTCTAACGCTGGGGGCGGTTTTCTCGGCCATTTTGATCATGTTCCTGATACTGTTCCGCTCGTTGTCTCTGTCTTTTATAGCGCTCGCGCCGAATGTACTTGCCGCGTCGTTGGTGCTGGGAGTTATGGGTTTGCTGGGTATCCCGCTGGATATCATGACAATTACCATTGCGGCTATTGTGGTCGGCATCGGTGTGGATGACTGTATCCACTACGTCCATCGCTATATACGAGAGTTCTCAGTGGACCGGAACTATCGTGCAGCCATGCATCGTTGCCACAGTTCTATCGGGCGGGCGATGTATTACACCACCCTGACCGTGGTGATAGGCTTCTGCACGCTGACCCTGTCCAATTTCAATCCGAGTATTTACTTCGGTTTGTTAACGGTGCTGGCGATGATTGCTGCTGTTCTGGGTGCGCTTTTGTTACTGCCGCTGATGATCATAATGTTCAAGCCATTAGGCCCTGAGCAGGAGTAAACGCAAGCGTGCAGTGCCGAGCTCAATGTGGCGCCTGTTGTATCGCACCGTCGATTCATCAGGGCTTTTACGGTATGCCCAATGGTAAGCCTGCCGGTGTTTCCTGTGTGCACCTCAATGAGCAGATGGGCTGCCATCTTTTTGGTGACTCCAGACGGCCTGCACTGTGCGATGACTTCAAGGCAGAGGCAGCTATTTGTGGAGAGAATCGTGAGCAGGCGCTGCGCATTCTCGATGATCTGGAAATTATGAGCCAACCGAGAGGCGATGAGTCTAAATGACCACCATTTCCCTTTTTCCCCTGTCGTCTGTTCTGTTGCCCCACGGAAAGATGCCGCTGCAAATATTTGAGCAGCGCTATCTTGACCTGGTGCGCAGCAGCATGAAGACCGCAGATCCCTTTGGTATTGTCTGGGTCCGCCGCGGCTCTGAAGTGGCAGAGCGCGGAAGGGCATCGTCCGAATTAGGCGACTGGGGCACCCTGGCTCGCATTGTCGACTGGGATCAGCTGCCCAACGGTCTGTTGGGTATCACCATACAGGGAGAGGGGCGCTTTGACCTTTACGACACCGAAACCCAGTCCAGTGGTCTGGTCATGGGAGAGGTGGTTTATCGGGACGAGCCTGCTCGTGTGTCAATGCAGGATGAATGGCGGCCAATGCTGGATGTACTCCAGAGCCTGGAAAGTCATCCTCACGTGCAGCTTATGAACTTGCAGTTAGACTATACCAACGCCTGGCAAGTGGCCTGGGCCTTGATCCAGCTGCTGCCGCTGGAAGAATATCTGAAATACGAGTTGTTGGGGCTTGATGCTATAGAGGAAGTAATGAACGAGTTGGACCTGATTCTTAACCAGATCAGCGGAGAGGACTAGTCAAAGCTGGGCATCCAGCCGCCCGATTCCTTCCAGCGATTGACGATTTCGCAAAATAGCTCAGCGGTACGTTCAGCATCGTACGCGGCTGAGTGCGCGTGCTCGTTGTTGAAATCGATGCCGGCCTCGGCGCAAGCTTTTGCCAACACCGTCTGGCCGTAGGCCAGGCCAGACAGGGTGGCAGTGTCGAAGAAGGAGAACGGGTGAAAGGGGTTTCTTTTGATGTCGCAGCGCTCTACGGCAGCGTTAACAAAGCCCGCATCGAAGTGGGCGTTGTGCCCCACGAGTATGGCCCGGCTGCAACCCTGCTCGCGAATCTCTTTGCGTATAGCCCGAAATAGTTCACCCAATGCTTCGTCTTCGTCCACGGCTTCGCGGAAGGGATGCCAGGGGTCGATGCCGGTAAAGTCCAGGGCCGATTGTTCAATATTGGCGCCGTCGAAGGGTTTCACATTGAATTCAAGGGTTCGGTGAACAGCCAGCATGCCGTCCTCGTCCATGCGCACCAAACTGGCGGCAATTTCCAGTACGGCATCGGTGCTGGAGTTAAAGCCACCCGTCTCTATGTCGATGACGACAGGTAAAAAACCGCGAAATCGGTTGCTAATTCGGTGAGGACCTTCCGTCATGGAGTCGCCCACTCTAGACCACCTTCCAGGCGATGGATTCGCCCGCGGCCAGGGGGGTTAGCGTATCTTCTCCCAGTGGCAACTGCGCCGGCACCTGCCAATTTTCACGTTGCAGGGTCACTGTGTCGCTGTTGCGCGGCAGGCGATAGAAATCAGCGCCGAAGTGCGAGGCAAAGCCTTCCAGTTTGTCCAGGGCACCGAGTTGATCAAAGACCTCTGCGTAAAATTCAATGGCGGCGTGGCCAGTATAAACGCCAGCACAGCCACAGTCGGTCTCCTTGGCCCCACGCGTGTGAGGTGCAGAGTCGGTGCCCAGGAAAAATTTTGGATTGCCTGAGCTCGCCGCTTCCATGAGTTCGTTCTGGTGCACATTGCGCTTGAGTATGGGCAAACAGTAATAATGTGGACGGATTCCACCGACCAGCATGTCGTTGCGATTAAACATCAGGTGGTGGGCGGTAATGGTTGCCGCGACGTTACTTCCTGCTTCGCGAACAAACTGTACTGCGTCACGGGTCGTAATGTGCTCAAAGACGATACGTAATCCAGGGAAGCGATCGGCAATCGGAGCGAGGTGGCGGTCGATAAATACTTTTTCCCGATCGAAAATATCAATGTGGTGATCGGTCACCTCGCCGTGAATCAGCAGCGGCAAGTCCGCCTCTTCCATGGCAGCAAGTACCGGAAACAGGCCGTCCAGTTCGGCGACACCCGCATCAGAGTTAGTGGTGGCACCGGCCGGGTACAGCTTTACCGCGTGGACAAAATCAGAAGCAGCGGCCAGCTGGATCTCCGCAGCATCGGTCTGGTCGGTCAGGTACAAGACCATTAGTGGTTCGAACTGCCGGGGGGCGTTGCTCATAGCCGCGATAATACGGTCGTGGTAGCTCAAAGCTTCCGCTACGCTGGTGACCGGGGGCGTCAGGTTGGGCATTACGATAACCCGGCCAAAATAGCGGGCCATATCAGCACAGGTTTGTTCCAGAGCCGCGCCATCGCGCAGATGTACGTGCCAGTCGTCGGGGCGGGTAATAGTCAGTTCGTTCACGTAGGGCCTGTTGCCGGGTGCAGAAGTGCGAATGCTACCGTAAAAGTACAGCCGGGTCAGGTCAATGGCGGTTTCGGGGCCAAATAATGGCCGGGGTTGGGATAAGGATGCGCGCAATCCTTGCCGGAAACCCGCGACAGCATTGATCTGAACCGGTGAATTGTGCCTCCGCTTCCAGTAGAATGGCCGGCCTTTTTAAGCAGGATTAAACGGAGCGAAACATGTCAGACGTAAACAAGGTCGTATTGGCTTATTCCGGCGGCCTCGATACCTCGGTCATCGTGCGCTGGTTGCAAGACACCTACAACTGTGAGGTGGTCACTTTTACTGCAGATATCGGCCAGGGTGAAGAGGTAGAGCCAGCCCGTGCCAAAGCAGAAGCCATGGGCATCAAGGAAATTTATATTGACGATCTGCGCGAGGAGTTTGTGCGTGATTTCGTATTCCCCATGTTTCGAGCCAATACCGTTTATGAAGGCGAGTACCTGTTGGGTACCTCTATCGCCCGCCCGTTGATTGCCAAGCGGCTGATTGAAATTGCCAATGAGACTGGCGCCAGCGCCATTTCCCACGGTGCCACGGGTAAGGGTAATGACCAGGTTCGTTTCGAGCTGGGTGCCTATGCCCTGAAGCCGGGCATACAGGTTATCGCGCCCTGGCGTGAGTGGGACCTGAGCTCTCGCGAGTCATTGATGAACTACTGTGCCGAGCACGATATCCCAGTAGATTTTGCCAATGCCAAGAAAAAGTCCCCTTACTCGATGGACGCAAACCTGTTGCACATTTCCTACGAAGGTGACTTGTTGGAAGACCCCTGGGCGGAGCCGGAGGAAGATATGTGGCGTTGGAGTGTTAGCCCCGAGGCGGCTCCGGATGAGGCCACCTATATCGAACTGACGTTTGCCAAGGGCGACATAGTGGCTATCGATGGCGAGGCCATGAGTCCCGCTACCGTGCTGGAGACCCTGAACAAAATTGGTGGCGCCAACGGTATTGGTCGTGATGACATTGTTGAGAACCGCTATGTGGGAATGAAGTCTCGCGGCTGTTACGAAACGCCCGGGGGCACCATCATGCTCAAGGCGCACCGCGCCATCGAGTCACTTACCCTGGACCGCGAGGTGACTCACCTGAAAGATGAGTTGATGCCGCGTTACGCCAAGCTGGTATATAACGGCTACTGGTGGAGTCCGGAGCGTAAAATGCTACAGGTGGCTATCGATGAGTCCCAAAATGTGGTCAACGGCGTGGTGAAGCTGCGTCTCTATAAAGGCAACGTCATCGTTGCAGGTCGTAAGTCCGAAGACAGCCTGTTTGACGAAAGCATTGCTACTTTCGAGGAAGATGAGGGCGCCTATGATCAGGCCGATGCTGAGGGCTTTATCAAGCTCAATGCCCTGCGTATGCGCATCGCCGCTAACAAGGGCCGCGATCTTCTGTAACTAGCCCATGAAAACCGCGCTCAAGATTCTGTTTGGTGTCGCGGTGGCATGTGTTGCCGCCGTCGTGTTTGCGCGTTACTGGTATTTGAGCTGGGACGAGATTGCGCCGCCCGAACTGCCGGGTGTTGTTGCAAACGGAGCCTTACAGCACGACGGACAGCAGCGGCAATGGCTGGCTTATGTGCCGGCGTCGCGGCGGCAACAGGCCCCACTGCTCGTCTTCCTCAGGGGCTCTGGTTCTGACGGGGCCATGGCCCGGTCGGGCACATTCTATAGTTTTGATGTTCTCGCCGAGCGGGAAGGTTTTGTGGTCACCTATCCCACCGGTTTTGAGCGCCACTGGAATGGATGCAGGGCGGCAGCGACCTATGCAGCCAACCTGCAGCAGATAGATGATGTCGGGTTTATTCGACGCCTGGTCGCCGAGATGGAAGCCCGGTACGACATTGACCCTTCGCGGGTGTTTGCAGCCGGAATGTCGAATGGCGGCCATATGGTTTATCGATTAGCCTACGAAGCTCCAGATCTCATTGCTGGAGCTGCGGTGCTGATGGCGAACCTGCCGACGGAAAACAACTCTGAGTGCACGCCAGTTGGAGAACCGGTTCCCATGTTGCTGCTGACCGGGACAGAGGACGCCATCAACCCGTATGCGGGCGGAGACGTCAACGTGTATGGTGAGCATCGAGGCGCCGTGCAGTCAGCCCAGGCAAGTGCACGCTATTGGGCGGGTTTGGCCGGATATACTGGCAATGGCGAGCGCCTTAAACGGCCAGAAACGAGTCCGGATGATGGTACCTCCATCGAGAGTTTAAGTTGGACCGAACCCAGTAAAGTACCCGTTACCCTGGTCTCAATCGTCGGGGGTGGCCACACCTTCCCCAACCCCGTTTATTCCGCCCCGCGGATATTGGGTGTCACCAGTCACGAAGCCGATGCTGCAGAACTGGTGTGGGCGTTTTTTAACGGGCTTAAACCAAAACAACTGCATTGATCTGCGCCCCTTAGCTGCGCTTCAGTCTCTGCGCACTGCTAAGGGCGTCACATCTTATTCCCCTACTAAAAATAGGCTTTATGGTCGCTTCACACTTTGTTGGGCTCTGCTACGCAATCAGTGCTTTTTCCACTTGCCTGTCTCGGGCTGACGCCTATAATCGTGCGAGCCTTCCAACAATAACAGGGGCACAGGTGCAAGAAGTCGATAAGAAAACCGAGTTTCGCTCGTTCATTTTGCTGTGCGTGTTTTTAGCCCCAGCACTCTCCATTGCTATCGTAGGCGGTTACGGGTTTATCGTCTGGATGAGCCAGATTTTACTGGGTCCCCCGGGCTAACCGCGATGCGCATGACAAGACGCGCCTTGTTAAGAGGCGACACTTCCGGGGGAGGCGTACATATCTCCAGCCTGGTTGTTCACTGCCGCCCCGATCGTATCGGGACGGTTATTCCTGCAATTGAGGCTATTCCCGATGCTACTGTTCCTGAACACAGTGAGACAGGGAAACTCGTTGTGCTGTTGGAAACCGCAAACGAGGGTGCAGTCATGGAGCGCATCAGTGCATTGGAAGCACTATCGGGGGTGATTAGCGTCGCGCTGGTTTACCACCAAATTGACGATGAGACAGAAACAGAACTAGAAACAGGGAGTAACGCATGAGCACTACCCGTCGAGATTTTATCCGGGCGAATGCAGTAGCGACAGCTGCTGCAGCGGCAGGCATCACCACGTCGGCTGCCGCCACCAATATTATTACCTCTGATACGCAGCTTAAGTGGTCCAAGGCGGCATGTCGCTTCTGTGGCACAGGATGCAGTATCAATGTGGCAACCCGCGATAATAAAGTTGTGGCCACCCACGGGGATATCAACTCTGAGGTTAATCGGGGGCTGGCCTGTGTTAAGGGTTATTTCCTGGCCAAAATTCTTTACGGCGAAGACAGATTGCGCCAGCCACTATTACGTAAGAAAGGTGGTCAATACGACAAGGAAGGTGAGTTTACTCCGGTAAGCTGGGATGAAGCCTTCGACGTGATGGAAGAAAAATTCAAGAAAGCCCTGAAAGAGAAGGGCCCTCGGGGCATCGGCATGTTTGGCTCCGGGCAGTGGACTGTATGGGAAGGCTACGCCGCATCCAAACTCATGAAGGCAGGCTTTCTCTCTAATAACATCGACCCTAACGCTCGCCACTGCATGGCATCTGCGGTCGGTGGTTTTATGCGCACTTTCGGCATTGACGAGCCCATGGGTTGTTACGACGATATGGAACACGCAGACGCCTTTGTGCTCTGGGGTTCCAACATGGCCGAGATGCATCCCATTTTGTGGACGCGAATTACCGATCGCCGTCTCAGCAATCCCGGGGTGAAAGTGGCAGTACTTTCGACTTTCGAGCACCGGTCGTTTGAATTGGCAGATATGCCAATGATCTTTACCCCGCAAACCGATATGGCAATTCTGAACTACATTGCCCACTACATTATTCGCGAAGGCAAAGTGAATAAGGATTTTGTCGGTAAGCACGTGAATTTCCGCAAAGGCGTCACTGATATCGGTTACGGTTTACGCCCGGAACATCCTCTGGAAGCGAAGGCTGCCAACTCTGGCAATGGCGGCTCGGAGGAAATTGGCTTCGATGAGTTTGCCAAGTTCGTCTCCACCTATGACGAAAAGTATGTATCTGAACTTTCCGGCGTTTCGCCAGAGCGCTTGCAGGCGCTGGCAGAACTGTACGCAGACCCCGACAGGAAAGTGATGTCGCTGTGGACCATGGGAGTCAACCAGCACACCCGGGGTGTGTGGGTAAACAACATGCTATATAACGTGCATTTACTCACCGGGAAAATATCGGAGCCAGGTAATAGCCCTTTTTCACTGACAGGGCAGCCCTCAGCGTGCGGCACGGCACGAGAGGTGGGTACTTTCTCGCATCGTTTGCCCGCGGACATGGTGGTCAAAAATCCAGAGCACCGAAAAATCGCCGAAAAGTACTGGAAGCTACCGGAAGGCATCGTGCCCGATTGGAATGGTTCTCACGCGGTGCAACAGAACCGCGACTTAAAGGACGGCAAGATCAACGCCTACTGGGTACAGGTCAATAATAATGTGCAGGCAGCACCAAACTTGAATGAAGAGACGCTGCCCGGCTATCGCAATCCAGATAACTTCATTGTGGTCTCCGATGCCTATCCGACGGTAACTGCCCAAGCGGCTGATCTGATTTTGCCGACCGCTATGTGGGTAGAGAAGGAGGGGGCCTATGGTAACGCTGAGCGTCGCACCCAGTTCTGGCACCAGATGGTTGACGCTCCCGGCGAGGCTAAGTCCGATTTATGGCAACTGGTCGAATTTTCCAAGCGTTTCACTACCGATGAGGTTTGGCCAACCGAGATTTTGGCAGCGAACCCCGAATTCAAAGGCAAGTCCCTTTACGACGTGCTGTATCGCAACGGTCAGGTAGACCGCTACCCCAACTCGGATATCGAGGAAGGCTATAGCAACCATGAAGCCGAGGACTTTGGCTTCTATTTACAGAAAGGCTTGTTCGAAGAGTACGCCATGTTCGGCCGTGGCAAGGCTCATGATCTGGATGACTTCGATGTTTATCACCAGGTCCGAGGCAAACGCTGGCCGGTGGTCGATGGCAAAGAGACCAAGTGGCGTTTCCGTGAGGGTTCAGACCCCTACGTGGGTGAGGGCAAGGGCTTTGAGTTTTATGGAAAACCCGATGGCAAGGCCGTGGTGTTTGCACTGCCATATGAGCCGCCTGCTGAAAGCCCTGACGATGAATATGATATGTGGCTGTCGACGGGGCGCGTGCTGGAGCACTGGCACTCAGGTTCCATGACAAGACGTGTTCCGGAATTACATAAAGCGGTGCCTAGCGCTCTTGTTTACATGCACCCCGAAGATGCCCGTAAACGCAAGCTGCGACGTGGCGACGAAGTGAAAGTAGTGTCCAGGCGCGGAGAGATTCGATCTCGCTTGGAAACGCGAGGTCGCAACAAACCGCCTAAAGGGCTGGTATTCGTACCCTGGTTTGATTCCAGTCAGTTGATCAACAAGGTGACCCTCGATGCCACCGATCCGCTGTCCAAGGAAACGGACTACAAGAAATGCGCCGTCAAGATCGTTAAGGCATAGGAGGCAGATCATGAAATCACGTATTACGATTACTGTTCTACTGGGCCTCGCCCTCACCGCTGGCGCGCTGGCACAGAATGTTGCTACGACTCGCGACGCAGCTTTGGACGTTGAACCGAATCCACCGAAAATCAGTCGAGTGGAAAACGATGATGTAAAGCGCAAGCGTGCCTATCCCATGCAGCCGCCGACCGTTCCGCACAAGATCGACAATTATCAGGTAGATACCAATGCCAATAAGTGTATGTCTTGTCATAGCCGCAGGCGTACGCAGGAAAGTCAGGCACCCATGGTCAGCGTGACTCACTATATGGACCGAGATGGCAACTTCCTCGCGGATATTTCCGCGCGACGTTACTTCTGCAATCAGTGTCATGTGGTGCAACGAGATGTAGTTCCACTATTGGATAACGAGTTTGAGGACATTGACGAGTTACTACGCGCAGCACGTAAATAGAGGCATTTTTGGTGATAGAAAGAATTAAGCGTTATTGGCAGGCGATCTCTACCCCCAGTAAGTATTACAGTTTGGGCTTTCTGACCCTGGGCGGCTTCATCATGGGGGTTATCTTCTGGGGCGGCTTTAACACCGCGATGGAGTTCACTAATACGGAAACCTTCTGTACTGGCTGTCATGAGATGCGTGAAAATGTCTATGAAGAACTGCAGTCAACGATTCACTTTACCAACCGCTCCGGCGTGCGGGCCAAGTGTTCAGATTGTCACGTGCCTCATGACTGGACGGACAAAATAGCGCGTAAAATGCAGGCTTCAAAGGAAGTCTGGGGCAAAATATTTGGCACCATTAACACCCGAGAAAAGTTCCTGGCAAAACGCGGTGAGCTTGCTGAGCGCGAATGGGCTCGCCTGAAAGCCAACGACTCCCTCGAGTGTCGTAACTGTCATGATTTTGAGTATATGGACTTCACCTGGCAGAGTAAGCGTGCAGCTACCCAGCACTCCACAGCGCTGGCCAGCGGCGAAAAAACCTGTATCGATTGCCATAAGGGTATAGCGCATCACCTGCCCGATATGTCCGGGGTGGAAGGCTGGGACTAGAGGTTATCAAAGATAAAAAAAGCCCGGGTTTTACCCGGGCTTTTTTGTTTGTTGGTATGCCTTTTTTGTTAGGGGGTATACCAGATAGGCGAGGTGTAGGCTCGCTCCTGGGTCGAAACCGGAGCTCCCTCAGGAATGTCTATACCAAACCGCACTGCGTCGTGGGTTGACC
Source organism: Halioglobus sp. (assembly GCA_039979015.1). Lineage (GTDB taxonomy): Bacteria > Pseudomonadota > Gammaproteobacteria > Pseudomonadales > Halieaceae > Halioglobus. The sequence continues at coordinate 139,410 of JBDWAD010000007.1, forward strand.
AGCGGGGAGTGGGGATTTCCAGCACGCGGGCGTAATACACGGCGCGTTGTTTCGGGTCGAAGTCCGGGTCTGTCCAGACAGTACCCAACTCCGGCGCGCCAATGGTGTTGGTCCACGACGCCGTGCTGGCACTTACGGTATTGCCAACAGCCGGTATTTTGCCATCGGTTCCCGCTTTACGCTCACCAGACCAGGCCACGTTATAGACCTTCTCTTCGGTCTTCTTGCCATCCTGCCAGGACTTTACGATCTGGATGCGGTCCAGGTTGGCGCCCACTGGGTCGCGGAGGGCATACACCATAAAGGTAGGCGCGGATTTACTGTTCTCGCCGGCAGAGGGCAGATCGCCACCCATTGGGACGCCCTTGGTGTAGCCAGTAAAAGCTAGCTGTCGATTGCTCATATCGGCGAGCGTAAAGTTCCAGCCACCAAAAAAACGCACCCGCATGCGGCTGCCTGTGGTGGCATAGGTTTCCTTGCGCTCCATGGCGTCAAAAATTGCCGCCCGGGTATTTTCTTTGGCCCAAACCGCGGCTAAGCCTGAAGCAACCTGTTGCCAGCCCATAATGGAGCCACTTTCGGTGGACATGAAGGGATGAGCCATGCGCTCCGGGTTGGGCTCGGCGCCCGAGTGCTTGCCGAAGAAGTTGTCTTCCTGGGCGGTCGCGAGAGAGGTGTGGCTGTCGGTGGAGCCGATCATGCCGAATTTGTAGGGGTTGGTGCCCAGTTTGTCCTCGATAAGTAGGCCGCGCTTGAGCGCTTCCCGGGCATATTCTGCCGCCAGCATGGCGTCTGTCTTCGCTTCCGATACATCCAGGTTGCCGATGTCCCAGGTTTCATAATCGGCAAACTCATCATCCGGAGACAGGAAGGGGTGGGTTTCGCCATCTCCCTTGATTTGGGTGGCTTCGTAAAGCGGCTCCCATTTTGCTCTCTGGTCAACGTATTTTGCATCAAGGCGCCTGCCATCGTATTGCGCTTGCAGCGGGAACATAATGCCATTGGACAGGTTGCCGTTGTGGGCAATCGCCAGAACGTCACCGCCGGTTTTTTCTTCGTAATTAGCGAGCCACTTCCACAGGTCCATCGGATTGGTGCTGCCCTGGGGCTCAATGGTGGTGTAAGGCACCATTTGGCCGCCCTTGTCGGCACCATCTCGGTACACCACCACCCGGTGCATATTTCCGCCTTTAACCAGCGAGGTCCACTCATAGCCGATAAAGGCGGTAAACCGACCCGGTTCATTGTAGCGCTCTGCGGCTTCAACAGTGCGCGCCCAGGCGTCCTTGTAGGGTGCTGAGTCCGGGGTGTAAACAAGTTCAGGGTCGAATTCTCCCTGTGAAAACAGACCTATCAATTCCAGCGCCACGCCAACGCCTTCACCGGCCTGGATTCGGTTGTACCAATCCTTACCCGTTGGATTGGAAAGGATGTGAGGGGCTCCCGACAGCATGTCCGGAAAAAATCCCATGTTGTCTGAGTGATCGGCAATTACCAGAAAGTCCAGGGGTCGCGACAGACGCACTGGCCCTGCAGTGGTGGACTGTACCTCCTCGCCGCGTGCAAAACGGTAGGCGACGTCCAGGTCAAGACGGTTGCCGAATGCCCCCGCGTCCATAGACATGTCGGTATGCAGGTGGGTATCGCCCCAGTAGACGCCGGTGGCAAAACCCTGGCCGGCGTAGGGTGAGTACGCCGAACCGGGATAGACTTTGGACAGGCTGGTGGCTTCCGCTGGTGGCGGCACCTGGGATTGTGCGGCGGTCGCAGCGACCAGAGCGGTGGCTGCTATGAAATGCTGGGCAATGCGCATAGTGTTTCCTTTGAGGGCTAGCGGTTTGTTATGTTGACAGTTTAGGACAACAGGTCAGGCCTGCAAGCATTGATTAACTAAACCTTGGCAGTGGGATAGGGCATAGGCAGTACGATGCTGAGTGCATTGGCAGCACCCTGTCCCGTATTACGATAGCCGTGCTTCTGGTCGCCTGGAAATGCCAGCACATCTCCCTCATTGACTTCCCAGTGTTGCCCGGCCACAGAGACCGTGGTGGCTCCTGCCAGGCCCACCAGGTATTCCTTGGTTCCCTGCAAGTGTGGCTTGCCAGCCATTGACGCTCCATTGTTGAAAACCATGCGATCGATCTCGATGCCACGTACTCGATCAGGCATTAACTTATGCACTTCTACCTTGCCGGCACTGCGCTTCTGGATGGGTACCTTGTCCTGCTTCAGGAGGCTGCACTCGTTGCGGGGGCGAGACAGCAACTCCTCTATCCCGACTCCCAGTGCTGCCGCTAATTTACACAGATTGGTCAACGAGGGGTTGCCGCTGCCAGATTCCATGTGAGTGAGTGTGGAGCGGGGAATACCTGCTTTTTGCGCCAGTCGTTCTTGACTGAGTTCGCCGCGTTTGCGTAGGGCGGTGATGTTATCCGCCAGAAAAGATGAAACATGTTCCAGATCTGACACGGCGCTCTCCTGTTAGCCATTTGTCAGGATATTAGCAGAATTGGCAATATATTAATTATTGCTCGCTACTATAAAGCCATGACCAACCTATAAGGAGGAAGTGTCATGCGAATCGAACATGCCAACATTACGGTTAACAATGTTAAAGCCAGTACCGATTTCTATCTGCAACTGATGGGAGGGAAAGTGCGTTGGGAGGGAACCAACAGCAATGGTCGTCGTGCGGTCCATATCGGCGATGACCGAACCTATCTGTCGTTATTTGAAGCTGCTGAAACCAGTCGTGCACATGAGGGCTATGGCACCACCGGATTTAACCACCTGGGATTTGAGGTGGATGATCTTGCGTCCTATCGGGAGACCCTGACCAATATGGGCGTAGAAATTAAGGCTGAGGAGAATTACGAACCCGGTCGACGACTTTACTTTTACGATCCCGATGGTATCGAAATAGAGCTGGTTGAGTATTGATCGGTGAACATGGGTTGCCGGGTCAGTGAAAGTTTCTCGACTTCACCTGCAAGCTATCCAGCTCGTGGGTGTAGTCGTAGAGCGCTCCGGCAATCACGTGGGTGACGTTATCTTTTGTCTCGACGGTGCCGGTGACCAGTAATAACTGGGCTGACATCAGCGCCTGGCGAAAGTGCTGCTGGGTGCGCTGCCAGACGACAACATTACTGTTGCCAGTTTCATCTTCGAGGGTGAGGAATAGCACACCCGAGGCGCTGCCAGGGCGTTGGCGACAGGTCACCAGTCCGGCGATGCGCACAAAGCGATTATTGCCAAGCTGCGGCAGCTCTACCTGTTTTTTACAGCGATTGAAGGGCGCCTGGTTGCGTAGCAGACTCAGCGGATGAGCGCGCAGGGTGAGGCCGGTTGCCCGGTAGTCAGACAGCACCTCTTCGGCAACAGCCGGGGCAGGTAGTTGCACCTTGTCATTGAAATACTGCGCGTTCTGAAACTGCTCCTCCTGCAATAGAGGCCGTGTCTCTTCAAGTGCCATAATTTGCCATTGTGACTGATGTCGGTGGCCGCTCAGGGAAGCCAGGGCATCTGCATCCGCCAGTGCCTCCATATCACGCTTGTCCAGTTGGGCCCTGCGACGCAGGTCGCTGATTTGACGAAAGGGGGATTGCTGGCGCGCTTCGGCGACACGTTGGGCGCCGTCCCGGCTCAAGCCTTTTACCAGGCGCAGGCCAAGGCGAACAGGTTTGTTGGTGCCTTGATGATGGTCCAGTAGTTGATGGTCCCATTCGCTTTGGTTGACGTCTATGGGCAGGGCGACCACGCCGTGGCGGCGAGCGTCCTGAAGTAGCTGCGATGCGCTGTAAAATCCCATGGGTTGGCTGTTTAACAGGCCGGCAAAAAATGCCGCAGGGTGGTGTCGCTTGAGCCAGGAGGAAATATAAGCCAGCAGGGCGAAGCTGGCAGAGTGCGATTCCGGAAAGCCGTAGCCGGCGAAGCCCTTGATCTGGTCAAACAGGCGGCGGGCAAAGTCCTCGTCATAACCTCTTTCTATCATGCCCCGGGTGAGCTTTTGCTCAAAGCCCAGCAATTTGCTGTTGCGACCCCAGTTGGCGATAGCGCGGCGTAGTTGGTCTGCTTCGCCGCCGGAGAAACCCGCTGCCACCATGGCCAGGCGAATCACCTGCTCCTGGAAAATAGGTACGCCCAGCGTTCTTTCCAATACGCTTTTTATTTCTTCCGAGGGGTATGTGATTGCCTCAAGTCCCTGCTTGCGGCGTAAATAGGGGTGCACCATGTCTCCCTGTATGGGCCCCGGGCGGACAATTGCGATTTGAATCACCAGGTCGTAAAAACATTCTGGCTTGAGTCGGGGCAGCATAGACATTTGTGCCCTTGATTCAATCTGGAATACACCGGTGGTGTCAGCCTGTTGCAGCATTTGGTAAGTAGCGGCGTCTTCTTTGGGAATGTCACTGATAGTGGCAATCGTCGGGTTATAGCGGTGTACCATTTGTAGACTTTTCCTGATCGCGGACAGCATACCCAGGGCGAGAATATCAACCTTGAGTAGCCCCAGCGACTCAATGTCCTCCTTGTCCCATTGAATAACGGTGCGCTCGGCCATGCTGGCATTCTCCACCGGCACCAGCGTGGAGATGGGGCTGCGGGTAATAACAAAGCCTCCCACATGCTGTGACAGGTGTCTGGGAAACCCCAGGATTTGCTGCACCAGGCTATAGAACAGGTCAGCCTGTTGGCTATGGCCGGTTACGCCCTGTTCCTCGAAGCGTTTGCTCAGGTCGGCAGTACGGTCCCACCAGGCCAGCGATTTGGCCAAATCGTCTACGAACACCGGGTCCAGCCCCAGCGCCTTGCCCACGTCGCGTACAGCACTGCGTGAGCGGTAAGTGATAAGCGTGGCGGCGAGGGCAGCGCGCCGACGACTGTACTTGCGGTAAATGTATTGAATCACTTCTTCACGGCGCTCGTGTTCGAAGTCCACATCGATATCCGGTGGTTCATCTCGCTCCTTGGAAATAAAGCGTTCGAATAATAGGGATATCTGCTCCGGTGACACCTCGGTAATCTCCAGGCAGTAGCAGACTACTGAATTGGCGGCGGAGCCCCGGCCCTGGCAGAGGATATTGCGTGAGCGGGCAAAATCAACAATGTCGTAGACAGTGAGGAAGTAGTACTCGTAGTTGAGTTCTTCAATCAGTTCGAGTTCTCTGTCGATACGCTGCTGGATCGATTCGGGGATGCCATTGGGCCAGCGGCGGATGCTGCCTTCGCTTACCAGGTGCCGCAGGTAGCTGTTGGCGTTGTGGCCCTGGGGAACAACCTCTTCCGGGTACTCATAGCGCAGTTCGTCCAGACTGAAATCACAACGTGATGCTATGCGCTGGGTCTCCAGTATCAGCTCAGGGGGATAGAGCTGCTGAATTCGGCCCACAGATCGCAGATGCTGCTGACTGTTGCCCAGGCGTCGTCGGCCCAGTTGGGCCACGCTGGTGTTGTGGTGTAAGGCAGTAAACACATCGTGCAGCGGTTTGCGGGCGGCCAGGTGCATACGCACATCGCCGCAGGCGACCATGGGAATATTCAGCGAGGCTGCCAGTGATGAGACGCTCTCTAAATGTCGTGCTTCGTCATTGCCCAGCAAGTGACTGACACCCAGCCAGATTCGGTCCTTACACAGCCGTGCTAACTGCTGGCCATAGGCTCTGTTGTGATCATCGTTATCCCCGGTGCTACCTCGGGGTAACCAGATCAGCAGGCAACGCTTGAGATGGAAGATGACATCCCGCAGGTTGGCTTGATACTCGCCCTTGGGACTGCGTCGCCGGGCCATGCTGATTAACCCTGACAGCTCGCTATAAGCAGCACGGGATGGCGCCAGGGCTACCAGGCGAATGCCTTCCTCGAGTTTGAACTCGCTACCTATGATCAGCTGTATTCCTGCTTCTTTGGCGGCAACGTGAGCCTTTACTATCCCCGCAAAAGAGCATTCGTCGGTAATAGCCAGTGCGCCATAGCCCAGTTGCGCCGCCCGTTCGACCAGTTCGTGGGGGTGGGAGGCGCTGCGCAGGAAGCTATAGCAGCTTAGGCAGTGGAGTTCAGAGTATCTCAACATATACTGTATATTTATACAGTATTCGATGTTTGTCAAAATCCAGCTAATTGTCACGAATGCATAGGCTGGCAATCCATGTTGATATGACTAAAGTTACCAGCAGTGGTAGCGTTGCATGGGATTTACTAATGAAGTGGATACCCCTGTATGGAAGATAAGTATATTTTTGCCCCTGTTGTTATTCAGGTGATGCTCACACTTTGTCTTTATATCTATCTCGCGATTGCGAAAGCCAAGGCAGCGAAATTAGGCCAGGTAAACGAAGAGCGCAGGGCGCTTCATGACGATGCATGGCCAGATAGTGTGTTGCAGATTAATAATTGCATACGCAATCAGTTTGAAGTGCCGCTGTTGTTCTATGTGTTGATTGGTGTGTTATGGAGCATGGGGGCGATCAATATCTACGTCCATTTGGCAGCCTGGTTGTTTGTATTAAGTCGAATTGGTCATGCAATCATTCACACGGGATCCAACTACGTTCCTCTTCGTCGCCGCTTTTTTATGATCGGTTGCTACCTTTTGATTGGCTTAGCTTTCTATGCCGCCTATGAGATTGTCTAGAATGGTCAGGTTTTTACCCATAAAAAGGAAACTAATCAGTCGGTGCCAGCGCGGGACTCTACCTTTTTTGGTAGAGCACCCGCGTGATTCCAGAAAATGGCTGATACACGCAATGGCTTTTTTGATAGGTCTCACCGCGGTTCAGGGCAATGCTCAAAATAATAAAGCAGAAACAGAGTCCCTGTTAATTCGAGGGGGCTGGTTGTTTGACGGGGTTAGCGACACGCGGCGGCATAACAGAGGTATTCTGATTCGGGACGGAAAAATTGTAGATACTGATGTTCAGGCCGAGGTCGATCCTTTAAGCCACCCTGAAATCATAGAGTTGGCCGACTCCGATACCATCCTGCCTGGCATGATCGATTTACATGCACATTACAACCTGGACCTCGTAGACAATGGTCGAGCAGAGGAGGTCGTGTATAACGGTATCGTGCTACTTGCCAACGGTGTCACCAGTACCTGGTCTGCCGGTGAGTTTTTCCCCGAGCGCGTCATTACCCAGCGTGACAGGATTGAGGCGGGAGAATCTATCGGTCCTCGCCTGTTTGCATCTGGCCCCTATTTTGGTGGATTTCGCTGCGAGTACCAGGTCAAAGTTGCCGCTGACGAGTGTATAGGCTGGCCCAATGACATTTCGGAACAAGAGATTCGAGATGAAGTTGATGCCTGGGCGCGACAAGGTGTTATCAGTATCAAGATAAAGCAGGCCACGCCGGCCGAAGCAAAAGTCATCATAGACCAGGCGCATAAAAATGGCATGACAACCGCCGGGCATCTCGCCAATTACAATGTGGAGTATGACGTTTCTACCCGCGATGCCATTCTAATGGGCATGGACCGTATTGAGCACCAGCTAACGCTCGCGCTGGAACCTGGAGACGCACAAACGGCAGAAACGCAGGAGATGGTAGCCTTGATGATCAGGCACCAGGTGTACTATGACGCCAATTTGCAAATGTACGGCGGAGTTAATTTGCGCCGTAGTCATGTTGACGAAATGGTCTGGACGGATGAGTCCAGGTACTTCACTCCCTACGCTCAAAAGCTGCTTGAGCAACGCGGCCCCCCGGAACCTGAGTCCGATGTACCAGAGTTTAACCAACGTGTAATTGAGCTGATGGCGCTTTATGAAGCAGGGGGTGAAGACCTGCTGATCATCGGCACAGATGAGCCAGTGTATACCAGTCTGTTACCGGGCTTCGCTTACCACCGGGAGCTGCTGGCGATGACCTACGCAGGTTTGCCGCCGCTTGTAGCCTTAAAAGCGGCCACTATTAACGGAGCGAATGCCCTTGGTGTTGCCGACAAGCTCGGTTCTGTTGAACCTGGAAAGTTAGCAGACCTGGTGATCGTTAAAGGTAATCCTTTGGAAGATATCAAAGCGACGCGGGATATTCGCTTTGTTGTAAAGGAGGGGGTGGTTCACGATCCCAGTGTTCTGCTCCTTTCGGCCGAGGGCAAAATTGGCCCCACTAGCGCGGCTGATCATGCCGACTGGGAACTGAAAGTGAAACCTTTGAGAAGCAAGAAAAAGCAATAATAGGAGACTCGAATGATCTACTCTGGAAGTTGCCACTGTCAGGCAATCAAGTTTGAGGTAGAAGCGCCTGAGGAAGTTGAGCTGGAAAGATGTAATTGCTCACATTGCTCCAAGGCTGGCTATCTTCATCTTATTGTTCCACTGAGTAAGTTCACATTGCTGTCTGGTGAGGATTACATTTCTACCTATACCTTTAACACTGGAGTAGCCCAACATAGCTTTTGTAAAGTCTGTGGTATGAAGCCGTTCTATATTCCCCGATCAAATCCCGATGGTATTGACGTCAATGTGAACTGCCTGGATACCAAGCCTCCGGTAATGACCATTGTCGATTTTGACGGTCAGAACTGGGAGCAGAATGCGCACAAGCTCGCCCATAAGAGCAAAGAGTAGGCCGAGAAACAGTTTTCTTTTTTGGTGCGCTAGTTTTACAAATATAAACTAAGGGAGGTTTATTTTGGGTCAGCAATATTCAGAACTGTCGGACAAGCTGGTTGATTTTATTGAACAGCAAAAAATATTTTTTGTGGGAACAGCGACCGCAGATAGTAAAGTCAATATATCGCCAAAAGGCATGGACTCCCTGCGGGTCATCGATAGCAAACGAGTGATCTGGTTGAACGTGACCGGTAGTGGTAATGAGACGGCGGCTCACGTTCAGGAGCAGTCGAGAATGACCATTATGTTTGCGGCCTTCGATGGGAGTCCGATGATCTTGCGTCTTTACGGTCAGGCCCAGGTTGTTCATCAAAATGACCCTGAATGGGAAGAGTTGATCGCCGGGTTTGACCCAATACCCGGCGCGAGGCAAATATTCGACCTGAAGATAGAAATGGTGCAAACCTCTTGCGGCATGGCGGTTCCATTGTTTGATTACCGAGAGGATAGAGAATTTTTGAAAAAGTGGGCATCCATAAAGGGTGAGCAGGGTTTGAAAGAATACTGGGAAGAAAAAAACCAACTGAGCCTGGATGGTAAGCAGACCCATATCGTCGACAAGAATCTCTAGCGATCAAGCTGACAAGCCAGTATCGAGCTCAGTACGAATGATTCGAATCGCTAATGGAGAAATCGTCTCAGGCGCTGTTGAATTCAAGCCGGATCAAAAATGCAGAGACTGAGGGATAAAGAGGTGGCATCGCAGGAAAAATTTTGGGACCGGGGGTAGATATGTTGGAGTTGAGACCAAACTGTGAGTGCTGCGATCGGGACTTACCTCCCGCTTCTACAGAGGCAAGAATATGCAGTTTTGAATGCACTTTTTGTGTCGCCTGTGTTGAAGGTGCTCTCAATGGTGTGTGTCCTAACTGTGGAGGCAATTTCGTGCCCCGGCCTATTCGTCCTGCAGAAGCGCTTGAGCGATATCCTGCGTTCACAAAGCGTATCGTAAAGCCGGGGCTGGCTTAAATCACTCTTTGATGATTGATGAACTCATATGATGGCCTGCCTGCGGGACCAAAAGCGCTAGACTTCATGCATGCACAAGGAGGTGTATGTTATGAGGTGTACTGTTTTTAGTTTATTGGTGTTTACAGCTTCAGTTTTTAGCCCTGTTGCACTCACCCAGCAAACGAGTTTAGAGCAATGCCGAAAACTCCAGCTGAAGATAGAGAAATACGATGAGTTGCGTAGCCAGGGTGGCAGCGGTTCGCAAATGGATGCCTGGAAACGCAGCAGAAGGGCGTTGGAAAAGCAGTTTCGAGCAGGCGGCTGTCGCTACTACCGATGGGAGCTCAGATAGCGCCGAAATGCGGCTCCCACGCGAAAGTGACGCTGCCACGTAATCGACGATAGGGTGCCGACATTGAATAATTTGTTTACCGGGATTCCGGAGAATCTTCCTCAAGAGCTATTTCAGTGTTTGATGGAGGGTGAGGGGGTGCGAATCGAACGGATCGTTTCCAGGGGACATGTCACGGCCCCCAATGAATGGTACGACCAGAAACGATCTGAGTGGGTGCTGGTTTTACGGGGAAGGGCATTGATCACTTTTGCAGAAAAAGCGTCAGTTACCCTTGAAGAGGGTGATTACGTTAACATTGCAGCTCATGAGAGACATCGGGTGGAGTGGACGTCGCCAGATGAGGATACGATCTGGTTGGCAGTGCATTACTGAATGGATATTCGCAGCTACAGAGATTCCGATGAAGAGGCAGTCATTGCGCTCTGGGATGAGTGTGGGCTTGTGGTGGCGCACAACGACCCCAGTAGAGATATCGCGCGTAAACTGGCGGTGGGTCGAGACCTTTTCCTGGTGGGTGAAGTGAATGGCGAGATCGTGGCTTCTGTGATGGGTGGCTATGATGGTCATCGGGGATGGGTTAACTACCTGGCAGTAAGCCCTGACCACCAGAGGCAAAGTTATGGCACAGTGCTGATGCGCGCCATCGAGAAAACCTTGCTTGAGCGGGGTTGTCCCAAACTGAATTTACAGATTCGGCGCACCAATACAGCAATTATCGACTTCTACAACAGTATTGGCTACGGAGAAGACTCTGTAGTCAGTATGGGTAAACGCCTGATTCCTGATCATTAAAGCCCGCTCGCCTGAGCCGGTTGCTTAACAAGAGAAATTTCTATGAGTGAACTACCGCAGTGTCCTGAATGCTCCTCTCCCTATGCCTATGAGGACCGGGACCAGTATGTTTGTCCCGAATGTGGCCACGAGTGGCCTCAGGATGGCAGCTCCGAGGAAACCGCCGAAAAGGTAGTTAGCGATGCTAACGGTAACCCTCTTGCCGATGGCGACACAGTGACGGTGATCAAAGACCTAAAAGTGAAGGGTTCATCTTCGGTGGTGAAGGTAGGTACCAAGGTAAAGAATATTCGTCTTGTAGAAGGTGATCATGACATCGATTGCAAAATTGATGGCATTGGCCCAATGAAGTTAAAGTCGCAATTCGTTAAGAAAGCCTGACCTGTTTTTTCAGGCCAATAGATGGTTTTTTGCGCATATGGTCTACTCTTAAAGTAAACCTGAACCTCAATTAGATATAGGAATAGTGAGATGGATGTAATTCAAATGGGCGCCCAATTATTGTCCGAAAAATTAGGTTTGCAAGTCGATAGCGGTACGATTGAGAGTGCTTTGTCCAGCCTGTTGGGCGATGGTCAGGGCGGCATTGATCTTGCGGGATTAGCGAGCAAAATGGCTTCCAGCGGTGAACTGGGAAGTATTGTCAGTTCCTGGTTGGGTGACGGCGGCAATAGCGCAATTTCTGCTGATAGCATTATGGGACTGCTGGGTGACAGCAAAGTATCAGATTTTGCTTCTACGCTGGGTACTGATACTGGCACTGCAGCTTCAGGGCTTGCAGATGTGTTGCCGCAGTTAATGGATAAGTCTAGCTCCGGCGGCAGCCTGCTGGATGCAGCTGGCGGTGTGGGCGGCTTGATGGGCGCGGCAAAGTCATTCCTGAGCTAGGGCCGCTTTCGCAATCAGTTACGGTGTCAGGGCTGGCTTAGGAAAGCTCGCCAAGCGCGATCATGGCTTTGTCTGCCAATGCACTTTGTACAAATATGTGATCGTGAAAATAGCCGGCAATAACATTGGCACTGATGCCGTGCTCGCCCAGCTTTGTGGCGAATGCGGCAGTGAGCCCTACAGCCTCCAGACTTGAATGGACTTTCAGGGTGATTCGCTTGAACGTGGCGTCATAACTTATTTGGTTTGCGTCTGCTGTGGATTTGGCAATGACCAGCGTGAGCCCTTCGGCCTCCATGCAACTGGCCACAGGCTGTAGATCAATATGATCGCCATAGCACGCACCTTTTGCGCTCCAAAAAACGTATTCCTCCTCATCGAGATACGGTGACATGGAAGCCAACAAGGTATTCAGGTCGCTCTCTCCAGTCACTTGCTTTCTTGCCACGAGCACTGATTACCAGTGGAGGTTGTTGTGGCAGAAAATGTCATCCTGCCAGTTCCGTTAATGAAAATGACGTTAAAAAGCCCAGTACTGCGATCAGGCCAGTCCAATCGTGTGTTTCTGCAAAGGCTTCTGGAATCATGGTGTCTACAATCATCGTCAGCATTGCACCGGCAGCGACGGCCGTGGTGGCCGCAACCACCTGGGGAGAAAGACTGTCGAATATCACGTAGCCTGCCAATGATGACAATCCGCAGGCCACGGCAATGGCTACCCACACGCCAAATACGTAAGTGGCAGAGCGGCCGGACTTACGCATGCCGATGGAGCTGGAAATTCCCTCAGGCAGGTTTGATAAAAATATAGCGGCCACCGTGGCGATGCTGACAGCGCCGCCATGCAATATGCTTAAGCCAATGACGATAGATTCCGGAATGCCGTCGAGCAGGGCGCCCAGGGCGATGGCTGCGCCGCTCCCGCTGTCTTCCTGTTCACTGGGCTGCTGGTCCCCCGATCGTTTACGGTGCTTGGCGCCCTGGGTGGCCAGCAAACGGTTAGCGCCCGCATAGACGATTGCACCTAACAGGAAACCGGTTGCTGTGGCCCCTAAGCCAGCGATCTGGAAGGCTTCTTCCATTAGTTCGAACGACAGTGCGGATATCAGCACACCGCTGCCAAAGGCCATGATTGAGGCAGCGACTCGATTGGGCACCGAATAGTAGAAACCTATCGCGGCGCCCAGTATTAGCGCGCCGCCCGAAAAGAAGCCCCAGAAAGCTGCCGAGAATACGGGGCTCATGGTGCAACGAAACCTTTAAGGCATAGCCAGAACATTACAGTCCAATTTATCCAGAATTTTTTCCGCGGTGTTGCCATGCATCATCGCGGCTAAGCCTGAGCGGTGTGAATTGCCCACAACCACCATATTGGCATTGAGCTTTTTGGCGGTTTCAACGATGACCCTGTCTGGCGGTCCCATCTTGATGTGGATACGGCTTTTATCGAGACCGGTAGCCTCAATCAGCTTTTTCGGGTCGGGAGTGACGCGAAAGTCGGGGAAGGCATTAACGACATGGATTTCGGCGATGTCACTCTCTAACAGCATGCGGCCCAGTTCCATAATGTGCTCGTTAAGCTTTTCATAGGCCTCGGTTCTCACGCTAATGTCTATGGCTGCCAGAATGATTGGCACTTCTGGCCTCTTGGCTTCTTTAATCAACAGTACCGGGCTGAGGCATTCCCTGATCAAAGTCCAGTCCGATGTGGACTTGAGTATGCGCTGGCTAGGGCTGTGAGTGTAGGAAGACTTGTACACGATGTCTGCATGACTGCGTGCAGCGGCGCGAACGACCGCGTGGTACCAGTCTTTGTCCCATTCCACTTCTGTGCTGACTGTTACGCCTGTGGCTGCAATGGGTGCTGCGGTAGCCTCCAGTAATTGCTGGTGCTCTCGCAGACGCTGTTTGACGGCTTCAGACTGCTTGTCTGCGCCGGAGACATCCCCGTGAATACAGCCGAACAGGTGCAAACTGGCGCCCAGCTTCCCTGCGACTATGGCCGCTCGCTCCAGGGCGGGCTGCTCTTCACGTGTAGGGTCGTGAACGACCAAAAATTTACTCAGCGCCATTGCCTTGTTCCGCTCCGTTTTTCATTAATAAGCCTATTCTCACCTAAGCCATTAGAATAGGCACTCTAAAATAGCCCTAAATATGGAATGGGTGAGTGCTATGTGGCGGTACTTTTCTAGGCGAAGATGCCGTGAATATACCAGCGACGCGCTAAACGATCGCGAAAGACCCAATAGTGCTGTCCGGCCTCTCCTCTGGCGATGTAGTAGTCGCGACTGACGGCCTGTTGCCACCAGTTATCTTCTATACGCTCAGGGCCGTAAACCAGTTCAAGCCTTCCTTGCCAGTAAAGCTTGCTGCGCCGCTCAGGCAGATCCTTAGGGGAGGGCATCAACCAGAAAGGACGCTGGGCACAAAGTTCGCTGCTGCCATCATCGGCTGGCCTGTCGACGCAGCGGTGTACGGCAAATTCGGGCAAATGTTCGTTGCGGCAGCCAACCTTCTCTACTGCCTGTAACCCCAGCCGGTTGCGCAAGCGGTCAAGCAGGTTGGCGAGGGGTTCGCGTTGTTTGCGGGGGCTGAACAGGTCGATGTTTTCCAATTGCCCGCTGCTTAGCGTGTCACAGACCAGGGCCAGGCCTTCTACTCCCACCTTCAGTTCCATGCGCTCCAGGCGAATGCGGGTGAGTTGGTACCAGTTCTCCCAGTCGCTGTGACTGGAAGTGCTGCGCACGCGAATTTCCTCAAGGGAGTGGTCTATGCCAACTAACTGCCAGAGAATTTCAGCCGTTTGTAACTGCGTATTGCGTAAAAATCGGCACAGAGACTTAAGCAGTAGTTGCATGGCGGGCATCAGCTCTTCGTTACCGCGAACCTCGTAGCCAAACCAGTAGTTGTCCTTGAAGCTTGCCGGGGGCTGGTAATCCGGGTGTATGTTTTCTCGCTGGCCCAGTGCCTGCTGCAGGTACCCGGTGAATTTGGCGCCGCAGCGACGTCCCAAGGCTGCTGGCGGTAGGGAAAGAATGTCTCCAAAGGTATGCAGGCCTGCACGACGCAGCGAATCCACGGTGGTGCCAAAGGCTGAGAGTAGGCCAAGTGGCAGTGGGGCAAGCCGTTCCTGCAAAGGGTGCTGGTAGTCAATGGCCTGGTCCTTTTCGCTGAAGGACAGCAGCCAGGCTGCTCCAGGGGTGGGTGCCAGGCCGTATTCAACCCGAAAGCCGCGGCTGGCAATACCGTTGCCCACTTCTGTGAGCAGTGTGTCCATTCCGCGAAATAATGCCAGGCAGCTGCCGATTTCCAGTTGTAAGCAATCCTCCCCATGAGTGTGGAGGCTGGGGGTAATACTGTAAGCCCAACAGCATAGCTGCTGCAGGCAACGTGCCTCGGCGCTGGTGTCCCTCTCCAGTAGTTGCACAGGTTCATCAGCCAGCAGGGCACGAACTGTAGTCGCTCCCATGCCCTCGCAAATACCCAGCGCGGCAGCGCAGTCGTTGGCGCGCAGCACCCGCTGCTTGGCCAGCACCACCACCGCCTGTTCCTCGGAGCGATTAAGGCATTGCAGGGGCAACTGGTGAAAACGAAGGCATAGCCACAGGCTCACAGGGCTGCTCCCGCAGACCACTGCAAATACACAGGGGGCATGTACCCCAGTTTAGATTCACCAATACTGTACATATATACAGTATTGGTGAGGCAAGCTAAAATGTCCAGTTAGGGAGATAAAACCCGTCGCCAGATCAGGCAGGTGTTGCTAAAGGTTCACTGAGACTGAATGAATAAAAAAATCAGGACCAGGACAATCATCGCGAGTAATCCCCCCGAGGCGTAGATGATGTGTTGATAGTGCAGAGGCTGACTGGCTTCCAACAACGCCATGTCTTCAGAGGGTAAGGGGTTTTCCGGGGTGTGGCGGCTATCGGCCAGCAGCGCCTGGGCGTCTTCCCATTGGGAATCGAGGATTACCCAGACACGCACATCAGTAACCCCGGTAATGGCCCAATAGTTGTAGGCATTGATGTCTGAGACTCGGCAGAGAATACCCTTCTCACGCAAGGTATTGGCCACGTGGTTGGCTTCGATAATAGAAGTGTAGGTGCCCAGGAGTTTCATGGCCCTATACAAGCATAAATTGGCTTTGATGGTCGAGAGGGACTGGTGCAGAAGGATAACAGCTAGAAGGGTAGAGACATGACTAACAGGTAAATAGCTGTTGGCAGTAAGCTGACTACCGCGTGGGCTAAAGGTAGAGGGTACCGGGGCTTTCTATTAATCAGCGAAACTTGATAATTGACGGCATACCAAACAAGACCTGCGAGTAAGCCGTTAACGAAGGGCACTAAAGCAATAGCTATGAAATAGTTAGAACGGCCAGCAATTTTGTCAGCTTCATAGGTGAAATAAAGTGCTGATATGCCCACTGTAAACGCTAGTTGAGCCGATAAAATTAGAAGCTTTTTGCCTCTTGATACGTTCATAGGTTGTAACTCTATATCAGAGCGAGTGGTCTAGAGCCCAGGGTTTAATCCAGGAGGGTTGAATCCCTGCACGAGTGAACCGCCGGCGTTATTAAGTAATCTGTGCGTGGTGACGTGGCAGTTGCTTTTTGAGCCACTCGCGCCTGGAAATATTGCGTAATCTTGAGGGGGTACTAGCAACAGTCGTTCCCCGGCTTGTATGACCGCATTGTCCCACTGTTTCTGGGTCATGCCTACCGGCGGAGGTATGACGACAGAATCGGTGATGGGTAGCCGATTTGGTCCGTGGTCAGACGTTGCGTTTTTTACGACCAGATTTTTTTTACCAATTTTATAGCTGGCGTAGGTCACGGACCTGCCGTCACTGGTGGTGATGGTTGTTGCCGTATGTGCACCTAACCCGGCGGTGCCTATTACGTCTCTGGCGTTTACTTTTACCTCCAGACCGAAGGGGTCTGTGTGTTTGAGGCTATTGAGATTTACATAGGCATATGGGTTTATGCCGCCTGATAATCCGATCGGGTCACTTTGAATGTATCGGCCAAGCGTCGGGTCGTAGTCGCGAAAATAGTTCTGGTGCAGCCCGGTTTCACCATCATAGTGCTGCCCGGGAAACCGCAGGTTGTTAGCGATTGTGGCAATATCGACCTGGGCTTCACCGAAAGGTTTGTAGTTGACCTTCCAGACAATGTTCCGGGATTCGTTGGTCAGGGTTTGTGGTGTGCCCAGATGGTCTGAGTGAATATAGAAGAGCTCCGTGCTTATCACTGGAGGAGGGGGCGGCAAAATCTCTACCAGCCGTAAGCCGTCTGCTGCTGTTTTGCCGCCTACATCAGAGAGTTCTACATATTCATTTCCATTGCCGTTGAATGAGTACGTCCCCAGGTAAGCCCATTGCTTACCTTCCCTGCCCTGGTCCTGAATGCTGGCAGAAATCTGGCCTGAATGGAAAATACTGAACTGGGCATTTCTATTGTTCTTACGGACTTTGGGCCACCAGGCGTAGATTTCATAGTCGCTGGGGTTCATATTTTCCAGGTTCCAGCGAAAATACTCGCCGGCGTTTTCAGAGCGATGATAGTAGTCGCCGTAGGCGCCTTTCTTTTTGACCTGGTTCCAGTTGCCAGTGGTGCTTACGGAGGTATCGGTGTCGTCCAGTACAGTTTCTGGCCCTGTCTCAGCTGGATACTGTGTAAATACCGCCTGTGCCACCGCAATGGGTTTATCATTCAGGTATATGTATTCCCTGAGTGGAACTCCTGCATCGTTAATTTCTGCGAGCAGCTTGCCTTCGGGACTATATAAATAATGAATTGTGCCCTCAGTGGTCACTTTTTTCGACCGCTGTCCTCTTGCGTTATAGGTATAAGTGGCCAGCACTGTCTCCAGTTGTACGTCACCGACCGTGCTGCGAAGGCTGGCTTGCGCAAGACGATTACGCTGATCATATAGGTAGTAGAAGCCGTCTCCCTCGGTGTTTGCCGAGTCCAGTTTGGCAGTCATGTTGCCATTATTATCATACTCATAACGCCAGCTGTTACTGTTGAGCAGGCGGTTGCTGGCAGTGTCATAGCTGTAGCTGTCGTTAGCGGTAGCGTCGGAGTAAGTGAGGCGGTTACCATTTGCATCATAGCTGTAAGCGATACTGCCATAACTTCCAGAGGCCGCGCCGATTCGGTTCAGTGCATCGTAGTTGAATGCCTGGTTGAAGAGCGAGTTGCGTCGGTCCTCAATACTCAGGATGTTGTCGGCGTTGTCGTAAAAGTAGTCTCTGCCCAGCGTGTTTTCATGTTCCAGTGACAGCATTCGATAATCCCTGTCGAAGGCTGCGCTCATCTGGATGCCGTTGCCGTAGCTCATGGCGGTGAGGGGGCCGTAAGGTAAGTACTCAAGGTTTGATGCAATGTTGCGAACACTTTTCTCATCGGTGGTCTGGATGCTGTTCAACCTGCCAATGCTGTTATGACCGTATTCAACAATGCGTCCACTGGGGTAAGTGACCGTGGTGTTTTTGTTGGCGAGATCGTAGGTGTAAGCAAAGCTGAACACATGTTTACCGGTGTCTATACCTTGGTAAATAAGGTTACCTCGATGGTCATACTCCATCAGTGTGGTGCCGGATCTATCCTGGATTGAGGTAAGCCTTCCTTTTCCATAGCTGCCCTCATCGTAGCCATAGCTGATGTCCAGTTCTGGATTGGGGTGGTTGATATGTGTCGGGCGATTCAGTGCATCGTAGGCCGTGGTGACAGTGACTCCGTTAGCATCTGTCATCACGATCCTGTTGCCGGCGCTATCGTAGGTGTAGCTTGTCGTTCCGGTATCGGGGCTTTCGAGCAATGTCAGTTCATCGTGTACGTTGTAGCTATATCTCGTTGACAGGCCTCTGGGGTCGGTGACTTTGGAAAGATTGTCGCGGCTGTCGTGGAAGTAGGACATATTATGAGCGTAGGCAGCATTGCTGCCGGATTTTCGATTCAGGGCGTCGGTCAATTGAACCGTGAGATTTCCATTGCCATCTGTCTCGGTGGACTGATTACCATTTCGGTCGTAACTAAATGAAGTCACCTGACCTGATGCCCCTGTAATCGTGATCAGTCGATTAAGCTCGTCATAGGCCTTTTGCGAGCTGCGAGTCAGTGTGGTCGAGTTGTCAAAGGTATGGGCGATAATCACATTCCCCGCTCTGTCCAGCGTGTACTCAATGCGATCTCCCCGGTTATTGCTTACAGCGATAAGACGATGTGCCGGATCATATTCATTAGTAAGCTGTGTGTTATCTGCCAGCGTGGTCTGGAGTAATAGTCCGTTATTGTCGTAGCTATAGTGCACGGTAGAATTATCTGCGCTATTGCCTGATGGACTGACTATGGTGCTGGCAAGAAGCCAGCCTCTTGGGTGATAGCTGAGCCGTGTTTCAATACCATTGGCATCAATGAGTATCTGCGGTTGACCACGATCATTGTGGTTGCTCATGTGGATAACGTGGCCTATCGCGTTTTCCACGGATGTGCGGCGTCCTGCTCCATCGTAGGTGTAGCTTACACGGTCATCTATGCCGGTACGTGGGCCATCAACAACGGTAACTTGCCCGCTATCGTTGTATTCATAGTTCCAACTTCTCTCCAGTGCGTGCAGCTGTGTGGAGGCGATTAGTGCCAGGGTGCTACCGGCGATTGAAAGTGATAATGGGTTCATGATGCGGTCCTTGCTTCGTGATCCTGAAATTGTAATTAGTCGACGATGGCGTCATTGGGAGTCGGTTTCCATAATGCGCTTGCTCTTTAAATTGCCGTTGCTATCGTAGTCGAAGTGAGTCTCACGGCCTGGCTCAGTTAGGAGAAGGGGTAGGTTGAAATCGACGTGCCAGTTTGTGCGAGTCTCCCGCTCATCTGGGCTGCCTACTGCTTCCCGACGGATCAGTTCGCGTCCTTTGCTATCCCTTACATATTCAGTAACGTTGCCTTTCCAGTCGGTTGTAGAGCGAATAAAGGCCCTGGAATCAAACTGATACTGCTGGTTCGCGGCCACGCAGTTTGCGCTGGGGTGTCCTTCAATTTGAAAGACGCGCTGAACGCCGTTCACCTTGGTGTAATAGTAAGTTGTGCGCTTGCCAAGAGAGTTGGTTACCGTGGTTCTGCTTGTGCCTGGGCCGTAGAGGTTGCTGTAGTCGAATGTGGTTTGGTCGGCCTCGTTGTGGTGTTCCGAACTGATTGCACGGCCGGATGTATCGTAGGTCCAGCTAGCGTAGCGGTCTCCGTTGGCATCGCTGATTCCGGTCAGCAGGCGGGGATTACCGATGCTTTCGTAGTGGTAGCTTCTCTGCCCGGTATTACCCGGGTAGGTCACTGAACTTAGCATGCCCTCAGAGTTGTATGTGTAGGGGTGACGTTGTCCGAGCGGGTCGGTGAACCCGCTGATGATTCCTGCGGCATCCAGATGATATCGAATCGTTCCACCCATACTGTGTTCAACGACTATCTCGTCGGTTTCGTAGGCATAACGATGACTTATGCCGCTGCGCTGGCGTATGCGAGTCAGGCGACCAGTAGCGTCATAGTCTTCGATCTGGTCGTCCAGTGTCTTGAACTGCCAGCCGACAATGGTGCCGGTGTTATCGAATTGACTGCTTAACTCGCCCGTTACATCAGTGCTGGAGTTACGCCAGGCCTCGAAGCCCAGGCCACCGGTGTAGGTCAGTATTTTTCCGTCATGACGTGTTAACTGCGCTTCGATAGTACCGGGCTGATGGTTGATGCTTGGATAGAAGGTCCATTTGCTGCTGATAGAGTTGTAAGCCCGATTCACCACCAGAGGAAATGGTCTGGCTCCCCGGTAGTCATTCTCCAGCTGGACTTTATTACCTGCCGCCGGATTGATGGGGTTACCCAGAGCGCATTCGGTGAGACCCATTTCCCGCCCCAGGTCATCTTTTCCTGGAATTGAGAAAAATAGATTATCAATTCCAAACCCCGCGGGCTCTGTGGTGACCACGTACATCCGCCAGCTGGCAATGCCGATGTTGCCGCCCCTGGCAACATAGCGAAAGCTGCCTTCGTCATGGTTTTTGTAGGAGTAAAGTAGCTGGCCCTGGGGCCCGAAGAAATCCATCTGCACAGATTCCACTGCGTCGAAGTGACCGATGTCCCAGGTGAACTGGTAGACAGTAGCGGGCTGGTCAGTGCCGGGCACAACAAAACGCCCGGTGATATCCCCTTCAAACAGGGGCATACCCGCCAGCACCGGAGGTGTCGATGAGGCGACGTCGGCTGTGGTAGTGGGTGCTGATCCCCCCAAAACAATGCCCCTGTCCCGATACTGGTCGCTGATGCTGGTTTCCAGTGGCAATTCAGAAAAAGTAATGCGTTGTGAGTAGTTGCGCTCGCCGAATGACTGGGTTCGAGTGCTGGTAGTGGCCTCGTTTCCCTGGCTTAAGATACTAGCCCGCTCGTCGCTGAATGGCTGCTCGTCTATTAAAAGGGGTGTGGGCTGACTCGGAAGGGCCAACTCAACGGTTGCAGTTATGGCAGGCGGGTTGGTGCTATCGACCGAAGACGACTGTCCTAGCACCAGTGTGGGAACAAGCAGCGCCAGGCTGCCGGCGAATCCGGGTCTCATCGCACTACCTCCGTGTAGTGATTGTCAGGTGGCGTCCTTGCTACCCGGGAACAAGACTATGCCGGCAACTGCCGACTTTCCAGCAACTGCTTGAAATTGGTTTCCTTTAGGTGGGGTTAAACTTTGAGTGAGTCGAGAACGGGCTGCCAGATATTAAATACCTGATCTCCAAAAAGATAAAAACTGATATCCAGAGACTTAAATTCTTCCTCGCTGCAAGTCGCGAGCGCCATCTGTGCGGCTGCGTCCAGCGGATAACCAAAGACGCCACAGGATATAGCGGGAAAGGCAATCGATTGGCACTGGTATTCCAGGGCAAGCAGCAGACTATTGCGATAGGCGAGCGAAAGTAGCACCTCAGGGTTGTTTACTTCTTCGTATACAGGTCCCACCGTGTGAATCACGTGGCGAGCCGGTAGGTCGCCAGCGCCGGTGATGCGCGCTTGCCCGGTGGGACAACGTATGCCGTTGATCGCCGGTACTTCTCTGCATTCAGCCAGCAGTGCGGGGCCAGCGGCCCGGTGAATAGCGCCATCAACACCGCCACCGCCAAGCATCACCTCGTTGGCTGCATTCACAATCGCGTCTACTTCAGCGGTAGTGATGTCGCCAATAATGAGTTCTATGTTGTTCACTATATACCGCCGGCGTTTTCCAGCAGGTAGGTAATCACGAACTTGATCAAGAAACCGAAAATGCCCATTGCCAGGCCAATGTAGAGAATGAGCGTGCCGAACTTGCCGGCATTGCTGCGCTTGGCGAGATCCCAAACGATAAAGATCATGAACAGGATGAGTGCTCCAACGCCAAGGGTGACGCCGTATTCTGTTAGCCACTCATCCATATTGCTCTCGCTGGCTGCGTCGCAGCGCTATTTCAGGAGGCGAAGATTATATCAGCTTCCAAATGGCAGGAAGATTTCAGCGATGCGGTGACCAGGCAGGCGCCCTCAGATTTTTCCAACAGGCGTTGGGCCTTGGCTTCATCGGTGCCAGCGGGCACGGTGAGGGTGGCGCGCACGGTGAACTCGGTGAACTGGGTAACGCGTTCAACTCTGTCGAGCACGCCTTCAGCTTTCGCCTCCAGACCAATCCATTCCAGCTTCGATGCCCTTGCGATGGCGCGGAAGGTGAGTATGAAGCAATCGGCAACGGAGGCTACCAGCAAATGCTCAGGTGACCACTGGTCTCCCGGGCCGCCAAACTCAGCCGGTGGCGCCGAGACGATTTGCGGCATGTTGTCGCTTTTCAGGGCGATAGTGCCCTCGGTTTCAGCGCTGGCGGATACGAGGTAGTGGTGGGGGAAGTCTTGCATTACTTGGCTCCAATTTCTGTGCGTTTAAAAGTGCAGAGCGGAGTCTAGCAGAGCGGGGCTTGATGATGTTTGATATCTATCATGCCCCGCTTTTGTTTAGGCAAATGAAAACGCCGGTTGGGCCTGTGGACTGGCTTTTCCAGTGCTATCTTGCCACGAAGGCACTTCCCACAGCTGAGGATGCTCTGGCACGTCTTCCGACGGGGGCAGGGCCACGTCCATATACTGGTTGCCGCCGCGCTGCTTGAGAACGTGTACCTTGCGGTATTCGCGCATTTGCAGGCGCAGGCTGGCGGGGGCGTGGTTGCGAGCGGCTTCCTGAGGGCGGAACAATACCGCGAGACTATCGCCGCTGGCGGCGGCCAGTTGTAGCTTGCGCAGTTCGCCATAGCTGTATTCATCCGCACCCAACCAGCTGAACACGGCGCTGCTGGTAGTGCTACGTAGGGCTTGCTCGGTAGCCCACAACAGGTCTTCGCGGCTTTTGGGATGTACCAGCAGAATTTGCTCGGTATCTATGCCTCTTGCCTTGAGTAATGGGGCATAGGGTGTGAAGGGCGGGGCGATAAATACCTGCCAGCGGCCTTCGGCACTGAGCTTTTCCATGGCGGGTAAAAACAGGCCCATAGAGCCCAGGCCGCAGCCATCGCTGAGTACTTCTACGGTGCTGCCGAGGGGCCAGCCATCGCTGCGCAGCTCTTTATCCAGCGTGCTGTAACCGGTAGAGAGGCGATCCTCATCCCAGTGGCTGTCGCCGTTGGCGGAAAGAACCTGACCGGCCAGGTGTCCCTGCCAGGTGTCGTTACGATTAATAACCTGCTGTAGTGCCTCATTCATGGCTTTGCCCTCTGCTGTATATTCATACACTGTTTGCATATACAGTAGTTGTGCGAGATGGGCTTTGCAAGCGGTAAAATTTACACACGGGTATTACCTGTCTACTTAGGCGACAGGTGTGAATGGGGGCATGGTGCTTGCGGGCTTGCCCAATGCGACCCAAACTCAGTACTCAATAAATCGAGGGTTATCCCATGTTGAAACTCATTACTGCCTGCCTGGCCCTGTCTGTATTGGCTTTACCTGCGCAAGCCGGCACGGTGGCAGAGGCCCTGAGCAATCCGCAGCGGCTAGCTAAAGACCTGGAGCGTGACCAGCGCGACAAACCCAAGGACATTATCGCCCTGCTGAATATCGAGCCGGGTGACCGAGTGGCGGATATTTTTGGTGGCAGCGGTTATTACAGCGAGATTATCTCTCAGGTGGTGGGGCCCGGTGGCGAGGTGCTGTTACATAACAATCAGGCTTACCTTGAGTATGTGTCCAAGGATATGGAGGCGCGTTTTGGCGAGCGCGAGGTAACTGGAGTCGTGCGCCATGATCGGGAACCGGCAGACCTGGATCTCGGGGAAAACACTTTGGATGCCGCCATTATCATCATGTCCTATCACGATCTTTATTATTCGGAAGAGGGCTGGCCGCCTATAGACAGGAAAGACTTTATGGTGCAAATCATTACCGCGCTGAAGCCTGGCGGTCGGTTTCTGATTGTTGACCATCAGGCGGCAGAGGGGGCCGGCGTTACAGTGGTGCAAACCTTGCACCGTATCGAAGCCTCAGCAGCGCAGCAGGATATCGAGTCGATGGGCTTGGTCTATGTTGGCGGCACCGATGTACTTCGCAACAGCGAAGATGATCACAGCCTTCACGTATTCGATCCGGCTATTAAGGGCAAAACAGATCGTTTTGTGCAGGTGTTTGAGAAACCCGCGAACGACTAGCTTTGGTGTATTAACCAGTCGTTGCGGTGGCAATAGCTGTGGGGAACGATCAGGTTCGCATCAGCAGGCTGTATCAGCGAGCACCCGCCAGACTAAGAACCAGCGACTCCAGGTTATCCCAGGGCTTGCCCCCGGCAAAACCCTTGATACTGCCGTCTACCTCGGTGGCCTGCTCCATCAGCTGTGATAGCGAGCTGCGGCTGTGTCGGCCCAGTGCCCCTTGCATCAATCCCATACGATTCTTCCAGACCCTGAGCGCACTCAATGCCTGTTGCGGGTTTTGCCCCGAGTCTATGGCCTGCTGCGCCTGGTAGAGCGTGCGGATCTCACGCAGCAGTGCCCATAACGCCACGGCCGGTTCGGTACCTTCACCGCGCAGGCCGTGGAGCATTTTCAGGCTGCCAGAGGCATTGCCCTTAAGTGCATTGTCGGTCATGTCAAAGAGGTTGTAGCGGGCATTGTTGGAGACCGAAGTCGTGACTGTCTCTGCGGTAATCTGGCTACCTTCGGCTAACAGTTTTAGCTTTTCCACTTCCTGTACGGCCGCCAGCAGGTTGCCTTCAACCCGGTCGCACAGTAATAGCAGAGCCTCGTTGTCGATAGACATGCCGGCGGCGCTCACTCGCTGCTGTAGCCAGCGAGGCAGGTCTTTGGCATCTACCGGCCAAATCTGTACGCTAGCGCCAGCGCTATCCAGGGCCTTATACCACTTGCTGTTAGTCGACTGCTTGTCGATCTTGCCGGCGATAATCAACAACACGTCTTCGCTGTCGGCACTGATGTTGAGGTACTCCACCAGGGCTTTGCTGCCTTCCGCGCCGGGCTTGCCAGTAGGTATTCGAAGTTCCACCAGTTTGCGGTCGGCAAACAAGGACATGCTAGAAGCACTACCAAGAATTTCGTCCCACTTGAAGCCTGGGCTGCTGACATCAATGATTTCCCGGTCGGTGCAGCCGGCATTACGCGCCGCCATGCGCACCTGGTCACAGCTCTCTTGCACTAACAGCGGTTCGTCACCACTGATGAGGTAAACGGGCAGTAGGTTTTGTTGCAGTTGTCCGGCGAGTTTCTCCGGGTAGACGCGCATCAGGGCTCCTGGGCAGCGGCAAAGAAGGCAATGCGGCGCAAAATCTGTTGGGCAAGCTCACCGCGCATTTCGCCCTTGAGAATCCGGATTTCCTCTGCCTTGCCCACGACATTGCGTGGGTCATTTTCCATTTGTTTGACGACTGAACTAGTGGTGTTATCCAGCACCATTTCGCCGCTGTTGTCCCGTACCGAGAAGGTTGAGAGCATGGTGAGTTCGAATTCAGCGGCCCGTGCTTCCGAGTTCAGCGACAGATTGCGCTGGGTGAATCGTTCAGGGCCGAGTATCACAGCGTAGTTGGCACTTGCCTTGTCCTCTTGCCACTCCACACCATTGGCAGCAAACCGGGTTTTCACTTCCCGGCTGAACTCGCTGTTCGGATTGTTGGTGACCAGATACATGGAACGCCATTCGTCGGATACAGCCACATTGCCGGTGCCGCGCAGTGCAAAGCCGCAGGCAGACAGCAGCAGGGTGCTAGCCAGCAAAAGTGAGACTTGAATCAGGCGCTGCGGCATTGCGTATTTCCCTAAGGCGTCAGTTGGCAACAATATTAACCAATTTGCCGGGTACTACAATGACCTTGCGAACAGTCACCCCGTCAAGAAAACGCTGTACGTTGTCCTGTGCCAGGGCTTCTGCCTCTACCGCCGCTTTATCGGCGCTGGCGGCCACTTCCATTTTGGCCCGTACCTTGCCGTTAACCTGCACCACAATTTCAATACTGTCACGGGTCAGCGCGGCTTCATCAGCGATCGGCCAGGCGGCGTTGAGCACATCGCCTTCTCCGCCCAGCATGGGCCACAAAGCGTGGCATACGTGCGGCGTGATGGGCCCAAGCATGAGCACCACAGCGCGCAATGCTTCGTCCATCACCGCCCGGCTTTGTTCAGAGTCATCCAGTTTGCCCAGCTCGTTGCAAAGCTCCATGATCGCGGCAATGGCCGTATTGAAGGTCTGCCGGCGGCCATAATCATCGTTTACCTTGCCGATGGTCTGGTGAGTTTTGCGACGTGCATTTTTTTGCTGATCGTTCAGCGCCCCAGTGTCCAGTGTGGGTGCGGCGCCGCCATCCAGGTGCTTGTGCACCAGCTTCCAGAGACGTTTAAGAAAGCGGTTGGCGCCTTCCACGCCAGAATCAGACCATTCCAGCGACTGCTCCGGTGGCGCGGCGAACATGGAGAATAGGCGTACCGTGTCTGCACCGTATTGATCAATCAACGATTGCGGGTCTACGGTGTTGCCCTTGGACTTGGACATTTTGGCCCCGTCCTTGAGCACCATGCCCTGGGTGAGCAGGCGAATGAAGGGCTCATCGGAAGTGACCAATCCTTCGTCGCGCAGCAACTTGTGATAAAAGCGCGAGTACAACAGGTGAAGAATGGCGTGTTCAATGCCACCCACATACTGATCGACCGGGGTCCAGTAATCGGCTTCGGCGTCCAGCATTGCCCGGTCATTCTTGGCGCAGCCATAGCGCGCGTAGTACCAGGACGACTCCATAAAGGTGTCAAAAGTGTCTGTCTCGCGGGTGGCATCGCCACCACAGACGGGGCAGCTGGTCTCATAGAACTCAGGCATTTTTTTGATGGGTGAGCCCAGACCCTCGAATTCCACCTCCGTAGGCAGCACTACGGGTAGGTCTTTTTCCGGCACCGGCACCGCGCCGCAGGCGTCGCAATTGATGATGGGGATTGGCGCGCCCCAATAGCGCTGGCGAGAAACACCCCAATCACGCAAGCGGTAATTTACCGTGCGTTGACCCTTGTCCAGGCTTTCGAGCTTGTCGGCAATCGCAGCAAAAGCGCTCTGGAAGTCCAGACCGTCGAAGTCACCTGAATTGATGGTGACGGTGTTTTCCTTATCGGCATACCAATCCTGCCAGGTGGTGGCGTCGTAGCTGAATTCGTCGCCGGCTTTGTCGACCACCTGCACAATGGGCAGGTCATACTTGCTGGCAAAGGCATGATCGCGCTCGTCGTGGGCAGGCACTGACATGACCGCACCAGAGCCATAGCTCATCAGCACGAAGTTGGCGACCCAGATAGGCACCTGCTTGCCGGTGAGCGGATGGGTTGCGGACATACCTGTCGCCATGCCCAGCTTTTCCATGGTGGCCATTTCTGCTTCGGCCACTTTGATATTTGACTGGGCCTCAACAAATGCCGCCAGTTCCGGGTTGTTCTCTGCGGCAGCCTTGGCCACCGGGTGCTGCGGTGCCACGGCCAGGTAGGTTGCACCCATTAAAGTGTCTGGACGCGTGGTATACACCGACAATGCTTCGCCGTTGTAGTCGAAGTCCAGGTCTACACCCTCAGAGCGCCCAATCCAGTTGCGCTGCATGGTGCGCACCTGCTCAGGCCACTGGTCCAGCTTATCCAGGTCAGTCAGCAGTTGCTCTGCGTAATCGGTGATTTTAATAAACCACTGGTCAATCTCACGACGTTCCACCGGGTTGTCGCAGCGCCAACAACAGCCGTCTACCACCTGCTCATTGGCCAGCACGGTCTGGTCTGTTTCACACCAGTTCACTTCGGCCTTTTTCTTGTAGGCCAGGCCCTTTTCAAATAGGCGGGTAAAGAACCATTGCTCCCAGCGATAGTAGTCGGGGTCACAGGTGGCTATTTCGCGATCCCAGTCGTAGGCGAAACCCAATTGGCGCAACTGCTCGCGCATGTAGTCGATATTCTGGGCGGTCCAGTGAGCGGGGGGTACGTTATTTTTAATGGCCGCATTTTCAGCTGGCAGGCCAAAGGCATCCCAGCCCATTGGCTGTAATACATTCTTGCCTTGCATGCGCTGATAGCGGGCTATCACATCGGCAATCGTGTAGTTGCGCACGTGACCCATATGGAGTTTGCCGCTGGGGTAGGGGAACATCGCCAGGCAATAAAATTTCTCCCGGGCGTCGTCCTGTTGCACGGCAAAGCTGTTGTTTGCCAGCCAGTGGTCCCGGGCAATCTGCTCCAGGGTATTGGGGTCGTATTGTTGCTCCATCACGGGCCTGGTTGTGTCCTTTAGAGGGTGTAAAAAAGAAGCGCGAATTCTACCAGCAATTGGCGGGGGCTGCGATGCGCCCCTGGCGATCTTCTGGGCTAGTCAGTTTCTCGCCAGAAGCCAAAATACATCAGGACCATCAGGGCCAGCCCTGCACCACAGCCGATAATAATGGGGGCAGAGCCAAAACTGCCGAAGGGGGTATTGCCGAGCATGGTCTCTACTTCGCCAGACAGGCTGGTTTCAACGAACTGATCGGTAGCAGAGATAATTTCCCCGCGATGGTTGATGATGGCGGAGACACCATTGTTAGTGCCGCGAATCAGGTAGCGGCCATTTTCCAGCGCTCGCATTTGAGCCATTTGCAGGTGTTGCAGTGGGCCGATGGAATCACCGAACCAGCTGTCGTTGCTAATCGTAATCAGCAGGTCGGCGTTGCGAGCGCTCTGGGCGACCAGGTCCGGGTACACAATTTCATAGCAGATATAGGGCGCTACCCTGAATCCGCCAGCCTGCAGTGGTTGCTGGTTACTCGGGCCTGCGCTGAAAGCCGACATCGGCAGGTCGAAAAAAGCGATTAAGCCACGCAGTGCGCTCTCCATTGGGACGTATTCACCGAAAGGGACCAGGCGCTGTTTGTGGTATGCACCTTGGCCTGCGCCCAATGCCAGAATGCTGTTGTGGTATTGCATGCTGCCTTCGGGCCGATAGGGAATGCCAGTGATCAGTGTGGTCTCTGCCAAGGCCGCTTTCTCGGCGATGGGATCAAGGAAGTCGCGGGCCTTCTGGTAGTAATTGGGAATGGCTGCCTCGGGCCATACAAGAATGTCATGGCCCAGCAGCGGTAGGCTATTGGACTCCAGTTGCGTGAGAATAGGGTAGTAGTACCTGCGGTCCCATTTCTGCTCCTGGGGTACATTCGGTTGGTAAATAGCGACGCTCAACGGTTGCTCACTGGCCTTGGCGACCCATTGAATAGGTTTGAGTACTCCACCGCCAATCCACAGGGTGACGATAATGACGCTATAGGTCGCGATCGCAATGGGCTGTCGGCTGCGCCAGGCGAGAAAAGCGCAACTGCCACTCACGGCACAGATAAACGACAGACCGAAAACACCGAGAATGGGTGCCCATCCGGCTATTGGCGTGTCGGTATGTGCGTAGCCCAGAATGAGCCAGGGGAAGCCGGTGAGTATCCAGCTGCGCAGCCATTCAAACAACACCCATAGCAGTGGGAAGCCCATTAGCATGCCGCCGGGAAGCGGTCTCACGTGGCGGGTGTAGAGCCAGGCAAAAAGCGCAGGAAACAGCGCCAGTCCGCCACAAAACAGTGAGGTGAGCAGGGCAGCCAGGGGTATCGGGGCGTGACCGTGTACGTGAATGCTGACGTAAACCCAGGAGACGCCACTGCCAAACATGCCCAGGCCATAAAGCCAGCCGCGCCAGAGTGCCTGGCGGGGTTCGCAGGTGCTGAGTAGCCAGACAAAGACTGCACAGCTGAGGATTCCCGCTGGCCATATATCGAAGGGAGCCAGAGACAGCGTGACTAATGCACCTGCCAGAGGTGCAAGTATCAAGACCTGCAAATGCGACAATCGGGATTCGCGCTGGCTGTCGGACACGGGCGGAGTCGTTTAATCGTCCAGGGGACGCATGCGCAGACTGTGAATTTTGCGCTGGTCTGCGTTGATGACCTTGAACTCAAATTTGTCGATCACTGCCACTTCGTTACGGGTTGGCATGTGACCCAGGGCCTGCATGACCAGGCCGCCGATAGTATCGAATTCTTCATCTGAAAAATGGGTCTCAAAGTAATCGTTAAAATCATCGATGGGGGTAAGTGCCTTGATGAAATAGTCCGCATCGGAAATTTTTCGAATAAATCGATCGGCCTCAGCATCAGTTTCATCCTCGATTTCACCGACAATTTCTTCCAGCACATCTTCAATGGTCACCAGGCCTGCGACGCCGCCGTACTCGTCAATGACGATAGCCATGTGTGTCCTTTTCTCGCGGAACTCACGCAGCAGTACGTTAAGTCGCTTGCTCTCGGGCACGACAACGGTGGGACGCAGCAGAGATTCAATTTTGAAATTGCTGTGGTCGTTGCTGAGTATCTGCGGCAACAGGTCCTTGGCCAACAAGATACCCATAATGTCGTCCGGGCTCTCACCGATAACCGGGTAACGCGAGTGAGCAGAACGGGTGATCTGCGGGAGAATATTTTCCAGTGAACATTCGGCCTTGATTACCACCATTTGCGCACGGGGAATCATAATGTCGCGCACTTGCATGTCGGCAACCTGCATGGCTCCCTCCATAATGCTAAGCGCATCCTCATCTATTACCTCGTTTTCTGCGGCAACACCGAGTATGTCCAAAAGGTCTTTCTGGTTGCAGGGCTCGCTGGAAAACAGTTGTCCGATTTTTTCAAGCCAGGACTTTTCGCCCGAGTCGCTGCCTGAATGTTCGTCGTTCATGCGTCCGCATGCTCCTTGGATTGCTCGCCCTTGTAGGGGCAGGGGTAATTGAGTGAGGTGAGGATTTCGGTTTCAAGTGACTCCATGACAAGAGCCTCTTCCTCCTCGATATGGTCGTAGCCCAGCAAGTGCAGGGTGCCGTGTATGGTCATGTGAGCCCAATGGGCCTGCAGCGATTTCTGCTGCGCACTGGCCTCTTCACGCACAACTGGCGCACAGATAACAATGTCACCCAGTAACGGAAGTTCCAGTTCTTGTGGAAGGTCTGATGGGAACGACAGGACATTGGTCGGGCCAGGCTTGTTGCGAAATCCCTGGTTAAGGGTGGTCATCTCTTCGGTGTCCACCAATCGAATACTGATTTCCGTGTCCGCACTGCGGCGACCGGACAGGGCGGCGTTAATCCAGCTTCGTATGTCTTCCTCGTCGGGGGCAGGCTCACCACTGGCGCGCTGGATGTCGACCTGAAGGTTCACGGTTTGCTCTTGTCCAGTGGAGTGGCGCTGTCTTCATGCGTATCGTAGGCCTGCACGATGCGCTGCACCAGGGGGTGGCGCACCACATCCTTGTTGGCAAAATAGGTAAAGCCAATGCCATCGACGCCATCGAGTATGTTACTGGCATGGGTCAGGCCAGACTGGGAGCCTCTTGGCAGGTCAATCTGGGTGGCATCGCCAGTGATCACAGCGGTTGAGCCAAAGCCGATACGGGTTAGGAACATTTTCATTTGCTCCCGGGTCGTGTTCTGGGCTTCATCGAGAATAATGAATGCATTGTTCAGCGTTCTGCCACGCATAAATGCCAGCGGTGCAACCTCAATAATATTGCGCTCGATATACTTGTTAACGGTCTCAAAACCCAACATTTCATAGAGGGCGTCGTAAAGTGGACGCAGATAGGGGTCGATCTTCTGGCTCAGGTCACCGGGAAGAAAGCCCAGCTTTTCCCCGGCCTCGACGGCAGGACGCACCAGTAAAATTCTGCGAACACGCTCCTCCAGCAGGGCTTCTACGGCACAGGCTACCGCCAGATAGGTCTTGCCGGTGCCCGCAGGCCCGATGCCAAAGTTAATGTCGCTGTGTTTGATCGTGCGCACGTAACCCTGCTGGTTTTTCCCGCGGGGCTTGATCGAGGTGCGCTTGGTACGAATGATTTGAATAGCCTCTACAGGCTCATCCCCTTGAGCTACTTCTGCCAGGTGTTCCATCCCGGACTGCTGCAGTTGAAGGTGCAGAGACTCCGGGCTCAGGGAAACGCCCTGACAAATCTCGGCATACAGGTGGATAAGCAATCGCGACGCGGAAGCCAGGTTGACTGCTGGCCCGCTCAGGGAAAACTGATTGGCACGGTTGCTGATCTGAACACCGAGGCGCTGCTCGATCTGGCGCAAATGTCCATCCAACTGGCCGCAGAGCATGGCCAGATGACGACTGTCATTGGGTTCAAGGGTCAGGTTCTGTTGCGTCGAGGGCTGGGGAGCCGAGGTCGACGGGTCGGGTTCAATGTTCAAATTGGTCTTTGGCCCACCTTGGGCAGATTCATGAGTTAGAAAGCATATACGTGAATTAGCAGCCGTCAACCGGCCTTTAACACGCCGCGCAGTGAGTTGGGCAGGGCCTCGATGATCTCTACCTGGGTAAATTCGCCGATTAGTCCGTGGTCGGTGCAGGAAAAATTCACCGCCCGGTTGTTTTCGGTGCGACCCTGGAGCTGGCCGGGATCCTTTTTGGAGACCCCCGTTACCAGGATAGTTTGGGTGCTTCCTACCATGCGCCGGCTGATTTCCTGGGCGTTCTGGTTGATCCGTGCCTGCAAAATTTGCAGCCGCTGCTTCTTGATGTCTTCACTGGTGTCATCGGGAAGGTCTGAAGCGGGAGTACCAGGGCGCGCACTGTAGATGAAGCTGAAGGACACATCGAAGCCAATGTCTTCGATGAGTTTCATGGTGTCGGCAAAGTCTTTTTCGGTTTCGCCGGGGAAGCCAATGATGAAGTCAGAGGAAATGCTGATACCCGGGCGAATTTTGCGCAGGCGGCGTATTTTCGACTTGTACTCCAGTGCCGTATGCCCGCGCTTCATAGCGGCCAGTATCTTGTCCGAGCCGCTTTGTACGGGCAAGTGCAGGTGACTGACTAATTGCGGAATATCGGCGTAGGCATCGATCAGTGCATCGGAAAACTCCACCGGGTGAGAGGTGGTATAGCGGATGCGCTCAATGCCGGGAATGCGTGCCACGTAGTGCAGTAGCTCGGCAAAATCGACGATTTCGCCTTCGTGGCTCTCGCCGCGGTAAGCGTTGACGTTTTGGCCCAGGAGGTTAACTTCTTTTACCCCTCCGCCTGCCAGATGGGCAATTTCGGCAATGACGTCATCCAGGGGGCGAGAAACCTCCTCGCCGCGAGTGTATGGCACCACGCAGAAGGTACAGTATTTGGAGCAGCCTTCCATGATGGACACGAAGGCGGTCGGCCCGTCTACTTTTGGTTCAGGAAGACGATCGAATTTCTCTATTTCCGGGAAGCTGACGTCCACAATCAGGGTACCGCCAGGACCGCGTTGTTCCATCATCTCAGGCAGGCGATGCAAAGTTTGGGGGCCGAACACCAGGTCCACATAAGGTGCTCGCTTGCCGATAGCCTCTCCTTCCTGGCTGGCGACGCAGCCACCCACACCAATGATCAGGTCAGGGTTCTTCTGTTTAAGATGCTTCCAGCGGCCCAACTGGTGGAAAACCTTCTCCTGAGCTTTTTCCCTTATAGAACAGGTATTTAGCAGGAGAACATCGGCTTCTTCAGGGTTTTCGGTGGGCACCAGGTCGTGGCTGTCCTCCAGTAAATCACGCATACGAGCTGAGTCGTATTCGTTCATCTGGCAGCCATGGGTCTTGATGTAAAGTTTCTTGCTCACTGGGCCTCTGGGCCTGCGGATTCTGGCCGCGGGCGCTTTCATCGTCAAAAGGGCAGCGGATTATACAGAGTTGATACTGTGAAACCTATAGCTGGCGGGGCTTTCGGGCTGGCATTTCCCGCTGATGGTGGTAATATTGCCGCCCCCTGAAATCCGGTGGCTGCTCAGGGAATGATCAATCCGCTACCGCACGAGGAAACCATGCCAGCTCAACCCGTTTACAAAGTGATTTTCCAGAACGGCAACCAGGTCTTTGAGGTGTTTGCCCGCCAGATCTATCAGAGCGATATGTGGGGTTTTATCGAGGTGGAGGAATTCGTCTTCGGCGAGCGCTCCCAGATTCTGGTTGATCCCAGCGAAGAAAAACTGAAGAACGAGTTTAGCGGCGTCACGCGCAGTTACATTCCTCTGCAGGCAATTATCCGCATTGATGAAGTAGACAAGGAAGGCGCGGTAAAAATTTCCGACACCAAGCCCGCTGAAGGCGGCAACGTCGCCAGCTTTCCGCTCGCGGGTATCCCTCCGCAGCAAACGACGGAAGAGTAACCCCTTCGCACTTTTCGGTCGCGACTGACCGATGCCGACCCTTTGATGCGGTCAACTATACTTTCAGTTGATCGATTCGTTGCCGAACCGAGGCCAGTTTCACGCAAACCACAAACGCATCTGCCGTCGCCTGCACGTCCGCCAGGGAAGGATAGCTGGGCGCCAGGCGAATGTTTGAATCCTCCGGGTCATTGCCATAGGGGAAGGTTGCGCCAGCAGGTGTCAGGGCAACGCCGATTTCGCTCGCCAGGCGCACCACTTCCTTTGCCAGTCCGGGTCGTGTATTGAAGGATATGAAGTAGCCGCCCTGTGGGGCGATCCATTCGCCCATACCTGTATCAGCCAGTGTCTTTTCCAGAGTAGTCAGCACCGCCTCAAAACGGGGTCGCAGTAAGGCGGCGTGACATTCCATGTGCGCCGCTATGCCAGCTTTATCCCGTAACAGTTTTACATGCCGTAACTGGTTCACCTTGTCCGGACCAATGCTCTGGAAACTCAGGTGATCTTTTAGTGCAGCCAGGTTGCGCGCGCTGCTGGATAAAAACGCCACGCCGGCTCCGGCAAAAGTGATCTTTGAGGTAGAGCCAAACTGGAAAACCGAATTTGCGGTGTCATGTTGGGCGCAGTAGTCGCTGAGGTTGGCGAGAGCTGGAGCGTTTTCGTGCAGTCCATGGACGGCGTAGGCGTTGTCGTACATCACGACGAAGTGATCGCCGGCGATCTTGCCCAGTTTGGCCAGTCGTTCAATTGTGGTTTCGCTGTACACACAGCCGGTGGGATTGGAGAAACGGGGTACGCACCAGATGCCCTTGATGCTGGCGTCTGCCATCACCAGCTGCTCCACCACATCCATGTCTGGCCCAGTGTCCAGCATCGGTACAGGAATCATCTCAACGCCGAGGTGTTCACAGATCGCGAAGTGGCGATCGTAGCCCGGTACCGGGCAGAGGAACTTGACTTCATCGGAGTTTCCCCACGCGGAGGCTGGTCCGTGCAAGCCAACTGAGAGTGCGAAGTCCATTACGGTGTACATCAGGGTCAGGCTGGAATTACCGCCAATCAAAATATCGGCGGGAGCGACGCCCAGCATGCTGCTGAACAGTCGTTTGGCCTCGGGTAATCCGTCCAGACCGCCGTAGTTACGCACATCGATACCGTCCTCGGATAGGAAGTTGCCCTGCAGGATACCGTCCAGGGCGTCCGCCAGGCAGACCTGCTCGGTACCGGGTTTGCCGCGGGTTAGATCCAATGAGAGCTTGCGCCCGGCGAGCGCTGAATATTGCTCTTCCAGTGCTCGTTGTTCCGAGGCGAGACCCTCTGGCGACAGCTGCTCAATATGCATGGTTGGTTCCTCCCGTGGTCTAAAATGTGATGTAACAGGGGCTGAAAGTATACCCATGAGTCCCTGCCCAGACACCTGGCCTGGCCGCTGCAGGCTTGAAAATTCCCGTTGCGACCGCATATAACTGTAATGAATATTGCGAACGAAGGGCATGGCATGGATCAACAAGACGATGTTGTAGAGGCAGAAATACTGGAGCCTGAGGAGAGCACACGCACGCCTGCGGTGGCCGACGATGTGCTACCAGATACACTCCATTTGATGCCTGTGCCCAATCGGCCTTTTTTTCCCGGACAGGTGCAGCCTGTGGCTATCAACCCCGATGAATGGGCTGAAACTCTCAAGGGAGTGGGCGAGTCTGGAAGTGGCTTGATAGGGCTTTCTTACGTACCCCAAAACGATAGCGGCGAGATAGATCCTCGACAGTTTCCGGAAATTGGTTGCGTCGTGCGCCTGCATCGGCCACCAGTAGCAAGCGACCAGGAGGGACAGTTTCTGGCCCAGGGTGTGCGGCGCTTTCGGATTGTCCGTTGGTTGAGTGAAAAGCCCCCGTATTTAGCCCAGGTGGAGTATCCGCGTAGCCAGGGTGATAAAGATTCGGACGAGATCAAGGCCTACGCCATGGCCCTGATCAAGGAAATCAAGGAGCTGCTGCCCTTGAATCCGCTGTACAGCGAAGAGCTCAAACAGTATCTCTCGAATTTCAGTCCGACCCAGCCTAGTTTGCTGGCGGATTTTTCCGCCGCGCTGACCACGGCCTCCGGCGAACAATTGCAGGAAATACTCGACACGTTGCCACTGGTCTCGCGCATAGAGAAAGTGCTGACACTGCTGCGCAAAGAGCGCGAGGTGGCAGAGCTGCAAGGGCAGATCACCAGTCAGGTGAACGAAAAGGTATCTGATCAACAGCGGGAGTTTTTCCTGCGTGAACAGCTGAAAATTATTGAAAAAGAGCTGGGGATTTCCAAGGACGATCGCACTTCAGATACTGAAATGTTCGAAGAACGTATTGCTGGCATGGAGCTTCCGCCAGCAGTGGCCAAGCGTATCGAGGAGGAAATGCACAAGCTTTCTGTGCTTGAGACCGGGTCGCCTGAGTATGGTGTCACTCGTAACTACCTGGACTGGGCAACCTCGGTACCCTGGGGAGTGCATTCCGAAGACAACCTGGAGCTGAAGAACGCGCGCACGGTACTAAATGCGCATCACGAGGGTCTTGAGGATGTTAAAGAACGCATTCTGGAGTTTCTTGCAGTGGGTTCTTTCAAAGGCGAAATCTCCGGTTCGATTCTGTTATTGGTTGGCCCACCGGGGGTGGGTAAAACCAGTATTGGACGTTCTGTTGCTGACGCGCTGGGACGGGAGTTCTATCGCTTCAGTCTGGGTGGTATGCGCGATGAGGCGGAAATAAAAGGGCATCGCCGTACCTATATTGGTGCGATGCCGGGCAAGTTTGTCCAGGCCCTGAAAGAAGTGCAGGTATCCAATCCGGTGATCATGCTGGATGAAATTGACAAGATAGGTGCGTCGTTCCAGGGCGATCCGGCTTCAGCGCTGCTGGAGGTTTTGGACCCGGAGCAAAACAGTGAATTTCTGGATCATTACCTGGACCTGCGGGTAGACCTTTCCAAGGTCTTGTTCATCTGTACGGCCAACCAACTGGACACTATTCCTGGACCTCTTCTGGATCGTATGGAGATCACCCGGCTCTCGGGCTATGTGGCTGAAGAGAAGCTTTCCATTGCCCGTAATCACCTGTGGCCGAAGCAGCTGCAGCGTCATGGTCTCAGCGAAGAGCAGCTCAAGGTTAATGATGCGGGGCTCAAATACGTTATCGACTCCTACTGCCGTGAGGCCGGTGTGCGTTCGCTGGAGAAGCAGATAGCTCGCATTATGCGTAAGTCGATTGTGCGCATGCTGGACACCGAGACCGACAAAATGCGGGTCGCCAAGAAAGATATCGATGACTTGCTGGGTAGGCCACCGTTCAGCCCAGACAAACCCCTACGCGGCCTCGGTGTGGCAACAGGCTTGGCGTGGACCTCTATGGGGGGGGCCACACTCGCCATTGAATCTTCGCAGATTCACACCCTTAATCGCGGCTTTAAACTGACCGGTAGACTGGGGGAGGTGATGCGCGAGTCTGCGGAAATTGCCTACAGCTACGTGATTGGTCATCTCAAGGATTATGGTTGTGACCCGGACTTCTTCGATATGAGCATGGTGCATATGCACGTGCCTGAGGGCGCAACCCCGAAAGACGGGCCCAGCGCTGGCATTACGATGGCGACGGCACTGGTTTCGCTGGCGCGTAAGGAGCGAATAAAGCGGCCGTTGGCGATGACCGGAGAGTTGACCCTGACAGGCCAGGTACTGCCCGTAGGGGGTATTCGCGAGAAGGTCATTGCTGCCCGACGCAGCAAGATCATGGAGTTGATCCTGCCTCACGCCAATCGCAAGGACTTTGAAGAGTTGCCCGATTACTTACGTGACGGGATCAATGTTCACTTTGCGCGAAACTACCGCGAAGTGTTCGAATATGTGTTTCATGAGCATCGACGGGATAAGGCGTTGCATTGATTACAGCGCCCCAACTTTCTCCAGATGCTTCTTCAGTAACAAGCTGGCGAAATTTTCCTGTACCTGGTCAGCTTGACCGGTGGCGAGCATGATTCGGGACAGTAGCAATCCGTAGCGCATCGCGGCGAAGACCACGTAGTAATCGTAGTCACGGGCAGAGTGGCCGGAAGCCTGCTCCCATTGCGCGACGCTGTCCTCATAAGAGGGCAGTCCGGGTAATCGGGGCATACCCAGGCCCTCGGCAAAGGTTGAATCAAGAAAATTGAACCAGGCGATATCCTGCACCGGATTACCCAGTACCGCCATTTCCCAATCCAATAATGCGGCAACGCTGTCCAGGGATTCGCTGAAGATAATATTACCGATTCGTGAGTCTCCCCAGCACAGCACAGTGGGCTCGTGCTCCGGTTGATTGGCTTGCAGCCATTGCAGAGCCGCGCTTCCAATATCGTGGCGGGTGCCTTCCATTGCCCAGTCGTGATATTCCTGCCAGTAAATCAGCTGTTGTTGCAGTGGTGTGTTGTCTGCGGCGCGCGTTTCGTATCCCAGTATTGTGTAATCCAGCTTGTGGTAATTGGACATGACATCCACAGCTGAGCGCCACATGGCCTCCCGTTGTGCCTCGCTGGTCTCATGCATCATCCAGCCGTCCATATTGTATGGAGGCATATCGCTTGGAATCCGCCCAGCGGTGAATTCCATAATATAGAACTGAACCCCAAGGAGGCTGGTGTCGGTTTCCAGACCGAGCAGGGTGGGAACAGGAACGTCGCTATGGCGCCCCACGGCTTCCATCACATGATATTGCTCACTGAGATCGTAGCTGGGGAAAACGGGACGCTCGATCTCAGGCTGTAACCGACCGACACAAGACTGCGACCTCGGTTGCCCTTCCTCCTCCCAGTGAATGTCAAAGAGCAATGTCACGTTGGACATTCCGGTGCCCTCTGGAATGTCCAGATCCGAGATGGTGACTGCAGTGCCTCGCCGCTCGCTGAACCAGGCCTCCAGTTTTCTGCGGGTGCCGTCCAGATCTTCAACCAGTGGGGTGGGGCGTTCCTCTTTCACTGCAGTTCTCCATCTTTTTTGCACTATACGACCGTATAGTATGTGCCGGTTTGGCGAATGTCCAACCTGGGCTATAGGAGAGAGAAACGCAAACTGCTAGAGTATCGGGGTAGCGGAGTTGCTCACTGAAAGTAGCCCGTTTCAGGACAATAGGACAATAAGACAACAAGGGGAAATCGCGGTGAGAATTACCGAATGGCTTAAACATCTGGCGACCGAGGAAGGTTCTGATTTATACCTCAGCACGGGTGCGCCGCCATGCGCCAAGTTTGATGGCCAGTTGCGGCCCATCGACAGCGAAATTTTGCGACCCGGGGAAATCAAGGAAATCGCCTATGAGGTGATGGACGCGACCCAGCAGGCCGAGTTTGAGGAAGAGCTGGAAATGAACCTCGCCACCTCGATTGCTGGCTTTGGCAGGTTCCGGGTGAACATCTTTCTCCAGCGCAACGAAGTCGCAATGGTGTGTCGCAACATTGTTGCCGATATTCCCAAGTGGCAGGATTTGCGACTCCCGGATATTTTACCTGAAGTCATGATGCGCAAGCGTGGTTTGGTGCTCTTCGTAGGTGCGACCGGTTCCGGTAAATCCACTTCTCTGGCGGCATTGATCGACTATCGGAACGCCAACAGCAGTGGTCATATCGTAACCATCGAGGACCCGGTGGAGTATGTGCACAGCCATAAAAAATCAATTATCAATCAGCGGGAAGTGGGCGTGGACACCCGCAGCTGGCACAACGCACTGAAAAATACGCTGCGTCAGGCGCCGGATGTCATCCTTATCGGTGAGATCCGCGATCGGGAAACCATGGAACATGCCATTGCCTTTGCAGAAACCGGTCACCTGTGTATTTCCACGCTGCACGCCAACAATGCCAACCAGGCTCTGGACCGTATCATTAACTTTTTCCCGGAAGAGCGTAAGCAGCAGTTGCTGATGGACTTGTCGCTTAACCTGCAGGCGTTCGTTTCTCAGCGTCTGGTGCCAACCGTGGACGGCAAGCGTTGTGCTGCCATCGAAGTGCTTTTGGGTACGCCACGAGTGACGGACCTAATTCTTCGTGGGCAGATAGACGGCATCAAGGAAGTGATGCAGAAGTCTGAAAATGTCGGCATGAAAACTTTCGATACTGCGCTGTTTGAACTGTATATGGAGGGCCTGATTAGTGAAGACGAGGCCTTGCGTAATGCCGATTCGCCGAACAATGTCCGTCTCAAGATCAAATTTGCTACCGAAGACAGCGATGTTGTACCCCCGTCCGGGCCACTGGCAACGGAACCCGCTTCACCGGCGGAAGCTCCCTCGGTGGACGAGGTCGAGGTGCCGGAGGCAAAAGTGGCAGAAGAGCCAGTAAAATCGCCGCCACCAGTGTTTGGCAGCAGTATGGATCTCAGCCTGGAAGTGATTGAAGAAGAGGAAGATCGGTTATTCTGACGTTGCTACTCAAGCTTGGAAATAAGCTCAATCCAATGTTCAATGTCTGAATTTTCAGCCGGTAACAGGACAAGCCCAGCTAACCAGGGCTGGTCCTCGGCTGTACCGCGGCGGCACCAACGAACCTGAACCGTCAGAAAGAAAGTATCGGCTGTTTCATCACCGTGCGGGGGTTCTACGCCAATCTGCAGATAAGCATTTTCAGTTAATTCGTGTTCCAGTGATATTTGCATACCCGTTGCAGAGACGTCGAGCGTCTTGCAGACAGCGATATTGCCTTCTCCGCCGGTGTCGGCCACTGGAGCATCCAGTTCGATGAATACGCGGCTTTCAACCGGCAGTCGCAAATTTTTCCTGTCCAGATCCACCAGTAATCTCCCTATGTCTGGTGTCGTTTCATGCGCTCACGAGCGCGTTCAACCTGCTCGCGGAAATTGGTTTTTGACTCCAGAATATCTATCTGCCCGTCCTGAAGCAGTGTCAGGTATTCATTCTCTTCCAGGCGTCGCTGCTCGACCCCTTTACGATTAACGAAGATAAACAGGCGTCGCACTTTGTCATGTAAGGCAAGCTTCGCAAGAAGTGGTGGGTCCATGTCGTGAAAACCCAGCCAGGTGCCCATTGGAAGCTCAGGCACTCCGGACTCCGGTAGGTCCGGTGTCGCTGGTTCTTCGCTCTCAACCTTTAAAGGGGGGATCTCTGAGGCGAGGTCAAATTCTGCCGTGGGTTCCTTGCCTTCGGGTTCGTGCTGTCCGGGGCTGGCTTCTCCGGTCAATTGGGCCAGTGCTGCCTGGCTGTCTATATCGACTACCGTCGCCAGTGCCTTGCTAAAACTGGTGTCCGAAAGCAGATGCCGGGCCTTCTTCTCTTCCAATAGTTGAGCAAAGCTTGCGTAGTCCAATGACTGGACTTTCGCGCCGGCCTGATTGCAAAACAACAGCCGCTGTTCGTCTTCTTGCATCATGGCCAGCTGGATTCGCAATGTGCCGCCCTTGCGAGCATCCACCTCAAACCACTGTCCGGTTGTAACGCCATCGAGATTGACGGTCTTGTCTCCAGCCGTCCTCGCTTTTTCCGACACTGGAATAGGGCTTGTCTTTGCACGCTCTATGTCTTCGCCACGCGCCACACGCAAATGGATATACTCTATAACGCTGATGGCCTGCTCGCATGCCTGTTCGTCATGCTGCAAACTGAGCAGCCATTGCTTCATGCCGCTGCTGATTGCAGATACCGATTCCAGCGCCGGTTTTCCATCTTCGGCTGGCTGCAGGGAATTCATCAGGGCACTGGTGGCTTGCTTGAACTTCGTCCACTGGTCGGCTCTGTCTCCAAACTTTAGCAGTACCAACTGTGCGCTTTCATACCAAGGACCGGTGAGAAAGCTGCCGATCTCTGCGGGTATGGGAAGGCGGGCAATTTCTTGGTTAATCATTTCAGCCGCATTTATTCTGGCGCGGGCTGCTCGCAACTGACCGCGCTCTACATCAGCCGCACGTTTACTCATCCGTTGCTGGCGAGTCTGCAAACGTTGGGCCGACTCGGTTGTGGCTCTGAGGATTGCCATCAGCCCAGCGCCATTCTCTTCAAGGCTCGCCAGGGCGTCATCGACGGTTTGTGCAATCAGTTTCTGAACCGGCTCGCCGGCTCTTCCCAATCCGTCCTGCCAACCGACAGCGGCTTCTTGCAGGGCATCCAGGGCCTGGTGAAGTGGGTGGATCCCTGGTGTGTAGAACTGAGGGTCGGCGAGAGCCATTAAAGCGAGCACCGGTTTCAGTCGGCGTAGCGGGCCAGCCAGACTCTCATCGAGAGGGTAATTCTGCTCCCAGTGTTTGTAGGCTGCGCCGACCCAGGCCAGGGCTGCACTATCTTCGGGCGTGGGTAATGCCGGGTCACCAATCAGGTCGGTCTGAATCAACACTGCTTCAAGCGGACTCAACTCGTACTTATCGCTGGCGCGGATGTATCCTATCAGCTCATCCCTGGGCATGGCCTGGCCACCCTGGGCGGAGAAAGCGGGATCAGCAAAGCCCTCCAGCACCAGCGGTTGCAGAGACACGGGAAGCGGGAATTGTTCCTTTGAAAGTTTCAGTTAATCAGCTTCCAGATTATTAATACAATCAGCAGCGTCCATGAACTCACCAGGGCGATCTTGTGCCACAGGGATGGTGCTACCTTTTCCTGAGTCTGCATACCTGTTGCAGACATATTAAAAGATCCACAGGCGGCGCATTTACCGCCCTGACCACTAGTTTTACTGCGGTAGCTGCAATCGTTGCAGTAGTAAGCCATAGTCTTATCGGGTGCTTTTGAGGAGTTGATCTATTATGCGTTCCAATTGCTTTAGATTATTGCATTCGGCCGCAAAATGACAGGCGCTTTGATAACGTTGCATTTCCGAGTCGCCGGTGCCCCAGGCACGGCGTGACTCGGGGTTGAGCCAGATGACCTGGCGGGAGCGCTGGTAAATGCTCTGCATGATCTCCAGTTTCGGGTCGCCTTTGTTGTTGCGCGCGTCACCCAGGATGATCACCGTGGTATTACTGTTAATGTCTTCCAAAGCCAGGTTGGCAAAATCGGTGAGGGCGGTGCCGTAATCAGTGGCCCCTCCGTACTTCCAGTTCACCAGCTCAATCGCTTTTTCCACAGGGTATTGTTCGAACAGTTCGCTGACCTCTCCCAGGTTACTCGAAAATGCAAAGCTGCGAACGCGAGGTAGAACATCCTGCAAGCTGTAAAGAAAAAGTAACAGAAACTTGGCGTAGGCAGCGACCGAACCGCTGACATCGCACACGGCAAGTATCTGCGGCTTTTCTTTGCGGGTTCTGCGCCAGTGAACATCGAACATCAGTCCGTCGTTGGGAATGCCAGCGCGCATGGTTCGGGACATGTTAAGTTGACCGCGGCGATACTCCCGGCGTTTGCGAGCGTGGCGGGTCGCCAGTTTCTTGGCCATTTTGCGAACCAGGTCGTGTACCCGGTGCAGGTAGGTGTGCTCGATGTTGCTGAGGCGAGTTTTGCTAAGCACGTCTTCCATGAACTGCTGGGTCTTTCCCTCAGCGTGCAGCAGGTACTGGCTTTCTACATAGTCTCGAACCTGGTCTCGCAAGATATCGCGGTAGCGTTGTAGCTGTGGCAGTGCGGGGCTGTCAGCCCGTTCCAGCGCAATTACCGATTCGCGAATTTGTTCTTCACCCATGGCATCGAGGATCTTCCGGGTAAACTGGCCTTTCTGGGTGAATATCTGAATCT
Organism: Halioglobus sp.; assembly: GCA_039979015.1. Lineage (GTDB taxonomy): Bacteria > Pseudomonadota > Gammaproteobacteria > Pseudomonadales > Halieaceae > Halioglobus. The sequence goes on from JBDWAD010000007.1 coordinate 183,402, forward strand.
GTTGCAGACCAGCGGCTTCTCCCGCTTTGTTCATGGCCATGCTGAGGGCGTTGCGATCGTTGTTGACCAGTGCCTGCATCAGTTCCGATTGCATCAGCGCCTCCAGTTGAGGCTCGCTTTCTGCGGCCTCTTCCAGTGGCGATGATTCACTTTCGGCGCCCGGTTCGCTGTCGTTTGAGTCGGCGGTATCTGCAGCATCGGTTTCATCAATGTCCGCAGCTGACGGCTCATCTGGCTCTTGTTCTTCGGAAAAATCCGCAAGCTGCCGGTCAAAGAATCGATCAAAACACTGCAGGAAAATCGCCTCTTCGTCGGGCGTTTTGGCCAGGGTCATGCTCAGCCCGTCGCGCAGTAAAGTGCGATCGCTGTACCCCACGGTCGTGGCAACGTTCATTGCGTCCAGGGTTTCGGCTGGGGAGATGCGCAGGTCGTGTGTACGCAGGACCTGGATGAAGCTGACCAGGCTATCCGGCATTCCTAGTCTCCGGCTTTCTCGCGAATCAGCTGACGCAATTCGCTATCGGTGGACTCGATATCATCTTCGAATTTCAGCAGAACGTTAAGTGTGCTGCGCACAAGCTCCTCGTCCAGTTTATCGGCATGCAATAGCAGTAGGCTGCGGGCCCAGTCAATCGTTTCGGAGATCGCCGGTACTTTCTTCAGGTCAAGCTGGCGCAGGGAATGCACAAACTCGACCAGTTGATGACGCAGCTGCTCGTCAACGTCCGGCACTCTGCTCCGTACAATCCGTTCTTCGAGCTCCACGGTAGGAAACGGAATATACAGGTGCAGGCAGCGGCGTTTAAGGGCGTCGGAGAGGTCGCGAGTATTATTGCTGGTGAGAAACACCATTGGGGTGGTGCGGGCTTTGACGGTGCCGATTTCGGGTATGGAAATCTGGTAGTCCGACAGTATCTCCAATAATAGTGACTCAAACTCGTAATCCGATTTGTCCACTTCATCAATCAGCAGGATCGCTCCGCGCTCCTGTTGCATGGCTTTTAGCAAGGGACGTGGCTCGAGAAACTCCTCAGAGTAAAAGATGTCGCCAAATTGGTGCAGTCGCTCGACTGACTCCGCGAGGTTGTGCGCGCCCTGGAGCAGGTCGCCCAGCTTTTCTTTGAGAACCTGGGTGTACAGCAATTGTTTACTATATTTCCATTCGTACAGTGCTTTTGCCTCGTCCAGGCCCTCATAGCACTGCAATCGAATCAGCGGTGTTTCCAGCAGTTGCGATGTGGTTTTAGCGAGTTCTGTTTTACCTACCCCGGGCGGGCCTTCCACCAGGACAGGCTTACGCAGTTGGAAAGCGAGAAAAACGGCTGTGGCTATTTTGTCTGAGCAGATGTAGCCGAAGGATTCAAAACCTTCCTTTATGGCTTCTACTGAGGCGAGCTGGGGGAAATCCTGACTGTGCACGATGGATCGGTTCCTTTCTGGTAGGCAGACATTGTACGTCGGGGATCGAGTGACGGGTACTAGCCGCCTGTGGTGTTCATGAATCGCAGAATCTGGGGGCTTTCGCTGTTATCGAAGTAGTGGCGCTCGGGCTTGATGTCCATTGCATTGACGATGGCCCACTTGAGTCTTTCCAGGCTGTAGTCCTCTGCGCGCAATATCTCGCGCAGATCAATTGAATGTTCATTTCCCAGGCAAAGCAGGAGCCGGCCTTCCACCGTAACGCGCACCCGATTGCACAAGTGACAGAAATTATTGCTGTGGGGTGAGATGAAGCCAACCCGGGTGCTGCTGTCCGACATGCGGTAAAAGCGGGCGGGGCCGCTTGAGCCCTTCGGGTCACCTTCAGGTAGCAGCGGGAAGCGGGTGGTAATGGTGTTTATCAACTCTTCGCTGCTGCAGAAGGTTAGAACCCGATCATGGTCATCGATCAGGCCCAGCGGCATTTCCTCGATAAATACGATGTCAATCCCGCGTTGTCGCGCGAACTCCACCAGTTCAACCACTTCACCCTCATTGCGCCCCTTGAGGACCACGGCGTTGACTTTGACGCCTTTAAACCCTGCTTCAACCGCGGCGTCTATACCTGCGATGACCTGATCCAGGTTTCCGTGACGAGTGAGGTGGCGGAATTTACGCGGGTTAAGGCTGTCCAGGCTGATGTTAATCCGCTCAACTCCGCTCGCCTTCAGTTCAGGTGCCAGGCGCTGCAGCTGGGAGCCGTTGGTGGTAATAGCCAACTGGTCCAGCCCGGGTAACTGCCCCATGCGGGTGACGAGTGACATGATGTTGTTGCGTATCAGCGGTTCTCCGCCGGTGAGGCGAATTTTTCCCACCCCCAATTCGGTGAAAGCCCGGGCCACCTGGTAAAGCTCTTCCAGGGAAAGCACCTCTGCTTTGGGCACAAATTCCATGTCTTCCGCCATGCAGTAGACGCAGCGAAAGTCACAGCGATCGGTGACCGAGAGTCGCAGATAGGTAACGCGTCGCTGGAACTGATCAACCAGCGTGTTTGGGAGGGTGTCATTCATGGCGCCAGTGTATGCGCTGATGCCTGCGGAAGCCAGCGTCAGGGCTTTACAGGAGCAAGGCCATGGGACAGGATTCCCCTTCAATATTCGGGTTTTGATGACAGGCAGCGGGACATGTCGACAGGAAGAATAATTAACGGTGCGCGCAATAGGGTTATACCGAGCACGCTGGCAACCAGCGACCAGGCTCGCAGCCTGTTTTTGAGGGCTGAATCGAATGCGTGACTGGTCAATATGGGCCGGTTTGGGGCTAGCGGGGCTTGCTGCATGGGGGCTTACCGTGGCGGGACACGGCGGTGACATTGCTGTGGTTGGTTTCGTGGCTGTACTGTGTGTAATTTGGTGGGTGTTTGAACCCATCCCCATCCCGGTTACTTCACTGCTACCGCTGGCAGTGCTGCCGTTACTGGGTGTTATTACTCCGGCTGAAGTGGGACAGGCCTACGGTTCGCCGCTGATACTGTTGCTGCTTGGCGGCTTTTTACTGTCACAGGCTATGGAGCACTCGGGTGCCCATCGCCGCATAGCCATTGGTTTGGTGAACCTGTTTGGCGTCCACAGCGGGCTGCGCCTGGTCATGGGGTTTATGGCCGCCGCAGCGGTGCTCAGTATGTGGATCTCCAACACTGCCACGACGCTGATGTTGCTGCCGGTCGTGTTGGCGGTGTTGGAGGCCTCTCCCGACAAGCAGAAGCTGGCGGCGCCGCTGCTGCTGGGTGTGGCTTATGCGGCCAGCGTGGGTGGAGTAGGCACTCCCATTGGCACGCCACCCAACCTGATTTTCATGCAGGTCTTTGAGGAAACGACGGGACAGGCGATTAGTTTTACTACCTGGATGGGCTGGGCGGTGCCGGTTGTCGTACTCATGGTGCCAGCGATGGCTTTTATCCTGACCCGCAATCTGCGTGGTGAAATCGCAGTGACCCTGCCGCAAGTCGGCGCTTGGCGCACCGAAGAGAAACGGGTAATGCTGGTCTTCGGCCTGACTGCCCTGGCCTGGGTCACTCGCAGTGAGCCTTTTGGGGGCTGGAAAACCTGGCTGGACCTGCCCCAGGCCAACGATGCCTCCGTTGCATTGCTGGCTGTCGTCATCATGTTTTTACTGCCCAACGGCAAGGGCGAGCGTTTGCTCACTTGGGAACGGGCGGTCACTATCCCCTGGGGCGTATTGCTATTGTTTGGGGGGGGGATTTGTCTGGCGAAAGGTTTTGTCAGCTCAGGTTTGAGTGAGCTGTTGGGCGGGATGTTTGGCAGTCTTGCCAGTCTGCCTCTGTACCTGCTTATTTTACTGATTGCGCTTCTCGTTACATTCATGACTGAAACTACTTCAAACACCGCCAGTACGACTCTGCTGATGCCGGTGCTGGCGGCCGCTGCATTAACCGCCGGTATTGAACCGGAAGTGCTCATGGTGCCAGCGGCAATGAGCGCAAGTTGCGCCTTCATGTTGCCAGTGGCTACTGCGCCTAACTCGGTGGTTTACGGCAGCGGGATGTTCAGCGTGGCACGTATGGCCAGAGAGGGCGTGACGTTGAATTTCCTGGGGGCCGGAATAATTACTCTGGTTTGCTATTTGCAGCTCACTTGAGTTTGAGATGGGTTATGATCCAGCCCTTTTATTGAGGAGAAAATGGCATGTCGATGCAACGCCGCCTGCTGGTCATACTGCTTATTGTGGTGTCGATCGGGCTACTTTATCCCGGGGTTACCCAGCCGGTACTAACGCTGACCGGTACTCTGGAAAAGTCTATGGTAGCTGAACTGGGTATCGACATGATCGCTGGCGAGGATGCCGATCCCCAGACCCGGCAAATGCTCTCAATGTTTTCCAGCTTTCTTGGTTTTGATCAGATGGAAGGGCAGATCACTGCCTATGAAACGACTCGCTCTATCTGGGGAACGGTGAATGAGTTGGCCAGTACGGGCAATATTCCGGTGGCATTCCTGATCGTTTTTTTCAGTGTGGTCATTCCCCTGTTGAAACTTTGCATGCAAGCGGCGGCGGTTGTCCTGCCCAAAAAGCAGTGGCGAGCGCCATTGTGGTGGTTGAATGCCCGGCTTAGTAAGTGGTCGATGGCGGATGTCTTTGTTATGGCCCTGCTGGTCGCCTATATGGCTGGGAGCGCGTCTGGGCAAATGGGCGATATGTTGACCATGGATTCGCAGCTTGAAGTTGGATTCTACTATTTTCTGGCCTACTGCCTTTTCTCGATCGCGGCGGGAAGTCTTATGGTGGAGCCTGGCGATGACTGATATGAAGACTCAACAGGCTTCAGTGACCGTGCTGGTGGATATGCCTTTGGCCAGTGCATGGGAGAATCTTCAGGACTTTTCGCTGGCGCATAATTACGTGCCTAAGCTGACCCGGACCGAAATCGTATCCCAGGCCAGGACAGGGCTGGGTGCGCACCGGCGAGTTTACAGTGGTAGCAAATACCTGGAGGAAACAATCATCCAATGGAAGGAAGCAGAGGGCTTTACTATCAAGCTCCACAAGGGCGCAAAGCCAATGCCACCGTTTCATCTCGCGGAATTTGTTTATGCCCTGAGCGAACATTCTCCGCAACAAACGCGTATCGACTTGACCCTGCGCTTTACCATGCCCTGGGGAGGACTGGGGAAGCTACTGGGGCGTTCGGTTATTCTGCCTGCAATGCGTGGCCAGCTGCGGCAAGTCGCTGCGGGAATGAAGTATTTTTACGAGACCGGAAACCCGGCAACCGATGCGGACCGCAAGCGATTGGCGGGAACGGTGCAGACCGCCCCCGCCAGCAAATAACTTACAGTAGCGCCATCATTGTTTCGGCAGAGCTCACATCTACCCCGGGGCCAGGCTCAACATTAAGGTGACTGACGACACCATCTTCAGCAATCAGTGCAAAGCGCTGCGAACGAGTGCCCAGTCCGAAGGCACTGCCATCCAGCTCGAGGCCAAGCGCCGCGGTGAACTCACCCATACCATCGGCAAGCATCAGGATTTCCTCTGCATTTTGCGCTTTACCCCACGCGCCCATCACAAAGGCATCGTTGACGGACATGCAGGCAATCGTATCTACGCCAGCTGCTTTGATCTTGTCGGCATTGACCACATAACCAGGCATGTGGGTCATTGAGCAGCCGGGCGTAAATGCGCCGGGTACAGCAAAAAGAAGGACTTTCTTGCCGGCAAAGATGTCGGCAGTAGTGAGATCCTGGGGCCCCTCGGCGCCCATAGTTTTGAGAGTAGAGTTTGGAATTGAATCGCCGACCTGTAGGGTCATGGGTATATCCTCTTGCTTGAGTTTGAAAGTGAACAGGGAATATAGCAGATGAGCAGGCCATTGCATTGTCCACTTTGTGGAGTCACAGACATGCATCCGTTTCATCGGGACGCACACAGGGATTATTTGCGTTGCGACCATTGTGCCCTGGTGTTTGTCGCGCCGACATTTTACCTGACGCCTGCCGAGGAAAAAGCAGAGTATGACCTGCATCAGAATGCTATTTTCGATCAGGGATACAGGGACTTTTTATCCCGTCTGGCGGAGCCTTTGCTGGAGCGTTTACCGGCAGGCGCCAAGGGTCTGGATTTTGGCTGCGGCCCAGGACCCGCACTGGCGACCATGCTGACGGAAGCAGGCTGCGAGATGCAATTGTATGACGTCTTCTTCTATCCAGATAGGGCGCCGCTGGAGAAATCCTATCAGTTTGTGACCGCCACCGAGGTGGTTGAGCATCTGCATAACCCGGGGGTGGAACTGGCTCTGCTTTGGCAGTTGCTGGAGCCCGGCGGTTACCTCGGGGTTATGACCAAACTGGTTCGTGATCAACAGGCATTTGCCAGTTGGCACTACAAGAATGATTTAACCCACGTTTGCTTTTTTAGTGAGCAAACATGGCGCTGGTGGTCACAGGTCAAGGGTGCGCAGTTGGAGAGGTTCGGCGCCGATGTGATGCTGCTCAGGAAGCCTTAGCCTGCTTCCTCAAGCATGCTGGCGTAAATGGCTTCACAGTCTCGATAGAAGCTTAATTGATCATCGCCGAGATAAGGGGCGACCATCGTTAAAAGCTGCAGCACGCCTTGGTGGATAGACACCGAGGGGTCGCGCCGGTCGTGCAGCAGGTGGTCATAACTGAGCCAGAAAGTGAGGTTCAGGGTCATGTTATCGACGAGCCCCAGCAGCTGTTGCTCGCCAGTGTCGATGACCGACTGCTGTATCAAGGTTTGGCAAATCGCATACAGCGTCGCTCTCTTTAGCTGAATCAGGCGCTTGAAGTGCCGCCGGATATCCGGATAGCGCTGGAGGATATTGTCGAGGTTTTGGTAAAGGAACCGGTACTGGTACATCTCCTCAAGCACAACGTAAAGATAGTACCAGTTCTCTTCTACATTACCGGGTGAGCTGAGTGGTCGCTCGATAGGGGCTGTGAGTGTGCCTGACAGGGCGATTTCATATTGGTGAAAGAGTTCACCAATGATCTGGTCTTTGCCTTTGAAGTGGTAGTACAGGTTACCCGGGCTGATATCCATTTCGTTGGCGATATCAACCGTGGTGGTCTGTTCTTCACCCTCTTCATTAAACAGCTGTAGGCTGGTATGAAGGATGCGATCCCGGGTTTTCATTAAGTCTGGTTAGACCTTCTTTTTACCGGATTTGGATGCTGATTTGGCGGCGGCCTTCTTTCGAGGGGCTGCCCGGGCGGAGGCTTTTTTCTTCACCGCTGGTTTTTTCTTCGCTGCCGGCTTGGCAGTAGTTTGCTGCTCTTTGATCAGTCTTGTCAGTGCATCCACCTTGCGAGTCAGTTTGTCGACCTTGCTGTGCAGGCCTTCCAGGTCTTCAATTCGCGCAAGCCGTTGCATGTGGAAGTTTTCTCGCACCTGCGAAATGCGCTCCTCTACTGAGCTCAGTGCGGCATCTCGTGCTCCGGTAGCTTCTTCTTCCAGCGCCGAGCCTGCTTTAACCAGTTCACGGAACAGTTTTGGAGGGGTGGGGGCCGCTTTCTTCAAGTTGGTTTGTGCTTCATCGACGGCCCTGCCATAGGCGCCAACGCCAGCCAGCCAGATGTTCTTGGCTATTTCGCTCGCTTTGTCGGTAACTTTGCTTTTATCGTCGCTCATTGTTCAACCCTGCCGCGTTATTGGGGTGGGGGGTGATTAAATCAGAACGGAGAAGAGTTTGCGAGGCGGGGGGAGCAGGCATAAAAAAAGGGGCTACAAAGTAGCCCCTAAAAAATCCCTGACGTACAGGGATAAGTGGTCCTGGATGGGACCGCTGCTTAATTAAGCAGCGGTTTTGAAGCCTACGGAGTCCTTCAGCTCTTCAAAGCGCGCCTTGGCTTTGTCCAGCTGCTTGTCCAGCTTCTTGCGATCAGTCAGGCTTTCCAGCTCAAACTTGGGCAGTTCGATATCGTCGACAGCCTTCTTGGCATTCTTCTCGACTTTCTCGCCGCGCTTTACCAGCTCTTTGTAAGCTTTTTCAGCTTTCTCACGACGCTCTTCCAGCTGGTCCTGCATGCTGTTGAACTGCTCTTGAACCTGGTCGAATGCCTTGCCGTAGAAGCCGAGGCCAGCCAGGAATGCATTGCGGCCGTTTTCTTTCGCCTTGGCAGCGAAATCAGGAGTGGCTTTCTTGGCAGTCTTCTTGGCAGCGGGCTTGCGCTTGGCAGCAGGCTTACGCTTGGCAGGAGCCTTCTTGGCAGTGGCCTTACGCTTGGCAGGAGCCTTACGCTTAGGTGCAGCCTTCTTGGCAGTTTTCTTTACAGTTTTTACAGCTTCATCAATGCTAATTTGCTCAGCCATGGTTTCACTCCTCAAGTTTCAATATGCAGCGGTGTATCCCGCCAATGAGTGCAGACTACGTAATAAAATTAGAATAAACATACTAAAAGGACACGATGTTTTCTGGATAAACCCTGGGGGCAACAAAAAGGGGCCCATTGGGCCCCTGCAAGGTGTCGCTGAGCCAGGTTTAGCTCGATTTGGGCCCTGCAGCAACGATCGCATCGGAGACATCAAAGTTTGTGATGTTCTCAGCGAACAGTGCCGCCAGCTTGGCTGCTTGTTCGTCGTAGGCCGCCTCGTCTCCCCACGAAGCGCGAGGGTTGACATACTTACTGTCGACTCCAGGAATTTCGGTGGGGAAGTCCAGGTTAAGGATGTCCAGATGGCCGGTTTCCGTGGCGAGCAGTGCACCGCTCTGGCATGCGTGAACAATGGCCCGGGTGACCGGGATAGGGAAGCGAGCGCCAGTGCCGCCTGGTGCGCCAGAGCCACCAGTCCAACCCGTATTAACCAGGTAAACCTGAGACTCGAAATCGTCTACGCGCTTCATCAAAAGTTCTGCATAGTCGCCAGCGGGTCGCGGCATAAAAGGAGCACCAAAGCAGGTAGAGAAAGTGGGGTGAATACCGGCCTCGGCGCCTACTTCAGTAGAGCCTACGCGAGCGGTATACCCGGACAGGAAGTGAAAGGCAGCTGCTTCCTTGGAAAGTATGGAAACCGGAGGCAGCACGCCGGATACGTCGCAGGTCAGGAAGATCACGCACTTGGGTTCACCGCCCGCATTGGTGTCAGTGCGCTTGTCGACGTGCTCCAGGGGGTAGCAACAACGACCATTCTCAGTCAGGGCGGTATCGTCGTAGTCGGCGTGACGCTTTTCATCGACGACCACGTTCTCGACGATGGCACCAAAGCGTATGGCGTCCCAGATAATAGGCTCGTTTTTCTGCGACAGGTTAATGGTCTTGGCGTAGCAACCACCTTCGAGGTTAAACACGGAGCCCTTGGCCCAGCCGTGTTCGTCGTCGCCAATGAGGTACATTGCCGGATCGGCCGACAAAGTGGTCTTTCCTGTGCCAGAGAGACCGAAAAATAGTGTGGTCTCACCTTCTTCGTTCACGTTAGCGGAGCAGTGCATGGGCATCACGTCTTTTTCGGGCAGCAGGAAGTTCTGTACCGCAAACATGGACTTCTTCATCTCACCTGCATAGCGCATACCTGCCAGCAGTACTTTTCGCTGCGCAAAGTTGACGATGACAACCCCTTCGGAGTTAGTGCCATCCCGCTCTGGGACGCACTCGAAGCTGGCCACATTCAGTATGTTCCACTCTGCTTTGCGTCCGGCATTGTAGTTGTCGGGGCGAATGAACATATTGCGGCCAAAAAGGTTTTGCCATGCTGTTTCAGTCGTTGTTTTCACAGGAATGTAGTGGTCGCTGTGGGCACCAACGTGCAAGTGGGAGACAAAACGGTCTCTTTCCACCAGATAGGCTTCAACACGGTCCCACAGGGCATCGAATTTGTCCGGGTCGAAGGGGCGGTTAACGCTGCCCCAGTCGATAGAGTCTTCGGTGCTGGGTTCCTTGACAGTGAAACGATCTGCGGGGGAGCGGCCCGTGCGTTTGCCGGTGGTCACCAGCAGTGCGCCGGTATCGGTAAGCGTGGCCTCGCCTCGCGTCAGGGCTTCTTCGATCAGCTGAGAGGGCGCCAGGTCGGTATATTCCTGGGCGATCGGTGCGGTTGCGGTCATTGTGTGTCCTGTTTTATTAGCCAGTGCGGCCTGCCTTGGCTAACTTTGCGGCTTTTTTGGGGCGACAATTATGTCAGAATCGCGAACCATTGCGAAACGTCTGCGGTATGAATTGTTTTATTCTCGCTATAAATAGAACTAATGTAATGTGCCAGGGTCATCAGGCTGGAGAATGTCCCTAAGATCCTGTTCATCATAACGATATTGCTGGTTGCAGAACTCGCAGTCCATGGTGATGCTGCCCAGCTCTTCCAAAAGCTCCCTTATTTCGTCCTTTGGCAGGGATTTTAGGGCGTTGAAGGTGCGCTCCTCGGAGCAATTGCACTGGAACCGGACCATCATCGGGTCGAACAGCCTCAATGGGTCCTCGTGGTAGAGACGGTGAGCCAGCTCTGGGGCAGAAACGCTGAGCAATTCCTCGTCCTTCAGGGTGCTTGCAAGGGTGGTTACATGTTGCCATTGAGCGCTTCTATCTGCACCGTCCATGACAATCTGAGCGGGCAACTGCTGCAGTAACATGCCGGCGGCGGATTGGCCGTCGCAGCTCAGCCAAAAGCGGGTGCCCAGCTGCTCGGATTGTTTGAAATAGGCGTCCAGGCTGCTGGCCAGGGAACCACCGGTCAGTAATGCTATCCCCTGATAGCGCTTGCCTTTCGTGGGATCGATGGTGATCGCCAGTTGACCGCCGCTCAATAACTGATCGAAACGATCGGAGGTGGCCTCCTGGGCTCCTCTGGCAATGGCGCGCAGGCGAAGCTCGCTGTTACATTCGACCATTAACAGGGGAATCTGTCCCTCTGATCGCACTTGCAGCACCAGCTTGCCCTCAAATTTGAGGGTGGTCGCCAACAGTACGGCTGCGGCCATGAATTCGCCCAGCAAGCGGCTGACTCCGGGGGCGTACTGATGAATAGCGAGAATATCGCGATAGCTTTGGTCTACCTGCACCACCTCGCCACGAATATCAGCCTCCTCAAAGAGGAAACGCTGTGTGCGGTCTCTGTTGTGTGCTTTGTTTTCATTCATCTGGATCATTCCAATGGAGATGTCGTTATCACGCTCTGCCGCTTGTTAACCAAGTGGTTGCCGCGTAACTATCATGGCAGTGGGTTCAGTATTTGAGGCCGATGCCCTGAATATTCAAGGCCCTACAGACCCGCTGCTCGCCAGGCGCTAGAGTGTGCGCTGACGATGATAACAGGAGAAGCAAAATGAGGTTCAGCTTACAGGTCGGCATGTGTGATCCCAGCCATTATTTTCCCATGGCCAAAGCGGCCGAGGAGGCGGGTTTTGATGGCCTGGCGATTCCGGATAGCATCTGCTATCCACAGGAAGCCAGTTCAAAGTATCCCTATAATGCAGATGGCTCCAGGGAGTTTCTGGAGAGCGTGCCTTTTGTTGAGTCCCTTATTGCGGTCGCCGGCATGGCGGCGGTCACAGAGCGCATTCGTTTTTCAACGTTCGTTTACAAGTTGGCGGTACGCCAGGCGGCAGTGGTTGCCAAGCAAGTGCAGGGCATTCAGGCGCTGTCTGGTAATCGCTTTGATTTCGGTATTGGTATTAGCCCCTGGGAGGAAGACTTTGCGGTCTGCGGTGTGCCCTGGGAGAAACGCGGCAAGCGGTTCGATGAACAGATAGCTATTTTCAGGGGGCTTGAGACCGGCGAGTTTTTTGGCCACGACGGCGAAATGCTACAAATGCCTGCCAACAAGATGTGTCCAGCGCCCTCACAGCCGACACCGCTGCTCATTGGAGGGCATGCAGAACCAGCCCTGAAGCGAGCGGCGAGACTGGGCGATGGCTGGATGTGCGCTGGTGCAGGGATGGAGGAACTGCAGGGATACCTTACTCGTATTGCAGAGTTGCGAGAGGAGTACGGTACACAGGACAAACCCTTCAAAATATTTACCACAGGGCAAAACGCCTTTACGCAAGAAGGCATTGAGGAACTGGAGCAGATTGGTGTCACCGATGTGGTCATCGGTTTCCGCAATCTCTATGAGATGGAGGAGGATAAAACCCTGGAAGAAAAGATAGGCATGCTGCAGTGGTACGCCAGCACCTTTATAAAGGCCTAGCATGAACGATAATACCCCTGTACTGGTCGGTGTCGCTGCGTTTCAGCAACACAACCCGGATTTCAACCAGTCGCTGGAGCCCGTTGCGATTATGGAGCGCGCGCTGCGCGATGCGGCGGATGATGCGGGCTGTCCTGAGTTGTTGGCGATGGCGGGTGAAATTATTGTGCCTCGGGGCATGTGGGAGTACAGCGACCCGGGCAAGCTGTTGGCCCAGGCACTGGACGCTTCATCGGCGCAAACCGTTTTCGCTGAATTCGGGGTGTCTCAACAGGCACTGCTAACTCGCGCCTGCCAGCGAATCGCCAATGGCGAACTGGATGTGGTTCTGGTTACCGGGGCGGAGGCCAAGTACCGATCTCTGCTTGCCACCAAGGCAGGTTCGCAGGCCTCTGAAACGCAACAGGCCGGCGCGGAACCTGACGTCAAGCTGGTGCCAGAAGAGGAGCTGTGGTCTCAGGTGGAGTCTGCCAGCGGTCTGGGTATGCCGGTGGGCTATTACGCCATTATGGACAGTGCCCTGCGCTACCAGCAGGGGCTCTCTCCCGCGCAGCATCGTGACCAAATGGCGGCGATGTATCAGCGTTTCAGTGAAGTTGCTGCCGCTAACCCGGACGCCTGGTCGCGCGACCCGGTAGAGGCGCAATTTATCCGTGATGCTTCCCCTGGCAATCGTATGTTGGCCTTTCCTTACACCAAGTTGCACAACAGCCAATGGAATGTCGACCAGGGAGCAGGCCTTATTTTGTGCAGCGTTGGCACCGCACGTGAGCGGGGCATAGATCCAGCCCGCTGGATATACCCGCGAGCGTTTGCCGAATCCAATTTCATGTCGGTGGTATCAAGTCGCGGAGATCTTGGCCGCTGTCCGGGTTTCCATATTGCCGGAGAGATGGCTATGTCTCGTGCCGGTGTCAGCTTCGAAGACATTCGGCTGCGCGAGCTCTACTCGTGCTTCCCCTTTGCGGTGCGCTCACAGTTACAGGAATTTGGTATGAGCGGCGAGGGAGATCTCACTGTGACCGGCGCGATGACCTTTGGCGGTGGCCCAGTGAACAACTTCGTTTTTCAGGCGACGGTTCGAATGGCACAACTGTTGCGTAAATACCCGACAGAAGTAGGCCTTGTTACCACGGTGAGCGGTATGCTGACCAAGCAGGGCGTGGCGCTTTGGTCGGCTCAGCCTAATCCAGATGGTTGGGTGTTTGACGATGTCACTGAGCAAGTGCGTGAGGCCAGTGATATTCGTGAATTGGTAGCGGATTACCGGGGCAAAGCGGTCGCCGTCGGCTATACCGTGCTCTATCAGGGAATGGAGCCATGGCGAGCGGTAGCGGTATTCGATTTGCCGGGCGCAAGGCGAACAGTTGCCTACAGTGAGGACCAGGCCATTATTGGTTCCATGTTGGTGGAGGAGTGCTGCGGACAGTCCTATTACCTGGATGCCGGTGTGTTCAGCCCAATAGCGTGAGGATCAACCTCGACTGCATGCCTTGACGTGCGCGATGTTCTATACTTTTAAAAAACCCGAGGTGACCCCGTGGCCGGATTTCGAATTACCAAAGCCTATACCATGCCCAAGGAAGACGTTCGCGAAGCCGCTGAGCAGCTCGCCGACAGTCTCGCCAAAGAGCATGGTGTGCGTTCTCGCTGGGAAGGGGATCGGGTGAAAATCAAGGGCGCCGGCGTAGACGGAACGATGTCTTTCCACGATGGCCTGATCGACGTCTCAGTCAAGCTGGGGTTGCTCACCTCTATGTTCGAGGGGGTCCTGCGGCGCGAAGTGGAGAACTTCCTGGACGAACACGTTAGCTGAATCAGGGGTGCACGGTTACTCCGGCCAAGGGGTTGCTGTGCTCGATTAGGGCCGCAAACTCCTCTGCCATGGCCTCGCTGGCTTGCACACAATGTTCCCAGTAGCGTATGCGCTCATGTTCTCCCAATTTACTGAAGTCATTGCGGTCGGGAATTTTGCCGTGGGGTAAGGTGGCAATGAAAGCCTCGCTGGGACAGAGGAGAACCAGCTTCTCGGCGTCATCGATAGCGGCGTGCCGCCAGGGCAGGAATTTGTCAAACCAGCCCGGGACAATGCCCGCGCGAAAATGGGGATAGAGCATCAATCCTTCGTCCCGATACTGACCGAGGTCGAAGTGGTAATCAATGATGCCGCCGTCCCAATACTGACCGGGCGGGGCTCCGGGAATATCTCTCTCGCCGGTGAGTACGAAGGGTATGGCGCCACTGGCGTGCAGAGCCTCCAGCACGCTGTTTTGCCCCAGCGGGCAGTAAACGGTATCGAAGTCATCCAGGGATAGGCCAGGGCTGGGAGCCTCGCCGTTGTGGAATACGACCCGCTGGAAGTGGTGCTTCAACAAGTTGCGACTCATCGTATTGCCCAGGGCGGCAATACCCATCCCAGTCGCCAGCAGGGCAGAGGAGCGGGAGCTTGAGGGCCCCTTTCCCCTGGCGGTGACAATGTGACTGCGGATGCGGGTATGCTCGACGATGGCAGCGCGCCCGTCTACTCCCAGCACCGATTGCAGAATACCTCTGCTGACTTCGCTGATTTCCTCAGCGCTCGGCCTGCTGCTCTGGTAGGACTGGTAAAGATAACCTTTTTCCATTCGATCTATTGCGGCTGCCGGGTCGGCCTGTGCCAGGCAGGCATGTCGCCAGGAGCCAATACTGGAACCCAGGGCTGTCAGTGGCTGTTCACTGCGCTGTAGGTAATCGCCAAATAAAAAGCGATCAAGCTGACCGAGGATAAACCACTTGGGGCCGCCGGATGCGCCCAGCAGCAGGCTGAATAGTTCCGGGTTCCAGCCCTCTTCGGCGATGCGCCGGGCTGCCTCTCTGCCCAGGTGTATGGAAAGTGCTTTAGCGCCCACGCCGAACTTCGCCTGGGGTGAGGCCGGTCCACTTTTGGTAAGCCCTGCGGAAGTTGGATGCGTCGTTGAACCCCACCGTGTAGGCGATGCTGGAAAGCGGCAGACGGGTATTCTTGAGGTAGTGAGTTGCGTGCTCGGCGCGCACTCGATCCAGAAGATCCTGAAACGACTGCTCTTCCAGCTGCAGTCGCCGGCGATAGGTTCTTGGGCTGAAGTTCAGCATCTGCGCAATGATCGGCATTTGCGGATACTGGCCCTCCAGCTTACGCAGCAGGCGCAGCGTTTGCAGGGCAACCGAGTCTCCCTCCTGAAGATCCATGAGAAGACGCGCACACTCCTGCTCGTAAAGCGCCCGCAGGGCGGGGTTGGAAGAGGGCAAGGGCGATTGCATCATCTCCGAGGGGAATAAAATGCGCCCCTTATCGGCTCCGAAAGATACCTGTGAGCCGAACACTTCCCTGTATTGATCGCCGTGCTCAGGCTCTCGATAAGGTAGTTCCACTCTCAACTGCAGTTCAGGCACATTGAGTAAGCCCCGAACCGTGTTGAGCATGGCGGCAAACAGCAACTCCTGGGTAAAGTTGTCAGGTAACTCGTAAGGTGCTTCCAGCGAGGTCAGGCTGCACTCGCTGCCATTATCTTCGAACTTCAGTTCCAGATTAGACGACAACAGGTGGTGGTATTTGAGGAATAGCTCAATGGCTTCGCCCAGGTTTCTGCAGGTCATAAAGGCCTGACCGAGTATTGCGTGGGTGCCCAGATTGAGGCGCAGGCCCAGTTGCAGGCCCAGTGCTTTGTCACCGGTAAGCTCCAGCGCATTGCGAGCCAGTCGACTAAAGTCAGTGTCTTCAACCCGGGCGCCGATGTTATCGATTCCGGAAGCGGCTATAGAGGTACCCTCCAGCAGTTGCTGGCGCTCGCACCCCGCCTGCTCGGCAAGGTCGATCAGGATTAGGACATATTGTGCTGGTGTGGTGGGTTGCGGCATAGGTGTATTTGGCCATATATGACCGTAAATTGACAACACTTTACCTTGTTGGGTTGAAAATCATAAGCCATATTGGATTCACTGAAACAATAATGTTGGATGGTGACGATGAAAGTTGAGTGGACAGACAATGCTCCTAGGAAGATTCAGAAGTTTGCGGGCGCCGACAGGCCTTGCGAGAACCCCGATCTGGAGGAGTTGCTCACCGATGGCGATGTGGACCACATTGCTGAAATATTCCAGACCCCGCTGACCGGCTCCTATAACTGGAACTATGCGGTGCAGGACGACCGGATCAAGAAACTGTATGACCTGGGCAAGCAGCTCAACTGGGACCCGGAGATGGATATCGACTGGGATAGGCCGTGGCCAGAGTTGGATAGTGCGTCCCAGGCTGAAATGATGAACCTGACCGATTATCCGCCCTATATGGCTCTCTCAGAGGAGCGTAAGGAAGAGTTCTGGCTGCATATGAATGCCTGGAGCCTCTCCCAGTTCCTGCACGGAGAACAAGGTGCATTGCTGGTCGCCTCGCAACTGTGCTCCTGCGCGCCTACGCTTAATGCCAAACTCTATGCCGGTTCCCAGACTTTTGATGAAGCGCGTCATGTGGAGGTGTTCAATAAATACCTGCAGCAGCGTCTGGGTATGATGTACCCCGTTAATACGCACCTGAAGAGCATATTGGACAAAATTCTCACCGATGAGCGCTGGGACATGAAGTTTATTGGTATGCAGATAGTGATTGAAGGGCTTGCGCTGTCTGCCTTTAATACTACTCGGGAGACGACCCCAGATCCTGTGTTAAAGGATGTGGTTTACCTGGTGACTCGCGATGAGGCCAGGCATGTCACCTTCGGAGTAAATTACCTGGAGGGGTTTGTGAACTCCTTGCCCCAAGAGGAAAAAGAGGCGCGAGCGCAATTTGCCTATGAGGCCTGCGTGATCAGCCGTGAGCGTCTGGTGGCTACCGACGTCTTCGCTTACTTCGGCTGGGACGTAGAAGAGGCTCGCGAGAGAGTGCTTGATGGTTTTGTCATGGCGACGTTCCGTAATCTGTTGTTCCAGCGAGTGGTGCCTAATCTCAAGCGTATTGGCCTGATGACCGATGCAATCAGGCCCAAGTTTGAATCCCTGGGAATCCTGGAGTACGAAAACCTGGCCACCGATGGTGATATTAACTGGGCGGCGCTGGAGCGACCGCTTGATACCGAAGAGGCCCAGTCCTACGAGCAGAGCATGTTAGAGGAGTTTGCCAAGGAACATGAAAAGATGGAGGCAGGCAGCTCAGCAGCTTGATCGTGACCTCCTCGCCCTGATGGAGAGCAAAAAAAAGCCGGCTTAAAAGCCGGCTTTTTCGTATCAGCAGAGAACTTACGCAGACAGAGCTTTGACCTGTGTGTTCAGGCGGCTCTTGTGGCGAGCGGCCTTGTTCTTGTGAATGATGCCTTTGTCAGCCATCCGATCGATCACAGGAACAGCAGCGGCGTAAGCGGCTTTGGCTTGCTCGGCATCGCCGGTGCCAATAGCGGCAACGACTTTCTTGATGTTGGTGCGAACCAGCGAACGCAGGCTGGCGTTGTGAGTGCGACGCTTTTCGGATTGGCGAGCGCGCTTCTTTGCTTGTGGGGAATTGGCCACTGTATTGGTCCTCTAAAAAGGTCAAAAATTCAAGAGGCGCGATTATTCACATTCACCCCTCGATTGTCAACTGGAATAAGGCCTCGCGGGAATAATGCCGGACCCGGATTGGCCTGCGGCCGGGAGGCTTTGCTGGCGTCCTTTGCGGACGCGTGCCTGCCCTGTGTCATGGCTGGCCAGCAGAGGGTATACTAATGGCTATTAGTTATTATTGTCGACAAGAGCAAGTCAGGGCAGATCCAGGAAAAATGACCAGCGAATTATCGGTAAACGTGAGCGTACCCTCAACTGCTGAGAGAATTCTCGATGCGGCGGAAGATCTGTTCGCTCAAAAAGGGTATAGCGCCACCTCCCTGGGGGATGTCGCAGACCGTGTCGGTATTCGATCCCCGAGTCTATACAATCATTTTCGTAACAAGGAAGCGCTTTACGAAGCCGTGCTGGAGCGACTGTTGGTAGAGTTCAGTCGACCGCTGATGGAAATGCAGGAGACGACTGAGTTGAGCCAGGAGCGCGTGCTCGAGTGGTTGGAAACCATCGTCCGCCAGCACCATGCGAACCCCAACCTGGCACGACTGCTGCAGCACGCGGCGCTTTCCGGCGGCCCCCACACTAACGAGATTATAGAGCGCCTGTTTAATCCGATGTTTCGCCCACCTCAGTCGGCGGAACTGGAGGGAGACTATTTTGGCCAGCTGACTCAAATGGGCTTGCAGCCCTGGGCAGTGATGGCCTTTAACAACCTGGTGATGTCCTACGTAACCATGGCGCCAATGTACCGAGATCTCTTGGGTCAGGACCCTTTCAGCGAAGAGGCCCTGGACAAGCAGTTGGCCCTGATCAAAACCCTTCTCAAAGCGGTTTTTGCCTACAAGCAGGATTGATTTTTCGCATAAATGGGCAGCCAGACTGGCTGCCTTTCTAGAGAGTTTTCTTCATGTTGAAGTCCGATACCGTTCATATATGGCGCGACCCCAACGGTGATTATCACCTTGAATGGCAGCCCACGAAACCCGACACCCAGGTCACTGTAGAGCCCCTGGGGGATGGCGTGGTTACCCACCATGAGGAGGCTCCCGGTGCGCGAGTGAGTGGCCTGCCCCAGGGTAACCGGCACTTTTTCCGTCTGAGAGATCAGCATGGCAATGAAGTGCTGGCGACCGAGCGTAAGCTGGGTATGGAGGGAACGCCAAACTTTCGTGATTTTGGCGGCTACCAGACCGAAGACGGTCGTCAGGTTAAATGGGGCTATTTGTTTCGCTCCGGTCAATTGTCGACCTTGAGTGACCGTGATTTAGCGCTTTTGGACAGCCTGGAGCTGGATCTGGTGTGTGACTTCCGGCGTGAGGAAGAACAGGTCAGCGAACCGAGTCGTTTCCCGCCGGATCGTCGGCCCCGGATTGCCAGCCTGCCTATTATCCCCGGCAGCAACTCGCGTTTTTTTGAGGAGGCTGAAAAGCAGGGAGGCGGTCAGCTGGAGTTCGAGCGTCAGGCCATGTTTGATTTTATGGTCGAGATAAACCGGGATTTCGCTGAAGGCCAGAGGGAGACCTATGCGCGCATGTTCCGGGAAATCCTGGAACTGGATGCAGCAAGGTTCCTGGTTCATTGTGCTGCAGGCAAAGACCGCACTGGTTTTGCAGCTGCGTTGGTATTGTCGGGGCTGGGGGTGCCGCGAGATGTGGTGATGCGTGACTATATGCTAACCCGGCAGTTCTTCAGTCCTGACCGCGAGATGGAACACTTGCAGAGTAAATATGGGATGGAGGAGGTCGACGCAGCCGCAATCCGGCCGATGCTAGAGGTGCATGAGGTCTATCTGGAGCGCGCGCTGGCAAGTATCGAGGAAAACTATGGGTCGATAGAGCGCTATCTGGAGGAAGCCCTTGGAGTCGGCGCGCCAGAACGTGACGAATTGAAGGCTCGCTACCTGGACTAGTCGCTGGCTAAGCGTGCTCGTGACGTGATGTTCGCGCCACAAGCACGGCATCGGTCATAGCGCTTTGCAGGCTGCCTTGGCCGCTTTTATCTGCTTCTTTTCGCACTCTTCACTGCTTGGATCGCCCACACACCACTTCTTGCGGCTGTCCCAGGCCGTCAACTCGGCTTTTTTGCCGTTGGAGCACTTCACCATATAGGTCGCGTAGGGTGTGCCGTCAGTGGTTTCAGCGTTAGCATCGAAAACGATGCTGGTGGGTTTAGCAGCAAAGCTGCTGGCAGAAGCTGTTGCCAGTGCGGCAAACGCCGCGATTTTGATGAAGTTCATCACAAATTCCTTAAGGTTTACTATGGACCTCGGCCTTGGCGGTCGCCTGGCCTGAGAATGACAAGTATACGCTCGGCAATCAGTGATCGGATGTTACTAATTGGTAATTAATTGAGAGAAAAGGTAACGATTTGCGGGATGTTTTTCTGTTTTACTTCTAACTTATTGAATTAATTGTAATAAAATAGAAATTTCGCTTGGGTAAAGAAGAAGCATTAATAAGAGTTAATGCTTCTTGCGTAACATTCCAATCGGCTAAATGGCCAAAAAGATGAATATCCAGCCTACAACAGCCACCAGAATGGCCTCGCCGGCCTTGTCCAGACGGGTCAGGGCATAAAGATAGGACAGGGGTGGAAGGAACAGTGAGCATAGGCCCCAGGCGTAGTCCTCTTTCCAGGATGTAATTAACAGTATTATCCAACTGGTGAGCAAAATAGCAGCACCATAGGTCAGAAAGGTGGCGGAACCGGCGTCCATAAATCCTCCGAAGGTCTCAGGTTTAAAATGCCGGCGCAGGGTAGCAGAAAGGCCGCCACAAGTCAGCGTCTGAGCACCTCTGGACGCACTACTAATGACTAGTGATGCGAATTTGGGTAAGGTGTGGCGCTTTCCCCCCGAGGTGATTTGCTTGACTGATCCTTTTGCCGATATCCGTCCCTACCGAGATGATGAGGTTACGGATGTGCTCTCCAGGCTGCTGTGCGACTCCGAGCTGCTCGACACCCTGGCAAAGCTCCGGCTACAGCGCTTGTTCGGCGTGCTGCCGAGATTTGCCCGTTGGCTGGTGCGCAGGGGGCTTCGCAGGCAATTGCGTGGAGTGAACGATGTTCACGGCATGCAAATGGTCATCAAGACTTATGTCGAAGGGATGATAGAGAGCACGACGGGTGGTTTTAGTGTCACTGGTCTGGAGAAACTGGACAGCTCGCGCTCCTACCTTTTTATGAGCAATCATCGCGATATCGCGATGGACCCGGCGTTTACCAACTACGCTCTGCATAAGGGTGGTCACGAGACTGTGCGCATTGCGATCGGCGATAATCTGCTCACCATGCCCTGGGTGTCTGACCTGATGCGGCTGAACAAGAGCTTTATCGTCAAACGCTCAGTGAGTGGCCCAAGGGAACTGCTCGCTGCATCGAAAAACTTGTCCAATTATATCCAGCACTCTCTGCACACTGAAAATAACCCAATCTGGATCGCCCAGCGGGAGGGTCGTGCCAAGGACGGCCTGGACCGCACTGAGCCGGTGATTATCAAGATGCTCGGTATGAGCCGAGACAAAGCGAGCCAGACTTTTGGCGAACATCTAGCCAGTCTCGCGATAGTGCCAGTGGCCATATCATACGAACTGGATCCCTGCGATGCGCTAAAGGCCAATGAGCTGAATGAATTGGCGGTTACGGGTGGCTATGAGAAAGGTGAACAGGAAGATATTGCTTCGATTGGCAAAGGCATTTCAGGCAACAAAGGGCGGGTTCACGTGTCTTTTGGTGAACCCCTGGGCGATGGCTTCGAAAACGCGGCACAAGTCGCGGCCGAGATCGACCGCCAGATCATTGACCAGTATTGCCTGCACCCTACCAACCTCTATGCCTATGACATGCTCTACGGCGAGCACGCCCCAAAACCGGAGAACCTCTACCTTGAAGAAGGGGACTGCAGTCGAGCTGAGTTTGAGCAACGCATCAACGCCCTGCCTGAGGCGCATCGTCCCTTTGCGCTGGCGATCTATGCCAACGCAGTCGCTAGCAAGATGGACCAGGCGGCTGACTGACTCACTTTGCTGACCGACGAGCTAAAGGACAGGATCCGCGATACCTACAGCGCGCTGATGGACAGCAAGCAGCTGACGCCCCGTTGGGGGCAGCGGCAGATGATCGCTGAAATCGCCAATACCCTGGGTCGAATTCCAGGGCCGGGTGAGGGCCCGGCAAAAGAGCCGGCTGTTTGTGTGATTGAAGCGGGCACGGGTACGGGCAAGACTATCGCCTATGCCGTCACGGCAATACCAATGGCACAGGCCCTTAACAAGCGCCTGGTGGTAGCCACGGCGACCATTGCGTTGCAGGAACAGTTCATCCATAAAGACTTGCCGGATATTCAGCATCACAGTGGTCTGGATTTTACTTACGCCCTCGCGAAAGGGCGACGCCGCTATGTGTGTCTGTCAAAGCTGGACCGCCTGTTGGCTGAAGGTCAGGGTGAAACAGGTATGCTTGCCCTCTACCCTGATGAAGTGGGTGCCGCTTCAGCCGCCGAGGCGACGCCTGTTTATCACGGCATGATTGATGCCCTGGGCCGTGGTCAATGGGATGGCGATCGGGACAATTGGCCAGACACCATTGCGGAAGAAGTCTGGTATCCGGTAACCACCGATCATGCCCAGTGCACTGGCAGGCGCTGCCCCAATATTTCCCAGTGCAGTTTCTTCAAGGCCCGCGATGAGCTGCAAAATGCGGACATTATTGTTACCAATCATGATCTGACCCTCGCCGATCTCGCCCTTGGTGGCGGTGCAATTCTCTCGCCACCAGAAGACAGCATTTACATCTTCGATGAAGGGCATCACCTCCCAGATAAGGCGCTTTCGCACTTTTCCAGCTTTTGTCGCCTGCACACGACTGCCGCCTGGTTACAGGATTCGAAGAAAGCGCTGGCTCAGGGCGCGGCTTTTCTGGGGTCGTTGGATTCCCTGGAGCGCTTGCTGCAAAAACTGCCCGCCGATATGGACGAGACTATTGCCAGTCTGCAAACGGCAGAGCAGCTGGTGGCTCAATTGTTTGAGAACGTGGATCCAGAGGGTTCCAGGGATGATCCACAGGTGCGTTTCGAGCACGGCGTCGTGCCCGAAAATTTGCGCTCACTGTCAGCCAGTCTGGCGAGTCAGTTTCAATCACTTGCCGGTGCCCTGGGGCGGATGGAAGCCGTGTTAGAGGATGCATTGGATGATGATTTTTCCGGCCTGGATAAAAGCGAAGTAGAAACCTGGCATATCAATCTGGGTGGTATGTTGGGTCGAGCGGAAGCTGCGCTCGCTCTGTGGGAGGCTTATGCAACCGGAGGTGAGCGGGCGACGCCGCCAATCGCGCGCTGGATCACGATGCTGACCGGTGGCGGTCAGTATGGCTTTGACCTGCGTTGCAGTCCGGTGCTGGCCGAAGATATTCTTCAGGAAAACCTGTGGAAGCATGCAGCGGGGGTGATCATCACTTCGGCGACAATCACCGCCCTGAATTCTTTCGAGCGTTTTATTCTGCACTCGGGTTCTCCCCGCGAAGCCAATTACAAACAGGTAGTTAGTCCTTTCGATTATGCCAATGCGGTATTTGCAGTACCTCAGCTGGACTGCGAACCGGGCGATGCCCAGGCTCACACCGCAGCCATTATCGACTGTCTCCCGGACTTGCTAAACCCCTCTGAAGGGGCGTTGGTGTTGTTTTCGTCCCGGCGCCAGATGCTGGATGTTTACGAAGGTGTTGCCGGTAGTATGGCGGATCGACTGTTGATGCAGGGTGATTACAGTAAGCAGGAAATCCTGCGCCGTCATCGTGAACGTATCGATGAAGGAAGTGGCAGCGTTATTTTCGGCCTGGCCAGCTTTGCAGAAGGGGTGGACTTACCCGGTGATTACTGCAGGCATGTAGTGATCGCCAAAATTCCTTTCGCTGTGCCCGACAGCCCACTGGAGGCGGCGCTCGCAGAGTGGGTTGAATCCCAGGGGCGGAATCCGTTTATGGAAATCAGCGTACCGGATGCAGCGTTGCGACTGGTCCAGGCTTCTGGCCGTCTGTTGAGAACTGAAACAGACACCGGGAGAGTGACGCTATTGGACAAGCGGGTACTGACCAAGCGTTATGGTCAGGCGATTCTCGATTCCCTGCCGCCGTTCAAATTGGAGCTCGGTAAGGCTCAGGTTTAAATCGCTGGTGTTTGGCGCATACAGGAAGTGGAGCGGGTGATGGGAATCGAACCCACATTAGAAGCTTGGGAAGCTCCGGTTCTACCATTGAACTACACCCGCAGTGGTTACGCAGACTAACCTTGTCGGTCAGCGGCGTCAAAGCATGCGCGCCAGCCGTCTTTTTCGAAGTCAGACTTTTGGCAGTGCACTGCTCTGGGCACATAGGGTGTGCGTTCAGGGGCAACGGGCTCTCCTCGCAGGCCTGCAGCTATTGCCTGTACCAATGGATTCTCCCGGTAGACGAAGCGAAAAGATAGCTGGCCGTCCAGATAGGGGCCCCAGTCCATCCAGGTGGCACTGTGAGTTTCAAGATTGTTCGGTCGAAGTTGCTCGCTGGCGATGACCAGCGTGTAGTAGCCGTCTTCGTCCCGCTGCAGCTGATTATCCAACAAGCAGTTGATCGCGCTACCGTTCCAGAAGTTGTAGTTGCAAAGATTGTATAGCCGCACTTGTTTTTGTAGCGCAGGACTCTCGCCGTTGCGGGTATCGGGGGCACTCAGGTACTTTCCGCGAACAACCAATAGTTCTCCAAAGCGCGAGCTGTATAAGGTCGAAAGGTATTGAACGTCGGCATTGGCGAGTGTGTCTGAAGGTGCGTCAAAATTTGAAGACGTGCTCCACAGTGGAGTGGGTCGAGCGCGATGATCTAGCACCGGTAAGGCGGGAAAGCGTCTCTTCGAGGAGATGATATCTGCGCCCTTGGCAAAAATGTCGCAGGCGGGGAAATGCTGTTCCAGTTCTCCGCTGGCATTGTAAATACTGACTGCAGGGAGTGGCACGGCGCCGGAGCTGGCCACATTGCCCTCGTCGACGTGGTACAGGCGCAGCAGGTTCATCACAAAGCGATTGGTTTCGCCGTTCACGCTCTCGCCCACGTAACTGGTGTTGGCCTCAGGGTTTGCAGGTGGCGGCGAGAACTGCAGAGTGGCTGTATAGAAGTTTTGTTGCTCTGCTGTCTGAGGTTCAAGGAAGGGGTTTTCGCTATCCGGGTCCGGTTGGAGCTCCACATCCCTTAAAGTATCCAGATTATTCAAGTCCATGTCGTTGGGATGGTAGGCGAAGTACCGTGTGCGCGGATACTGGCCCTGGAATACCACTTTTCCGCCTGGCTCAACGACGAACGCGTCGCGCAATGTGTCAACTCCCAGTAAGTGGGCCCAGCGCGACATGAGGAAGGTATTGGAAAAGTAATTGGATCCTGCGATATCGGGAAGGTTAGGAAAGTAATTGAAATTCAGGTGTGTCCCAACGCGAGGCCATCCGGGGCAAATCATCGCTTGCTGCTCTTCTGCCGCTTCAACCCAGCTCGGAGCATCAAGCTCGATACCGCAGTTGGCAGCGATGAAGTCAGTGACCCGGCCCTCGCTGCCCACCAGTTGCGGAGCACTGAGCTGTTTGAAAGTGTCTATCATCGGGCGGTCTCCATTGATCGCCCCAGCCCAGTCGTCAATGGTTCGATGGATTCGAATAAGTTCCTGCTCAAGGCTGGGAGGTGAGACTTCAAGCAGTGCCTCGATGATACGAGCGTGCCCTGCCAGTTCACGCAGTTCGCCAGTATCGATGGCGCCTGCATTGACCTGATGCAGTCGCTCGCAAAACGCCGCTACCTGCTCCGGCTTATCCGTTCGGGAGCACCCGGCGAGTGCTACAAGCAGCAGGGTTAAAATAATCAGTCGAAGTCGCATAGTGATATTCATCAGCGGTGCCGCTACTGGTATCTGTGAGTGTCGGGTGGCCTCAGATGAGGCGGCATGGGTCATAATAGCAGCGGCGGCAGTGGAAGAAACGAGGTAAAATGTGCGCCAGTAAGCCAAGTTGTACCGTAGCCTCTCAAAAGGATTGTTTACCAGTCTATGCAGACGACCATCGCTGAAGTACTGATCGATATTGAAGCTCAACTGCGCCAGCTTGGCATGTGGGACAAAATTCCTCCTTCCAGTCAGGCTCTGTTATCAACGGAGCCTTTCTGTGTGGATACCCTTACGTTGCCCCAATGGCTGCAGTTTATTTTTATTCCTACGATCTACAAGATGCTCGAGGAGCAGGAAGCGCTGCCTGAGCGCTGCGGTATCGCGCCCATGGCAGAAGAGTTTTTCCGCGGTACCGGTCTGGCAATAGCTGATTTGCTGTCATCGCTGGAAAGAATGGACGAGCTTTTATCGGCCGCGACTGAGGATTAACGCGGCAGGTTTACCGCTCTGGAAGACACAAAAAAGCCCGCGTAAAAGCGGGCTTTTTTGTATTTCGAGATAGCGAGGCTTTAAACGCGCTCTACCACGGTGGTAATACCCTGTCCCAGGCCTATACACATGGTCGAGATACCCAGCGTCAGGTCTCTGTCTTCCATTACGTTCAGCAGGGAGCCGGTGATGCGGGTACCAGAGCAACCAAAGGGGTGGCCCAGGGCAATCGCTCCGCCGTGTACGTTCACTTTCTCTTCCATCTTTTCGAGAAGGCCAAGATCCTTCAATACAGGCAAAGCCTGTGCTGCGAAAGCTTCGTTAAGCTCAACCATGTCGATATCATCGATGCTCAGGCCGAGTTTCTTCAGTACCTTCTGGGTAGAGGGTACCGGGCCGTAACCCATAATGGAGGGATCAACGCCGGCCAGCGCCATACCTTTGACTTTGGCGATCGGCTTCAGGCCAAGTGCCTGTGCCTTCTCGGCTGACATCATCAGCATGGCAGAAGCGCCATCTGAAATTTGCGAAGACTGTCCGGGAGTGACGGTACCGCCTTGCGGGTTGAAAGAAGGCTTGAGCTGAGCAAGGCCTTCCAGTGTTGTTTCCGGGCGGATAGTTTCGTCGGTGCGGACCGAGACCAGCGCGCCATTTTCATCGTGGCCGTCGATGGCAATAATCTCGCGATCGAACTTACCTTCGATGGTGGCTTTGTGCGCCAATTGATGCGAGCGCAGCCCCAGCTTGTCCTGGTCTTCGCGGCTGATGCCGTGCATCAGGGCAAGCATTTCTGCGGTCATGCCCATCATTCCTGCTGCTTTGGCCACCGAACGGCCCATGCGCGGGTTGGGGTCAACGTTGGCTGGATCCATCATGGGCAGGTGACCCAGATGCTCGACGCCGCCAACCAGGTAGACGTCGCCGATGCCTGCCATGATGTTGGCTGCCGCGGTTTGCAGGGCGCTCATGGAGGAGCCGCAAAGGCGGTTTACCGTTTGTGCGGGAATGGTGTGTGGTAACTCGGCATTGAGCACGATCATACGTGCCAGGTTCATGCCTTGTTCTCCTCGCTGGATAACACTACCCCAGATCAGGTCGTCGATCTCGGCAGGATCCAGCGCCTCATTGCGGCCCAGCATGCCCTTGATCACTTCGGCAGACAGGTCATCTGCGCGCACATTGCGAAAGCAACCGTTCTTGGAACGCCCCATGGCTGAGCGGGCGTAATCTACAATCACTGCGTCTCTTGGATTCAAACTCACAGTATTTCTCCTTTAATTAGCCCGTTGTTTAGTAGTAAGTCTTGCCGTTGGCAAGCATGTCTTTCATGCCATCGGTCAGTTCGTAGGCTTTGCCCAAATGAGCCAACTTGTCCGATGCCTCGGCGATATGTGCCAAGCCGACAGTGTCCATCCAGCGGAAGATGCCGCCACGGAAGGGAGGGAAGCCAACGCCATAAAGCAGTGCAAGGTCAGCTTCGGCGGGTGTGCCGACGATGCCTTCCTCGACACAGCGCGCCATCTCAATGGCCATGGGTAGCATCATGCGGGCAATGATATCTTCGCGCTCGAACTCGGCGCGTTCGCCACAGACAGACGCAATCAGTTCGTAAACATCTTCGTTCACTACTTTCTTCGGCTTACCGCGTTTGTCGGTGGTGTATTCATACATACCTTTGCCGTTCTTCTGGCCCAGGCGATCATTCTCGAACAAGACCTCGGTGGCGCTCTTGTAGTCTGGCTGCATGCGATCCGGGAAGCCTTCCGCCATTACCTGAGCAGCGTGAACGCCGGTGTCGATACCCACTACGTCCATCAGATAGGCGGGGCCCATGGGCCAGCCCCAGCGCTCCATGACTTTGTCTACCGCCTGGAAGTCGGCGCCGTCGCGCAGCAGTGCATTGAAGCCGCCAAAGTAGGGGAACAATACACGGTTCACCAGGAACCCGGGGCAGTCGTTAACCACAACAGCTTTCTTGCCCATCTTGTTGGCGTAGGCCACGGTGCGGGCAATAGCGTTATCCGAGGTTTTTTCGCCTCGGATGACTTCTACCAGGGGCATGGCATGTACCGGGTTAAAGAAGTGCATACCGCAGAAGTTTTCCGGACGCTCCAGATTTTCCGCCAGGCGAGTGATAGAAATGGTTGAGGTATTGGAAGCCAGCACCGCGTCCTTGTCGATGTGCTTCTCGGTCTCGGCGAGCACGATGCCCTTTACTTTCTCGTTCTCAACAACGGCCTCAACAACGATGTCTACGTCTTCAAAACCGGCGTAAGTGAGGGTTGGGTCGATACTGTTAAGAATGGCACCCATCTGGTCTGCGGTCATGCGGCCGCGATTGACTCGCTTGGCCAGCAGCTTGTTGGCCTCGTTCAAACCCAGGTCCAGACCGTCCTGGTTGATGTCCTTCATCTTGATGGGAGTGCCTTTGAACGCACTCTGGTAGGCAATGCCGCCACCCATGATGCCAGCGCCCAGTACAGCGGCGCTCTCGATTTTCTTGTCGGCTTGTTTCTCCCAGCCTTTGGCTTTCTTGCCCAGCAGTTGGTCGTTGAGGAAAACGCCGACCAGAGCCGATGCGACTGGAGTGGTTGCCAGCTCAGCGAAGCCTTCAGCTTCCACATCAAGGGCATCTTCCAGACTCATGCTGCGCGCCTGCTCAATAACATCTACAACTTTGACCGGAGCGGGGTAGTTTTTGCCCGCTTGCTGCGCCACCATGGACTTGACCGTAAAGAAAGTCATCATTGCTTCGGTGTCGTTCAGCGGCAGGGGGCCGTGCTTGCGAGCCCGGCGCTCGGCATAATCGAGTTGGCCATCGATAGCGCCTTGCAAAGTAGTCAGAGTCACATCGCGCAGTTGCTCTGGTGTGGCCACTGCATCTACTGCACCGGCTTTCAGCGCGTCGTCTGGACGTTTGTCGGCACCGGTTGCCATCCACATGACCGCTTCGTCGACGCCTATGATACGCGGCAACCGCACAGTGCCGCCCCAGCCGGGAAGAATGCCCAACTTGGTTTCAGGCAGGCCAATTTTGGCTGCGGTGCTCATTACGCGAAAATCGCAGGCCAGGCATACTTCCAGACCACCGCCCATGGCGAAGCCGTTAATCGCTACCGCACTGGGGTAGGAGAGGCTGGCAATACGATTGAAGTTCTTGTTGTTGCTACTGGTGAAAGGCTTGATCTCTTCCTTGGTCGCACCGAAAAGGCTGGTGAATTCGGTGATATCTGCACCGACGACGAAGACTGGCTTGCCGCTGGTGACCAATAAGCCTTTTATGCCGCTTTCTGCTTCAAGCGCGTCCAAACCAGCAGTGAGGCTGGTGACGGTGGCATTGTCAAATTTGTTAACGGATTCGCCCTGCAGGTCGAAGTTGAGCTCGGCGATATCGCCTTCTAGGCGCTTGATCGTGAGCTGATCACTCTGGTAGATCATGTTGGTGTCCTGTCTCAGTGTGGTGGGGTTGCGTCTCGGGCAGGGAGTCTAGCGAATGCCCGCGCCGGTAGCCATAGCTGTTGCGGATGGCTTTTTCGTTATCGGACCCTCAGGGTCGCAATTTGCACCGAAGTTTACAGCGATTACATTGCCCGGTCTAGCCTGATGCTGACCCAGTGACTGCGTGACCAAACGGCGCTGTCACTGGGCTTGAGCAACCTAGTCGTAGACGACTCGCTGGAGGGTGTTGCCGTCAGTGTGCTCGAACTGTTTGCCGTAAATATCCAGCGAGGTAGTTTCCTCGTAGACAATCTGGTCGCCAGAAACTTTCAGTGTCATGCTGAAGGCCGTGGTCTTTGCTTTTTCCAGCATGAACGGGCTTTGGACGATGCCGAAACTGTCACTACCTGCCGCGGCAGTAACGTGAAATACGGTTTCGTCTCCTACCTGCTCCAATTGGCCGCCCGCCAGAACGCATACAGCCCTTGGAATGGACAACGAGTGGACGATCATTCCGGTGGCGGGCTCGTATATCCAGTGGCCGATCTGGTCGTGAAACACCTTGCCATTGTTACGCTTGCGCACGAGTTGGTGGTATTTAACGGTGACCAGGTTTTGCTCTTCAGCATTTTCTGCCGCTCCAGATGGGGTAATCTCGATTTCGTCGTAAAAGGCGTGCTTGTCCTCGCCGTCGGGTTCGGGGGCAACATCCAGGCCCTTATCTCCACGCCAGCTGCCAATCAGCTGGTGGAGAGGGCCATAATCGACGTCGTTGATGATTGTGCTCATGTAAATGTCCTTATGTCCTAAGTCAGTGTCGTTCGAAAATAGTCGTCGGTTTTCAGTGGTTGACCATAACTGCAGTTTTTTTGAAAGGGCTACTCGGGTTTGTGACAAACGGCCTCTATGTTATTGCCGTCCGGGTCGATGAGGAAGCCCCCGTAATAGTGCTCATGATAAATGGGCCTGAGGCCTGGAGCACCGTGGTCCTGGGCTCCGGCGGCAAGGCCGGCCTGATGAAATAAGTCCACTTCGGTATGGGAGTCGGCGCAAAATGCGATATGCCTGGGGCTGAACGTTTCATCTACTTCGATTATCCAGAACGCGGGATTCCCCTGAGGTCCAAACGCGCACATGCGCTGGCTGGCGCCATCGTTATCGTGGGTAAACTCCATTTGCAGACTGTGACCCAGAGGTGCAAAAACAGCGGCATAAAAATCGCGTGTTGCTTCATAGTCGGTGGCATAGGTGCTCAGGTGATCGATCATGGCTGCGTCCCTCCGGGGCCCACTACAGACTAGTACAACTGTGATAATTTAACAGGGCCGCTGGCTGATTAACGCTGCAATTTTTTGGTATCTTGTTCCTACAACATTCAGGAGCACTCACCGTGTCATTAGCCACTGAAACAGTCCAGACACCTTATCCCGGTAAACAGGTCACGGTAGCGATATTCGCCACTCTGTTGCTTGCTATGGTTGCGGCCATCGCGGTGCTACTTAGCGTCGGCGACCCGGTGAGATTAAAGGTGCTGATTGAGGATAGCGGTCCTGTGCAGTTGGTCGGGCAGACCGCAATTTTTATAGCCTTCGGTCTGGCGTGTCTGTTTGCGTTGTTAGACAGCAAGCGTCGCATTGCCTATACACAGCTGAGCTATCTGCTGATGTTCTATGCCCTGCGAGAGGCCGACTATCATTACAAGGTGTCTGAGCATGCCAAAGCGACGCAGTTCAAGCGCTTTTTCTTGCACGACCAGATCCCGTTTGCGACCAAGCTGTTTTTGGCCACGATTGTCATCCTTTTTCTGGTGGTGATGTACCGCTACCTGAAGACTCAAAAGCCAACTTTTATTGCGGCTCTGCAGGCTAAGCTGCCCTGGGCCTTGTGCGCATTTGCCTGGGCCGGTGTTTTTTTCCTGTCGCAGGCTGTTGACCAGATTCCCTTTTTCCACAATGTTATTGGTCAGGTCTTCGAGGAGATATTCGAATCCAGCGCCGAGGTGCTGGCGCTCACGGCAATGATTTTTTTCCGTGTGCAGTTGCGTGCGCCCGGCAGTAGGGCGCCTTAGCGGTCATGCTCCAGGGGTGCTTCTATTTCGTAGAGAGCATCGTTGATGTCTTCGAACTTGGCGGCGATGACGCTACCTGCATCTGATAGGCCTTTGTTGTAGTAGTGAGGGCCGATATGCTCAGAGATGAAATCCAGCAAAAATTCGCTTTCGAACTGGCCAATTTCGTGGTCCAGTTCCTTGGCAATATAGTCTTTGAGCTTGCGGCTTAAGACTTCTTTTTCTTCTCGACTAAATGCTATATGACTCATGGGATATTCCAACGAATTGAGGCTGTCACTGCCCAATCAACAGGGTAGGTAGGCCCAGACAATGACTTTTGACAGTGCTGACCCGGGTGCCCGGCTTGCGCCCTTGCCGTATGGCTGAGTGCTCAACTCCTCGCAAGTCGAGACTGGCAACCGTCTGGTCGATATCTCTGCAAAGAAAGGTAATGCCCCAGAAAAAATCACGCGGCGGCGGTTTTTCGAGGTTCTGGATTACTTCCAGCGTCATCTTTCCCATGCGGAAAAATAACATGCGACCACCCCATTCCGGCACCTCCTGATCCAGGGCCAGTCGCAATCCCAACTGATCCCGAAACAGGTTAATGCAGGCTTGAGCGTCCCCGGTCTGCAAAACCAGGTGGTCTACTGCATAGATACCGGTTTCGCTGGGGATCTCATCATATTCGCAGTTCCGGGTATTTGCTTGTAACAGAGGAATCTCTCTTGGGCCGCCATCCAGGGGATGCTCTTTATCGGATGCCATGTTTTTGTCTTGCAACGCCAGCGCAGCCAGGCGTGGTTTCTGTTCTTTGCCGGCCTCTTGCAGGCTGATGTTGACGTTAGCAAGCCGGATCGTATTTCCGCTGACGGGCTGACCCAGCAATACTCCGAATTCCGTTTTGGCAGCTGCTATATCGGGGACCTCGATAAGAATGTGGTCAAAGGCTGAGAACATGTTCATCTCCGGACGGTGTGCCACGCCAATGATGGTTTTACTCTTGTGCCACTTTCGGCAGATCACGGCGATGGGTTTGGCGGGAAGGTTTTTTATGGGGGTGGCAAATCTCTCAGGCGATTGCCTGATAAGAGTCTTGGGCCCGGCTATCAATGAATGATGCGATCGCCCTGTAATTCAGTGGCAGCGTCAGCGGTACTATCACTGGCAGCTACATCGTGCTCTTGCACGTAGTTGCGCAAGCGATTGACCACACTGGTCATCACATCGATGGTCTGGCTGATCTGATCCAGTGCCATCAATATGGTTTCGGTTTCCGTGGGCTTGTTTTCAGACATTCGTGGTTCCTCAAAAGTAACCGCTGTTATTTACCCTGCCGATATTGGTGCCATCCAGCCACCTCCAGGATCAGAGGTGGCCGGCTGGTCTTGGTCTTAATCCCAGCTCAGGGCGCCGCCTGTCTGGTATTCAATAACCCGCGTTTCGAAGAAGTTCTTCTCCTTGCGCAGGTCCATGATTTCGCTCATCCATGGGAATGGGTTTTGCGCTCCGGCAAACTGCTCCGCCAGACCAAGCTGTGAGAGGCGCCGGTTAGCAATGAAGTGGAGGTATTCCTCCATGATTGCTGCGTTCATTCCCAAAACGCCTCGGGGCATGGTGTCCCGGGCATACTGAATCTCGATCTCGGTGCCCTCAAGAATCATCTGGGTCACCTCCTGCTGGAACTTTTCTGTCCAGAGGTTGGGGTTCTCCAGCTTTATCTGGTTGATAACGTCAATGCCGAAATTCAGGTGCATGGACTCATCGCGGAGGATGTACTGGAATTGTTCGGCGACGCCCGTCATCTTGTTACGGCGACCCATGGACAGAATTTGGGTAAAGCCACAGTAGAAGAAGATGCCTTCGGTGACCGCGTAAAAACCGATTAAATTACGCAGCAGTTCCTGGTCGGTTTCCTGAGTACCGGTGTTAAAGGTCGGGTCCGACAGGCTGTGCGTGTGGCTGAGGCTCCAGGCCGCCTTGGCCGCAACTGAAGGCACTTCCCGATACATGTTGAAGACTTCCCCTTCATCCATGCCCAGTGATTCGATGCAGTATTGATAGGCGTGTGTGTGAATCGCTTCCTCGAACGCCTGGCGCAGAAGGTACTGGCGGCACTCGGGGTTGGTGATCAAGCGATAGAGGGCTAGCACCAGGTTATTGGCGACCAGTGAATCAGCGGTTGAAAAGTAGCCCAGGGAGCGCATGACAATGCGGCGCTCATCCTCGGACAGGCCATCCGCACTTTTCCAGGTGGCGACGTCGGCCGTCATATTGATTTCCTGGGGCATCCAGTGATTCGCGCAACCGTCCAGGTACTTCTGCCAGGCCCAGTCGTATTTCATGGGCACCAGCTGATTGAGGTCTGCGCGGCAATTAATCATTGCCTTTTCATCTACAGAAACCCGGGCTGCACCCATCTCCAATTCTTCCAGCCCGGCGGCCACATCCATGGTCTGAACGGCGGCAGCTGCGGCGGCAACCGGGTCGGTATTGGCTGCTGTATCGGCTGCTGTATCGGCTGTTGTATCGGTAAGGGGAGCCGGTTCTGGCTCGGCGACAGGTTCTACTTTAGCGGTGGCCACTGCCCCGGGTGGCGTCTCCATTTCTGCAACCAGCGACTGAGGTGCTGCTTGCCGCGACGCAGCACTGGCCGCTGCGCTTTCTTCTTTGTGGTAGTCATCCCAATTTAACATCTATTGCTGTCCCCTGACTTTGGTCTCTATCGTTGTTCGGTTCATCGTTATTCCCTGCCTACTGGCAGGCCTCGCAATCCGGGTCGTCCAGGGAGCAGGCCTGGGGTACTGGAGCGGGCCCTGCGGCTTCATTGGATACAGCGTTGAGCGTACCGGTGTCGATAGTCGATTTTTCAGTGCCGGTAGCCGCCAGCGAGCGCAGGTAATAAGTCGTTTTCAGGCCGCTATACCAGGCCATGCGATAGGTGATATCCAGCTTCTTACCATTGGCGTTGTTGATATAAAGGTTCAGCGACTGAGCTTGGTCGATCCACTTCTGACGGCGACTGGCAGCGTCTACCAGCCAGCGCGGCTCTACTTCGAACGCAGTAGAGTAAATGGCCTTCACGTCGGCAGGGACCCGGTCGATCGCTTGTACAGAACCGTCGTAGTACTTGAGGTCGTTAACCATGACGCCGTCCCACAGGCCGCGCTCTTTCAGGTCTCTGACCAGATAGGGATTGACCACGGTAAATTCACCAGAGAGGTTGGATTTTACGTAAAGGTTTTGATACGTCGGCTCGATCGACTGGGACACGCCAGTAATATTGGCAATAGTCGCGGTAGGTGCAATAGCCATGACGTTGGAATTGCGCATGCCGTTCTGTTGTACCTGTGATCGCAGAGTAGGCCAGTCCAGCGTCTGACTCTGGTCAACCTGAATGTAATCTGCTCCGCGCTCATCGATCAGGCGCTGCAAGGAATCGATGGGGAATATGCCCTGACTCCAGAGGGAACCCTCGTATGAAGAATATGCGCCGCGCTCCGCTGCCAGTTCACTGGACGCCTCAATCGCGTAATAACTGATGGCCTCCATCGAATGATCTGCAAAGGACACCGCTTGCTCAGAGCCGTAGGCAAGGTGCTGCTTGTAAAGCGCATCCTGGAAACCCATCAGGCCAAGACCGACGGGGCGATGGATCAGGTTGGAATTTTTAGCCTGGGGTACCGAGTAGTAGTTGATGTCGATAACGTTATCGAGCATGCGAACGGCGGTGCGTACTGTTTTGCGGAGCTTCTGTAGGTTGAGGCCGTTTTCGTCGATGTGCTGGGGTAAGTTGACGCTACCCAGATTACAAACGGCTATCTCGTCCTTATTGGTATTCAGCGTGATCTCGGTACAGAGATTGGATGAGTGCACCACACCGACATGCTGCTGTGGCGACCGCAGGTTGCACGGATCTTTAAACGTCATCCAGGGGTGGCCTGTTTCGAACAGCATGCCCAGCATTTTGCGCCACAGGTTCTCAGCTTTAACGGTTTTGAACAGCTTGATCTCGCCCGCTGCAGCCATGGCTTCGTAGTGAGCATAGCGTTGCTCAAAGGCGACGCCGTACAAATCGTGCAGATCGGGGACATCGCTGGGGGAGAACAGGGTCCAGTCCTCTCCATTGAACACTCGCTTCATGAACAGGTCGGGAATCCAGTTGGCAGTGTTCATGTCGTGGGTGCGTCGCCGGTCGTCGCCGGTATTTTTGCGCAACTCGACAAATTCTTCGATGTCCATGTGCCAGGTTTCCAGGTAGGCACAAACCGCACCTTTGCGCTTGCCGCCCTGATTGACCGCAACGGCGGTGTCATTAACCACCTTGAGGAACGGCACAATGCCCTGGCTCTTGCCATTAGTGCCCTTGATATAGGCGCCCAGTGCTCGCACAGGCGTCCAGTCGTTACCCAGTCCACCGGCGAACTTGGATAGCATGGCGTTATCCTGAATGGCACCGTAGATACCGTGAAGGTCATCGGGAACCGTCGTCAAGTAACAGGAAGACAGCTGTGGTCTTAGAGTACCGGCGTTGAACAGGGTGGGTGTTGAGCTCATATAATCGAATGAAGACAGCAGTTCGTAGAACTCGATGGCTCTCTCGTCGCGATTGGATTCCTCGACAGCCAGGCCCATGGCCACGCGCATGAAAAAGACCTGCGGTAGCTCGAAGCGGGTTTCGTCAGAGTGAATGAAGTAGCGGTCGTAGAGCGTTTGCAGGCCCAGGTAGGTGAATTGCAGATCCCGCTCGGGCAATAAAGCCTGGCCAAGCTTGTCGAGGTCGTAGCCTGCCAGATCCGGCGACAGCAGCTCCAGCTCAATGCCGCGATGGATATAGGCTGGCAGCGCTTGGGCATAGAGATGGCCCATGTCGGTCTGGGTAGCGTTATTTGCCACGCCCAGGAAAGACAGTGCCTCAGCGCGCAGGTTGTCGCAGAGCAAGCGCGCTGCAACGTAGGAATAGTTGGGGTCTTGCTCGATCATCGTACGCGCGGTAATCACCAAAGAGGTCGCGAGTTCCTCTGCGGTGACGCCGTCATAGAGGTTCCTTAACGCTTCATCGAGAATCGCTGACTCGGTCACGTCCTCCAGTTCGAAACAGGCTTCGCTGACCACTGTGTGGAGTCGCTCAAGGTCGAGAGAGACACGGCTGCCATCGGGTTGGACGACGTTAATGCCGCTGGCGGCATCCTGGGTTTCCTGGGACAGTGATGCCTTGGCTGCACGCTTGCGGGACTGCTCCTCCCGGTAGATAACGTAGTCACGAGCGATTTTGTGCTCGCCTGCGCGCATCAGTGATAACTCAACCTGGTCCTGAACGTCTTCGATGTGAATGGTGCCGCCAGAAGGCATGCGTCGTTGGAATGTGGCGGCGACCTGCTCGGTCAGCTTGGCCACGGTCTCATGAATACGGCTGGAAGCTGCAGCAGTGCCGCCCTCTACAGCCAGGAATGCTTTGGTGATCGCTACGGAAATCTTGCTTCCCTCGAAGGGCACCACCGTGCCGTTGCGCTTGATAACGCGCAGTTGGCCGGGAGCGGTGGCAGCAATGCCACCGGTGGTTGGGGCTGAATCCTGTCCAACGGGGGACGCACCGGCGCTGGCGCCGCTGGGGTTGGTCTCTGTTTGCATGTTTTCTCCGAAAATGTTCTGGCGTCTTGCCTTATTTTTTTGGGTACCACTTATTGCTTACCTTGCTGCACAGCACTGGGGCCGGGCGCTGGCGCCCGGGAATAGGGTTGAATGCAGTGCATTGCCGTCGGGAAGACGGTTTTCCCCCTATGTTTCCCAACGCTAACCCCTGGTCCAGGACGGTCAGCGATTCAGTCTCCTAATACCTTCCAGCGGTGTGTACCTGTTGCCCTGAAATTGGGCAGATAGGTAACGTTGGCGTTACAACCTGGATAAATCTGGTTATTTTTTCGCCGCTCAATACCCTATATCTTGGGGTTGTTCACTGGAATAGGTACAAGATAATGCGGAGGAGGGGGCTTTGCAAGGCATCAGGCTGGGTTTATTCTGTGGATAACTTGTTGATAGGAGGGTAGGTCTGTGTCCACTTACGTTATAGCCCAGTCGCTCTGCCGTTCAGCCCGATGATGGGCGTTCTTATGACTGATTTTTTATATGAAAAGCAGTTTATATGGCATTTTAGTATTACAGGCCCGGACGGAAGTGCCAGAGTATTGCGCTGAACCGTTTTAGCCGCCCAATACCCCGGGCGGTGTGTTATTCGGAACTACCGATTGGCGATTAGCAGCGTTTCCATCAGCGCTTTCTGGGCGTGCAGTCGGTTCTCCGCCTCGTTCCAGATAACAGTATCGGGTGCATCCATCAACTCGGCGCTGATTTCTTCTCCCCGGTGCGCGGGCAGGCAATGCATGTACAGTGCGCCGGATGCAGCCCGACTCATCAGTTCGCTGTTGAGTTGGTAGTCGGCAAAAGCGGCCTCTCTGGCCTTTTGTTCCTGCTCCTGGCCCATTGATGCCCACACATCTGTGACTAGCAGGTCCGCGTTTTCCGCTGCGGCGGTCGGATCTCGCACGATACTGACCCGATCCCGGTTGGCCTCCAGTAATTGCGCCGATGGTTCGTAGCCCTGCGGGCAGGCGATGCGCAACTCAAAGTCGAACTGGCGGGCCGCGTTGATGTAACTCTGGGCCATATTGTTGCCATCCCCTATCCAGGTGACGACCTTGCCGGCGATGCTGCCGCGATGCTCAACATAGGTTTGCATATCGGCCAGCAACTGGCAGGGATGGTAGTCGTCAGTCAATGCGTTGATAACTGGCACCGAAGAGTGGGCTGCAAAGGCTTCAACGATGTCATGCCCAAAGGTGCGGATCATGACAATGTCGACCATCGATGAAATTACCCGGGCACTGTCCTCTATCGGCTCGCCCCGCCCCAGTTGGGTGTCTGTAGGGGACAGGAACATGGCGTGCCCTCCCAGCTGCGCCATTCCTGCTTCGAAAGAAACGCGGGTGCGAGTAGATGACTTGGCAAAAATCATGCCCAGAACCTGGCCGGGAAAACGGCGTTGATCACCCCCTGCCTTGTGCTCTTGCTTCATTTCAATGGCCCGCTCGATCATGGTGTTGAGCTCGGCGGGGCTAAAATCCAACAGGGTCAGAAAATGCCTGGTATCAGCCATGTCAGTCTGCCTCAAAAAAAGTCGTTGTTATGGGCCTAGAGGCCCAGGATAAGATTGGCGACGCCTTCTGCCAGCTCGATCGCCTGGGCCTCGCTAATAATAAGCGGGGGTAGCAAGCGCACAGTATTGCCGGCGGTGACATTGATTAGCAGGCCATTTGCTAGCGCAAGTTTTACCAGCTCAGGGCAGTCGCGATCCAACTGAAAGCCAAGCATCAGGCCCTTGCCACGAATTTCTGTCAGGCGACCTGAAGCACTGAGTTCCCGCTCCATCACTTCTCGAATCAGTGCACCCATGCGGGTCACATGCGCATACATCTCTTCCCTGTCAATGGCATCCATTACGGCCAGCGCGGCGGAACAAACCAGGGGATTACCGCCATAGGTGGAGCCGTGGTGACCGGCGCTGAATACATGGGCTGCGACGCCGCGGGCAAGACAGGCCCCAATTGGTACGCCATTGCCCAGGCCCTTGGCTGTGGTTACGACATCGGGCTCAAAACCCATCTGCTGGTAAGCGAACCAGCTGCCGGTGCGGCCATTGCCAGTTTGCACCTCATCCAGCATCAACAGCCAGTCGTGCTGGTCGCAAACCTCCCGAACCGCTTGTAAATACAGGGGATCCAACTCGTTAACACCGCCTTCGCCCTGGATTGGCTCTGCAAAAAATGCAACCACATCGGGGTTATTTGCGGCGATCTGGCGTATGGCCTCGATGTCGTTGCGCGGTGCCCGCACAAAGCCACTGACCAGGGGCTCGAACCCTGCCTGAATCTTGCGGTTACCTGTCGCACTCAGGGTGGCCAGGGTGCGGCCATGAAAGGCGTCTTCCAGAACGACGATGGTGGGCTTTTCTATGCCGCGATTGTGGCCGTGCAGACGGGCTAGCTTGATTGCCGCCTCGTTGGCCTCCGCGCCCGAGTTACCGAAGAAGCACTTTTCCATACCAGAAGCCTGGGTCAGGCGCTCAGCCAGCTGCTCCTGGGGGCCAACGCCATAGAGGTTGGACGTGTGCACCAGCTTGTCAGCCTGGTCGCGAATCGCAGCGGTCACGCCCGGATGGGCGTGGCCTAAACCCGTCACCGCAATCCCTGAGAGACCGTCCAGATAGCGCCGGCCGTCAGTGTCGAAGAGGTAGACACCTTCCCCATGACTGAAGGTGACTGGTAACCTGGCGTAGGTAGGCATCAGGGCCGACATTTTAACTCTCCATTTAAACGCAAAAAGGCAGCTGGAGCTGCCTCGGGACCGAGCACTATAGACCGCCACCGGAGGCTTGTAAATCACCTGCAAACCTCGTGGATATTTTGCGCTCATAATAGGGTAGAATGCGCGGCCGTGAGTTCGGGGCAATAGCCCCAGCGTGAGACAGGATTAGGCATGGATATTATCGACACGATCAAAGAGCAAATCGAAAGTAACGCAATTCTTCTCTATATGAAGGGTTCACCCAATCAGCCCCAGTGCGGATTTTCCGCCACTACGGTCCAGGCGCTGATGCAGTGCGGCGAGCGATTCGCCTATGTGGACATTCTTTCTAATCCGGAGATTCGTGCCAATCTGCCCAAGTACGCCAACTGGCCTACCTTCCCTCAGCTTTGGGTGGGTGGTGAGTTGATCGGCGGCTGCGATATTGTGACCGAGATGGCAGAGTCTGGTGAGCTGCAAACCCTGATTAAGGAAACCGTGGCGGCGCAGCCAGCGGAGTGAGCGTTTTAGCTGGACCCGGTTGAGCGAATTGTTTCGCTTGTTTTAACGAGAGTTAGTGCCAACAGCATTCGTGTTTGTCCCCCGGAGTCAATCCAGCGAGGTTGTTCGATTGAGACGGCTAATAGGCAAAAACTATATCCTCGATGGCGACAATCAAATTGGCGCTGTCACCCAGCCTGTGTATTATGCTTCTCCGACCCGCGTGGCGTGTGCCCCGCGGTACCTGTGACCCTATAGATGGAGTAAGACCAAATGGGCGTATTAGTTGGCAAACCTGCACCTGATTTTGACGTGGCAGCGGTACTGGGTACCGGTGAAATTGTAGATTCTTATAAGCGTTCCGAGGCGATGGCCGGAAAGTATGGCCTGATTTTCTTTTATCCTCTGGACTTTACCTTCGTGTGCCCCTCGGAGTTGATTGCACTCGACCATCGCATGGACAAGTTCCGCGAACTGGGTGTAGAGGTGGTTGCGGTTTCCATCGACTCACAGTTTACGCACAACGCCTGGCGCAACACCGACATTAACGATGGTGGTATCGGCGCAGTGACCTATACCATGGCCGCAGACGTGGCCCACGATATCTGCCGCTCCTATGATGTGGAAGCGGATGGCGGAGTTGCATTTCGCGGCGCGTTCCTGATTGACAAGGAAGGCCAGGTCCGCTCCCAGTTGATCAATGATTTGCCCCTGGGCCGAAATATTGACGAGCTGATTCGTCTGGTTGAGGCTCTGCAGTTCCACGAGGAGCATGGGGAAGTTTGCCCCGCGGGTTGGAATAAAGGTGACAAGGGTATGAGCGCTTCGCCAGATGGTGTTGCCGCCTACCTGTCGGAGAATGCTGAAGGCTTGTAAATAGCCGGGTCAGGGAAGGACGAAACGCGGGCCTCGGCCCGCGTTTTTTTTATCGGGTATAATCGCGCCCTCTTAAGGTTAAGAGAACTGGAGTAATGGAAGTAGAGCAGTACATGGTGGAACTCGGCCGAAAGGCGAGAGCTGCCTCGAGAGAAGTGGCGGCGTCGGCGACCAGCGCTCGTAATGGCGCCCTGTTGGCTGCTCGTGATGCGCTCGATAGTGCGCGGGCAGACCTCGCTGCAGCGAATGCGACCGATCTTGAGCGCGGCGCAGCTAACGGACTGGACGCGGCCTTGATGGATCGTCTGGAACTTACGCCGGCCCGTATCGACACCATGCTCGAAGGCCTCACCCAGGTGGCCTCACTTCCCGATCCCGTCGGCAGTCTCTCTGATATGAATACCATGCCCAGCGGCATCCAGGTGGGTCGTATGCGGGTGCCACTGGGCGTCATAGGTATCATTTATGAGTCACGCCCAAATGTTACGGTAGAAGCAGCCAGCCTTTGTCTCAAGTCCGGTAATGCCACTATTCTTCGGGGCGGTAGCGAGGCGTTGGAGTCGAATATGGCAATCGCGCGCTGTCTCAATGTGGGCCTTGAGCAAGCTGGATTGCCCTCAGCCGCTGTCCAGGTGGTTGCCACTCGGGACCGTGCCGCGGTGGGCCAGTTGATTACCATGCCGGAGTATGTGGACGTTATTGTGCCCCGCGGTGGTAAGGGCCTTATTGAGCGCATCAGCAGCGATGCCAAGGTGCCCGTGATCAAGCATCTTGATGGAACCTGTCATGTCTATATTGATGATGGCGCCGATGAAGATATGGCCGAGGCTATCGCGGTTAATGCCAAAACCCAGCGCTATGGCACCTGTAACACCA
Organism: Halioglobus sp.; assembly: GCA_039979015.1. Lineage (GTDB taxonomy): Bacteria > Pseudomonadota > Gammaproteobacteria > Pseudomonadales > Halieaceae > Halioglobus. The sequence continues at coordinate 225,488 of JBDWAD010000007.1, forward strand.
TGGAGACCCTGTTGGTTCACGCCGATATGGCAGCAGCCATGTTGCCCCGTTTGGGTGTGGCCTATGCTGCGGCCGGGGTGGAGCTTCGTGGCTGTCAGCGAACGCTGGCGATTCTGCCCGATGCAGTCGCCGCTAGCGAGGATGATTGGTACGAGGAGTACCTGGGCCCTGTGCTTGCGGTGCGTGTGGTGGATGATCTGGACCAGGCGATGGACCATATCAATATCTACAGCTCCCAGCATACAGAAAGTATTGTTACCCGCGACCACGGAAGAGCCATGCGCTTCCTGCGCGAAGTAGATTCCAGCTCGGTAATGGTCAACGCATCTACCCGCTTTGCCGATGGTTTTGAATATGGCCTTGGCGCGGAAATTGGTATTTCCACGGATAAGCTGCACGCCCGAGGTCCTGTAGGGCTGGAAGGGCTTACATCTGTTAAGTACGTAGTCCTTGGAGAAGGGCAGGTTCGCAGTTGAGCCAGGCCTTTATTCCGATCGGGGTTTTCGGTGGCACCTTTAATCCCGTGCACTATGGTCATTTGCGTTCAGCGCTAGAGTTGTCAGAGCGCCTGGAACTGGATCATGTACGCCTGATGCCATGCGCTGTGCCGCCCCATCGTGATGTTCCTGCCTGCGGCGCAAGCGAGCGAGCGGATATGGTAAAGCTTGCGGTCAGGGATGAGTCACATCTGCGCTGCGACACCCGAGAACTGGGCAGAGAAGGTGTTTCCTATACTATCCTCAGTCTGGAGGAGCTGCGCCTTGAGTTGGGCGACGGCCACAGCCTGTGTTTGGTCATGGGCTGCGACGCTCTGCTGAAAATTAACAGCTGGCATCGCTGGGAGGAGCTTCTGGATGTGGCACATATTGTGGTCATGGCTCGCCCCGGATGGCACTTCCCGGAGACGGGTGTCGTTGCTGACTGGTTGGCCGGTCATCGCACATCAGACCACCAGATACTGCGCTCGCAAGCCTGCGGCAGTGTCTTGATTGAGGAGCTTCGCCCGCTGGCGATTTCCTCCACTGAAATACGTGATCTGCTGCAAGCCGGCAGATCGGTCCGCTACCTGCTGCCCGAGCCGGTCTTGGACTATATTGAAACGAGGCAACTTTACCGATGAGGAATGGTTCATTTATGAATAGCCATCAGCGCGATGCAAGCTGAGCAGTTGAAGAAACTGGTCGTCGAAGCATTGGACGACATGAAAGCAGTCAACACCGTCACTTTGGATGTCACTGGTTTGACCGACGTCATGGATTATCTGGTCGTCGCCAGCGGCACTTCCAACCGTCACGTGAAGTCCCTCGCAGATAATGTCTGCATGGAAGCCAAAAAGCAGGGTCAACGCGCCCTGGGGGTGGAGGGTGAGGACGCGGGTGAATGGGTCCTGGTAGACTTCGGCGATGTTGTGGTGCACGTCATGTTGCCTGCCACTCGGGATTTTTATGACCTGGAGCGCCTGTGGGCGGATCATCCCAAGCCTGACCAAGACTGATGCGTATCAGCATCATCACTATTGGTACCAAGATGCCCTCCTGGGTCAGCCAGGGGGTGGAAGAATACAGTAAACGAATGCCGCGAGAGCTCAAGGTAGAGTGGAAAGAGCTCCCTCTCGCGCCCCGGGGCAAGAGCGGTAATTCCCAGCAACTGAAAGACAAGGAGGGAGAGCAGATTCTGCGCGCCATTCCCTCTGGCGATCGAGTGATCGCCCTGGATGTGCGTGGCAAGTCCCTGTCGACGGGAAAACTGGCGGAGCAACTTTCCGGTTGGCAAATGTCCGGCGACAACTACAGTTTGCTTATTGGCGGACCTGATGGATTATCCGCCGGCTGCCTAGAGAGGGCAGAGCGCCGCTGGTCGCTGTCCGAGCTGACACTCCCGCATCCCCTGGTCAGGGTTTTATTGGCCGAACAGCTCTATCGGGCTTGGACAATCACTGTCAATCACCCGTATCATCGCGAGTAGTTTTTTACTCAACACATCCAGGCCAAACGGTTACATGCCAGAACACATCGCCCTGAAGGATCCTCACCGGGAGTCCCGGATATACAGTGCGCGAACGGTGACCGCTATCCTCATTGTTCTGGGCTTGTTGGGGATTATTCTGGCTCGCTATTACAGCCTTCAGGTGACCGAGTACGAAATCTACCGGACCCAATCGGACAGTAATCGAGTCAAGCTCCAGCCCTTACCGCCCAAGCGCGGGCTAATCTACGACCGCAATGGAGTGTTGCTGGCAGACAATCGCCCCAGCTTTAGCCTGTCGGTGATCAAGGAGCGCGTTCCCGACTTTGAGGCCACGCTGGCGCAGCTGCAACAGCTGGTTCCCATTACTGAATCTCATCTGGAAAAGTTTCAGCAGCGACTCAAGCGGCGGCGTCCCTATGAGGCTGTGCCCTTGAGATTTCGGCTTACCGAGGAGGAGCGGGCCATTCTGGCTGTGAATCGCTTCCGTCTGCCCGGGGTGGTGGTCGATGCCCAATTGTTGCGTCATTACCCCCAGGGGGACTTGTTTTCTCACGCTTTGGGCTACGTGGGCCGGATAAACGAGCGTGAGGCCTTCGAACTGGATGAGACCGAGTACCGGGGTACCTTCCATGTGGGCAAAGTAGGCGTCGAAAAGTTTTATGAAGAGATGCTGCATGGCGCAGTGGGCTACCAGAACGTGGAGACGAACGCGCACGGGCGGGTGCTGCGTGTGCTGGAACGCTATGCGCCCGAACCAGGGGTAGACCTGACTCTGCATCTGGACATTGAAGTGCAAAAGGCAGCCTACGAGGCGCTGGGAGATCGTCGGGGCGCTGTGGTTGCCATTGATCCTCTGACGGGAGGCGTTCTGGCACTGGTTTCAACCCCGGGTTTTGACACTAACCTGTTCGTTAACGGCATCAGTTCAAAGGATTACAGCGCCCTGCGCGATTCGCCTGACGTCCCCCTGTTTAATCGGGCGATACAGGGACAGTATCCGCCTGGCTCCACGATTAAGCCAATGATGGGCATGGCCGGTCTGGAGTCGGGCCTGATTACCCCGGAGTCTACCGTGCCGGACCCTGGCTGGTATCGCCTTCCGGGTGATTCACATCGCTATCGTGACTGGATTTTGCGCATTCGCGGCACCGGCCACGCGCCGGAAGTGGACTTGAATATGGCGATAGCCGAGTCCTGTGATACTTATTTTTACGACCTGGGTCGACGCCTGACCATTGACCGGATGGCTGAGTACCTTGCCCCATTCGGTCTGGGTGACCGTACCGGAGTGGATACCACGAATGAGCGTCGGGGGGTGCTGCCTTCCAAGGCCTGGAAGCGCGATGCACTTGGCCAGGCCTGGTACCCCGGGGAAACTATCAGTGCGAGCATCGGGCAGGGCTATATGTTGACTACACCGATGCAGTTGGCGGTGGCCACCAGTGTGCTCGCCAGCAAAGGGAAAAGACGCACGCCGAGGCTGTTGCGGGAAGTGAATGGAGAGCCGGTATTGGCACCGGAGCTGGAGCCAATGCAGGCCAAGCAAGAAAACTGGGACTCTATCTATGCAGGTATGCTGGAGGTCGTGCACGGAAAGCGCGGCACGGCCAAGTACCTGTCCAAGGGAATCGAATATCAAATGGCGGGAAAAACCGGCACAGCCCAGGTCATCGGGATAGCCCAGAACGCGGTGTATAAAGAAGAGGAGGTCAATGAGCGTCATCGCCATCACGGACTTTTCATCGCGTTTGCGCCTGCCGAAGCACCTACTATCGCGGTGGCCATCATCGTGGAAAATGGCGGCGGGAGCTCTGCAGCTACGCCTATTGCGCGTAAAGTCATTGACACCTGGTTGTTTGGCAGCAGCGACTATAAGGATCCCGCCTGATGGGTGATTACGTTCGTCAGATGCCTCATCAGGGCAGCGCAGATCTGGCCCGCCCGCCGAGTGCCGCTTCGCGCCTGCATATCGATGTGCCCCTGCTGCTGCTGTTGATGATCTTGACCACCTATGGTTTGTTCGTCCTTTACAGCGCATCGGGGCAGAATATGGGCGCTGTCGTTCGCCAGGGGCGCTACTTCGCAGTCGGCTATGTCATTATGATTTTGGGTGCGCAAGTGAGTTTGCAGCGATACACCCGCTGGGCGCCCTGGCTTTATCTGGCAGGTGTGGCGACCCTGGTGGCTGTGATGTTTTTTGGGGTAGGCGCCAAAGGGGCCCAGCGTTGGTTGCAGCTCGGCGGCTTTAGGTTTCAGCCATCGGAAATCATGAAGCTGGTGGTGCCAATGGCAGTGGCCTGGTATTTGTCCGACCGAATTCTACCTCCCCGTTTCAAATACGTGTTGGTCTCGCTGGCACTGGTGGCTATACCAGCGGGCTTGATTCTGCAGCAGCCTGACCTGGGAACGTCCTTGTTGATAGCTGCCAGTGGTCTGTTTGTCCTGTTCATGGCTGGGATAGGTTGGCGCTACATTTTTGGTGCGATGATCCTCGCCGTGGCCTCCGCCTGGCCTGCCTGGATGTTTGTGCTCAAGGATTATCAAAAGCAGCGCATTCTCACCATGCTTAATCCGGAGAGCGACAAGCTGGGGGCGGGCTGGAATATTATCCAATCCAAGACTGCCATTGGGTCAGGCGGCTGGGAGGGCAAAGGCTGGATGAGTGGTACCCAGTCGCAACTGGACTTTTTGCCCGAGAGCCACACGGATTTTATTATTGCTGTGTTGGCGGAAGAGTATGGATTGCGGGGTGTGCTGTTCCTGCTGGCTCTTTATGTTCTTATTCTGCTCAGGGGCTTCTGGATCGGCGTGCAGGCGCAGACCAGCTTTGGTCGGATGATGTCTGGCAGTCTCACGCTAACATTTTTTGTCTACATCTTTGTTAATATGGGCATGGTGGCGGGGCTGTTGCCGGTGGTGGGGGTTCCTCTGCCGCTGGTCAGTGCTGGCGGCACTTCTGTAGTTACCCTGATGGCTGGTTTTGGCATACTGATGGCGGTGAGCACAGAAAAGCGCATGGTGGTCCACTGAGCCCTTTTTCCAATCGATATGTGAGTTGAATATATGCATAAGTTTCTCAAGGTTTCTCTGGTTGCGTCCTGCTGCCTTTGGTCGACTCTGTCCTGTGCACAGGAGGATAATTACGGTGCCAACCCCGCTGCCATAGCTGTCATTGATGAGCTTGTCGCTGAGGAAGGTTTTGAGCGCGAGGAACTGATCGCAGTGTTCAATAGTGCGGGGCGCCAGCAGTCTATTCTGGATGCAATGTCGCGCCCTGCGGAAAAGACCAAGGCCTGGTATGAGTACCGGGAGATATTTCTCAATGACAAGCGCGAGAAGCAAGGGCTGGAATTCTACCGGGAGCACGAAGAGACCCTCAAAAGGGCAGAGCAGGAAACCGGGGTGCCCACAGAAATTATCGTCTCTATTATCGGAGTGGAAACCTACTATGGCCGGATCGCCGGCAGTTACCGGGTGATTGATGCGCTATCAACCCTGGCTTTTGACTACCCCCGGCGATCAGAGTTTTTTACCAAGGAACTAAAGCATTTTCTCATTCTGGCCCGTGACCAGGGTATGGATCCGCTATCACTGAAAGGTTCTTATGCGGGCGCCATGGGCTACGGTCAGTTTATGCCGAGCAGCTACCGCAGTTATGCGATCGACTTCGATGGCGACGATAAGGCGGACATCTGGAATAACCCGGTGGATGCTATTGGCAGTGTGGCGAATTATTTCAAGGCCCATGGCTGGACTGAAGGTGGTCCAGTGATAGTTGCTGCTGAGGCAACGGCTGAAATACCCGAAGAGATGATGAGTCGCGGGCGTAACCTGAAGCCGCGCTTTACCGTGGCCGAGTTCAGCGCTGCCGGTCTTGAGCCGAAGGAGGCGACTGATCCTGCCGCTGAAGCGATCGGTATCGAGTTTGAATTGGCCGATGGTGTGGAATATTGGTTGGGGCTGCATAACTTCTACGTGATTACGCGCTACAACCATAGCGCGATGTATGCCATGAGCGTTTATCAGTTAAGCCAGCGTATTGCCGCTGGAGTCAAACCTTAATGATGAGAGCACTGCTGGTGGCTGCAGGGGCGTCTCTCGTTCTACTTGCATGTTCTTCCCAGGATGTCGCCGAGGTTGAAGAACCGGCGACAAACAGCGGAGACGAGTACCAGGCGATTCGCTACAGCCAGTCCAGTGACGCAGCGCCCGTCAAGCATATTGGCCCCGATGATGTCGCTGACGCTGTGCCCAGGGCCGATCCCATCCTTGCGGCTGGAAACAAGAGCCCCTATTCCGTTAATGGCGCCAGTTACGAAATCCTGAAGGACTATCGTAATTATCGCGAGCAGGGGACAGCCTCCTGGTATGGCAGCAAGTTTCACGGACATGAAACCTCAAATGGCGAGATTTTCGATTTGTATGCCGCCTCAGCAGCCCACAAAACCTTGCCGATTCCCAGCTATGCCCGGGTGACCAATCTCGATAACGGCCGCAGTGTAGTGGTGAGGGTTAACGACCGCGGGCCCTTTCATGGCAATCGACTGATCGATCTGTCTTATGGTGCTGCGGTAAAATTGGGTTATATGGCAAAGGGTACTGCCCCGGTTGAAGTGGAGGTGCTAAATATTGCCGGAGTCGACGATCGCCGGGATGCGCCGGGCACACACTATCGCTTCTTACAATTGGGCGCATTTGGGGCGGAGGCCTCCGCGCAGCGTTTACAAGAGCAGCTGCAGGGCTTTTTACAGACTCCGGTTTTTATTAGTGAGGTGGATGCAGGCGGCAAACGGCTTTACCGGGTTAGAGTCGGTCCCGTCGCAAACAGGGATGAGTTGGCGCTGGTGCAACAGCAATTGTTGGATGGCGGCTACCCACAAGGCCAGCCGCTCCCCTGAGGCTATCGATTATTGCTCTGCAGCACGAAAAGCGGCGGGCATCAGCTTCCTGTTAGCGGGTGCATGCGTTACCATTCCTTGCGAATTCGGCAACCCTTCTATGGTTTTTCCTTTATGACTCGAATATCACTGGCTCTGCTCCTAGCGCTTTCTGTTTTCGGTGCGCAGGCGGCGACTATTGTGCCTTCTCCGCCGCAAATTGCTGCCAAAGCCTACCTTCTGGTGGACGCAAATAGTGGAGAGGTATTGGCGGAGAAAAACGCGGATATGCCACTACCGCCTGCAAGCCTCACCAAGATGATGACCAGCTATGTGCTGGCGACCGAGATCGATGAAGGCAGGGTCGCAATGTCGGATATGGTGACAGTGAGCGAAAACGCGTGGTCCCAAAACCCCCTGTTCGCCGGATCTTCACTGATGTGGATTGAACCCGGTAAAAACGTTTCTATTGAAGATTTGCAGCGCGGTATTGTCATATCTTCTGGCAATGACGCCACTGTCGCCGTGGCTGAGCATCTTGCAGGTAGCGAGGCAGTTTTTGCGGAAATGATGAATACTCATGCAGAGAAGTTAGGGATGGTCGATACCTATTACGTCAACTCCCACGGACTGCCTCATCCTGACCATGTAACTACTGCCCGAGACCTGGCAACTCTGTCCAAGGCGATGATTAACGAACACCCGCAGCAGTACGCCATTTATAAGGAGCGGGAATTCACCTACAACAACATCAAACAGTACAATCGCAATAGCTTGCTGGCCGAAGATCCAACGGTAGATGGGTTGAAAACGGGGCATACGCAGGAAGCAGGATATTGCCTGGTCGCTTCTGCCGAACGCCGTGGTATGCGTTTGATTTCAGTCGTGCTCGGTACCAGTTCGACTCGTGCGCGGAAAAATGAAACTCGAAGCCTGCTGAATTATGGCTTCAGGTTTTTCGAGACCAGTCTGCTTTTCGAGGCTAATCATGAGCTGGACAAGCCGCGTATCTGGAAGGGCCAGGCGGATTACGTCTCTGTGGGTATTGCTGAGGACACTTTGCTGACGCTGCCGCGAGGCAAAAAGAAACACCTGGCCACCAACGTAGAGTTAAATCAAGATATTGAGGCTCCGGTCGCGTTAGGCGATGCACTGGGAACCGTAACGATGACCCTCGATGGAGAAACGGTTTTTCGTGGTCCAGTGGTGGCTCTTGAGGCAGTTGAGCCTGGAGGCTTCTTTGCCAGGCTTTGGGACATGGTTCTGATGTGGGTGGCCGGCTTGTTCAGTGTCAGCTGAGGGGAGCCATTGATATGAGCGAGCAGGAACCGCCCAAAATAGAATTTCCCTGTGATTATCCCATCAAGGTTCTGGGTCGTAGTAGTGAAGAATTTCGAGGCATTATCCTGGAAGTGTTTGAACGCCATGCACCGGGCTTCGATCAGCAGACTATCCAGGTTAAGGACAGCGCAAAGGGCACTTTCACCTCCCTGACTATCATGATTACCGCCACCGGTAAGGAGCAGTTGGAGGCCCTCCATCAGGAGCTCCTGGCCACCGGCCACGTGAAAATGGTCATCTAGTGGCGGTGCTGGTTCGTAAGTTAGGCCTGGCTGAATATCAGCCAGTACTCGATGCCATGCGCGAACTCACCGATCAGCGCGACTCCGATACTCCCGATCAGCTTTGGCTTTTGCAGCACCCGCGGGTATTCACCCAGGGTCAGGCTGGCAAGGCAGAGCACGTGCTGGCGCCCGGAGATATCCCCGTTATTCAAGTGGATAGGGGAGGGCAGGTGACTTATCACGGCCCCGGTCAATGGGTTGTTTACCTCATGATCGACCTCAGGCGAAACGGTTTGGGAGTGCGCTCCCTGGTTACCCTGATCGAGGAGAGCATTGTCCGGTTGCTGGCTGAATACGGGATTGCTGCAGCACCTGAGCCCAAAGCGCCCGGTGTCTATGTCAATGGCGATAAAATAGCTTCGCTGGGCCTGCGGGTGCGACGCGGATGCTCCTATCATGGCCTGGCATTGAATGTAGATATGGACCTGGAACCGTTTCAGCGAATAAATCCCTGTGGCTACGAAGGTCTGAAAGTCACTTCTATGGCAGATTTGCGGCCCGACGCTGAATTGCAAATGGACTTGATCGGAGACCGGCTTCTCGAGATTTTGGAGACTGCTCTCGGCTAATGCTGAACTAGCCTTTAACTAGCGCTGAACGGGTCGTTTCTGTAGTTTTCGCTGCAAGGTTCTGCGGTGCATTCCCAGCGCTCGCGCAGTTGCTGAAATATTTCCCGCGTTGTCACTCAGCACCCGCTGAATGTGCTCCCATTCGAGGCGCTCTACTGAAATAGGGTCTTTAGGGACGGCCGCTTCATCGTTTTTTCCAGATCCGGCAAAAGCTGCCAGCACTTCGTCTATGCTCGCGGGTTTGCACAAATAGTCAGTGGCACCGGACTTGGTGGCTTCAACGGCGGTGGCAATGCTCGAGTAGCCCGTGAGTATCACCAGTTTAGCGCCAGGCGATGCCTCCAGTAATTGCGGCAGCGCGATCAGCCCTGAAACCTCTGGCATGTTGAGGTCTAATAATATGTGACTGGGTCTGGTTTCAGCACAAGTTGAGACTGCGTCCGCGGCGTTGTCGCAGCAGTGCACAGTAAAGCCGCGGCGCTCGAACCCTCGCTTCATAACGCTGGTGAATGTTTGGTCATCATCGACTAGCAGTATGCAATTAGTCATTGGCGTTCTCTCCCAGCGGCAGGAACAGGGTCGCAATCGCACCCCGGTCAGGGGCGTTCTGCAACTCGATACGGCCACCATAGCGTTCTACAGTGGCGTGACTTAGCAGTAGTCCAATCCCCAGCCCTGAGCGACTGGCGCGGATAATAGGTTTGCCAATAGTTTCCAGTAATTCCGGCGGAATGCCATTGCCCCAGTCTCTGATTTCAATTTGTGCTTCGCGTGAGTTCCATCGGTAGCTAATCGCAAGTTTTTGAGAGCCAGCATCGGCGCCATTGTTGAGGAGGTTTTCAAGGGCTTGGCTGAGCGTGGAGTCGTGCGAGATAGTAGGACTCTGGCCTGTGTTGCAAGCTGTCACCTTGTAGCTCACTCCGGGTCGTCTGACCGCCCAGCGATCGACTGTTTGGCTGACAAAGGTTTCCAGTGGAATAGCACTGCTTTCACCCTCGGTGTTTAACTCCGCGGTGCGACTCAAGTCTCTGAGGGTGACTCGGCATTGATGTATCTGCTGTTGCAGCATTTCGCAGTCGTCGCGTGTCTGGGCTGACATGCCATCATCCGCCAGCATTTCGTCAACCAGAACTGTCATTGTGGAAAGAGGCGTGCCTAATTCGTGGGCAGCGCCGGCGGCCAGGCTGGCAACCGCCATGATTTGGTCGGTGCGCAGCCGCTGTTCCCTTTGGGCCACCGCCCGGGCTTCCTGCAATCTTAACTGGGCGGCCATACGGACCACGAAATAGGTGATCAGGCCTGCACTAAAGAGGAAGTTGAACCACATGCCGAGAATGTGAACGTTGGCACCGGAGTCGTGCCCCATACTGGCGTGTGGTGTAAATAGCGGAAAGGGCTTATAGAAGTAAAGCAGCAGACTATAAGCACTGAGAGAGGCTGCGGCCACTATCCAGGTATAGCGCCAGGGCAGGACGGCAGCGGAAATAACCAGGGGCACGATGTAGTAAGAGACAAAGGGATTGTTGGCACCCCCGGTGAAGTACATCAGGGCGCTCCAGATGAACACATCAAGCAGTAGCTGGGTAAAAAACTCTCCGTCAGACACCGGCCAGGCTTTAGTGCAGCGCCAGAAACTGGCAATAGTCAGCGCGGCCAGGCAGCACAGGCTAACAGTCATTCCCAGCAGGTCTTCTGTGGTGCGACTTGTCAGCAGCACGTAGCAGAGCACGCCGATTTGCCCCAGAAACGCGATACTGCGGATAATTAGCAGGCTGCGGAGGTTTTCCAGAGCGGGGGAGTGGTTGATGTTTGGGCTGCTGTTCACCCGAGTATTATACGGGCAAGCCGGTCATCAGTGCAGTGGCTCTATATCAGGTCGCCGTTTCGAGATCTTGCCGATAGGCGTATACTCCGCGCTTTTTCACCGGGATCTCCCAATGTCAGAACTAGGCAGCTCAATTGCCTCGCGCCGCACGTTCGCGATCATCTCGCACCCCGATGCGGGCAAGACCACCATGACCGAAAAGCTTCTTCTGCTTGGGCAGGCGATTCAGGTGGCCGGGACGGTCAAGGGTAAAAAGGGCCCTCACGCCACTTCTGACTGGATGAGCATGGAGCAGGAACGGGGAATTTCGGTGACTTCATCTGTGATGCAGTTTCCCTATCGTGAGCGCACGGTCAATTTGCTGGATACCCCCGGGCACGAAGATTTCTCGGAAGACACTTACCGCACCCTGACCGCAGTGGACTCTGCATTGATGGTTATTGATGGTGCCAAGGGTGTAGAAGACCGGACAATCAAGTTGATGAACGTGTGCCGATTGCGGGACACGCCTATTTTCAGTTTCGTTAACAAGATGGATCGAGATATTCGCGATCCGATTGAGCTACTGGATGAAATTGAAGACGTGCTGGCTATACAGGGTGCGCCCATTAACTGGCCCATTGGCATGGGCAAGTTCTTTAAAGGCGTCTACAACCTCTATACCGATACCATTCATTGCTATACCCCCGGCCAGGGTGCAGTACTGTCTGATGACGAGCGTATCCAGGGATTGAAGAGTGATCAGGCGAAGGAGTTGCTGGGAGAGGATTACGCCGAATTCCTTGAAGAGGTGGAACTGGTGCGTGGCGCCAGTCATGAGTTCGATGTGGAGCAATTCCTTGCGGGGAAACTGAGCCCCGTGTTCTTTGGAACGGCACTGGGTAACTTCGGTGTGCGTGAAATGCTCGATGACTTTGTGCAGTGGGCGCCAGCGCCACTGGACCGGGAAACCACCAGCCGCAATGTTCCGGCCCTTGAAGACAAGCTCTCTGGCTTCGTCTTCAAGATCCAGGCCAATATGGACCCCAGGCACAGGGATCGCATTGCTTTTATGCGGGTCTGCTCAGGTCGTTACACCAAAGGCATGAAGATGCGTCACGTGCGTATCGGTAAAGACGTGAAAATCGCTGACGCGGTGACTTTTAAAGCGGGAGAGCGCGTACTGGTCGAGGAAGCTGTGTCTGGCGACATCATTGGTTTACACAATCACGGAACCATCCAGATTGGCGACACCTTTAGCGAGGGAGAGGAGTTACAGTTCACAGGGATTCCCCACTTTGCTCCGGAGCTATTTCGACGGATTCGCCTGGCGGACCCGATGAAGTCCAAGCAGTTGCAAAAAGGCCTGCAGCAGTTATCAGAGGAGGGGTCCACCCAGGTTTTTGCACCGATTAGCTCCTCCGATTTAATTGTGGGCGCCGTGGGTCAACTGCAGTTTGATGTGGTTGCCTATCGGTTGAAGGATGAATACAAGGTGGAAGCCCTGTATGAGCCTGTTAATGTATACACCGCTCGCTGGGTCACCTGTGATGATCCTCGCAAACTTGAGGAGTTTCGCAAGAAAGCTGCCGAACACCTTTCAGTGGATGGGGGCGGCCATCTTACTTACCTGGCCCCAACCCGGGTGAATCTTGCTTTGATGGAAGAGCGCTGGCCGGAGCTTGAGTTTCGCGCAACCCGGGAACACTAAGCGGTTAGTAGTCGCTGTTAACTTCAGAGAGCTGCTCGTTAAGGGTCAAAAAGTCCCAAAGTATGCCCAGGCCAAACAGGCCTGCGCTGAACATATAAATGATGCCGGTGAACCATTTGCCCATGTAAAGGCGGTGAATTCCCAACCAGCCAAGAAAAGTCAGCAAGATCCAGGTGAGGTCATAGTCTACCGGGCCTGGAATGAAACGTCGGTCAGCTTCTCTGGACATGGCGGGAATCAATATCAAATCTATGATCCAGCCCACGAAAAAAAGACCCAGGGTGAAAAACCAGATAACCCCGGATATCTGTTTGCCGTAATAGAAGCGGTGGGCGCCAATAAAACCAAATATCCACAGCAGATAGCCCATGAATACGGAATGGGTGCTTTCTTGTCGTTCCACATTATTCTCCCAGGATGAATGTTTCTATAATTGAGCTTGCTGCCAATTATTTCAAGTCTGGTTTATCACTATTAGAACTGGCTATACTGACCTGGATCATGGTTGCCTTTGGGTAATCGAGTAGTCTGAACGTGCAAATTAAAGCAAAATACAATTAAGGATAAACAATGTCTGTACCGCATCACGACCTTCACCATGAGTTCCCCGAACTGAACGATCGTATCCACGAATTAAAAGTGGGCGACGCGCACTTCCGCCGTCTGTTTGATGAGTACCATGAGTTGACTCGCAGTATTGAAAAAATGGAAGATGAGGTAACCCCGGTTGCAACTCGCACCGAGGAAGAAGCGAAGGTTCGCAGAGTGCATCTGAAGGATGAACTCTATCGAATGCTCACCGCCGCCTGATTATCACTATGACTCACGACGAACTAAAAGCGGAACTGGAGCAGCGCCTTGCCACCATGCAAGCGCGACTTTCCAGTATCAAGAAGGATGTGACTCAGGAGCACTCTGGGGATTCTGGCGAGCAGGCCCAGGAGAGAGAAAACGATGAGGTGATCGACGCCATTGGCAACGAGACACGTCAATCTCTGCATGCGATCCAGGTCGCCCTGGATAAGATTGCCGACGGCACTTACGGAGAATGCGAAAAGTGCGGTGAGAATATTGGTGAGGGTCGCTTGCAGGCGATTCCCGAGTCCACCTGCTGCGTTAAGTGCGCTGATTAACTGTTAGCTTCTAAAGGCCCAACTTCAGTTTGGGCCGATTCCTCGCTTACCCCTGTTATAACCAGATCGAATAAAGACCTCTATAGTCATTCCTGCCTGAAGGAAAGTACTGCGCTAATGCTGAGTTGCCGACTATCAATGTGTGTTTGTCGGCGCCATTCTGTCAGCGAGATTCGACATTGAGCGGCTTTGTCTTGCGCCGCTGTATCGCGAGCCATTCTCGCCATTGGTTAGGGTAGTAAAGTCTTCCGAAGGGGCGTATAGTCGCCGCCCTTCGCGAGAGCCTTGGGGCATAGTTACATTCCCTGAAAATAATCCCCAACTCGGGTTGACAGGGTAGGGGGGCATCATTAGAATTCGCGTTCCTTTTTTCGGGGGGTTCCCTTGCGGACCTCTGGTTTTTTATTTAATTGGAGTTAGGTCAGGTGCAGAATCAACGTATTCGTATACGCCTTAAGGCTTTTGACCACAAACTGATCGACATGTCGACTCAGGAAATTGTGGAAACCGCGCGCCGCACAGGTGCACAGGTTAAAGGCCCTATCCCCCTTCCCACGCGGAAGGAAAAGTACACCGTGCTGGTATCACCGCACGTAAACAAGGATGCACGTGACCAGTACGAAATCCGTACTCACAAGCGTCTGTTAGACATCGTGGAGCCTACAGAGAAGACTGTAGACGCCCTGATGAAACTAGACCTGGCAGCAGGTGTAGAAGTTCAGATTAGTCTTGGTTAACTACAATATGTAGCAAGACCTGCTCGGGATGAAGTCCCGGGTGTGTAATGCCCAGTTACTCCTAGAGCGATTGGGCAGCCATAGAGGGTATATAGCCCCGTACACTGAGAGGTTAGCAAAATGGCTATTGGCTTAGTCGGCCGCAAGTCCGGTATGACACGTGTTTTTACCGAAGACGGCGCATCAATACCTGTAACCGTAGTGGAGGTTTCTCCAAACCGCGTTACTCAGATCAAAGAGCTCGAAACCGACGGTTATAGAGCAATTCAGGTCACAACGGGAAACCGTAAGGCCTCCAAAGTGAGTAAATCCGAAGCAGGACATTTCGCCAAGGCGGGTGTCGAGGCAGGCAATAAGCTTGCTGAATTTCGTCTGGAAGAAGCGGACGAAGCTCCTGAGGTTGGCGTTGAGCTGACTGTTGAGCGCTTCGAGGTTGGTCAGATTGTAGATGTGACTGGCAAGTCCAAAGGTAAAGGCTTTCAGGGCGGTATTAAGCGCTGGAACTTCACCATGCAGGACGCCACACACGGCAACTCCATCTCTCACCGTGCCAATGGTTCTATCGGCCAGTGTCAGACACCGGGTCGTGTATTCAAGGGCAAGAAGATGTCAGGCCACATGGGTTCCGAGCAAGTCACTACCCAGGGTTTGGAAGTTATTCGAGTTGATGCCGAGCGCAATTTGCTGCTCATCAAGGGTGCTGTACCAGGTGCTCCGGGTGGTGACGTCGTCGTACGTCCCACTGTCAAGGCATAAGGTTAGGGGGTCTCTAACGTGGAACTGAATGTAGTTAAGGCGGGTAATGCAGATGCGGGTAAGGTTTCCGTTTCTGATGTTGCTTTCGCTAAAGAATACAACGAGGACCTGGTTCACCAGGTCGTGACTGCTTTTATGGCAGGCGCACGCCAGGGCACACGTGCCCAGAAGAACCGTGCAGCGGTTTCTGGCGGTGGCAAGAAGCCATGGCGTCAAAAAGGTACCGGCCGTGCTCGTGCGGGAACAATTCGTTCTCCCATCTGGCGCTCCGGTGGTGTGACCTTCGCGGCCCAGCCGCAGGATCACTCCCAGAAAGTAAATCGCAAAATGTATCGCGCTGCTTTGCGCACCATCATGTCTGAGTTGGCCCGCCAGGAACGTTTGGTTGTGGTAGAGAGCCTGGACCTGAAAGAGCCCAAGACCAAGCTGCTTGTAGAGCAACTGGGTGGCTACGGTGTTGATAACGCGCTGATCGTTTCTGCAGAAGTAAACGAGAACCTCTACTTGGCGTCACGCAACCTGCACAAGGTTGATGTTCGCGATGTAGATGGTGTTGACCCTGTTAGCCTCATCGCCCACGACAAAGTGATCGTGACTGTTGACGCGGTTAAAAAGCTTGAGGAGATGTTGGGATGAACCAGGAGCGCGTATTTCAAGTGCTGGTAGGCCCGCACGTTTCCGAAAAAGCGGCCATTGTTGCTGACGAGAACAACCAGTTTGTTTTCAAGGTTGCTGTAGATGCAACCAAGGCAGAGATCAAGAAGTCCGTTGAGCAGCTGTTCAAGGTCAAGGTCGACAATGTCTGCACCCTGAAGGTTAAAGGCAAGGTGAAGCGCAACCGTTTCGGTTATAGCACCAAGCCGACCTGGAAAAAAGCATATGTACGACTGGAGCAGGGTCAAGACATCGACTTTGCGTCAGTTGAGTAAGGAGTCAGATCGCAATGGCAATTTTGAAGAGTAAGCCCACTTCACCCGGTCGTCGTCACGTCGTCCGCGTTGTCAGTGAGGATCTTCACAAAGGCGCACCACACAAGCCTTTGTTGGAAAAGCAGAGCCGTAACGGTGGTCGTAACAACAATGGTCGTATTACCACGCGACACATTGGTGGTGGTCACAAGCAGCACTATCGTCTGATCGACTTCAAGCGCACCAAGGACGGAATCCCCGCCAAGGTAGAGCGCATTGAGTACGATCCGAACCGCACAGCACACATTGCGCTGTTGTTGTTCGCTGACGGTGAGCGTCGCTACATTATCGCTCCCAAGGGCGTGAAAGCAGGCGACGTACTGCAGTCTGGTTCAGGTGCACCTATTAAGACAGGCAACTGCCTGCCGCTGCGCAACATCCCTGTGGGCTCTGTTGTACACGGAATCGAACTCAAGCCAGGCAAAGGTGCGCAAATTGCTCGCTCTGCTGGTGCTTCAGTTCAGCTGGTAGCTCGCGAAGGTCAGTATGCGACCCTGCGTCTTCGCTCCGGCGAGATGCGTAAGGTGTTGGCAGATTGCCGCGCAACCCTGGGTGAAGTATCCAACTCAGAGCACAGTCTACGTAAGCTGGGTAAAGCCGGTGCCGCTCGCTGGCGCGGTGTTCGCCCGACGGTTCGTGGTGTTGCAATGAACCCGGTAGATCACCCTCATGGTGGTGGTGAAGGCAAGACTTCTGGTGGCCGTCATCCGGTTAGCCCATGGGGTACTCCTACCAAGGGTTACAAGACACGTAAAAACAAGCGTACTGATAAGTTGATTGTACGCCGTCGTGGTAAGAAATAACGGTCGTTTGACTAGAGATTAGAGGAAGAGATTGTGCCGCGTTCACTGAAGAAAGGTCCTTTTATTGACCTTCACCTGATGAAGAAAGTTGAAGTCGCGATTGAAAGCAACGATCGTCGCCCCATCAAGACCTGGTCACGCCGCTCCATGGTGTCTCCGGATATGGTTGGTCTGACAATTGCTGTTCACAATGGCCGTCAGCACGTACCAGTGCTGGTCAACGAAGATATGGTTGGCCACAAGTTGGGTGAATTTGCGGTAACCCGCACATTCAAAGGTCATATCGTAGACAAGAAGGCGAAGCGCTAAGCGCTCCGTAAAGAGGTTTAGGAAATGGAAGTTGCAGCAAGACTGAAAGGCGCGCAGATTTCTGCGCAAAAAGCCCGCTTGGTCGCTGACCAGGTCCGCGGCATGCCTGTAGAAGAGGCGCTGACCCTGTTGGAATTCAGCACGAAGAAGGCAGCTCACTTGGTCAAGAAGGTTCTTGACTCTGCGATCGCCAATGCTGAGAACAATGAAGGCGCTGATGTGGATGAGCTTAAGGTATCCACTGTCTTTGTTGATGAAGGCATGACCATGAAGCGCTTGCGCCCCCGTGCGAAGGGCCGCGCAGACCGAATTTTAAAGCGTAGCTGTCACATTACTGTGAAAGTTGCAGACGGCGAAGGCTAAGGAGACCACCACATGGGTCAAAAAGTACATCCTATCGGCATCCGCTTGGGTATTGTTAAAGAACATAACTCTATCTGGTACGCCGACAGTAAAAATTATGCCAAGCAGTTGATTACTGATCTGCAGGTGCGCGAGTACATCGAAAAAGCGCTGGAGCATGCTTCAGTTAGCCGCATTGTGATTGAGCGCCCGGCCCAGACTGCACGTATCACCATTCACACTGCCCGTCCCGGTATTGTGATCGGCAAGAAAGGTGAAGACGTAGATGCGCTGCGCAAGACTCTCACCGAGAAGATGGGTGTGCCAGTTCACATCAACATCGAAGAGATCCGCAAGCCGGACCTGGACGCCAAACTGGTTGCTCAGAACGTAGCGCAACAGTTGGAGCGTCGAGTTATGTTCCGTCGCGCTATGAAGCGTGTGGTTCAGAACGCTATGCGCCAGGGAGCTCAGGGTATCAAGATTCAGGTCGGTGGTCGTTTGGGTGGTGCTGAAATTGCACGCTCCGAATGGTACCGCGAAGGTCGAGTGCCTCTTCACACGCTGCGTGCAGATATTGATTACGCCACATATGAGGCCGCAACGACTTACGGCATCATCGGTGTGAAGGTTTGGATTTTCAAAGGTGAGGTTATCGGTGCCGATGAGGCTGCCGAAGCTCCCAAGAAGACAGCAACTAATTAAGGGTTACGCAGATGCTTCAACCAAAGCGTACAAAATTTCGCAAGACTCATAAGGGCCGCAATCGTGGCCTGGCCCATCGCGGCAGCAAGGTGAGCTTTGGCGAATACGGTTTGAAAGCGACAGGTCGCGGCCGCATTACTGCGCGCCAGATTGAAGCGGCTCGTCGTGCTATGACTCGTCACATCAAGCGTGGCGGAAAGATCTGGATTCGAGTTTTCCCGGACAAGCCAATTACAGGCAAGCCGCTGGAAGTTCGCCAGGGTAAAGGTAAAGGTAACGTTGAATACTGGGTGGCCCAGATTCAGCCCGGTAAAGTGCTTTACGAAGTGCAGGGTGTTTCTGAAGAGCTGGCGCGTGAAGCGTTTGATCTGGCTGCAGCCAAGATTCCCGTTGCTACAACATTTGTTAAACGGTCGGTGATGTGATGAAAGCAAGCGAATTGCATGATAAGTCCGCTGAGGACCTGAACAAGCAGCTTCTCACCCTGCGTGAAGAGCAGTTCAAGCTGCGCATGCAGAAGTCCACTGGTCAGCTCGGGCAGTCTCATCTGCTTAAGCAGAACCAGCGTGACATCGCACGCGTGAAGACTGTACTTACACAAAAGGCAGGTAACTAAGTATGTCAGCTGCAGAGAAGCGTACACGTACGGCAACGGGTCGAGTTGTCAGCAACAAGATGGACAAGACCATTACTGTACTGATTGAGCGTCGGGTAAAGCACCCGGTGTATGGCAAGTACATTACACGTTCATCCAAGATCCACGCGCACGATGAGAGCAATCAGTGTGGCATTGGCGACACAGTAACTGTTGCCGAAACTCGTCCGATTTCCAAGAGCAAGACCTGGAACTTGGTTGAAGTAGTAGAGAGCGCCGCTCAGGTATAAGGCCCTCACGGGTAGTGGTTAGTTTTGCGGCCTGGTTGGTCGCAGTTTGGAGTAAGAGATGATTCAGACACAGTCGTATTTGGAAGTCGCAGATAACAGCGGCGCCCGTCGTGTGATGTGCATCAAGGTACTTGGCGGTTCCAAGCGTCGCTATGCGCGCGTAGGAGACCTGATCAAGGTTACCGTTAAAGAAGCCATCCCTCGCGGCAAGGTCAAGAAAGGCCAGGTGATGACTGCTGTTGTGGTTCGGACAAAGAAGGGTGTTCGCCGAGGCGACGGTTCCCTGATCAAGTTTGACGACAACGCTGCAGTGCTGCTGAACGCACAGGACGCACCTATTGGGACTCGTATTTTTGGCCCAGTAACTCGTGAACTGCGCGGCGAGAAATTTATGAAGATTATTTCTCTGGCCCCTGAAGTTATCTAAGGCCGAGGAGAGGAACGAAAATGTTGAAGATCAAGCGCGATGACGAAGTGATTATCCTGGCCGGTAAGGACAAGGGTAAGCGCGGTAAGGTTCGCAAAGTACTGGATAACAATAAGCTGATTGTGTCCGGTATCAACATGATTAAGAAGCACACCAAGCCCAACCCCCAAGCGGGCGTTGCTGGCGGTATTGTAGAGAAGGAAGCGCCCATTCAAGTTTCTAACGTGGCGATTTTTAACTCTGATACTGGCAAGGCTGATCGGGTGGGCTTTAAGGTCGAAGGCGACGAAAAGATTCGTATCTTTAAATCCAGTGGCGAGGCTGTCGGCTAAGCCGGTCGGATTAACAGGTAATAGAAATGGCAACTTTGAAAGAAAAGTACACGAGCGAAATCGCTCCCCAGCTTAAAGAAGAGCTGGGATTGGAAAACGTGATGGAAGTTCCCCGCATCACCAAGATCACCCTTAACATGGGTGTTGGTGAAGCGCTTGGCGACAAGAAGGTCCTTGAGGCTGCTGTCGCTGATATGGAAAAGATTTCCGGTCAGAAAGTCGTAGTGACCAAGGCGCGCAAATCTATCGCGGGCTTTAAGGTTCGTGAAGCTTGGCCGATCGGTTGCAAGGTGACTCTGCGCTCTGAGCGTATGTATGAGTTCCTGGAGCGTTTGATCAGTGTCGCAATCCCCCGTATTCGTGACTTCCGTGGCATTAGCCCCAAGTCATTTGACGGTCGCGGCAACTTCGCGATGGGTGTGACTGAACAGATCATCTTCCCAGAAATCGATTACGACAAGGTAGATGCGTTGCGCGGTATGGATATCGCAATCACCACCACTGCTCGTACGGACGATGAAGGTCGTGCTTTGCTGCGCGCTTTCAACTTCCCCCTGAAAGGTTAAGAGGCTTTATACATGGCTAAGAAATCTATGATTGCACGTGAGAACAAGCGTGCACGTATGGTAGCTAAGTACGCACAGAAGCGTGCCGCCCTAAAGGCGATTCTCGCTGACGTGAATGCTTCTGATGAAGATAAGTGGGACGCGCAGATTGCTATGCAAAAGCTGCCCCGTGATGCCAGCCCGGTTCGCCAACAGCGTCGCTGTCAGGTAACTGGTCGTCCACACGCGGTGTATCGCAAGTTTGGCCTGTGTCGTAACAAGTTGCGTGAAGCAGCGATGCGCGGCGATGTGCCCGGCCTCGTGAAAGCCAGCTGGTAACGGAGAGATATTGAAATGAGTATGCAAGATCCGCTGTCAGATATGCTGACCCGTATTCGTAACGCACAAATGGCTGGTAAGACTGGTGTAGAAATGCCCGGTTCCAAGCTCAAAGCTGCGGTTGCAAACGTGCTGAAAGAAGAAGGCTACATCGCTGACTTCAACGCATCTAGTGAAGAAGGCAAGCCCCGTCTGGCCATCGAGCTGAAATATTACCAGGGTAAGCCGGTTATCGCTGAGATCGACCGCATTAGCCGCCCCGGTCTGCGTAACTACGCAGGCAAAGGCGAGCTGCCTGCCGTTCGCGGCGGCCTGGGTGTAGCGATTGTCTCCACCTCCAAAGGTGTGATGACTGATCGCGCTGCACGCGCTGCCGGTGTCGGCGGTGAAGTGCTCTGCACAGTATTCTAAATTAATTGATTTGAAGAGCATTCAAAATGTCTAGAGTCGCAAATAATCCGGTACAACTGCCTAGCGGCGTAGAGGTCAAGCTTAACGGCTCCGACGTCACCGTTAAGGGTAGTAAAGGTACGCTGGAACTGTCCGTAGGTGCCGGTGTACAAATAAACCAGGATGACAACGTTTTGACCTTTGTTTACGAATCCGACAAGTCGAAGGCTATGGCCGGAACGACTCGTGCGCTGGTAAACAACATGGTTAAGGGCGTCAGCGAAGGCTGGGAGAAGAAGTTGGTATTAAACGGTGTTGGTTACCGTGCCAAGGCTTCCGGCAAAAGTGTCAACCTGACCGTAGGTCTTTCCCACCCCGTTGATTACCAGCTGCCTGAAGGCGTTTCTGCTGAAACTCCCAGTCAGACTGAGATCGTTGTAAAGGGTGTCGACAAGCAGGCCGTAGGCCAGGCAGCTGCAGAGATTCGCAGTTACCGTCCGCCAGAGCCATACAAGGGTAAGGGCATTCGTTACGCAGACGAGCACGTTCGTCGTAAAGAAGCCAAGAAGAAGTAGGTAAGTTGACATGAGTGCAAAGAATGATTCAAGGCTGCGTCGCGCCCGTCGTGCTCGCGCCCGCATGCGTACCCTCGGCGTAAATCGCCTGAGTGTGCACCGTACTCCCAGACACATCTACGCCCAGGTAATTGCGCCTGAAGGTGACAAGGTGTTGGCGAGTGCTTCTACCCTGGACACGGACCTGCGTAAGAGCGCAACCGGCAATATCGACGCCGCTGCGGCTGTTGGTAAATTGGTTGCCGAGCGCGCCAAGGCAGCGGGTATCGAGAAGGTCGCTTTCGACCGCGGTGGTTATAAGTACCACGGACGCGTTAAGGCTTTGGCCGACGCTGCCCGTGAAAGTGGACTGGAATTCTAAGGTAAGTAGATATGGCTTTTAACGATCAGAAAAAGCAGCAGCAGACCGAAGGTGATCTCCAGGAGAAGCTGGTACAGGTCAACCGCGTCGCTAAAGTAGTTAAGGGTGGTCGTATTTTCGGCTTCACCGCGCTGACTGTAGTTGGCGATGGCAATGGCAAAGTAGGCTTCGGCCGCGGTAAGGCGCGCGAAGTGCCTGTCGCAATCCAGAAGGCTATGGAAGCTGCCCGTCGCAACATGATTCAGGTAGACCTGAATAACGGCACTATCCAATACCCTGTGAAGGCTGCCCACGGCGCCTCCAAGGTATACATGCAGCCTGCATCTGAAGGTACTGGCGTTATTGCCGGTGGCGCAATGCGAGCTGTACTTGAGATTGCTGGCGTGCACAACGTTCTGGCTAAGTGTTACGGATCCACCAACCCGGTGAACGTAGTACGAGCAACTTTCAACGGCCTGCGCGATATGTGTGCTCCCGAAGACGTTGCTGCCAAGCGTGGCAAGTCTGTTGAAGAAATTTTGAATTAAGTATTGGGCGAATAGTCATGGCAAAAGCAATGATCAAAGTTACCCAGGTCAAGAGCACTAATGGCCGCTTGCCTAATCATAAGGCGTGCGTAGCCGGCCTCGGCCTGCGTCGGATTGGTCACACCGTAGAAGTGGAAGACACACCCTCCACTCGCGGCATGATCAACAAAGTACACTACCTGGTACGGGTTGAGGACTAAATCATGTCAGATGTAATGAGACTGAACACCTTGAGCCCGGCCCCGGGTTCTCGGAAAGACAGTAAGCGTGTCGGTCGTGGAATCGGCTCCGGTGACGGCAAAACTGCCGGTCGCGGACACAAAGGCCAGAAATCTCGCTCAGGCGGGTCTGTACGTCCTGGTTTTGAGGGCGGTCAGATGCCTTTGCAGAAGCGTTTGCCGAAGTATGGCTTTAGCTCTCGCATGGCGCGCACCACTGCTCAGGTTCGTTTGTCAGAACTGAATGCAATTGAAGGCGATGTGGTCGACCTGGACGCATTGAAAGCAGCTGACATTGTTAAAGACAATGTGTTGCGAGCTCGGGTTTTCCTGTCAGGAGATCTTGGCAAGGCTTTGACTGTCAAAGGTCTCGCGGTCACTAAAGGTGCCCGTGAAGCGGTTGAGAAAGCCGGCGGGAAAATCGAGGAATAAATGGCCCAAGGACAACTGCCCTCAGTAAACAAGGCAGGCATGGGCGAGCTTTTTGCTCGCCTTCGTTTTGTTTTACTGGCAATTATTGTTTACCGGATCGGGACGCACATCCCTGTACCGGGAATTGACCCTAACCAACTGGCGGCATTGTTTAACCAGAATCAGGGAACAATCCTGGGTCTGGCGAATATGTTCTCTGGTGGCGCCCTGGAGCGGATGAGTATCCTGGCGCTGGGCATCATGCCCTACATCTCTGCATCGATCATCATGCAGCTGATGTCGGCGGTGACCCCACAGCTAGAGCAGTTGAAGAAAGAAGGCGAGTCTGGCCGTCGTAAGATAAGCCAGTACACGCGATACCTGACAGTCGTGTTGGCGATCATACAAGCCACAGGCATGACCGTAGGTATGGCCAATCAGGGCATGAGTTATGACACGTCACTACTGTTTTATGTGATTGCCATTACTTCCCTGGTAACCGGCGCAGTCTTCATGATGTGGCTGGGTGAGCAAATTACTGAAAAAGGCGTGGGCAACGGAATTTCGCTGTTGATCTTCGCTGGTATCGTAGCCGGTTTACCTGCTGCGATCGGACAATCGCTGGAGCAAGCGCGACAGGGCGAGCTGAATATCCTGGTGCTGCTCTTTATTCTGGCACTGGCGATTGCGGTGATTTATCTGATCGTGTTTATCGAACGCGGCCAGCGTCGTATCACGGTGAACTATGCCAAACGACAGCAAGGTCGCAAGATGTACCAGGCGCAGAGCTCGCATCTGCCCCTGAAAGTGAATATGGCGGGGGTAATCCCAGCCATTTTCGCGAGCAGCATTTTGCTGTTCCCGGCGTCCATTGCGCAGTGGTTTGGCTCCTCCGGGGGGGCAGACTGGCTGCAGGACCTGGCGGTTGCCATTGGCCCAGGCCAGCCGTTGAACATATTGCTGTTCACTGTGTTTGTAGTGTTTTTCTGCTTCTTCTATACCGCGTTGATGTTCAATCCGGTTGAAGTTGCTGACAACCTGAAACGTTCCGGAGCCTTTGTGCCTGGTATACGTCCGGGACAACAGACCGCCAATTATATCGATGGCGTGCTGACTCGGCTGACGGTGTTTGGATCTGCCTATATTGCGCTGGTCTGCCTGATGCCCCAGTTCCTGGTGGTGATGTGGAACGTGCCCTTTTACCTGGGTGGTACTTCACTACTGATTGTTGTTGTCGTGGTAATGGATTTTATGGCCCAGGTGCAAAGCCACTTGATGTCACACCAGTACGACTCGGTGATGAAAAAGGCCAACCTGAAGAACTATGGTGGTGCTGGACGCGTTCGCTAAGCGCCCATCAACCTAAACGGAGAAGTAACGATGAAAGTACGTGCATCAGTAAAGAAAATCTGCCGCAACTGTAAAGTTGTGCGTCGTAATGGCGTTGTGCGGGTGATCTGCAACACAGATCCGCGTCATAAGCAGCGCCAGGGTTAATCCCCGGCACGGTTGATTTTTTGTAACGATATCGCTAGAATGCTGCGCCTTTCGCGCCTACCCCGCTGAGAAATCGGCAAATTTGAGTTAAATCAGGGGTTTGCGTAAATCGCGTTGTTAAGCGAAAGATTATTTTTGGAGAAAGTTGGATGGCTCGTATTGCCGGCGTCAACATACCAGATAACAAGCATGCTGTTATCTCACTGACATACATCTACGGTGTAGGTCGCACAACTGCTAGAGAGTTGTGTGCCGCAACCGGTGTCACAGAAAGTGCCAAGATTGGCGAGCTTTCTGAAACCGAGATGGATGCCCTGCGTGGCAAAGTCGCGGAGATGATGGTGGAAGGTGACCTTCGTCGTGAAGTGTCCATGAACATCAAGCGTCTGATGGACCTGGGTTGCAACCGCGGCCTGCGCCATCGTCGTGGCTTGCCGCTTCGCGGCCAGCGCACCAAGACCAACGCTCGTACCCGCAAGGGACCGCGTAAGCCGATTCGCAAGTAAGGATAGACCCAGCGTCACCCCACAGCGAATCCTTTTAGTGTAGCTGCACCCAAGTGCAGTGTTGATATTAAAGCAGGAACTACGATATGGCTAAGCCAGGTGCCAAAAGCACTCGTAAGAAAATCACGAAGACCGTAGTGGACGGAATCGCCCACGTACACGCGTCTTTCAACAATACCATTGTCACTATTACTGACCGCCAGGGTAACACCCTGAGCTGGGCCACTGCCGGTGGTTCTGGCTTCCGCGGTTCGCGTAAGAGCACCCCGTTCGCTGCCCAGGTTGCAGCTGAGCGTGCTGGTGAGGCCGCTAAAGAATATGGTCTTAAAAATCTCGACGTACAGGTCAAGGGCCCAGGACCGGGTCGCGAATCTGCCGTACGAGCGCTGAACGCTTGTGGCTACAAGATCAGCAACATTACTGACGTTACGCCGATTCCCCATAACGGCTGCCGTCCTCCCAAGAAACGTCGCGTGTAACGCACAGAGGAAGAACTAGACATGGCTCGATATATTGGACCCAAGTGCAAGCTCTCCCGTCGTGAAGGAACAGACCTGTTCCTGAAGAGCGGTGTGCGCGCACTCGAAAGCAAGTGTAAAGCAGAAGCAGTACCAGGCCAGCACGGCGCCCGTCGTGGCCGCTTGTCTGACTACGGTGTACAGCTGCGTGAAAAGCAAAAGGTTCGTCGTATCTACGGCGTGCTGGAAAAGCAGTTCCGCAACTACTACAAAGAAGCCGCCCGCCTGAAGGGTGCTACTGGCGAGAACCTGCTGCAGTTGCTGGAGTCTCGACTGGATAACGTGGTTTACCGTATGGGCTTCGGCTCTACACGCTCTGAATCCCGCCAGCTGGTTGCTCACAAGGCAATCATGGTAAATGGTCAGGTGGTAAACATCGCCTCGTACCAGGTAAAAGCAGGCGATATTGTAGCCCTGCGTGAGAAAGCTAAGAAGCAGCTGCGCGTTCAGTCTGCATTGGCCCTGGCTGCCCAACGTGGCGAGCCTGAGTGGATCGAAGTAAACGCGGACAAACTGGAAGGTACCTTCAAGTCTGTTCCCGACCGTCAGGATCTCTCTTCAGAGATCAATGAAAACCTGATTGTTGAACTTTACTCCAAGTAATCCACTGAAGGACTAACCTAAATAAAGGTGCCCCGTATGCAGAGTGCAGTGAACGAATTTTTGACCCCGCGTGTTATCAATGTTGATGAAAAGAACAGCACGCGTGCCCAGGTAACCCTGGAACCGCTTGAGCGTGGTTTTGGCCACACTCTTGGCAATGCCTTGCGCCGAATCCTGCTGTCGTCTATGCCTGGTTGTGCAATCACTGAGGTAGAGATCGATGGCGTATTGCACGAATACAGTGCAATTGAAGGCGTACAGGAAGACGTCATCGAAATTTTGCTGAACCTCAAGGGCGTTGCCCTGGTTATGAACGGCAAAGAGGAAGCAGAGCTGACCCTTACCAAGAAGGGTCCAGGAGCGGTAACCGCTGCTGATATTCAGGTCGATCACGATATCGAGATCCGCAACCCGGACCACGTTATCTGCCACCTGAACGGCGCATCTGAAATTAACATGAAGCTGACAGTGGCTCGTGGCCGTGGTTATTCTCCGGCGGATTCTCGCGAGAATCCGGAAGAGGAAACTCGTTCAATCGGCCGTCTGCAGCTGGACGCAACGTTTGCCCCGGTTCACCGTGTGTCCTATGTGGTTGAGTCTGCCCGAGTTGAGCAGCGCACCGACCTGGATAAGCTGGTTCTCGACCTGGAGACCAACGGCACGATTGATCCGGAAGAAGCTATCCGTCGCGCAGCGACCATCCTGCAGCAGCAGCTGGCCGTGTTTGTTGACCTGGAAAGCGAATCTGAGTCTGAGTCTGTCGAAGAAGAGGACGAGGTAGATCCAATTCTGCTGCGTCCGGTAGACGATCTGGAATTAACCGTTCGTTCCGCCAACTGTCTCAAGGCTGAAAATATTTACTACATCGGAGACCTGGTGCAGCGCACTGAGGTTGAGTTGCTGAAGACCCCTAACCTGGGTAAGAAGTCCCTCACCGAGATCAAGGATGTATTGGCTTCTCGTGGTTTGTCACTGGGCATGCGCCTGGACAACTGGCCGCCTGCCAGCCTGAAAAACGACGATCGGGTACTGAGCGCCTAGGCTCCCTGGTCAACCTGATAGCAGTGCTGTGATAGCACCCTAAATATAGGATTGGAAAAATGCGTCATCGTCATAGTGGACGTCAGCTAAACAGAAACAGTTCTCACCGTAAGGCCATGTTCCGTAACATGACCAATTCTCTGGTTGAGCACGAGTTGATCAAAACCACCCTGCCCAAGGCGAAAGAGCTGCGTGGTTACGCTGAGCCTCTGATCACCCTGGCGAAGAAAGACAGCGTTGCAAATCGCCGTCTGGCCTTCGACCGCACTCGCAGCAAGGAAGCCGTAGGCAAGTTGTTTAACGAGCTGGGTCCTCGCTACCAGGAGCGTCCCGGAGGTTACATTCGTATCATGAAGTGTGGCTACCGCACTGGCGACAAGGCTCCTATGGCCTATGTCGAGCTGGTCGATCGTCCGCAGGTTGAAGATTACGACGACGAGGATTGATTCTCGGTTGGAGTGATTGATTTTAAAAAGCCGGGCTAATGCCCGGCTTTTTTGTGTCCGCTTGAAATTAGTCTTTGTATCCGATGGGAGGGTACCAGGCGAACTCCTGATTCGGTGCAGAGGATATTTCACCCATGTATTTCGAATGGTCAGTGACGGCGGTAAAGCCCACTGGTCTCGGGTCTGGTGTGGCATTCCATTGACGATAACGGCGTCTCCCTTGGCAGCCTTATTAGCGCTGTCGCTAGCAATACAGGCAGTCGACAATGCAAATGCGAGCGTGGAAATGCTGGCTGATTTTTGATTTGCAAGATTCGGCCCCGGTTAATTTTGTTCATACTGAGAAAGCGAAAGAGACTTCCCTCGCGGAGACGGTCTAGACTAATATTATCGACTCGTAATCAAAACCTGTAGACAGGAATATTAACGATGATTAGATTTTCAGTATTGTTACTCAGCACCGTGCTACTCGCGGCTTGTGCTTCGACCCAACCCGAGCCAGTTTCCCAGGATGGGCTGGTGCTGCAAGACGACACAAAGTTTCAGGAGGTCTACTTGTTACCGGAAGCGGATTTTAGCGTTTACGAGAGTATTGGAGTAGGAGCCTGTTCCGTATCTTTCCGTAAGAACTGGCTGCGCGATCAGAATAACAGTCGCCTGGACCTGTCCAGTCGTGTGACCCAGAAGGATGTTGATAGCATCAAAGATGCGCTGGGCGATGCCTGTAGCAATCACTTTTCTGAAGCGCTGCTTATGGACCCTGCGTACGACATTGTCGACCAATTTGATAATGGTGAAGCCGTACTCATTGTTCGCCCCGCAATAATTAATCTTGATATCAACGCTCCGGATACTATGAGCCCCGGGCTTAGTCGGTCCTACACCACGACCGCCGGTGAGATGACCCTGGCTTTGGAACTGGTTGATGGTACCACCGGGCAGGTTCTGGCAAGAGCTCGCGATCGACGTCGAAGCACGGACTATGGCACCCTGCAATGGACCAGCGGAGTGACAAACAAAGCCGATGCAGACCGCACGCTCAAGCGATGGGCGGGCTTGTTGCGCGCTGGCCTCGACGAGGCCACGGGTCGATAGAGACAGAGCTGTAAGCCTTGGAGCTTTCAGGCAGGCCGGTTGCTAGCTCCTGCTATAGATCAGCCTGCGCTTGAGGTCTTGAGCGTGTGGCAGAGCTCGATGTTCATTGCATGGATTGAGAGTCGACTGCCGACCGCGCCCGTCTGTCAGTAGCCTCAGCGATGGTCGCTTTTTTACAGTTCATCGATTGCTCAGGCGGCTTTGCTGCGCGCGCGTTTACTGAGCATCGGAGCCAGAAACTTTCCGGTGTAGGAACCCTTGGTTTTTGCTACCTCTTCGGGCGTACCTGTGGCGATGATTTGACCGCCGCCGGAGCCTCCTTCCGGGCCTAAATCCACAACCCAGTCGGCAGTTTTGATCACGTCCAGGTTGTGCTCAATGATTACCATGGTATTGCCGTGGTCACGCAGTCTGTGCAGTACTTCCAGTAATTGCTTGATGTCCTCAAAATGTAAGCCAGTGGTCGGTTCATCAAGAATGTACAGGGTTTTTCCGGTATCCCGCTTTGATAGCTCCCGAGATAGTTTTACCCGTTGGGCTTCCCCGCCGGACAAGGTGGTGGCTGCCTGGCCCAAGCGGATATAGGACAGTCCCACATCCATCAGGGTTTGCAGTTTGCGGGCAATAGCAGGAACCGGCTCGAAAAACTCCAGGGCGTCTTCGACGGTCATATCCAGGACTTCATGGATACTCTTGCCCTTGTAGCGTATTTCCAGAGTTTCCCGGTTATAGCGCTTGCCTTTGCACACGTCGCAGGGAACATAGATGTCTGGCAGAAAGTGCATCTCAACTTTGGTGACACCGTCGCCCTGACAGGCCTCGCAGCGCCCTCCCTTAACATTGAAGCTGAACCGTCCAGGCTTGTAGCCGCGAGATCGAGCTTCCTGGGTCCCCGCAAACAGTTCCCGCACCGGCGTGAAGATTCCGGTGTAGGTTGCGGGGTTAGATCGAGGGGTGCGCCCTATTGGGCTTTGGTCAATATCGATACACTTGTCTATCAGCTGCATGCCCTCAATGGATGTATGTGGTGCCGGCGTAAGAGTGGTGGCGCCATTAAGTTCTGTCGCTGCCAGCGGGTAGAGCGTGCCGTTAATCAGTGTCGATTTGCCCGAGCCGGAGACGCCGGTGACACAGGTTAGAAGTCCCAGTGGTATTTCCAGGTCGACCTGCTGCAGGTTGTTACCAGACGCTCCGGTGAGAAGCAGCTGCTTCTTGGTGTCATGCGGCGTGCGCTTCGCGGGTATGTCGATTTTTTTCCGGCCGGAAAGGTAGTCACCGGTGAGGGAGTTCTTATTGGCGATAATCTGCTTCATGGTGCCCTCTGCAACGATCTGGCCTCCATGTACGCCGGCCCCGGGACCGATGTCTATCACGTGATCTGCAGCTCGTATCGCGTCCTCATCGTGTTCGACCACAAGCACGGTGTTTCCCAGATCGCGAAGATGCGTGAGGGTATTCAATAAACGCTCGTTATCCCTTTGGTGCAGACCAATGGACGGTTCATCGAGGATATACATGACACCCACAAGTCCTGCCCCAATCTGCGAGGCCAGGCGAATTCGCTGAGCTTCTCCCCCTGATAGTGTTTCCGCGCTGCGGTTCAAAGTCAGGTAGTTGAGCCCCACATCGACCAGGAAGCGGTAGCGAGCGCGCAATTCCTTGAGAATCTTGTCGGCTATTTCACCTTTGCGACCTTCCAGTAGCAAGTTATTGAAATAGACCTCCGCGTCTCCCACGGGCATATCGGTAATGGCCGGTAGAGTGCGCTCGTCAACAAATACGTTGCGAGCGTCGCGGCGCAGTCGGGTGCCGCCGCAGTCAGGACAAGGCTGGGTGGCGAGGAACTTGGCCAGGTCCTCGCGAACCGATTGGGAATCGGTGTCCCGGTAGCGTCTATCCATGTTGGGAATGATCCCCTCGAAGGGGTGTGTTCTTTTGAAGACATCGCCGCGGTCGTTAATATAGGAAAAGGCAATCTCTTGTTTGCCACTGCCGTGCAGAATGACTTTCTGGTGTTTTTTGCTCAGGTCGTCGTAGGGGGCATTGATGTCAAAGCCATAGTGATCCGCGAGCGAAGTGAGCATATGAAAATAATAAACGTTACGCCTGTCCCAGCCGCGAATGGCACCTTCCGCCAGACTGGATTCCGGGTGCAGTACGATGCGCTCGGCGTCAAAATACTGTTTCACTCCAAGCCCATCGCAGCCGCTGCATGCGCCTGCGGGGTTATTAAAGGAAAATAATCGAGGTTCCAGTTCATCGATACTGTGACCGCATTGAGGGCAGGCGAACCTGGCTGAAAAGGACAGGTCATCGCCGTCTTCATCCATCCACGAAATCGAGGCCAGGCCGTCAGTGAGGCCCAGAGCCGTCTCGAATGACTCTGCCAGGCGAAGTGCAAGATCTTCCCTGACCTTGAAGCGGTCGACGACGACTTCAATGCGATGCTTTTTCTTTTTGTCCAGTTCAGGCAGGTCGTCCATATCGGTGACGATGCCGTCGATGCGAGCGCGCACAAAGCCCGCCGCGCGCAACTCCTCAAAAACGTGCAGGTGTTCACCCTTACGATCACGGACGACGGGTGCCAGCAGCATCAGCTTGCTGCCCTCGGGCAGTGCCAGTACGGTATCGACCATCTGGCTTACCGTCTGCGCCTGCAAATTGAGACCGTGATCCGGGCAGCGCGGTTCGCCGACCCGGGCGAAAAGCAGCCTGAGGTAGTCGTAAATTTCGGTAATGGTGCCGACCGTGGAGCGAGGGTTGTGCGATGTGGATTTCTGTTCAATAGAAATAGCCGGTGACAACCCCTCGATGTGGTCCATGTCAGGCTTTTCCATCATCGACAGGAACTGCCTGGCGTAGGTGGAAAGTGACTCAACGTAGCGCCGCTGTCCCTCGGCATACAGCGTGTCGAAAGCAAGCGACGACTTGCCGGACCCCGACAGCCCGGTGATCACCACCAGCTTGTCGCGGGGGATATCAAGGTCAATGTTTTTGAGATTGTGAGTGCGCGCGCCGCGAACTTGGATTGTGTCCATTAGCAGGATTTACCGCAGAAAAATTGGAACCGGAAAGTATATGCCTTGAATGTTACGCCATGCAAAGGGAAACGGACTTCAAAGCACAGAGAAAAGAGCAACCAGGCTGACTGTGGTGTCTCGATCAGAGTGTGGCTGCGCCCTGAAGCTGTTATCATACCGGGCAAATTTCGAGACTCATTCCCCCAGTGATCACTGAACATCCAATGACACCACTGGAGCGGCGCACTGTCAGCTCCCTCGCACTGCTATACAGCTTCCGCATGCTCGGCCTGTTTATGGTCCTGCCGTTGCTGGCACTCTATGCCGCCGACCTTCCGGGTGCAGATCCCCTGACGATCGGCCTGGCACTGGGTGTCTATGGACTGTCGCAGGCTTTGCTGCAAATTCCACTGGGATGGCTTTCCGACAAGCTGGGCCGCAAGCCGGTGATTGTTGGCGGACTGCTGGTGTTTGCATTTGGTAGTGTAGTTGCGGGCATGGCCGATACTATTGAGGGGGTGGTGTTGGGCCGTGCTTTGCAGGGTGCCGGGGCAATAGCCAGCACTGTCATGGCGCTGGTGGCCGACCTGACTCGCGAAGAGCAGCGAACCAAAGCCATGGCGATGGTGGGAATGAGTATTGGCTTGTCTTTCGCCGTAGCGCTTGTTCTTGGTCCGGTGGTCGCTGCAGCGGGTGGTTTGAGTGCTGTGTTCTGGCTCACAACACTGCTGGCATTGGGTGGTGTGGTGATTGTGCTATTGCTGGTGCCTACTCCGCCGGTGGGGCAGATCCATGACGAGGTTGGCGCACGTCGCGGGCTATTTTCCCGCAGTCTTCAGGACGCTGGATTGCTACGCCTTAACTTCGCTGTGTTTAGTCTGCATTTTATACTGATGGCACTGTTTCTGGTGGTGCCTGGGCTTTTGCTGGAGGTGGCAGACCTTGAGCGAGACAGCCATTGGCTGGTCTATCTGCCGGCCCTGGTGTTGTCCATTGCGGGAATGGTGCCAATGATGATCATGGCGGAGCGCAAAGGCCGTTTGCAAGCGATGTTCCTATTGGCAATAGCGTTGCTGATTCTCGCTATGTCGGTCATTTCGTTGTCTGCATCACCCGTCTTGCTGTATCTGGGTATGTGGCTGTTTTTCGTCGGTTTTAACTACCTGGAAGCGACTCTGCCCTCGCTGGTCAGCAAAATGGTATTCCCTGGTGGGAAAGGCACAGCTCTGGGTATCTACTCAACGTGCCAGTTCCTGGGTGCTTTCGCAGGCGGTGCTTTAGGTGGTTGGATGCTCAAAAGCGGTGGCTCCCTCGTTCTGCTTACCTCCTGCCTGGGGCTGGCAGCCCTTTGGTTCTTGCTCTTTCTCCCTGCGAATGCGATGCAAGGAGCTCCCGCGCCAGCCAGCATGGAGTGACCGTGTCCCCAAAAAGCAATATCAGTTTGTGGATGGAGCAAACAGAACCTGTAGCGGCCTCTCAACCCCTGGACCACGACATCAATGTAGACGTCGCTATTGCGGGTGGGGGTTTCTCTGGCCTGTGGACCGCCTACTACCTGAAAACACTGGCGCCGGATCTGGCCGTTTGCGTGCTGGAAGCTGAGCGCTGCGGCTTCGGGGCCTCGGGACGGAATGGGGGGTGGATGATGGCGGCTATTGAGGGTGAGACCCGCATGCTTGCGGCCCTTGATGGCGATCGACGAGAGTTGGCCAAGGCACAAATCCACAGCATTCTGCCAGAGGTGGAGAGGGTGCTACAGCGACAGGGCATCGACTGCGATTACCAGCGTGGAGGTGGTATCTTTGCCGCCGCTCGCTATCCCGAGCAAGCGCGAATCCAACGGGACAACCTTGCCGATTACAGGGCAGTCGGTTTGGGTGAGGATGATTACCTCTGGCTGGAGCCGGCCGAACTTCAGGCGCGCCTGCGCATTCGAGCACCCGCTGGCGGGATCTACACTCCCCATATTGCCCGTATCCAACCGGCTCGACTGGTGCTCGGTCTTGCACAGACGTTGCGCGATATGGGGGTGCACATCTATGAGCAAACGCCGGTGACCAAGCTGGCCCCCGGGCTGATGGAGACGCCCCGTGGCCGGGTCAGTGCCATGCACCGCTTGCTGGCGCTGGAGGGCTATAGTACTGGAGTGACAGCCACCGCAGGCAGAGTGCTGGCGCTGCAGAGCCGGATCATCGCCACTGAACCGCTCGATGAGCAGGTTTGGCAGGAGTTGGGATTGGCAGATCGGGAAGTGTTCTGCGAAGCCAGCCCGCTGACAACCTATGGTCAGCGTAGCGCTGACAACCGCATGGTGTTTGGCGCACGCGGTAGTTACCGCTTTGGCGGCAAGCCGCGGAGTCAGTTTAGCCCGCGGGATCCCGCTTTCCATGCTATCCATGGCTTGTTACTGGATTGCTTTCCTCAGCTGCAGGGAGCTGCTATCACACATCGTTGGGGCGGCACGCTGGGCGCACCACGCAGTGGCCTGCCGCACTCGGTCTACGATCGAGCGACGGGAATCGGCACCCTTGGTGGCTACTTTGGAGAAGGCGTAGGGGCCTCGAACTTGATGGCGCGCACTCTCGCAGACCAGGTGCTGGCCAGGGACACTGAGCTGGTATCAGCGCCATGGGCTTATAGCGGTAGCCTGGAGTCCACACTCCGTCGTTGGGAACCTGAACCTTTGCGCTGGCTGGGCTATAAGGCAACTGACACGGCTCGCAAACTGGAGGAGCGGGTTTATCGCAAGCAGGGGCCTGCCTGGCAACGACGCCCTATTCAAACTGCCAGTGGCTGGTTGGACAGGCTGCTGACCTGAGGTTCACCGCGGTTCAATTGGATTGAATTTGCGTTCTCGCGTTGTCGCAATTAAACAGCGGGATTGTTATAGTCTCAGGCCAATCAAAATAAGCATTTCCAACCAGTGACAAGGAATTTTTATGGCTTCACGTGGCGTCAATAAGGTCATTCTGATCGGCAACCTGGGTAATGACCCTGAAACCCGTTTTTTCCCCGATGGTGGCGCCGTCACCAATGCCAGTATCGCCACTTCCGAGACCTGGCGCGACAAGCAATCCGGAGAGCAGAAGGAGCGCACTGAATGGCATCGGGTTGTGTTCCGTGATCGTGGTAACTATCGCCTTGGGCAAATTGCCGGGGAATATTTGAAGAAGGGTTCCAAAGTGTTCGTTGAAGGAGCCCTGCAAACACGTAAGTGGACGGATCAGTCTGGCCAGGATCGCTACACCACTGAAGTGGTCGTTAATGAGATGCAAATGCTGGACAGTCGAGGCGCTGGCCAGGGTGACAGTGGGATGGGCGGCGCTGGTTACGGTGGTGGCCAAGCCCCGCAATCTTCAGCTCCGGCGCAGGGTGGAGCAGCTCCTGCTCAAAGCGCTCCCCAGGCTGCACCGGCTCAAGACTTCAATGACTTTGACGACGATATTCCGTTCTAACGGTTAGCTTGGACCAACCCCCCAACGATGCCGCTAAACAGCGGCATCACTGCAAATGTAATTATTGGGTACTTTCTGTGCTATAACTGGCGCGAATGTACTGAACACTTTCTCAGGAGAACTTCAATGTCACCCAGCTTGAATCGCATTGCAGTGGTAATCTCACTGCTCTTTTTGTCCTCGGCGGTGCTGGCCCAGGATAAGCCCAATATCCTGATCATCTGGGGCGACGATATCGGCCCTTATAATATCAGTGCCTACAACATGGGGCGCATGGGATACCGAACCCCGAATATCGACAAGATCGCCGCTGATGGCATTATTTTTACCGACTCTTACGGTGACCAGAGTTGTACCGCTGGCCGTGCAGGATTCATCACCGGCCAGCATCCCGTGCGCACCGGTTTAACCAAGGTTGGGCTCCCGGGCGCCAGCGAGGGGCTGCAAGCGGAAGACCCCACGATCGCAGAACTGCTGAAACCGCTTGGCTACGCCACCGGTCAATTTGGCAAGAATCACCTCGGTGATCGTGATGAGCACCTGCCTTCAAATCATGGTTTCGATGAGTTTTTCGGCAACCTTTATCACCTGAACGCAGAAGAAGAACCCGAGCATCCCAACTACCCGAAAGATCCTGAGTTTCGCAAGCGCTGGGGACCTCGCGGTGTCATTCACAGCTTTGCTGACGGTAAAATTGAAGACACAGGGCCCTTGACCAAAAAGCGAATGGAGACTGCTGACGAAGAGTTTCTTGCGGCAGGTCTCAAGTTTATTGATAAGGCGCACAGCCAGAAAAAACCTTTCTTCGTTTGGTTTAACTCCACCAGGATGCATGTCTGGACGCGACTAAAACCAGAATCCCAGGGCGTAACGGGCCAGGGTCTTTACGCCGATGGAATGGTTGAGCACGATGGCCATGTTGGGCAACTGCTAGCCAAGCTCGATGAGCTGGGCATCGCCGACAATACCATTGTCATGTATGCCACAGACAACGGCGCTGAGTTAGCGCTTTGGCCAGATGGGGGTTATACGCCTTATCGCGGTGAGAAGAACTCGAATTGGGAGGGCGGTTACAGGGTGCCGATGATGGTTCGTTGGCCGGCAAAAATTGAAGCTGGCCAGGTGTCTAACGAAATAATTGCGATGATGGATTGGATGCCGACATTACTCGCTGCTGCGGGCAACGATCAGGTTAAACAGCAATTAAAAGCGGGAACCCGGATCGGCGGTAAGAAGTATAAAGTTCATTTGGATGGATACAATTTTCTTCCCTATTTCACTGGCGAAGTGGACGAGGGGCCGCGTGAGGAATTTATCTATACCTCGGATACTGGCGATATTGTTGGATATCGCATGGGCGACTACAAATTAGTGTTCAAGGAGCAGCGGGCGCACGGCCTGCAGGTTTGGCAGGACCCCTATGTAACATTGCGCATGCCCAAGGTGTTCAATCTCCGTATGGATCCCTTTGAGAGGATGGACCACGAAGGTTCCGGATACGACCAGTGGATGGGTGAGCACATGTTTTTATTCGCTCCGGCCATGGCTGAGGTTATGAAATTCAAAGCAACCTTCAAAGATTTTCCCCAGCGTCAAAAACCAGGCAGCTTCGTGCCCTGAGCAGCAAACGGGCGACCACCGGGTCGCCCCATTTATTCCCCCCAAATATTCGCTATTGTGGCGCCGATTTGCGCGCAAGTATGATACCGTTCTTCCTTCTTACATGACTTAAGATCCAGCGCGTGCGCGTACTTATAATCGGTTCAGACAGCCCGCTAGGACGGGCACTCGTAGAGTTCCTGGGGGACTTGGGACGCCATGAGCTCGTCTGCCTGACACGTTCTGCCTCACGTTGGAAGAGTGAGCGGCAAGCCAAGAAAGCGGTGCGTAAGGCAGCGGCAGATGCCGTCGTTGATATTCGAGTAGAAGCGGTGGCTGATGGTGGCCAGGAAGTAGTCGACCTGGATTTAAAGCGCTGTCAGTGGGTGGCCAAGTCCTGTCAACGTGATGATAGCAGTTATCTGTTTATCTCCAGTTCAAGGGTTTTTTCCGGTGACCTTGACCGCATGTATAACGAAGAAGACCTGCCCGATAACTCTAGTGATACGGGTGTACTGCTGGCCGATGCCGAGCAAGTGGTCCGCAAGTATTGTGATAAGCACCTGATCTTGCGCCTGGGTCCTGTATTTGCCAGTGATGGCGCCAACTTGGTGACCCGCGTACTCGGAGAAATGGTTCGCGGCGAGAACCTTGTGCTGGACAATAACCTCCGAGGTTGTCCGGTGGCATCGCTCGACGGTGCCAGGGTGATATCCGCGTTGCTTGACCAGGAGAGCACTGGCGCAGAGTTGTGGGGTACTTATCATTATTGCAGCACGGAGACAGCCACCCATTATGAGTTCGCCGAGGCCGTCCTTGCGGCTGCCTCACAGTTCTCAGATGTAAACTCGGACGCTGTGGAACTCATGCCTATGGATCCTGGCGCTCCCAGCCTCAACCGGTCCCTTGAGTGCAATAAGATTCGCAACACCTTCGCTATTAAACAGCAGCCCTGGCGCAATGCCATTGCCGACCAGGTCAAACACTACTTTCAGCAACAAACCTGAGGAACGCCCCATGGCCAAGGCCACCGACGATACCCCGCAAGCTTTGTCAGTGGCGGTGCTGACTGTGTCAGACACTCGCACTGAAGCAGACGACTCATCCGGTAAATACCTTGTAGAGGCTTTGGAATCAGTAGGTCATCGCACAGGCGACAAAGCCATCGTGATCGATGATATCTACCGAATTCGAGCTGTGCTTTCAGGCTGGATAGCTGATCCGGGTATAGATGCGGTTTTGGTGACTGGCGGTACTGGTTTTTCCGGGCGAGACTCAACCCCGGAAGCGGTTCGGCCTTTGTTCGACAAGGACATCGATGGCTTTGGAGAGCTTTTCAGGGCCATTTCGTATCAGGAAATTGGCTCATCAACCATTCAGTCCCGGGCGTTGGCGGGCTTTGCCAACAATACAGTCATCTTTTGCGTACCGGGGTCCACCGGAGCCTGTAAAACCGCCTGGACAGGTGTTATCCGCGAGCAACTGGACAGTTCCCATCGCCCCTGTAACTTCGTCGGAGTGGTGAGAGTCCGGGAACAGCACGCTTGAGTGCGTTGATGCCACTGGAGGAGGCCCTGACAAGGATTCTCAGTAGTGCCAAACCTCCAGCGGAGGTCGAAGAGCTATCCTTGATAAGCGCCCTGGGGGCGGTTCTGGCGGAGGACGTCGTTTCGAATATAGATGTTCCCGGGGATGACAACAGTGCTATGGATGGTTATGCCCTGCGCTGCAACGACCTGCCGGGGCCATTGCCAGTCAGTCAACGAATTGTGGCTGGAACGGTCGGAGAGCCATTACTAGTCGGAACCGCAGCGCGAATATTTACTGGGGCGCCAGTTCCCCCGGGGGCTGATGCCGTTGTAATGCAGGAAAATTGTCGTGTTGAGGGGGGCTTACTTTCGGTCGCTGGTGAGGTGACCAGCAACCAAAATATTCGCCCGCGCGGACAGGATATTGCCGCCGGCGCGGTGGCTTTGCGCGCAGGTCGACGCTTAAGGCCCCAGGATTTGGGGCTGCTGGCATCGGTAGGGATTGCCCGGGTGAAGGTTTTTCGGCGGCTCAAGGTGGCGGTGCTCTCAACCGGCGACGAACTGGTCGAGCCCGGTACCGCTGACTTGCGCAGCGGACAGCTCTACAACTCTAACCGCTATACGATCGCAGGCCTGCTCGCCAGACTCGGTTTGGAGTTTATCGACGCCGGTATCATCCCCGATGATCCACAGGCAACTGCCGATGCTTTACTGCAGGCCTCGCGCTCGGCTGACTGTGTGATCACCTCAGGCGGCGTCTCTGTCGGCGAGGAGGATCATGTGAAAGCCCAGGTGGAGCGCCTCGGACACATT
The DNA here is from genome assembly GCA_039979015.1 of Halioglobus sp. Classification (GTDB taxonomy): domain Bacteria; phylum Pseudomonadota; class Gammaproteobacteria; order Pseudomonadales; family Halieaceae; genus Halioglobus. The sequence continues at coordinate 264,927 of JBDWAD010000007.1, forward strand.
GATGTATGGAAACTGGCTATAAAGCCGGGTAAGCCGCTGGCTTTTGGCGCCATTGCCGATACGCCCTTCATTGGCTTACCTGGAAACCCAACGTCTGTTTTCGCGACCTTTTGTCTTGTGGCGAGACCGTTTCTGCTAAAGCTACAGGGCGCGAGTGATTGCCGTGTTCCTGAACTGACGGTGACAGCGGGCTTTGCGAGCGCAAAACCGGGTACTCGGCAGGACCATATTCGAGTGATCCTGGAGCCCGGTGATGGGGGCCTGGTCGCCCGTCGTTTTGCCAACCAAAGCTCTGGAGTGCTCAGCTCAGTGAGCCACAGTGACGCGCTGGCGGTGATTCCGCCGGGCGCCGTGATAAAAGAAGGGGATGCCCTGCAGGTACTTTTATTGGACCTACTGGCTTGAAGTTTGTGCGGGAGCAGCCGCAATGGGCTGCTTCATCTTGACAATCAGTCTGTGAACTTCTGGAACACCAGCGACGCGTTAGTGCCGCCGAAGCCAAAGCTATTGGACATCACTGTTTTCAAATCTGTATTGTCCACGCGTTCGCGGGCGATGGGCAGGCCTTCTGCCTCGGGATCCAGGTTTTCGATGTTGGCAGAAGCGGCGATAAAACCCTTTTGTTGCATTAGCAGTGAATAAATCGCTTCCTGCACACCGGCAGCGCCCAGGGAATGACCAGAGAGCGACTTGGTAGAGCCGACGACCGGGATGTGATCGCTGCCTGCGTAAGCTTCCTTAACGGCCTTGAGTTCCTGAATATCACCGGCGGGGGTAGAGGTGCCGTGGGCGTTGATATAGTCCACTGGCCCATCGACCGTGGACAGGGCTTGTTGCATGCAGCGCACTGCGCCTTCACCTGATGGCGATACCATGTCGTAGCCGTCGGATGTGGCACCGTAGCCAACAAGTTCTGCGTAAATTTTCGCGCCACGTGCTTTTGCGTGTTCCAGCTCCTCAAGCACCAGCATGCCGCCACCGCCAGCAATCACAAAGCCATCACGGTCTGCGTCATAGGCACGGGAGGCGCGTTCAGGCGTATCGTTGTATTTGGTAGAGAGTGCGCCCATGGCATCGAACAGACTGGATAGCGTCCAGTGTAGTTCCTCACCCCCGCCGGCAAACACGATGTCCTGCTTGTTCAGTTGAATTTGTTCCATGGCATTGCCAATGCAATGGGCACTGGTGGAGCAGGCGGACGAGATCGAGTAATTCACACCCTTGATTTTAAAGGGCGTGGCCAGGCAGGCAGAAACAGTGCTGCCCATGGTCTGGGTGACGCGGTAGGGGCCCACTCGGCGCAGGCCTCGATCGCGCAAAATATCCGCGGCCTCGGTTTGGCTGGCAGAAGATGCTCCGCCGGAGCCTGCGATAATGCCGGTGCGTACGTTGGAAACGTCACTGTCTTCCAGGCCGGAATCTTCAATTGCCTGCTGCATGGATATATAGGCATAGGCCGCAGCGTCGCCCATAAAGCGGAGTTGTTTGCGGTCGATCAAGGACGCTGTGTCGATGTCAGGGCTGCCCGCAACGTGCGAGCGCATACCCATGTCAATATGTTCCTGGCGAGTGCTTATGCCGGACTTGCCTTCAAATAACGATTGGGTAACCGCTTCCGCATCGTTACCCAGGCAGGACACTATGCCCAGGCCAGTGACAACTACTCGTCTACTCATTGCTTCAGAATGACTCCGTGGATTGAAATAAACCAACTCTCAGGTCGGATGCGTTATAGATCTCGCGGCCATCGACCGAGACTGTGCCGTCGGCGATGCCCATGACCAGCTTGCGTTCGATCACGCGTTTTATATTAATGTTATAGACCACTTTACTGGCGGTGGGCAGTACTTGCCCGGTGAATTTCACCTCGCCGCAGCCAAGTGCCCGGCCGCGTCCGGGGTTACCACGCCAGCCCAGGAAAAAGCCAACCAGTTGCCACATGGCGTCGAGGCCAAGGCAGCCTGGCATGACCGGATCAGTAGGGAAGTGGCAGTCAAAAAACCAGAGATCCGGGTGGATATCGAGCTCGGCGATGATTTCACCCTTACCATTTGCACCACCTTCTGAACTGATGTGCGCGATGCGATCGAGCATGAGCATGTTGTCCACCGGCAGGCGAGCATTGCCCTCGCCAAACAGCTTGCCGTGACCGCAGGCGACCAGTTCTTCCTTGGTAAATGCGCTTTGTCCTGTCATGATTTTTCCATGGTATCGGCCAGTGCCGGGAGACGCTACTGTGAGCGTGCCCATTCTAATCGCTGAGGCGCACAAGTCCAGCGCTATCAGCGGATTGGGGAGCGGGGTGACTAGTCAATTTGAGCGCTGTCGGATAAGATGAAGCTCGTCAATCGTGCAGTATTCAGGTTGTGGTTCAGTCCGGCGTTCAGGGCTCAGACTTTCTACTTTTAAGGACACAGATGTTAACTCCAGTGCTTCTCTCCGGTGGCGTCGGCAGCCGCTTATGGCCAGTATCGCGTGAATCTCACCCCAAGCAGTTCCAGCCACTGGCGGGTGAGCTGTCCATGCTTCAGGAAACGCTAAAGCGCACCACCGGTCTTGATGAATCGGCCCCCGTGGTCGTTTGTAATGAAGAGCATCGTTTCATGGTCGCCGAGCAGTTGCGGCAGGTTGATCTTCAGGCCTCCGCCCTGATTTTGGAGCCGGTCGGGCGCAATACCGCGCCCGCCGTTGCGCTGGCTGCCTTATATGCGGTTGCAGAAGATCCTGACGCGTTGCTGTTGGTGTTACCGGCGGACCATGTCATCCAGGATGTAGAGGCCTTCGTCGCTGCGGTAGGAAAAGCAGTGCCATTGGCTCAACAGGGTCGCTTGATGACTTTTGGAGTTGTTCCCAGCAGCCCGGAAACAGGCTACGGGTACATCAAGTGTGGTGAGTCTCTTGGCGGAGACTTATATGGTCTGGAGCGCTTCGTGGAGAAACCGGACGCGGCGACCGCGGCGGCTTATCTGGAAAGCGGCGGTTACCTGTGGAACAGCGGTATGTTCCTGCTGGGCGCTGCGGCCTATCTAGAGGAACTGGAGGCCCATGCACCGGAAATCCGCAAGTGCTGTCAGGAGGCGATGGAGAACGCGAACCGAGACATGGACTTTGTGCGCCCTGAACCGGCGGTCTTTGATGCCTGTCCAGCAGATAGTATTGACTATGCGGTGATGGAAAACACCGATCTCGGTGGAGTGGTGTCACTTGATTGTGGTTGGAGTGATGTCGGTGCCTGGTCTGCCCTGTGGGATGTCTCTGCAAGAGACGAGGAGGGGAATGCCAGTCGAGGCGATGTCATTCTCGATAATTGCAGGGATAGCTATTTTTACAGTGATTCGCGGCTGGTAGCCGCCACTGGTGTTGATGGCCTGGTGGTGGTGGAAACTGCCGACGCCGTCCTGGTGGCTGGCCGTGACAAAGTGCAAGACGTTAAACGCATTGTTAATACGCTCAAAGCGCAAGAGCGGCCTGAAGTGTCTCTTCACCGCCGGGTTTACAGGCCATGGGGGTCTTATGAGTCCCTGGTGACTTCAGATCGCTTTCAGGTGAAGCGAATTATTGTTGACCCTGGCGAGCGACTGTCACTGCAAATGCACCATCATCGTGCGGAGCATTGGATCGTCGTTAGCGGTACCGCCGAAGTTACCTGTGAAGACCGAACATTCATGTTGGGCGAGGATGAATCGACCTATATCCCGCTTGGCAACAAGCATCGTTTGGCCAACCCGGGTCGCATACCTCTGGAGCTCATAGAAGTTCAGTCCGGTACCTATCTGGGCGAGGACGATATCGTGCGATTTGATGATCAATACGGACGCAAGAGCTGAACAAACCCTTAGGAGACCCAGATGATCAAGAAATGCCTGTTCCCCGTGGCGGGTTATGGTACCCGCTTCCTGCCCGCGACCAAGAGCATGCCCAAGGAAATGTTGCCTGTTGTTAACAAACCCCTGGTGCAATATGGCGTCGAAGAGGCGATAGAAGCGGGGATGACGACTTGCGCCTTCGTGACCGGGAGAGGCAAGCGTTCAATTGCAGATCACTTTGATATCAGTTACGAGCTCGAGCACCAGATCTCAGGCACGGGTAAGGAAGCTTACCTGCAAAGTATTCGCGGGGTTCTCGATAAGGGCGTTTTTACCATGGTGCGCCAGAGAGAGATGAAAGGCCTGGGTCACGCCATCCTCACCGGGCGTTCCCTGATCGGCAACGAACCCTTCGGCGTGCTGCTTTCAGATGATCTCTGCCTGAACGCTGGGGGAGTCGGGGTGCTCGCGCAAATGGCCGAGCTGTACAATCAGTTTCGCTGCTCCATTGTCGCCATCCAGGAAGTGCCTATGGACGAAGTGCATAAGTATGGCGTGATCGCCGGGGAGAGCCTGGGCGATGGTATTTATCGCGTCGACGATATGGTGGAGAAGCCCGCTCAGGAAGATGCACCCTCAAACCTGGCGATTATTGGCCGTTACATCCTAACCCCTGATATTTTTGAGCATATCGAGCAAACAGAGCCCGGTGCAAACGGCGAGATCCAGATAACCGATGCGTTGCAGGCGCAGGCGAAGCAGGGCTGTGTGATGGCCTATAAGTTCAAGGGTACTCGCTTCGACTGCGGCAGTGTTCCCGGCTTCGTCGAGGCCACCAACCACGTTTATGAAAACTACTACGAAAACGATTAAGGGCAATACCGTGAAGGAAATTAGCTGTTTTAAGGCCTACGATGTTCGCGGTCGGGTGCCGGATGAGTTGAACGAAGATGTCGCCAGGCGCATTGGCAGAGCTTATGCCGAAGTGATCAAGCCAGAGAAAGTGGTGGTGGGACATGATATTCGATTGTCCAGTGAAGCGATCAAGGCTGCGGTCACCGAGGGATTGATGGAGCAGGGGGTGGATGTTTATGACATCGGTCTTTGTGGAACTGAAGAGATCTACTTTGCGACCTCGCACGCCAATATGGATGGCGGCATTGCCGTTACCGCCAGTCATAATCCCAAGGATTACAATGGCATGAAGTTTGTGCGCGAGGAGTCGCGGCCTATCTCTGCCGACACCGGCCTGAAAGACATTCGTGCTCTGGCTGAGCGCGACGAGTTTACGTCCGCACAAGTACCCGGCGTATTATACAAGTTGGATACCGATCAGGCTTATGTGGAGCACCTGCTTTCTTACGTGGATCTGGCGGAGCTGCAAGCCCTGAAAATTGTGGTTGACGCGGGCAACGGCGGCGCAGGTCGCGTGGTGGATTTACTGGAGCCTCACCTGCCGTTTGAATTTATCAAACTTCACCACGAACCCGATGGCAACTTTCCCAACGGCGTTCCCAATCCACTGCTACCTGAAAACCGTGCCGCCGCGATAGCCGCAGTGCGTGAACATGGCGCTGATCTTGGGATCGGCTGGGACGGCGACTTCGACCGATGTTTCTTTTTTGACGAGAGCGGGGAGTTCATTGAGGGGTATTATGTTGTTGGTCTGCTGGCGGATGCTTTTCTCAAACTCGAGCCCGGTGCCCGCATTGTGCATGACCCACGCCTGACCTGGAATACCGTCGAGATGGTTGAGAAGGCGGGTGGTGTTCCCGTGCTGACCAAGTGTGGCCATGCCTTCATCAAGGAACGTATGCGTAACGAGAACGCTGCCTACGGTGGCGAGATGAGCGCACATCATTACTTCCGCGACTTTGCCTATTGCGACAGTGGCATGATTCCCTGGCTGCTGGTGGCGGGTTTGATCTGCAGTACTGGCAAGCCATTGTCCACCATGGTTGCTGAGCGAATGGCAGCCTACCCCTGTTCGGGGGAGATCAATCGCAGCGTCGACGACGCAGCAGCGGTGCTGGCCCGAGCTGAAGCTACCTATGGCGCCAAAGGCGAGCTTGATCACACCGATGGTGTCAGTGTCGACTGCGGAGACTGGCGCTTCAATTTGCGTATGTCCAACACTGAACCCGTGGTCAGGCTTAATGTAGAGAGCAAAGGTGATGTTGCTTTGATGGAAGCCAAAACGGCGGAGTTATTGGCGTTGATAGAAGGCTAAAAATCGGTACAGGCCCTGAATTTTCAGGTTATTAGGGATCGAGCAGCTGAAGGCGCGGTTTAGCGGCTGGCAGTTTTATCATGCTCTACCCGGCGCGGCGCCGTATATTCGATATCCGTCTATTGCTCCGCCAGCCATTCCTGAATCAAACGTTCAGTCGCCGAATCCATCGACCCGGGCAAAGACTCACCCGACATCAGGCCCAGCACCTGCACTCCTATTTCCTTGCCCAGTTCCACGCCCCACTGGTCAAAGGAGTTGATTCCCCATAGCACACCACTGCAAAAGGTCCTGTGTTCGTAGAGCGCAAGCAAAGCGCCCAATGTCTCAGGCGTTAGCGAGGCCATGGTGATCACGCTGTTGGGCCGGTTGCCGGGCATCGCCAGGTGGGGTGCCAAACTGTCAGCCGAAGCTTCATCTATTCCGCGTTGAAGTAAGGAGGCTTTCGCTTCGTCAGTGCTGCGCCCCACCGTCATTGTTCGGCTCTGGGCCAGGCAGTTAGCCACCAAACGCCGATGTTGCTCCGCCATCCCGGTGTGAGTGGTTAACGGAAGGATGAAATCTGCGGGGCATAGTTGCGTGCCCTGGTGGAGCAACTGGTGGAAAGAGTGTTGGCCCATGGTGCCAGCAGAGCCCCATAGGACAGGCCCCGTCTTGTAGCCCAAAACCTCCCCATCCTTACTTACCTGTTTGCCGTTACTCTCCATGGTGAGCTGCTGCAAAAAGTCGGGAAGCTTTTGCAAACTGTGATCGTAGGGTAAGACCACGTGGTTGTTGGCACCGAAGAAGTTGACGTACCAAACCTCCAGCAGGCTCATTATCACCGGCATGTTTTCGGCCAGCGGGGCAGACCCAAAGTGTTTGTCCATCTCGGCGGCACCCGCCAGAAAATGCTCGAAATTTTCCCAGCCGATAGCGATGGCACAGGATAGGCCTATCGCCGACCAGACTGAATAGCGCCCGCCGACCCAGTCCCACATGGGCAGGCAGTTTTCTGGGGAAATTCCAAAATCGGCGGCTGCTTGCAGGTTGCTGGTGATGGCAAGAAAGTGCTTGTCCAGATCCGCATCCAGGGCGCCTGAGTTCTTGAGCCACCCGCGCGCTACCAGGCTGTTGGTCAGTGTCTCCTCGGTGCGAAAGGATTTGGAGCAAATGATGAACAGTGTTGTTTCTGCTTGCAGGTTCAACAGAGTGTTTTGCAGGTCGGCTGGATCGACATTGGCAATGTAGTGACAGGCGACATTGCCATGAAAGGGGCGTAGGGCTTCTGTCACCAGTCTGGGGCCCAGGTCGGAACCGCCTATGCCGATATTGACCACATCCGTAATAACAGCCCCGGAGAACCCGCGTAGCTCGCCGCCGTTAAGCAGGTCTGCCCAGAGGCGGATGTTAGCACGCGCTGCGACGACCTGGTCGAACTTGTCGCCAAGAGAGCCTCCATCGGTTGCCCGCAATAACGTGTGCAGGGCAGGACGCTGCTCGGTGTTGTTGAGCTTCTTGCCGGTTAACAGATCGGCAATGGCTTTGGGTAGTTTGGCTTCCTCAGCCAGTTGCAATAGCGCTTGCCGGGCTTCGGGGTCCAGCAGATGTTTGCTGTAGTCCAGTTGCAGGCCAGCCGCCGTAAGCGTGAAGTCAGTTGCTCGGTCGGGGTTTTGTTCCAGCAGCCGCTCGACTGAGGCGCCCTGCAAGGACTGGGCTTTTGTCTTAATAACCTCGTAAGAGGGCAGTTTTGATAACACAGGAGTGGCAGGCATTGCCGGTATCCTTTCAGGGACTGCGGTGAGAAAAGTGGAGCCAGCGTGCTGTGTTTTTGTGGTTACGCTAGCAGTGTGGTGCCGGGAAGGCACCAGAGAAGTATATTGACAGCTGACTGGCGGTGCAATCGCTGATGCCCGGAATCAGTGGTCTCGGTTGAGCGAGAGGGCAGTCACTGCCTTGAGGGAATCCTTGGCCGGTGTATCAGGAAGGTCGGCAAGTTCATCCAACGCCAGGTCGTGATATTTGCGAGCCTGCCTCTTGGTGTAATCCAGTGCGCCGCTGCGCTGCACAGCTGCAAGAACCTGTTCTATATCCACAGCGGTTTTTTCAGTGATTGCCTTGCGCACCAGCGCTTGCTCTTCGGCTGTGCCGTGCTCCAGCGTATAGATCAGGGGCAAAGTGGGTTTGCCTTCAGTGAGGTCATCTCCCACGTTCTTGCCCATCGCTGCGGGGTCGCCCTCGTAATCCAGGACGTCGTCGACCATCTGGAAGGCAATACCGAGGTTGAGGCCGAAGCTGTGCATTCCCTGACGAATACTATCGATCTGGCCGCAGAGCTTGGCTGCGCCGTAGCAGCCGGCGGCAAACAAAATGGCTGTTTTGCGAGTGATGACATCCAGGTATTGTTGCTCTGTCGTCTCAGCGTTGCCCGCTCGCACCAACTGCAAGACTTCGCCTTCTGCGATCGTGTTGGTGGTGTCGGCCATGTGCTGGAGTATGTCCATGTCACCCAGTTGCACCATCAACTGGAAAGCGCGGGTGTAGAGGAAATCACCCACCAGCACTGAGGGCGCATTCCCGAACTCGGCATTGGCGGTGGGTCTACCCCGTCTGAGGCTTGAGATATCAACGACGTCGTCGTGTAAAAGCGTGGCGGTATGGATGAATTCGATGACGGCGGCGAATGTAACCTGCTCAGTCTCACAGCGACCAAGCGCCGCGGCAGTGAGCAGCACCAGCAGCGGGCGCAAGCGCTTGCCGCCAGCATCCACAATGTAGTGGCCAATATTCTCCACCATATCCACGTCGGAGTGGAGTTGGTCGACAATAAGTTGGTTGACCTGCTCGAATTCGGCGGCGACGGCGGAACGTATATCTTGCATAGGGAATCAGTAGTAGAGTGCCTCGGCATGCTATGGGCTGTCGCCTCGGGCTGTCAAGGTTTGGGGTTCTCATTCGTCGCCCAGTTGAGTGCACGCAAGCTATTGTTTTTAGGTAAAAATAATCCTTGCCGGCTAGCGGGGATTTAAGTAAAATCGCCGCCCTCTGACCCCTGCTGCAGCTGCTTCAGGTGGTGGAAACAATTAAATGAACTGTTTGTGCCTGGCTCTGCCCCCTTGATTTTAAAGGGTTTTTTCAACAGCGAGCAGGCTAATTAAACGGAGTGAAAGATGTACGCAGTAATTGAAGCCGGTGGCAAGCAACACCGCGTGATTGAGGGTGAGACCCTCAAACTGGAAAAAATTGAAGCCGCGACCGGCGAAACCATCGAATTTGACAAGGTACTGCTGGTTGGTACCGGCGAAGACGTCAAGATCGGCAAGCCCGTCGTTGACGGCTCTAAGGTCACTGCTGAAGTGGTTGCCCATGGCCGCCACAAGAAGATTAAGATCGTTAAATTCAATCGCCGTAAGCACTATCGGAAAGAAACTGGCCACCGTCAGTGGTTCACCGAAGTCAAAATTACTGGTATCTCGGCGTAAAGGAGGGTTTGAAGAATGGCTCATAAAAAAGCTGGTGGTAGTACTCGTAACGGTCGCGATTCCGAAAGCAAACGTCTTGGCGTAAAGCGCTATGGCGGTCAGGAAGTCCTGGCAGGGAACATTCTTGTGCGTCAGCGCGGTACCAAGTTCCATGCGGGTGAGAACGTAGGTATTGGCAAAGACCACACTTTGTTTGCAAAAGCAGACGGAAAGGTAGAGTTTGTGGTCCGCGGACCCAAGAGCCGTAAGTATGTTCAGGTGGTGAGCGCCTGATCGCACTTCGCGACTAGTACCGAAAAGCCTCGTCAATTGACGGGGCTTTTTTTTGTATACTGTTTTTAGGTGGTTTTCAGCACCGAATCCTTAACGGCGCAGTCCGAAGGCAGATAAAGATGAAGTTCGTAGACGAAGCAAGCATCACCGTGTACGCGGGCAAGGGAGGCAACGGCGCTCTCAGTTTCCGTCGGGAGAAGTATGTCGCGCGGGGCGGACCTGATGGCGGCGATGGCGGCGACGGTGGCAGCGTGTTTCTTGAAGGTGATGTTAATCTCAATACCATGGTGGATTACCGTTTTGTACGCAGTTATCGCGCCGCTATTGGCGAGGGTGGCAGCGGCAAGAACTGTACCGGCAGAAGTGGTGAAGATCTCATACTGAAAGTGCCAGTGGGTACTACCGTGCTGGATGAAGATACGGGCGAGATTCTCGGAGACATACAGGCCGATGGGCAACAGCTGAAAGTGGCCCAGGGTGGCTTTCATGGCCTTGGCAATACACGCTTCAAGTCCAGTACCAACAGGGCGCCCCGGCAAACCACTCCCGGCTCAGAAGGAGAAGTGCGTTCTCTTAAGCTGGAACTGAAAGTGCTGGCAGACGTGGGACTTCTCGGGCTGCCCAACGCCGGAAAATCCACCTTGATTAGGGCGGTGTCCTCCGCCAAGCCCAAGGTTGCTGATTATCCCTTTACTACCCTGGTGCCTAACCTGGGTGTCGTTAAAGTCGAAGCTCACCGCAGCTTCGTGATCGCAGATATACCCGGGTTGATTGAGGGGGCCTCTGAGGGTGCGGGCCTGGGTATTCGTTTCCTCAAGCACCTTACCCGCAACCGGATACTGCTGCACATTATCGATATGGCGCCTTTCGACGGCACGGAGCCTGCTGATTCGGCGGTCGCTATCGCCGGCGAGCTAGGGCGATTCAGTGCGACGCTCGCTGAGCGGGAGCGTTGGCTGGTGCTTAACAAGACCGATCTGATAGATGCCGATACTTTTGCCGAGCGCAAGGCGGCGGTGCTGGAAGCGCTGGACTGGCAGGGCCCACTCTACGAGATATCAGCGATTAAGGGTGAGGGTACAGATGCATTATGCGGTGACCTGATGAGTTACCTGGAGGAATTGCGTGAGCGCGAAAAGGCCGACCCCGAACTGGCCCAGGCAGACGTAGTGCTGCAGCAACGCATGCAGGAAGAGGCCAGGGAGCGTATTGCCGAACTGCGTGCCCAGCACAAGCGTGGTCCCCAGGAAGATATCGAGGAAGACGATGACTGGGACGATGACCAATACGATGTCGACGTAGAGTACGTGCCCTGACATGACTGTTCGAACAGAGATAGCCGCCAGTCGTCGCTGGGTCGTCAAAGTGGGCAGTGCTCTGCTGACGAATGACGGTCGTGGCCTTGACGAAAATATTATTAATGGCCTGGTGTCCCAGTTATCGCGACTGCGAGAGGCGGGCTGTGAGGTGGTACTGGTCTCCAGTGGTGCAGTGGCCGCAGGTGTTGTGCGACTTGGAATGAACGCGAGGCCCCATCTGCTGCACGAATTACAAGCTGCTGCTGCTGTGGGGCAGTCGGTACTGGTGCAAAGCTATGAGAATGCTTTTAAGGGACACGGCATTGTCTCTGCCCAGGTTCTGTTGGGGCACGATGACGTTATCGCACGCGATCGTTATCTCAACGCTCGTGGTACTCTGAATACTCTGTTGGAACTGGGCGTCGTTCCGGTGATCAATGAAAACGATACCGTGGTCACCGACGAAATACGTTTCGGCGATAACGATACGCTGGGTGCGTTGGTGGCCAACCTGATTGATGCCGATGCCTTGCTGCTGCTTACCGACCAACAAGGTTTGTACGAGGAAGACCCCAGGCAGAACCCTGCGGCGAAGTTGGTGGAAGCCTCCGATGTCAATTCGCCGGCGCTGGACGCGATGGCGGGAGAGGGTGGTACCCTGGGCCGTGGAGGCATGGTCACAAAGCTGCGCGCGGCGCGTTTGGCGGCACGTTCCGGTACTGAGACTATTATTGCCAGTGGTCGAGAAGACGATATTGTCGCCCGCGTGGCCGCCGGCACTAACGTCGGCACCTGGTTGCGCACTGGCAAGGAACCACAGAATGCCCGTAAGCAGTGGCTTGCAAGCATGGTGCAAATCCAGGGGAGTGTAGAGCTGGATCAGGGCGCGGTTCGTGTTTTGCAGGAGTCGGGGCGCAGTCTGCTACCGGTGGGCGTGCGCGGTGTACACGGAGCTTTTGCCCGCGGCGACATGGTCGCCTGCCGGGATAGTGATGGTCGTGAAGTTGCTCGAGGGCTGGTGAACTATTCCGCTGACGAAACACGGCGCATCATGGGCTCAGCTTCTAACGATATCGAATCAATTCTCGGTTACGCTGGCGATGTAGAACTTATTCACCGGGATAACCTGGTGCTGGTCTGACTTGGCAGGGCGGGTCCCCGCGAGGGCGGGGGTGTGAGTTGGACTTTTGGTCTTATCAGCTAAGCCATTTCCCAATCGGCGTTTTCAGCCAAAGGAAATCCATCAGCTTTTTCATCCCCTCTGCGCTCTTGGCGCTGTACGGATAACCATTTTGCATTTTGCCGCCAAAACGGTCGATAACGATCGGCATCTCATGGCAGTAGCCGCGCAGGCCTTTTTTACCATTAACCTGCCCCAGACCGGAGTTTTTCTTGCCCCCAAAAGGCGCTGCAGGAATGCCGTAGCTGACCGCCATATCGTTGACTGAGCACGCGCCGGTATCGATAGCACTGGCGAGCTCATAGCCTTTGTTTTTATCCTGGGTCCAGACATTGCCGTTGAGACCGAACTCAGAGTCGTTGGCCAGGCGCAGTGCCTCTTCTTCCGATTCTACTTTCTGGATGCACAAAATGGGGCCGAAGGTTTCCAGTAGCATGATATCCATGCTGTTATCCACCTCGGTGATGACCGTAGGCTCATAATAAAGGCCTTCGAGGTCAGGGTTGCGACGACCGCCCATGAGAATATTGGCGCCCTTGGCTCTGGCGTCTTCGACATGGGCTTCAATGATAGCCATTTGACGATCCCAGAAAACCGCGCCTACATCCTCATCCCAGCCATGCTGAGGTCCCTGGCGCAGGCCTTTGCCTTTCTCCAGTATCAGGCTCAAGAACTCATCATAGACCTCTTTCACCACGTAGATTCGCTCAGTTCCGCAGCAGTAGTGCCCCGTATTCATACAGGAACCTACCCAGGCACCATCTGCGGCCCGGTCGATATCTGCGTCGGCACAAACAATCATGGCGTCGTTGCCACCCAGCTCCAATGTGCAGGGGATCAGCTGCTGCGCTGCCGCCACTGCGACCTTCTTGCCCGTCGCGACACTGCCGGTAAAAGAGACCTTGTCCACACCGCCGCTGACGATTGCCGCACCTGTTTCTCCGTCACCGAGTAACACTTGCAAAACACCATCGGGCAGGCCTGCCTGACTAAAAATGTCTTCGGCCAGTTTGGCGGAAAACGGGGTAACTTCTGAGCCCTTGGCTACCACGGTGTTACCCGCAAGAATGGCCTGGCAGGCTTGGTTCATGACCAATACGAAGGGGCCGTTCCAGGGAGTGATCAACCCGACCACGCCCAGGGGTTTGTAGACGATGCGTATCTGTTTCATCAGGCCCAGCAGTCCATGGGCCTTGCGTTTTCGGGGTGCCAGGAACTTGCCGGCGTTCTTCGCGTAATAGCAAAGTTGGTCGGCAACGGAAAATACTTCCATGCTCATCGCGTCAGTGCGCGCTTTGCCCGTCTCCTTAACCACGGTGTCGATCACTTCGTCTTGTCGTTCCAACAGGATTTGCAGCGCGCGCTCAACGATAGCAGCCCTGTCTTTCATGCTGGTGGCTGCCCAGGCAGGCTGTGCCTGGCGAGCCTTGGCAATGGCCTCAGCGACGTCTTCTTCGTTAGCACAGACCAGTTCACCAATGGGTTTTAGGGTAACGGGGCTGCGCAATTGCAGGTGTCTGCGTGAATCGCTGGACTCTATGGGCTCGTAAAGTGACATGGTGGTCTCCGGATAATCGCTTTCAGTGTGCCTAAACTAATGGCCATTAGTCACCGCGTCAATGACACTTCGCTCCAGTGATGACTGACCAAAACAGTCATTGAGTCGAGGCTTTGCTAGTCGCCAGTACACTGAGTGTGAAATAATCGGCCGCTTTATCAACGGGGCAATACCTGTTCATGTCCGCTTCACCCACGCTTACCCTGATAGCTTACTCAGTTGCGATTGCCTGTTTTTCGCTGGTTGGCGGCCTGTTGCCCAATTGGGTGCGGATGACGCATACCCGCACCCAGTTGGTGATGAGCCTGGTATCCGGATTAATGCTGGGTGTCGCTTTCTACCATTTGCTGCCTCACAGTATCGTGATGTCGGGGGAGGCGGGCGCTGTCGACAACAGTGTGTGGTGGTTGATGATTGGCCTGATTACCATGCTGTTGTTACTGCGCATGTTCCACTTCCACCAGCACGATTTCAGTCATGAGGAGGATGAGCACCACGACCATGGTCACCATCACTCCCACAACCCTAAGCCCGCCGCTCATAGTTTGAGTTGGGTGGGTATTGCCCTGGGTCTGGCCCTGCATACCTTGATAGATGGCGTTGCCCTGGGAGCGGTGATGCTGGGCGAGAGTGTCGAGGGCAATACGGCGGCGTTGGCAGGTTTTGGCGTTTTCCTCGCGATCTTGTTGCACAAGCCTCTGGATGCCATGTCGATTACTACCATTATGGAAGCGGGCGGATGGGACAGAGGGGCCAGGGCGACAACCAATCTACTGTTTGCCTTTATGTGCCCGCTTGGGGCTTTGTTGTTTTTCTTTGGCGTGGACCTGGTGGCTTCCTCACGCGATGCCATTGTGGCGGCGTCCCTGGCTTTTTCAGCCGGCGCTTTTATCTGTATCGCCCTATCCGACCTGTTGCCAGAAGTGCATTTTCACAGCCACGATAGAGGCAAATTGACCTTGGCGTTTCTGCTGGGTATTGTCATTGCCTACGGCATCGGCGCCCTTGAGCCTGCTGCCATCCACCACGGTTGAGGAAATAAGCAATGGCCAGCGTCAAACGCGTGATTTATCCGCCCATGTGGCTGGCGTTCGGCATCGTCGCCCAGTTTGCCTGTAACGAGTATTTTCCGGGTGTCAGGTTTACCAGCACCGCGGGTCAAGTGGCCGGCAGTGTCATTTTAGTGGCTGGCCTGGCCATGCTGGTCGTGGCGGGAGGCCTGTTCAAGCAAGCTGACACCGACCTGATCCCGTTCAAGGATGTGCGTGCCCTGGTGACCACAGGCGTATATCGTTTTACCCGCAATCCAATGTACCTTGGAATGGCTATGGTGTTACTGGGCTGCGCGGTTGTTGTAGGGGCGGCCACTGCATTCGTGGTTCCCGTGATTTTCGTTGTGATTATCCACTTTCGTTTTATCATTCCAGAAGAAGAGATGCTCAGGGGGCTGTTCCCTGATGAGTTTCCTGCTTACTGCCAGCGCGTCCGTCGCTGGGTCTAGGGTCTCTTCCAGTCTCTGCTAGAAAAGCCTCTGCCTCGGCTTTGCCGCCCAGGTTAGTAACCTGGGTATAACCTCGGTATTCGAGTCTCTTGCGCGCAATTTCTGCTCTGCTGCCTTTTGCGCAATAGAGATAAATGGGAGTGTCCTTGGCGAGCGACAGTTTGATGATGCCCGCTTCGATGGCGTCGTAAGGGATTAACACTGCGCCCGCAACGTGCCCTTCCTCATATTCCGCGGGTGAACGCGTATCGATCAACAATAGCTTGTTTTCAGACTGTGCCAGCACTGTGGCGCTGAACAGAACAGTTAAGGAGACTACAAGTTGAAGAAAGCGACGTTTCATCATGGTTGATCCTATGAAATTTTGTGGAATATAGCAGACTGGGTAGAGTGGGGCCTGTTCCTGTGGTATATCCTTACCCGACAATTCGTTTGAGACACCAGGTTAATGAAAATGAAACCATTACTCTTAGCTTTGATTGCTTCTACATTCATCAGTCTGCCCGTATTGGCGGGAGACGAAGAACTATGCCTCGATTGCCATGAACCCGCCGAAGATTGGGAAGGTATGAGTGCAGAGGAAGTGTTGGCTACGGCCTCTGATGCCAGCATCAAGCGTCACGCGGACAACGCTGAGTTCAGTGAAGAACAGTTGAAAGCCATTGTAGCGACTTTGCTGAATCAATAGCTCAGCTGGCTCTTTCCAGCCAGCCTCTAAGGTTTTCAACCGCGAGCTGGGTCAACGCCTCAATGTGCTCCCGATCGTCGTTCAAGCAAGGGATGTAGTGGAAGCTTTCGCCACCCGCCTCGATGAAGTAGTCACGGTTCTCAATGCCGATTTCCTCTATTGTTTCCAGGCAATCCGCGCTAAAGCCGGGGCATATGACCTGCACTGACTTTGTGCCCTGAGCGGCGAGGTCTTTCAAGGTTTCATCGGTGTACGGTTTTAACCACTCTTCGCGGCCAAATCGAGACTGAAAGCAGCTCATATATTCATCTTCAGCGAGTCCTAATAGTTCAGCGACCAGTCGCGTCGTTTTCAGGCACTGACAGTGGTAGGGGTCGCCCTGCTGCAGGTAGCGCATGGGTTCTCCGTGGTAAGAAAAGACAAGCTTTTCTGCTTCCCCATGTTCTGCCCTGTAAGCCTGTATGCTCGCTGCCAATGCTGCGATATAGCCTGGATGATCACAGTAGTGACTGATAAAGCGCAGCTGGGGCAGCCAGCGCCTCTGGCTAAAGTCTGAGGCTATGGCGTCGAAGGTTGAGCCAGTGGTGGGGCCCGAATACTGAGGGTATAGGGGTAGAACCAATAGCTTGCGGACGCCGCGTTCCATCATTGATTGCAGGACGCTGTCGATGGAGGGAGATCCATAGCGCATGGCAAAATCAACGATCACGTCATCGCCATAGAGTCCTTCCAGTGACAGTCTGAGTTTCATTGCCTGCGCTTCGGTGTGCACCATCAAGGGTGAGCCTTCATCGGTCCAAACGCTGGCATAGGCTTTGGCAGAGCGGGCTGGACGCAGGTTGAGGATGATGCCATGGAGGATGAACCACCAAATAAGCCGCGGCACTTCTACGACTCTGGGGTCAGCA
This sequence comes from Halioglobus sp., assembly GCA_039979015.1. Lineage (GTDB taxonomy): Bacteria > Pseudomonadota > Gammaproteobacteria > Pseudomonadales > Halieaceae > Halioglobus. The sequence goes on from JBDWAD010000007.1 coordinate 281,830, forward strand.
AGAAACTGTTTCAAATAGGTGCGCAGGGCCTGCCTCGTAGGCGCCTGTGGGGTGCCGAGGTTGGTAACGAGTACGCCAACCCGGGCAGGTTGGTCGTGATCAAAGTTTTTGCTGCCGATATATTTCATGGGACGCCAATATACGGAGGTATACGTAACGAACCAAGTGTTGGATGGGATTTTTGTAAGTTAGCAGGGACCGCTTTACAGCGGGCCCTGCTGCAGGCATCAGTGGCTAGCGAGGATTGTGTACCTCAGAAACATCAGAATTACGCCCTGATGCATGACAGACTGAACATTCTTCTACCACTTCACCACTGTCAATGGCCTCCTGGGTGGTGGCGAAGTTGCCGCCGTTGGAGGTCATGTGAGACATCGCCACCTGATCGTCATGACAACTGGAGCAAGCCGCTGCGGTTGGTGTAATAACCGTATCGTCAGCGGGATCAGCGCGGTCCTCACCGGTATCGATAGTGGTGCCCAGGACCCCTTCTGCCAGTGGGAGGGTGTAGCCATCATCAGTGTGACAGCTGGTACAGTTGGTCAGGTCGCCCGGATAGTGCACCAGCTCCTCAGTGTAGCGATAGGTACTAAATCCACGGAAACCAACGATCTCCAGGGGATTTTCCCGCATCGCTGCGGCGTGAATGCCGTGAACCATGGTCTTGAAGTCGATGGATTCTTCATCTTTGCCATCGGTGGGTGGATCCATGGCGATTTCGCGCACGCGTTTGTCGGTATTGCGTGGGTTGTGACAGGTCACACAGCCGTCGATATCGTCTGTGCGATTGCTGCCGTGCAGGGATAGCTTCGAGTGGCAGCTATTGCAACTAGCGAGTTCTACCGACTTACGCCTTGCTACTGCGCTGCCGTCTGCCTCGTCAATTGAGAAAAATGCGTGGGCGTTGGTCAGAGGGATATTCTCTGTTTCGCCGTCGCCGTCGACATCTATCACCGGGTGACCTTCGATAGTCGCTGCACCGCTGCCGCTGGCGGCTATGCCTGGAGCTTCGCTGCCGTCGGGAATGGCCACTGGCATAGTGACAGAGTAAGTGCCGTCACCGTTGTCGGTTGAGCCCAGGATGGCGTCGGTCTGTGTATTGCTGGCATTGTCGCCGCCATTGCCCGTATTGGTGTAATCGTCCGTATCCCAGGCGGTGCCAATACGCACACCAAAGGGTTCAAATACCGGGTCGTTTTTCAGGTCGTAGGATTCACCAGTCTGCGGATTGGTAATCTGAAACCTCACTATCGGGTTCTCGCCGGGCATCGTGCTGGTGACGTCCAGAATTTTGGCTTCGAAGGCGTCACTGGCTTCAGCGATCAAATTACGATGACTGTCTTCGACGCTACCGGCATAGCCTCCTGCAGAGTGGCAGCCGGCACATTCGGTGTCGTCCTTGCTCGCAATGTGACCCGGCACCCAGCCGGCATCGTGGCAGCTCTGACAGGCTGCTCCCGATGGAACCTGCGCCCAGTTGTCGCCCTGTGAGGTCAGGGTCAGATCATCGCGGCCTGCACCAGTGGCCGTCCCCGCGTGACAGTTCACGCAGTTCCGGATGTCCTGCGGATAATGCAACATGGAGTAGTCGTGCTCACTATTCCTGTAACCATAAATAACGTAGCGCCCACCTTCCTGCACACTGGGCAGGTTAGCGCCCCGGTGAATCTTGTGGATCATTACCTTCATATCCACAGTATTCGTGCTGTCCGGGTCGGTCGAGCCTGTATTGTGGCAGGTTACGCAGTACTGGATTTCCTGGCGATTGCCACCATGTATCGCCAAAGGATCGTGGCAGCTATTGCAGTTGGCGGTGGCGGCGATATCCATAGTGAATATGCCCGTGGTTGCTCCGGTGTCCGGAACCCAATCGTAGAATGGGTTGGCAGTGGTGTTGGGGTTGCCGTCGAACTGCATCGCAACACGGTGAGTGCGGTCCCCTTCAAAGCTAAGATCAAGTCCCTCTACCTCAGCTTGCGCCAGCACGTCCGCTGGAAGATCACTTAGGCTGACCAGGAAGGTATAGCTGTAGGTACCATCGTCATTATTGGTGAACTCTCCGTCACGCTCATAGGACGCCTGCAGGCGGTCTTCGGTTCCAGTGCCAACCTCTGGTGTTCTCACAGCGTTCACATACGACTGCCAGGTGCCGGTCAGGTTGCCCAGTTCGCTGCCCTGCAGTTTGGCAATGGTGAAACGAACATTGTCAGCCTCCAGGTCGAGAATAGCGGTGCCTTCTCCATCAGTCAGTTGAAATTCAACTGTGGCGCGGTTATCCCCATCCAGAGTGACACTGGTGATGGCGGCCAACAAAGTTTCAGCTTCGGCATAGGGCGCGGGATTGGGGGCCGGGATAATGGGAGGGGGTGGCGGAACGGGGACGCTTGGGGGTGGCCCGGGTTCGACACCTGAAGCGCGGTCTCCGCCGCCGCCTCCACCACAGGCGACCAGGAGGCCTAGCGTTGCCGCCATTAACCAGTTGCGCGTAAGAGTTCCCATGGTTCTTCTCTCCCGCCCCTCAGGGCATGGTTGGTGTTAACGCCAGCGATAAATCGCTGACACACCCACGTAATGAATTTTTTCGTTGGGGTTTCTTGCCCCAAAGGTCAATACCTTGTCGATGGTGTCCGCTTGCACGCCTTGTAGCGCCCAATCATCAGAGCTGTAGCGGTAGTACTGGTAATCCATCTTCAAGGATAAATCTTCCCGCATATGCCAGGTGCCGCTGGCCACAAAATGGTGCATGTTGGTTTCTATGCTGGGTAGGTTTTCCGGGCTTACATCGGCAGCCCCATAACTTCTGAATTTTTGGTCGCTTTGGGTATCGACGAAACTGTAATCGGCTTCCAGATCAAGCTTGTCTGTGAGCTTCCAATTCAGGTTCGCACCAACGGTAACGCTCTCATCACTTGAGTCGGTGCGCCAGTCGCGGCTGGGGTCGCTTGCCTGGGGCAGGGGCGGATAAATTTCAAAGGCATTTTTCTCATTGCCGCCGCGGAAGCTACGTCCCATCAACTCGGAGTCAAACTGATCGAATCCGCCATAGACGGTGGCGGATATTTCGGCAGAAGGGTTGTAACTGGCGCTGAAGTGGTAGCGCTCCCAGTAAGCGTATCGTAGGCCGGTGTAGGTTTTGTCGTAGTCGTCGTTCTGTACCAACAGGTTGAAATTGAGATTCCAGTGCTCGGTTGGCAACCAGCCCAGGTCCAGTTTTCCTCGCTCCTGCACGCGATTGGACATGTAATATTGGCTTAGTTCGGGGTGGTTGATGTAGCGCTGGTTGTCAGGCGTTGCATTGATCAACTGGGTGTCCAATAGCGCGTAGTAGCGTTGATCCCAGTGATAGGTGCTGGCGTTGCGGTTGCCGTACAGGAGCTCGATGCGAGTGGTAAAGCCTGGAGTAGGTTGAATGCGGTAGCCCACAGTCACTCGATCCTCCTTGGTTTCCTCTACCGCTGTATTTTCTCGTTCTATATTCTCGTAGGCGTACTCGACCTGGAGTCGGCTTCGCTTTGGCATCCGGTAAGTGGCTTCAAGCCCCATGGTTTGCGAAATGAAGTGGTGGGAGGTGTTGTAGACAGTGAGCGCCTCTCGGGGCTGACTGACACCGTCGCCGCGTATATAGCGATAGCCATCGCGGGGATTGTCGTAGTCCCGTTCGCGGCCTTTATAGAAAGCCTCTACATCGAGTTTTTTAAGCGGTCTGAGCCATAGCTTGGCATTCAGAGTCCCTGTTTGCGCCTCGCCATCAAAAGAGTCGCGTGGCAGCGGTTCGGTGATGCTCGCAGCCGGGTTTACGCTGTAATCCAGGTAGTCCTGATCCTGGCTGGCTACCGCATAGCTGCCGTCAAACTGAAAGCGAGCGGTGGGTGCTATAACGTATTGACCGGTGATACGGCCTCTCAGCTGGTCGTTATCCGGTGCCAGGCCCATGCCGCCGGCGCTATCGGGATAGCGGGAGCGGTAGGGGTTTTGCCAAAGCAGGATGTCGTCCTTGTTCTCAAAATCCGAATAGTCCAACCGGCCTTCCATGTTTAGCCTGCCGTTGCCGTAGATAAGGCCCAAATCGAACTCGGTAGTGCGATAGTCTACCGGCATTGGCAGGAACGCAGCGTCGCCCGCGGACGCATCCACATACATAGCACCGGCAGTATCGCTGGTGCCTTGCTTCTCTTCATACGACAGATTGCTATCTACACGCCAGTTTTCGCTCAGTTTTGCCTCAACTCCTGCAAAAAGTGTGTCGCGTTCCAGTTCCCGGTCAAACCGGTAAAGGCTTGCCTCCAACTGTCCGAAATCAGAAGTGGTACTGCCTGTCTCCCAGTCAGAAGGGAGTTTCAATGCGCTGTCTGAGCCGCCAAAAGGGGTTTCGCCGCTATTGTTGCGCACCTGAATTTGCGAGTCGAAGCCTACCTGCACGCGTAAATTGTCGCTGCGACCCCAAATTAATTCTCCTTCACGGGTATCCAGGCCAAGGTCGGAAACAGAGGCGCGCCAGTAGCTCTCACTCTCGCTGAAGTCCTGCCAGCGGAGGTTGCCGATGAAGGTTGTGCCACTTTCATAAAGGCCGTTGTATTGGCCGAACATGTAGTTGTCATCAGAGGTGTATCCTGCCCCCAGCTGCACTCCACCTGCATAGTCGGTCTGCCAGCGTGTGTTGAGGGGTCTGGTCTCCACCAGCAGTGGTGCGTAAGGGCTTTCGGCCTCCGCTTCCTCTGTCTGCGCCACAACACCGCCTGTCATCAACACCATGGCGCTGATCGCGGTGAGTTGAAACGGTATCTGTGTGCGGTACTTCATCGTGTCAGCCGCGCTCCCGACGGGTGGTTGGATCCGTGTACCTGTGAGTGGCAGTTCATGCAGTTTTTGCCAATCAGGTTTTGATTGCTGCTGCCGCTGGGTAAGCCTTCTCCGCCGTAGGGCACACTGGGGTGGAAGGCGGCGGAGTGACAGCCCTGGCAAAGAGCCGGGCCACGCGCCGTCAACAGGCGGTCGTTTACCGAGCCGTGCGGCCGATGACAGGTGGAGCAGTCTTCAGTCACTGGTTCGTGCTCCCAAAGCATGGGGCCGCGCTTTTCCTGGTGGCAGCTATAGCAGTTATCGTTGAGCGTTACTTGATGCAAATCGGCATCGGTGGCGCTGCCATGGGGGTTGTGACAATCGGTGCAGGCGGTTTTTCCCTCTGCTATCGGGTGCCTGGAGGGTAGGCGCATTTCCGCGCGCTGGCGGGTGTGGCAGCTTACGCACTGCTCGCCCGCCAGTACTTTGTCCATGGAGGGGTCACGCTGGGCGTGGGAGTTATGACAATCGGCGCAGACCAGGTTTTCCTGTTCGTGCTCGCTGCCCAGCCAGAGCATTTTCCCGCCGGTTTTTTCATGGCAGTTCAGGCAGCTGGCGTTCTGTTCGGCACTGTCAGAGAGCCACTTGGGACCGAAGCTAACATCGGGAGGATTGCGACGACCGCGCCGATCGTGGGCTTCACTGGTACCGTGGCAGGCTGTGCAGGTAGCGGCGCCGCCGCCATTGAGGTTGCCGTGCGCGCTGCTAAATACCGCATGAACAGGACTATCAGAATCCGCCGTATGACAATCGAGACAGCCGGGTTCGTCAGCACCCAGAGCGTTGCCGGTCAGTAAAGTGCAACAAATGAGAAACGCAGCCTGGACGTATATTTTTATCATCAAGGGTCACTCAGCTGTAAAGTCGGTGTCGGTATTGACGCCACCGAAACTCAAAGTCATTGGCAAGGACACCCAGTGTTTGCCGGCCGGGTTGTCTTTACCATTGAGCGCTATACCAAAGGTGTACCGCCTACTTTGGTTCATAATCAATCCGTCCACAGTATTACCCATCGCTCGCTGGAGCTCTACCGTCCAGCGGCCCTTTTTATAGTTATTATTGACCGAGATCATTTTTGACTCTTGCCAGACCGTCTTTGCCAGCAGTTGAGCCGTTCGTAGCTGCCCGGTTGCAAGATTCAATTGCCAGATCTCGGCAAAATTTCCCTGCGCAGACAGTTCGTTAAGGCGGGCCTGGTCTTTCAGGATCGCTGGCTGCCCTACCTGGCTGCGTTGTTCTCGGGAGACTGACAGATACTTGGAACTGACTTGCCCCCGATCGCGTGACATGCCTTCCAGGTCGTCGTGACAAGCGGCGAAGCATCCACCGCGGGCGTAGGCTGGGTTGGTATCGTCTCCCCACATGATCGCCAGTTGCCGGTCATCCTCAGGCCCCTCCCAGGAGATCGTAATATTGAGAGCATCATCCAGGTGTTTGAATTGCACGTTTACCTTGCGGTGCGATGGCGTTGCGTTGCCGTCGTCCAGCGCCTTTCCCATGCTTGCTTCCTCGCCACGGTGACATTGTTGGCAGTTAGCGCCCTGTCGTAATGGTTGAGAGCCCGGGTGATTTTGGGTTAACCAGGTGCTATCGGTCATGCCAGGATAAAACAGGGTAACAGCGCGCTCCGTTACCGCCATAGGTAGCATTGCAGTCACACTGTCAGCCGGTGCATGGGCTACGCCCTCATGACAGTCTATGCAGGTTCGGTTGGGGTTGGTCATGACTTTGTGATAACTCTTGGCCTTGGCGCTGACCCGCTCGTTTTGTGCCATCCGCCCCAGGTCGTGGCAAGTCAGGCAGCCGGAGGATTGATTGGCGAGCATTTGGTGCTGGGCTGACTCGTGATCATGGGGGTTGTGGCATTCAGAGCAGGGCGGGTTGCGCTTTTTACGGCGTTCCATTCCGTGAATGCCTTGCTTGGCGGCTTTATGGCATACAGTGCACACTTCAGCCTGTTGATCGGCAAATAAGACTTTGTCTTGTTCTTCGTGCACATCGTGGCAGGTTACGCAGGTGACGTTATTGTGCATGTGCAGTGCGTGTTGCCAGTTCTGGGCGGTATTCTCTTCATGGCAGTTAAGGCAGGTCTCATCCTGGTCGCCAGCACTGGCACTCCAGCGAGGGCCGAAACTGACGTCTGGTGAGTTACGGCGCGGGGCTCGCATGTGGTTGGCGCTTTCGCCGTGACAGTCAAGGCAAGCCCTGCGCCCCGTCGGATCATTAGCCTGCAGGCCAATTCCGTGGGCGCTGGACAGCACCTCGTGGACGGGCGAGTCATCCCCGTAGTCGTGACAATCCAGGCACTGTCCGGCGCCTTCAGTTGCCTGGGCAGCAGCCAGGGCGGCAGAACACAGAGATCCGAGTAGAATCAATGCGCGCAGGTAGTGTTTCATTTTTCTCCCCCGAAAAATGCAATCCACGCGGAGGTAGGGCTAGCCGGAGTTGTCCGGGTGCGCGATCCCCGCGTGGCAGTCGATACAGGTTTTCTTGTTATTGGCCAGGGCGCGGTGATAACGCTGAGCCTTGGATGTCTGAATCACCGAGAGCATGTGCTGTGCGTCGTGGCAGTTGCGGCATTCCTGGGAGTCGTTGGACTTCAGTCGATTGATCTCCCTGGCCTTCATGGCTGGTGCGTGGGCGGCGTATTTTTCCGGGGTGTCGATGATGCCGGTGATGGTGCCCCAGACTTCGCGTGCAGCTTCCACTTTGCGAATCATCTTAGGTACGAATTCTTGTGGCACATGACAGTCGGAGCAACTTGCAGTGACGCCACTGGCGTTGTTGTAATGACTGGTTTTTTGCAGTTGAGCCAGAGGTATTTCCATCTCGTGGCAACTGGTACAAAATTTGTCAGTGCTGGTGGCGTGCAAGGTCGCATCAAATGCCAGCCAGCCTGCAACGCCCAGGATGATGCCAATGCCTACCAGTGCCGCGACTGATTTATTGGCAGAAGGTTGGAGCAGGGATCGAAACCAGCCCTCTTTGTTTGAATCTGCCATGCTATCCCTATCTGGCGAAAGTAGTCGTTATAAATCCATTGGTGATTATTCTGGAGTAGAAACTGGTTCAGTTCCAGTCTGATAGGCTAGTAAAGCAATGTATCTGCGATCACACCCAGCAGGAACAGCGAGGTAAAATGGCGCGTGTGCCTGAAAGCATAGGCCGAGAACCAGAGTGGCCAGATACCTTCGGGGTAGTTTTGTGGGGGTTCAGCTGGTTTGGGCGCGCTGTAGGTTGTCGCCAGCTGTCTTACCGCTGGCAGGCTAACCAGTACCAGCAGCAGCGGCCAGCCAAAGCTGCCTGTAATCACCAACCCGATAGACAGCAAGTATTGGGCGGCAATCATGGCGATCACGCTATAGCGAGCCAGTTGTTCTCCGAGCATCACGGGTAAGGTGTTCACTCCTTTGGCTTTGTCAGCGTCCAACTTGTCGGTGTGTTTGCCAAACAGCACGGTGGTGGGCCCCAAAGCAAATATCAGGCTTAGCCAGGTGACATCCCAACTCCAGGAGCCGGCAAGTACGTAATAGCTGCCGCCCACCATAAGGGGGCCCCAGACCAGCAGCACTGCAGGCTCACCAAGGCCATAGTATTTTAATGGCCAGGTGTAAAAGAGCACAAAGAAGGCGCCGGCCAGCATTAAATCAATCGTGAGTCCGCTTCTTTGGTAGATAAGCCAGCCGCCTAATGCCAGAGCGATGCCGGCCGTGACCCCTACATAGCGCCAGAACTGGCCTTCGCTCATCAGTCCATCTTCAAGCACGTGCACGCCGTACTGATTCCGGTAGTAGTTATCTTTATCGATACCGCGACGTGAATCGGTGTAATCATTGAGCAGATTATTGGTGGCGTGGGCGAACATCAGCCCCAGTACCGTGGCCAGCCAAAGGTCCCAATGGAAAGCGCCAGCCCGCCAGGCCATGAGCCCGCCCAGGGCGGCAGCAGTAAATGTCATGAACAATACAGAGGCTCGACAGGCGATCAGCCACTTGGCGACCGGATCCAAAGCCTGCCATTCGCTCTGGGAGAGCTTTGGCATTTGCTCCAGGGCCCGGCCCCACATTTTTACATCGATCATCGCTGGGGAGGGATTCCATTTAATGTTGTGATAGAAACAGATGCAGGGTACCGCATTTCCAGCTATTGCTGCGACTTTTGACCGGATTCTGCTGAAGCCTAATTGCACAGCGGGAATCCTCTGCTATGATTTCCCTACAATAAATAAGTATTTATTCAGCGCGCCAGTGCATTGAATTGACGGGGAAATAGACTTTCGTGAAACTGTTACGCATCGCACTTGTCCTTGCAGGTCTGGGGGTTGCCGTTGTCGTTAGCTGGATGGTGATGGATACCGCGTTCCACGCCACCGGTGACTACGAATTCTGTACCAGTTGTCATGCGTATGAGCCCATTGCCCGGGCCTATAGGGAAGATGTCCACGGTGGCAATAATCCACAGGGTGTTCGAGCAGCCTGCAACGACTGTCACCTGCCACACGATAACTCACTGCATTACTTCCTGGTTAAGGCCAAGCACGGTATCAAAGACCCGCTGATGGAGTTGCTGAAAGAGCCCCACGAGATTGACTGGCACGCTATCAGGGAGCGCCGGGAGGAGTTTGTTTACGACTCAAGTTGTCTGGAGTGTCACAAGTACCTTGAAACCGCGAGCGAGGGCAACCGTAAGGCTTTCCGCTCTCATCGCCGTTATTTCAGGGAACCGGACGAATACAATTGCGTGGAATGCCACAAGCACGTGGGGCACAATCGCCTGGGCTATCACCTGGAGCAGCTGGGATGGCACAAAAATCAGGGAGATGAACAATGAAACGCCTTCTGACAACCGGAATGTCTTTGGCAGTGCTGTGCTTTGCCGCTGTATCGTTGGCTGACACTGCGATTAGTATTGCAACCGTCAAGACCCTCAAGGTCGATCGTGGCCTGACTGAGGATGGCAAAGCCTGCATAACTTGTCACCAGCAGGTGTCACCGGGGCAAGTAGCGGATTGGGCCGACAGCCGGCACGCCCATGCTGGAATTTCCTGCATAGATTGCCACGCGGTACCCGAAGATGCGCCGCATGCAATGCGCCATGCCAACGTTGAAGACACTCCAGTATTTGTATCGCCTTTGGTCTCTCCCGATGTCTGCGGCCGTTGCCACATTGATGCCAAGAAGCAGTTTGATTCCTCAGGTCACTTCCGTGCTTATCACCAGATCATTCCCAAGGATAATTTACACGCTCTGCAAGTTGTCCACGAGGGACGGAATCACCCGGAGCTTTCCGGTGCCCCCGGTGAAACAGGGTGTATGCAATGTCACGGCACTGAGATCAAGCTGGATGAGAACAACCGGCCCACACCTGAAACCTGGCCTAACAATGGCATGGGGAATATATACCCGGATGGCAGCACAGGCAGTTGCACTGCTTGTCACAGTCGCCACAAGTTTTCTATTGCCGAGGCGCGTAACCCCAATGCCTGTGCCTCTTGTCACCTGGGTCCGGACCATCCCAATATCGAAATTTTCAATAACTCCAAGCACGGCCATGTGTTCAATACCGAAGGCGATGAGTGGACCATGGACTCAGCACCGGATGCCTGGGAGCCGGGCGATTATCGTGGCCCCACCTGTGCCACCTGTCATATGAGTGGTATTGGCGAGCTGAGTGTGACCCATAATGTCAGCGAGCGCCTGTACTGGAACTTGTGGGCCAAAAAGTCCAACGTTCGCGGCTCAGATGATGTGCTGAGCCCCCTGTTGGGGGATGGCCCTGCGGGGCGTGAGAAAATGAAGAAGGTCTGCAGTAACTGCCACAGCAGTACCCACACGGATGGCTTCTTCAAGCAGGGCGATAAGGCCGTCATGCTCTATAACGAGGCCTATTATGAGCCGGCAACGGCCATGCTCAATGAGCTTAAAGAGAAGGGCTTGCTCAAGGAAAATCCCTGGACGGATGAGTTCCAGATCGTCTACTACCACTTGTGGCACCACGAGGGTCGGCGGGCGAGACAGGGCGCTATGATGGGCGCCGCTGACTACGCCCATTGGCATGGTTTCTTCGAGCTACAGCAGGATCTCTACAAGCTAGAGCAAATTCACGCCAAACGCCTGGAGACCGGCGAGATCGAGTAAACCCCGCGCTCATTCGTCATCCCCGCGCACGCGGGGATCCAGCGCTCCCTAATCCCACAGTGCCTTCCAACGCTGGGAATAATATAGCGTCCTAGCATGAAAATATTGACCTGTCGCACTGTACGAGCAGTGAAACAGTCCGGTAGTATCCGCTCCCCATAATAATTACTTTTCTTGAGTGGAGAGTTCAGATGAAGCTTTGGCATTGCGCCGGGTCGCGTTCGCTGCGGCCACTCTGGGCCCTGGAAGAAATGGGCCTGGATTACGATCTTGAAATCCTGCCATTTCCGCCGCGGGTGTTTAAGCGAGATTACCTCGATGTAAACTCACTGGGCACTGTTCCATACTTCGTAGACGGCGACGTGCATATGACTGAGTCCTCGGCCATCTGCCAATATCTTGTGGATCGCCATCAGCAATATGATTTTGGGCTGCGACCTGACCACCCGGAGTACGGCGCTTATCTCAACTGGTTACACCATGCAGACGCGACCCTGACCTTTCCACAGACTATCTCCATGCGTTACTACTACCTGGAGCCAACGCCGGAAAAGCAGGCGGTAGCCGATGACTACGCCAAATGGTTTATTGCGCGTTTAAGGCGCCTGGACGCGCACCTGGAAGATCACGAATACCTGGTAGATAACCGATTTACTGTTGCGGATATCGCAATTTGCTATGCGTTGATTTTCGCTCGTGCGCTCAAACTGGACGATCGCATCAAGCCGCAGACGTTGGCTTACATGGAGCGGCTTACCGGTCGACCGGGCTACATCCGCGCTAACGAGAAGGGCGAGCCCCTGGCAATGCCTGAACAGGGTTGAGCGAAAGCTAACCCCCGGTCCACAGTTTTAGAGGTTGTTCGTGGCCAAGACGAAAAAAACACTGTTTCCTTCCAAGGCCCTGGGCCGCAGTCTGTCCGTTTCCATGGCCGGCTTACGCGCCGGTGGTGCCCTGGCTGTCGATTCTGCTGTGTCCAGAGTGATGGGACGCAGTGAGGAAGACCCACAGTCCGAATTTGCCCGGCGCGAGGCGCAACGATTTGCAGCTGAGCTTGGTCGGCTAAAAGGAACCTACGTCAAAATTGGCCAGATGCTGGCTTTGTTTGGCGAGCACTTTTTACCCCCTGTGTTAGTGGACGCCCTGCGCGATCTATCCGACCAGACCGAACCCTTGCACTGGGACGCGCTGGAGTCCTTTGTCCGTGATTCGCTTGGCGAGCGTTTTCACGAGTTGGAGATTGAGCCGGAGGCAATAGCCGCAGCTTCTCTTGCGCAGGTACACCTGGCCAAAATTCGGACAACTGGTGAATGGATCTGCATCAAAGTGCAGTACCCTGGCCTTGCTGACATGATTGACAGTGACTTCGACGCTGTTGTGAAAATGCTGGTGTTGGCCCGCTGGGTAAAATCGGGACGGGATCTCGACAACTGGATGCAATCATTACGCTCGCATTTGCACAATGAAATCGATTACCACCGGGAAGCGAGGCTGACCGAGGAAATGGCAGGCCTTGTATCTGGATTGAAGCCAGAGGGCGTGCATTATCATGTGCCCGCGCTTTTCCGTGATTATTGTTCCGATGACGTGCTGGCTATGGAGTTCATTGAGGGATATTCGGTGATTGACCCTGATGTGAGTGCGCTCTCACAACAGCGCAGGAACGCACTGGGTAAAGCCATGCTCGAGCTGTTCTTCTGTGAGCTTTACGATTGGGGTTTGTTGCAGACCGATCCAAACTTTGGCAACTACCTGCTGCGTTTGGAGGACAGGCGCAAGAAAGAGGCCAATGACGAACTGACCCTGTTGGATTTCGGTTCGGTGCTGGATTGCTCGCAGGACTTTTTGTATTACTTGCGAGAGACTATTGCTGCCAGTCAGCAGCAGAACTTGCCGCGCATCGTCGATGGACTGATGGGTCTTGGGTGTCTGCAACCCGACGCCAGTGACGAGGGTAAGCAGCTATTTGCCGATTTCTGTTTGCATTTGCTGGAGCCACTTCGGCCCGCCGAACTGCTCCCCAAAGAGTATCTCAATGAGGACGGCGAATACTGCTGGGCAAGCTCTCGATTGATGAAACGTGCCGGCAAGCAGGCGGCAGTTTCGGCGGCGAGTCGACACTTTACTCCGCCCTCCCGTGATTTTGCACTGATCGCCCGCAAGCTTACTGGCGTATTTAACTTTATCGCGGTGCTGGATGCCCAGTTCAATGCCTGCGACATGATAGAAGCCCACGTGGCAGCATGGCAGGAGCGGGAGCAACTTGGCAAAGAGTAACAAGTCTAACGACGATCATAAGGCGATACCGACTTCACGAGTCGGGCGGTTTGCACGGGTGGCCAGAATGGCCGGCGGTGTGGCTGGAGGTATGCTTGCCGAGGGTACCCGACAATTGCGGGCCGGCAAGCGCCCCAAAGCACGCGATATGTTGCTCACCCCGGCTAACGCGCGCCGGGTCGCGGACCAGCTGGCTACTATGCGCGGCGCTGCCATGAAGGTGGGGCAAATACTGTCCATGGACACAGGGGATTTCTTGCCCCGCGAGCTGGCAGATATTCTCGCCCGTCTTCGTTCTGATGCGCGTTATATGCCCCCGGGGCAGTTAGACCAGGTCATGTCGGAAGCATACGGCGCCGATTGGGAGGCGCAGTTTTATGGTTTCGAGCATAAACCCCTGGCGGCGGCTTCCATCGGTCAGGTCCACCGGACCTTATCCCCTGAAGGTAAAGAAATTGTGCTGAAAGTTCAGTACCCAGGTGTGGCTGGAAGTATTAATGCGGACGTCGATAATATAGCCGCATTATTGAAACTGTCTGGGCTGCTGCCAGCCGAGTTTGATATAGCGCCATTGTTGGATGACGCCAAGGCGCAACTGCAAGACGAAGCTGACTACAACAAAGAGGCGGAGTTTCTGGCTGCTTTTGGCGGTCTGCTTGCGGGCGATGATCGTTTCCTGGTTCCCCAGGTGCTGCCGGAGCTTACCCGGAAAACTGTGCTGGCTATGACCTATGTCAGCGGTCGACCTATTGAATCGATTGCCGAGCTGCCCCAGGCGGAACGAGACAAGGTGATGTCTGCACTGATTGAACTCATGTTTCGGGAGCTGTTCGAGTTGCGAATGGTGCAGACCGATCCTAACTTCGCCAATTACCAGTACGACCGCTCCAGTGGGAAGATAGTGTTATTGGACTTCGGCGCCACGCGGCGTTTCAAAGCAAGTTTCGTCAACGGGTATCGCAGTCTGGCAAAGGCAGCAATCGCGGGTAACCGAAAGCGACTTATTGCAGCGGCTGAGCGAGTTGGCTACGCCATGGGTGATGAGGACAGCGAATACCGCGAACTGGTACTGGAGCTGTTTCTAATGGCTCTGGAACCGCTGCAGCAGGACGCGGCTTATGACTTTGCGGCCTCGGATATGTCTCGGCGAATGTCAGAGCGTGCAGAAGAGGTTACCGCTTTTCGGGATTTCTGGCAGGCACCGCCAACGGATGCAGTTTACTTTCACCGTAAGCTAGGCGGCATGTTTCTACTGGCCAGCAGGTTGAAGGCTAGAGTCAATGTGCATCAGCTGATCTCGCAATTTCTCTAGGCACTGCCTTAGCTGGTAATCTTAGCCGACCGTGGCTGCGTAAAGCTCATCAAACGATTTTTGCACGCACTCTGCGTAGAAACCGGGGTCCGGCATCATGTCGCGGCAGGCGGTGAACGAAAGGGTAACGGTACCTTTTTTGTCTTGCACCGAGCTGTAGACAATCTGGAACAGGCCCACGTTGGGCAGCAGTGGCCCAAGGCTTATTGAATCAATGAGTGCTGCACCGCACATGTAAAGTTGGAATGGCGCACCTGGCACATTGGTTACGATGGTGTTGAACATGACGCTAGCCTCTGCGAGGCCTGTGGCTGAAGCAGTGCGCACCGCCAGTGATAGTACGTTCCCGGGCAGCACATCGGTCAGGTCTACAGCAAAACGCGGCCCCAGCGCTTCGGCATAAGCTTTTGCCGATTTTGATTCCTCGTGGATTGCTGCCAGCCGTTCTGCCGGATCTTCAATGTCAGAGCGCAGGCCTACATTCATGAAACCGACCATGTTGCCGCCCGCTGCGCGTTCCTCTGCGGAGCGCACGTCGATGGGACAACCGGTGACCAGGGTTTCATCCGGCAGTTCGTCTTTGTCTTCGAGGTACTTGCGCATGCCGCCGGAAACGATAGCCAGCATCGCGTCGTTGATGGTGGCGCCGGGGCAGGAATTTTTGATCGCACGTACTGCTTCGAAGTCGAATTTTCGCGCACCGACTACCCGGTGGCGTGAGATTTTGCCTTGAAAGCGGGTTGCCTGTTTGTCCTCCAGGAACCTGACCTCGCCGCTTTTGCGGGCCTCCCTGACCCGGCGGATTGCCGGTATCGAACCTTTAATGAGGTCCAGAGCCTGGCCGGGCTTGCGCCAGGCATCCAGATACGCTCTGCCCAGCATGCGCGTCCGGGAGGGCCGCTCTACGATCCAGGGGGGTGGATCGCCGGGATCTTTAGTTTCTGGGGTCATGTCATGAACGATATTCATGAACTGGGTGCCAGTGGCTCCGTCCATGGCGCAGTGATGTACCTTCAGCAACAGGGCGAAACAGCCGGGCGGGTAACCCTCTACATTGTTCAGTCCTTCGATAACGTAAATTTCCCACATTGGCTTGTCGCGACGCAGTGGCTGCGAGTGAATGCGGGCTGCCAGAATACACAGCTGGCGCCAGTCTCCGGGCTTGGGTAGGGCGATGTGACGCACGTGGTATTCAATATCAAAATCCGGGTCTTCCACCCAGTAGGGCCGACCCAGACCGCCCGGAACAAAAGCCAGCTTGCGGCGGAATATGGGTGACAGGTGCAGACGTCGTTCCAGCATCTTCAAAATTTGCTTGAAACGAACCTTTCCTCCGGGTGCAGTGGATTGGTCATAGATGCTAACGCCACCAATGTGCTGGGGGAGACCGTCGATCTCCGCGTGCAGGAACATAGCGTCCTGACCTGAGAGTTGTTCCATGCGAATACCCTGCTTTTTTGAAGGGACTCAGGATTACCTGAAATGGCCGTCAGGTCAATCGACAACCGGTCCAGGGTTACAGGCAACGGTAGCCTGAGTCCGCTTATTGCGAATCAGTTCGGTGGGTGTATTGAAGGGTGCTTCAGTTACCCAGACCACGAAAATGAGAAGAATAGCTTACCTTTTTTGTTTATACTTCCCAGCATTTTTTTACCACTTTTTGGAGTTCATAATGGCTAACCCGGTTCCTCTTGATCCTTCACTGCACTCAGGACTGCGAGTTCGTAACGCGCCTGATCTTGATATTGTCAGGGGGCAGCAGGTGCTTCCCGTTACTGTGCACGAGTTTGCCCAGGTGGCACTGGATTGCCCGATCGTGTTTATCAAGAACGCCGAAACGGGCCAGTTTCAGTCAGTCGCGCTTCTCGGGCTTGCCCAGGGAGAGAACCTTCTGTTGCAAGGAGATAAGTGGCTGGGGACTTTTTTCCCTGGTGCGCTGCGTATGTCGCCATTCAAGTTACTGATAGCTAACCCTGAAGCGGAAACGGTGACAGTTGCCATTGACACTGACTCAGCGCTGGTCAATGAGACTGAAGGGGAGCGACTTTTTTCAGATGCGGGCGAGTTGACTGAGTTTATGGCCAAGCGGCGCGACGATCTGCAGGCATACGTGCAACAGGGCCATGTGACGCAGGCATTTATGACTCTATTGGCGAACAAGGAAATGCTGATACAGCAAAGCCTGAGCCTGGACATCAACGGCGTGAAAGTCCAGGTGGATGGTATTTATCTCGTTGACGAGAAAAAGTTACGCGAGATCGATGACCAAACGATACTCGATCTTAATCAGCGCGGCTTTCTTCAAGCAATCTATGCCCATCTCATGTCTTTGCGGCAGGCCACCCGGTTGGCCCGCATTAAATTGGAAGCTGCGTCTGAAGGGCCATCGATTCGGGGTGCCTGATTTCGAGGCCACCGGCGACCAACCGTATTAGCAGGAAATATCGGCGCCGTAATGTGCGACCGCTTTTGCGTTTTCTGGAATGACGACTTTCATGGTGGTGTCTGTCTGTCTGTTAAACGGCATGTCGCTGGTGCTCACCGGCAACCCATGTATCGGTGACGGTATAATCACTGTTGAAGTAAATTAGGTCGGCGCGAAATCCCTCGTGCAGCCGACCAAGCCGGTGATCCAGATTAAGAAATTGAGCAGGGTAGAGTGAAGCCATCCGCAGGCATTCTCCGAGCTCGACTCCAATTTGCTCGTGGCTTATGCGAACCGCGTCGATGAGCGCAATAGCGCTACCCGCCAGGTTGCCTTCTGAGTTGATCAGGCGGCCGTCGCGCTCTGCTATGTGTTCTCCGTAGATTTCAAAAGTGTCCTGTTCGCCGCCCACCGTGGACATTGCGTCACTCACAAGCATTAATTTTCCAGGCGCTTTGGACTGCAGGGCCAGTCTGACCGTCGCGGGATGTACATGGTGGCCGTCAACGATAATTCCTGCCCAGGTTTCCGCGTCTTCAAGTGCTGCGCCGACTGTGCCAGGTTCGCGTGCCGTCATCGGCTTCATTGCGTTAAAGAGGTGTGTGAAGCCCCTTAAGCCCTCTGCTATAGCCGCCCTTATACTCTCGTAATCGGCGTTAGTGTGGCCGGCGCATAACAGCAGTCCGGCGTCAGTAAGCTGGCGTATTTGCCCAGGCGCAGTGTGCTCGGGGGCCAGGGTAAGTACAACAGGAAAGCCGCGGATCTCGCTTAGCCACTCTATATCCTGCTCATCCATCGACCGAATCATTTTTGCGTTGTGCGTTCCTCGACGCTGCAGGTCAAAAAACGGGCCTTCAATATGCAGGCCGAGCACCCCGGCGGCGCCATCTGCGCGTGCCTTGGCTACTGCCGCGGCTGCCGCCTGCTGAATCTCTCGAGTATCGCTGATAACAGTAGGTAAAAGGCCGGTGGTGCCGAACTGACGATGGCTTGCTGCGATGCGCTGAACGCCATCTGCAGTAGGGTAATTGTTAAGCATTACATCGCCGCCACCATTGACTTGAATGTCAATCAACCCCGGAGCCAGAATGCCGTCACCAAGTTCAATTCGGCTAACGTCTGAGGGAATGAGATTCGATGGAATGACGGTCTCGATCAAATCGCCCTGCATCAATAGGGCGTGATCGGGGAGCCAGCGTTCCCCGTCGAATAACTGGCTGGCGCAAATGGCTTCTCTCATATTTTGGCAGGGCATTTAGAACGTCTAACCACCAGCTCCGGTTTGAACGCGTGTTGCTGGGATTTTATCTCCTCACCAAGGCCGATAGATCGGATGTTCTCAACGAGCTGCTCTTCGCCCACCGAAGGCTCTCGATTGGAAATACGAGGAACGGTTCTGAAGGAAACGCCAGCGAGTTTTGCGACATCTTTTATAGTTGCGTTCATGGAGCGCTTTGTAGTCCTCGTCGGAGAGTCGATTACAGTCCCGGTTAGACAGAGTTTACTCCTTTGTTGGTTTTTAGACGACGTTGTCTCGAGAGGTTTTTATCATTAAACGAGTATTAGCTAAGGGTAAGGCGGTCTGGTAGGCAAAGTGGAGAAAAGCCGCCGCCCTTATCAGGCGGCGGCAGGCTGGGCCGAGGCTTGCAGTGCTTCCTCGGCCTTCTCCCGACGAATACGAAAGACCAGTGGAACTAAAACCAATCCCATCAACGGGGTAAATATCGCGAGCAAGCCCAGTAGAGTGACCTGCATTCCCTTGGTATCAAGAGCCAGTCCAAGCAGTGGTCCAGTGACAATAAACGTGGACCTAACTCCCAGGCTTACCAGTGAATTCACAGTGGCACGAAACTCGCCGGGCACCCGCCGGTTGAGCGCTTCATAAAAAAGACTCATGGACAGGCCGCGTGAGACCTGGATCGCTAGCCCAAAAATGACACCCAACCAACCAGCTCCAAGCGCCATGCCTAGCAATCCCGCCAGAGGAAGGATTGCGATGAGCACGAGTACCTGGCGATAACCCAGCCGTTGTTCCAGGGTGTCACTAAAGCGAGCAGACAGACTGACCGTGAGTGCGAACGCAGCCCAGATATACCCGAAGTATTCCAGCGGTACCCCCTGCAGTTCCCAGTATTTCTGGTAGATCCAGAAAACATAAACTGCCATTAGCCCAAACACCGTAATCGCAAAGGCTGTCCAGAATACGACTGGTTTGCCAAACAGCAACAACTCGACAATTTTGCGAGCGTTATCACTGTGGCCAACGGCAGGCTCATCTGCAGCCACGGGACGCGGTGCCTCTACCAACAGCAGTGCCAGCAGCAGTGGAGCGAAACCGGTAAACGCTTGTACCACCACAACGCTATCCATCGACCACAGCAACAGCACGCTGGCAGCGATTCCCGCGACACCTGATGCCGCCGCCTCTACTGATATCAAACGGCTGAGTGACTTGCTTGCTCCCGGGCCTCCTCGCTCTCCGCGCTCGCGCAAATACAACTCTGTGTCGTAGAGCAGAGCGAGGTCTGCTCCAGACACCAGACTGAAACCCACACCGAGAATAAACTCGTAGATCAGGAATTCGACAAAGCTGTCTGCCCACAGCAGGGAAAAGAAGCCCAGCGCATTGAGCCCGCTGCCGAGAAGAATTGCGTTGCGTCTTCCCCACATGTCGGCAATGTAACCGGAGGGTACTTCGCAAAGGGCAATGGTGAGTGCAAACAGTGCCTGGGTTTGCATCACCTGGCTCATTGACAGGCCGTAGCCCTGCAACAACGGCACGAAGACGGGCACCACCACCAAAAATCCAGTGAAGAATCCCAGCAGGTAAATTGCCTTTATATTGTTTTCCAGTGACCTTTTCACGGTTCTATTCCCTAGGCAGAGAACCCTGGACTGGAGGAGCTTTTTGGCAGGAAATAAAAAAGGCCTCCGGAATCAGGGTTCTCGGAGGCCTTTTTCTAAATCTTGATTATCTCAAGTGCTTCCTCAAACCACCTTGTCTGTCCACAGACACACAGGTGCGACGGTATACATACCGTCGCGCTTACTGATTGATGTCTGGTGCAAAGTGATCATGAGTTCTGCTCTTAAAATAGTGCTTCTGTTTCGTACAGCTGTAACAGCTGGTTGCAATTTTCTAAAATTAATCCTGTACCCGCAGGCACCGCGCTATACTGCGCTTGTCCCTGACTCGGGTCAATGGATGAAATGCGAACTGTGAAAAAATTCACAGTCATCGCAAGTTCAGCAACAAATAATAAACGAGGATGGCTATGAAGTCCGATATTGATATTGCCGGGGTGACCGCTGGTGCCTGTGGCTAACGACATCTGCTTCAATACGCAGGCTAAAACTGAAGGTTTTTTCTGAATGAGTGATTTGATCACCAGGGCCAGTTCCATTAACCGCGCCCTGGACCAGATAGGTGACAAATGGTGTCTGCTCATTATTCAGGAAGTGCTGTGGGGCATTAACACCTTTAACGAAATGATGTCTGCAATGGGGGTGTCAAGAGGTGTGCTGTCAAACCGCCTCAAGTGGCTGCAGGAGATCGATTGTTTGCGCAGGGAAACGAGCCCTACCAGCAAGCGGCCGGTCTATCACCTGACCCGAAAGTCTGTCGATCTTTATGACTGCGCCCTGTTGGCCATTCGCTGGGAGAGAAACTGGTTCGAAAACCCCCAGCTGGACCGGGTGGAGCTCACTCATGTTCTGTGCGGTCAATCCTTCAAACCGATTGTTGAGTGCGCTAGCTGCGATGGGGGGGTAGAGTTAGCGGACGTTAATTATGTGCCAGGCCCTGGCGCAGCCCGGGACAGAAGGGAGAAAAAAGTGCGCCGCCGATCATCCATTGCTACCGCGGATATTCCCTCTGAAAGAGCGTTGTATAAAAACCTGATTAACCTGGTGGGTGATCGTTGGACGGCGAACGTGATTGCGTTGTCCTATCACGGGCTGACACGCTTTGACGAATTTCTGAGGGAGCTGCCCGTGGCAACAAATATTCTCTCCGACCGACTGCGTTTTCTGGTGACTGAGGGGGTGTTTGAGCAGGTGGCTTATCAGGATAAGCCTCTGCGCTATGCCTATCAATTGACAGCCAAAGGACGGGATCTTTTTCCCTGGTTTCTGGCATTGCTCCGTTGGGGAGATCGTTGGTGTGATCCTGATCAGCTGGGTCCGCCAATGATTGTCATGCATGAAAGCTGCGGTGGAGAGCTTAATGCACAAACCAGGTGCAGTGAGTGCCACCAAGAGCTTAAGGCCCATGAGGTGAACTTCGCACTGGATGGCGTTGTTGTATAAAGCATGCCTATACTGGATTTGTGGCAGGTTTCGCGATAATCAAAGGAAAGCTTATGTTTGCGATTTACAAAAACGGGCTGTTAGTGGCCGGAGTGCTATTCGCCGTTGCCAGCAATGTGGTTGCAGGCGACTTGGAAGACGCCGCCACTGATTTATGCGAGAAAGTGAAGCATTGCTCTATGGCCCAGATTTCGGAGGCGGATTTGACCCCCGAAGTCAGGCAGATGATGGAACCGATGTTGCAAAATATGTGTGACACAATGAGAGCTGGAGTGCAGCAGGTGCCCTCAGATCATCAGTTACACGACCCCGCATTGGCTTGTATGCGCAGTATGGCTGCGTTGAGCTGCGATGACTTTCAGGACGAGGGAAAAGTTGATACCGCCGCCTGTAGAGAGTACCAGGAAGTAGCCGAGCGGTTGGCGGAGAACGACTGATTTGCACGCCCTGACCTTGGCCGAAATGGAAGCAGCGGCAGAAATCGCTTACCAGGCGTTATTGCCGACGCCACAAATTAATTGGCCGCTGCTTAGCGCGCGTTGTGGCAATCACGTTTGGGTGAAGCACGAAAACCATAATCCCACGGGCGCGTTCAAGGTTCGTGGTGGATTGGTTTACATGAACCGCCTCAGGCAACGGGAGCCTCACTGTCCGGGGGTTGTTACTGCGACCCGCGGCAATCACGGACAGAGCGTCGCACTTGCCGCGTCTCGCAGCGGCATTCCCGCTGTTGTGGTGGTGCCACACGGGAATAGCGCCAGCAAAAATCGTGCTATGGAGGCATTGGGTTGCGAGCTGGTGGTTCATGGTCGAGATTTCGATGAGTCAGTAGCGCATGCAGCTAACCTGGCTGAAGAACGCAACTTGCATCGAATGCCTTCGTTTCACTCAGATCTGGTTGCCGGCGTTGGAAGCTACGCCCTTGAATTTTTCAGAGCCCAGCCAGAGCTTGAGCGTGTCTATGTACCAATTGGACTCGGATCCGGTATTTGCGGCATGATCAGTGCCCGCAATGCCATGGGTTTGAAGACTGAAATAGTCGGCGTTGTTTCTACAGAGGCGCGCTGTTATCAGGAGTCACTGGCGGCCGGGCACTGTGTGAGCACTGATTCAGCGAATACTCTGGCAGACGGAATGGCGGTTCGAGTGCCAAATGATGAGGCGTTGCAGGTAATGTCTGGCAATGTTGCCGAGATCGTGGCCGTCAGCGACGATGAAGTACTTCAGGCGATGAATTGCTTTTTTCACGATACTCATAATGTAGCAGAAGGGGCTGGCGCAGCCGCCCTGGCGGCCCTGATGCAGCAATGTCATCACTACCAGGGTAGAAAGCTGGGAGTCGTTCTGAGCGGCGGAAATGTGGATTCTTCGGTGTATTCCCGCGCTTTGTCACATCCAGCATGATCTGTTAGTACCTGTGCCATTGACCGTCTTTTTGATACAGCCCGTTCTCTGAGGCGCAATACTCCCTGGCATCTTCCAGGCTCATGCCTACCCCGGCCATACCGGACGCGGCAGCCATGGTAGTTTCCTGTTTGATGCACTTCTCCATTACTTTGGCGTTCTGCTGTAGCTGCTGTTCCAGTGGCGTGCCCTGGGTAGGCAAGTACATATTCTGGTAGTACCAGTAACCACCGATCAGGATTACTCCTATAACGATCATGTTTCTCAGGTTCACGTTTCTTTCCCGATTGTATGGGCTCGCCCTGAGTATAGGCTAGTGAGCAGAATTTGCTTCCGCAAAGGTGTGTCAGTCGGGTTTTGGGGGAGGTGGGCAACTCACCGACGGGTGGCCGGCGAGCTGCACAGGTTTGGCGTTTGACGGTTTAGAAAGTCCAGCGCAGTCCAAGGCCAGCTGTATCGATGGCATCGTCAGCGTCGAAGCGCACGTACTCCAGGTAGATATCCAGGCTTCGGAAAACGTTAAGCGCAACACCTGCACCGTAGTAGAGATCGGTGCCGTCGTTGTCAATGTAGCGAGAGTCGACGTCCCACATAGCAGCCCCGGCGCGTCCATAAACGTCCAGTATCCACAGTGGCGCAGAAACAATACCGCCAACAGTCCATATAGAGGTGTCGAAGCCCAGCTTGCCGCCGTTCTCCAGTTTGTCAGACTTGAATTCGCCCAGATCCCAGTAGGCGGCATCAACGGCCAGCCACTTGTTGAAACGGTAACCTCCGCCGAGGTTATAGCCTACAGTTTTGTCATCGAAAAACGCTTGAATGTCGTCCTCCCAGTCGATCTCGTCATCCAGCTTTGTATCCAGTTGCGCATAGTTTGCGCCACCAGCGATGAAAAATCCGGTGCTGTCGGCTTGCGCGAAACCAGCGTTCACTGCCGCAGTGCCGCCCAATACCAATGCAAGTATGAATTTTTTAAGCATTTTTTGCTCCTAGTTGATGTCAATTTTTGCCGTGCGCATTCTAGCGGCATCAAACGGCTTGGTTGATACGCAATTATTGGGATTAATTACCTTGCACTGGTTTGAGCTATGGATACCTGAGTATGAGTAAAGTGTGCCAAGATAGACGTTATGCAGGTTTTGTATACCAGGATGAAAAGGAAAAATCGCATTGGCCAGTGTTAAGAAAATCGCCGGACGAGTATTGAAAGTGGTTATTGTCATTGAGCTTGCCTATCTGCTCATCATTAACGCAGCCCTTCAGCTGAGTCTGACACAAGACATAGTGAACATGATTCGCCCCGAAAAGTTTCATGTTTCCTGGGAGAGCGCCTGGAGCTTTTACCCCTTCCGAGTCCATGCGCAAGGCATTGCAGTGAATGGACAGAGCCGTTCCCAGCAATGGGAGCTGGAGGCAACGTCCGGTGCAGGATCTATTGCGCTTCTTCCACTGATTGCAAAGCGTGTTTATGTCACCGGAGTTCGCGCAGAGAATGTTGATTATCGTCAGCGTCCAAGGCTGAAAGCCGATAAGGACTATAGCAAGATCCAGGCTTGGTTCCCGCCGATCACGGGCAGAGAGCTTGTGCCGGCGGATACCTCAGAGCGCAAAAAGAAGCGTCCATGGAAAGTGCACTTGAGTGATATGCGAGCCATCGGTCAGCACTCCTACTGGATATTCAATATCAAGGGCAGCGGCGCGGGTTCTGCGATTGTTGATATGAGCATTGAAACTCGGGGTGGCCCTTTTAATCTGGATGCGAGAAACCTTGATCTGAAACTTGATCCGGCATTCGTTAACAGCGATATCGAGATCTTCAGTGGCGGGGATTTAGCCGGGGACCTTGGCTTTGCTCCGTTCGTGCCCCGCGATAACAAGGGATTGCGAATGTTGCCATTCTTGTACCTGGATGCGCAGTTGGATGTTGCAGTACGCAGTTTGGGGTTTCTTAATCTGTTTACTGCCAATCTCGGCAACCTGGTTATTAGCGGGGCAGGGCAGGTAAAGGGGCGTCTTGCCGTAAGCGAAGGCTATATGCGCGCAGGCACAGATTTAGCCGCTGTCACAGACAATCTGGGTGTAACGATTCGCGAGCTGGATATTGAGGGTCGAGGTGTGATCTCTATTCACACGCCAGTTGAGGCCGACAAACCCCTTGGTATGGATATCAGTTATGACTCACTGCGGGTTTCCCGCCTGGGACAGGCCGAGTCTTTTCTCGAGGGGGACAGTCTCAACCTGGAGTATCGCGGATCAAACTTCATTGCCCCCGATCCTGATATGAGCTTCAAAGAGTTGCTGGATGACGAAAGAGCAATACAACGGCGTAAAAACAGCAACTTCAAGTTGTTAATCGACGACGCTTCCGTGTTGGATATGTCGGTGCTTAATTACTATCTGCCGCCTGATTTACCGTTCAGCTTTGCAGGTGGCTCAGCCAATCTTGATGCAGACGTATTCCTCGGCGCCGAGGATATGAATGGGTCTATATTGCTCGACTCCAGTAATGTGTTGATGAAGCTTGATGACCAGAGTTTCGAAGCTGATCTTGCCGCGAATATCAATATCGCGGGTGGTATCCCGCTGGAATTCAAGGCTGATATCAGTGGCTCAAGCCTGCTGCTGGATAAGGTCAGTGTCGATGGTGAGCACGAAAGCTTTGATGGCGACTATTGGTCGGCATTACTTGAATTGAAGGAGGCCCAAGGTGTTTTTCAAAAACCTGTGGAACTGGCAGCAAAGGCGGACCTCAGTGTAAGTGATACCAGGCCGTTGGTGGCCATGTTTGACAACCGGGGTGATCCACCGGGATGGGTGTCCAAGCTAATGGTAGTCAAAGACTTGAAGGGAAAAGCGACTCTGGGGCTTTCGAAGGGTAGATTTACCATTCCGCTGGCTTACGTCGATAGTGAAAAAGCTGAAGTCGCGACCAAGGCAGCGTTTTATCAGGGCGGGCGCAGCGGTGTAGTGTATGCGCGATACAAGAAGCTGGACCTTTTGATAAAGAGGTTCGATGGTAAACGCGATGTGGATGTCATCAACGTGCGCGAAAAATTTGACCAGTATCAGTTGCCTTCGGTCAAATAATGAAGAACTAATTGGTGAGTGCCCCGGCGATAGCAAGATCACGCTTCCTAGAGCGGGAGTTCCGTGGTCTGCTTGAGTGCTTCCATGACAAAGCTGGCACTAACATCAAAAAGATCGGCCTTGATCAGTTCCTGGTAGAGCGCGTCATAGTCGGGCATGTCTTTGACGACGGCCTTGATCAGGTAGTCGACATCCCCCCCCATACGGTGCACCTCAAGAATTCCGGGGATATTTTCGGTGACTTTGGTGAATTGGCGCACCCAGGATTGATTGTGCTGGCTGGTTTTGACCGTGATGAAAACGGTGAGCGAAAGATCAACCGCGGCCGGGTCCAGCAGGGTGACACGGTTGCGGATGACGCCCTGTTGTTCCAGTTTTTGAATGCGTCGCCAGCAGGCGGACTTCGATATGTCAGCTAATTCTGCAAGATCGGCCACAGACAGGGTGGCGTCCCGTTGCATGTGGCGCAAAATGGTCTTGTCAGTCGTGTTCATCCTAATCCCGATTCACTATTCTGGCTTTATATGTAAATTTGTTTCGTTTATGTGTTGATAAATGAAACAATATTACGATAAAAGATAATATATAACTACAAATAGAAACAATGTTTCATCGCGCCTGGCCTATTATTCTTCCATTGAATGAGGTGTCACCCGCATGAATCAACTGATTGAAAAAATCCGCGAAGCCGTTATTGGTTCCCAGCAGCCCTTTAAGACCCCCTTTGGTGAGAAGCCAATGGTCTATGCCGATTACACCGCTTCCGGTCGCGGACTTGGCTTTATCGAGGACTATATTCGCGAGCAAGTATTGCCCTGGTATGCCAACACCCACACTGAGACTTCGTTTACCGGAGCCCAGACCACCGCATTGCGTGAACAGGCCAGGCAGCAAATTCGCAGTGCTGTGAACGGCAGCGCGGATGATCAGGTCATTTTTTGTGGCCCCGGAGCCACCGCTGCCATCAATAAGATGATTGATATCCTGAACCTGCGCTTGCCCCGTGATTTGTCAGACCGCTACAAGTTGGAAACACAGATTCCTGACGACCAGCGCCCCGTTATATTTATTGGCCCCTACGAACACCACTCCAACGAGTTACCCTGGCGCGAGTCCATTGCCGATGTGGTGTCCATCCCTCTAACCGAGTGTGGACAGATTGATACTTCTGAATTGGAATCACAGCTTAAGGCCCATGCCAACCGGCCCCTGCGGATTGGCAGTTTTTCTGCCGCGTCCAATGTCACCGGCATTAAGAGCAACATTGATGAAGTCACGCGTTTGTTAAAGCGGCATGATGCACTGGCGTTTTGGGACTATGCTGCTGCCGCACCCTACGTTGGCATTGATATGCAGGGTGAAGCTCCTTTGGATGCTGTTTTCATTTCGCCACACAAGTTTGTCGGCGGCCCGGGCACACCCGGTGTGCTGGTGGTAAAGAAGAATGTATTAGTTAACAGTGTGCCTTCCGTGGTTGGTGGTGGCACCGTGATGTATGTCACTCCTGAGGATCATCTTTATATTCAGGATCACGAGCGCCGGGAAGAGGGCGGCACCCCGGCGATTATTGAGTCGATTCGCGCAGGCCTGGTGTTCAAGCTGCAACAGGAAGTGGGTACTGCGGAAATAGAGCGCCGCGAACACAGCTTTGTTGAGCGCGCGATCGCCAGATTTAAAGAGGTTCCCAACATCGAAATTCTCGGCGGGCATACTGCTCCCCGTCTTTCAATTATGTCCCTGCGTTTTCGGCACGGCCAGAAAGACCTGCATTACGGATTCGTTGTTTCATTGCTCAATGATTTATTTGGTATACAAGTGCGCGGTGGCTGCTCCTGTGCTGGACCCTATGGCCACAGCTTGCTCGGCATGGACATGGATTACAGCCGCGCCATCGAAGCGGAAATTCAAAACGGGGCGATGGTGCTGCGTCCGGGTTGGGTGCGGCTCAATTTTAATTACTTCATCGACGAGCAGGAATTTGAATACCTGTTAAGAGCCATAGAGTTGGTGGCGGAGCATGGATGGCGTTTGCTGCCCTTTTACCAGTTCAATACCGACTCCGGCGTATGGCAATTTCAGGGCCAGCCAATGAAGTTGGTAAGCAGTCTTAAGAATTGGGGTTTTACTGATCTGCTTGGTTCCAACACATCCACGGCGCCTGATGTGAATGCATTGAAGGGTTTTTGTGAATTAGCCGAGGCGGAACTCGTTAAAGTTAACCGTCAGGAAGATCGGTATGAACTTCATCTGACCGAGGAAGGCGAGCGCTTGCGGTGGTTCCTTTTGCCACAGGAAGCAGCTGCTGATCTAGGTGAAGAAATCGCCAGAGCGTCATAGGTGGTTAACCCTAAACGCGTCACAACTCGGCTACTCGGTATTTCGACTGCCATATTGTTATGATGAAAAATTGCGCCGGCCTATTTTGCTTTTTTAGACAGGCGCGCTTTGGAATAACATGATGGGCTCCAGTTGCAATGGCTGGGGCGATAAGGCGTTGTGCTATGAAGCTCTTATTCGCGGTATTGATCTTTTTATTGGCTGTGTCAGGCCTGGGGTGGTTGTATCTGGAGTCAGACCCGGCAAGGCCAACACCTTCTAGCGCCGTCGAAGTACCGAGTTATTTGGGTGCCCCGGCTATCGCAAAACCGGTTCCCAATAAATCACAGCGCGTTCAGCACCCGTTCCTGGCTCCCGCGGGTTTAAATAGCATGCATAACGACGCGGCGCAGAGTGACAGTTACCCCTGGGCAGGCCCACTAGGCGTTGATCCAAAGGTGAGTACGCTGCAGTTTCACCGCCTACTAGGCAGCTGTGTTGCCCAGACCTTTAACAGCACCGGCCAAATGATTGGTACCTGCGTGACACCCTTTGGTGTGACCCTTGTGGCTCGAGATCCAGATACCTTGAAAATAATCGCCAGGCAGGTGATCACGCGCTGGCTTCCCATCGGCGAGAAATTCAGCGGCGGTGTTTATTTTCACCTGGATAGCCAGGACAGGGTCTTGCTGGCCACCAACGAACTGGCCATCCAGCTTTGGGAGTTGACGCGCACAGAGGACCGCTACCGGTGGTCGTTGCAGCAAGGCATACCTCTTGTCGATGTGCTCGACTCCGCGGGAGGTGGGCCACATCGCATTATTGATGTTATGCCGGATTGGCAGGGTAATTATTGGTTTATCACCCGGGCAGGTGTGGTTGGAGTGGTGAGTGCCGATGGTAAAGAGGGAGAGGCAATATCGCTGGGCATCGATAGCGAGCCAGAGGGCATTGATAACGCGCTCGCCGTGGGGGAGAAGGGCGTGTTCGTGGTCTCAAGTCATGCCATGTACAGTTTTCGGCGCGGTAATGATGGCGAGTTAATGACGCAATGGCGCCGGGAATATGATCGAGGTAGCGCAGCCAAGGAAGGCACCATGGGTTACGGGTCAGGGACTACGCCTACCTTGGTCGGGCAAGACTACGTAGCCATTACGGATAACGCTGACGGTCAGGTGAACATGATGATCTATGATCAGGGCGATGGCAGTGTCATTTGCAAGCACGGAATTTTTCCTCCCGATAAAGGCACAACGGAAAACTCATTGGCGGCGGTGGGGCGTTCATTGATTGCGGAGAACAATTTTGGCTATTCGGGACCCAAGAATGTGCCAACATCCGAGCCGGGGCTTGCGCGCGTCGATATCCTTGCTGACGGCAGTGGTTGCGTGACGGCTTGGGAAAACCTGGAGATCACGTCTCCATCGGCGGTGCCCAAGGTCTCGGAAGCAAACGGCCTGATCTATTTGTATACACGTGACGAAGCTAATCCTGCTGATTTACATGCCTGGTACTTCACAGCAGTGGATTTTGAGACCGGAGAACCCGTGTTCAAACTACTGACTGGTACCGGGTGGTTGTTTAACAATCACTACGGTTCTATATCAATTGGCCCAGGTGGCGCAGCTTACGTGGGTATTATGGGCGGCCTGGTGAGAGTTAAAGATAGCGACAAGCCCCGCTAGGCATTAGCAGTCGTGCCGACGACAGGAGCTCGGTTTAAATAACAGCGATATCCGCTGATTAACGTCGTTCGAATGTCAGGGTGCGGGCGACGCGCTTGATATTTAAATTAACGAGTGATAATTTTTATTCCTCAAGCGAAATGCGTTGTTTCGGATCAATGAGGGGAATTCAACCGTGCCATTTAAAGTCAGTGAATTGGTGAATGACGATGCCACCCTGGTCAGTCGCCGCTGCTGGACGGACAGCGATGTCTATGAGCTTGAGAAGAAAGGCGTGTTTGGTAAGTCCTGGCTGTTCCTTGGTCATGAAAGCCAGATCAAGCAGCCTGGCGATTTTGTGCAAGCCTACATGTGTGAAACGCCCATCATCCTGGCACGGGGCAGCGACAGCGGCGTTTATGCATCCATTAACAGCTGCACCCATCGCGGCCTTCCCGTGTGCCGTGCCGATCACGGCAACGCAAAACGCTTTGTTTGCCCCTATCACAACTGGTCGTATACCGTTGAAGGTGACCTGGTCACCATCCCCCAGGAACGCGAGCTTAAATCGCGACCAGATAAGAGCCAACTGGGTTTAAAGCAGGTGCCGCGCCTGGAAAGCTGGCGCGGTTTTTACTTCGGTAGCTTCGATAAAGACATTGTTTCGTTGGAAGACTATCTGGGCGATCAGCGATTTTATTTGGAGGCATTCCTGGATCGCTTCGAGGGGGGAATAGAATTTGTGGGTGCGCCCCATCGATGGGTGATCGACGCCAACTGGAAGTTGCCCATGGAGAACCAACTGGGTGATGTAAACCATGGCCCTTTTTTGCATGCGGCTGTTATTCCACCCGAGGCTAATCAGGAAATCATAGACCACGGCCTTAGTGTGGTGACAGAGCTCGGGCACGGGGCGACTTTCCGTTTAATGCCAGAAGAGACACCGGTAGACAATGTTGCGTGGGGTATGGAGGCGCCCGGTTCTATTCTTGGCAGCTCTGAGGTTCATGAGTACCTGCGCGCTACCCAGGCCAAGGCCGAGGAGCGCGTGGGTCCACTGCGCGCACGGATGAAGGGCCTGACCTACGGTGTCTATCCCAACCTGTCGTTTCTCTGGTCGAATGCCTCTTTCAAGGTTTCACATCCCAGGGGTCCCGGCAAGGTGGAGTATTGGAGTTGGTCAGTCGTGCCCGCCGATGCACCCGAAGCAATCAAGAAGACCTTGCGCACTAACTACACTTCCCTGTTTGGCCCGGGGGGAATTCTTGAGCAGGAGGATTCGGAAGTTTGGTCGCAGCAGTTCAGGGGTAGTAATTTTGATTTCGCTGATGATAGACCCTATTTCTATGGTCTGGGACTCAACGAAGAGAAACCGCATCCAGACCTGCCCGGCATGGTTGATGTGACAGCGAATGAACATTATGCCCGAGCCTTCTTCATTCGCTGGCGGAATGCCCTGCAAGCGGTGGAGGAATAGCATGAGTGCACTCAGTTTAACGCCGGAGCTACAACTATCTGTGGAGCAGTTCTATTATCAGGAAGCCAGGATGCTGGACAGTCGCCAGTATCAGCAGTGGTTTGCGCTTGTCACCGAAGACCTGCGCTACATTGTGCCTTCCCGGGTTAACGTGATGGTCAATAATCGCGAGCGCGGCAACGAAGATATGATCAGTATAGAGCGCGAGCTTGAGGGCACGGACTCTGATGGTTGTCCCCTCCGTGAAGAAGGTTACCTGCAGATGATGATTCGTGTCGAGCGCGCGTACAAAATGAATTCTTGGTCGGAAAGTCCTCCCGCACGCACGCGACGTCTTGTAAGCAACGTTGAAATTCTTACTGATGAAGACGATGTGTTAAAGGTCATCAGTAACTTCCATATGCATTATGCGCGCCCTGGTAATGACAATTACCTTTATGCCGGGCAGCGCCGCGATACCCTGCGCCGGGTAGATGGCAGTTACAAGATCGCGCATCGAGAGGTCGTTCTGGACTACGCGAATATCGATTATCCAACCGTAGGGCTGTTTTTTTAAGACGGCGACCGTTGCCTAGAGTGGCGCTTAACATTGCTTATTTATGCGGCAGCTACTGCGTTCCTGATCCGCTTGATAATTTCTTGCAGCGTGGCGCGTGTGCAACCAAAGTTTAAGCGCTGGTAATTTGGGTCACCCATCGGTGCGCCATCTGATAAGGCCACGCTGTGCGCTAGAAAGTGCTCAAACGGGTTTTCCAATGCCAGCTCCGATACGTCAATCCAGGCGAGGAATGTCGCCTCTACGTGGGTCATGGATAAGCCCGGTGTAGACGCTATCTCAGCCTGCAGCAGGTCGCGATTTCCCCGCAAATAGTCCAGCTGCTGAGACAGCCAATCGTCACAGTCACGATAAGCAGCCAGGCCAGCCGCATAGGCAAGCGAGCCAGGTTGGGTGGCGATGCCATGGATTTTCGCGATGAAATCCTCGCGCAGTTCAGCGTTGGGAATAACGGCGAACGCGAATCCGCCAATGCCCGGTAAGTTGAACGCCTTGCTCGGTGACAGCAAGGTAATCGTCTTGTCCGCTACTTCCGGAGAAAGCGTAGCAATAGGAATATGTGATTTCTGTTCATCCAGAATAATTTCCGCATGAATTTCGTCCGAACAAATCATCAGTTCGTTGCGCAGGCAGATATCTGCGATAGTTTCCAGTTCTTCGCGAGTTAACATTCGACCCACGGGGTTGTGCGGGTTGCAGAGCAGTAAACTTTTAGCGCCGGCGGCAGCGATTTCCTCCAGCTGCTCAAAATCCATCTGCCAGTGCCCGGAGACGATACGGTTATCCAGTTTGAGTAATTTGCGATCAGAGAGCTGCGCTGCGCCAAAAAAATGGTGGTAGTTTGGGCTTTGGGCTATTACCCCGTCACCTTGGTCGCTGGCAGTTCTTGCCGCGCCGAATAAGCCCGGTACGACGCCGGATAAAGGAACGAGGGTCGAGGGGTCAATCTGCCAGTTATAGAGTCGTTGCATACGTTGCAGGAACACTTCAATGAGCTCTGGGGGCTGGTCGCAATAGCCCAGCGGTCCTGCCTCCAGGCGCGCGCTAACTGCTTCGATGACTGGCCTGGGTGTGAGAAAGTCTGTGTCTGCCACCCATGCGGCGATGACATCGTCTCCCTCGCTGGCGTAGCGATTCCATTTGAAACTATCACCGCCGCGGCGGCACGGCGATGCGTCAAAGTCGATAGCCGTTTTAGAGGCTGTGCTCAAAGTATTCATCGGTGCAATGTTTCCATCCTAATCGCTTGGCTTTAACGAAAAAGGGTAATGCTAGCCATAATTCAGCTTCGGCAGTATGATATGGCAGCAGTAATGTCAATAAGTGGGCGCTATAGCCACACGGAAGGTAAAGCTTATGTCGCAATCAGTAAAGACAAAACCGGCAGATGGTCGCCGGGCGCGCAGCGAGCGCAGTAAGCAGGCCATCACCGATGCGACTTTATCTTTGATGGAAGAGGGCATATTGATTCCCACCGCGCAGCAAATCTCTGACCGGGCGGGCGTTGGAATTCGTTCGTTTTTTCGTCATTTTGAGGACATGGATACCCTCTTTGCCACCATCGATGATCAGATCCGCGATGCAACCGAGGCATTGTATCTGGGTGGAGACAGGGACGGCACCCTTCAAGAGCGTATTCTGCATGCACTGGAGCGGCATGGGGAGGGGTATGAATCGCAGCGTAATATGATTCTCTCCACGACGGCGCAGCTATGGCGGTCGGAAACCCTCAGGAAAAACTACGGCCGTTATCAGCGTGGTCTTCGCAAGGACCTCGACGATTGGCTGCCAGAATTGACGCAATTGTCTCGCGTCGAACGTGAGGCAGTGTATGCGGCCTCGTCTTTTGATATGTGGCATCGCTTGCGGTATCACCAGGGCCTTAGCAAGTCGACGACGCTAGAAGTGCTTGTGGGCCTGCTCAATTCCTTACTAGTAAAATAGTCGGATAAGAGCGATTTATGGCTAGCCCTAGAACTTATCGACAGCAGTCTTTTATCAGGCCAGCGGGCGCCACTGAAATACTGTTGATTCGTCATGGGGAATCCAGGGCGGCCTCTGAAGACGATCCTTTCCCTCTGGTTAATGGCCAGGGTGACCCTGAGCTTGCTGAAACAGGGCGCGAGCAGGCGGAGAAATTAGGCCAGCGCCTCGCTGATCATGTTATTGATGCGGTATACGTGACCAATCTTCGCCGAACGCATGAAACGGCTGCTCCACTATGCGCGCGCAAGGGCATGACACCCACTGTGGTGGAAGACCTGCGGGAAGTTCATCTGGGCGAGTGGGAAGGCGGGCTCTTTCGAATAAAGGCCCACCAGAATCACCCGAAAATTATCGAGATGCGTGAGCAGCAGGAGTGGGGACGAATTCCCGGCGGCGAGAGCAATGCAGAATTGGACGCGCGAGTTGCCAGGGGTCTCGATAGCATTATTGCAAGACACCCGGACCAGGTAGTCGCGGTTGTTGTTCACGGTGGGGTGATTGGCAGCGTGTTATCACAAGCCACCAACTCCGAGCCCTTCGCATTTGTTGGCGCCGATAATGGTTCTATCAGTCATCTTATCGCGCACCAGGGTCGTTTAAGCGTCAGGCGCTTTAACGACACCAGTCATTTGTCCGCAGCAATCAGTGCGGTAGATTCCCTGCCAACTTGAAATGAAACAGGCCACTAAATAGTGGCCTGTCCTGAAGTTCCGTTAGAAGTCGTAGCGCAGTGTCGCGCCGTAGGTTTTGGGCGGCGCCAGGAAGTAGGCATCCATATCAGAGATGGGATACGGGACCAGGGTCTGGACTGCATACTCCTCGTCAGTGAGATTCTTGCCCCATAGGCTGACATTCCAATTATCGTTGCGCCAGCCCAGGACCATGTTGAGGTTCTGTCGATCCTGCTCATCCTTGGCTTCCAATTGCGCGGCAGGGGCTGGATTGGTCACGTGATCTCCCATGTAGCTGTAGTCGCCACGCAGGTAGATCCCCCCGTCCGCCAGCGGAAAGACAAGAGTCGCGCCCAGGTTGCCGCTGAGCTCGGCTGCATAGGCCAGGTTCAGACCCTTGTCGGGCCCTGCGGTAAATTCATACTTGTCCAGGTACTGCAGGCCCAGAGTCACGGTCAGGTTGGGCAGGGGCAGGGCGTCCAGTTGAAAATCCAGCCCCGCCACTTCGGCCTCACCCTGGTTGGAGGTGAACTGGCCTAAGCCGCTGCTTGCTTGCTGATTGGTCTGCATATCTTCGATTTCGGTGAAGAAGAGCGTGGAGTTGATTCGCAGTCGTGAGTCCAGCAGGGTGGTTTTAACGCCCAACTCATAGCTGGTGGTGTTCTCATCATCAAACTCCCGATCCTCGGTGTCGCCGGCTACGCCATTGAAACCACCCGATTTGGTGCCTGTAGAGGCGCTGGCGAATAACAGGGTGTCAATGTTGAGGTCGTAACTGACGCTGGCCAGCCAATCGACATTGTCGCTGCTGCGGTTAAAGGAATCGTCGATCTCTGGGCGTGCTGATGACAGCAGTGAAAAAGGAGGGAAGATGCCCTGCTGCGCCAGCAGCGCAAGAATCGGCGGCGGGATGTTCTCAGGGTCCTGGGCGGTGAGTGCGGTAGATACCACATCAACAAACAGGTCAGCGTCTTTCTCTTCGTCGCTCCATCGCAGGCCGCCGGTGAGGTGCCAACTGTCGCCCATATGCCAGGTGGCGCGGCCGAATACGGCCATGGTCTCGGTTTCAAAGAGGCTGTCCTGAATTGCGTAATCTCCCGCCGCTACGATCAGCGGCAACGTTGGAGTAAAGATCAGTGCCCCGACGTCTATGTCAGAGCCGATTTCAGCGCTTATCTTGTCCCTGCCTTCAAATTCAGTGGTCTCTTGCGTGAAGTAATACAAGCCCGCCATGTAATCGATGTTGTCGGTACTGTTACTGAATCGCAGCTCCTGGGAGAAGCTGTCGCCCGACTGGGGTTGGCTCAGGAAGGTCAGATCGAGTACCGATCGGCTGGCCTCCTGGGAGGATTCGAGGTCGTAATCATCCCAGGCGGTGATCGATTCGATGGTGCCCCAGCCGGCGTCATAATCAATGTGCAGCGAAGCTGCCGTAGACTCCTGCTCGAAGGGGCTGGGGGTATTCTGTGAGGTCACGTGATCAAAGGGGTCATCACCCAGGGGCGGCTGCCCGCGGTCGATGATCGCCTGGTCTGCGATCGGATCGTGAACGGAGTCAGGCGAACAGCAATTCATGTCCCGCTCTACGTGGCTGGCCTTGAGCAAAACAGACAATTCGTCATTCGGTTCCCATTGCAGCTGACCGACGACGTTCCATTCATCGGCATCGTTGAGGTCAGGGCCCGCGAGATTTTCAAGATAGCCATCGCGTTCGTGGTAATTACCCGCCATGCGATAGGCGAGGGTGTCCGAAATTGGGCCAGACAGAGAACCAGTGACCCGCTGCATGGAATAGTTGCCTGCAGTGGCTTCCAGATGGCCCTCGGTCTCTTCGAAGTTGGGCCTTTTGGTGGTGATGCTAATGGCGCCGGCGTTGGTGTTCTTACCGTAGAGCGTGCCCTGCGGGCCTTGCAATACCTCGATGCGCTCGATATCCACCATGTCGGATACCGCAAGGCCGGTGCGATTGAGGTAGACACCATCGACAAAGGTGCCAACGGAGGGTTCAAGGAAGGTGGAGCCTGCGGTCCCGATGCCGCGTATGGTCATGCGGGCACTGAAAGGGCTGATATTGGCATTGATATTGAGTGAAGGTGTCAGTACCGCCACATCGCCGGCATCGCGTATGTTGGCTTCCTGGATCGTATCGGCACTGAACGCGGTGACGGTGACGGCGATATCCTGCAGGCTCTCGGCGCGCTTGGTTGCCGTTACGATAACTTCTTCCAGCATCGGTGTCTGGGCGAGAGCCCCCGCGCCATAGACGGCCAGGGCGAGAGCGGATGCGAGCGGCTTCAACTTAATCATTGTGCTGGTCCTCTTAAAATATTATCTTGTAATGACATTAAGTATGACATAATGTATTGGCATAAGATATGCTTAATAACCCGAAAAATCAAGGGTTGAATTCTGCGGCTTCATAGCCGACGACTAACGAACGCCACTGAAGGCACCCACAACACAAGGAAAATTTCCGGATCATGGAGTTCAAACGTACACCCGATGAACAGTTCGATAACCTGGTCGACTACCCCTTCCAGCCTCACTACCTGCAGGTCGATGACGGGGAGGGGGGAGAGCTGCGCATCCACTACCTGGACGAGGGTCCAGCCAATGGCGAGGTGGTTTTGTTACTGCACGGACAACCCGCCTGGAGCTACCTGTATCGCCACATGATTCCACCGCTGGTGGAGGCAGGCTTTCGGGTGATTGCGCCGGACCTGGTTGGCTTTGGCCGCTCAGACAAGCCCACAGAGATCGAGGACTACACTTACGCCCGCCACGTCGCCTGGATGAGTGACTGGCTGGCCCAGTTGGATCTCAGTGGTATTACCGTATTTTTGCAAGACTGGGGCAGCCTGATTGGCCTGCGTCTCGTAGCGGCGTTCCCGGAGCGCTTTGCCGGGGTGGTGCTGGCTAATGGCGCGTTACCTGCCGGGATGGTTCCTGAGGAGTTCGCGGCCCTCGCGAAAGAAGCCTACAAGACGTTGCCGGTGGTAAAGGCATCGGAACTGGATGCTTGTTTCCGCGGAACCTACGAGGGCGGTGCACCCGGCGTCCCCGGGTTTCTCTACTGGCGCAAGTTCTGCGCCGAAAGTGAGGAAATTCAGCGCCCTGGGGTTGCGATCGATAGTGTTGGTAATGCTTCGTCGCTGACGGATGCAGAGAAAGAGGCCTTCAATGCACCTTATCCAGATGCCTCCTACGTGGCGGGCGCGCGCCGTTTTCCCTCTCTGGTGCCACTGTTCCACGATGAGCCGGAGGTAGCGGAAAACAAGGCCGCCTGGGAGGTGCTAAAACAGTTTGATAAGCCCTTTATGTGTGCCTTTTCCGATGACGACCCGGTGAGTGCAGGCGGTGACAAGCCGTTTATCAAAAAGGTGCCAGGCTGCCAGGGTGTCCAGCACCGAACGATTAGTCCAGCGGGGCATTTTTTGCAACAGGACCAGCCACAGCAGTGTGTGCAGGCAATATTGGATATCAAAAAGGGGTAATTCATGGATATACGTTTCACTGATGAGGAACTCGCCTTCCAGACCGAAGTTCAACAATTTTTTGCCAACGTGATGGATGACGAACTGAAGGCAAAGTTGCACGGTGTCGAAGCCTCGCCCGACCTCAAGGGTGGCATGATTGACTATCAGCGCCGCCTTAACGCCAAGGGCTGGATGGCCCCTGGTTGGCCGGTTGAATACGGTGGCCAGGACTGGAGTGTCACCCAGCACTTTATCTTCAATGCTGAACGCGGCAAGGTGGGTGCACCACCGCCGATTCCCTTCGGCGTGACCATGGTGGCGCCGGTCATTTACACCTATGGCAGCGAAGAACAAAAAGCGCGTTTTTTGCCCCGCATTCTCAACAGCGATGACTGGTGGTGTCAGGGCTATTCAGAGCCCGGCGCGGGTTCCGACCTGGCTTCACTGCAGTGCAAGGCGGAGCGGGATGGTGACGGCTCTGGTGATCACTACGTGGTCAATGGCAGCAAGATCTGGACCTCCTTCGCCCAGGCCGCCGACTGGATATTCTGCCTGGTGCGCACCGACAACAGTGGCCGCAAGCAGGATGGCATCAGTTTTTTGCTGATCGACATGACGACCCCCGGTGTGACCGTAAGTCCCATTGACACGATTGACGGCATTTATCACCTGAATGAGGTTCACTTCGACAATGCACGAGTGCCGGCGGAAAATCTTATCGGCGAAGAGGGTAAGGGCTGGACCTATGCCAAGTCTCTGTTGGTGCATGAGCGCCTGTCCATTGCCGAAGTGGCTGAGTCGAAACGCAACCTGGAGCAGTTGCGTGAGTTGGCCCGTGCGGAAGTCAACGGCGGCGAGTCACTGTTGCAGGACCCGGTATTCGCCAAGCGCCTGGCCGATGTAGAGATCGATTTGATGGCACTGGAGTTCACCGAACTGCGTGTGCTGGCCTCCGCTGCAGACGGCGGTATGCCGGGGCCTGAGTCCTCTTTGTTGAAACTGCAGGGGACGACGATTCAGCAGTCGATACAGGAACTTCGCATGGACGTGGCGGGCTATTACAGCCAGACCCTCCAGGGTGATTTGAGTCCGGCACAACTGGGCAATGACTTTGCTGATTTTGCACAGAAGCAGTATTTCCGGGGGCGCGCCTCATCGATTTACGGTGGCTCCGATGAAGTACAAAAGAATGTTACCGCCAAGCATGTGCTGGGCCTGTAGGTAGAACGCAAGGAGAAATGCAATGAATTTTAATCTTTCCGAAGAACAGATCATGATCCAGGACAGCGTTGCTCGCTTCGTTCAGGAAACCTACGCCTTCGACCAGCGCAATGCTGCGGTAGCGCTGCCTCATGGGTTTAGTGCGGACAACTGGCAACAGTTTGCGGAATTGGGCTGGCTGTCCATTCCCTTTGCCGAGGAGTACGGCGGTTTTGGTGGTGGACCGGTCGATACTATGGTTATTACGCAGGAATTTGGTCGCGGCCTGGTGGCGGAGCCTTTCCTACCGACAGTATTACTGTTTGGTGGATTGCTGCAGGCCGGCGCCGGCGAGGAACTGAAAAGCGAACTGATACCGCAGATCGTGGCCGGTGAGCTGCAGGGCGCTTTTGCCTTCGCCGAGCGACAAAGCCGCTATACGATCACCGACGTTAAAACCCGCGCACGTCAGGATGGTGTGAACTGGGTACTCAATGGAGAGAAAACAGTAGTACTCAACGGCGGCGCCGCGCAGAAGCTGATTGTACTTGCGCGCAGCTCCGGTGAGCAGTCAGATGAGAATGGCCTGAGCCTGTTCCTGGTTGATGCGCTCGCTGAAGGAGTTAGCACTACTGCCTACCGCATGACCGACGGGCGCGAAGCGGCGAATGTTTCGCTGGATAATGTCACCGCAGACGCCGTTGTCGGTGGGCTCGGAGAGGGCTTCGCATTGATGAATCCCGTGTTAGACCAGGCCATGCTCGCAGTTGCTGCAGACGCCTTGGGTGCTATGGAATCACTCAATACCCAGACTTTGGAGTATCTGAAAACCCGTAAGCAGTTCGGCACCCATATTGGTTCGTTTCAGGCCCTGCAACATCGCATGGTGGATATGTTCGCCGCCTGTGAGAATACTAAGTCGCTGCTCTACCGCGCGGTATGCGCACTGGATGCCGGGGATGAGGACGCCCAGCGCAGCCTGCTGGCGCTGAAAGTCATGGTGGGCCGCGCCGGCCGCAAGATCGGCGGTGAGGGCATCCAGATGCATGGCGGCATGGGTATGACCGAGGAACTCTCGGTGGGCTCCTATGTCAAGCGCCTGATGATCGCAAACACGCTGTTCGGTGATGCCGATTATCAACAGCAACGCTTCTCCGCGTTGGTTAACGCCGAGGAACGAGAGCCAGCGGCTGTCGCCGCAGCCTAAACCTCTCTGCAGGAGTTTCGACAATGATTGATTACACCAAAGAGGGCGACCTTCACCTGGTGACCATGAACGCAGGTCCTAACGTGATTTGCCCAGAGTGGCAGCAGCGTATGCTGGATATTCTCGATACGGTGGAGGCGGATTGTGGCAAGGGCGCTGCGCTGATTCTGATCGGTGAGGACAAGTTCTTCTGTAACGGCCTGAATCTTGAGGTCGTAACGCAGTTGGCACCGGAAGAGATGGTCTTGTTCGGCAGTCGCATGGCCGAGATTCACCAGCGATTCCTGGTACTGCCATGCCCTACGGTCGCCGCAGTCAATGGTCATGCCTTTGCCGGCGGCGCATTTATGGCACTTTCCTGCGATTACCGCATTATGCGTGAGGACAGGGGTTGGTTTTCTGTGTCCGAGGTCGATGTGGGCGTGCCCATCCCGGCCCCCATGATGGGAATACTGCAGGGTAAACTGCCCGCCAATACCGCCCGCGATGCGCTGCTAACCGGCAAGCGTTATACCGCGGATGAGGCAATCGAGGCGGGCATAGCCGACGCTAAGGCACCTATGGAACAGCTGCTGGAGCAGGCCAAGACCCTAGCCAGCCAGCTGGGTACCAAGGAGCCTGGTATCTTCAAGACCCTAAAGCAAACCTGGTTTGGGCCCATGGCCGACGCCTTGGTGGCAAGCTAGCGTGCACGCGTCGGCGTTATTACCGCGAAGGCGAGAATCCAGCTGCGCGATTCCAGCAAAGCCGGAAGTCCATCTGCGTCATTCCCGCGAAGGCGGGAATCCAGCTCCGTCATTCCCGCGAAGGCGGGAATCCAGTACAAATAGCCCGAGGGAAATCCTGACGCTATGATCAAGAAAATACTCGCCACCCTTGTCGTGATCCCACTCTGCCTGTTTCTCTTTCTGTTCTGGCTGGGATACTTTTCTTCTCGCCCGCCACTGACCACGGACCCCGCCACCCTGGCGGGTGACGGTAGTACTCTGGATTACTGTGATCTGCCGGAACTCGACGGTAGCGGCAAACTGGCCGCAGATATCCCCAAGGGTAATACCCCGGGCTGCGGCTACTCGCATTTTCCCCTGCCGATCCTGGCCCAGTGCACCGAGCCATTACCAGAGGGCGCGGAAGATATCCGGGGCCTGTGGTTAGGGGTAAAGGGCGGCCATGTGGGACACCTGGAACGGGTGGAGCAGTGCGGCAGCCGCGTCGTGGTGACTACAAGCGGGGTTATTCACGACTATGGCCCCAACAGCACGGCGGGCTTTAATACTGACGATACCGATGGTTCTGTACCGTTCACTATCGGCAACAACGACTACTGCATGCGCTCCTCGGCCAGCATGATCTGGAATAACGGGGTGCTGGATTTTCACGTCTTTGGCTGGGGGCCGGTCATCGTGAAACGCTACATGGAGGGTGACCAACTGGTATGGGAGTATGCGGATGGCAGCACCACTCATATGGACAGGCTCTGCAGGCTGCCCGAGGAGTACAAAGTGCCGAGCCCCAGGGGCAAGCGTATGGCATTTTTCAGCAGCGAGGATTCCTGATGTCTTCAGTAACAACACTTGATGAAGGAGTATTGGCCGCATACCTTCAGGCCAATGTGCCTGGCTTCAAGGGACCGCTGAGCGCCAGCAAATTCCCTGGCGGCCAGTCAAATCCAACCTTCAAGATCGACGCTGACTCCGGTACCTATGTGTTGCGTCGGCAGCCGCCCGGAAAGTTGCTCAAGTCGGCCCATGCGGTCGACCGTGAGTATCGTGTCCTTGCCGCGCTGCGGGACACCGATGTGCCCGTCGCCGAGGTCTATCACCTGTGTGAGGATCCTGCGGTAATCGGCTCCATGTTCTACCTGATGGAATATTGCGACGGCAACGTCTATTGGAATCCGGCACTCGGCGAGATAGACGATCCCAGCACCCGCGGGGCCATGTATGACCAGATGGCGCGGACCCTGGCGAGTATACACAGTGTCGATCTCGAAGCGGCAGGACTGGCCGACTATGGCCGTCCGGGAAATTACTTTGAACGGCAGGTGGGACGGTGGAGCAGCCAATACCGGGCGTCGGAGTTGGAAAAAATTGATTCAATGGATCGGTTGATCAGCTACCTGGAGGCGAACCTGCCTGCGGATGATGGCCAGGTGACCCTGGTGCACGGTGACTTCAGGCTGGATAACGTGATGTACGCCCAGGACAACAGCCGGTTGATAGCGGTGCTGGACTGGGAACTGTCAACTATCGGGCACCCCTGTGCTGACCTGGCCTACCAATGCATGGGCATGCGCCTGCCGGCGAGCGAACAGCAACAAATGGCCCCCGTCGGTCTTGGAGGGCTTGATCTGCAGTCGCTTGGCCTGCCGAGCGAACAGGAGTACATCGCGAGCTATTGCCAGTACAGAGGGATA
The DNA here is from genome assembly GCA_039979015.1 of Halioglobus sp. Lineage (GTDB taxonomy): Bacteria > Pseudomonadota > Gammaproteobacteria > Pseudomonadales > Halieaceae > Halioglobus. The sequence continues at coordinate 324,588 of JBDWAD010000007.1, forward strand.
GATGGCATCGATAACTGGAATTTCTTCCTGGCATTCAGTTTCTTTCGGTTGGCGGCAATCGCCCAGGGCGTGGCCAAGCGCGCAAGCCAGGGTAATGCGTCCAATGCATCGGCGGGTGAAGTGGGTGACATGGTGGCTCCGCTGGCGGAGATGGGGCTTGAAATTATCGCCTAGCTAATAGGGGACAGACCACGTTTAAGTAAACGTGGTCTGTCCCCAGTAAGGAATGGAGAGCTAAATGGGTATAGCGACACAGTTACAGGCCAAACGGGCACTGAAAGTTGCAGGCAACTACCAGGAATGGCGCGAGGCAGCCGAGGCCTATGATAAGCGCAAGGGGCTGGACCGCTGGCGCCAGCGCGACCACAGCCAACAGTACGATTACGTTTCCATCCGAACACGCCTCGACCGCCTGCGCAGCCTGAAGGCCAGGCACGATCATCGCGGGTTGTTGTATACCCTGAACGAGGGCATACACGGCAACATGGGGGGTATGGGCAGGGCGGGCCTGTATGGTCACGCGCTTTCCGGCACCAAGGGTCTTATAGAGGACTACATCGAGGAAATCGTCCATACCCTGGAGCACCTCGCCGGCGAGGACACTGGCGATATCAGCCCGGAAGAAAAACTCGATTTCTTCCATCGGGCCAGTCATTGCTTCGGCCATAGCGCGTTTATGATGAGCGGCTCCGGTTCGCTACTGTATTTTCACATGGGCGTCGCGCGAGCGCTGCATGAGGCAGACCTGCTTCCCTCCGTTATGTCGGGCTCCAGTGGTGGTTCTATCGTCGGGAGTATTGTCTGCAGCCACACGGACGAGGAGTTGCGCGAAATAATGCAGCCCGAGGTGTTTCTTGAAAGAATGCCTGATGCTTCCAAACGCTCGGGAACTACCGACCAGGCCGATATAGAGGAGAGCCTGAAGCAGTATTTACCCGATGACATGACTTTCCAGAAGGCGTTTGAAAAAACCGGCAGGGCGATGAATGTCTCTATCGCCCCCGCGGAAACGCACCAGACATCACGTCTTCTCAACGCCACGACGTCGCCTACGGTGTTGATGCGCAGTGCTGTGATAGCCTCCGCCGCAGTGCCGGGTATATTCCCGCCCGTTACATTGCAGGCATTGGACGACGATGGTCAGATTAAGAGCTACCTGCCGTCGCGGCGCTGGGTAGATGGTTCGGTCAGTGACGACATGCCCGCCAAACGATTGGCGCGCCTGTACGGCGTTAATCACTATATCGTCAGCCAGACCAATCCCCATGTACTGCCCTTTGTGACCGACGGGCACCGTAAACAAACGTCCCTTGGACTGCTACAGAACGCGAGTCGACGTGCCACCCGTGAATGGTTCAATGCGGTTACCCTGATTCTGGATCGTGCGGACAAGAAAAATGGGGCGATCACCCAGGCCACCAGCCTGATGCGATCGATCATCAACCAGGACTACGTGGGCGATATCAATATCCTGCCTGACTATCGCCTGATCAATCCGAAAAATCTGCTCGGCTTCCCCGGAGAAAAGCAGGTGATCAAATTGATCGCCTCCGGCGAACGCTGTACCTGGCCAAAGCTGGAAATGATTCGCCTGCAGACAAGGATCAGCCGCACCCTACGCGAGATATTACAGCGCTCTGACAAGAGCACTGTTGTTTAGGTAAATAGTGAACAGATCACGGATATTAAAACGTGGTCTGTACTGGATGAATGCGAACTTGAGTAGAGGAAATATCGATGGAAGTCGTCAACAAAGTGTACCCCAACAAGGAGCAGATACAGGGCTTTCTGGCGCCCGGCGCCGAGGGCCCGATCTGTATGGTCAATCTGCTCAAGTTCAAGGAAAAAGCGGAGTATGAAGATGGCCGCGAAACCGATCTCACCGGGCGAGAGGCTTACGAGCTATATGCAACCGGCGTAAAGAAATTGCTGCAGGGCATTGGCGGTGGCATTGGTTTCGAGGGTGACGTGGAACGCCTCGCCCTGGGTGAGGTAGAGGAGTTGTGGGACTTGGTGGGACTGGCGGTCTGGCCCTCGCGTCAGGTCATGCTCGAGGTGATGCAGTCACCTGAGATGCAGGAAATTGGGGTTCACCGCAGCGCCGGATTAGCGGGTCAGCTCAATATCGAAACGATTGGCTATAAGGGCCAGTGGTTGGAGGGTGTGTCCCAATGAAAAAGTTACTGCTCTCTTTGTTGGTTGTCGCCGTGGTCGGGGGTGGCATTGCCTGGACCAAGCGTACAGACATTCTGTTGGCGGTGGTCAAGTACCAATCTGCAACCGAATTTAAGGTAGCCGAAAATCGGGAAATTCCATGGCAGCACGGACCCGCCGCGCCAGCAGTGATTGACGGCGAGCAGCCGCCTAACATCATTTTGATTGTTGCCGATGACCTTGGCTACAACGACATCTCCACGTTTGGTGGCGGGGTTGCTGGTGGTCAGCTCAAAACCCCCAGCATTGATCGCCTGGCCGCCGAAGGCGCGGTATTCAGTCAGTCTTATTCTGGTGCCAGCACTTGCGCGCCATCTCGCGGCATGATGATGACGGGACGTTATCCCACGCGAACCGGGTTTGAGTTTACGCCCACGCCTTCAGGTATGGGAAAGATGATCACCAGAATATCGGCAGAGATGGATAATAATCTGCCACCCGGTTTCTATGATGAGGCGCTCGAAGCCGGTCAGCCACCCTATGAGCTGAAGGGCCTCCCAGCATCCGAGCTTACAATCGCAGAGATTTTAAAGGACAGGGGTTACTACACAGCACACATCGGTAAGTGGCATCTTGGCCGCGCGAACGGCATGGCGCCTCACCAGCAGGGGTTTGACGACAGCCTGTTGATGGCGAGCGGGCTATACCTTCCAGAAGACGATCCTGATGTGGTTAACGCCAAATTGCCATTCGACCCTATTGATCAATTTTTATGGGCGCGGCTGAACTTTGCTAACTCATTTAACTCTGGCGACCAGGACAGATTTAAACCCGGCGGCTACCTCACGGACTACTGGACTGATGAATCCATCAGGGTGATTAAGGCCAACAAGAACCGGCCGTTCTTTCTTTACCTCGCCCATTGGGGAACGCATACACCGCTGCAGGCCACCCGGGAGGACTATGAGGCGGTGGGCGATATCAAGCCCCATCGTAAGCGAGTATACGCGGCCATGGTTCGCGCCCTGGATCGCAGTGTCGAGCGCATTATGGAGACGCTGGAGGCCGAGGGTCTGGCCGATAACACATTAGTGGTGTTTACCAGCGACAACGGTGGCCCGGGCTACATTGGCATCGATGATGTGAACAGCCCCTATCGCGGCTGGAAAATCACCATGTTTGAAGGTGGTATACGGGTGCCAATGTTTGTCAAATGGCCGGCGAAAATAGCACCGGGCACGACCGTGGAAAACCCGGTGGCCCATATTGACATGATGCCTACTCTGGCAGCCGCGGCCGGTGCAGCAGTGCCTGAGGGTATAGCGATTGACGGCCTGGACCTGTTGCCACTGGCCACGGGCGAGGGCGCTGAGAACTGGAACCGGGAAACCCTGTTCTGGCAAAACGGCCACTATCAGGTGGTGCGCCACGGTGACTGGAAGCTGCAGGTCAATGATCGCCCCACCGACGGTATGCAGAAATGGCTGTATAATCTGGCGGAAGATCCCACTGAGCAGAACAATCTGGCCGCCAGCCACCCCGACAAACTCAAACAGTTAAGCGGATTGCTGGCGGCGCACCAGGCCAGCTCCCGCGGGCCGCTGTATGAGGCGACTGCGCAAATGCCGGTGATGGTCGATAAGACCCTGACCGAGAAATTTGTGGAGGGCGATGAGTACGTCTACACACCCAACTAAAAATACTGTGGACGGGTAGTGAAGCCTAAATCCTGACCCGGTCCAACTCTGAAGGAAGCTGTGAGTATGATTGAGAATCTATTTTCGATGCAGGGCAAAGTGTGTCTGGTGACGGGAGGCTCTCGGGGTCTGGGTGCATTTATGGCCCAGGGCTTTCTGGAGGCGGGTGCCGAGCGAGTGTATATAACCGCAAGAAAGGTCGAACCGTGTATTGAGGCTGCGAAGGAGTTGAGCCAGTTTGGAGAATGTATTGCTCTACCGGGAGATGTATCAACCAGCGAGGGTCTCACCCAGCTAGTCACAGAACTGAATCAGCGAGAAACGCATCTTGATGTGTTGGTGAACAACGCAGGGACGGCCTGGGCCGCGCCCTTTGGTCAGTTCCCCGAGGTGGGTTGGGACAAGGTCATGGATGTAAATGTAAAGAGCCCCTTCTTTCTGACGCAAGCGCTAACGCCGCTACTAAAAGCCAGGGCCAGTGCAGCACAAACTTCTGCGATTATTAATATTGGCTCTATTGCGGGTATTCTGGGCAATGGTCTGGACACGTTTAGTTATGCAGCTTCAAAGTCTGCCATCCATCAGTTAACGCGTATCACGGCAACTGAGTTAGCCGACTCACATGTTCGCGTTAACGCCATTGCACCCGGAAGGTTTTACTCCAAGATGACTGAATTTCTCAGCGAAGATCTGGCCGCATTTGAGCAGGAGCTCCAGACCATTCCGATGCGTCGTTGGGGTGAGCCGGGTGATATAGCCGGCGTCGCAATTATGCTGGCCAGCCAAGCGAGTGCATTTATCACAGGGCAAATTATTCCCGTTGATGGCGGCACCACTCTGGTTAATTAGTGTGGGCAACATTACACCCAGTTGATTCGCTGTTAGCATGCGCGCTGGCAATGAAAAGTTCATTAAACAGAACAGAGTTGGAATAACGATGAAGAATTTATTTGATGTAGCAGGCAAAGTCGCAGTGATCACTGGGGGGTCTCGTGGCATTGGTGCCATGATGGCAAAGGGACTGCTCGAAAACGGCGCAAAGGTTTACATTACGGCGCGCAAGGAAGCCGAGCTAAAGGCCGCCGAAGAAGCTCTGGGTGAGATCGGCGAATGCATCGCAATCCGATCTGATCTATCCAGCTATGAAGGGGTGGTGGCATTTGCCGACGAGGTGAAGAATCACGAGGGCAAAATTGATATTCTGATTAATAATGCGGGTGCCTCATGGGGCGCAAGCTTCGATGATTTCACCGAGGATGCGTGGGACAAAGTGATGGATCTGAACGTAAAGTCCCTGTTCTTTTTGACGCAACAACTGGCGCCCGCTTTAAGAGCAGCCGCTACCAATGACGATCCTGCCCGGGTTATCAATATCGCATCCATCAACGGCTTCACGCACCCTGGTATGCAAACTTACTCCTACTCTTCCAGTAAGGCGGCGGTAGTTCATTTGACCAAACATTTAGCTGTCGATCTGGCAGCGGAAAATATTAATGTGAACGGTATCGCTCCGGGATTTTTTCCCAGCAAAATGACTGCGACTTTAGTCAATGATGAAAAAATTAGCGCTGGGCTGGCCCAGGCGATTCCTCGTGGCCGGATGGGCAATGCTGAAGATGCAGCTGGCGCGGCGATTTATTTGTCGTCTCGCGCCAGCGCCTGGATGACGGGGCACACCCTCGTGTTAGACGGTGGTCAGATTGCGGGCGCCGGTTCCAGAGACGTACCTATCTAAGCTTTATCGTCGATCTGTTGCCGCGAAAGCCGCCAACCGTCAACCAGGGCGGTTAATGCCAGGAGAATAAGCCCCAGCAAAAGCCTGGGGTCGCCGAGATACAAGCTGGTTTCAATGGGATAGGCGATGGTCTTGTCCAACGCGGCGGTCTTAAAGTGATGTTTTCCATTGAATGCGGAATTGGTGACGATTTCAAGAAAGGCACGGCGGCTGCGATAGCGAAATAAAGCCGCCTGATCCCAGTTCTCAGCGCCCTCGATACCGACCAGGTCCATGGTGGGGTAGACAGCAGAACCCATAACTACCGGGTGGCAGGCGCGAGCCAGTAGCGCGGGAATCATGTGTTCCATGTAGCGCCCCATTAGGTCAGACGCGCTTTCGCCGGGCTCGGCGCCTTCTACATTCGGCGGGTTCTCGTTCATGTCGATGTTATTCACCATCAGGAACTGGCGTCCGCTATCTTGCTGGGCGAAGGTTTCAATGAAGGCTATGACTTCCGGATCGCTGCCGTTGGATTTCATAGTGGCCACGAACTGATCGACTTCAGTGTCGTTTAACGGGCCGCCAAAATCGGTATACCAGAAAACGAAAACAGCATAGAGCAGGGCCGGCACAAGCCAGAGTTTGGTTCGGGTGGACATAGTAAATTCCTGTTACGTGGGAAAGCCGGGATATACCCTGGTTTAAGCGAGGTAGTGTTCCAGTATGCCGCGCCCGGCGAACAGTGATTTTACCTGGCTATGATCGGCTGCACCTGCCTTTAATAGTTCATCCTGTACGTGCAATCTCGCCACGTTGAGGCGTTTCTGGGTGCGGGCACGCGTGGTACCGAACCCGTAGTCGTATTCGTAAAACTTCTCACCGGCGAGGCCAGCGGCAATGTTAGCAGGCGCTGATTGGTAGTAGCTGCCCTGCAGGTAGTCCAGTAAAGTCGATAGAGTCTCAGGCACTCGGTCATCTGCGGGCCAGGGCGCAAGTTCGCCTTGCCAGTCGCCGAAAAATTGATTCGTGTATTTGTACAGCATATCGCGATGTTGCCCCAGCCAGCTTTCTGGTTCGGGGTCGCAGATGAAGTGAGCCTTGCTGGCGCCTGCCAGAGCGAAGTCGGCCAGACAGGGTCGGTCACCCAGTAGAAAATCGTTGTCAGCGAAATGAATGGCAAGCGCGTCTAGCATGTTTTTGAAGTCTCCCTGTACTGCCGTCGCCTGCTGCGGACCCACTCCATTGGCCTCGCAAACCGCTTTGCCAAATCCCTCGTACATCATGGGTCCAATGGGAGCCAGTTGCTCTAGTTCTGTGGCCGAAAGGCCTTCATCGATAGAACGGTCGAGCATCATATTGGCGCCAAAACGAGGGCCAGCCCAGGCTATGTTGTCGGGGTAGCACCAACGGGAGTGCACGCAAACTCTGCCCAGCCAGTGATTAAAGGCATCCTCAAGAATAAAACAGCAGGCGCGCTGTAATGGTGTCGTGGGTATCACTGCTCTTTTTTTGAAACGCTCGCTGAGCATGGGTCCGATGGCGATGGTGTCGTGAATTAGCCATTTATCGGGTGTCATCAGCAGTGGGATGAAGTGGGTGCCGGCTTTCGCTTCCAGCTCTGCCTTGCGTTCTTCGGTCTTGAACAGGTAGCGCCACGGTATCTGCTGGCAACGCAGTTGGGCTTCCAGTTTACGGGTAAAAAAGCTCAGCTCGATGCCGATGAGTTGATAGTCGCCTCTGTACATGAGCACCCCTGTGCGCCGCAGTTGTTGCGTCGTATATGCGTCAATTTATTAAAGCAGCAGGTTTACATAATGGCAGTTAATGTGTCAATATGTTTTGATAAAGGCACGTTGCTCGGATTTGCTGATTTCACTGTAAATAGATGAGGTGTAAACATGAGTGCACAGGAACCAATCCGTTTAGTGGGGGGCACAGGCTCGCCCTACACTCAGAAGATGGTAGCGCTGTTGCGCTATCGACGCGTGCCTTACGCGATTACCTGGGGCCAGCCGGACCAGATGTGTGATGTGTTGGGAGTAGAAAAGCCTAAACCAATTTTCATGCCGACCTTTTTCCTTGAGGAAGAGGGCGCGCTGAAGGCCACAACCGATTCCACACCCATCATCAGGCGCTTGGAGGAAATGTACCCCGGACGCTCTGTTTTACCCAGCGACCCCGCTTTGGCCTTTATCGACTACCTGATTGAGGACTTTGGCGATGAATGGTGCACCAAGTACATGTTCCATTACCGCTGGTATCCGCAAGTGGATGCAGATAATGCTGGTACGCTGCTGCCTCTGGGCATGGATGTAAGCCTGCCCAATGATGCCCACAAACAATTCAAGGACTTTATTGCTGATCGTCAGATCAATCGCCTCTACGTGGTGGGTTCGAATGACACCACCGCCCCGGTTATCGACGCCAGCTATCGGCGTTTCCTGACCGCCATGGAAAATCACCTGGCCAACCAGAAATTCATGTTGGGTAATCGGCCCGCCGCCGGTGACTTCGGTCTTCACGGTCAATTGACCCAGCTAGTGGGCTTTGATCCTACCCCCCGAGCGATTGCCCACGAGGTTTCGCCGCGCACTGTGGCCTGGGTCGACCACATGAATGATCAGAGCGGGCTTGAACCGCAAGAAAATGACTGGATAGGTCTCGATGATCAACCTGAAAGCCTGCGAGGGTTGATGCAGGAGATTGGACGGGTCTATGCCCCGGCGCAGCTGGCCAACGCGCGCGCCGTGCAAGCAGGCGAAAAGACCTGGGAGTCCGAGATCGATGGCGCCCCCTGGACCCAGCAGACTTTCCCCTATCAAGCGAAGTGTTTGCAGTGGACGAATGAGCGTTACCGTGCATTGGGTGATGATGACCGCGCACGCGTTGATGCGCTGCTTCAGGGAACGGGTGTCGAGACAATGCTATCACTGGGGTGATGGGAACTGAGACTCAGAGTGAGTGCTTTGGTCGATAGATTGAGGAGTGCTGTGCATCGCGCGCGGTGCACAGTGAGTACGATTTACTATGCGGTGAATGCTATGACCGCAACGCATACAGAGAGAGGTTTTGACCATGGGATATGAAGTCAGCGAGAGAGTCGCAGAAATAAAAGCCAGATTGGAAGCGTTCATGGAGGAGCATGTCTATCCCCGTGAGCACGACTGGAATGAATTCACTTTGAATCAGGACAATCTATGGCAAACACCGCCCTGGTTTGACGAGCTGCGTGAGCTGGCAAAAGCAGAGGGTCTGTGGAATCTGTTCCTGCCGCACGAGTATGAGCCCTGGAGTCCGGGTCTTACTAATGTGGAAATCGCTCCGCTATTCGAGGTGATGAGTAAAGTTATATGGGCCCAGGCTGTGTTTAATTGTAATGCGCCTGATCGCGGCAATATGGAAGTGCTGGCGAAATACGGTACGCAGGAGCAGCAGGAACAGTGGTTGAAGCCTCTTCTGGCCGGGGAAATTCGCAGTGCCTATGCAATGACCGAGCCTCAGGTAGCGTCATCCGATGCGACTAATATGGAGCTAGAGATTAAACGCGATGGCGATGAGTACGTACTCAATGGCCGCAAGTGGTGGACCACCAACGCGGTTAATCCGCGCTGCAAAATCATGTTGGTGATGGGTAAGTCCAATCCGGAGAATGACCGTCACCGCCAGCATTCTACTATTTTGGTGCCTCGGGATACTCCAGGGGTGAAACTGGTTCGAGAGCTGCGTGTATTCGATAACCTTCACTCGCCCGGTGGTGAAGCGGAATTCTTGTTTGACAATGTGCGCGTGCCGGCAAGCAATATGATCAAGGGCGAAGGCTGCGGTTTTGAAATTGCCCAGGGTCGCCTCGGCCCCGGTCGTTTCCAGTACGCCATGGGATTGGTCGGTAATGCGCAACGCTGTCTTGAGCTCATGTGTGCACGAGCCGATGAGCGTGAGGCTTTCGGCGAAAAGCTGATCAAGAAAACCAGTGTGCAGCACGAGATTGCGCGCTGTCGCTGCGATATCGAGCAGGCTCGCTTGCTGACTATGGAGGCTGCACATGTGATGGACACTCAGGGCATGAAGGCGGCCATTCCTTACATCAGCATGGTGAAAATTGTTGCACCGAACATGGCGCAAAATGTAGCTGACCGTGCCATGCAGGTATTTGGCGGTGCAGGCGTATGCCAGGATACGCTGATTCCTGAGGTGTTCACTCTCGCTCGATTCTCGCGCATAGCGGATGGTCCGGATGAGGTGCACATGTCGCAGCTAGGAAAAATGACTGCCCGTGAATTGAACAGCTGAAGTACGGAGACTTGATAACGATGATTAGAATCATACTGAGTATCGCGGTATTGCTGGTTGCCCAACTGGCTGCTGCCAATGACATTAGTGGTTTCTGGAAACACGCTGATGAACCCGGTTGGATCGAGATTCGCCTGGATGACGGTAAAGGCACTGTAGTTCGCAATGACAAATTTCCAGAACGCGCAGGTCGGGAAATATTAAAGGGCCTGGCGGCTGACGACGCGGAGGCGGAAACCTGGCGCGGACAGATCTATGTCGAAAAGCTGGGCGAGTACAAGGACGCGGAAATTACCTTGGCTGACCCGGAACGAATGAAAATCAAGGTCAAGGTAGGCTTTATGAGCCGTACGCTAGAGTGGCAGCGCGTTGAGGAAGTGCCTGCAGCGCCCTAGCGCGGTGGTACGCCATCGCCAAATACGCAAATGGCCCTGTTAAACGGAGCGTTTCTTTCGCTGTCATAGTTCGACGGATTGAAATGATGCTCATCCCAGAGAATGCTCGCTTCTGGCGAAGTGAGCATTGCTTTTAACTGTTCTTGAGTCCCAGGGTCCAGGTTTTTCCATTCACGTCGCAGTTCTTCCAGGCACCAGACTCGGTACCGGGAGGAGGGTGCATTGCGATAAGTTGTCTCCTGAATCATCAGGTCAAAGCGTTTCTTCCCGTTGCTCCATTCAATAACATTTTGCTGTAGCTGGGCCAGATGAGTTTCACTGATTTCTTCCAGTAAATTGATCAGCGCCGTATCGGGCTCGCTTAGCAAGCCTGGCGCCTGTTCGCTGGCCCTGGTGTTCCACATGCGCGCTACCCATTGGAATACATTGGGAGCAGTCTCCCGCATGATCTCGGCTGGCACCGGGTCCTGTCCGAAGTGCCTGAGCATTGGACCCATCAAGCCTATGTCGGCAATGGTAGGAGTATCGCCCATTACGAAAGGTCGCTTTTGAAAAATGGCCTCTAACAGCTCTAATGATTTGAAATAGGTCGAATCGGCATGGCCAGTGCTTTCCTTGTTAACCCCATCGCCTTGGACAAAGCCAAAATATTGGCGGGTCTTTAACATGGGCAGCGCGAGAAACCTGGGAATGTATCGATTTGGATTGTCTTTGATCAGGTCGTCATACAGAACTTCAGCGGCGTACTGGCGGCTTACCCGGTAACTCCAACGAAAATGCATCGCGGGTCGCCACAGCCATTCATCGGCGTAATCTTCAATCAGCAGCGCGATGAAATTCATCAATGGGTTTGCGGGGTACACAGTGGGTGCGCTCTGCTCAGACTCTAGCTGGGCAATAATCGGTGTGGTGTCTGTCATCCATCGGCCGCGGCTATCTTTAACCACCGGCATCTGTACAACGCCCGTTGCAGCGCGCAGTTCTTTTTCATTGCCGACAGTCGGAAACAGCTCGTAGTCAATAGAACGATAGCGCAGGTAGGTTTCCAGTTTGCCGGTGTAGTAAGAGATTCTGCAGCCGTAGACTTGCATTTTAATCGGTCCGCCTATGGTTGAGAGTTGCAAACAATAGCCATGGCTAAGCAAGGATTGTCGACCAAGTCGCGGGGGCAAACGGTCTTCTTTTTACTACGCATATTCAGTGCTCTATATCCCGCGCCATGAATGAAACTGGCGCGCAGGATTGGTCTTGTATTAGATTCCTGCATTCACTAAGATAAAGAGAGCTGAAAATTATAACAAGGTCGCTTCCAGACAGTGATGCAAAGGCCGTAGGACACAGAACATCTGCAGTTTACTAAAAAAATAATCAGGTTGAGGGAAAGCGCTATGTTTAAGAAGAATAGGTTGAGCCACTCCATCGCCGCCGCAGTGGGCGCCAGTGCGATCGGTATGAGCGGGGTGCAAGCCGCCGTCCTCGAAGAGGTCATTGTAACGGCGACCAAGCGAGCCGAGAGTGCGCAGGACATTCCCATCACTATCCAGGCCCTGGGTGAAGAAACCCTGGAGGATCTGGGGATTGGTAATTTCAAAGATTATATCCGTAACCTCGCCGGCGTCACCTCCGGTGGACGGGGCCCGGGCCGAAACGAGATATTTATCCGCGGTGTTTCGGCGGGCAAGGGTGGCCTCAAGATTGCAGGCGCGGTCGGTTTAGAGCCTAACGTGGCGCTGTACCTCGATGAAGCGCCGATCTCCATGGGCGGTCGTAATATCGACCCCTACATGACAGACATGAATCGGGTGGAAGTGCTGCCAGGACCGCAGGGTACGCTGTACGGTGCCAGTTCCCAGGCCGGTACGGTTCGACTGATTACCAACAAGCCTGAATTCAATGATTTCATGGCGGGCTTTGATGCGTCTATCGCTGATACCAAAGACGGTGACCAGAGCAACGCCTTAGAGGCACACGCCAATATCCCCCTGATCGATGACACCCTGGCTGCCCGTGTGGCCATTTACAATGTCAAGGAAGGCGGATACATCAACAATATTCGCAGTACCAAGCAGATTGGACTGGGTAACCCGGGTTTTGGCGGCACTGTCCCGGATACTCGGGCTACGGCGCGCAATGACGCTCTCGCCAAGGATAATTTCAACGATGCAACTTACCAGGGTTACCGCATCGGTTTGCGCTGGGCACCCAACGAGAATTGGGACCTGCAGCTGCAGCACACCAATCAGGAAATAGAAACTGATGGCGTATGGGATTTTGATCCGACCTTGGGCGACCTGAATTCCGAATCGTTCCAGCCAGATTATGCCGATGACGAGTTTGACCTGACCGCATGGACTGTCTCAGGCAGAATAGCTAGCCTGGATCTGCTTTATACCGGTTCATATCTGGACCGGACGGTAGAGGGAATTTCGGATTACTCAGGCTATGCAGATTCTGGTCCCTTCATTCCTTATTACATCTGTGACTATCCTGGCTATGCCAATTGCGGCGAGCCCGCATTTTTCCTCGACCAGTACTACAACACTGAACGTACGACTCATGAGTTCCGTCTGAATACAGATGTGGAAAGGCGTTTGCGCGCTCTGGTCGGCGTGTTCTACGACGATACTGAAAACGTCGAGCGTGGTGACTGGAACTATCCAGCCACTATCGAGCAGGGTTTTGCACCGAACGCGCCTATTACCGGCTCTACAGCAAGCAATCCTGACACTCGTCCTCCCGGAGTGGCGTTCTTTAACGACTTCACCCGCACTAAAGAGGAGCTCTCGTTTTTTGGTGAGCTGTACTTTGATATTACGGATGACCTGACGTTCACCGTGGGAGCTCGTCGCTACGACATTGAAATAGGCCTTAAAGGTAGCTCGAACTTTGCCAACCGTGATTATGGTAGCGGCGATGGGGATTTCGGGAGAAACATTGATGAAGTTCTCAAGGACTCCAGCCCGGCTGACTTCCAGGACACTATTTACAAGTTCAACCTACAGTGGGACCTGAATGACGACATCATGCTGTACGGCACCTGGTCCGAGGGCTATCGCCCAGGCGGATTTAACCGTAACGGCGGCTCCAGCGTTGTTCCGGGTGAGCCACCTTTTGTACCGGACTTTTACCAATCGGATGAGGTCACCAATATTGAGTTTGGTTGGAAGATGTCACTCTTCAATCAATCGCTGCGCTTTAACGGTGCTATTTACAATGTGCAATGGGAAGCCATGCAAATCGGGGTACTCGATTTCGATATTTCCAACCTCACCTTCATCGACAACGTTTCAGATTCTGAGATTAATGGCGTAGAGATTGACAGTGTCTGGGTGCCAACCGATAACCTCAGCCTGTTTGTAAACATCTCTTATAACGACACTGAGTTAACAGACGTGCCAGCCAATATTGTTGGCCTGGAGCCAGAGGGCAGTTCATTAGCTCTCGCCCCGGAACTTCAATATGTGCTGCGAGGTCGCTACGACTGGGACCTGAGTGCCGATAGCGCAGCCTTTGCGCAGCTGGCCTATCAGTACACCGACGACCAGATCAGCTCTATCGTTAGTGATGCATCGTTCGAGATGGACAGCTACGGTACCTGGGACGCGACCTTGGGTTACAGCCGTGATAACTGGGTAATCACTCTGTTTGGAGAGAACCTGACCAATGAGTTGGCGGACCTGTTTATCAGTAACGAAGACGACATTATTAAGGTAACGCCTAACCGTCCTCGCACTTATGGTCTGAGATTATCGTATAAGCTCTAATCCCCGCCATGCGACTCTAGGCGAAAACCACAAGTCACAAAAGGCGTTCCCAAGGGAGCGCCTTTTTTGTTCACTATGACAGGATCTATCGACCGATAATGACGCCCCAGGACAAAGTCGTATCAGGCACACCCGATGAAGTATTGAGAGAGGCCAAGCTGCAGCTGCAGCGTGGTCAATTGCAGGCCGCTATTACCACCTTGCAACTATTGTTGGCGGAGCAGCCGCAGCACCGTGAAGGGCTTTATTATCTCGCTGTTTGTATGCGCCAGGGCGCCAATAACGCAGCAGCCGCAGAAATCCTTGCGCGGCTGATGACTGCGCATCCGCGTTACGGCAGGGCCTACCAGGAGAACGGACACAACCTGGCGGCAATGCAGGAGGCGGATGCCGCAACAGCATCTTTCGAAAAAGCGGTAGCGCTTAACCCTGCTTTGTTGGGAAGTTGGCGATCGTTGCAAGGTAGGTACCAGCACGTGGGTGCGACACAAAAAGCCGAGGAAGCGGAGAACCATGTTCGTTGGCTAAGCAGTATGCCCCCGCAGCTTCAAACCGTCAGCAGTCTGTTGTATGAAGACAAGCTGTATATTGCAGAACAGATCTGTCGCCAGTTTCTCCAGCAGGAACCCCATCATAAAGAGGCGATGCGCCTGCTGGCGGAAATCGGCAACAAACTGCAAATTCTCGATGATGCGGAGTTTTTGTTGGAGAGCTGTATCGAGTTTTACCCCGACTATCACCGTGCGCGATTAGACTACGTGCAGGTGCTGCACAAACGGCAAAAGTTTGACAAGGCCCTGGATCAGGCCCGGCAGTTACATCACAGTGATCCGCTTAATCTGCTGTACGAGGTCACACTTGCTGCCGAGCAACAGGCCGCGGGCAACTTCGATGAAGCGCTGTACATTTATGATCAGGTATTGTCGAAACACGGTGATCTTCCCAAGGTGTTTTCAGCGCGGGGCCACGCCCTGAAGACCATTGGCCGTACCGATGACGCTATCGCCTCATACCAGAGCGCCTATCGCTGCCAGCCTGATTATGGCGATGCCTATTGGAGCCTCGCGAACCTCAAGACCTACCAGTTCTCGGACACCGAGATCCAGCTTATGTCTACCCGGGAGGCGAGCCCGGAGATCAATCCAAATGACAGGATCCACCTGTGCTTTGCGTTGGGCAAGGCGCTGGAAGATAGAGAGTCATACCAGGATTCGTTTAGCTACTATGAAAGAGGTAATCGCCTGAAGCAGCTTGAAAGCGGCTATAAGCCGGAGTTGGTGGAAGCAGAACTGGATAAGCAAAAGCAGCTATTTGATGCGGACTTTTTTGCACAACGTGAAGGCTCAGGCTCGAATTCTTCAGCGCCAATTTTTGTGGTGGGATTGCCCCGCGCCGGGTCCACCCTGCTGGAACAGATACTGGCCTCCCACTCCCAGGTGGACGGCACCATGGAGCTGGCTAATATTATTGGAACGGCCAATCGACTCAATGGTCGCAAACGTAATCAGGAGAGCTCGCCCTATCCCGGCATACTGGCAGACCTGGACGCCGAGCAGTTACAAAAGCTCGGTGAAAACTACATTGAAGACACTCGACAACACAGGCAACAAGGGTTGTTTTTTGTCGACAAGATGCCCAATAATTTCCGCCATATCCCGTTGATACAGCTGATCCTGCCTAACGCCAAAATTATCGATGCGCGCCGGCACCCGATGGCCTGTTGCTTCAGTGGTTTCAAGCAACTCTTCGCAGAAGGCCAGGAATTCACCTATGGCCTTGAAGAAATCGGCCGCTACTACCGCGCTTATGTCGACGTGATGGCGCACTGGGAAGCGGTGTTGCCGGGGAAAATCATGCGGGTGCAACACGAGGACGTGGTCGCTGACCTGGAAACCCAGGTTAGGCGTATCCTGGATTATTGCGAGTTGCCCTTTGAGCAGGCCTGTATTGATTTTCATGAAACCAAACGGGCGGTGCGCACGCCGAGTTCAGAGCAGGTGCGGCAACCGATTTACCAGAGTGCGACGGAACAATGGACGCATTTCGAGGAGTTTCTGGGGCCTCTGGAACAAGCCCTGGGCCCGGCGCTAAGCCACTACCGGGACTAAGCGCGGAAGCTGCGCTGTGAATGCTGTTTAGCGTACCGGCTCCAGACCCATCTGCAGGTGTAACTCATCGCCTGACCAGGGGTTCGCCCTCGCCACTGCCTCATTGAGGGATACGCCCAGCCCGGGTTCGGAGGAGGGGACCACGTAACCGTCCTGCCATTGCACTGGCTTTTCCAACAATTCCGCCTGAAAGCCGCCCCAGGTTTCTATTCCCTCCAGGATCAGGAAGTTCGGCGAACAGGTTGCCAATTGGATGTTGGCCGCGCCAACGATAGGGCCGCAGTACATATGCGGCGCTAACTGCGCGTAGTGGACTTCCGCCAGTGCCGCAATTTTCTTGGCCTCCAGCAAGCCACCCACACGCCCAAGATTTAGCTGCAAAATAGTCGCAGCCCCGTCTTGTAGCACGCGGGCAAATTCGTGCTTGGTGCAAAGTCGTTCACCGGTTGCCACGGGGATTGAGGTTGCACTGGCAACCTGAGCCATCGCAGCGGTGTTTTCCGGTGGGACCGGCTCCTCGAACCAGAGCGGGTCGTAAGCTTCCAATCGCTTTGCCAGCCTAATGGCGCCGGCGGGGGAGAACTGGCCATGGGTGCCAAACAGCAGATCGACACTGCCGCCCACTGCCTCGCGAATCGCCTTGATAAAGGCTTCAGATCTGTCCAGCTCTGCTCCGGTGGGCATGCCGCCATCAAACACAGTGTAGGGCCCTGCGGGATCGAATTTCAGGGCAGTGAAGCCTTGCGCAACATATTCCAGGGCGCGTTGCGCGGCTCGTTCCGGATTCACATAAACGTGATCCTCATCGCCGTCCTCGGGATAGACATCGCCTTCGGCAGGATAAATGTAGGTATAACTGCGCAGGCGCTCATGGACTTGTCCTCCCAGGAGCTCGTAGGCCGGTTTGTCGCAGGCTTTGCCGACGATATCCCAGCAGGCCATCTCCAACGCGGAGAGCACGCTCACCAGCGAGACATCGGGTCGCAGGGTGTAACCGGCACCGTAAACAGAGCGCCACAGTTTTTCGATATGAAAGGGGTCGTGACCGACAATAAAGCGCTCGGCCGTATCTTTTAGCATGGCTTCGACGGTATGTGCACTGAAGGTGGCGCAGTACACCTCGCCGTAGCCAACGATGCCGGTGTCGGTGACCAGCTTTACGAAAATGAAGTAGCGTCCTCCGAATCGAGGTGGCGGGTTGGCGACCACGAAAGTGTCGAATTCCTTGATTAGCATTAAAATATCACCACGTTGCGCAGAGCCTCGCCTCGCTGGACCGAAGCAATGGCGTCGTTGATGTCTTCCAGGGCATAGCGGCCGCTGATTAATTCATCCAGTTTCAAAGAGCCATCCCGATACAGATTGACCAGCTCGGGAATATCCCTGCTGACTGAGGCCGATCCCATCTTGGAGCCGATCAGGCGCTGCCCCGCGGCGGCAAATTCACCGGGATCATATTGCACCATCACTCCAGATGCTGGCATGCCCACTATAACGGCAGCGCCGCCCCTGGCGAGCATTCCGAGCGATTGCTCGATGGCAGACTTTGCACCAACGGTAACAAAGAGGTAGTCGACGCCCCGGCCTTCACTCAACTCTATCACTTGCTGCGCGGCGTTTTGATCAGTGCTGTTAACGGTGTGGGTTGCCCCAAACTGACGCGCCAACTCCAGTTTTTCGTCCAGCAGGTCCAGCGCGATGATGCGCGACGCTCCGCAGTGCACAGCCCCCTGGATGCTGTTGATTCCAACCCCGCCGCAACCCAGTACGGCAACCTGGCTGCCCGGTTCAATAGCCGCAGTATTGGTAACAGCTCCAAAGCCGGTCAGCACGCCGCAGGCAAGTATAGAGGCCGAGTCCAGTGGGATGTCTTTGGGGATAACACAAACCTGGCTTTGCTCAACGACGACTTGTTCCGCGAATGCGCCGGTGTTCAGCCCTTGCGACACCGCTTCACCGCCAGGACCGGATAAGGGGCTGTTCGCGTCCAGATGGAAACTTGAATCACACTGGGTTTCGATGTTGTGGCTGCAGTAGTGACAGTTGCCGCAGGAACGGATCAGGGTGACAACAACATGGTCACCGGGTTTTACCCCAGAGACGCCAGCTCCGACGGCTTCAACGATGCCGGAAGCTTCATGGCCGTATACAGCTGGCAGTTCGCCGCCCCATCCTCCTTCAGCGAGGGTCACATCGCTGTGGCAGATCGCACAGGCCGCCAGGCGCACCCTTAATTCGCCCACTCCCGGGTCGGCGATAGTCAGTTCCTCAATCTCCAGGGGTTGCCCAAAGCTTCGACAGACAGCAGCTTTCATATTGTATTTTCCTTGCGGGTTCAATCCAGTATTGTACTGATTGGGGCAATTGACCAGCGCGAATTTAATAATGTGATAGGCGGAGTAAGGCCAATGATGACAGTGGGTTTTATCGGACTCGGCAACGTCGGCTCCAAGCTTGCGGGCAGTCTGCTGCGCAACGATGTTCCTTTAATTGTACGCGACCTGGATGAGGGCCTTGCGAAGCCTTTCCTCGATGCTGGCGCGCAATGGGCTGAATCACCAGCCGCGATGATTCAGGCGGCAGACGTTGTCATTACTTGTCTGCCCAGTCCGGCGGCCTGCGCCCAGGTGATGGAAGGTGAAGGCGGCATTCTAGAGGCACTGGGACCCGGTAAGATATGGATGGAAATGAGCACCACCGATTACCGGGAAGTCCAGCGACTGGGGCAGAAGGTAATAGACCGAGGTGCCCGACCCGCCGATTGTCCGGTATCCGGCGGTTGTCATCGCGCAGCCACTGGCAACATCGCCATTCTCGCAGGTTGTGAACGCTCGGTGTTCGATGACATCCTGCCTTTGCTGACTGTACTGGGGAGGCGAGTGCTGCACAGTGGTCCCCTGGGCAGCGCATCGAAGATCAAGGTGATGACCAACTATCTTGCTACCGCTAACCTGGTGACCCTTTGCGAAGCGCTGGTGACGGCGAGCAAAACCGATCTGGATCTCGCCACTGTGTATGAAGCGATTCGAATCTCCTCTGGTAACTCCTTTGTCCACGAGACCGAAAGTCAGGTGATTCTCAATGGCAGTCGCGATATTAACTTCACCATGGACCTGGTATTAAAGGACATAGGGCTGTTCCAAAGTATGGCCGAGGAGGCGGGTGTGCCTTTGGAAATTTCCCCCAAGCTGATTGAGATTTTCGAAGACGGACAGTCGCGTTATGGCGAACGGGAGTGGTCGCCTAACATTATCCGGCGCCTGGAAGAGGCGTGTGATACCCGGGTGCTGGCGGAGGGCTTTCCCGCACAAATGTGCGACCTTGAGCCGGAAGAGCCCGGTTATGAGGTGGTTCCGCCCGGCGCCGGGCCCAGCGCAGTGACACCTGACTAAGCCGATGCAGGATCTGCCGCTGATAGATATCTCTGGCGTGCTGTCCGACCATGAGGATGCTGCAGGGACCACTGCTGCTATTGTCAGCGCCTGCGAATCTGTTGGCTTTATGTATGTTGTTGGCCACGGCATTCCTGAGCGCCTGATCAGTCGTGTGTACAACGATGTGAAACAATTTTTCTCCCTGCCCCTGGAGCAAAAGCAGCGTTTGCAAATTACCCGTAGCAATTATCGTGGTTATATCCCCAGGCAATTTTTCAGTCCAGGCACGGGTGGCGAGGCAGATGACTACGAGGGCTACAAACTCCACTTCGAGGTGCAGCCTGACGACCCTATCTGCGCAGCCTTTGACCTTTACGGCCCCAACCGGTGGCCCGACCATCCAGCTAGCCTCGAGCAGTCCGTTAGCGAATATTGGCAAGCTTGCGACCGTGTCGCCCACTGTCTGCTGGGTATGCTCGCCACCGCGCTTGATGTTCAAGCACAGAGGTTTCTCGAAATGTTTCAGCAACCCCTGACCAACATGACCCTGTTGCACTACCCCCCTCGCGAACCGGGTAGTCGAGGCTTCGGCATTCATCCGCATAAGGACACGGATGCACTCACTATTCTTGCGCCGGATCCAGTGGGTGGGCTGATGGTACGCCGCAGGGGCTGCGATGACTGGCTGCGAGTTGATGCGCCGCGTGAGGCGCTGGTGGTTAATATCGGCGATATGCTCGAGTTGTGGTCTGGCGGGCGGTTTGTTTCTACACCCCACAAGGTGGAAAATGAGAGCGGCGCTGAGCGCTACAGTTTTCCCTATTTTTCAGTACCCCGATACGATACCGTAGTGAAGCCTCTGGTCCGGCCACTGCCAGGCTATGATCGTCAACCTGTCCCTGTTGGCGAAGTATCGCGTGAAGTCTGGCGTACCAACTGGCCGGATACACTATCGCGCAACGATGCCTACGACCTGGGAACACTGGAGAACTGATCTTGTCAGCTGAATCACATTCAACGGGTTATCGCTATTTCCAGCTAGTCGTCATCATTATGGCAGCCGGTGCAGTCTACCCTTTGCTGTATTTGCGCCAGAATTTCGAGGTGTCTATCCTCGAGTCTTTCGGTATTACCATTACCCAACTCAGTCAGTGCTATGCGATGCTGGGTGTCTTGTTTGTTCTCACTTATGTGCCCAGTGGCTGGCTTGCCGACAAGGTTTCTCCTCGCCTGCTGGTCGCGTTTTCCCTGGCGGCAACGGGCCTATTAGGGTTGTGGTTCTCCACCATGCCCTCGTTTACTGAGTTGAAAATTATTTTTGCGGGCTGGGGCATAGCCACTGGCCTGACTTTCTGGTCAGCGCACATCAAGGTGGTGGCGCTGCTGGCGCATCGGGATGAACAGGGGCGTTTCTTTGGCTTCCTGGACGGCGGGCGGGGGTTGTTCGAGGCGATACTGGCAACCATCGCTGTCGCACTTTTTGCCTATGCTCTGCAGACACAGCAAGAAACCACGGAACAGGCTTTACGGCAGGTGATTTATCTCTATGTCGCGGTACTGCTGGTGTTGTGTCCATTGGTTTATATGGTGCTGGACGATCACAGGCCTGATACCGATAAAGGGGAGGGTGAGCAATACGAAGGCAACTTTTTCCAGGACCTGAAGCAGGTATTGAGCAAGGCGGAAATCTGGTTGTGTGCGATCTGTATTGTCTGCGGTTATCAATTGTTCTGGGCAACTTATTCTTTCTCAGCCTACCTGCAACAAACCTTTGGCCTGACGGCGGTTGCTGTGGGCTCGATCACCGTGGCTAAACTGTGGATGCGACCTATTGGTGCAGCCGCTGCGGGTATTGCCGGAGACTTGCTTGACCGTGAGCGGGTGCTGGGGGTGTTACTGGTACTGGCTTCATTTTCGCTGCTGGGAATGGCGTTTGTTCCTTCCTCCGCAGCTTCGATGCTAATGCTTGGCATGGTGTTGTTGGTGGGTATTCTAACCTATGCAGTGCGCGGGATTTACTGGGCCACCCTGGATAGCTGTGAAGTGCCCGATCGGATCAAGGGGCTGGCAATTGGCGTTATATCGCTGGTGGGCTACTCCCCGGACATTTACTTGCCGTTGTTGAATGCTGCATTGCTTGAACGGTTCCCGGGGCGAGAGGGCTATGTTATCTATTTCGTCGGAATTTCTCTCATGGGTTTCGTGGGAGCATTCGCGGCCTGGCATTTGCGTAAGCGGGTTCGACAAAACGCTTCGACCTAATTGACTCTCATCAGTGCGGATCACCGATCGCGCGGCCGCATCCCTCCGGCGTATCCAGCGCGGCATGGGCGGCGCTGATCTCACCAAGACAATGGCTCACCTGCGGGGATGGCTCCGAGGCCTTACGCGACTTCAGGTCAACATGAATGAGCAGCTGCTCTGCTGTCGCCAGCAGCCGACCATCGCCATGAAACAGACGATGGAAAACATGTAACTTTTTGCCGGTTCCATTGAGAACCTGGGTGGTCACCTTAATCGGTTGCAGTGCTGCCACTTCATCCAGGTGGCGAATGTGGGTCTCTACGGTAAAGTAAGAACCACTATCAGCGACGTAATTTGCATCGACGCCAACGCGGCGCAAAAGAGCGTCCGAGGCATCGGCAAAACATTGCAGGTAACGGCTTTCATTCATGTGGTTGTTATAGTCGGTCCAGTCTGGCGGTACCGCGCGTTCCAGAGTTAGCAGTGGTTGCCCAAGATCTTCTTTCGCATCGCTGTCGTCTTCGCGTGCGCCGGCATCAAATAGCGCTTGCTCATAGCGCCCCAGGGTTTCCCCAGCGCCCCATTGATTGATCTTCAGTGCCTGCAGAATAGCGATCAGGTTGTCGTCGCGTATGCGTTCCAGTTCCCTGAAACTATAGTGCCCCGACTGCTCATCGGACTGCCTGGCGATCGTATCGATGAGCTCATCGGTGAGTTCGGGCACATCGGTCAATTTAGTCCAGGGCCATTGCAGGCAGGGTCCAAACTGAGCGATAAAATGACGCATACCCGCTTCCCCGCCTGCCAGCCGATAGCTTTCAAACAGTCCCATCTGTGCCCAGCGCAACCCGAAACCATAGCGGATCGCATCATCGATTTCAGCGGTGGTGGCAATGCCGTCCTTCACTAGCCAGAGTGCCTCTCGCCACACGGCTTCAAGTAAACGATCAGCAACAAAGGCGTCGATTTCCTTTTTGATCGGCAGAGAATGCATGCCCAGGCGGTTGAAAAACTCACCTGCCGTCGTCGTGATTTCCGGACTGGTTTGCGCGCCCCCTACAATTTCTACCAGGGGGAGCAGGTATACCGGGTTGAATGGGTGCGCTACAAGCAGGCGCTGTGGGTGTGCCATCTGCTCTTGCAATTGCGTGGGCAGGATGCCCGATGTGGAAGATGCAATGATCACATCAGCAGCCACAGCGGACTCAATGTCCTTATAAACGGACTGCTTCAAGGGCAGGCTTTCGGGTACAGCTTCCATCACCAACTGCGTTCCCGCAACGGCTTCTGCCAAGCTTGCCGCATATTTGAGGCTGCCTTTATTTGCGCGCGGCGCCATGGTCAGCTTTTGGTAGGCGCGCTCGGCATTATCCAACACTGCCTGGACTTTGGCAGCCGCATCCGGCGCCGGGTCATAGAGTGCGACGTCGATGCCGTTTTCCATGAATCGGGCAACCCAGCCGGCGCCAATGACCCCCGCGCCGATTACAGCAACCCTGTTAATGTCAGTCATGCCTTGCTCCAGTGTTTTATGCTTCTGTATGTTCTTGTGCTCGCTGGGCGCGATATAAAATGCGCAAGCGCGACTCGACTTCCTCCCGTTCACCATAGCAACCCCGCAGCAGGCGGTGCCCGGATTCGGGGTCAAAGGCATCGCGACCGTGTAATACCCTGCGATTATCGAAAGCCATTAACTGGCCTGGTTGCAGGCGAAAGCGCAGTTGGTTGTCGGGGTCGTCGCAGATCTCCTGGAATCGCCTGTAGGCAGCGTAGAAGGTGGTTAAAGTCTCGAAATCACCGCTCATGGGCGATCGTAACCAGTAGGTGTGGCGTACCGAGCTGAGTTCACCAGCGGCGTTGTGGTCCAGTACCGGCGCGCAATAACGATGGTCAAATTCCCGATCCTTGGTGCCGAAAGGTACGGGCAACGTCGCGAGCACCTCAAAGAATTCCGCGGATTCACTCTTAAGTTGTTGTGCGGCGGCAAAGCCATCTACAAGAAGACTCTCCCCACCCGTGGCTTCATTCTCCAGACAAAACAAAAATTGCATTCCCGGTATGTATTCCCGGGTAGCGAGGTCGCTATGAACTTTCAGGGGCAGCGCGGTGTAGGCGTTGGAATTAGCGCTTGGCAGGCTTTCCACCTCGAATACGTCGCCAAAGTTGCTGGGCCGGATCGGACCGATCAGCTCTACTATCGCGGGAATCACCTCCCGGCTGGCAGGGAGTCCATCGAGCAGACCTATGCCATCACGTAGCAAGGTTTCCAGCCATATTGTCAGGGCCTCACTGTCGCCGGTGTACACCGCGGCACCATCCAACCAGTTAGGTTGCCCTGTCACCGGCAGCGACCACAGCTTGCGATCCGGTAGACTCTCCATGGGGTCGTTGGGGTCTACCACAGCGCTGCGCAGCCAACCCGGGTGATAGCGGCTGTGAATGTTTTCCGGCATCCAGTCCAATTCTAAAAATCCATCCGCGGCAATGGCTACTCGCGCAATGGAAAGGTCCTGCGGGATATCGGTCAGGGCAATGCGCTGTTCGCGAGTCACTGAGTGAAACGTTCCCGGGTCTGGACTGAACTCTCGAAGCCAGATAGTGGGTACTCGATGACTCAGCCCATCATCCCACAGTAACTCAAGGCCTTGCTCAATCGTGTCGACTCGCTGCAGTTGATGGGATACCGGGTAGGTGTCGAAATCGGGTACGACCAGGGGCGCCACTTCAACGCTGTCGTTCATGGTGATCCTCCGCGATGTAGACCGGTGCGTCCGATGGCGGTAATGGCGTCCGTCCGCGAATAATATCCGCAGCTTTCTCTGCCAGCATAATTGTCGGTGCGTTGAGGTTTCCGCTGACGATTGAAGGCATGATGGAAGAATCGACAATACGTAAACCCTTGAGCCCGATGACACGGCATTGTTCATCCACCACGGACAAGTCATCGCTACCCATTTTGCAGGTGCACGACGGGTGATAGGCCGATTCCACAGCATCTTTTAGGTATGCGTTCAATGCCGCGTTGTCTTGCACGTCTGGCCCCGGCGATAACTCCTCGCCCCGCAACTCGTCGAAAGCGGGTTGCTCAAATATCTCACGGCTAAGGCGAACTGCCGCTCGAAACTCTTCCCAGTCGGAATCCTGCGACAGGTAATTGAAGCAGACTTTAGGCGCATCCGCCGGATTGGACGAGCGCAGGCGGACCCAGCCCCTGCTGCGAGAGCGCATGGGTCCAACGTGAGCCTGGAATCCGTGGCCGTTGTTGGGACTCTGGCCATCGTAGCGCACAGCCATAGGGAAGAAGTGATATTGCAGGTCAGGGTGCTCGACGCCCGCTTTGCTGCGAATGAAACCCCCGGTTTCAAACTGATTGCTGGCGCCCAGTCCAGTGCGGGTAAACAGCCATTGGGCCCCCACCAGGGCTTTACCCAGTAGATTATAGTAGCGATAAATGGAGACGGGTTTCACACATTCCACCTGCACATAGATTTCCAGATGGTCTTGCAGATTTTCACCGACGCCAGGTAAGTGATGCTGTGACTCAATGCCCATTTCCTGCAAATGTTCTCTTGGCCCTATGCCTGACAGCATTAACAATTGCGGATTGTTAATCGGCCCCGAAGACAGAATGACTTCCTTCGTCGCCACTGCTTCGCGCCTTTTTGTTTTGTGGTTGAAGAACACTCCGCTGACCTTGTTATCTTGCATAACAAGTTGAGTTGCTGTGGCGCGGGTGAGTATCGTCAGGTTGCTACGCTTGCGCGCCGGGTCCAGATAGCAAACCGAGGCAGAACCGCGAATTCCCCCCTTGGTGGTGCGATCCATGGGGCCGAAGCCTTCCTGCTGAAAACCGTTCATGTCTTCAGTATAGGGATAGCCCGCTTCAGCAGTCGCTTTTAAAAAGGCTTTTGCTAGTGGGTTTGCGCCGCGACCGCGAGTGATATGCAGCGGGCCTTCATCTCCATGGTAGTCGTTCTTGCCGGCTTCGAAGGTTGAGGACTTGCGAAAGTAGGGCAGGCAGTGGCTATAGTCCCAGTTCTTCAGCGCAGGATCTTCCTGGGCCCAGCGATCGTAATCGCGAGCGTGGCCGCGAATATAAACCATGCCGTTAATCGAGGAAGATCCACCCAGTACTTTACCCCGTGGCAAATGCATGACACGCCCACCCAGATGGGGCTCTGGTTCTGTGTGGTAGTCCCAGCTGTAGGTGGTGCCGTTCATGGGGTAAGCGAGGGCCGCTGGCATGCGTATACGCCAGTCCCAGAAGGGGTCACGGCCACCCGACTCAAGCAGCAGTACCGAGGTGTTGGCATCTTCACTGAGGCGGTTGGCAAGCACACAGCCTGCGGAGCCGCCGCCCACGATGACGTAATCGTACTCCAGGAGGTCAGCGGACGAGGAAGTCACGAGCTTATGCTTCGCGTGCAGTATTTAAATAGCATGGAGTCAGTCCCGGCGTCTGATCGAAGCCAAAAGTGTAGGGGCTTTGCTAGTGCGAAAGCAACCGTCAGGGTTGAGGCGTTCAGGTGTATTGAATACCGTGGATACGCAGCGATGCCTCATTGTTGTTATAGTTCGAAAAAGCACAGAGTCGATGGCTCTAAAGAAGGAGTGACGGTTTTGGGACATTTAGGACGATGGCCGGTACTGGCCTTGATCTGCATTCTGGCAGTCGCTTGTAGCAAATCCCCAGATGCGACAACGGGCACTGGGCAAACGGGCGGTGACGAGACCATTGCCGGGCCTCCTTTTGCGGTGGGCTCTTCCACATTCTTTATTCACGACGAGTCCCGCGCTTACGACACCGTCGCCGGTATTAATGATGGTATTCGCAGCCTCATTACGGAAGTCTGGTATCCGGTAGACCACGCTGTTGCATCAGCTGGCAAACTGCGCCGCGCGACTTACGGCGATTACGTGTTTGGCAACAGGCAGGTACATCGGCTGATGATGACTGAAACCACATTTTTTCACCTGACGCCGGATACCGTTCGCGAAGGAGTTACTGAAGATGAAATTGATGCTGCAATAGAAGAGTTGTTTCTGCGGGAAAGGCAAAGTTGGGCAGACGCGCCTCTGGCGACAGGTACTTCCGCACTACCCGTAGTGGTGATGTCCCATGGTGATGCGGGAAGCCGGTACAACATGGAAACGGTTTGCGAGTATCTGGCTTCTCACGGTTATTTTGTTATCGCGCCCGAACACACCGGTAATTCACCGTATTCGATGACGGGAAGTGATCCAGCGCTGGCGAAGTCTGGCGGTGATCCGCAATTCCGCGCAGCGATGGCCGATGTATTGCCGCTATTGAGCGAGCACGGCACCTACGGCAGCAGGGAAACCTTTGGCCAGACCTATGCCCCCCTGAGTGAAGCCGAGGACCCGGTTGGGAGCTTGCAGCAACTGGATCGAGCACTTTTACAGCGACTGAATGACCTGCGCGCTACGCTGGATAAATTGGATGAAATGAATGCAGACGGTCGTTTTTCCGGTCGTTTAGCACTTGAGCGAATTGGCCTGATCGGTCGCTCTTTTGGTGGCGCAACAACGCTGCTGGGGCTTGCCATGGAACCGCGTTTTACCGCTGGTTTCGCTGTGGTGCCAGTGGCATTTCCAGACTCGCGCTCCCAGTTGCCGCCCGAGGCCTTAATGCCAGCCGGGCAGGAGTCAGTGCTGTTAGCGGCACAGGGAGAAACCGCTTTTACGAGGCTCAGTAAGCCGACATTTTTGCTGAGCGGAGCGGAAGATGCGCTAATTATTGGTGTTGGACAACAGCAGGCCGCGATGTCGGGGACGGAAATACCTAGTGAGAAAAATCCCCACCCCGCTTTGCGCGCCTTATTTGAACAAAGTGACCAGGATGTATTTTGGGGACTGTTGGCAAATTCCAATCACTCCACATTCGGAGTGTCAGGTGGTTACTGGTGGCCGAATCTTAAGCCCCACACGGCCAGACGTGCCTTGAGTCCTGAGGTCGAATTCGATCTGGTTGAAGTTAGGCTCGCACATCGCATGCAACAGCAAAAAGCCTTGGCATTTTTCGACCTGACGATTCGGCAAGACCCTGCTGCACGCGAGTCCATACTCGATGATTCCTTTGCTGGGCAGGGCTTGGTCGTTGAATCGGGTAGTCCCTAGTTAGCCTGCCCGGTGATGGTGCTGGTGGGTGCCGTTTTTATCTTGATGATCAGGCGAAGAGTCAATTTATTACCCGGTAGCTAGCGAATCCGGTCCAGATTTGGTTGCTTGTTGTAGATGCTATCGTCAGCGCCTCCTATGCCGCTTGGAGTCAACAGCGCCGCCTTGTAAGCGGCAATACCTGCAGAGTCGAAATCCGCCTTAGGGCGAGGCTCCAGATTGAAATTCCCAAAGTGATCCTTGCCGCCTACCAGCATTGCGCTGTCGCGGCCGCCGTTGCCCTGTTGCTTCACCGCCGTAGAGATATAATTGATCGACAGCCCAATACGCGGTCGCTGCGAGAGATTGCCATAGGACCCGTGTAGCAGGCGTGCATGATGCACAGAAAATTGCCCGGGCTGAAGATCGACCGAGATACTGCGCGAAAGGTCATCGTCGCTGATATCGACTTGCTGGGACCCTAGTAGCATGTTGTCACTATCCGGGTATTGCTGGTGGATCTTGTCTCCCTCCTGTTGCGATCCCGGAATACAAAACATGCCGCCATTGTCACGGTGGGCGTCAGTCAGGCCCAACCAGACTGTCACCACCTGTTCAGCCGGCTCCAGCCCCCAATAATGAATATCCTGGTGCCATCCCACGTAACCGTCTGTTTCAGGCTCTTTGGCAAAAAAGGTCGCGGCCCAGCATAGAATATCCGGGCCGATCAGGCTTTCTACCGCATCCAGGATTTTACGGTTATGTACCAGCTCACAGACCCAGGTGCTAACGAGATGGGATTTAAGAATTTGTGCGCCGTCTGTCCAGCCTTCCATGCGCTGGGCCAATGCATAGAATGCTGGCACGAGAGCCGAGGCATCGCTTGCAGATAGCGCTTGCAGTGGGAAAGTGATGCCGTTTTTCTGAAAGTCGGGCACGGCTTTACTCTACTTTCTTACCGAAGTCGGCTTTCAGCCACTTCACTAATGAAACGCACATCAAGACCAATACCGGTAGCAGAGGCAGGGAAAACACCACGGTGGAAGCCTGAATGATTTTTATTCGGTCTGTGGCAATCAAGCCGACTGCCAGAAGGGCCAGTGCAAACGCCCATATCACCCGACTGGTTCGCGGAGGCTCTTGATCGTTGGGCAGGTTTTTACTGCAGACGCTGGCGATGGTATAGGCTGCAGAATCCAGCGTCGTGGCATAAAAAATAATGCACAGGAACAAGAAAATAATTAGCGCCATGTGACCACCCGGTAAGTGGTTGATGGCCTGGACCGTCACCGCAGCCATTCCGGCATTGGCGAGTATCTCCTCCACTGGCAAGGTATCGGCCTTGGCAAGGTAGACGGCGTAACCGCCTATGATACTGAGGAAGGTAGTGGTGCCAAGCGTGCCCCATCCGATGATTCCCAGAACGATCTGGCGAATGGTTCGCCCCCGTGAAATACGCCCCAGAAACAGGCCCACAAAGGGTGCGAAGGCAATCCACCAGGCCCAGTAAAAGATGGTCCATGACTCAGGAAAACCGGAGTTGTTAATGGGGTCAGTCCAGAATGCCATGCGGACGAAATTGTCGATCAGCAGGCCGCCCGAATTGACCGTCAGCTTGAGAATGAAGAGTGTGGGTCCAAAAAACAGTACAAATAGCAGCGCGGCGAATGCCAATACCATGTTGATATCAGCGAGTACCTTAATGCCCTTTTTAAGGCCGCGATAAGCGCTGGCACCAAAAATCACTGTCCACAGGACAAGGACTGTCATTTTGCTGGTGAAGTTATCCACCACTCCAAACAGCTCCGAGATGATCGCCGATACCAAGGGTACACCCAGGCCTAGGGAGGTCGCGGTGCCGCCGACAATACCCAGGGCAATGATGACGTCGATGAGACGACTGGCAATCGGGTGCTTTGCCAACGGCAGGGCACTTTCGCAGGCGCCGCTCACTTTCATCATCGGGGCTTTCTTGATGTACAGCATGTAAGTCACAGGCACCGCGGGGATAGCGTAGAAGGCCCAGGGAATAATGCCCCAGTGGAAAATGGGATAGACATGCGCCCACTCCATAGCGTCGGCTGAGTGTGGCTCTATGCCGAAGGGGGGCGTTTGCAGGTAGGACAATGGTTCTGCGACTCCCCAGGCGATCATGCTGCCGCCTATGCCGGCGGTAAACATCATCGCAATCCAGTGAAGCTCGCCGTACTCGGGCGGTTCGCCTTCGGGGCCGAGTAATACATTGCCATAGGGGCCAAATGCGAGCCAGCCGGCGAAGATCAGTGCAACACCGCCGAGGATGAGATAAAGCCAGCCGATCTGTCCGGTGACAAAGTCCATGGCGAGACTGGTGAGATGGGAACCTTGCTCGGGGTAGGCGATAAGTCCGCCGCCGAGTAACACGACCAACAACAGGGAAGGGAGGAATACTGTCCAGTCGTTACTGGGATGCATTTCTGCGGTGCTGGTATCAACAATGGGCATAGTGTCTCTAATTATATTTGTTCGACTGGAAACGCCCTTGTGCTGGGCCCATAATCAAACCATAACAGATTATTCACATTAGCGGGTTTGGCGCTTCTGGGGTATACGAGAGGAATAGTCATCAATGTCTGAGTTATTGTCAGTGGACTGTGATTCCACGGTATTTCATCTTGCCTGGTCTGACGGCACTCATGCCGAGTACCCGCATATCTGGTTACGGGATAACGATCCAGGGGAGCTACATCCTCATACTCGTGAGCGCCTTTTTGACCTGGCATCGGTCTCTTTGGACATCTCACCGGAGTCCTGGCGGCAAGCGCCTGCAGATTTGCTGGTGAAATGGCATGACAAGTCGTCCGAGTCGATATACCCACTGGACTGGTTGCTGGAAAACCGGCCCGGTAAGCATCGTGCTGATCCCGCTCAGGTCAGCCGCAGTTATTGGTCTGCAGCAGACCTGCTGGCGATTCCGCGATTTGATGCGACGCTGTGCCGGGAGTCAGGCAGCACCTTGGTTGAAGCGCTACAGACAGCCAAACGTTATGGCCTGGTAATTTTTGACGGTCTTGAAGATGACGACCAGGCGGGGGAAAACCTGGGGGCACTGATAGGCTTTATGCGCCGGACCAACTTTGGAACGACCTTTGAGGTTGTGAACAAACCATCACCCAATAATCTCGCTTACACCGCTTTACCTCTGCCACTGCACACAGACCTGCCCAATCAGGAGCAGATACCCGGGTATCAGTTTCTGCATTGCCTGCGCAACAGCGTTACCGGCGGTGCCTCGGTATTTGCCGACGGCTTTCGCATATGCAGTGACTTACGCGCACAGTCGCCGGATGAGTTCGATCTCTTGAGTCGGCTGCAAATTCCCTGGCGATTCCACGATGATAGCGATGATGTGCGCTATCGTCGCAGTATCATCGAGCTGGACCAGGCGGGTGAGTTGTCGGCCCTGGCCTTTAATGCACATATTGCTGATGTTCCGGACTTACCCAGTTCGCAACTTATCGAGTTTTACCAGGCTTACCAGGGGCTGATGCTGCGTATCAGAGAGCCGCAATACCGAATCTGCCATACGCTGCAGC
Source organism: Halioglobus sp. (assembly GCA_039979015.1). Taxonomy (GTDB): domain Bacteria; phylum Pseudomonadota; class Gammaproteobacteria; order Pseudomonadales; family Halieaceae; genus Halioglobus. The sequence goes on from JBDWAD010000007.1 coordinate 356,023, forward strand.
CCGGTGAAATGGTGATGTTTGATAACGGGCGGGTGCTGCATGGCCGAGAGGGGTTCGATCCTCTCAGCGGTGAGAGGCACCTGCGCGGTTTCTATGTGGAGCACAACGAGGTGAACTCCAGGATTAGAACCCTGACGACCAGCTGAACCGATGAGACAGTGAGCCTTTCACCCACCGTGATTTCAGAAAGGGCTTTCCAGTGGCGTCATGCCCACGTAAACCGATTTCAACTGGGTGAGTTGACGCAGGGTCTCCATGCCATTTTCACGTCCCACTCCTGATAGTTTGTAACCACCCACAGGCATCTGCGCGGGGGAGTTACCATAGGCATTAATCCAGCATATGCCTGCCTGCATGCGGTGTATGACCCGATGAGCGCGGCGCAAGTCTTTGGTGAAGACGCCTGCCGCAAGGCCATAGCCGGTATCGTTTGCCCGATTGATAACTTCTTCTTCATCGGTAAAACTCAACAGTGACATTACCGGACCGAAAATTTCATCTCGGACAATACTCATGTCATCTCGACAATCTGTGAACACGGTAGGTGCCACGAAATAGCCATTACTGGCAGTAGGTGGCGCCAGCGCTTGGCCACCGCACAGAAGGCGCGCGCCCTCTTTGATGCCTTTATCAATGTAAGACAACACCTTGTCCCGATGCTTGGCCGATATCAGAGCGCCAAAGTTGGTGTCTTCGTGCATTGGGTCGCCCGCCACAATATTATCGGCGATGCGCCTGAGGAGTTGTTCTGTGAATGCGGGCAATACATCGCGGTGTACAAAGACCCGAGTGCCGTTGGTGCAGATCTCTCCCTGGGTGTAAAAATTGCCCAGCATGGCCGCGGATACGGCTTCCTCTATATCGGCATCTTCGAATACGATGAGAGGAGATTTTCCACCCAGCTCCATGGTCACATCCTTCAGGGTTGCTGCCGCCGATGCCATCACAGCCTGGCCTGTCGTCACGGCGCCGGTAAAGGACACTTTAGCAATTTTCTCGTGTGCGCTTAGCTGGGCGCCAACTTCTCCATTTCCGTGGACGACGTTGAACACACCTGCTGGAACTCCGGCTTCGATAAAAATATTCGCCAGCATGACGGCGCCGCGGGGTGTTTCCTCCGATGGCTTGAAAATCATGGCGTTACCACAGGCCAGTGCGGGAGCCGCTTTCCAGCAAGCTATCTGTAGCGGGTAGTTCCAGGCTCCTATTCCAGCGCAGACGCCCAGCGGTTCGCGACGGGTGTAATAGAAGTCACCCCCCAGATCCTGTTGATTGCCCTCGATAGCGGGCGCCAGTCCCGCAAAAAATTCAATGGCGTCAGCTCCGGTAACGACGTCTACTGTCGATGCCTCTTGCCAGGGCTTACCGGTATCAGCGACTTCGATTCGCGCCAATTCGTCGTTACGTTCCCTGAGTAATGCAACGGCCCGATGCAGTATTCGACTGCGCTCGATCGTTGTCATGGCGGACCATCGCTGGAATCCTCGCTGCGCACTCTCGACTGCGGCAGCGATAACGCCAGCGTCAGCAACTTCGACCTGATAAATCTTTTCCCCGGTGGCAGGATTGATAACCGCGAATTGCTCACCGCTGGTATTGTCCAGATAGTTTCCGTCCACGAAATTTTTCAGCAACATGGTTTAGATTCCGGTGTGATATTCAGGGGTCAATGAATGCGGGCAGACTGACGTTTCAGTTCGTCCTGCAGGTGGCTGATGTTGAGTTCTCCTGGAGACTTCCCGTCCTTGATGGAAACAGCGGCTGCGACTCCGGCACCCTGGCCGGTGACGGCGCAACACATCATATTACGGGTGGCGGCATGACTGTCTCTATCGCCGCCGGTAATTCGCCCGGCAACCAGCAGGTTTTCCACGCCCTGCGGTAACAAGGTGCGATAGGGTAACTGAAAGTACCTGCCAGTGGTGGGGAGGATCAGGATCCCGTAACCGTCGAGAAATTCCGGGAAAATACCGATGCTGTCGTCGAAGCGGCCCTGTTGACGAACGTCGGCAGCAGTCATGTTGTAGAGCGCGTCGATTTTACGGGTATCGCGAACTCCCAGGGTCATGCCGAAATTGCGCAGCTTGGCACCTTCGCATCCGGGGTTAAAGCGCTGCAGTGCTGCAACGGCAAGCATGGCCTGGCGACGCCCTTCAATTTCGCCTTCGGTGAGGTCGTCGGGATTGGTGCCGTCCAGGTTTGGCAGGTGCACCAGGTTCAGGTAGGTGAGGTCGCCATTGTCGTAGAGGGCACCCCAGGTCCCCGCTATGGTATTGAGGTTCTCCGGAATCAGGCCCGCTTCTCGCGCCTGATCAAAGGGCTTGCGCAGAAAGGGTGAAAACATCTCATCTTCCTTGCCGGAAGTCTCGACGTTCCATTCACCATAGTCCCAGTCCCTATAGGTGGTGGGGTTGGCCTTGATGTGATCGATGAACTTCAGCTTATCCACACCGGACATGGAGAACATAACCGATACCGCAATCATGTCTTCCCTGGGCGTTTTGATGGTGACGGCGCCGGCGCGATAGGCAACGTCGGCATCGCCGGTGGCATCAATAACGCGCTTCGCCAGTATGGCTTCACGTCCGGCTTTGCTCTCGGTAATGACGCCCTTGATCACATTGCCATCCATGATAGGTGCGACAAACATCCGGTGCAGCATCGGCGTAATACCGGCCTCCATCACCAGGATATCGGCAACGTTTTTGAAAGCTTCACCGTCAATCGCGTAACTATCAGATTGTGGCTCAGGTGTCGCGGCCCCCATGGCTTTTGCACGGGTTTCAAACTCCACGCCGATGCCTTCACTGTCGACGGTCTGTTCATGCCGATACCAGGCAAAACCTTCCACGCCAACGGCTGTGATATTGCCGCCAAAGCAGCCGTAGCGCTCCAGCAGACAGACCGAGACGCCTGCCCTTGCAGCGGCCAGCGCAGCTGCAAGCCCGCCGGGGCCAGAGCCCACCACCAACACATCTGTTTGGTGGATAACCTCAACTTCTCTGCCAGGTTCTGTTATCTTCATCGCTCTCTCGCAGCTTCTAAACAATGGAAGCGCATGATCCGTTTGGTGATGCTATTGTAATTACCGATAGTATATCTCAAGCATTCGGCTAAAGAAGTATGCGTACACAGTAAAGGAGCGACCTGATGCCATTGACCGCTAATTTAAAACCTTTCATCACCTGTGCGGTAACAGGGTCGGGTGGTACCCAGGATCGCTCTCCTCACGTGCCGCGATCGCCGGAGCAAATTGCCAATAGCGCGATTGACGCCGCGAAAGCCGGCGCCGCGGTTGTCCACTGCCACGTGCGCGACCCTGATACAGGAGCGCCTAGTCGGCGCACCGATCTCTATCGGGAAGTGGTGGACCGTATCCGTGATTCCGACACCGACGTCATCGTTAACCTGACCGCGGGGATGGGTGGTGACATGGTATTTGGCGACCCTGAATCGCCACTTCCCCTGAATACCGAGGGCACCGATATGGTCGGTGCCACCGAGCGCATGGCCCATGTCGCAGAATGTTTGCCCGAAATTTGCACCCTGGATTGTGGCACCATGAATTTTGCTGAAGCGGACTATGTGATGACAAATACGCCGGGGACGCTGCGTGCCATGGGTCAAATGATCACTGACCTGGGAGTTCGCGCGGAAATTGAAGTGTTTGATACCGGACATTTGTGGTTTGCACGCCAACTGGTCGAGGAGGGCATTATCGAAGCGCCGGTGCTGATACAGATGTGTATGGGCATTCCCTGGGGAGCACCGGACGACCTGAATACTTTGATGGCGATGGTGAACAATACGCCCGACGACTGGAATTTTTCGGCATTTTCAATCGGCCGTAACCAGATGCCCTTTGTGGCGGCTGCTATGCTCGCAGGTGGCAATATCAGGGTTGGGCTTGAGGACAATCTCTGGTTGGGTCCGGGCGAATTGGCGACCAATGCCCAATTGGTCGAGAAGGCGGCTACCATTGCCACTAACCTGGGGGCCACGCTGATGACCCCGGCTGAAGTTCGCGTGAGCTTGCAGCTGCAAAAGCGGGCGCCGGTAGCGGGATAAGTCACAGCAGGAAGCTCGCAGTTGGCACTGGACCTCTATCGATCAAATGTCCTGTGTGCCTGCAATTACTTGATCTTAGCGCTGTCATGGCTTGGAGATTTAACATGAAGTTCGTTATTACTTTGGTCGCCGCTCTGCTTTATTCGGCTTTTGCTGCCGCTGGATCACCCTCTGACAGACTGCAAATGGCAGATCCGGAGTCGGTTGGGTTCTCCAGTGACCGTCTGCAGAAAATCACCGAGTTTGCGCAAGGGCAGGTGGCCAGGGGCGAGCATGCCGGGGTGGTTACCATGGTCGCACGCCATGGGAAAATTGTTCACTTTGAGGCAGCGGGCCGTTATGGCGTTGACGATGACAGGCCTATGACCACTGACGCCCTGTTCCGAATTTTTTCCATGACCAAACCCATTACTTCCGTGGCACTGATGATGCTGTACGAGGAAGGTGCCTTCCAGATGGGTGACAAGGTATCGAAGTACTTACCCCAGTTAGGCAATCTCAGTATTTATCATGACGGTAAAGTGGAGGAGGCTGGATACGAGGTCACGATTGAGCAGTTGTTTACTCACACCGCTGGAATGACCACGACTTTCAGGCCGGACAACCCTGTTGATGCGATGTATCAGCAGGCCAGATTGAATTGGAGCCCGGATCTGGACAGTTATATTCAGGCCCTGGCTCAAATGCCTTTACGCTATGAGCCTGGAACCCGTTACCACTACAGTGCTGCCACCAATGTACTGGGTGCCCTGATTGAAAAGCTCAGCGGTAAGCCGCTGGATGTTTTTCTCAAGGAAAGAATTTTCACACCGCTTGGAATGAATGACACTTTTTTTGAAGTGCCCGATGCGAAGCTGACACGACTGGCGGCCAATCACCTGTGGGATTCGGAGCAGAAACGCCTGATACCCGCGCCTGAGGGCATGTTGCCAGCCTACCGTGATGTGACTCTTTTCCTGGGCGCTGGCGGGCTGGTCTCATCGGCTATGGATTACATGATCTTCTGTGACATGCTGCGTCGGGGTGGAAGCTATAATGGCGTGCGTATTCTCGGACCAAAGACCGTTCAATACATGACCCGCAATCACCTCACACCTGAGGTGCGCAACAATGGCTTCAACGAATTTCCGGAATCACATCTCTTTCCCGGTCAGTGGTTCGGTCTGGGATTTGGAATAATGTTAGAGCCGGCGATTAGCGGCGTAGTGACATCACAGGGTGAGTATTCATGGGGTGGTATTGCCGATACCAAGTTCATTATCGACCCAGAGGAAGACCTGGTCGCGATCGTCATGACCCAACTGGTGTCCTCACCCTGGCCAACCCGGTTTCGGATGAAAGTGGCAACCTATCAGGCGCTGACCGAATTGCACGCTGGCCAAAGGCGTTAAGCGTGTCACCAGGACTGTGACAATGAGTGTTGAAGCACAACGCTAGTGCAGGGCCCACTGATACCATTCGATGACCGAAATGTTGTCCTCGAAATTTAATTAGACGAGTTGGGCGTTCTTCCGGCCGGTCAGCCGCCGTCGCTTGGGTTCAGTGAATATCAACAGCGATCTTGTGAGGATTGTCAGAGTTATGGGAATTATTCTCGCTACCCGCAGTTTCCAAAGAATCACAGATTTGAGTGCAACGCTTTGTGAAAGTGAGCGATCGCCTTTTCAAAGAGCCCGAATGTTAAATGGCTGTTAGCGGCAGTGGTGACGGTTTGTTGAATGCTTCGAGCTGCCGCTCGGTCCTCATCAAGCCCTGCTCCTTTTACAAACATTGCATCATTTTTCGCTTCTTCGATGCTGACGCTGGAGCCGTCCGCCTGAGCGTTAGTCACTCGGTAAATTATCATCTGCGCACTTGTGGGTGAAGTCGGCTCTACAACGGTGAGCGTCGAGTGTTTGGATAAAACCGACACCAGGGTATTGGGGAAGAGGTGGTATACCGAAGTCACCAAGCCGCCAATTTCACGCTGGTTGGGTGCGACATCCCTCAGTTGGTTAATGCGCTTGAATGGAAAGGTTATGCGAGAGTGAAGACCGAAGGATTCGACGACATTTATATTGTCAAAACCGAAGGGGTAAAAGGTGTTCTTGTGTAAACCCCGAATGTGGTAACCCTCCAGAGCGGTTTCTGTCAGAAGCTTCCAGTTTGCCTCATCGGTTAATATCTCTTCCTCAAAATACTTCTGATTGGTGTTAAAAAAATTGGGCATGTCTTCCAATGTGCTTTCGCTTATTGGTCCATTCTGGTTCACATACACCAGACCGCCTTTTGTCTTGGCATTGATTTGCACCAGGCCATGAGTCTCTATGTCTACTCCCGGAAAGCCATTGCTTCCTGCGATGTTTTTGAGGCGTCCATCCGTTGCATAGGTCCAGGTATGGTATGGACAAACAAATGCTCGCTTGCAGCCGCTACCATCGGCAACAGGCATTCCCCGATGTCGGCAGGCATTGATAAAGGCACGGATTTCTCCGTCTTCGCCTCGCACGACTAGAATTGGCGTGCCAGCCGCCTTTCGAGCGACGTAGCTGCCAGTCTCGGGCAGGAGTGCAGTAGGGCAAAATGGGGTGGGGGTACGCCTTAGTAACTCAATTTCGGCTCTAAAGCGCTCTTGGCTGGCATAATTTGCTGTAGGTTCGCGCCACACTTCTTCGCCAAGGTCAGTGGTGTTGTTGTCGATATGATCGAGAATTCGATCAATGAGTTCGCTGTCACTGAGCAAGTTAATGGGCTTTCTCCGCGTGCAGGGCAGCACTGTCGTCTCTGGTGAACTTTACGCCATCACAACCAGCCAGTAGAGCCAATGCGAGCAATGCAGCAGGGCATCTCTTTAATTCCGCCGGATTACTCGGTGTGTTATTACCCATGTTGGCTCCCGATTTGATCGAGGCTACCGTCATGCGTATATAGCGATCTGTATGCTATTCAATGAGAAGTTACTAATCAAAGGATTCAGACGGAATATGATAGACCTTTTGGTAATTGTCAAAGCGCACACGTTCCTGTGTCAGGTCTATCCCTGAGGACTCCAGACTGTATAGGTGTTTACCGTGGCGTTCGGTTTCGCTGCCAGAGCTGAGGAAGGCAGACATTGACATGGCAACTGGCTCGCTCATCTCCAGTCCAAAAAAATCATAGATACCACGCAAGGCCTCGACAGGACCCTTGCGAAAATCGGCAAACTGAATATCGATAATCCTGTCAGATGAAAGCAGACCTTTTTCTCGGGCAGCCATTGTCTTATCGGTACCGTACTTCAGCAGGTCAGCGTAATCTCTGGTAGTTTCCGTTAAATCACGCTGATTTGATGCAAGGCCGCGTAATGTGTGGGTTAAATTACCGATTGAGATAGCCACCTTGACCGGGTCTCTATGGGTCTGTACAACACGCGCATCGGGATACTCGCGCAACATATCTTCGATATTCCACAAGTATTGAGGCGATTTCAGCACCCACGTGTCACCTGGGCATTTCCACTGCAGTAACTGTAGCCAGCGCCGGTGATTTTTAAATACTTCGCTCATGTCTTCTTGAATTAGCCAAGCTTGGTACTTTTTCAACCGGAACTGGACGTCGAAAATCATTGAGGCAAAATCGTGGCTGAATAAGGAGACACATTCTTGAGGTAGCTGCGCCCCCATGGGATGCATGTTTTTAAAGTTTGGTAATACCTTGTCTACCTGGTCAAGGTCTTTTGTAGCCATGGCAATCCGGGGGTCTGTGAGGTAGCTATCGCGCTCGGGCGGTGGAAAAGGCCTGGCCACTTCCCACGTTAAGGGCACGCGAAATTGGGGGTCCAGCGCCATAAGCTCATGCAAGCTTGTGGTACCAGTACGCGGCATACCAAGAATAAAGATAGGAGCGGAAATTTTTTCGCGAGCTATTTCCGGATGCTGCTTGAAAATATCAACAAACTGCAAGCGGTTCTCCAGTAAGCGCAATAACTCCTTTCTCGCTACCAAACGACCCAAGCCTGTAAGATGGGCGTCTTCCTCAAGTGAACTGCATAACAATTGCAGTGGCTGTCGGAAATAGTCGCTACCGAAGTCGCTTAAGCCCGTGCTCTTACTGGCTGCTTTCATCAGGGGGGTTGGTTCCAGGCTGACAAGCCTATTACCGACAGTGCCCAAAGAAGAGAAAATGCTGTTAAGCAAACGCAATGGCAGTGGAAATTGAGCGTGGACGTTAGTCATGGGTTTTTCCCGGGTTTTTATATTTTTTATTCACTGTTAGAGGAACTGGCAACGCCGACTCAAGGTGTAGTTAGTTTCCGACTAGGTCACTGAATTTTACTACCTGAACTTCCGGGGTTTCTACTTCACCTTCAACCAAGAAGAAGCGCCAGAACATTAGACCAAACAGGTTCCCCTCAGTATCCAGCCAGTTGGGCAGGCCCGGATCCTGGTGGGCCAAAATCATCTTGAAGGAGCCGTCAGTTTCTAACACTGCTTGAGTTCGGTTTAGTGAAACGCTGCGGTCTATATAGTCAAAGGTCTGCTGGAAACGATTCCACAAACAAATATTTCCGAAACGGCACTCAGGCCAACGGCCCGTAATCACCAACGCTTCATCGGTGTTAATAAAAAATGGCGCCATCGAGTAGTGGGCATCGAAAGCCGCCAGCCCAAAATTGCCAGGCTGCTGCGGTCTAGGGAACTCGTTAGGCACTGGCGACATAAAGTCAGGGAGCTCTCCGCCACCCAGGGCAGGCATATCCAGGGTGCGACTTCGAATGGCATTGCCGACCCTGAGAATCCCCTCAGCAATAGTGCTATCGTTGGGTGGCGCAGATACAGCGTTGTTGTCAAGACACTCTATGTGTAATCGCGGTTCCAGGTCAGGGTTGTTAGCCGCGGGCTCTGCGTGCTCAAAGTAATGACGCGTGGTCACCCGAGATGCCCCTGCCTTTAGCGGTAACCAATTACGTTCGCGCTTTTCGCCGCCGAGATAAATAGTAAACCTGTCCTCCTCGTCAATGTCGATTTCTGTGTCGTTAATCACACCACCTGTGGCTGTCGCAATGCGGCCATCGTAAGTGTCATTCTCAATAGTGATAGAAAAATAAGCAGCACCTTTTTTTTCACCCTGAATAATATAGGTATTATCCGGATGCAGCGGTGCATCAAAATAAATGGCATCGCTGTTATCTCCCGTCAGTTTTCTAGAGGGAGTTACGATACGACGGAAGTCTGGTTTGTTCGCATCTTGCTCGAAATACCCAACCAAACTGGCTTCAATAATATGCATTAAGGAACGATGGGAGCCAGCAATGTCTTCAGGGCTGTGAAGATTACGTTCTTCGCTGCACCAGTGCTCGTCTACTTCCTGTAATAAGCTAATCAATTCCTGTAATGCCGTGCGACTTTTAGTCTGGATGCTCATGCGGGCTCTCGCTTGGTCTGTTGTATTTCGAGTTCGTAGTAAATAGTGAAGTGCTCAAGATATAACATCAAGCGTGGGCCGGTTTAAGTCATCAGCCTATTCGTAATTGTTAACCCGATATCTGAAGCTCTGTACGGTACTGACAGGTTAATCCCCAAAAATGAGATAATCCGGCTATGAACACATGCAAGGGTACTGGCGGTACTGCCAAGTTAACCTGCCCAATATTGCTAAAATCGGTACTGACAAGTTAACCTGTTCCTGGCGAAATCGTATTTCAAGCAGCCATCGGTAGTTGAAACAATCCACGGCAATACTTTTCCCAGCGAGACTGGTTGATATCGACGACCTTGTATTCAAACGTCTCATCGGGATTGCGACCATCGCGCGTAGAATGTGTACGACACTTGTTGTAATAGCACTGGTAATTTTGAAGCTTGTTCTCCAGGTCAGTCGCCGTCCAAAAGAATGTGTGATCTAGTAACTCTCGCCGGATGCTTCCAATCAACCGTTCAACAAACGGCTGTGACATCGGCACACGCGTCAGCGATTTGATTTCATCAACTTCAAACGACTATGCCATCGATGATGCCGGGCTACCTCGTGGTCAGAGGTGGGGTCGGTTTAATCGTGGCTGGATTCCCCTCTGTCGAACCAAACACTCCTCATGTAATGTTCAACACTACAGGCTTCAAATGCAGTGATTCACCACAATGTTTCCAGTTCTATTTGCCAATATTGACTTTCGATGCCGCTCGGTCAGGTACCCGCAGTCTGCTCCTCCACCGCTCTCCAGGCCGCATCAAATGCCGCATCCATCAGCGCGATGGCTTCCGAATCTGTGTTGGCGATGGAGATGCGCCCGAACTGGGCTCGGCCGATTTCGTGGGGCGCCTGACCTGTCTCCCAGTCGGGGTCATCCAGGGTGAGGTAGGGGTAGGCATAGCCGTGGGGAATACGGTTGACGGTAATCGCGCGAATATCCCGCTCGTGGTCAAAGCCGTGCTGGCCCAGCATGGATTGCAGTTGCTCGCGAATCTGCTGCTCGTAAGTGGCGAAGGGGGTGCTGTATACACGGTGGCGTCCCATGCGCAGTTGGTCGCGCCCGGAACCCTGTTCCTGTCCCTCGGTCATGGGGGAGTTCATCATGAAGACCACCATCGGGTCATCCGGCCCCCGGGGAGGCTCGTAACCGCCGACGCTCATGCCGGGGGCACTGCTCACCCATTGAAACGGATCGTGGGGGCATTGGAACATTTGTGCGCCCAACTTTTCGTAGGCCTGCCCATTCTCCAGTTGCACGTTGGCATACACGAAGGGGGTTTTCACACCGTAGCGAAGGCCTTCTTTCTGGGCCTGGGGCATTTCCGGGCAAAGGTGCGGTATCAGCGCGTTGTAGCAGGCCATGACACAGTGGTCGGCGGTGACACGCAGTGCCTGACCCTTTTGCACATAGTCGACCTCTACGTGCTTCCCGTCGATCTCTCGCGTACCTACCACGGTACTGTTCAGGCGAAGGCGAGTGGGCTGATTGTCGCGGTCCAGGGCAGCGTAGTTAAATCGCGCAACAGCGACATCCCCTGGGCCCTGCATGTCTGGCGCTACTGCAGGAGCAAGTTTCTGCACGATAAGGCGCGCCACCGAGGCATTACCATCGGGAAACATCTTGACGTTCAGCAGGCTGTCCAGGAATGCACCGGCAATGGATGCAGAGGTTCGAGCCAACCAGCCCAGAGATTTTATGCCGGGGCCGCCCTGGGTGATACCTTCCAGTACACTGAGGTTCCAGCCGGACATGCCCGTGAGGTGGACCAGCAAGGCATTCATCACCGGCAGTGATGTTTCGTCGAGCTTGACTCGATCCAGCAGGAATCGGTTGTAGCTGACCGTGTTGATGTACTCCCACGTTTCACTGAGTGATAGGTCGTCGAGAAAGTCACGTTTGCCGCCAAAGAAGTCGATGAACTTGTCCTGCTCGCTGCTCGGGACAGGCAGTTTGCGTATATAGTCCTCGTAACCTTCGCCGCCGTACATCATGGCTAACCAGTTACCGGCGAGTGTCGTATGGCCGTCGGGGCCCGGGAGCGAGACGCCGTTGGGTGCGTCTAGATCCCCCGCCAGGAACTGGTCAGGTGGTGTGTTCACGGCCATGCTGGCAACGAAATCCCCGTCGATGCCAATGGCGTGCATCAGGCTGGAGGCTGGCTTGCTGTAGCCAGCGGGGTTCTCCACGTTCTGGGCACCACCCAGGCTCAACAACATCCTGCCGCCCTGGTGGAATTCATTGCGCTTGGCGTGGCCGCCGAAGTCATCATGATTATCCAGCACCAGGATTTTTGCCTCTGGTCCCATTTTTTCCCGGTAGAACCACGCGGCGGCCAGGCCACTCATGCCTGCGCCGACAACAACCAGGTCGTAGTGCTCATCCAATGCCTCGTAGTCTTCGGGTTTTTCCCCGCGCCAAGCGAGGGCATGGGCAACCTCAAACGATCCTTCATGGCTACCGCGCATGCCCGTGAGGGTAGGGGGGTAATAGCCTCCGTTAGTTAAGGAGGATGGTTCTGTCTTGACTATTTTGGCTGTGCTCTGGGCTCCACCAGACAGCAGAAGTCCGCCAGCGCCAACGGCGACGCCGTTCAGGAAATCTCGTCTTGTCACTCTTTTCATTATCGTGGTTTCCGATGCTTTACATGTCACATGACATGCTCTAGCATGTCGCATGACATGTCAATCTGGATTCACAAAAATGGCGGGTGGGCGTAGGCAGGAACTTTTGGGAATTGCCCTTAAGTTCATCCCAGGCGAAGACAAGCGCCGGGTTAACGATCGTGTTCTCGAGCGAGCGCGATACTCAAGTTTATCGAAGAGAGATATGGAGTTGATGCATGAGTGAGACGATTACCCTGGACCACCGGGTTTTCCGGTTTGGATTTCGCTGTGCTGTGGTGGTGCTACTTACGGGTGTGATCGCCATGTTCTTGCCGCTGGACGTGCCGGAGGGCTACAACGCGGAGCATGCTGATCGCATCGCCTGGTTGAACGCCAATAGGGGGGCGTTCATTGGGGCATGGGTAAACCAGATTGCGGCGATGCTGACCTTGTCGGGTGTCTTTTTCTGTGTCGCCTGGCAGATCAGGGGCAAGAATCCCCTGCGAGCGATACTCGCTGGGATGACGATTCTGCTGTCGGTCGTTGCCTTCATCATCCCGAAATTTATGGCGGTTTGGACAATACCGCTGTTGGCAGAAACAGCCGCCGCCGGTGGCGTCGGGGCGGAAATGTCCGACACTCTATTACTGCTGCTTAATGTAACGATACCTTTTTCTTTGTATACCTCTTTTGATTATCTGGGTTTCTGGCTCTATGGGGTTTTTGCTTTGCTGGCGGCGGGGCCGCTATTTGGTGAATCAACGGGCTCGAAAGTAGCCGCCGTTTCCCTCGGTCTGTTTGGCCTCTTCTATCAACTCGCATTCCTGGTGCTGCTCGCTGGCGGGATCGCCGCCACGGAAATCAACGAGTATTTTCTCGGTATTTCGGGGCTTCTAATTATTTCTGTCATCGCGCTGCTGTTTGAGTTCAGGAGAGCGGCAGCCAATTAGTTCTAACAATCAAATATCCTATCTATAGAGAGGTTGCTTTCATAATGAATAAGTACAGAAAGACCCATAAAACCCTGCTCGCTGTTGCCTTGGCTGCGCAGTGTTCCACAGCATTCTCCCAGCAATTAGAGGAAGTTCTCGTGACCGCCCAGAAGCGCAGTCAGTCTCTGCTGGACGTGCCGCTTTCTATATCGGCCTTCTCGGGTAACAAGCTCCTGGAGATTGGGGCGCTGGATGTGAAAGACATTATTACGCGAACCCCAGGATTGGCGGGATTCTCCAAAGACAGCTTCGTTGACTCCCTTTCGGTGCGCGGGATCAGTACCAATGATTTTGGGGTCGGTGGTGACCCTTCGATCGCCATATTCCAGAACGGTGTGTATTCGGGGCGTTCGGGCGAGGCGCTGACTTCGCTCTACGATGTTGAACGAGTGGAAGTGCTAAGGGGGCCTCAAGGTCTCCTATTTGGTCGAAACGCAACATCCGGCGCGATTCACGTTGTCACCAAAAAGGCTGCACCAGGCGACACCTTCGGAGGAGAAATCGGCCTGGGCGGGGGAGAGCGCGGCCAGTTCCGTGGTGATTTCGCTCTGAACGTGCCAGTAGGTGAAAACCTGGGCTTCCGCTTTTCAGGTTATCACTCTGAGGAGGATGGTTATGTTGAGAACCTCGTCGGCGGCGATGACTTGATTTCTCATGATACGGACGCCTTGCGCCTATCGACCGTCTGGGCGACAGAGCGGCTGTCCATGGACCTGGTGGTGGACTACGAGGATAGGGAAATGTCATCAACCATTTATTCGGGCTTAGATGACGTTGGCGAACCACTCACGGGTGACCACACAACCGTAGCCATCGATGTCCCCAATGGGGGCTACGATAATAGTGAAGTGGTTAATGTCAGTCTGAATATAAGCTACGAGATGTCGAGTATGGACTTTGTGTCCATCACTGGTTTCCGCACCCATGAGTTTGACTACAGAGAAGATACTGATGGCACGCCGGTTCCGTTGCTTGACTACATTCAGGAACAAGAAGGGGATTACTTCAGCCAGGAGTTCCGCCTGGTCTCCAGCGGCGACGGTCCCTGGCAGTGGAACGGTGGAGTGAGTGGTTACGCTGACGAGATTGAAGCCGACTTCTCTGTGACCATGGATGAAGAGACTATATGCCTGTTCTTTGTCGGCTTTCCATGCGGCGCATTCATACCGGGCTTTCAGCCTAATCCAATTGGATTGGTGGAGAGCGGGACCGCGGACGGGGACTCCTGGGGTATGTCAGTCTTTGGCGATGTGAGCTATGCACTCAGCGATCAGTGGAAGATCAGTGTTGGAGCACGTTACAGCTATGATGAGAAGGACTTTACGATGACATCTGCTCCCTTGGACAGTGAGCTTACAGACGTCATTGGAAGAGTAGGATTCCTGTACAGTTTTACCACACTGGCACCGGTAGAAACGACCAAGGACTGGGATTACCTGAATCCCCGGGTGTTGTTGGAGTTTACCCCCAGTGACGACTGGTTGCTGTATGGATCTGTGACCAATGGCACCAAGCCTGGCGCCTTTGACAGCTATAACGTCAATGACCTGGTACCCGCATTTCCTTCACCGCTGGCCGCGCCCGGCACTGATGTGCAGAGCGTGGATGAAGAGGATGTCTGGTCCTACGAAATTGGTGCCAGGGGTGCGTTCGCAGATGGCCGTGGCAGCTTCACCGTGTCTGCTTTTTACTATGACTACACCGATTTGCAATTGCAGATTTTCGAGGGCACCCGATTTGTCAGTAAGAACGTCGGTGAGGCCGAAGGCACGGGTGTTGAAATGGAAGTCTCATACAACGCTAACGATTACGTACAGCTGAATGCGGGAGGGGCCTGGTTGGACACGGAGGTAGACGATGTTGGCCTGGATGTTTGCTCGACCCCGGATGGTGGTAGTTGTAACGGTAACAGCTTGCCTGCTTCTCCAGAATACACCGCGAGCGCCGATCTCAGGCTTTCCTATCCAATAGGTAATTCGCTGATCTACTTTGTCAGCGAGGTAGTCTATTCAGATTCCTTTTACGGCTCGCTTTCAAACTCATCGATATCACAGGTTGACTCGTGGACAGAGTGGAACTTTCGCCTGGCTGCCGACATAGGCGAACAATTCACTGTAAGTCTGTTTGTAGACAATGCCTTTGACGAAGAGCACTTCGATGGGGTGCTCGATACGACAGAAGACCTGGGTTACGCCATTGGCATTGGCCCCGCCAGGCCGCAAACCTGGGGTGCGGATGTTCGTTATCGATTCGGGCTCTGAGAGACCAGGCCAGGCCAATAAATAGAATTGGAGTGCAACGTGTACCTCTGATTGTTAGTGTTGAGGAAAAAGATGAGAGAGCCATATTATGAGAACGTTATTGTTTGTTTCCTGTTTTTTGGTGAGTGTCCTGGCCATGTCTGCCGAGGCTGAATTGAATGTACTGGGACTCGACACCGGACAGCTCCGGACCATGGAGTTGGAGTCAATACCACCCTGGCCTGATGAACTGGTACTGAGTGGAACGAATAAGCACTGGCAGAAAATCCTGCATATGGGCGAGTTTGTCGTGGTGTTGTATGAGTCAGAGGCTGCGGTCATCGATGTCAGCTACCCCTTTCCCTACGACGAATATGTGCTGGTGATTGAGGGAGAGGTGATCCTGACCTCTACCTCGGGCGACCGCCAGCGCTACGGAGTGGGCGAAAGTTTTGTGGTTCCCAAAGGCTGGATGGGTACCTGGGACATGCCAGTCAAGTACCGCGAGAAAATTGTCGTGGAACGAAAAGCCTGGGACGAATCAGAGGATTAAGTTGAAGTGGCATCAAATATTACCCGAAGGGATTTTCTTAACGGGGTGGCACTGGGTGCGGCGGCAACGGCTGCCGCGTCATTTCCTGCGCTGGCCCTGAATTCGCCCGAGACAGTCTCTAAAGCTTACTACCCGCCGTTACTCAACGGGATGCGAGGTAGCCACAAGGGCTCGTTTGAAGTTGCCCACGCGCTGGTGATGAAGGGTCAGCGACCCACCCAATATCAGGCTGTGGATGATGTTTACGATCTGGTCGTTGTAGGAGCAGGTATTAGCGGCCTGGCGGCAGCCTACCTTTACCGAAAACAATTAGGGCCTGAGGCCAAAATCCTGATCCTGGACAATCATGACGACTTTGGTGGCCATGCCAAGCGCAATGAATTCCAGGTGGACGGGAAGATGCTGCTGGGCTTCGGGGGCAGCATCAACCTTGAGCAGGGAGCCATGAGCCCCACTGCCTATAAACTCCTTGAGGAGATCGGCGTCGACTTCAAGTCATTGCAGGATGCGGGAGCATCTGACTACTTGCTGTCCAATGCCGAGGCCCCTTTCGGCTTGTACCTCGGCGAAGACCTATACGGCGAGAATCAGATAGTGACCGGACCCTGGGGTCATGCCCTGGCGGGGGCTGGGGATTATCGTGCAATGATTGAATCACTGAATTTGCCACCCCGGGACAAGCGCTTGCTGATCAGCCTGGTGGCGGGAGACAAGGATTATCTTGCCGATATTCCAGTAGAGGAGAAGGAGGCTTACCTGCGAAGCACCAGCTACGCAGATTTCCTGTACGAAAAGGTAGGGATATCCCCCCTTGGCGCGAAGCTGACCGAGCCCTGGGCGCAGGCTATGTTCGGGGTGGGTATTAACAGTGTGTCTGTGATGGAAGGCTTTTACCTGGGTGGTCCGGGCAAGAACGCTGTGGGATTGCCAGACGAACCAGCCGAGCCGGAAACAGAAGAAAATCCGGATGCCTATCGAACCCCCTTGTTTCCCGACGGAAACGCCTCGGTAGCACGGCTTTTTGTTCGCAATCTGATTCCTGAGGTGGCGCCTGGAAGCACTATGCAGGACCTGGTGACAGCGCGCTTCGACTACTCGCAACTGGACCGCAAAGGATCAAACGTACGTGTGCGTCTTAACAGTACCGCTGTCAATGTTATCAACCAGGGCAGCGATGCCGTGGAGGTGAGCTATGTCTGTGGTGGCGACGCCTTCAAGGTGCGAGGCAGGCACTGCATATTGGCCGGCTACAACGGCATGATTCCGCATCTTGTCCCGGAGCTGCCGGAAGCGCAGAAAAAACATCTGGCCTACGGCGTCAAGGTGCCGTTTATCTGGGCGAATGTTGTACTGAAGTCCGGCGCCGCCGTGCGCAAGGGAGGGGTCTCCGTATATCAGTGTCCCGGTAGTGTCTTTCCGCTGGTTTCCCATGCGCCCCCGGTGACATTGGGTGACTATAAGCCCTCGGATCAGCCGGAGGACCCCATGGTCATTTTTATGGGTCATATGCCCGCGCCCCAAGGGGACGGCACCCAGAGTGGGCGGGATCTATGCCGTCTGGGCAGGCATACCCTGCTTACCACGCCCTTCGGCGACTATGAAAAAGAAATCCGCAAACAACTCACCGGCATGTTCGGACAATATGGATTTGATCCAGACCGGGACATCGGAGCTATCACACTAAACCGCTGGTCCCATGGCTACGCCTATGAGTACATGGAACTCTATGATCCGGTTTGGAAAAAAGGTGAGGCGCCGCACGAGCTGGGGCGTAAGCCCATTGGCCGCATCAGCATTGCCAATTCTGACTCCGAGGCCCATGCCTATGTGCAGGCGGCGATCGATGCATCGGTTCGTGCGGTAGGCGAAGTCGCGCGGTGAGTCCACTGCGGCACAGCTTGCTCAACGGTTGGCCATTTTTCTGGCTGGTTGCGGGCCTGACCTTTGCCGGTATGGTTGCAGCTTATCTGCTGATAGGGGTCACCACGCCGGAAGCGGCGGTCAATATGATTCGCCTGTCAGTGCAGTTTGCCTCGCCCTGGGTGTTTCTCGCCTTTGTTGCCTCACCTTTGACGCAACTATTCCCTGGCAATTTGTCGAAATGGCTGTTGCGAAACCGCCGCTACCTCGGTTTGTCCTTTGCTGCTGGCTTTGGCTGGCAGGCCGTTTTTATAGGGGTGCTGCTTACCTTGCATAATGCCTACTACTGGGAAGAGTTGCACAATGATGTAGACCTGTTGCTGAGAATGGCAAGCTATGTCTTTCTCTTCGCCCTAACCATTACGTCGTTCTTCCCGGTGCGCCGCAAAATGCGCCCGGAACACTGGCGCTGGTTACACCTTATTGGTATCTGGTACTTCTGGGCGGCAATCTGGGCGAGCTACGCCCCCATGGCGATGAGCAGTGACGCCAAGACCATCGATGTTGTGTACACGGTCATCGGGCTTGTTGCAGTTGTGCTGCGCATTGCCGCCTATTTAAAACAATCGACTCACAACCTATCTGAGGCAAACGGATTACGATGATAAATTCTATCGGGCAAATCCCGGCTGAAGCCGCCAAGCGCTTTGGGGATCGGACAGCTCTGATCGTTCCCGATCGGGAGCTGACTTTTAGCGAACTCGAAGAACTGACAAACCGTTGCGCCAATGCACTGGTCAGCCTCGCTGTACAGCCCGGCGATCGGGTGACCTTGTATTCCGGTAATTGCTGGGAATGGGTCGTCAGCTATTACGGAGCGCTTAAAGTCGGGGCGGTCATTAACCCGATCAATGTGATGCTGACACCGGGCGAAGTCGAGTTCGTGGCAAATGATTGCGGCGCCAGTATTGTTATCGCCTCACATGAGAAGGCACTTTCTATTGCGGGTGTAAAAGAGAAATCCGGGGTGAGGGAGTTGATTGCCTTTGGTGATGAGGCAATGCCAGAGGGAATGTTGTCCTTCAACGAAATTTTGGCCGCCAGTGACGTGGCGTTTGAGGTGGCGGATATCGATCCCGATAGTCTGTCCACAATCGGCTATACCTCTGGAACCACAGGCCACCCCAAGGGTGCGTGCCTGTCCCACCGTAACATACTGCTCAATGTCGCCATGACGGCCCTGATGCATCAGCGCAGTGATCGGGATACCGTTGTGACTGCGCTCCCTTGCCCGCATGTATATGGCAACGTGATTATGAGTTGTGCCGTCCAAAACGGCTCGACCCTGGTGCTGCATCCCGCCTTCGAGGAGGCGACCATTCTACGGAGCATACAGGATCACAAAGCCACCAGGTTCGAAGGTGTGCCGACAATGTATATGTTTTTACTCAATCACCCGCAGTTGGTTGATTACGATTTGTCGAGCCTGTGCTGCTGTACTGTGGGCGGACAGACAATGCCTAAGCCAAAGATGGAGGAGGTGGAAGCACGCTTTGGTTGCCCTCTCATTGAGGTCTGGGGTATGACCGAACTGGGCGGTCTGGGTACTACCTTCGCTGCCAATGGTCCAATCAAGAAAGGCTCTATCGGAGTTCCCATTCCCTACGTTCAAGCGCGAATAGCTGATACAGAGGATGCGGGAAAAACGCTTCCCCCGGGAGAAGTAGGCGAGTTGATGATCAAGGGCGGTATTGTCATGCAGGGCTATTACGGTAATGAGCAGGCCACTCGTGAATCGATAGAGCCTGATGGCTGGTTACATACGGGTGATGTTGCCTCTATGGATGAAGACGGCTGTATATTCATCGTTGATCGCAAGAAGGACATGATTCTCACTGCCGGCTTCAACGTTTATCCCGCTGAGATTGAACGCGTCGCAGCCGGCCATCCCGATGTGGCCCTGGTGGCTGTGGGCAGTATCCCGGATGAAGCTAAGGGCGAACTGGCCAAGGCCTATATTGTGCCCAAGACAGGCGCAACCCCGGACGCGGATGACATTATTGCTTACTGCCGCGAACACCTGGCCGCCTACAAGGTGCCCCGTGCCGTGCAGTTTGTTGACGATCTACCCAAAACCAGTACCGGCAAAGTGATGCGTCGCGAGCTGAAAACCCTGGATTAAAACACGAGATTAGCGAGGCTGACATGAAAGTAGATAGTGATTTTGTAATGAGCATCAACGGTGAGTCGGTGACCACCGAACACACTCTACCTGTTTATAACCCGGCTACCCGGTCTGTCTTTGCCCAGGTACCGGATGCTTCAAAAGCCCAGTTGGATACGACGGTTGCCGCTGCGCGCCAGGCCTTTGCGGGCTGGAGTCAAACGCCGGTCGACGAGAGGCAGGCCGCGCTGGAGCGCTTTGCTGACCTACTTGAAGACCATGCGGAAGAGTTCAGGGCACTGCTTACGGCGGAGCAGGGTAAGCCCGCGGCTGGTACCGAATGGGAAGTTTATGGATCCGTTACCTGGTTGCGGGCCATTGCCACTCAGCGCTTGGCGGAGGAGAAGGTGGAGGAGACTGATGAGCGCAGGGTGGTGACACGCTATACCCCGGTGGGTGTGGTCGGCGCCATCGTGCCCTGGAATTTCCCTATTTTGCTGGCCATCTGGAAGATTGCGCCGGCGATGATGGCAGGCTGCACAGTCGTGCTCAAGCCCTCGCCTTATACGCCACTGTGTGACCTCAAAATGATCGAGTTAGCGCAACAGGCCTTTCCCCCCGGAGTATTGAATGCCGTGAGTGGTGGTGATGACCTCGGCAAGTGGATCACCAGTCACCCGGATATCAACAAGGTGGCATTCACCGGTTCTACCGAGACAGGCCGGCATGTGATGCGCTCGGCAGCGGACACCATCAAGCGTGTAACCCTCGAACTGGGCGGGAATGACCCTGCCATTGTACTGCCTGATGTGGACGCCAAGGCCGTTGCCCCTGAATTGTTCTGGGCCGCTTTCCAGAATAACGCCCAGTTCTGCAATGCCACCAAACGCCTGTACATCCACGAGGATGTCTATGACGAGGTGCGTGATGCGCTGGTGGAATTTATTGCATCAAACATTAAGGTGGGCGATGGCACTGAGGCGGATACTGACCTCGGCCCGATCCAGAATTCGATGCAGTACGGCAAGGTCCAGGATTACTTCGCTGACTGCCACAGCAATGGTTACCAGTTCGCCATCGGCGGTGACATCGACGAAAACGCGGCGGGTTGGTTTGTACCGGTCACCCTCATCGACAACCCCCCAGAGGACTCCCGCATCGTTCGCGAGGAACCCTTCGGCCCGATCCTGCCACTTCTCAAGTGGTCAGATGAGGCCGACGTGATTGCCCGTGCCAACGATACCATCTATGGCCTGGGCGCTTCGGTATGGGGTAAGGACCTGGAAGCGGTAGAGCGCATTGGCAGTCAGTTGGAGGCCGGGACCGTATGGATCAACGAGGTTCACCAATACTCGCCGTTCCAGGCGTTTGGCGGACACAAGCAATCTGGCCTCGGTTGTGAGAACTCCCTGCATGGGCTGATGGAGTACACAAACTGGCAAACCATCACGATGAAAAAGAGCGCTGGTTAATCGGGCACGATATGAAATTCTCTGCGCAGCCCTGGTGAGTTCATCAGGGCATTTGCCGCAGTCATGGACGTCTCTCGTAACATCTCTGTTCAGGCGCTCCAGGTAAGTAAAATGACCATAAATTTTGGTGACATGTTCGACAATGTCGACAGGGTGGTCGACCCTGACTTTACCCTGGTTTACGAAGAGGGTTTCGATGGACTGCTTAGATCGCTGACTGTCAGCCAGTTCAAGCTGCAGACCAATAACATGGCTCGTTCGCTGTTGACTATGGGGTGTGAGCCCGGTGACAAAGTTGCGATCTACATGCGCAACCGGCTGGAATATTTGGTGGCTACCGTGGCCCTGGCCAAAGCCAGGCTGGTACATGTCAATGTGAACTATCGCTATAAAGCGGGCGAGTTGGCCTATCTTCTCGATAACAGCGACTCCCGGTGCGTGATATTCGAATCGGAGTTTGCCGACACTCTCAACGCCACCCGGGCACAATTGCGTAGCGCCGCCTATTTTGTCGAGGTAGCTGAGGAAAACGTAACTCAAGGTTGGTCTCACTCCTTCGGCGGCTTAGCTCAATCCGGTAGTGGAGAGCCGCTTGATATCGAGCGCAGTGGCAGTGACCAGTTCTTCATGTACACCGGCGGCACAACGGGAATGCCAAAGGGAGTAATGTGGGAGCAGGGCGTACTGTGGAATATGATTGGCCCGAACCCCCTGACACCGTTTTCGCCGGCACCGCAAACCCTCACTGAGCTGAATGTGCCGCCGCAGGGAGGGGAGAACAAGACACTGACCTTGCTGCCCTTTATGCATGGGTCTGGTGTGTGGTCCTCACTGGCCTCTATCGGCTATGGCGACCCGGTGGTAATGATGCGGAGCAAGCGTTTTGACCCAGCGCTCACACTGGCGACGATAGACAAGTACAGTATTGCCAATGTCACTATCGCCGGTGATGCCTTCGCCAAACCCCTGGTCGATGAGCTGGAGACAAATCCCGGTAAATACGAGCTGGCTACCCTCAAGGGGCTTCGATCATCAGCCATGTTGTTCAGTAGTCGGAACAAGGCCCTGTTTCTCAAACACGCCCCCGGTCTCACAGTCATTGATATTGTTGGCTCTTCGGAGTCTTCGGCCTCAGCAGCGTCTATGGCGACCCGGGAAAGCGATTTATCCGATTCCAGAGGATTGCCAATGCACCTCACTCCGGCAGCGACGGTGTTTGATGAAAACTGGAATAGAGTCGAAGCCAAAGCGGGCAATACAGGATTTCTCGCTGTATCTGGCGCTATTCCTCTCGGCTATTACAAAGATGAGGAAAAGACTGCCCAGACCATGACCGTCGTAGACGGGGTGCGTTATTCCCGGCCGGGAGACTGGGTAGAGTTTCAGGAAGACGGCTCGGTTATTTTTCTGGGCCGGGGCAACGTATCGATAAACACCGGTGGTGAAAAAGTCTTTCCGGAAGAGATAGAGATTACGCTGCGGGCTCATCCCGATGTGGCGGACTGCCTGATCGTCGGTGTGCCAGATGACCGCTTCGGGCAGGCGATTACTGCGGTGATCCGCTTGGGGCCGAATGCAGAACAGGATGAGGAAGTGTTCAAAGCGCATGTGCGCGTGGAACTTGCAGATTACAAAGCACCGAAGCATGTGTTGTTCGTCCCTGAAATATTCCGCTCTGCCGCAGGAAAGGCAGACTACAAGATGACCACGGACTATGCCGTCAGGACGCTTGAAGAAGCAGGAAAGGGCTGATGAATACGTGAGATATACTTTGATCGACAAACATCGCCAGCCAGTCATCATCGGTATTGGAGAACTCTGTGAGCAGGTGCCGAAGGATGTGACGACCGCGTCCTCCCCACTGGACCTGATGGAACAGGCATCGCTTGCGGCCTGTAGAGACAGCGGCATTGGGGACAAGGTGATCGAAGCACTGGACGTGTTGGCAGTGGTGCGGACTTTTGCTGATTCCACGCCCATGTACCCCAGCCCGTTTGGGCGTGTGAATAATTACCCCCGGGCTGTCGCTCGCCGCATCGGCGCTCAGCCCCGTGCAGCCATATACACTCACGTCGGGGGAAATACCCCACAAGCGCTAGTCACGGAATTTTCGGAGCGAATTTCCGCGGGCGACAACAGCCTGGTACTGCTGGTTGGGGGTGAGGCGATTGGAAGCACCAAATCCGCGCTAAAAGCGGACGTTAAGCTGCAGTGGGGCGACGATACGGGTGGGCAAATAGAAGACAGGGGGCTTGGCGTGGACGGTATTATCGATCGGCAGCAGATCGATAACGGCCTGGCCACGGCGCCGCTGATGTATGGCTTGTTAGAGAATGCCCGTCGAAGTG
The DNA here is from genome assembly GCA_039979015.1 of Halioglobus sp. Taxonomy (GTDB): domain Bacteria; phylum Pseudomonadota; class Gammaproteobacteria; order Pseudomonadales; family Halieaceae; genus Halioglobus. Next base: position 379,751 of record JBDWAD010000007.1, read on the forward strand.
CCCTCGGCATGAGTCGGGAGCAATATGCCAATGAAATGGGCGAGCTGTTCCAGACTTTTACTGAGGTCGCAGCCCAGCATCCTGTGGCGGCCTTCCCCAAAGCGCATAGTGGCGGGGAATTAGCTGAGGTCAGTAATGCCAACCCGTTGATTTCCGCCCCTTACACCAGACACCTGGTGGCCAAAGATGGCGTAAACCAGGCAGCGGCGGTGGTATTGACCAGTGTCGGGCGAGCCCTCGAATTGGGTGTTCCACGGGGCAAAATGGTTTTCCCGGTAACTGGCAGTAATGTGCATGACCGATACCTCGTGCAGCGTCCAAATCTGGCTTCATCTGAGGCGATGATGATTGCCTACCGGGCTGTTCTCGAGTCTTCATGCGTGGCGCCGGAAGAGATATCCCTGCTGGACCTGTATAGCTGTTTCCCCATAGCAGTGTTCAACGCCTGCGAAGCCCTGGGAATTGATCCACTTGGTGGAAGGGCACTGACCCTGACCGGGGGATTACCCTTCTTTGGCGGGGCGGGTAATAACTACTCGATGCACTCTATTGTGAATGTGGCTTCACAGTTGCGAGAAAGACGAACTGGTTACGGGCTCGTGGGAGCCAATGGCGGAATTCTTTCCAAGCATGCGGTGGGAATGTATTCAGCAGAACCCCCTGAGAACGGGTGGTCATCCTGTGATCACAAGGCTCTGCAGTCACTGTTCGATAGCGAACCCTGCCTGGAGGTAGACCCACACGCGTCCGGCCCGGCGGTGATAGAAACCTATTCCATCGATTATAAAAAAGGCATCCCAAAAAAAGCCTATATTGTTGCGAGAACCATAGAGGGTAAACGCTTTATTGCCCATTCGGACCCGGGCGATGCTGAGACACCCCAGAGAATGCATGCCGATGACCCAATCGGGAATACCGTCTATGTAACCAGCGCAGGCCTCGGCACCCGGTTCAGCTATAGTCAATCTACAGCAGCGTCATTGGTACCAAAGACGGTGTTGGAACAAGAGAACAGCCTGGCCTGCGATAGCGATGCAGCCTGGCAGGTCTTGGCGGATTTCGGCAATTTCCTGGCATGGGCGACCGGTGGCTCCGGCACCGCGCGCCTGGAGGGCGAGGGCGTTGGTATGACCCGCCACCTCGATATCCCTGGACTTGGACTTGTTTCTGAGCGTCTGGACCGGCTCGATCATGCCAGTCGGACTTTGGCTTACTCAATGGTGTCTGAAACCATGGCGGGCATGGCTCGCTATTCGGCCACGGTGCAGGTGATAACTGATGGAGCGGGGCGGTGCTGCTTGCGATGGCGCGGGGATTTTGAGCCGCTACCCGGGATTGATAGCGAGGAGGTCGGGAACTCCCTGGCTGGATCCTACACCCTGATGTCCCAGGGCCTGGAGGCATTTGTAAATGCCCAGGCATGAGCAGCTTAAGCAGTTTCTGCAGAAAGAGTTTACTGGTATCTAGTCCAGCTGCGCGATACGCGGATCATTCGGGTATATCCAGTCATCACCGATAACCTGCTGAACGCGCAGTTCATCGGGAATGTTGTCGATGCCGATCATGCGGTCTGCCGCCTGATTCCAGTGGTAGATGCGCGCCTCCTGGTAGCTCAGCGGCACCCCTTCGAAACCGCGTGACTCCATCGAGTGCTGAATTTTCTCACCGAACTGGGTGTCCTCTATCAGCACCTGGCACAGTTCCTTGCCGTCATTGACAGTCCACAGGTCCGGCTTCATTCCCTCCTGCCACTGGGGCGCCATGGTCCAGGTTTCCATGCGGCATTTATTGATGCCGTTGGGCCAGAACAGGATGGGCGGGATTGCAAACTGGCTCAATGGCGACACCCAGTTGGGAAACAGGCCGTAGGACTGGGTGCAGCTGCGGGCTATTTCCCCCGCGGTTTCTATCTGGGCGACATCTGGTGAGATTTCGACGGCCCCCATGTTGGACTTTCCCTGCGGCACGGGGGCGATCATACGACCATGGCCGTTGGGGTACAGGGTATTTACGTTGCGACGATCATCGAGAATGGGTGCGACCGTGTCGGGGTGAATACTGCGCACATGGTAGACCTCGGTATTTGCCTCCATGGCGATTTTCCAGTTGCAATCGAGGTCGAAAATCGCTCTGGAGGCCAGGCGACAATTGCCGAATTGGAATTCCTCCCACTCATCGACGATGGGCCCCAGCCATTCCAGCAGGGTAGGGGCGTGGGTGTCGAAGTTGACAAACACCAGGTTGCCGAAGCGTTCACAGCGTATCGTCTTCAGGCCCCGACAAGACATGTCGAAGTCGCGGAAATCCTGTGGATCGCGCATGCCGCGCAACGCGCCCTCGTGGTCGTAACTCCAGCCGTGGTATTTACACGTCAGGCGGCGGGACTTGCCGCGCTGCTCAGTGACAACAGGAGCGCCGCGGTGGCTGCAGGTGTTGTAGAAGGCATTCACGACACCACTTTCAGCGTGCACGATGACCACGGGTTGCCCGGCGTTCTCCCACAGCATGAAGCAACCGGGCTCCGGTATCTCGTCGATATGTGCAGCTAGCAGCCAGGACTTGCGCCACACATGATCCAGCTCCAGTTGGTGGAAGCGCGGATCCACGTAGCGTCCCGCCGGGATGTCGGGCAGGGCCGGAAAGCCCGCGGGAGGTTCAGTGCGCGCAGCTTCGAACTCCATCAACTTGCGCAGGGTCTGGATGTATTCCGGTGTCATCATGTGTGTTCTCCGAATCAGGCGGGTTCCAAATCCAGCCAAAGGTGGTGAAAGCCCCTTAGCATGCTCGAATGGGTGCGCTCGTTATCGCCGTTGGGGGTGTGGCTGATTGAACGGTAGCGCTTCAGCAGCTCTTCCATCGCATAGCGAGCTTCCAGGCGCGCCAGGGGAGCGCCGATGCAGAAATGAATGCCATGCCCAAAGGTGTGGTGGTCACCGCGACCCCGGTCCAGGCGAAACTGGTCCGCATCCTCGTAATGCCTGGGGTCTCGGTTCGCCGAGCCCATGAAGGCATAAACCACTTCCCCTGCCTTGACTGTCTGGCCGTGGAATTCCACGTCGCAGGTGGCCTTGCGATTGACCCAATGTACGGGTCCATCGAAGCGCAGAATTTCCTCGATGGCGGCGTCTATCTTGTCCGGGTTCTCGCGGAGTTCGGACCAGGTGTGTGGCTGACCTGCCAGGTGGTTAAGCAGGTTAGACAGCAGGTTGGTGGTCGTTTCGTTGCCCGCAATCAATAGCAGCATGCAAAAGCCAACAATATCCTGGTCCGCCAGGGTCTGGCCGTCGACCTGCGCGTGCACTACCTTGCTGATCAGGTCCTCGCCGCGGTTTTCGCGACGTAGGGGAATCAGCGATTGGAAATAGCCGGCCATCTCCATGATGTGCGGCATGCGCTCGGTCAGGTCGGTTGCCTCACTGGTGCCTGTGAGGGCGTCGGACCAGCGTTTGAAGTCATCCTTGCGCTCCGGCGGAATACCCATCATCCGCGCGATCACCGATACCGGCAGCGGTGAAGTGAATTCAGCGGAGATGTCCACCGAGGTTTTACCACGCATCGCGTCCAGCAGATCGGCAGTCAGTTCTGCGACCTCGACTTCCATTTGTTTCAGCGTGCGGCTGGTAAAGGCCTTGTTAACGATGGCCCGCAACTGGGTATGTCGCGGTGGGTCATCGGTCAACAGTGGTAACGCCATGGCCTGTGTATCGCCTTCACCCATGGATTGCGAGGAAAAGGTTTTCGCATCCTTCAGAATTGTCCGCACGTCGTCGTAGCGACTCAGTATCCAACCTTTGAGTTCCCCGTCGGACCACCAGATCGGCTGCTCATCACGCCACCGTTGGTAGTTGGGGTAGGGGTTGGCGATCAGTGTCGCGTCGTTAAGGTTCATAACGGTGTCTCGTATGGGTTTGGTGAAAATTATAACGTGTTATAATATATGTCAATACAGAATTTCCGGGGTGTAATGAATGGGTGAGAAAACAGCCCAGGTGCGCAGGACGAATTACTCATCGCCGCGCCAGCAAGAGCGGCAACAGCGCATTCTCACGGTCGTGCGAGAGCAGATCACTGCGGTGGGCTACGACGGTATCAACGTCAGGGATGTGGCGGCTGCCAGCGGTGTTGCCCTCAAGACCCTGTACAACCTGTACGGCAGCAAGGATGAACTAATGCTGGCGGCGGTAGCTGAACTACTCAACGACGTGCAGCAACTGGAGCATGTCGCCGCGGCAGAAGCGGGAATACCCAGGCATCTTGCACACACCGAGGCTATCGCCAGGCAAATTGTTGCCACGCCAGCGTACGCCGACACTATGGCACGAACCCTGTTTCAGGCAGGGCGAGACCACCGCCTGGTAGATGTGCTGCTGGGAAACAGCGTGCGCCTGCTAAAGGAAAACCTGCAACAGGCCCTGGCCCAGGGCGAACTGATCGACAATCTGGATTTGGAAGCAACCGCCCGGATATTGGCGGGCCACCAATGGAGCGTGGTTTTGCTGTGGAATAAAGGCTTGATTGCGCTGGATGCAGTTCCAGGTGCCATACTGCGCAGTAGTCTGCTGTCGCTCATTCCCCTTTGCCGTGGCGAGCGGCGTGCACAGTTGGAACAACAATTGGGATGTTTGGGGTGAGAGTAAAAACTCATCATACCCATCCCCCGGCTTCCAGACGGAGTCCGATCGTCATTGTTGGTTCCAAGTGCTTTACATGACGTGTGACAAACTCTAGCATCCCATGCGACATGTCAATTGAGAGTCTAAAAAATGGCGGGCGAACGTAGGCGGGAGATTCTGCAGATCGCCATCGAAATCATCGCGGACGAAGGCTATAGCAGTCTGTCGATGCGATCTCTGGCTAGAGCAAGCGGTATGAAACTGGGCGCTCTTCAATATCACTTTCGAACCTGGGAAGAGCTGTTGCGGGCTCTGGTGGGCTTGATCGAGCAGCAGATCAAGAATGAGTGGGCACATAGAGGGCTGAACGATGGCCCGACTGTCTATGACATTGCGGTCTTTATGTTGGAAGAGACTTCCGCGCCGGGTGACACATTGCTCAATGACAGACTCTGGCCGCAGTTGTGGGCGATGGAGCAGGTTGAACCGCTGGTTTCTGATTTGCTCGAAGAAGTCTATGCCGAGTACCTGAAGTTCCTTATTACTGCCATGGAAAAGGCCGGCGCTGATTCGCCCCAGGGTGAAGCGCTATGCCTTATGTCGATGTTGGAGGGGGAGTCACTCTTCACCGGTGAGGGAAGGCGTTGGGAAAAAGACCGAGGCCTGGTCCGGGACACGATTCTCAAATTTGTTGAGAACAGGTATGGAGGTGCTGACAAATTGGTACTGACAAGTTAACTGCCCCAAATTGCTAGAGTTGGTGGATGAATACCTATAAACGCCACCGATTTCCACCTGACATCATCAGCTACGCAGGTACTGCCAAATAAACTCGCCTTCACTGGTAGAATCGGCCGATGAATATCTACAAACGCTACAGATTCCCGCCAGATATCATTTCCTACGCAGTCTGGCTCTACTATCGCTTCAATCTCAGCCACCGGGATATTGAAGAT
>JBDWAD010000008.1:0-64622 GCA_039979015.1 Halioglobus sp.
GAGGCTCTTGATTTGTCCTTCCCGGAATGGATGGGCGGAATGCTGAATACTGCGACGTTGTATCAGCAATCATGGAATCCGAATTTCGGCACTGAGACGTTTGATCAATTCGCAGAGGGGACCTATAACCTTGTGCTAAAACTGAAGCCCATAGGCCGCGGTGCTCCACTGATAGCTCATGCGCGAGTGATTGTCTCTGACTGCCCATAGATACGGTTTCTATTCATAATATAGCCCTCCTGGTGAGGGCTTTATACGAGTAATTTAAGACAAAGCTGCTTGAGTCTTAGCACTTGTTTTAGTATGAGTATTTGTCATACTTATCTCGAATTTTTAGTTTGAGCAGTTCACTCATCTCCCACGTACCAAATCCCTCCGTCCTCGGCACGTTAATTGTCCCGATAGTAAATACTCTCGAGCAACGAGGGATCGACTCTGCTGATGTACTCGAGAATTTGGGTATAGCCTATAGCAAAGCCGGAGAGCTTGACTATAGAGTGCCCGTAAACGTCTTCAATGAGCTTGTATATAAGTCAGTTGAGCTCACAGGAGATGAAGCAATCGGGCTCTGTTTTGCAGCTTCACTACAACCCCTCGCTTTACGCGGTCTGGGCTTGGGTTGGCTGGCAAGTGACACGGTATATGATGGCCTGCGACGCTTGGTACGTTTCGCCAAACTACTGGCTACGGAAGCTGAAATGCATATCGAGGAGCAGGGCGAACTGGTTCACCTGCATCTGCCGCGAGTTTGGGTGCAGGAAGATTATCCTATTGCTGCCAGGGATTTCGGGGTTGGCATAGTCGCTCGTATGTGCAGCTTGAATCTCGGTCAGTACATAACGCCTCTCCGCATTGAGATTCAGCGACCACGACCGATGGAACCAGCTCGTTGGGAGTCTATGTTGGCTACTCAAATGACGTTTGATTCAGACCATACTTGCATGACATGGTATCTTTCAGATATTGATCAGCAGATAGTAGGCAGCGATCCTGCCTTGGCAAGAGTCAACGACGAACAGGCCGAGGCCCTGATTAGGTCGTACACTGACGATAGCCTGTCCAGGCATGTGGTAGATAGAATCATCTTGCGTCTGCCAGATGGCCCGCCGAGCCAGGGCCTCATTGCAGAGGACCTGTGCGTGAGCAATCGCACCTTGCAGCGCAAGCTAAAAGAAGAAGGAGTGAACTTCAGTGAATTGCTACAGGGTTGTCGTTTGCAGCTGGCCGAGGAGTACTTGAGTCAGGGCAACAAGTCCGTGGCCGAGACCGCATATACATTAGGATTTACTGAGCCCAGTGCATTCTCTCGCGCATTTAAGCGGTGGACGGGGCGGTCCCCAGCGCAATACCGGGATTCCGTCGACTAACCGCGAATTAAGTTACGCGGGCACGCCTCCTGGCTACCTCAATTCTGGATTGAAATTGCGCACTAGATAGTAAGCCATTCTCATGCAAATGACGTAATTTCATAACTTCAAAGGTAGACCGCAGCAACTCCCGCACACTCTCCGGATCGACTAACTCCAAGCGCCGTACGTTAACCGCATCCATAGTCTCCCCTAGCAATCGCTCTAATGCATCTGTAGTTTCTGAGTCGCCACATTGCGGCTGGTCGATAAAGCTAAACAGCATGCTCTGCTGCTCAGCGGTGAAGTGTAAACGAGGCATAGAAAACTTCGGTTATTTGTGAGCATTTATAACAAGATTGCTGCCCATTCTAATGGCCTAACCATCTTTCTAAATGACTCTGAGCGCCATTATCGTAACCCATGGCGCCAAAAAGCATCGCTTTCTACGTTTTTTAAAGGTCCGCTTTCACCTCGAAGCGGTCATCGAATCCTCATCTGAAGGCAGACAAATGTATGTTGCAGTTTGAATCCAAGTACATCAGGCAACCGTATCACTTTTATACAAACAATTTGAGGCGGTGATGTGAAAAACTTTGGCTTGTGGATTTACGACGCCTATCAATACATTTTCGATTCTAGCAAAAATCCGTTAAGGCATATCCCTGACCCGACCAGCAGGATGTTCATTATGACAATTCTTGCATTTATGTGGAGTGGAGCTTTCGCACTTTACTTGGGGAGCATCATTTACTTTGGCATAAGCGTGGCAGCACACATCGTCTTAATCCTGATGTTTTTCTTCACCGTCGCGGTGTTTTATGACGCAGAAAAAAACAACAGCTCATGGTTGCTTAAGCTACGAAGGGACAAGTCTTAGGGTTCTGCTTTTAGGCGAAAGCGGACGTTAGGGGGCCTGATTTAGGGCTGGAGGGTGAAATGTCCACTTTGACCTCATAGTGGAACTCAATTTATATGGATTGTTCGTCTTTGCAGAATCGTGTAGCCAACTCAAAGCAACTGATCCCAACAAGTATGATCACCAACCCCCATAGAAATATTACACCCGGCAGTGGCAAGCCTAATTCACCGAATGACAGCCAAGCGCCTAAAACTAGCCCTCCGCAGAGGTTTATAATCACTGCTCCTAGAAGTCCCAATCCACTTGCATTGCTCCCGCTATTTGCACTTTCTAGAAATAGCGCTACAGCTATTCCGAAAAGTACCCCGCCCAATATGTTGGGATAGAACGAACTCTGAGGCTCTGGAACGCCAAGAAATGTGACCAAGCTGGAAGGAAAGATGAGCAGCATAATCCCGAGAATCAGGTTGATTACCCCGTCAATTAACAAAAGTCTTTTGCGGTCTTCCATAACAGCAGCATGATAGCGCAAATGGCAGAAAATAGGCGAAAGCAAGCGTTAGAGGCCTGATTCGGCCCTGGATTGCTAATGTCCTCTTTTAGGCACGGGCGCGACCACTTAGATCATCTGGCTAAGCGTAGTGCTCTATATCAACGGGAAACCAAGCACTTTGCCATCTATCCATCTTCTCTCGAGCAGAAAGTAGCTTTGGAGAAACCGGGACTGGTGCTCTTAGAACATCAAAAATCGGAGATATGGAAGTATTTATCGCGCCAATATAATGACTACCTATCCGGCAGATTACACAAGTCATGTCACCACACTGGGGGCAGTGGAGAAATTCGGCCTGTTCTGAGCCCTGTTTGAAAATATCTGGGGCGCCACTGAAGCGTATCTTTAGCCAGCCCCCGGAATCTGACAGATAACGAGCATTTTTGCTCGCACAAAAACTACAGTCGCACACACGAGCAGAATAGGTGCTTATTACGGCTGATAATTCAATCTCGAAGTGGGTCGACCCACAATTGCAGCTTCCATAGTAGTGGTACATATCGTTCACAAATTTAGGTACGGGAATATCCGCTATTGAAGTCGGGAGCGGGCATTCAGCACATCATATCCGAAAGGTCTCGAAATAGGCGATAGCGGCCCTCACCATGATTGCTTCTGGCACAAATGGTTGTCAGCCTGTATGTTTTTCTATTTGGGTCAACGCCAGCACCTTGTTGGTACCACTCTAACAACAGATTCAGGAATAATTATGAACACTTCGCACAAGGTTGCCATTGCTGTGGCCATGTTATTGGTGTCACCCGTGCATGCAGCGCAAGAGAGCCAGATAGGGGAATCCAACGAGCCGATTTCCGGGGAGTCCGTTAACTATTCACCCTGGGCTGCCGGAGGAGCGCGCAGCAAAGAGAAGGTGATTGGTCGCGATGCTTATCTTGGTAGCGAAGAGGCAAGTGTGAAGCATGCCTTTTTTGGCGATACCCATGTCCACACCAGTTACTCGGCAGATGCAGCGTTTGTCGGCAATGTCCTTGGACCGGATGCTGCCTATCGCTTTGCCAAAGGTCAGGAAGTGGAGGCTTCCTTGGGTACTCCCGCCAAGTTGAGTAGACCCCTGGATTTCATCGTGGTGGCCGATCACTCGGATAACCTCGGCCTTGGTCCAATGGCCATTGCCGGTGACCCGAGCTTGAAAGGCAGTGATTTTGGCCGCTTTGCTATCGAGAATATGCAGTCTGGTAATGGAGCGGCCGTGTTCGATGCGTGGCGCAAGTCGCGGGCGACTGTTGGTGACCCAATGAAAGGAGATACAGCGTCTCTAGCTTCAGCTTGGAAGCACATTGTGGACACCGCCGAAAGTCACAACGAGCCGGGTACTTTTACGGCCTTTATTGGTTATGAGTGGACCTCCGTGCCCCAGGGCAACAACCTGCATCGCAATGTTATATATCGTGGAGGGCGAGCTGTTGCGGGGCAGGTCTTGCCTTACACTAGTTACGAGTCTGAAGACGCCGAGAAACTGTGGCAGTGGATGGAGAATTATGAGAAAACGACGGGCGATCAGGTATTGGCAATTCCTCACAACGGTAATCTCTCTAACGGCCTGATGTTTGATGACGTCACCTTCACGGATCGCAAGCCGATCGACAAGAGCTATGCTGAACGTCGCCAGCGATGGGAACCCCTGTACGAAGTGACTCAAATGAAAGGCGATGGCGAGGCACACCCGTTGCTATCGCCCAGCGATGAATTTGCTGATTTTGAAACCTGGGACAAAAGCGGAATCAATTCGGTAGAACCGAAGACTCCGGACATGCTGCCCCGGGAGTATACCCGGGGGGCACTCAAACGCGGCTTGGCGTACGAAATGGCGCTTGGGGTGAATCCTTTCAAGTTCGGTATGGTGGGTTCCACAGATACCCACACCTCCATTATTGGCACTGAGGAGGACAACTATTTCGGCAAGGTAACACCGCTAGAGCCTTCGAATTCTGAAGAACGATTTTGGGAAGTTGTAGCGGGACGTCGTCCATCGGTAGATGGCTCTGACATCAAGGTTTATGCTTGGCAGACCAGTTCCTCGGGGCTGGTGGGCGTATGGGCCGAAGAGAACACTCGAGACTCGCTCTGGGACGCGATGAAACGGAAGGAGGTATTTGCAACCACGGGTACGCGGATACAGGTGCGTGTTTACGCTGGTTATGGGCTGGATCCCAAGGCACTTGAGCGTGGTGACTTTCCCAACGAGGTTATGGACAAGGTAGTGCCGATGGGCGGAGATCTGATCGAGGTAGAGGGCGGAATAACGCCCGGCTTTTATGTGCAAGCACTGCGTGATCCGATGGCGGCGAATCTTGACCGGGTGCAGATGATCAAGGGCTGGCTGGACGAGAAGGGGCAGACACAGGAGCGCGTTTACGACATCGCGGTATCTGGTGAGCGAAAAATCGATAGCGATGGTCGCGTCATTAAGTCCGTTGGCAATACGGTTGACGTGACCGAGGCCAGTTACGAAAACACGATTGGCGATGCCGACTTAGCAACATACTGGCAAGATCCGGATTTTGACCCTAAGCAGAAAGCCTTTTACTACGTGCGAGTTCTGGAGATCCCAACACCTCGCTGGACGACGATTGATGCAAAGTTGTTTGAGCGTGAGATCCCCAAAGAGGCGCCCATCAGCATTCAGGAGCGCGCTTATACCTCGCCAATCTGGTATACGCCAAAAGCATAAATAAGGTACTGACAAGTTAACTTGTCAGCACCTATTGCGGAGATAGTCTGAGGAGGTTTTCCTGTTGCACAGTCATCCAATCTTTCTCGCGCTGGTTTGCAGCCGGGTCTAAAGTCACGAACTTGATGCCTGACTCCTTCATCCGATCAGCGATTTCAGTGCTAGGGCTTGCCTCCCAGATGAACAGGGTATTTTCGGTATTCAGCTGCGCCAGTTCACGCCACTGTTTATCGCTCGGCATGAGATCCGGTTCCCAGTGCAGGGATACACCGTGAAGGTCATAGCGGCGCTCGAAGTATTGATACACCGGATGCGAATAGATGAGTTGGCGACCCTCAAGCTGAGTCGCCGCCATCATAAAGCCTTCGTCAATGGCGCTGATATCTGCCAACAGCGCGCTTAGATGCCGGTCAATACTTTCCGTCTTTTCAGGCCAGCGCTCTTGCAGGGCGCGTGCAACTTCTTTTGCCTGATCCTGGGCCAGGTTCATATCCATCCAGGTTGTTATCGCATAGCCGCCGTGGGCATGCTCCCCACCCGGGCCGTGACTGTGGCTGACCTCGCCCTCCAGTTCTATCCATTGTTCGCGTGCGGCTGCGCTAGTGTTTACCAGGGCACTATCAGAGATGGATACCTTGCTCAGCCAGTTCGAGTAACCCGCACCGTTTAGAAGGATCAGCTGGGCTTGCTGTAATTGCAGCACATCCTCAACCGAAGGCTGCCATTGAGCAGGATCAGTGTCTTCGGGAGCCAGCATTAGAACTTCAATTTCGTCGTCGAGCAGGCGTTGGGCAAAATACTGTAGCGGCGTGTTAACCGCAATGATGAACTCCGGGCGCTGCAGCTGTTGCGGCGCATTCGATGTTTGCTTGTCACCGCAAGCAGCAATTACTAGCAGCAACAGGATAAGCGGGAGGGTTTGGGCAGGGAATCGCATCGTGGCCTCAGTTCAGGAGAAGTTGTTGAATCAGCATCATGCCGTACTGCCGGGTGATCACGACCAGGGCGCTAGAGAGCAGGGCGCTTAGCAGTAGTACGGTGATAATCTCAGTCGCCATTAAAGCCTGAACCTGCAGCTGGCTTGCCCCGATTCTCGACAGAGTATGGCGCTCGCCTTTGCGCAGGCGCAGTGACAGGTAAAAAACAAGCACTGCGACAATGGCTGTGGCGGCGGCTACTAGTGCGATACCGACAACAATGTAGTCACGTACTGTGAACACCGTGTCGAGCAGTTCGCTGATGGTCTTCTGGCTTCGCACTATTTGCAGGTGCTCACGCTCTTCCAGGTAGTGTCCCAGTAGCAGAGCCGCAGACTTTTCATCGTTAGATACGGGGATGATCGCCGAGATCGGGTTATTGGCGTTATCGCCGTGGAAGTGGAAGTTCTCCAGATTATCGGCAGTAATTTCGTTGAACTGGCGTACCGAGGCATTGGCAATAATGTTATCACCCTCTCGCTTCAGTATTTGCCCCAGGGCTTCTTTGCGGTTTAGCTCCTGGTGTCCGTGCCCCAGGCCCTGGATCACCCAGCTGGTTTTGATATCGACAAAAATCGCCTCGTCATCGGGGCTGAGACTTGGGGCCAGCACACCCACCACGGGCATCTTCAGCGGATACACGCCAGCCAGGTCAAATACGCTTTCCGGTGAGGTGATCACGTAATCGCCAACTCCGATACCCATAGACTTTGCCACCGCGGCACCGATTACCGCCTCCCCGAGCAACGCCCCATGACGCCCCGCGGCGATGTGCAGGCCGCGGTAGAGGAGATAGTCGGGGGTGGTGCCAACCACCGGGAAGTCCTGGGATCGAAAGCGATAATACAGGGGAATACCACGGGCCAATCCCGTGTTATCCAGTTCGGCGACTTCCGAGTAGGGCAGGGTGCTCGCCGTTTTTGAGCGGAAGTACAGGCTGCCCAGTGACAGCTCAAGAGGGCTCCCCGGCGCGCCGATGATTAATGGCGTGGTGTGAGCGCGCTGAAGTAATTGCGCTGCGGTCTGGTCAACAATGCTCTGAATGGCGATTGGCAGCCAGCTCACCAGCGTAATGGCGAGGGTGAGAACCGTTAGTTTAGCCCGGTGATGGCGAATATACTGCAGGCTTAGGTAGAGTAAATCCTTCACGCAGTGGCTGCCTCACTGCCCAGTAGCTCATCCATATCCAGCACCCGATCGAAGGATGGCAGCAGGGAATGATCGTGGGTAACCGTCAACAGAATGCGTCGATCCCGGTGACACAGGGCGATCAGGTGATCCAGCACTGCCTGCTTGTTTTGGGGATCCAGGTTGCCGGTGGGTTCATCCGCCAACACGATGGGTGGGTCCAGCAGGAGGGCGCGGCAGGCTGCTACCCGCTGGCGCTCCCCCTGGGACAAGGCAGTTACGCGCCGCCGCCACTTGTCTTCCAGGCCCAGTTCGTTGGCTATTGTGCGGGCGCGCTGTTCCAGCTCCGGCGTGATAGAGACATCAGGTGCCAATCGTGCCTGCAGCAGGATGTTGTCGCGCACGTCCAGATAATCCAACAGTTCAAAAGACTGGAAGATCATGCCCATGCCCGCCAGTCGCTGCCCGCGCCGCTGCCGGGCTGCCATCGCCGTGAGGACTTTACCCTCCAACTGGATGCTGCCCTGATCCGGCTCCAGGACGCCCGCAATCAGGCTCAAGAGAGTGGTTTTACCTGAGCCGCTGGGGCCCACCAGTGCGACGCTTTCGCCAGCCTCTATCGTTAGTGAAGGCAGGACCAGTTGAAAGCCATCACCCCCATAGGCAAAGCGGATACCTGTCAGCTCCAGAGCCATCGCTACAATCGCTCTTCCTGCAGGACAGACATTTGCTGCAGTTTCCACTGGCCGCCATCCACCGCAACGGTCAGTTCGGCCAGGTAACGATTGCTGCGCTTATGGATGTGGCCCCAGTGACCGACAGAGCCGTGCACTGTCCAGTCAGCTTTCACGTTAAAACTTCCCTGCGAAGAGTCGGGCTGAATTTCAATCGATTCCAGTGATACATTTTTTACCTTGGCCTCTGCACCGCCCTGATTGGCCAGCACCAGGCTGCGCTTGGTTTCCAGGAAGATGTCGGTGAGCAACTCGCCGGATACGGAAGTGGCAAGCACATCGTAAATATCGCTTTCCTCCCGATAATCAAAGGCGCGATAAATATTGTGAAGCAGGTCGCCCACAATGGCGTTAGCGCGGTCGACATTCGGTTTATTAGTCCCACCCAGTTGCAGCGCTGCGAGACTGGCGCCGACAAATAGCACTGCCAGGTAAGCGGGCATTCCCCGGGAGCGATGCGCCCGAATATTTATCAGTAACCAGAGAACAGTGGCTACAGAAAGTGCCAGGAAAAGCGGTAGCAGTTTGTGCAGTATCACTCGCCACGACGCTATGGGAGCTTCAACCACATTGAGCGTGGGCACAATCGGGTTTTTCAGAAAATTGGTCCACTCCAGCTGTCGCCACTCCGGGTCCAGAAAGTTGGCCATGGGGCCGGCCTGGTCAACGGCAGAAACCGGAATGCTTTGTATGCGCGCATTCCATAGGTCCCAGTCCATTACCACCGACTCTGGCAGGCCTTGCCGTGGATAGACGAAAATGGTGCCCATAACGGCTGCGTCCAGACTGAGTGTTTCAGGAGGGTCAATGACTCGCGAACTGGTGAGGGTTCGCTCCAAAAAATTAACGCTCTCCAGAATTCCCTGCACTGGCTCACCATCGATTGTTACAGGCTGATGTTGAGCTAGGAATTCCCCGACCTTCTGCTTGATTTCCGCCTGCAATTCTATCGGTATGCTGTCTCGCCCCTCCAGCCCCAGGTCGACCCAGTCCTGCAGGTCCTTCGGCCTGACAATAATTTCCTTGCGAACCTCAAAATTTTCAACATAGATAAACCCGCTCATGGGCGCGGAGTACTTGCGCGCCAGGCTGCGGGTGTTAAAGCCGGAGTACCAGGGGTCGGTCCAGTCGAGAGTGAGCACATAGCCCGATGCGAGATAGCGATAGTCGTTTACTGCTATGCCCTTGTGATAAACCACAAAGCCGATATTTCCTGAACGCGGCGCAGTAAACATAAGGGCTTGGGGCAATTGCTCCTGCTTAAATGTGTACATTAGTACTGCCCGAACAACCTGTGGAGCGGTATCCTGAATCGGCAGTGGGGTACCATTGATAGGGTCACGCAAGACTCTTTGGGAGGGCCCGATTTCCAGCAGTCGACCTTTCAGCGGGCTTCCCTCAACGGAAATAGCCAGATCTTTGGTGAGAAATTCCTGCAGCCGCTCGTCAAACGCTCTATCGCCATAACCCAATCCCTGGTAGATCTCCTGGGGGAGCAGGTTCTTGAATTTATCCAGGGATTCCATCCCTATTTCCAGTTCGACCCGCACGCCTTGCTCGTCGATAAAGTACTGGATAATATTGGATGCCTTGAGGGCCTGGCTTTGCATCAGAGCATCAGAAAACGCCGGTTGCACGCCAAAACAGACCAGCGTCAACACCATGGCAATCAGGTTTGCTTTCATTCTGTATTGTGCCTTTCGGTCTGGGTTAGCAAGTTATGGCTTGGAAAAATGATGCCAAGGTGGCTGGTGCGCCGAAAGTATACTCAATCTGCCTCACCAATAAGCATCTTCAGGCGTAGTTCACGATGTAACTTCGCGGTTTTTTTATTTAAATCGAAAAGCTGGCGCTCGCTCATTTGAAAGCCGGCAAGCACGTT
Source organism: Halioglobus sp. (assembly GCA_039979015.1). Taxonomy (GTDB): domain Bacteria; phylum Pseudomonadota; class Gammaproteobacteria; order Pseudomonadales; family Halieaceae; genus Halioglobus. Next base: position 10,175 of record JBDWAD010000008.1, read on the forward strand.
AGTGCGCATTTCCAGGTCATCACCCTTTAATCCTAGCTCCTGCAATGCATTGCGAATAAACTTTATTCGCTTCTTCATCACCTGTTTGCGCTTACTCTCGACATGCTTATCGGTTCTGGACCACATGTCTATGGCCGCGTCGAATTCGCTGAGATTCTGCTCATAGACCATCGCCATCAGCAGCAGCAGCCTCTCCCGCGCGGGCAAATGCTGCAGCATAACATTCTCAGTGATGACCTCGGTGAATTCGTGTGCCCAGTAATTGAGGATGTTACTGAGAAAATCATCGCGATCCTGGAAGTGGCAGTAAAACCCACTCTTGGAGATTCCGAGTTCCAAGGCTATTTTCTCTACGCGTAAGCCCTGTGCGCCGCTCAGAGCGAACAGTTCCAGGCCTTTTCTCAGCCATTGATCTCGCGTGACGCGCTTTTTTTCTGGTGAATTTTGCATTTCAGTATTATTCATGCCAATGCAGGTCGGATCAATGGCTTTCTTTTTCTTAATTGGCCCATCAACCAAGTTGGTAAACGAGAAGCCTATATATTGTACGTGAGGGTTCATAATAAATACGATTTAAACTATAAACTAGACGGTGCCGTATATTTTGTCTAGAATATTATTCGGTGCTTCGTAGGCACAAACGAATAGAAACATCGATAAATTTTCATTTGCGTGAGGGAGCAGCATTTATGAAAAAATTACACCTAGGAATTTCAGCGGTGTTTGCCTTTGGCATAGCCGCCGGCGGCATATTTGCTACACAGGGAGTTTCTCTGGTAACTGCGGCGATCGCCAAGGAACCAGGGAAAAGTGAGCCCTTGATTTCACCGGTCGAAGCGAGGGATAGAAGCTTCTACGCACCCAACAGTGAGACCCTGGCGCCCGATGAAATGCGCGTCATCGCCTGTGGTACAGGCATGCCTTATACGCGCATGTCTCAGGCAGCAGCATGCTTCCTCGTCGAGCTTGGCAATGGCGAGAAGTTCATCTTCGACATCGGTTCTGGAGCCGCCGAGAGAATCGCGGCGCTCGAGATTCCCTACGATTTCCTGGACAAGGTATTCATCGGCCACCTCCATGGTGACCACTTCGGCGATATCGGTGACCTGTTTGTCGGGGGCGGAGTCGGCGGACGCCACGTCCCGCTGCGGATATGGGGACCCAGCGGTCCCACCCCGGAGCTGGGAACGGCCGCCGCAATCGACCACATGGAGAAGATGATGAGGTGGGACATCGCCGGGCGCCTCGGTCAGACCGACGTCCGCGGCTTCACCACCGAAGTACATGAGTTCGACTACAAGAAAGAACAGATCGTTTACGAGGAGAACGGTGTCGTCATCCGGTCGTTCCCCGCCATTCACTCTCTCGACGGATCCGTTAGCTTCTCGCTGGAGTGGAATGACCTAAAGTTCGTGTTTGGTAGTGACACCTACCCGAACAAGTGGTTCATCAAAAACGCCCAAGATGCCGACCTCGTGATCCACGAGTGCTTCATTGCCGTGCCGGACCTCATTGCCAAGCTTAACCTGACGCCGGAAGCGGCGTTACAGGTGGGAACGCAGATCCATACCGCGCCCGAGGCCTTCGGCAAGGTCATGAGCCTTGTTAAACCGCGCCACGCGATCGCCTATCACTTCTTCAAGGACCACGACACAACTGGCCCGATCCTCGAACGCATCCGGACCACCTATGACGGCCCGCTCAGCCTTGCGGAGGATCACATGGTCTGGAACGTGACGAAGGACAAGATCACCGAGCGCATGGCGCTGGTGAATCATCATTCCTGGGGTGCGCCCATGGCCAGCCCTCCGGTTGCACCCGACCCGAAGGATCGTGTCGGCTACTCACCCGAAATCTGGGCTGGACGGCTTAACGTGGACGATGTGATCAGACCTATCTATAAAGAGGCAAGCAAGGCCGTCGGTAGAGAATTCGAATACCCCACGGACTGATTTGCCACTGCAGATCCGGGCGGTTGAGTTTTATACCGCCTGGCTTGTGCAGTAGGTTGAAAATACTTGTTGAGGTATTGAATGTCCCTGAAGTGATTGTTGGTGCTAAAAATTGCAATTTGAGTTCTGTCTGCCTACTAGCGTTTCCTGACACATGTGCAAATCAATAGAGTACTTCCGAACTAGCCTGCTGCCAGCAATTCTCCCATTAGCGCTTTAACTCAAAGCCCGAGGAATAATAATGAAAGTCAATGTGCATACCACGCAACTTCGTACTATTGCCAGATCAGCAATGCTTGTTGCGACAGTTTTTGTATTAGCGGCATGTGCCAGTACGCCGAATGAGGATCTACCTGAGGTCACTGATGAGGGACTGGAGCTTGTTAAAGGAACGAAAACTTCGGCGCTTTACGTTCTTCCAGGTGCGGATCTGGCTGAGTTCAACCGCCTCGCGATTATTGATGTCGATGTTGCATTTCGTAAGAACTGGCGAAGGGACCAGAACCAGGATGCGCGTAGGCTCAGTAACAAGGTATCCCAGGAAGAGGCGGATGATATCAAAAGGGCGGTCGCTGATGACTTCGAGCGTATTTTTACGGAAGAGCTGACAGAGGCTGGATATAAGGTGGTCGACTATGAGGGCGCTAATAACTCTGCTCAGGATTTACTGGTATTGCGCCCGGCGATAGTCAATCTTGATGTGAGTGCCCCGGATACCATGTCTCCCGGACGGTCGCGAACCTTCACTACATCCATGGGCTCCATGACTTTGTATATGGAGTTTTATGACGCGGTGAGCAGCTCCCTTCTGGGAAGAGTAGTGGACGCTGAGACAGCGCCTGATTTGGGCTCTATGCAGATTTCCAATAGCGTCACAAATAAAGCTGATGCCGACAGAATTCTCCGCAAGTGGGCTCGGATCCTGGTGGGTAAGCTTGATGCCGCTCATGGCAAGTGATCTGTCTGGATCAATCAAGATGGTGCGAAAGCTAATCAAGCAAACGGGCGTTCTGCTCTCGATGTGCGCCTTGATATGCTGCCCGGTTGACAGTGTCTATGCCCAGGACAGTCAGGCGACGGAAATACTTCAGGCAATGAGCGCCGAGATAGCCTCCCTCGATCGCTTTGTTGTGTCGGGGGACGGTTATGTCGATGCCCGTCTCGATGCGGGGCAGATCATAGAACATTCGATGGACGCCACGATGCGCGTTAGCAGACCCGGCGCGATGCGAATCACCAATATCGACGCGGAATCGACCAAGGAGATTCACTTCAACGAAGGCGTCCTCACTGTTTACAGTCAAACAGAAAATTTCTACGCACAAACCGCTCTTCCCGCTGGCATTGATGCCGCCGCCAATTTTGCTGTCAACGAACTCGACATTGATGTTCCCATGCTTGACTTCGTGTTTAACGACGTTGGCGATCACCTGGTCGAGGATGCGCAGAGTGTCGAATACCTGGGGCTTAGTCGATTCCGAGGCAAGTTATATCATCACATAGGCATTCGTGCGCTCGAGGACGACCTGCAGGTCTGGATTGCTGCTGAGGGCCCGCCACTGCCAGGTAAATTGGCCATCAGTGCGAAATGGGATGGGGGCGCTCCTCGCTCCGTGTTCTTTTTTAGTTGGGACACTGAGCCGGAAATCGATAAGGCATCGTTGCGTTTTGAGCCGCCACCGAACGCCGTAAGAATCGAGTTCGATCTCGATTCAGAACGATGAGGAGCGGCAACATGCAACGACGACAGTTAGTAAAAGCGATTCTAGCCGCAATGATCGGTGCAATTGGCTTTCCGTCCACAGCGTCGGCAAGACGCGGAAGGCGAGCTAGCCCACGCAGTGTCTCGGGCTCTCGCAGACGAACTAGAAGGCGTGTGCGAAGGCGAACACGCAGGCGAATTTATCGGGGATTGCGGCTTACCTCGCTGCCCTACGGTTGCTCTGTCACACGGTTGCGGGAGGGGGTCACTTACTATTACTGCGGCAACATTTGGTACCGACCCGCCTACCAGGGAACCACGGTTATTTATATTGTGGACGAAATAGAATCGGGAGCAAATGTGGATGTCGAGTTTGAAGAGGATGTCTATGAATAGAGCAAGGAAGAGCAATGTGGAAAACGCTCTTCGCAATGTAACAATGATACTGCTGATTTTTGCTTCAGGTCATGGCTACAGCGGGGAGAACGCCTCAAACCCCCTTGCTGCTGTAAGCAACACGGATCTGCGGGTACAGTACTTCGATCTGGATGGCCCTGAAAAAAGAGATTATTGGGCAGACGGGGCCTATATGCTGACGCCCAAGTGGAAGCTCAAATACGAATTCCACTACGTGGACACGGATGTGACTGGATCCAGTGAGAGAGAATTTGAGGAAGTGCGCGTTAAACCAATTTACTATCCGACCCAGGGACAGTGGGGATCATGGCAGTACAAACTCGCGGTTGGCGCGGAGTTGATAGTGGAATTCGGCAACGAAGACAAAGGAATAGGAACAGGTTCAGACGAGATTGCCCCGTTAGTCGGCCTGGCATTAGTGAAAGGGGATACGGTCCTGATCCCGCTGGTACAGCACTTCGTGTCTTACAATGGCCCTGATGTCAGTACGACGTCCGTTCGGCTGATTGCCATACAGTCGTTGCCAAATAGTTATTGGGGGAAGCTGGATGCCCGTGTGCCCATTGAATGGGAGAACGACAATGCTGTTCCCGCAACCGGTGAAGTGCAACTGGGAAAAATGTTGTCGCCATCCTTTGGTGTTTATGTAGATGGATTGTTTGGCTTAGGTAGTGACAGGCCCTACGAGTGGGGCGTTGGTGTGGGGATTCGGTTTAACTATTGATTCCCTGGCTTGGGCAGCGCAGGAGTGTTGGCCTGTGATCTAACAGCATTAGAGATTATAAACTGCCAATATGTGAACAGTACCCTCATATGGTCTATGCTACAGTGCAGATATCGAATTAAAGCTGCCAATATCGTAGAAAGTAGATACAAAACGGAGCAATAACGTGAGGGAATTCCAAATGAATGCACATAAAACAAAGTTAAGGGTAATCGTCTCAGCTGTTTTTGCACTTGGTATCGTTGCAGGAACCTACATTGCCAATACTGATATAAAAATTATAAGTAGTGCTATGGCAGGTGAATTTGATGCAATTTCTCCCGTTAAAGTGTCTGATAGGCAAAGAGATACCTATTACCCAAATACTGAAGATTTAAAGCCTGATGAAATGCGTGTGGTTGCATGTGGCACTGGTATGCCAACAACACGCGCTGCGCAAGCGGCTGCCTGTTTTCTTGTTGAGCTAGGTAATGGAGATAAATTCTTATTTGATGTGGGTTCGGGGTCGGCTGAACGTATAAGCTCACTGCAGATTCCCTATAATTATCTTAATAAAGTATTCCTTGGGCACCTTCATACTGATCACTTTGGTGGTTTGCATGATCTTTTCATTGGTGGCGCACTTATGGGGCGAAATGTACCGCTTGAAGTGTGGGGGCCAAGCGGCGCTTCTGAAAAGTTAGGCACTAAATATGCATTAGAGAAAATGCAAGAAATGCTCTCATGGGATTTAGCGGGTCGTGCCGGTCTGGTGGACTTTCGTGGTTATAAAATGGAAGTTACGGAGTTTGATTATAAGGGTGTAAATCAGGTTGTTTATGATAAAAATGGCGTTGTTATTCGCTCAATCCCTGCCATCCATTCTATTGATGGTTCGGTAAGCTTTAGCCTGGAATGGAATGATTTGAGATTTGTTTACTCTAGTGATACTTACCCTAATAAATGGTTTGATCAATATTCAAGAAATGCTGATTTAGTGGTACATGAATGTTTTGTTGCTGTTCCTGACTTGATGACAAAGATGAAGTTTACTCCCGAGCAAGCACTTGTAGTTGGCACCCAGGTTCACACATCACCGGAAGCTTTTGGGAAGATAATGAGTTCGGTGGAACCACGTATGGCCGTCGCGTATCATTTCTTCAACGACTTTGATACAACTCATGAAGTCTATGAGCGTATCCGCCAAACCTATCAAGGACCCTTAAGTTTATCGGAAGACTTGATGGTCTGGAATGTGACAAAAGATGAAATCCGTACAAGACTTGCGGTGGTTGATGATCATACGTGGGCACCACCAACCACCAGAAAACCTCAATTACCTGATATTCAAGATCGAAAAGATTTTGCTAAAAAGGTCGGTGTCAAAAGTTTAGAGTTTAGTAAGTTTATTTCTGATGGCACTTGGGATGTAGATGATGTGTTACGCCCAATCTATGAAGAAACAAGTGAAAGTTTAGGGCGAACCATCCCATATCCAGAAGAAGAGTAAAAGTGCATCTGCGGGGTCTGTTATTGGCACATAAGCCGACGTCAGGCCCGTGCTAAGCTTGACCTGGCCGTATACATCCAGAGGTATTAAACATAATCAAGAAACATCTCTCAGCTACTGGATAGGCTCTTCGTACAGTTGGATTGGCAATCCTTGCCACGGCACTGACAACTTAACGGGCCGATTTCAGTAGCATCGGCTGATGAATACTTAGAAACGCGATCGATATCCGCTAGGCGCCCGGACTTGAACGGCCGCGGCCAGACAACCCGGGTGTTTAATCAGTCTTTGGGTGTGCAATCACCTGCAAGTCCTTGATGCCGTGCACGAAGCTGTGTTCAACGCGCTCCGGATCACCGACTACTTCCAGTCGCTCGAAGCGTTTGAGGATCTCTTCCCACACGATTCGGAGCTGGGCTTCGGCCACGCGATTACCCATACAGCGGTGGACGCCAAACCCGAAGGCCATGTGGCGACGGACGTTGGGGCGGTCGATAATGAACTGGTCAGCGTCAGGAAAGAAAGACTCATCGCGATTGCCGGAGGCATACCACATCGCGATCTTGTCGCCTTTCTTGATCTGCTTGCCGCCGATCTCAACGTCCTCCTTCGCGGTTCTGCGCATGTAAGACAGTGGGGTCTGGTAACGTATGATCTCCGACACCGCGGAGGGAATCAGTGACTCGTTACCCTTGATTTTCTGCAGCTCCGAGGGGTTTTCGTGCATGAATAGCACGCCCGCGGACATAGAGTTGCGGGTGGTGTCATTGCCGCCGACAATCAATAGCATCAGATTTCCCAGTAGTTCCACTCCATCCAGGTCCGCGGTGGCCGGGTTATTGGCCAGCAGGGAAATGAAGTCCTGGCGTGCGTTGCCCTCGAATTGACGCTCTTTGAACAGCGAGCTGAAGGTCTGCAGGCACTCTGCCAGGTGGTTCAGGCGATCCTCGATGGTCAGGCCCATGAGGATGGGGGGGGTGGTGATGATGTCGGACCAGTAGGTCAGTTTGCGGCGCTCCTCAAAAGGAAAATCAAACAGGGTCGCCAACATGCGGGTGGTGAGTTCTATAGACACCTTCTCGACCCAGTTAAATGGCGTGCCCATGGGCAATTCATCCAGCACTTCCACCGTGTGTTTGCGAATAAGTTGATCGAGGTCCTTCAGTCGCACCGGATCGACAGCCGGCTGCGCCGCCTCGCGCTGTGCATCGTGCTTGGGCGGATCCATGGCAATGAACATGGGCGCCCGTTCCTCGCCCAGTAGTTCATCGAACAGTGCGATGGACGGTTCGGAAGAAAATTTCTGGAAATCGCTGTCTACCGCCAGGATGTCTTCATAGCGGGTCAGCGACCAGTAGGGACCGATATCCGGATTCTTGTCGTGGTAGTGCACCGGATTTTCCTGGCGCAGGCGCTTGAAGTATTCGTGGTGTTTCTGGGCCTGGAAGATAGACCCCGTGGCGAGGTCGATGTCTTCCAGTGCTACAGCCCAAGGGTCCGCCTCGGGGGTAGTCGTGGGGGATCGGTAAAACTCTTCCAAGTTCTGGTCCGGCGCATTTTCCATGACCGTTAACCTCTTAAGTAGCCAGCGTTAGCATTGTGAAATCGAGACTATACAGCAGTTCAACATTTTGGGGCAGATGGGATAGATCGGCCCGCCTGGGCCTTGGCGGGCCTTCGACCTGCCGCTTGGGAGTAGGGGTGAGGAGGCTGGTGTTGGGGTCTCGTGGCAGTAAGCCGACGATCCGTAGCAGCTTTTCCATAACTAACCCTGAACTTTTTCTGAACTGATTGATGAACTGGTTAGAGAATGCGTCAGGTTCGCCCGGGTGGGACGGGCATGAGATCGAAACTCATTCGAAGCATTTCTCAGCTACCGAAAAAAATGAGGCCAGGCGCCATTCGAGCAACTCCTTCTTCGGAGGATTGTGCCTGGTTTTGTAGCTCCATGCGGTCGAATTCAATTCGTACAGGTAATAGGCCAGTCGTTTCAACTTTGCCGCGCTCCACTGCGCGCCAAGTCGCTGCATGCTTTTTACGATTTGATTGGTAATCCATTCTTCATGGCGTCTGTCTGCTTCAATCAGTTCAGGATAGAGTCCCAGCGCTACTTCCAGTTCACGTTCCAGGTTGTCATGGGCTTCGGCAGAGTACAGTTTGTGTAAAATCTTGGTAAGGAATTCCCGCCAGGGTAGTGCGTGGTTTGATTCGGTGTCCATTTCTTCATACACCGCACGAATATCTGCCAAGTAGTCCTCATACAGCCCCAGGAGAATCGCCTCCTTGTTCGGAAAATACTGGTAGATCGAGCTTACGGGAATGCCTGCCCGAGCGGCGATACTGTTGGTCGACAGGGCGCGAACGCCATTCTCTTTCAGTACTGCTCGAGTGGAATTGAGGATCAACTGTACTCGCTCTCTGGAGCGCTTTTGCTTGGGCCTTTTAAGGGCATGCTTTTGCTTCATGTTTTTTCAGTCTTTACATCCCGGGGGATCGATGAGGAGAGTATAACACTATAGAGGTATAACATGAATGTGAATAAACATTCTATTTTATTGACATGAACTGTATCGATGAAATATTGTGCAGATAGATAAATACTCTTACGCCACCTCAGGGAACCCGATCATGACTTACAAACCAACCCGCAGAGCGCTTGCTGCTGCCTTTGCTAGCCTTTCAGTCTCTACGGCATTTGCCGCGCCGACAATTGAAGAAGTCGTTGTCACTGCGCAGAAGCGTACCGAGAGCGTCCAGGACGTCTCAATCGCCATCAAGGCATTCAATGAAGAAGAGCTTGGCAACCTGGGCGCAGGCAGTCTGGAAGAATTGACCGAGTTCGTGAGTGGAGCTGAGTTGTTTGACGATCGCGGGGCTGGCCAGCCCACCTGGGTGATCCGGGGGGTCGGTCTGGCCGACTTTAACTCTAATAACACACCCACTGCGGCAATCTACTATGACGAGTTCTACTTGACCTCCAATGTCCTGGGAGGAATAGGCATGTTTGATATCGGGCGTGTAGAGGTACTGAAAGGGCCCCAGGGTGGCCTGTATGGCCGAAACACCAGTGGTGGCGCGGTGCGGGTGCTATCTACCCGGCCGGTGGTCGGAGATGATTTCAACGGGTACGTCACTGGTAGCTATGGCCGTTGGGACAGGGCTGGACTTGAAGGTGCGATTGGCGGGCCGATCACTGAAACTACGGCATTCCGTATTGCAGCGGCAACCGACCAGGGCGGCGGTTGGCAGGACAGCCTGGCGACCCCTGGGGATGACGAACACGGCGACCGGGATTTTACTGCTATACGCGCCCAGTTTGCCTACGAGTCCAGCGAAGCTTTCGACTTGCTGCTCAAGCTGGAAGGGGGCGAGGACAAGTCAGAAACCACACTGGGTTACGCGCGTGCGCTTTATGATCCAAATACTGGTGACTATTGTGCCGCCGCATACGCCGGTCGTCACGACGAAAACAACTGTGTCACCTTGTCAAACCTGACTAATGCATTTGTTTTGACGCCAGGTGATCCAGGAATACTGCCTTCTGGCCAGCGCGAAGATGGCACCAAGGTGCTGTCCAATCCAATCAATGAACTCGATAACTCATGGGAGGGTGCGAACCTCCAGATGAACTGGAATATGGAGTTTGCCACCCTGACATCGATTACCGGCTACCTGAGTTACGAGAACAACCAGGTGTTCGACTATGATGCCCAGCCCCTTGTATTGTTCCACGAAGATCCTGGTGAGTCAGACCTGACCCTGTGGTCGCAGGAATTGCGCCTGCTCTCCAACAGTGATGGCCCGCTAACCTGGCTCGCTGGAGCAATGTATGCCGAGGATGAAGTGGAAGAGGATCGGGCAGGATTCCTGACGGAGAACTTCCTGGTACTTCCCACTGAAACTGAACGCGGATTCACCCAGACCACCGAGTCCTGGGCTGTGTATGGGCAGTTGGAATATGACATTGGGGATGCCTGGAAGGTGCACGGATCTCTGCGCTACACGGATGAAGAAAAGGAGCTGGAAGATGCATTCCACTACGACATCTTGAGTGATTTCTTCTACGTCCAAAATGTTAACAAATCAACAGAGCTGGACGATAACTGGTCTGGCCACGTTGGGGTGGACTGGGCCGTCAGCGATGATGCAATGATCTATGCCCGGGTGACGCAGGGCTTTAAGTCAGGTGGGTTCTTCGGTGGATTCCCTTTTACTGAAGACGATCTGGACCCTTACGGTGAGGAAACTGTCCTGTCTTACGAGGCGGGTTTCAAGAGCACATGGTTGGAGAATACACTGCAGTTGAACGGCGCACTGTACTTTTACGACTACCAGGATGTACAGGGCTTTACGCAGGTATTTAGCGAAACCACAAACACTGTAGTTACCAAGTTGGACAACCTCGGTGATGCCGAGCACACAGGGGCTGAGTTAGACATGGTCTGGCTGCCGCTGGAGGGGCTTAGTCTGCAGGCCACACTGGCCTGGTTGGATGCCGAGATCACAGATTCCGACACCCTTGCTCTGGACCAGGCAGGAGAGGTGTTCCCAATTGAGGGGCTTAAGCGCAGCTATGCGCCCGAGTGGAGTACTTCAGTGCAGGCCCGCTACGAGTGGAATGTTGGCAGTTCTCTGTTGGCAGCAGTGCAATTTAATTATAGCTGGCGGGATGACCTGAACAACGAGGACAGCGAACTCAGCAATATCAACCTGGCTGCTTTCAGCTTCGACGACTACCAGGTGTTGAATGGCCGCATTTCCATCGGCTCAGTCGAGCAGACCTGGGATGTGGCCCTGGTGGGTAAAAACCTCACTGACGAGGAGTACTGGTCCCAGGCGACAGGCGATGACCTGGCGAGCTTTAACAGCTTACCCACCCGTCCCATGAGCTATGCTGTAGAGGCGACCTATCGATGGTAACGTCGCTTCGGATTGCCCTGCTGGGCTTTGCTCTGGTATGCACTGGCGCGATCGCTGGCGACGCGGCGGTGGACCTGGTGGTAGTCAGTGGCGCTATCTATACCGCCGATGCCCAGCAGCGTGAGGTCCAGGCTTTTGCCGTACGCGGCGATGTCATTGAAGCGGTTGGCAGCAACGAAGACATCATGGCCCTGGCCGGTGAAGCGACCACCGTGCTGGATCTCGATGGGCGACGCGTGCTTCCGGGACTTCACGATACTCACATCCATCCATTGGGTATCGTTAAGTACGATGGTTGTAACCTGAATTCTGAAGCGATGAACCTGCAGGAACTGGCAGATTTTGTGGCGGCCTGTGTCGAGCGCCAGGGACTTGTTGAAAGTGCCTGGTTGGCGGTCCGCCAGTGGAACTTCTCTGAGAACAATCGCCCGGCTGGCGAGCTGGCCAATATTCGCCAGGCCCTTGACGCCGGCGCTCCGGATAATCCGGTGATGCTGCTGGGCAATGATGGGCATCACCAGGGTACCAATAGCCTTGGCCTGGCGCTGGCAAGGAACGCTGCCGGCGAGCAGGTGGGACTTTCGGCCAAAACCCTGGCTGCGGACTTCCAGGCCTACCGGCACTATGTAGGTGTGGATGAGACGGGAGAACCCAATGGTGCTGTCAATGAATCCTCCGTGGAACTGCTGGGGGGGCCGAGCATACTGACTGCTGACCTGGACCTTATTGCTGCCGAGGCGCACCAGGTACCCAAGCGCCTGAATTCACTGGGCATCACCGCGATTCAGGAAGCGGCCTATATGCCGGAGCTGATTCCATTCTATTCAAAAATGTCATCGGTGGAGAGTGAACTACCGTTGAGAATTCGACTGGCCCAATTCCTGCCACCCCAGCTCTTCACCAGCGAACAGGGCGAACTGGACATGGATGCCTTGCTCACGGCAGCGGCGACGATCCGTGACCTTTATAGAGATCAGCCCAATATCAATGCTAACGCACTGAAACTCTTCGCCGATGGTGTGATGGAAGGCAACCCGCTGGAAGTACCGCCAACTCTACCCAATGCGGCGGCCCTGAGGAATTACCATCAGCCGCTGGTCGGGTTGGACAGCGAGACCGGTGAAGTCGGTTTGCGGGGTTATGTTGATCTACAGGGAGAGGCCTGTGCAGGCTGGGCTGGCGATGCGACCCAGACTGATGGTTTCATGCAGCGTCATGGATTCCACCCGGGCCAGTGTCGTTCCGAAAATGGTGTGCTGGCTGCGCCTCGTGAACATATTCTCGAGTTCCTGGCGGCTGCGGATGCGGCAGGTTATGCAGTACATATCCACGCGATTGGCGATCGGGCCGTGCGCACGGCAGTGGATGCGATAGCGCAGGTTACCGAGGCCGACGTGACCACCAACCCTCACAGCATGGCTCACCTGCAACTGGTCGCTGATGAGGAGTTGAAACGTATTGGTGAGCTGAAAATTCCATTGGCCATGACCTATGCCTGGGCAGTGAAGAATCCCGAATACGACATGACGGTAATACCTTTCATCGAGAAGTTGGACGGTCCTGAGGACATGTACGACCCCGACAGCTACTATTACCAACACTTCTATCCGGTTGTCAGTATCCAGCAGGCAGGCGGCGTACTAGCTGCCGGCTCCGATGCACCGGTAGAGAGCGATGATCCTCGACCCTTCCTGAATATCCAGGCAGCGGTAACGCGGGACCGAGGGCAGGGCAGCTTCAATCCGGCGCAGCGACTGGCGATCCTGGATGCCATTGATGCTTATACCATTAACGGGGCCAGATTGATGAACCAGTCAGACCTGACCGGCTCGATCGAGCCGGGCAAGAAGGCCGACTTCATTGTGCTCAACCAGGATATCGTCAAACTGCATGCGAACGACCAGAGCAGCAAAATTGGCCAGACCCAGGTTCTGCAGACCTGGTTTGACGGACGCCAGGTTTATGGAGATCAATCACTGTGAAAAGAATACAGACTGCGGCCCTGGCGGTTCTTCTGGCCATGCCGGTTTTTGCTAGCGAGCCCGATCCTGGAACGCTGATGCAAGGTTTCCCACCTGCCAAGGTGCAGCAGGTCACGCGCGAAAACTTTATGCTGCCGCCCTATAACCGCTGGGCATTCCAGCGTATTCGGGAATTGCAGCCTACACGTGAGGTCTATCGTGGGAGCGGTTCCGTGGCTGCGCTGGAGGAGTCTCCCGTAGACCTCGCTGATCGTGTCTATTCGGTGAGTGCTGATCGTAGTGTCAACCTGGACCAGTGGCTGGAAGAATCTGCTACGGATTCGTTCCTGGTAATGCACAAAGGCAAACTGGTTTACGAGCGCTACCTCAACGGGCAGCAAGTGCAAACACAACACCAGATGTTCTCCGCGACCAAGTCGTTTATCGGAACGCTGGTGTTGATGCTGATTGAGGAGGGACGTATAGACCCCGCCAGGACTATGGCGAGCTATATTCCCGAGCTGAAGCGCAGTGCCTTCGGTGACGCCACCGTCCAGCAGGTGCTGGACATGACCACCAGTATCCAGTTCAGCGAAGAATACACAAACCCGAATGCCGATATCTGGGCTTACGGCTACGTGTTCGGCCTTTCCGATGTGGAAGATAAGAGCCGCCGCATGTCTTCCATCTATAATTACCTGCCCACTCTGGGCAAAATGAAAAAGTACGGGCATGGGGACGCCTTTCACTATGTCACACCGAATACGGATGCACTCGGCTGGTTACTGAGTCGTGTGACGGGAGAGTCCATCTCCGCATTGTTCAGTAATCGCTTCTGGCAGCCCATGGGGATGGAGCGCGATGCTTACCTTTGGCTGGATCGGTCTGGTCGGGAGATGGCCGGCGGCGGCCTTAACATGACTGCCCGTGACGCAGTCCGCTTCGGACAGATGATCCTGCAGGGGGGGGAGTACAACGGAGTGCAAGTTGTCTCAAGCGAATTGGCGCAGCGTATTCTCACTCCGGGCAATCCGGAAACCTTCAATCGATTCTACAACGACCCATGGTATACCGAGGTAGGCCACTCCTACCACGACCAGTGGTGGAGCTTTAAAAACGCACATCAGGGTGTTAGCGCCATTGGCGTGCACGGTCAGTTTATTTATATCGACCCGGTGGCTCATATGATTGTGGTTAAGCAATCGTCACACCCCGAGGCAGAGGGGACATTCAACGATGTGGACGGCCCGCTGATCTGGCAGGCAATAGCCGAACGACTGATGCAGGATAAATAATGTCATTGAGTCCTTCTGGGGATATCTCCAATTGGCGCCTTAGGGCGCCTTTTTTTGTTTTCATGGAAAACGATTCGCATCTCTTGGTTCGTCAAGATCCCTCATATTCTCGCAGGCCGCGATGCATATAAAATTTTTCAAAAAGTGAACAATTGACCGTGGCGGTGCTAGCATCTAGATAAGAAGCAGTTGGGAAATACGCATGGCTAGATCTTTATGTAAATGGAAAAAGAAAGAAATCGAGAAAGACATTCACGAACTGGCGCATATCGTTGATAAACCTCGATTCATCTGCAAGGACTGCGCTCGGTCTGCACACGATAAGGGTTTCTTGTGCAAAGCCAAGAAGCTTCCGTTGGTTCACCCTTCATAAACGTATAAAAATTGGCCCGCCCGGGCCTTGGCAGACCCCCGATTCCAAGCCGATGGCGTCTCAACCCGACAAGTAACAGCCAAGAATCACAGGCGTTGCTTCAGACGAGCCGCGAGTTCGGCGATATGGGCGGGGCCCACTTCGCAACAACCACCAACAATAGTTGCGCCAATGTCAATCCAGGCGTCTACGTGATCCGCATATTTTTCCGGTGTCAGATCGGCACGGGCCTCGAGAGCATCCACAGTACCTCCCGGTTCCAGCGCTTTGATTGATGTAAAGCCGTTGGCATAGGCGCCGAACGTCAGGGCACGATCCGCGAGGATTGGAAGGTTTGCTGTGATCGCCTCCGGGATGGAACAGTTCAACAAAACGGCATCGGCACCGAGGTCAGCCAGTGCATCCAGTGCATCTGTAAGATTCTCGCCGGAACGCAGCGTGTGACTCCCGTCATCAGATACCGTCAGGCCAACCCAGGCAGGCAGACCGGATTCCACGGCTGCGGTACAGGCCGCGGTTGCTTCTGCAATCGAGGCCATTGTCTCGCACTGGATCAAATCAACATGGTCTTTCTGTTCCGCTACAATTTCGCGATAACGGCGCAGATTGTCCTCAAAATCGGGGGAGAGATCAGGCCGGTAAGAGGCGCGAAGGGGTGGCAAACATCCGGCCAGCCTTACATTTTTCCCGGCACTGGCTCGCGCCGCGTTGGCGAGCTCAATGGCTTTGGCCTGCAGCGGTTTGAACCACTCCGGCTTGCCGTCTCGCTGTAGCCGTTCTGGTGTAACTGAGTAGGTGTTGAGTGTTATGACTTCGGCACCTGCCTTAATGTATGCTTCATGGGCCGCCTGAACGATGCCTGGCTCGTCCAAAAGTACCTTGGCCGACCACATTGGATGGGCCGGATTAGCCGAACGTTTCAAAAGCTCCTGCCCCATACCGCCATCCAGTAAAGTAATATCAATCATATTTATTCCTTCCAAATTTCCCGAAGTATAGGGCAAATAAAAGGACTGTAGTGAGCAAATCGTCATTGGAAGGTTAACCGCCTATGCCGGGATACCTGGCGATGAATACCTATAAGCGACACCGATTTCCGCCAGACATCAATTCCTGCGCTGCCTGGCTCAGCGAGGCATCACTGTACTGCGAGAAACTATCCGTCCGCCGCCGACTATGCTTCACCGCCCCACTGTTTTCTGCTAACTTCGGATGAGCCGTTCAAAAAATTAGATAATAAATGGTGGATTCACATGAAAAAAATCTCACATATAAAGGTACTCCTGTCCTTCACCTTCTTCAGTAGTTTGATGCTTGCCGAGGCATTTGCCCAGTCTGTGGGTGCACTGGAAGAGGTCATTGTCACCGCGGAGAAACGAGCCACTACGGTTCAGGATACACCCATTGCGGTGAGTGCTTTCAGTGGCGATGAGCTTAATAGGGCTCTGATTAGCAAACCCCTGGACCTACAGTTTAACGTTCCCAACATGTTGATGAGCAAAGACAATTTCACCACCGCTGCAATATCCATCAGAGGCATCGGTAATCTGGGGGTGGGTTCCGCAACAGATAGCGGCACTGGCGTTCACTTTAACGGGGTTTATCTCAATGGCGGCCGAATTTTTGAAACCGAGTTCTACGATGCTGAGCGAGTAGAGGTTCTCAGGGGGCCACAGGGTACGCTCTACGGTCGCAATACCACGGCTGGCGTGGTCAATATGATCACTAACAAGCCGACCGATGAGTTCGGTGGGGACATTACCCTGGAACTCGGTAACTATAATCATATTAAAGCCAAGGGTGCGATAAATATTCCCCTGGGCGACCAGTGGGCGCAGCGATTTGCCATGTTTTATAACGAAAGAGATGGCTTCGTTGATAATGAGTTCGATGGCGATGAAATTGATGGCAGGGACATGTGGTCTCTGCGATCTTCAACGCGCTGGGCCGGCGACAACGCCGATGCCACGCTGGTTATCAATTACTTCAAAGAAGATTCGGGTCGCATGCGCGGGAGTAACCAGCAGTGCCTGAAAGATCAAGAAGCGATTCTGGGCTGTTTGCCGACGGGTTTGGCTGACGAGGTGACCAACAGCGGTGCTACGGTGACTGGGTTTTTGACCCAGGTAGCGGGCAGCATTTTGGGTCAAAGTTTCCCTGCTGATGATTTCGCTAATTCGCCAAAAAGTAGTGATCCTCGCGAGCAATTTCTGGATTTCACTCCGCAGTATGAAGTGGAGGACTTGATGATCTCGTTTGAGTCGAACCTCGATTTTGCTGACTACACCTTGACCACAGTGCTTGGTTATCACGAGTCGGATTTAAATGCTCGTAACGATTATGACTTTACCGTGGCGTCCGAGCAATGGCCGCTGGAAGTTGATGTAGATCGTGGTCCCGATGGCGTCATTACTGTTGACCGTGCTTACTCTAATGATCGCTCGACCACAGAGCCTGAGCAGTATACCGCCGAGCTTCGTCTGGCCTCAGACTTCAGTGGTGATTGGAACTTTATGGTGGGAGGGTTCTACCTCGATTATGAGTCGGATGTTCATTACTATGTTTACTCTGCTGCATTGGAGTTGTATGGACAGGCGACTGGCATACCGCCTGAACAGCGCTTGTTTGATAACGATACGACTGGCTATAAGCTTGAGACTTGGGCGATGTTTGGGGAACTGTACTGGCAGGCTAGCGAGAACCTGTTGGTTACGGCTGGCTTGAGGTACTCCGAAGAAGAGAAGAGCTCAAAGCAGCGTACGATCTACCTGGGCTTTCTTGATGACCCCACTGCACCGGACGGAGGGTACGAGGATTTTGGCGGTGAATGGGAAGAGCCAACTGGCAAATTTAACGTTACCTGGGACGTGGCCGATGACGTGATGACGTATGTAACGCTATCTCGCAGCTATAAGTCAGGTGGTTTTAATCCTATTGCCGGGTCATCTCCTATATTGGAAGAAGACCCCTCGCTGGCGGAGTTTGATCCAGAATACATTAACGCCTTTGAGGTTGGAGTAAAGTCCCGGCTTTTTGGTGAGACTCTGCAATCCAATATTTCTTACTTTTATTACGACTATGAAGGCCTGCAGATTTCAACAATCAATAACCAGACAGCCTTGAACCTCAACTATGATGCTGCAATACAAGGTATTGAGGGCGAATTTGTTTGGGTTCCCACAGATAACTGGCGTTTTAGTGCGAACCTCGCGTGGTTAGATAGCGAAATGGACGGAGGCTCGAGCCTTGATACTGCAGATATCAACAAGCTGGGAACCACCGAAAACATTATTTCAAGTCCCAATTCCAACCTCTACATTGGCCCGGGTTGTCCAGAAGGCGTGTTCCCCTGTTCTGGCCTGGAAAAAAATCTCGACGGTAACGAGTTGCCCAATGCACCTAACTTCTCCGTCAACCTGGGTGTGTCTTATGGCTTCTATCTCGAAAGTGGGATGGAGCTGATTGCTGCAACCAATTATTACTGGCAGGACGAGTTTTATACCCGCATCTTTAATACCGGCAACGATACGGTTGAGGAATGGGATGTGTGGAACGCGACACTGACGCTATTCAGCGCTGAAGGCAGTTGGTTCGCCGAGCTGTGGGGGCGCAATCTTCTGGACGATGATCATATTACCGGCCAATACCTTGGCGACCAGAATGTAGGTCTGGCAACTAACCAGTTTTTGTTAGAGCCACGCACCTATGGTGTCAGCTTGGGCTACAATTTCTGAACTTAATGGTGTACTTCGATTACTGCTGGAAACGTCGAAGCATTCCCTCTAGGCCGTTGAGTTTTACTTCGTAGATCAAAGCCAATTGTGAACCCAGCTTGCCCTGAGGAAAGCCTTTGCTGTGGTACCACACCAAGTATGGCTCCGGAAGATCTAGCAGTTGTCTTCCCTTGTACTTGCCATAGGGCATTAACTGATTGATGGCTTCCAGCAAGTCTTTGTTGTCCATGGAGTATTAATCCCTGTGGGTATCGAGGATGTAGTCACGAATCTTTTCCCATGCAGCGATAGCCTCTGGTACCTCCGCGTTCACAAGGCCATGCCACCCTTGGATCATGCCGGGCCAGCTCTCCATGTTGACTTCCACACCCGAACGCAGGGAATTACAGGGACAGTACACCTATTTCCTCGAATCAAGTGTACTGTCCCCGGAACCGCAAAGGTTCCTGAATGCCCATGCTGCGGTGTCTGGCTTATTAAACCTGGGAAGGCACCTAGTCGGGGCTCTGCACTATCGGGAGTTGAGGGTGGGCGCTTTTGATGGGTTGTAGCAGGGCGGTTGCTTGAAAATTGTTGATTGATTCCTTTGGGCCCGGGAAGTTAACTTGTCAGCATCGATTGTCACGCTGCGGATTTCTGCGATCCACCTTGTTGTACGTGGCCGACACTGTATGCTTACTCTACTGTGTAAAGCCTCTTGCCTAGGAGTTAGCGCTGCAATGCATTTAATGAGACTGGTTTTCGTGGTGGCACTTATGGGTGTGGCCGCAGCGAGCAAAGCGACGGTGACCTATACTTTTTCGCAGGTAGATCCTACCACTGTTTCTCTGACGACCAGTGGCTCTGTCGATCTCAGCGGGGTGCAGATTGGTTCAGATTCTTCATTGCCGCCGCTGTTCATTTATCAGACCGATGCCAATTATTTCTTGCTCAGTGGCAGTGGCCGTCACGATACTTACAGGCGAGACGGCCAATTTATCCTCCAGGAAAGCTTTGCTACGGGCCCCTTTAGCGCAACCGCGACTAACGCGATGGGCAATTTTTTCGGCATTAACCAACGAGGCGCCCCTGAGTTTGCCATCCGCGTGCCCACAGGCTATGTGTCGGGAGGCGCTTTAAGCGGCTCCCAGGAATACCAGGCAACGACCTTGAGTGACTTACGCCTGCGAGCCGGCACTTTCACATGGGTTTATGGTAGTACAAGCCCGTTTACTTTTATCTTTCAAATACCGGGAAACAGCGTTGGCGGAACTGTGAGCGGGCTTAACGACGCAGTAACGTTACAGTTAAATGGCGCCAACGACTTTGTGGTTAATGCGACCGGCGCGTTCACATTTCCCCAGGAGCTGGTCTTCGGTGATAACTATTCTGTCAGTGTTCTTCAGCAGCCGACAGGACAGACGTGCACACCCGCAAGTGCCAAAGGAACGATTTCTGGGAACGTCAACGACGTTGCTATAGGCTGCATTAACAACAACTACCCCATCGGTGGCGTCGTTCTTGGACTCATGTCCGGCGAATCACTGGTGCTGCAGAATAATGGTGGGGATGACCTCTCGATTGGCATTGACGGCAACTACGAGTTCCCCACGCCGCTGCCGTTCGGCTCAAGCTACAACGTAAGTGTACTCACCCAACCGGCCAGCGAGATCTGTACGGTATTGAACCCCACAGGCACGGTTGCGACGCTTAACAACAACATAATCGTAAACTGCGCCCCCGCCACCTTTACCGTGTCGGGCACTGTTGCCGGGCTTGTGCCGGGGGAGACGGTCACGCTGCGCAACAATGGGGCAGATGATCAGGTTGTTGCAGGGAGCGCTGGATTTATCTTTTCTTCACAGGCAAATGGCTCTGCTTATAACGTTTCTGTAGCAACCGAACCTGCTGGAAAGGCCTGCACTGTTACTGGCGGGTCGGGGCTCATTCCAGGGGCTGATGTAAGTGGTGTGTCTGTGAGCTGTACTGCCCTGTCTTATCCCATAGGCGGCTCGGTCTCGGGACTGGTTGCCGGTGACAGCGTTGTGCTGCGGAACAACGGCGGCGACGACCTGACTCTGGGTGCAAACGGAAGCTTTGTCTTTGCCACACCTGTAAGCAGCGGTTCGCCCTATAACGTGACCGTGCGTACACAACCCGCGGCGCCCAGTGAAACCTGCCTGATCAGCAATGCTTCGGGCACGACTCCTGCTGGCGGTGTGAGTAATGTCGTCGTGACCTGTACGGTGGATACCTTTCCAGTAAGCGGCGACGTGTTGGGCCTTGCGAGCGGCAACAGCATTGCGCTTCGCCTCAATGGCGCCGACGAGCAGGTGTTGACCGGAGATGGCGTGTTCGTTTTCACCCCACTGGCAGACGGTACCTCTTACACTGTAACTATCAGTAGCCAACCTGCTGGCCAGACGTGTTCCGTGGCGAATGGCAGTGGTACGCTCGCCGGAACCTCCGTCACCAGCGTCGCCGTCAGCTGCGTCGATAACAGTTACAGTGTGGGAGGTCTTGTCTCAGGTCTTGTCTTCGGCGATTCATTAGTATTACAGAACAGCGGCGGCGATGATCTCACGCTAAGCACTGATGGCGCCTTCACGTTCCCCACGCCTGTGAGCTTTGGTGATGTTTATGCTGTTTCTGTGCTGACGCAGCCGCCCGCGCCGAGCGAGACTTGCACCGTGAGCGGCGGCGCAAACAACGATGGGTCTGGCACCATGGCGGCGTCAGACGTTTCGAGTATCGCCATTATCTGTAGCGTTGATCGCTTTGCTGTCGGTGGGTCTCTGTCGGGTCTGGCCAGTGGTGTTAGCCTGATCCTGCAGAATAACGGAAGCGCCGATTTGACACTTACGGCCGATGGTAACTTCCGCTTTCCTGATCAGGCAGATGGAAGTGCTTTCGCAATCAGTGTCGGCGTACAGTCGGACGGGCAGAACTGCACTGTGAGTGGTGGTTCTGGCAGTCTTTCTGGTGCAGACGTCATTGGTGTGGCCGTCGTGTGCGCGGATCTACCCGAGCCTGTCGCTCCTCCTACTGCGGTTCCAACAATGCCGCGTTGGCTGTTGCTCCTAGCCGCGTTCGCTACGGCACTACTGGTTTACGGATGGGGGCGACCGTTATCGCCAAGATAACTCGCTGATATGGATAGACGCTGTCAATAAACACTTATGAGCGACATCGAATTACAGGGACAGTACACCTATTTCCTCTAATCAAGTGTACTGTCCCCGGAACCCTGAATGGAGTAAGGCGGTTGCTTGAGACCCGAGGCTAGATTCCTCTGATCTCAGAAAGTTAATTTGTCGGTACCGTTGTGGTGCCACAGGCCACTAAAACTATAAGCATGAAGACCGAAGCCAATATTTTCATCTTGATATCTGACGACAGCTTATCCATTTCCACAAAAGCGTCTCCACACAATTATTTAAGTAAACTGTCCCCAGAATTCATGATGTTGCAGCATTTGGGCCATGACGAGTGCCATGATCGGATTATGGCGGCGATTGAATCCGTATTGTCTGAAGATAAGAACCTGACTCGCGACATGGGCGGCCTAGCTACGACTAAAGAGTTGGGTGCTGCGATTGCATCGGCCGTTTGTTCGTGATGTAGAGCGTCGATAAAAGCGTAGCCATCTTAAAGCCATTAAGACAGCCTTTTCAGGAAGCTGCTAGACAGCGTAAGCCCGCGGTTCTGTGGTTTTTAGGGTCCAGCCGAAGATTACCCTAGCCCAAAAAATCGATGATAAGCGGACACAGTTGCATTAGCATGCGCCAGAGTCTTAGATTTATATGGACATATAGCCGGTGTAAGAACCGTTCCTTTATTTTTGGGTGATCTCTTATGGCATCAATAAACCACCTTCCGGTCACCGCCCCAGTGAGCGATATAACGCGTGAAATTGAAGCTAATGGCGCCGTCATTATCGATGACTTTATTAGCGCGGAAACGCTGGACCAGTTCAATGCTGAAATTAACCCGGCGTTAGAAGCCAAGCGTGCCAACCATGCGCACCCCAATGCAGCCGTAGAATTCTTTCACGGCCCACAAACCAAGCACTTAACTGGCGTTGCCGGTATATCCGACACCTTCGTGAATGAAGTGCTACTTCATCCAATTTTTAAGTCAGTGGGTGATGCGCTCCTTCTACCTAATTGCGCTGAATACATTCTGAATATTGCTCATGTCCTTGATCGCGGACCTGGGGCAGGCGACCAATTGATTCATCGTGACCAGGATGTTTGGCCGAAAAAATTGACCGGTGCGATTGGCGGGCACGTGCAATTTGCCTCGTTGATTGCTTTGGGTGAATACACCGCCGATATGGGTGCAACCCGTATAGTACCTGGCAGCCATCAATGGCCGAACGATCGTGAACCGCAGCCTGAAGATATTGTGACTGCAAAAATGATGCCCGGATCAGCGGTGATTTATCTTGGGTCAACGTTACACGGTGCGGGTTCTAATAAAACGGACCTGGTCCGAAGAGGTATGCACACCAGTTTTTGCCTTGGCTGGCTTCGAACAGAAGAAAATAGCTACTTGTGTGCTCCGCTAGAGCGTGTTCGTGCGATGCCCCGAAGGGCCCAGGAACTTCTAGGCTATGGAGTGCACGACGGAATTGCCAGAGGCGAAGGTTTTCTAGGCGCGCTGGACAACGGCGTTCCAGTGGATATGATCGCAGCAGGCACGCTTTAGGCTCTCTGGAATTACAGGGACAGTACACCTATTTCCTCTAATCAAGTGCACTGTCCCCGGAACCCCAGGTGAATTCACTTGGCGATGCTAGCTATAGCGATTCCAGAGAAAGCGCATCAGTATCTCCCACCCAGGCTTGCCGGAACAGGGTGTCTGCATATTTGGCAGCAGCGTCATTACCCATTGCAAGTTGTGCCTCCCGCAGGCCATACAGCGCCCAGCCGTTATTAGGCACATCGACCAAAGCTCTGATGAATACAGACTCTGCTCGATGCGCATCCCCATTCATTAACAGTGCAGCTCCAAGCATCTGACGTACCGGGAAGTACCAGAAAACGGGTTCTGAGTAGAATAGCGAATCCTGCAGCGCTGCAGCCTCTTCCAACCTGGTTGCGGCCTCCGGGTACTTCCCTTGTCCAATGTCTACTCTGGCGCGAACCACATCCGCTGCAATGAGTGCTAGCGTGGGAGCCGGCATGCCGTTCGCATTCAGCTCGATCATCGTCGTGTGTTCTGACAGTGCCTCCGCGGCAGCGGCCTCCTTAAGCGCGGCGACATGATCACCTTTTGCAGCAAGGGCCTCTCCGCGAGCGTAGTGCCATATGGCCTGCAGGTAGGGGAATTCGTCACCGGGCTTTTGCAGTGACAACAGCCTCTCACTTGCTCCAAATTGTACATAGGCAAAATAGGGCGCGACCTTTATCGCCTGCACCCACGGAGCCAGACTCACCATATTCTCAGGCATCTTCTTGTCCAACTTTTCAGCCATGCGTAGTGCTTCCCCAGCATCCCCTGCGTACTGGGCAGCCAGCAGTCCCATGTGGATGTTGTGGGTGTAGTAGCCATACTCATATATGGTGCCGGCACGGGCATCAGTGAGGTAGGCCTCGTTCGCTTTCACTGCCTTGATATTCAGGCGGTAGGAATCGATGTACCGTCCAACTCGGTGGTAAATATGCGATGGCATGTGCACCAGGTGGCCTGCTGCCGGTGCGAGCTTACTTAACCTGTCGGCTGCTTCCTCAGCGCGGAACGGATTGGTTGATGCCTCGGTGAGGTGAATGTACAGGTGTATGGTGGCAGCGTGATCGGGCGATCGCGTTAGCACGGTTTCGAGTATATCCAGAATGGTTTCCGTGCGTCCTTTTGGCGTGCGGCTATCGACCTCCCAGTAGTCCCAAGCCTGCGCTGTCATCATTGCTTCCGCTGCCATGGCCTGAATGTTGTCATCCTGAGGGAATTGCTGCGCCACTTCATTCATGGCCTTGGCCCATGCGTTATCCTGTTGCGCGCGCAACGAGAGGTCTTTACTGCTGTAGCGAGATTTCAGCGCATAGATGAGGGCTTTCTCCTTCGGGCTCACCGTCGCGCTCAAGCCGACTGATTTTTCAAGAGCTGCCACGGCCTGAGCGACTACGGCTTTGTCCATAGGTGCGTTGATGTTCGGCCCAAGTGACAAAGATTCAGCCCAGTAGCACATAGCACAGTCCGGATCGAGCTTTTGCGCCCAGCGGAACGAGCGTATCGCTTCGAAGTGGTTGAAATCATTGGCTAGGCGAACACCCTGATTGAAATAGACCTGGGCTTCTACGCTTGTAGTCGTAACGGGCATTTCGACATCACCGAGGTTTGCCCATAATGGCGGCTGCCCGGCCGGCAGCTCTTCTGCATGCAAGCGAGCCAGGCGCATGAACGGCGCCCGCCGTTGGGCGTAACCATCGCTAGTGGCATCGCCACACATCTGCGTTGCGATATCTATGGGATCAAGTAAGACCTTGAGGTGGGCAGCCCCATCTGGGGCTGTTGACTCACCGCGGTAGAATTCGATACCGGTGCCACCAATTATCGCGACACTTGCGGCAAAACTGATCAAGAGGTTTTTAGCAGTCATGGCAAGCCTTCCGTGGACAGTTAGAGCTTGGCTAACCATAGTACAGTTTTGGGGAAGTGCCATATTGGAATTACAGGGACAGTACACCTATTTCCTCGAATCAAGTGTACTGTCCCCGGAACCCCTGGTTATGGCGACACGTTTTACATCGATGAAGTCTTTGTCAGAATTAACGGCAAGCAGCATTACCTCTGGCGGGCCGTGGATCAGGATGGCGAGGTTATAGATGTTTATCTACAGGCCAAGCGGGATGGGGCTGCAGCTAAAGGATTCTTCAAGCGGTTGCTACGATCTCATGGTGGAGAACCCAGAAAGATCGTGACGGACAAGCTGCGTAGCTATGGTGTGGCGAGTCGAGAACTGATCCCTGAGACAATCCACAGTACTCAGCAGTATGAGGATAATCGGGCTGAGCAATCTCACGAGGCGACCAGGGTGCGAGAGCGGGGGATGAGGCGGTTCAAATCGGTCAAGCAGGCTCAAAGATTCTTGGTTGCACATGCTGCTGTCAGTAATCTATTCAACTTGGGAAGACATAAAGTCGGTCCCCAGCATTATCGTGATCTCAGGATCAGTGCGTTTGGTGAATGGGGTAGGGCAGTTGTCTAGGACCAGGAGCTAGTTTTCCTCGGCCTTGAGGAGTTAACTTGCCGATACCCTTCAGAGTAATTCATGACGCTCACCCCATTGCGTCGCCACTAATTGACATGGGTAGCTTTACCCAGCCACTGAGAATCGGTACCGGGATTCGTTTTCCGTTCTCGAAATCTAACTGCATATGAGGAATTAGGTCGACGAGCGCTTCAAACGCAACTCTGGCCTCAAGTCGAGCGAGCGCTGAGCCCATGCAAAAATGTATCCCTTTACCCAGTGCAAGGTGATCCCTGTTTCGTCGGTGTAAATCAAACGTCTCTGGCGCATCATAAGCGTGTGAGTCGAGGTTTCCTGAAGAAAACAGCAGCCAGAGTGTATCGCCTTTCTTGATAGCTTTGCCCCTGAACGCAACATCCTCGGTAGCCGTGCGAAATAGCCCCATCACGGGGCCATCGTAACGCAGCATTTCCTCTACAAATTCAGGAATCAAGGTTCTATCTTGGCGCAAGTCCTCCAGTACGTTGGCGTGGTTCAGCAAGAAGACTGTTCCATTACTGATCAGATTAGTGGTCGTTTCATTTCCAGCCAGCCATAATAGTTTGCTCAAGCCCAATATCTCATCCGTACGTAGATTCTCTCCCTCTTCGGAAGCATCAATCATGGCACTGATAAGGGTATTTTCTTGAGGTTTTTCACGTGCCTTGGCAATAATATCGCTCAGGGTCTCGGTCATTTCTTTTCGCGAGCCAAGTTGCTGTTGAATGGAATAACCCTCTCCTGCGCCAATTGCCAGTGAGTCGGACCACATGCGTAACCTATGACGTTCCGACAATGGGATTCCCATCATCTGTGCGATGACATAGACCGGCAACGGGCTGGCAAAATCTTCTACTAAATCGAGCGGCTCTCCGTTGCGAATTTTTTGGTGAATTTCGCTTATCAAATTCTCGGCAATCTCCAGCACAGCTGGCTCCATTTCGTCGATTCGCTTAGGAGTGAAGGCTTTCGCAAATAGTGAGCGGACTCTTGTGTGTTCTGGTGGGTCATGTTGAATCATGGGTAGGAAACCCACGCCGCCATTGTCATCATTCGGTGCCGAATCACTACCTGCTGACAGGCCCCCTCCTGGGCCATCAGCTGATGAGTATGTATGGGGATCCTTGAGCATCTCTAAAATATCGGCATGCTTGGATATGACCCAAAAACCATACTCTTGTGCGTAGTAGACAGGGTCTGTGTCACGCAGATTCTTCCAAAAAGGTTGCGGCTGTTCTGCGTATTCTGCTGAAAGAAATGGAAATTCAGTGGACATGGTATGTTCCTCCGTATTGGTAGAAAAGCCGACTATCCCGAATGACCGCCAAAGCCACCCACAAAAACGTCAGCTTTCCGACAGTAGATTTGCATGTGCTAACTTGAGAAGGCGATAAAATTGCTTGGTCTCTGTGGCGGACATTCCGCGAGTAGCTGTGCTGCCTATATCATCGACTAAACTTTCAAGCGAATGCAGTATGGGGTCGATTTTTGACGTCAGTCGCACCAACTTCGCACGTCGATCACCGGTACTGCTAAATCTTTCTATCCATTCTGTTGCTTCCAATCTCTCTAGAACTTTTCCTAAAGGTGGTTTCGCCATCATCAACGTGTCTGCAATGCTGGTCTGCGTCTGCTCTCCATTCATATAGAGTAGGTAAAGCACTTGCCATTGAGTCCGTGTTAAGCCCATCTCCTTGACTTGCCTATTAAAGAGTCTGGCCACCATCAAGCTAATTTCATGCATGATGGTGCTTATAGGTTGCTCTGTTCGCTCAACCTGCTTGTGCTTAACCTTTTTCGTTGACAATATAGTAATCCTAGTTAATATAACTACAGTTGTTAGTTTACTTTTAGGGGGCTCGCATTGTCAATTTTCGAATTCGAGCGAACAGTGGTTTGTTGTAGAGAGCGCTTCGTAACAACGACGCTATTCACGATTTTGTTAGCTACATCTATGCTAGCAGGTTGTGATGGCGAACTCTCAAGCCACGAAAGTAAGGCAGAAACGACGCCCGACACGTCCTCACCGGTAAATGTCACCACCGCTATGCCAGAGTATACAAGTCTGTCAGAGCCAATTTTTGTTACAGGTACAGTTCTCGCCCGCAGAACCACCAGCATCACTCCAATGGTCGGTGGTCTCATCGAAGAGATATTCGTCAATGTTGGCTCGCGCGTTGAGAAAGGGCAGCCCTTATTGCGTATGCGCCAAAAGGATTTTGAAATTAAAGTTTCACGAGTATCAGAAGCCCGGCGCTTGGCGGAAGCAGAGCATAAGGACGCAAAACGCGATCTAGATAATGCTATCGCTCTCGAGAAAAAGAAAGCGCTCTCCGCCGAACTGCTCGATGACAGGCGCACAAGGGTAGAAGTAACAGAGGCGAAGTTGGGAATTGCCGACGCCAACCTTGCAGAGACGCAGAAAGAGCTGGAGGACTCGATCACCCGTGCGCCTTATCGTGGCGTTATTACCAAAAGACATGTTGATGAAGGTGCATACGTCCCATCTATTATGCGATCCGAACGCCCAGTCCTCCAGATTCAACAAATTGATGTCATGGTGGCGGTGGTGCTTGTACCTGAGTCACATTTAAATGCAATTGAAATAGGTACTCCCGGTAAAGTTCGTATACCAAGTATGAATCAAACCTTCGAATCTAAAGTGGCTCTCATCAATGATCGGATAGACCACAAAACTCGCACTATCGATGTAAGGCTGGGAATCCCCAACGAAGATTACGCGATCAAGCCGGGGCTTTTCATTGAAGTGGAGCTCAAGCCCACTCCGAGACAAGCACTTGTGTTACCACCAGAGGCCACCACAGGTTCGGGAAGCAGTCGGCGAGTTCTGCTCGTTGAAGATGGCGTAGTCAGCCAGCGAGAAGTACAGGTGCGTGAGCTAAGAGACGGCCGGATAGAGGTTATTGGAGGTATAACCGCTGAAGCAGTTCTGATTGTAGGCCCGAGTATGCGTAGCGTCTCTCCTGGTTCAAAGGTAATCATTGAAGAGCGCCCGTATGTGGCTAGCTGATCTCTGCATTCGCCGACCCGTGTTGGCGATTATGATGACCGCAGCACTCATGATGCTGGGCCTTGTCTCCATGGGCAGAGTAAGTATCGACTTGTTTCCCAGTGTAGAAGTGCCGATTGTAACTGTTGAGACGATACTTGAAGGTGCCTCTCCCAGCACCATCGAAACAGAAGTGACTGAAAGGCTTGAGGAAGAGCTCATCGCAATATCAGGCGTTGACACGATGCGTTCGATTAGTGCCGATGGGTTTTCCCAGATTATTCTTGAATTTGACATGGAGGAAAACCCTAACTTAAAGGCTCAGGAGGTACGCGACAAGATCAATCAAACTATGCCGGACCTGCCTGATACTGTCACGCAACCGGTGGTCTCCATTCTCGACCCGGATTCTGAGCCCATTATTTCAGTGATTGTGTCCGGTCAGCGTCCTGTTGGAGAACTCACGGCGTTTGCCGAAGATGTTATCAAGGAGCGTTTACAGCGAGTTCCCGGCGTCGGCAGTGTGAAACTTGTCGGGGGTCGCGAGCGTGAAGTGCGCATCTGGCTGAAAGCACCTCAGATGCGCGGCTACGGCGTTATAGCTGCTGACGTCATCAATGCAGTCCAGCGTGAGAACGCGGACATCCCTGGGGGGCGCTTGGAATACCACGGGGGAGCTACTGAGTTAACGATCAAAACTCTGGGCGAAGTAGCGAACCTCAAGGAAATGAGCGAAATCACCATCTCTCGTAATAGTGGGGGAATAGTGCGGGTGAATGATGTCGCAGAAATAGAGGATGGGTTGGAGGATGAGCGCAGCTATGCAGAGCTTGATGGAGCGGCTGGAATAAGCCTCGAAATTCGAAAGCAGTCCGGAACGAATACCGTCGAGATTGCTCATGCAATTAAAGCCGTGCTGGCCAAACTGGAAACAGAGATACCACCTGACATCAGCCTGGTCACAGTAAGGGACAGCTCTCGATTTATTGAGTCTGCTGTGCGGGACGTATCATTTGATATCTTGCTAGGGATTCTTTTGGTTGTCATTGTAACTCTTTGCTTTTTACTCAGCGTACGCGCCACGCTAATCGTTGCCACTGCCATTCCAACGGCGATCATCGCTACCTTTTTTGCCTTCTATCTCCTCGACTTTTCTATCAACATGATTTCGCTGATTGCTATATCGCTCTGCGTTGGCCTTCTCGTGGACGATGCGATCGTGGTTCTTGAATCAATTTACCGAGAGGTAGACGCGGGGTTGGAGCCTCGAGAAGCTGCTTCATTGGGGACACGAAAAGTTGCTACAGCAGTCATTGCATCTACTTTGTGTGTGATGGCTGTCTTCCTGCCCATTTCGTTTACGACTGGTTTGGTTGGCGTGTTCTTCTATCAGTATGGTGTGACTATAACCGTGGCAGTAGCACTTTCGCTATTTGTCTCCGTAACGTTAACGCCTATGTTGAGCTCTCGTTTGTTGAAAAAAAGTACGGGCCACAACGCGTTATTCTCGTTACTGGACAAAGGCTATGTGGTTTTGGAGAGCACATACGCTCAAAGTCTTCGCTTCGCGCTCCGTGTGCGTTGGCTTGTTTTGCTTTTAGCAGCCTTAGCGGTTGGTATGGGCGTGCACTACGCGGGACAGGTTCCTCTGGCCTTTACGTCAAATACGGACAGAAGCGAATTTCTTGCCAAAGTTGAGCTTCCTCTGGGAACTGGGATCACAGAAGCTAAAAGTGTCGCTGCCCGCGTAAGTAAATCCGTCAGCGACTTGGAACATATAAACCTGGTCTTTACTACCATTGCATCCGGCGCTCAGGCCAAGACTAACGAGATCTCATTTTATTTTGGCTTAACACCAAAGCAAAGCAGGAGTATTCATGAAAAGGAGGTTATGGATACCGTCCGCAAATCTCTCGCTTCGTCCATACCTGATGCTAAGCACATTTCGTTGACGAGTGTGCCCTGGATATCGGGTGGAGGGTTCTTCGGTGCAGACATGGAGATGGCACTTAGCGGTGCCGATTTAGAGCAGCTTCGAATCTACGCAGACACTATCACCGCTCAGATGGAGGAGTCCGGCATTTTTCGAGATGTTAAGTCTACTTACGAACTCGGCAAGCCAGAGTTGCAGGTTGCGATAAACCGGCGCCGCGCCGCTGACTTAGGCATTTCGGTTCGAGATATCGCCTCTAGCGTCGGCGTGACGATGGGGGGAGTGGATGTCACGAGCTACGAAGAGTTTGGAAATCGTTATGATGTGCGTATGAGATATGCAGAAATTTACCGCGATGAGATTGGAAAGTTTGACTTAATTCAATTACGGGCGGCTGATGGCAGTCTGATAGATTTTCGCAATGTTGCAGAAGTGAAAGTTACTAGCGGCCCCGTACAGATCGATCACTACAATCGAGCGCGAAAAATAGGAATTTCAGCCAACGCTCCGGCTGGAATGGCGACTGGCGAGTTGATGGATAAAATGGACGAGATAATCCTTGAGTTGGATATGGCCTCAGGGTACGAAAGCTCTTATCTCGGCACCTCTGAGCAGGTGACTGAAATCGCCGGAGCTATAGTTTTTGCGCTGATTATGTCACTTCTCACTTTGTATATGATTCTGGCAAGTCAGTTCAACAGCTTTACTCAGCCCGTGATCATCATGCTTACCGCTCCGCTGTCTTTTGCCGGGGCATTCAGCTTACTCGCGTGGACTAACTCTGAGCTATCAGTTACTACACAAATCGGTCTCGTTGCGCTCATGGGCCTGGTAATGAAGAACGGCATCCTGCTAGTCGATTATGCCAACCAGGTCATAGACCAGGGTTATACGGAAGCTGAGGCTATGCTTGAGGCGGCTCAATTGCGCCTGCGCCCAGTGTTAATGACTGCATTCTCAACCATATTCGGCATGATACCTATAGCACTGGCCACGTCCGATGGTGCTGAATTGCGTACCTCTATGGGCATAATCGTAATCGGAGGGCTGATTTCCTCCACTTTCCTGACTTTGTTTGTAGTTCCGGCGGTTTATACGTTACTAGCCGACACTAGAATCCTCCTTTCCCGCGCCACCAAGTCGAGTGCTTGAATAAAGTGGATGCGCTGCAGCTAGAGAAAGTTTACGAGCTATTTACCGCTGGGGTCGGTGCGCATAGTGATATGTCTTTGCGGTTCGTAAGCACTGAGGCAAACCGGGTTGTATTAGAAATGCCCTTCCAAAAAAAGCATGCAACGGCGCTTCAAAATGGTTCATTGCACCCCGGCGCGCTGGCCGCATCACTAGACAGTGCCTGCGGATTCGTTGTTCTTTTGAACCTCGAAGTCCCGCAGGCTATTGCGACGGTTAACCTTCGAATCGACCATATTCATGCTGCTCCAATTGGTAAAAATGTTCGAATCGAGGCGGAGTGTTACCAGCAGACCGATGAGTTTGCCTATGTAAATGCGTTCGCTACCAGCCTAGATGGAACGATCAAATTGTGTAGCGCTATAGGTATTTTTAAAATTGGCAGTCCAGGCCCACCTCTAGGTAGGGACCTACTCATGCGGCAGGCAGATTAGTCGACATGGACGGTAATCTACTCCAATTCCTGGAAAAGACACCTTATGCGAAGAACTACGGCACACAGCTTGTGAAATGTGAGCCAGATGTCGAATGCCTGACGCCCTGGGCAGAGCATTTCACGGGTAACCCATTGCTGCAAGCGTGGCACGGAGGAGTGGTCGTAGGTGTTCTGGAGCTTACAGGTGCATTGCAAGCCTTAAAGGCATCAGGCAATGAAGAGTGTCCACTGCTTTCTGCAAACGTCAATTTCCTACGCCCCACCAAGGGTGATGCGGCAGTACATACTCGCGCCTACATTGTGCGAAGTGGAAGGCAAATACTTAATGTCGACGTTGTCGCCTGGCAAATTTCACCAGAAAAACCAACTGCTGCTGCTTCTCTGACATTCGCCAGGGTAATGCCAAGTTAAGTCGCCTAGATGGTACTGACAAATAAACTCACCGAAATTGATACAATCGGCTGATGAACACATACAAACGCCACCGATTCCCACGTCTAGGCGGCCCCCAGACATCATCAGTTACGCAGTCTGGCTCTACTATCGATTCGATCACAGCCACCGCGATATCGAAGATCTGCTCGCCGAGCCCGGCATCACTGTCAGCCACTCACACAACCGCCGACTCCTATCTATAAGTCAGCACCCATAGTCGGATGCTCTAAGCAGTTATAAATCTATGAAAGATATAAAAAATGGTGGGCCCAGAAGGATTTGAACGGCAGCGGCCGACCGTCTTCGACCTGCCGATTATGAGTAGTAGGTACAGTACGAAATCGTGTCAGTAAGCTGAAGAAAGGATAGCAGTTTTCTGTTGGCCGTAGGGCAGGGTCGGCGAAACCGAGCGTATGCCGAACTTGGGTAGGGGCGGTTTCCGAACTGGCTGGCAGCAAGTCGAAGAATCGTAACGGCTTTTCAAAACAGAACTCCGAACTTCTGCCGAGAGTGGATCGATCTTCGATTCACCGGATGGAATAGAGCGGTGATCTGACCTGCCCCTGACTATTTGAGTGGCCTTGATGGGTTAACTTGTCAGAACCATTGCGTAAAATATCAAGAGCGACCGATGCGACTACACTATTATAGCGGCTTCACTTCGGTTGAAAATACTGGAAAGCAACCATTCTAAAATATTGCCAAACTGGGAAAGTATTATGAAAGCCCCTGTCAAAATCACCAAGTCCAAACGTCCTGACACCTTAGTACGAGCTGCATGGGCGGATGGGGCCGTCGGTTTATCATGCTTCAGGTTAAAAATCGTTCTTCCTGGAGCATGGTTGGCAGCAGCACTCATGACCACAGCCAGTTTCGGTATGGCCGACGAGTACAATCCCGAGGCGCGGGAAAGTGGCCACACCGACCCCAGCCTGCACCTGCAACAGGGTAGCACCCAGACCGAGGCACAACAGGTCAACGAGGTGATCTATAAGGCCACCGGGTTCGGCAATACTTTTATGGTAGTCACTGACCAGGGCAACGTGATTGTAGACACCTCACTGGAGACCATGGCGCCCCATCACAAAAAACTGCTCACCGCGGTCAGTGATGGCCCGATCCACTCGGTGATCATCACCCACGGTCATGGGGACCATACCGGCGGCGTAGCGCTTTGGCGCGAAGCCGAAACTCGGGTAATCGCCCAGGAAAACATGGTGGAGTTCCTGCATTACCAGAACCGCCTGTCAGGGATGTTCAACCGGCGCAACCAGGCCCAGTTCGGGTTCGAACTGAGTTCCAAACAAATGCCCCCTTCCACCGTGGACAATTTTGGTGCTGATATCCTGCCCAACACCCTGTTCGACAAGGAGTACTCCTTCTCTCTCGGGGGGCAGCAATTCAAGGTACTGCACACGCCTGCGGAAACCTACGACGCCCTGACGGTATGGATGCCCCAGCACAAGGCCGCTTTCGTCGGCGACCTCTACTACCGGTCATTCCCCAATATCTATACCCTGCGGGGCACCAAGCCTCGCTGGGCGCTGGATTACATCGACTCACTAAACCGTGTGTTGGCACTGAAGCCGGAATTGTTACTGCCTAGCCATGGCGAGCCCATCGAGGGCTGGGATAATATTCGCGCCACCCTGACCCAGTATCGCGATGCCATTCAGTATGTTCACGACCAGACGGTGATTGGCATGAACCAGGGTAAGGACGTTTATTCACTGATGCGGGAGATCAGGCTGCCCCAAGAGCTGGACGTGGGCGAAGGGTATGGTTGGATATCCTGGTCGGTACGCGGTATCTACGAAGGTTACGTGGGCTGGTTCGATGCCAATCCGGTGAGCATGTACGCCGAGTCTCCCGAGTCGGTGTACCCCGAGCTGGTGGCCATGGCCGGTGGCGCCGACAAGGTGATCGAGCAGGCCCAGCCCCTGCTCGAACAGGGTGAGCTGGTCAAAGCCCTGCGCCTGGCAGAAGCGGCGCTGTTGGCAGACCCACACAACCGCACGGCCCTGGAGTTGCGCCTGACGGCCCTTAGCCAACTGCGACAGGACTCAAGCAACCTTAATGAATCTGGTTGGCTGAACTTTGGTATCAGGCAAACCCAGAAAAGGCTGGAGCAAGTGGAGGCCGCTACTCCTGAAGAGTAGGTGGCGTTCACCCTGTGTTGCTCAAGAGGGGGCTCCAGAGAGGACTGCAATGAAAGCATTAAAAATCGTGGGCATGTCTGTCATGCTCATTGCGCTTATCGCCATTGCACTGTCAGTTAGCGGCATGGGCGGGCGCCTTTTTTTTATGGCTTTCGCCGCCTACAACAAGCCTGAAGGAACGTTTGATCCCGCCGATGCCGTCGCGGCGCCTGACTATAGTGACGTTGAAAACTGGGCAGCCTTACCCACAACATCCGATTACGCTGATCTGGTTCCCAAAGGGATCTCCGCAGGTACACAGGGAGAATTTCCCGTTGACGTGTTTTTCATTCATCCCACCGGCTTTCTGACCTCCGGAAGCTGGACTTCTCCGATGGATGTCGATTCAGGAACGGAAGAAAACACCCGTTTGATGATGGCTAACCAGGCGAGTGCATTTAATGGCTGTTGTAATGTCTATGCACCACGATATCGGCAAGGCAATATTTTTGCGTACTTTGGTGAGGCACAAGAACGCGATAGAGTCCTTGGTTTTGCCTACCAGGATGTTAGGCGCGCTTTCGACTATTTTATCAACCATTACAGTCAGAACCGTCCCTTCATTATCGCCAGTCACAGCCAGGGAACACATCACGCAATACGATTATTAAAAGATGTTATTGATCCCAGCGATCTACATAAGCGAATGGTGGCAGCTTACCTGATTGGCTCTACCTTGATTCCCGTTTCACCCTCATGGTTTGACGCAATGAGCAACATTAAGCCGTGCTCTCAAGAGGACGACCTGCATTGCGTTATTCACTGGGACTCCAAGCCCGAGGGCGCTCCCGCATATGAACGTCCAGAGCCGAGCTTGTGCACCAATCCCCTATCATGGCGCACCGATGAAGAATTTGCAGATGCCAGCCTTAACGAAGGCGCACTTCCCCGCGCGGGCAAGAGGAATGATGCGATGGGCAAGGCACCTGACAGACCTGGTAATCAGAAAGTCATTGCCCTGAGAAAACCCATCTCTGCACTCGTCTCCGCTCAATGTAAGGGGGGGACTCTCTATGTCGGCGAGCCAACAGTATCGGGATTTGAGACCGACCGTATGGGCACATATCACTTGCTGGATTACTCTCTTTTCTACATGAATATCCACAACAACGCGAAGATTCGCGCCCAGAGCCTACTGGCTCCTTAGCGGATGCGTCTGGAGTAATCCCGCGGCGACAATTTCAGGTGTTTCTTGAAAAATCTCGAAAACGCCGCCGCATCGGTAAAGCCCAGGCGCTCACTGATGGCCAACAGATTGAGATCGGAATCATTCAAGTACTCCAGGGCAAGGTCTATGCGGGCGATATCAAACAGGCTCTGGTAGCTGGTATCGCTTTGTTTTAACCTGTGTTGCAGCGTACGCGGGCTGATACCCAATGTGTCCGCCACGCGATCCACTGAGGCCTCTTCCCTGTTCAGTAGCAGGCGAATAGCCCGGTCGACTTCTAACACAAAAGGTATATTCAATTTTAGATCAGTAGGAGTCTCATACTGCGCAGAGGTTGGTGGCCTATCAGGCATAAACACAATGGGGCGTTCGCAGTCAGCTTTACTGACACGAAGTGCGTTCACGTCCTGGTTGAACGTGAGCTTATCCCCACAAACCTGACGCAGGGGCCTTGTATCTTCAGGAGCAGAGTTTCGAAACTGGACCCGGTCTGAACGCCAGCTGTTCCCCAGCAGGCGGCGTATCTCATAGACGCTTATCGCAACAGCCAGCTCAACTAGTTGGACACGGCTGGTGTTACGGGTTCGGCCCCACTTGGGATCCCATCGCGCCTCAAGGCAAATCGAGACACCCCTATCATCCTCCACCAGCAGGGATGAGGTGGTACTTGCGTGAGACTCCAGGTGCGCGGCGAGGATGCGCAACACTTCGCCAACCGTTTGGGCCCGGCGAATCACCTCCCACACTGGGCCCAGCACCTGCCAACCCTGTATGGGAGCCAGCTTCAGGGAAAAGAATCGATCATCACAAACCAGTGCAGCTTCTTCGAGGAAATCGTTGAAAACGCCACCTTCAATAAAAAGATCTGGCCGATACAGTGCGGCCGGCGCCAGGCCCACACGACGGGCTATGCTGTCCGGATCATGGCCATAGCTCTCAACCAGGCTGGCTACGCCAGTGAGAGCTCTACTAGGTGTGTTCTTGGTCATGGGTAGGGAGCTTTTGTGGCATTGAGTATTGCGCAATATATCAAGTTCGGCCGATGACGGGAGAATACCATAGCTGTTTTTCTTCCGCTGAAAATGCGGGAAAGCGATAATTTAATAAAACAGCCAAAGGCGAAAAACACTATGAAAGCTGATCGCACACCCACCTCGAAGCGGGTCTCCAAATCACGCACCAGACCCCACTTGACGCTAAGCGCCCTCGCTCTTGCTCTGGTGCCCACCTCTCAAGCCATGGCCCAGTTGATGCTGGAAGAAGTCATCGTCACCGCGCAGATGCGCACCGAGAGTCTGCAAGACGTGCCCATCTCAGTTACGACCATGAGCGGCGAGAGAATCGATGATATCGGCATCACCTCGCTCCAGGAGTTGACTCAGTACATGCCCAATGTGACTGTCAATGCCGGCTCAGGAACACCAAACCTGTTTATCCGTGGTATTGGTTCCGGCACCAACCAGGGTTTCGAACAGTCTGTGGGTATGTATATCGATGGCGTTTACGCCGGGCGCGGGCCACTGGCGGCGGTTCCAACCACTATGGACCTTGAGCGCGTTGAAGTCCTCA
The DNA here is from genome assembly GCA_039979015.1 of Halioglobus sp. GTDB lineage: Bacteria > Pseudomonadota > Gammaproteobacteria > Pseudomonadales > Halieaceae > Halioglobus. The sequence continues at coordinate 47,892 of JBDWAD010000008.1, forward strand.
AAGGCCCCCAAGGTATTCTGTTTGGCAAGAATACGATTGCTGGAGCGATCAATGTCACCACCGCCAAGCCCAGCGACGAGTTCGAAGGCATGGTTGAGGCCATGTATGAATTCGAGCACGGTGCACAGCAATACAATATGGTGCTTTCCGGGCCGCTGACTGACGGTTTGTCCGGTCGCCTGGCGGTGCGCCACGACGCACCGGGAGATGGCTGGTGGGAAAATGTCGCCACCGGAGACGAGGGCCCCGAATTTGACAACTGGTATGCTCGCGGCAGCCTGCGCTGGGAGGCAAGCGATAACCTGGAGATCAACGCCAAGTACGAATATGGAGATTTCCAGAGTGAAAACACCCAGACGGTGGTCTACCAATCGGACTTCGTCGGGCAGGAGAACTTTGCCGGCACAATACCGTTTCCGGTAGTCTCAGACCGCGACAAGGGTGCCGGGGATGCCGGAGGCCGCAAATCGACCGGCACAGACGTGTTTGCATTAACGGTCGATTGGCACCTGGATTTTGCCACCTTTACGTCAATTTCCGCCTACTCGGCCTACGACCTGATGTCGACGGGCGATACCGACATCGCCGCCGCACCATCCCTCCACCGTACGCGATGGGAAGACTACGAACAGTTTAGCCAGGAACTGCGCCTGGTATCACCCGGCGGTGAAACGATCGATTGGATTGCTGGCGCCTATTACCAGCGCAACGAACTGGATATCAGCCGCCGTCTCGAGACCGTGGATTTCCTGCAGTCGGGCCCTTTGAGTACCAGCGCCTTGTATGCACCAGACCCTGGCGTGCCCAGTATCTTCGACCAGGAAGCTGAAAGCTGGGCAGTGTTCGCCCAGGGTACCTGGAATGCCACCGACGCCCTGCGCCTGACGCTGGGTTTACGCTATAACGAAGAGACCAAGGAGCTGGATAAAACCACAGAGTCCGAAGGCCTGCAGGTCAGGGCCGCCAGTAACCCCGATCTCCTGGTTTACTCCGATCCTGCCAACTTCTACTCGATTGCCGATCTACGTCAGCACAGTTTTACCGGCCTTAGCCGCGACGAAGACAAGGTGACTTACTCTGGTAACATCCAGTGGGATGTGGGTGACAGCACCATGCTCTACGCCAGTGTCAGCACCGGTTTCAAAGCCGGTGGTTTTGATGAGGCCTACAGCGGCGCCGGCTACGAGATTCGCCTGGTGCACCCAATCACCAATGCACCGATAGGAGGATCTGTACCGGGTAACGACCCCTCGATACTAGAGTACGAAGACGAGGAAGTTCTCGCGTATGAACTTGGCGCGAAAATGAGTCTGCTCGATGGCGCTGCAGAATTGAACTTCGCTGTGTTTAGGATGGAATACGACAACCTGCAGACCAGTTCTCTGGTCGGTGATGCGTTCCGCGTAGGCAATGCTGGCGAATCGATTAGTCAGGGCGTGGAACTGGATGGCCGCATATTGTTATCCGAACGCCTGACGGTTGGCGGCGCACTAGCTTACCTGGACGCCTACTATGAAGATTTTACCGGTGCCACCTGTACCACCCCGCAATCCATGGACCCGGCGAACAACCCTGGCTGTCTGCTCGAGGACGGCAGTAATATCGTCGCACCGAGGCAGCCAGGCGGCCAGGATCTGAAGGACGAGACCCTGGTGTTTGCACCGGAGTGGAGTGCCAGCCTTTACGCGCAGTATGTCGTTCCCGTGGGCAATACCATGGAACTGGTCAGTGGGCTGGATATCAACTATAGCGATGAGTACTTCTCGGCTTTGGACCTTGATCCGAGCACCCCGCACGACGATGCGACCATCATCAATGCCCGCATCGCGCTGGCCAGCACTGACGACGGCTGGACGGTGGCCCTGATAGGCAAGAACCTGACGGATGAAAAGACTTACATCTGGAAAAACGATCTACCGGTAACTAATTCCAACAGTTACTACGGCGTGCCGGAGCGGCCGCGCTCTATCGCCCTGCAGGCAAGGTACAGGTTCTGATGATGCGCCACAGTCATCAGAGTGCAGATAAGCCCCGCGACTTTTCAAAGCGCCTGGTTCTACTCGTAATGCTGTGTCTGCCGGCAGGCCTGATCGCACAGGAAAACAGCCATGCGATAGCCGTTCGCAATCAGGTTGCCCAGCAAGAAAGCCCCGTCACCACGCTGCGCCATTGGAAGATATCAAAGGGAAGCTTTGATCGGTTTCTGAAGGTTAGCCAGGCCGGCATCTGGCCGTACTTCGAGAAGATCGGAGCCCGGGTCGTCGGCATGTGGGTGGTGTTGGATGTGGTCCCGACTGAAAAGGCCGGTGATATGGGCAGCGCACACAAAGTGTTGACATTAAATGACAAGGACTACGATGAAGTCTACCTGCTTACACGATACGCGAGCCTGGATCACTGGCAGGCAACGCGAAACCCCACACTAATGGGAGGGAACGGCCCTGATTTTGATAGCTTGGTAGAGGCGCTGAAAATTCGGGGAGAGTTGACTATTGATAGTGACGTGACCTTTCTTCAAGGGTTTCATGGCCCCAATTCACCGTATTTTTTGCCGGGCTCCGGTGAAACATTCCAACTGATCAATCCGAATTACAGGGACAGTACACCTATTTCCTCGAATCAAGTGTACTGTCCCCGGAACCGTCCCCGGAACCCAATCAGGGCATGCGATAAGCGCAACACCATGGGCTCATGAATCGAACCTCTGCAAATGTGCGATAACAATCGGAACTATCTTCACGTGCAACTGGGGATGACCTACATCCAGAGGTGGGAGCAGTGATCAGTAGCAAAGCTCCGCGGGAAACCGTCAAAATCTCATAGGTGAATGACCGCTCCTAGGCGAAAGCGGACGTTAGAGGGACTGATCCGGCCCTGCCTGGGTAATGTCAGCTATTAACTCGATACAGCGGAGCAGCGCTGTAGCAGTGATGACTTACGCCAGGCGGCGATGCGAACTGGTAATGCCCTGACTTTCAGCTGCCTGCCGCCCGGCAGTGGCAGCCGGATTGCGCTGGATACTCAAGCCGACTAAAGGGCGCAAGGGTCTTCCTGGGCTCGCATTGAATATTGGCGCTCAGGGACATGATCTTGTCGCTCGTTGCCATGCTCTAATGATTCTGACGTCGCTATAGTTTGTTCCATGTCTTCGGGAGCAAACCCCTGTGCTGACGGAGACCGAGTATCCCTGAGTTTATGCCTCCTTTTCGAAGGCATTTTTTTTGCCTGCAGAAACCCCACAATAGGACGTATAATGAAGAAAAAGCGGTGGATGCATCAGAATGACTCAGCAGTCCCACACCCCGGCAGAGGTCGCGATCATACTGCGCAACCGGGAACACGATATTTCCCAAAGCCTGTCCCACGACTGGTTTGACGACCATGCCTTTAAAACCGCCTGGTTCAACGCCATGTCGATCACCTTCCCCGCTGGCGAAAAGTTCTTCATCGATAGTGTGCGCCACTTTGCCGACCGCATTGAAGACCCAAAACTCATCCAGGAGATCCGCCACTTTTGTGGCCAGGAAGGTTTCCACCGGCGCGAACACGAGCGGTATAACGAGGCGCTGTGCAGTGCTCGGGGCTATGACCTCAACTACCTGGAAGGGCGCATCATCAAGAACATCAGCCGGGCTAAGTCCTTCCTGTCACCGTTACAGCAATTGGCCACCACCGCCGCGCTGGAACATATCACCGCGATAATGGCTGAGTCTTCCCTGCGCGAGGACAACCCCATGCGCGACAGCGTGGACCCTGCAATGAAGCAATTGTGGGACTGGCACGCGGCAGAAGAAATGGAACACAAGGCCGTCGCCTTCGATGTGTATCGCGCGATGGGCGGGTCCGAAAAAATGCGCAAAAGCGCCCTGCGTCGGTCGACGTTCTTCCTGATGCTCGACACTCTCGGCGGGGTGGTGCACATGCTGCGCCGCGACGGCAAGCTATGGAACCTGCGGCTGTGGGCGCAAGGCTGGAAGTTTCTCTTTTTTAAAGGCGGTATCCTGCGGCGGGTATGGCCCGCCTACAAGGAGTATTACCGGGACGGCTTTCACCCCTGGCAGCGCGATACGCAACCTCTTCTCCAACAATGGCAGGCTCAGCAAGATGAGCAGTTAGCCACCTGAAGGCCGGCTTTACTTATTACCTTGCCTGATTTGATGCGAGCCCCTCAGTATTCCACCGCGCCGGATGAAATTATTTCCAGCGAGGCGATCGCTGATCCCCAGCACCTGTATTCCCGCTTGCGTCAGCAGACTCCCCGGAACCAACGAATCTCTTCAATCTGAGTCGGCATCTGGTTCGCGCTGAACACCTCGGAATCTCAGGATCAGTGCGTTCAATGATTGGAGCAGCGTGGTTGCTTGACTACTACTCATCGTATTACTCTGGTCTCAGTGAGTGACCTTATCAGAACCCAAAATAGGTGTGACCCATGATCAGATATTTCGCTTTACTGCTGACCTCTCTACTTATTCCAGCATGCGACTCCTCCGCACTAGTCGATGAAGGTGACATACAAGCAGCAGTGCAGTTGGAAAACGATGCAACAGAGATAGCGGCATCGACATTGTCTGAGGTCCCATTACCCACAGATGCCGAGGTAAATTACTCGCCATACCCGGAGCAAGACTTTCCGAATCAGGTGCTGTTTGGTGACACCCATCTACATACTGCCTACTCGACAGACGCCGGAATGGTCGGAGCAATTCTTTCGCCAAGCGATGCGTATCGCTTCGCGCGCGGAGAGAAAATCAAGTCGAACCATGGCGTGCCTGTGCAGCTCAAACGGCCGTTGGATTTTCTTGTAATAGCGGATCACTCTGAGAATCTTGGGCTTGCGCCATTGATTGCGGCCTCGGATCCTGCGGTGGTGAACAACGAATGGGGAAAGATGGTGCATGACCTGGTCAAGTCCGGGCAGGGCCTACAGGCGTTTAACGAGTGGCTCGCTCGCATGCAGAATTTAGACGATCCTTTTGCGGGCGACTCCCAAATGGCGTCTGTTGCCTGGAAACAACTGACTGCCGCAGCAGAGGACTACAACGAGCCGGATCGATTTTCAGCCATCATTGGTTTTGAGTGGACCTCTGGACCAGACGGCAACAATCTGCATCGTAACGTGCTATTTCGAGACGGCAAAGATCTCGCGGACACGATAATTCCGATTTCATACTACGACTCGGGTGACCCTGAAGACTTGTGGCAATGGATGGCCGATTATGAAGAACAATCTGGTGGTCGCATGCTGGCTATTCCTCACAATGGCAATCTTTCAAACGGTCTGATGTTTGATGACATCACTTTGACAACGAAAGAGCCGTTCACACGCGACTACGCTGAACGACGTGCACGTTGGGAGCCAGTCTACGAAATTACACAGCCAAAAGGGGACGGAGAAGCGCATCCGTTGCTGTCACCGAATGATGAATTTGCGAATTTTGAAACCTGGGACAAAGGCAGCTTTGGACCTGAGCTCCATACAGATGACATGTTGCCCCGAGAGTATGCACGCGAAGCGTTTAAACGCGGCCTGGCGTATGACAAGGAGCTGGGCGAAAATCCATTCAAGTTTGGCGTTATTGGTTCGACCGATGCCCACACCGGGTTGGCGACCACCTCGGAGGATAACTGGTTCGGAAAAGTAGCTATGTTGGAGCCAACTGCAGACCCGATTCGTTTTGAGGAAGTCATTATCGGTCGTGTGCCCGAAGACCGTCCTGAGGAAGAGAAAATTCGGGCGGCGAAGACGGGTGCTGCAGGATTGGCTGCGGTTTGGACACGCGAAAATACACGTGAAGCTATATGGGATGCATTTTCCAGAAAAGAGGTCTTTGCGACAACTGGCACCCGAATTCGCGTTCGGCTCTTTGCTGGCTTCGACTTTGTTGCCGATGATCTAAGTCGATCCGATTTCGCGGCATACGGGTATGACCGTGGCGTGCCGATGGGAGGCGATCTATCAGCGACCACTGCCGACGGCGTTCCGAGTTTCCTTGTGAGATCAATTCGCGACCCCGACGGTGCCAACCTTGATCGTGTGCAGATGGTCAAGGGATGGATGGACGAGGCGGGAGAGTTACACGAACGCATCTTTGATATTGCTTTGTCCGACGGTCGTACCGTCAATGCTGAGGGGCGATGTAAATGCCCGGTAGGTAATACCGTAGATGTTGCAGAAGCGAGTTATCGAAACTCGATTGGCGCTGCTGTGCTAAGCGCCTACTGGACCGACCCGAACTTCGACCCTTCCGAGCGTGCGTTTTACTACGTGCGAGTACTTGAAATTCCAACGCCTCGATGGACAACATTTGATGCGAAGGTTTTTGGTGTTGAATTGCCCGAAGGTGTTCCGACGTCAATTCAGGAGCGGGCCTACTCTTCGCCGGTTTGGTATATGCCGTGATATGGTGCGGACGGATACTCTAAGCAGCTATAAATCTACGAACTATATCGAAAATGGTTGGCCCAGAAGGACTTAAACGGCAGCGGCCGCCGTCCGAACGCGGCCCGCTTCGACCTGTCGATTATGAGTCGGATGCTCTAACTATAAAATCGGCAGGTGCAGTCTCTATAACTTCATGAATCTATAGGAATTGGCCCGCCTGGGCCTCGGCGGCCCCGCCGATTCGAACGGCCGACCTGCCGCTTAGGAGGAGTACGCACAGTCCCAAACTGGCTCAGTAAGCGGCAGAAAGGTAACAGGTTTTACTCATGGCCAGAGGCAGGAGAGGCGAAACCGAGCCTATGCCGAACCTGATCTGGGTCGGTTTTCAGTGAGGTGTCAGTAAGTCGAAGAAACGTAACTGTTTTTTAAAACCGAACTCCGAACCGGTGCCGAGCCCGGCAACTCCCCTGACCACGTGATTTTCCGGTGGGATACAGGTTCGTCACTCGCAGGGTAAAACCCCTCATTTTTTAAGAGGTAAGATTTCAAACTTAGCATTAGGCATTTCGATGACAGAGCCTAGGGCCATTAGATTTGAAGCTTCACCGGAGGTACGAGCTACGCCACTTTCCAACAACTCAGGGAAGGTTGTTTGACCGAGAAGTACCTTGGTGAGATCCGCTTTTCCGATGAATAATGTGGTATCAGCAGGCACTAGAGAATCAGTTTCAACCGTCACCATGTTACCGTTTGATACTTCGGTATAGAAGTGCTCGTTCACGTCAGGTGACGCTATAGCCATGGAGAAGTCTAAGCCAGCTTCAATAGCCTTTACCGAGTTCACACGAACACCGAACATATCCATTACCTGAGCCGTTGGGCTATTAGCAATAATGTCTTCAGACATCTGCTTAACACCGTCTAAGATTGTGTTTGTACGCAGTTCAACCGCACCCTGAAGGTAAGAGTTTCGCCACGCCATAGTTTCGGACTGGTACCCTTGCTGCTCGAATGAATCAGCTAAAGCCTCGCGGTAGGCGTCGTTTTCTGGGTCACACATTACCAAGTCATTTAGAAGCTGAGAAGCTTCTTGGTAACGACCTTCATTAAAGTGAATCATGCCAGCGTCGTACAGCGTATCGGCACCTGCGGCTTGGACGTAAGTACACGACTTATCAGTTGTTTGTAGTGGGTTAACATTCACAGGGTTCATGTCGAAGTAACCCAGGTACAAGTTAACTACGCCACGAGCATTGTGAGAGTATGAGCCGTGGTACCCGTTTGTGTGCCAGGTGTTGAATTGCGCTTCAGGGATGATTTTTTCAATTTCACGACCTACATCGTTGATAGTTACCCCTTCGTTAGCAAGGCGCATTGCCTGGTTGTGAATGAAGCCGTAGTTATCACGTTGCATTGTTAGGTAAGTATCAATCTCCTTGCCACCCCAAACCGGAGCACTGTGTGAAGAAGTTATAGCCTCGATACGATCACCGTAAGCCATCTTCATTTCAGTTAGGTATTTAGACCAAACTAGAGCATCACGAGTCTTAGCGCCGCGGAAAGTGTAGATGTTGTGCATGCCGTGGTACGTCAGCTCTCCTGTAAAGAGAGTTTTGTAGTCTTCAACCCAAGTGATTATTTCCACTTTGGCTTCTGCCTCTGGAACGTTAGTGAACTCGAAAGTCAGACCATCGATTTCATGCTGTTCAATCTTATCAGTGATAAGGAAGTCCGGAGTTATTAGAGACAATCCACCTTTAAGACCTTGGGTAAGACCGATGGCCATATCAACAGCACCCGTTGGGCCTTTGGGTAGAATTGAGCCGTACTGGTAATCAGTACGACGTGACATTGCGTTACCACCGATCATGTTTTCATCAGCAAGAGCTTCTACAAAACCTTCTGCTGCAATGATCTTTACGTCTTCAGAGAAATCGTGCTCAAGCCCGCGTACGCCACCGAAGTGATCTCCGTGTGGATGTGAGTAGACTACAGCATGAATTGTATGTGGTGAGGGGATGTGTTTTTTGGCAAATTCCCATGCGTCAAAAGTTGTATCGTCCATCAACCCTGGGTCGTTGACTACGTAACCAGTTTTTGTGCGGAAGAGGGTGATGTTAGCGATGTCGTTACCACGCAGTTGGTAAACACCATCACGTACTCTGTATAAGCCTTCAGCCTGGAAGTTCATCAAACCCTGACGCCAGATAGATGGGTTAACCGTATCAGGAGCGCGATCTGCCTTGGCAGTGCCATAGAACTCTTCGAATGCGCGACGAGCAGCACCAGAATCATGGTCGCCGAATGAAGCAATCAAGCCACGATTTTGCTGTTCAAAGGCAGTCATGTCGCCGAATGGCAGGCGCTCCGCCAGTCCGGCGTTAGCAGCAATGGTGTACTTTGATGCGGGCTTGCCCGTATAGACATCAGCTACATCCTCATCTGGATTTTCAATATCAAGAACAACCGCGGCGGCCGCTAATGAGAATGAAATGAGTAGTATTGATTGAAGGGCTTTTTTCATGACTTCACCACTAGATTACTAGGTATTAGTTTTTTCGTCTCACATCTCTTGGACACGCCAAGAGCTTGGGGCACAGGAGGTATGCCTTTTCTAACGTATAGGGCAAATATAATGGCTTTTGGTATCAGATATCTTCATCTTTATGTGGGCTGTGTCCGGCGGTCTGAATCTACTTAGAATCAGCCGTCCCCAAAAATTTCCTGCCATTCCTCTCGTGTAATGTGTTCTTTCAGTTCAAATCTCAGTTCAATCATATAGAGATGGTGGTTTCGTCTGATTGCATGGTATTTATTCCATAGATTGTCAGTCTCGGCCGTTGAAAAATCGTGAACAGAAAGGGCTTCATCCAGAAGCTTCGCGGTACTATCGACTTGTAAATTCTGGGCCTTTGTTCGTTGCTCCATTCTACTTATGACATCTAGTGCAGCCTTTCCACGCTCGTTCTTGACCACTACGATTTCAATGTTGTCTTGTATGTTAGAGAGCTCAACAAGCATCCCACTGGGGGTGCCGCCAAGGAATAATATAGTTAGTAAATTGATTAGCATGATTGTGTCTCTGATCAGATCGTTCGAATAGAGTCGATGGCTGCGACCATTGCTGTACTTTTGGATTTGGCTAGCTGCGACCACTCCTTCGCGGTGGTCACCTCTACCAACTGTCGATGGAGTATAGAAATTTGCTGTTGGTTGTAGGCCATCTCTTCCTGAATTTCATAGATAAAAGAAACTACATCTTCTTTGGACACATCGTAATCCGCGTTCACGGCTTTCATCCTAGCTCTTCGATCATTCAGGTGATCCCTTAGAGTACTGAATGACAGCTGCAACTTATCGATAAGCGCCAGAGCCTGCTGCGAACGATTCGGGTCCTTGATAACAGAATGTACCTCCGAGCGGAGGTCTTCAAATGCAGCTGTCTCGACATCAGCCGGAGATGGTTTTTCCTTGCCGGCACAACCACTCAAAGCCATTAAGATAAACGAAATAACTAACCATGGGGCCAAACTTAACTTGTGCATATGCTCTCTCATCATCAAGCCAAAATAGAATGCAAATATGTCAACAATATAGCAGCTATGATGGTCGGGTCATCGGGTTTAATCAACACGTAGTTTGTTATTTGTCTGGCGCGAAGCCAATTGCAATAAGTCGCGAATGAATACTTATAAACGACACAGATTTCCACCGGGGAAGTATAGCGAAATACACACTATTCAGGAGTGTAGAATATGCCCAGCGGTTTTAGGGTCTGAACGACCTTTCTGGCATGATTGCCTTCCATATCCGACTCCCAAATAAAGCCAGACGGTGGAGACATGATTACGTCAGAGTAATAGAGTTTTCGATTTTCTCTGTCCATCGAGATGCCAATCGGAACGGATAGACCTGTTATAATTGGTTGCAAAGCTTTGCCATCAATATCGTTACCATCCATATCGGCTCGCAAGATCCCCCCGGGTTCTCTCGATGTCCAGTAGATCAAACGCGTATCAAAGTCGATGAGCAAATCTACAGGGTAATCGGTATCTTTTACTACGACCTCTACATCAGACCCATCAAGATTAGCTCGTTTAATATTGTTTGCGAATCGATCTGTGAAGTACATTTTGTCTTTTACTGTATCTAGTACCATGCCAACAGGACTTAGCAGGTCATCAGACACCAGTGTTTCCGCATCGGAACCATCCAGATTTGCCCGCATGATTCTAGGGCTAACAACTTCATTGGCCACATCGCCACGGTCACTCCAGTAAACCTTGCCTCCCCCGACATCAAGGGCCAGTTGTTTCGGGGTCGTGGTTATTCCTCGTGGAACGATGATTTCGATATTTGAACCATCCAGGTCGGCACGCACAATCATCCCGCTGTCGGGACTTGCCGAATTTTCAGCAGCAGCGCCTTCACCCATGTCCGTCCAATAGAGTTTTCCATTTTCCAGATCTACTTCTATCCCGTCAGGTTCGACAAGATTGTCACCGGAAGCGAGCAGTCTCTCGTTGGAGCCGTCTGCGTTGACGACTTTGACGCCACCATCGCTGGTCAGGCTGCCGTATACGAAATAGATCTTCGGGATGTTCTCTCTGTCAACTACTCGGCCTGGTTCCTCGGTTGGTGAACAGGCGACCATAGCCATAATTGCCAAGGAGATGCTAGCGAATGTGATTCTATTTATCATTCTGGTTGATCCCCTGTATTGGCGTTCCGACATGCGATTGAGCGTTTCTTTTGCAACGACTTTACCGCTACTACAACGCAGCCATATCCATTCACTGGTTTGGCAAGCTTAGTCAATTATCTGGCGCGCAGCCAGTTCCAGTAAGTCACGGTGCGCAAGTTGGGCAAAAGCCCAGTACATTCCGCAGGTAGTCACCGCGTAGGAAATAGCGGCGCCGGTAGCTGCGAGCCGCGGAACGAGTATCCAGAGTAACACCAGCAAGAGCGCGGCAGCTGCCATGACAACTACCAAAGTGGTGCGGTTCTCACCGCGGTATTTCATGTAAGTAGGTGCCAGAGCAAAAATGACTGAGTTGGCGGTCGCCACTGCTAAAATCCGCATGGCTACTAATCCTTCCTCTACAAAATCCGGCCGGAAAAAGGCGAGGATATCTCTCCCATACAGGAAGACTCCGGCCAGGAAAAAAGCAATTACGGGGAGTAACCACAAAAGTCGTTGCTGCCGAAGCGCGAGAATGCCTGTGTAGTCGTCTCGATCTAGCAGCAGCGATATTTGGTGGGCGTAGTAGCGGTTGGTGGCTGTTACCAGCAAGATTGGAAGACTAGCAGTCGCAATCGCCGCTGCGTATGCGCCAACAGCCGCGGCTGAAGGCTGCAACGCATCCAGCGCGATCACTCCGGCCTGGGATATTAATGCTAGCGAGACTCGGTAAAGCAAGAAGGGCCTGGCTGCCCGGCGCCAGGATTTTCCATCTTTTTCTGCCCTGGCAGTTCGATAGGCTTCGGGTAACAGAGCGCGTAGGGCAATGAACATGGTGACAGAAGCCAATGCCCACGCTATCCCCCAACTACCTACGGCCAGAGCGCCGCTCAGTTCGTCGGTGATCTGAAGGAATATCAGAACCAGCCCCAGCGCCACCCCGGGTACGAGGCATCGAAAGATTGCCAGGGCCAGCGTGGTACGGCCGCCGGCACTCAAGACTTCCACGCCAAGGTGAGCGAGAGCCCCGGTTGGAAGACTGAGGCAGCTAACCAGAAGCGCGGTGCGGGTAGTGTCGGGGGCGGGGGAGAAAAATAGTACCCACAGGGCCAACAGTGTGGCAACTATTAGCGCTGTAATGATGGTCCGAGAGCTTGCATATTGCAGGTATCCACGCGCCGGCCCCCAGTCACCTTGCTCAAGCAGTCCCGGCAGTATACGAATACTGTATTTTTCCAATCCACGGGGAACATACATCACCATCAGGGTGAAAGCGGCGGAGGCGACAACATAAGCTTCAAAGCCATCAACGCCAAGGTTTCTGGCCAGTATTATCGAAAGGCCGTATCCAAACCCCTGGCCAATAACTGCAAGGCTGGCGAGGCTGGCGGCACTTCCATAGTGGCTCACGGGCAGCGGTCGCTAGTAGACGAGTTCGAGCTTGATGTGCGGAATTTGCACGAAGAGGGGCGCCTAGAACGTAGTGCGCAGTCGAACACTGTAGACGTTCGCCTGATCTATGTCCGGGTTACGCGCTATATTCCAGAAGGATTGGTAACTGAAGGTGACATCCAGTTGCCGAAACATAGGAAATCGGTAGAAAAATTCCATACCGGTTTCATCGCGCGTGCCGGGGACCGGCATTTCGGCCCAGACCAGGCCTACACCCATCACGTCACTCTTTATTTTCCTCGCCCCGGGGACGTCCGGGTCAAACAAGAGGAAGTGCCCTGAAGCCAGTTCTTTGAAAAGGCCGGTGTTATTATAAGTTCTGCCATATTTGAGTACACCTACCATCCGGCCATCGGCTGTAAGCTCTTGCTCATACTTACCGGCAATGCTCCAGCCCGAGGGACCCAGTGCAACGTTATTTGGCTTACCATCGGCTGTTCCATCGGTGTGCCCTATGGTCAGTTTCGAGTAGCCAGCTCGTTCGGTCTGTGGAAAAAATTTGTAGCCGAACTCCACCGCCTTGAAGAAATCGCCCTCACCAATATCCCCCAAATCTTCGCGGTCACCGTTGGCGTCACTGATAAGTCCCAATACATACCAGCGATTGTCGTCAAAGTACTTGATCCCAACGGAGCCCAGGCCGGAGTCGGGGTGGGCGGCGTTCGAACCCACACTGCCGCTGGGGAGAAACGTAGTAAATGGGTTCAGGTGGGCGGAGGTCCCAAGTGTTTGGTCCGGAGTTATCTTTCCCACACGATAAGTCCACCCCGCTGTTTGGGAGCCCTGCTGCCAGTACATATTTCTTACAAGGAATGTCGGCGTGTAGGAGTTGAAGGGATCTGCGGTGCGGATAAGGCTACGCAGGTTATTGTCGCCGATAGTACTGGGAGGGGTGGTGCCGTAATCCCAGCGCCCTTCGATGTGGGTAATAACTTGACCCATGGTTGCTGTTCCCTTATCGACCAACTCCCATCTTGCGATCACGTCCAAATCGCTGCCGACACCACTCTTATCTGTGCCCGGAACTACATCTGAGACGTGTTGGAAAAGATTGTTCGAATTGATACCCAACTGAATAGACGTCTTCTTATATAGCGATTCTGTGAACCCCTGGAACGCATCACGAGAGGAACTGAACATCGTGTAGTCGAAGAGTGAATCTCGCTGTTTCCGGCGCTGCGCCGGCTCTTTCAGCAAGTTGGCAGGGTCTTCGGGCGCATTGGCGATCCCGTAGTCGGAAGATCTAAAAATTACCGGCGTCGGCGCAGCATCTTGAGATGATTCTGCGGGACTGTCATTTTCTGTCGAACTCTGCTCAGCCGCTACTGCCTCCGTGGCAAAGGTGCTCCATACTGAGCCACCAAGAAACGACCACGTCAGCAAAAAAAACGCCGGCGAGATCACTCGGCGTAATCCAACTCCTTGTCGGAACTGGCGGGGAAGGAAGCCAAATACCAGGGGCTTCAAGCCAGCCAATCCTTGGTGACAATCATTCACGTTTTCGCCTATTTTATCGGTAGAAATTCTGTCTGGCCAAGAATTCCCGCGGTTACCATATCAGCGACCTCTTTATCAGAGTATCCGAGTTCCGCCAATATGATCGGTCCATCCGAGCCAACCCGGTGGGCAGGCCCTGGCGAGGCAACTCGCTCACCGTCATAGGCAAACCATGCCGGGGCAAAGCATTCGTTCTTCCAGCCATCACTTTCTCGCATTTCGAAAGCGACCGTTGTGGTTGGGTCATCCCGATGCAGGTCGGCAAGTTCTTTGCATGTATATACTGGAACGGCGGAAACACCTTGCTTACTTAATTTAGCCAGCGCCGTTTCAACTGTGAGTGGTGATATTTCCTTGGTAAGGTCATGGTCGCCCTGGGCGAAAATCCAGCCATCACTTAGCTCGTAGACTCGTTCTCCCTCATTCATCCCCGTAGCTAAGGCGCCACGGGCGGATTTTGGCTCTCGAGTTTGCAGCAGCAGTAGTTGGGTAAGTGCTGCTGCAGTGGATAATGATGTTTCGGCCCAGTCGCCCTTACCATCTTTACGATACTCACGGGCGTACATTGCGCTAACACCAGCCCAGGTTCCCAGGTAACCGCACAGGTAATCGACGCAAGAAGCCACTCCATGAAAAGTTGGGCAGCCCTCTGGCCCGAAGCGTTCCATGATGCCCTGGGCCTGGATTACTGGGTCGTAGCCGGGATACACATCCCGGGCACCCGGCTTTTCAGCTTTGTGAGCAGAAAGTTGGACGCCGATAATGCTCGGATTGACCTTGTCGAGGCCGGCGCGATCCAGGCCGAGGCGCTCGAACTGTGCGTCCAGTTTATTGGCCAGAATCCAATCCGCATCGTCCAGGATCTTGTTCAGGACCTTGCGGCCTTCCTCTGTCTGTATATTGAGAATCATAGTGCGCTTGCCGACACCGAGTTCCGCCGCCCAGGTGGTCATAATCACGGGGGAATGTTGAGGGTTGGTCGGATCGATTTTGTAGACCGTGGCGCCCAATTCAGAAAATTGCCGTCCGCAACTCGGACCCGCCACCACATTGGTAAAATCGACAAGGGTGTAGCCGGCCAGCGGAAGTTTGGACACAGCCCCCTTAACTTTTGGAAGTGTTGTCTTACGCGCGGGTAAAGAATCAGCGTGTTCACATGCCTTGAGATCGGGGTAGGGCTGGGCACTTGCCACCCAGGAAGGCCGACCGAGTTGCAATGCACTGTGCCCGTTGGCCTGGGCAAAAATATGCGCAGTGCGAGCATCCGCATCCTGCTTGAACTCGTCCCAGGTAATAACCTTTAGGCAGGGGATACCTTCGAGGCACAATTTTTTCTCCCACTCGGCGGCAGGCCTTTTGATGAAGGCTGACGCGACCAGTTCGGCAAGCGCTGAACTCATGGGGAAATTAAGGGCCATGGAATCTGCAAGATTGCGACCGATGTATTTTTCATTGGCCGGATCATAGGGGTCGACATCGACCATGCCCGCTTCCAAGGCCTGTTCCCAAATACCCAGGGACTTCAATATACGCTGCGTCAGCCTGCGATTAGGGGCGGCCAGAGGTATGGCCAGCCGACCGTCAGACGTTTCATAGGGCACGGCCAAAGGAATAAAGCGCTGTTCCAGCCACAGTTGTTTTTTAGCGTCCTGGCTGGCTTCTGCTACCATGGTTTTGAAATCTTCAAGTGAGAGGCCCTCAGGCACACCTGTAATATCAGCGGGTTCCAGGTGATCCGGCATACCTTCTGATGTCAACGCCAGAGCGCCAATAGCAGACAGGCCTCCAGCTATTCGTGAAGTGATGACCTCACGCCCACTGCCACAGCGTTCGCGATCGACAAGAGCTGCCCCGGTCGCAATAGCGCCATTGACGGCAGCATAGGTGGAACACAGTGGTAATGGCGTATAGATGACGGGGCGACCCAGCATTTTACTGGTGGTGCCCATATCCGTATAAAATCCGACCAGGGCATTTACCAAATCTTCACTACAATCAGCAGGCAAATGGCCGTAGGTTTTGTCACCGGGTAGAGCGGTGGTGATACGCAATACTATCTGAGAGGGTGATCGTTCTATCTTTACATCACCGTCCACGATTATCACATCGGCAGAACGAGTGTCGGCCAATTGACCGGCTGCCACCGACGTTTTATTGCGGTCAAGAAATTCATCGTGCTCATCGGGCTTGAACCCGGCCTCACGGGCCACCAGCACTTCGGCCCCCTGGTCGGCGAACAGCAGCCCGGCTAAACGCCCGCTCAGGGTGCTGCTTAATTCGATAATGCGGATGCCTTGGTAGGGTAATCTATGTCCGCCGGTTTTAGATTCTCTATCACCCGCAGCTGAATGAGCCGATAAAGGCAGGCCCGTAGCGGCAATGGAGCCTAATACGGTGGTAAGAAACTGGCGTCTATCAACTTTATGACTCATAGCTGTGTTTCCTTTTAATGATCACTTATTATTCTATCGATCTGTTTGCAGGTACTCTTACTCCAAATTACAAGCATAGACTATCTAATTTTCCGAGACTTAAAAAGTTTACGCTGGGGAAAAGCGTAACCTGTCCTCGAGAGGGTACTGCCAAATAAACTCGCCTTCACTGGTAGAATCGGCCGATGAATATCTACAAACGCTACAGATTCCCGCCAGATATCATTTCCTACGCAGTCTGGCTCTACTATCGCTTCAATCTCAGCCACCGGGATATTGAAGAT
>JBDWAD010000009.1:0-196693 GCA_039979015.1 Halioglobus sp.
CTGACCCCATCCCGAACTCAGAAGTGAAACGTTGTATCGCCAATGGTAGTGTGGGGTATCCCCATGTGAGAGTAGGTCATTGCCAGGCATCTAAATCGTAAAACCCCCGTAGCATCAGCTGCGGGGGTTTTCTTTTTGGGGCTGGGGTTAATTGCCCCCGGTTATTGTCTACACTAGGAACGAAATAATAAGGAACGATCTGTTCATATGACCCGTATTTCTATCAATAATCCAGCAGCGATTGCCGTCATTGTCGCGCTGATTGTCGTATTTGGGTTGATTAGTGTGCGTAGCCTTCCCATTCAGTTGTTGCCTGATATTGAGCGCCCCGCGATTTCAATCCAGACCCACTGGAGGGCCGCTGCTCCTGAAGAGGTTGAAGAGTCAATCATCCAGCCCCAGGAAAAAGTATTAAGGAACCTTGAGGGCCTCGAAAGCATGGTCAGCGAGATTAACCGTGGCAGCGGGCGCATACGCCTCAATTTCCGCATCGGCTGGGACATGCAGCGCGCACTGATCGATGTTATCACCCAACTGAACCAGACTGCCGATCTGCCTGCCGACGCTGACGAGCCTGAAATACGCACAGGGGGCGGCAGCGGCAGAGGTCAAGCAGCGTCGCTTCTGATCTACACATTACCTGGGAATGAGAGCCGCGATGTTGCGACCTACCAGGCACTTATCGATAAAGAAGTAGAACCCAGGCTTGCAAGGGTGCCGGGAGTCGCTCGGGTAATGCTCGCCAGCGAACGCGAGCCAGAAGTTCATATTACGCTGGATACTCACAGACTCGCAGCGCGGGGCATTAGTATTCCTGAGGTGGCGGATACGCTGCGTCGGGCCGTCGATGTTTCCGGCGGTTTTGCAGATGTCGGCCGCAGGCGTTATACCGTTCGCTACCTTGGGCAGAGCAATCTTGAGGAGCTAGGCGAGCTGGTGGTGACCTGGCAAAACGGTGAACCGGTTCGTCTGCGAGATGTTGCCACGGTGGAGCGTGGACTGCGTAAACGCGTCAACCTTTCATTTCGTAATGGCTTTCCCGCCTACTATATCAGCATGATCCCGGCGTACGATGCGAACACAGTGGAACTGCTAGATGCTCTAAACGCGACACTTGATGAGCTGAATGAGGAAGTTCTGCACCCTCAAGGACTGAATATCGAGCTGAGTTTCGATGCATCACTGCACATCCGTCGGGCGATTTCATTGGTTAAACAAAATTTGATAATCGGCCTGGGACTGGCGAGCCTGGTGCTTTGGTTTTTCTTGCGCAATGTTCGCGCGACCTTGGTCATTGCTGCGACTATACCAATATCATTACTGGTGGCGTTTATCGTATTGCGGCTGACCGGTAAGACGCTCAATGTTATTTCCCTCGCAGGACTTGCGTTCGCCGTCGGACTGGTCATGGACGCGGCGATCATTGTTCAGGAAAACATTGTGCGTCTGCGTGCAACTGGCCTTACCGCTGTTGATGCAACGGTGCAGGGCTGTCGCGAAGTGTCGGGCGCCTTGTTTTCATCGACCCTGACCAGCGTTGCCATCTTCCTACCCATATTGTTTATGATTGGAGTAGAAGGGCAGTTGTTCAAGGACCTGGCAATAACGCTCACTACAGCTGTCAGCTTTTCTTTGATAACTGCCCTTTCAATACTCCCCGCTGCAGCTAACAAGTTAGCGGCGTTAGAAGTCCATGAGGATCGTTTTGAAAAACGTTGGCGACAGCTTGCCGACAATGTTATTCGTCTTACAAACACACGACTACGAAGAATATCCTGGGTAGTGGGGATTTTGGGTGGCTCAATGACGGTGTCCTGGTTGTTCCTGCCCCAGGTCGACTTTCTGCCCAAAGCGCGGATTGATTCAATACAAACTTACTTTGCTACTCCGCCAGGCATAAATCTGGATACGCTTGAGCAGGAGATCGGCGCAGAGGTGATAAGTCGCCTCAAGCCTTACTATGATGGCGACGCGGAGCCGGTCATACGCGGTTACAACTTTGCTTCTTTTGGCGCATCCGACACCATGAGCTTTATTTACCCGGAAAACTCCGAAGATGTACCCAGGTTGCTTGAGCTTCTACGTACGGAACTTTTTCAGGGCATTACCGATACGATCGCTTACGTCAGCCAGTCTTCGATGTTAAACCTGAACAATGATGGACCTGATGCCATCAATATAGATCTCCAGGGTGCAGATCTCGGCCAATTGAAGGCGGCTGCTGCGCAAACAATGGAATTGTCACAGGCGCTTTGGGAGGATGCGGTTGTTTTTTCATCCCCTGATTTGAGCGCAGGAGAAGCGGAGCTGCGGGTTTATCCGCGAGAGCAGCGTTTGAGCCTGGCAGGGCTTGATCGACGATCGTTGGGCGATGTTGTTCGAACTTATACAGATGGGCTTTGGGCCGGTGAATATTTCGACGGCAACCAGCGCTATGACGTTATTTTGCAGGCAGAGAAGTGGAACTCACCTGAGCAGCTTGCGGCAATGCCGCTGGCCACACCGAATGCTGGCATTCAGACGATTGGCCAACTTGCGGATATACGTCGAGGTATAGGTCCAGCGGGATTGCAGCGAGTGGACGGTCTGCGCACTATCACGATCTTTCTGATTCCTCCTGATAATGTCACCATGGAAGAGGCACTGGAGCGTCTTCGGGTGGAAGTCGAACCACAAATCAAGCCGATGTTGCCAGCTGGCGCGCGCATGGGCTATCGCGGTAGCGCAGACAGACTATCTGAAGCGCTGCAAACAGTAGGCATCAATTTTTTGTTGGCGGTGCTGATTCTGTACCTCATCATGTCTGCCTTGTTTAAATCAGGTCGCGATGCAGCATTGGTGCTGCTGGTTATGCCGATGGCGATTGCAGGAGGACTGATCGCGCTTAAATTGCTCAACCAGGTGACCTATCAATCGCTTGATCTGCTCACAATGATTGGCTTTATTATTTTGCTGGGGCTGGTGGTGAACAACGCTATTTTGCTGGTGGACCAGACACGAAGTGCCCAAAGAGCAGGGATGGCAGAGGCCGATGCTGTGCATCAGGCAGTTCTATTTAGAGCCCGCCCCATTTTCATGAGTACGCTAACCAGTATTTTTGGGATGTTGCCCTTGATGCTTATCCCCGGAGTCGGTTCAGAGATATACCGTGGACTGGCAACGGTTATTGTTGGTGGCATGACGGTGTGCGCAATCTTTACCTTGTTGCTCTTACCCAGCCTGCTACGCTTGGGTACCGTTAATGCCGAGAAGGAATTATCTTGAAGACGCTACGTTTGTTGGCGATAGCGCTGTGTACACTATCGACTGTCGTTGGCGTCTCCGCTCAGGAGCGCCCTGAGGCTGTACTCGTTGCCATTGAGACAGTGCGCGAGCAGCCTGTGCAACGCAGCCTTCCGTTGTCAGGCCGTATTTTCAGCCGTCACGACGCTGCGCTCAGCTTTACTTTGTCAGGCGAGCTGGATTGGGTGCTGGAGGCCGGTAGCGTGGTAAAGAAAGGAGAAGTTGTCGGCCAATTAGACCAGCAGCCCATATTACTGCGCAAAGAAGAACTGGTGCATCAGGCGCAACGTGAGCGGGTCAATGCTGAGTACCTCGACAAGGAACTCCAGCGCCTGCTTCAGCTCAAGGAGGACAATAACGCATCGGAGCGACTGGTCGACGAGAGCGAGTCACAGCGCGATATTTCACGTTTGCTGGTCCGCTCTCTGCAAGCGCGTATTGATCAATTAGATGATGAACTGCGCCGTTCACAATTGGTCGCGCCGTACACGGGAGTGATCGCCCGCCGGTTCAAGCGCGGCGGTGAATACTCTCGAACCGGAGATGTCATTGTTCGATTGGTGGACGTGGAGACACTGGAGCTGCGCCTTCAGGTCCCGGTGGTCTATTTGAGCAGAATTTTTGCGGGTGAGGGCGTGGCTTTCACTGCACAGGGTGGCGCTTTATTGGGAGACACTCCTCTGGAGTATGAAGCATTGATACGAACTATTATTCCAGCCGCCGATTCCAGCTCCCAGACGTTTGAAGTGAGAGCTGATCTTGCCGCTGCTGCCAGCGATTCAATGATCGCGGGGCAACTGGTCAATGTCAGCGTGCAGATCCCGAGCACGGAGGCGACGTTACAGGTACCGCGTGACGCGGTTGTTCTTCGTGACGCAGGCGGTCACGTTTTTCTCATTACCAACGACAACAAGGCAACAAAAGTTTTGGTTGGAGTCGGCGAGGGCTCTCAGGACTGGGTTAGTGTAACCGGCAATCTCCAAGCCGGTGACCGTGTTGCCATCAGAGGTATAGAGCGCTTGCAGGATGGTCAGGAGGTCACTTTCCAAGGATCATGAGATTCAACTATTTCAGCTTCTGACCACAGTAATACCAGGTTTCTAACTCATTACGATTGCGTTAGCCTAATCCATTGATTCACTCACACAGGGCAGGAAAATGATCGGATACACAACTATTGGCGTCACTGATATGGAAAAAGCAAAAGCTTTCTACACGGAGCTTTTGGCTGATCTGGGAGCATCGCTGTTAATGGATATGGGGCGTATTGCCTTTATCGGAACAGGGATGGATTCTTGCATGCTGTCTATATGCGAGCCTCATGACGAGGGTGATCCTCAACCGGGCAATGGCAATATGGTAGCAATCACCGCTCCCAGCAAAGAAAAAGCCGAAGAGCTTTATCACAAGGCCATCTCGTTGGGAGCTACCTGCGAGGGTGAACCGGGCCAGCGTATTCCAGACATGTTTTACGGTGCTTATTTTCGTGATCCTGACGGTAACAAGTTGGTGTTCTACGTATTTGGATAGGTCTTGTCTCCGAAAAAGTTCAATCAGCCAGTGTTGCGTATTTGTTGCGCTCTGCCTGCTGGTTGGACTGGTTTTTGCCAGCGATTCCCGTTATCAAAAGATACTGGAGGCACTTCAAGGCGCCGACAGCACGACTCAGGGTCGTTTCGCATCAACCGCCCTGATTGAGCTAATGGAAGTGTACTTTGCTGAGGCTGACCTGGCTCGCAATGAGTCAGGGTCGGCCGCCGAACGCACCAAACGTAACGCCTGGTCGAGGGCAGTTGAGCAGTACACCAGCCAACTTTCCCTGGTTATCGATGATATAGAACTCGGCATGCCGGTAGCGCTGCGTTTGCACACTCGAGAAGTAGCATCTATTAGTGTTGCCGGGAGAACGGTCATGCTGGCCCATCCCCGAAGTGACCAGCAACAGGCGTTTGAGCAAAGTGTATTAAAGCACTTCTGTGTCGGAGAGGTTTGCCGGGAGTTGGTCTCCGAGACTGAAGCATACGACCCAATTCCCATGTCTTCCGCTACTGTCACTCCGCACTGGAACTTCGGTTCCTCAGGTCCAGTCTGTAGCTACCTCAATTTAAAAATTGAGTTCGAAAGCGCAGGCAAGCTTGGGCAGCAGAGGCTACTTTGCCAGCAGTTTATGCAGGAGGTAGAAATACTGTCGACCGAAATTGCGTGGCAGAAAAGACACGGAGTAGAAACGGAGTGGGATCAGCTTGTGATTAAGCCCACGCCTATGAAGCCTGAACACCTGGTGTTGTTGAATGGCGCTGGAGATTCGTTGCTAATTACCCTGCCTTTGCTCTATGGCACCAAGGACGTGCTACCGAAAGTGACGCCCTGGCTGCGTGAGCGCCATGCACAAACAGGGCCTCCTGCAATTTTACTGGAAGCGAAAGCTCTGGGCTGGAAATAACTATTTTGTTTGAGCTTTTCGGCGGCGCGCTTTCTTCTTAAGGAAAGTCGCCGCCTCTAACTCGGCGTAAGAATCCTCTAAGCACTTTTTGTAGAAGTCCGGGTCCGGTAGCATTTCCCGGCAACTTAGGAAGTTGATAGTGATAAGCCCCATACCACTAATCACGGCGTGAAAGAGGCCGGAGAGATCTACCAGAGGGCCCAGGCCCATCATCATATGCACTCTTGCGCCAGCCATGTATAGCGGGTCCTGGGGTCCTGGTACATTGGATATTACGGTGTGAATCGGCATGGGGATATCTTCACGATCAGCGACCAATGTCGCTGCCCGCATCGTGAGCTTGGCAAATTGAGGCCACATACCACCGGTGACATCCATCATCACTCCGGTGCCTACAACCTGGGATGTTTCTTTGGAGTTCTTGGAGTGCGACATGATGGCCTGCAGCCTTTGGACGGGCTCTTCGATATCTGAGGCCATGTTAATGGTCATGACGCCAACCTGATTGCCTTTAGATTCGCTGCTGCGGTTGCTGCGTACGTTAATAGGCGCAGCGCAACCTAGACTGTGCTCTGGTAACTCTCCGTGTGCTTCAAGATATTTGCGCATGGCGCCACTGACTGTCGAGACAATGACATCGTTTATGGTGGCGCCAGGAACACACTGGCGTATCTTTTTAATGCGCGCCAGTTCCATGATCAAAGTATCGGTTACCCGGTGTGTTCCTATCTTTGCGTTGAAGCGAGTTTTCTCCATCGAAGTTTCTTCAACTTCTTCATCTCGCTCTTCACTCAGACGACTGGCCTTCACGATATTTGGCACCAACTGGCTCATGGTGTTAGCCAGCTGCATGGGTCGCTTTAGATTGTTGATGTAGGCCTGGCCCAACACTTTTCTCATCGATGGGCTGGATTCAGACTGCCATTCGTCTCTGATATCGGGTAGTGGTTCATCCGGCCTGAGACTGTGCAGCGCAGTGATGATTTCAGCGCCAGAGACGCCGTCAATCGCTGAATGATGCACTTTCAGCATAATTGCAAAACTGTTCTTGGGAAGCCCCTCCACTGCATTCAGTCCTTCGATAACATAGGCTTCCCAAAGCGGACGTTTCATATCAAGACCGCGCGCATGTAGCCTCGCCAACAAAATGCAAAGCTGACGCCAGTCTCCCGGCTTGGGCAATGCAATGTGGCGGACATGAAACTCAAGATCAAAGTCGGGATCTTCAATCCAATAGGGTGTATCAAAACCCAGTGCACCTCCCGCGAGTCGGCGGCGAAAAATTTTTGACCGATGCAGATTGTGCTCGAATACCTTGAGGATATCCTTGAACCTGACTTTTCCCCCTGGCACCGCAGATTGATCATAAAAAATGACCGGTGAAATATGCATCGGGGTACTGTTACTCTCCATCTGAATGAAGGCGTTATCGAGTCCGGTCAGCTGCTCCATGGCGAGTTCCTTGGTAATGCTTGAAATGCGGCAGTAGGCTCAGCGGAATATCGCAAGCCAATTAATAGAGTATAGCTCGAAGACCTCGGGAGCCTAGTGTCGTAATATAGACCACCTCTCTAATAAAAGAATGTCAGTAAATGAAGAAGCAAGCAGACGCAGTAAGAACAGGCCTCAGCGAACAGGAGCAATTGCGCATCGCGCGAATTGGCGATGAGCTCCGCGAAGGTATCGCTAATCTGGCTGATATTGGTGCTGCGGTGAGTATCTTTGGCAGCGCTCGCTCCAAAGTTGATGCCTGGGAGTATGTCGCCGCTCGAGACCTCGCTCGCCTGCTTGCCAGCGAAGGAATCACTGTGGTGACGGGCGGAGGGCCCGGCGTCATGGAGGCTGGAAATTCAGGCGCAAAGGGCGAGCCAGGTGTCTCGGTTGGCTTGAATATCGAACTTCCTCACGAGCAATTGGCAAATCCCTATCTGGATATCGATCTGGATTTTCGCTACTTTTTTACCCGTAAGTTTTTGCTCATTCGTTATGCTATAGGTTTCGCTATATTCCCGGGTGGTTTTGGTACTGTCGATGAGTTGTTCGAACTGTTAACACTGGTTCAAACTGGCAAGCTCACCCGCAGGCCAATCGTGTTGGTGGGTCGCGACTACTGGAACGGGCTATACCAGTGGCTGATAGATCAGGTGCAGTCGCAGTCTTTTATCAGTGACGGCGATCTGGACATCGTAGAAATTGTTGATAGTGCTGACGAAGCGGCAGCAATCCTCCTTGATTACCACCGGCGTGAGTGCTTATGAGCGATTTTTAGCGTTCGCAAACGCAGCAGCGAAGGCATTGTTCGCGGCCGGCTTTTCCTGCCTCTGCTTTGCAGGACGGCGTTGCTTGTCGTCGTTTCGTCGTTGACCACTGCCTCGTTTGTCAGCTTGCTCGCCGGCTGTGTCCGACATCCGCATGGACAAGCCAATGCGCTTTCGCGGCTCATCCACTTCCATAACCTTGACCCTGACAATGTCGCCGGCCTTGACCACGTCTCGCGGGTCCTTGATGAACTTCTCTGCCAGCGCCGATATGTGTACTAGTCCATCCTGGTGTACGCCAATGTCAACGAAGGCGCCGAAGTTGGTCACGTTGGTGACTGTACCCTCCAGTATCATGTCCGGGCGCAGGTCAGACATTTTCTCTACTCCATCCTGAAACTCGGCCATCTTGAATTCCGGACGCGGGTCTCTTCCGGGCTTGTCCAGCTCAGCGATAATGTCTTGTATTGTAGGTAGCCCCACCGTGTCACTGGTGTAATCGGTGGCGTTCAATGCTTGTAGGAACTGACTATCGCCAATGATGCTGCGAACGTCTTTTTGTCGATGAGCAGCGATTTTTTCCACCACGCCATAGGACTCCGGATGGACTGCAGATGCATCCAAGGGATTGCTTCCTCCGCTGATCCGCAAGAAACCTGCGGCTTGCTCAAAGGTTTTTTCGCCAAATCGACTGACCTTAAGTAAAGCCTTACGGTCGGTGAAGCTGCCTTGCTGATCGCGGAGGTTAACGATGTTCGTGGCGATACTTTGGTTCAGTCCTGACACTCTTGCTAACAGGGGAACCGAGGCCGTGTTTACGTCCACTCCAACAGCATTAACACAGTCCTCTATAACTACGTCCAGCTGACGAGCTAATTGAACCTGGCTCACGTCGTGCTGGTACTGGCCAACGCCAATTGACTTGGGTTCAATTTTTACCAGTTCAGCCAAAGGGTCCTGCAGTCGCCGGGCAATGGAGATCGCGCCCCGAATGGTGACGTCCAGGTCGGGAAACTCACGAGAGGCAAATTCGGAGGCGGAGTAAATGGAGGCGCCGGCCTCGTTAACCATCACTTTACGGCAGCTGAGTTCGGGGTTCGCTTTGAGAATTTCGCCGACGAATTTGTCGGTTTCCCGGCCCGCGGTGCCGTTGCCAATGGCGATCAGCTCAACTTCGTGCTGGCGAATCATATGCAGCAACATAGCTTCGGCTTCTTGGACACGCTTCTGCGGAGGATTGGGGAATATGGCGCCGTGATCCAGCACCTTGCCGTTGGCGTCGATGACTGCGACTTTTACTCCCGTTCGCAGCCCCGGGTCCAGTCCAATGGTGGCCTTCTGCCCAGCCGGTGCTGCTAATAACAAGTCTTGCAGGTTGTGAGCGAACACATCTATCGCTCCAGCTTCTGCTCGTTCTCGCAACTGTCCCAATAAGTCAGTTTGCAGGTGGGTTAGCAGCTTTACCCGCCAGGTCCAGCGTACGGCTTCACGCAGCCAACGATCTGCCGCTCGCCCTTGATCTTTGACGTCCCAGTGCTCCGCGATCATCGCCTCACAAGGGTGTGCATCAGTGGGTTTTTCCTCTGCATGCATGACCAGGTTGATATTGAGTACTCCCTCGTTGCGACCGCGGAACATTGCCAGTGCGCGGTGAGAGGGTGTTTTTACCAATGCTTCAGTGTGCTCAAAGTAGTCGCGAAACTTGGCGCCTTCCTGTTCTTTGCCGTCGACAAGCCGGGCCGCGAGTTGCGCATTATCCGTGAGGAACTGCCGCAACTTTGCCAACAGATCGGCATCCTCGGCAAAACGCTCCATCAATATTTGGCGCGCGCCATCCAGGGCTGCTTTGCTGTCGCCGATACCTGCCTCCGGGTTCAGATAATGCTCTGCCAATGCTTCCGGTACCTGCTGGGGGTCTTCCAGTAAGGCGTCCGCGAGTGGTTCCAGCCCTGCTTCGCGGGCGATCTGCGCCTTTGTTCGTCGCTTGGGCTTGTAGGGCAAATAGAGGTCTTCCAACCGGTTTTTGGTATCTGCCTCCAATAGGGATCTCTTTAAATCGGGTGTTAGCTTGTCTTGCTCTTCTATGCTGGCCAGGATAATGCCGCGTCGTTCTTCCATTTCTCGCAGGTAATACAAGCGCTCTTCCAGCAAACGCATTTGGCTGTCATCCAGTTCGCCGGTGACTTCTTTTCGATAACGGGCAATGAAAGGTACAGTCGAACCTTCATCCAGAAGCTTTATTGCCGCATGCACCTGTGCTTCGCGCACGGCCAGTTCTTCCGCGATGCGCTGGGAAATTGATTTCGTCATGATTTAATTATCGTAATTGGCTTATGGGTGGGCTTGCTGCGTGGAACAGCATTATGCGCTAGCGGTAGCGCTAATACGATATGGAAATTTAGCTATTTTTGTGCCAGTCACTGCCTTTCAGGCAGCCGAGTGCAAAGCAGGTTCTTCAGTTTGCTATTGCCTGAATTTTTTGACGGCGGTCAATAATTGGCGGCAGGTAATTTGTCCGATCAACTTGCCGTTCTCTACCACCGGGCGCCTGCGCTTGTTTTTGGTCAGCATATCCTGAGCGATATCTACAATGTCCTCATCTGGATGAGCCACAACGAGGTTGTCGGACGCCATGTGCTCTCTGACCGGACCAACACTGGATTTGTTATAGGTGGCGCTAAGTACTGCGCGCAGACAATCCAGCTCAGAGAGAATGCCGACAAGATTGTCAGTTTCGTCAACTACACAGAGGCCAGAGATTTTGTTGTCGATAATAATCTGCATGGCTTCAAGCATATTGGTGTCGGCTTTTACCTTCACCGGATGAGGCAACATATAGTCGCGGAGATTAACGGAATGAAGCATAAACAACTCCTTTTTGTGACTGAACCTCAGTCGCTTTCTAAAGTATAGACCCTAAAACAGCCATTAGGGACTGAGGCATGATTCCCAGCACTAAAATGCTGGCGATGAGCAGGCAGGACAGGGCTTTACCGGACCAACCGGGAGAAAGCTCTACCGCCTGCTTGTGTTCTTCGACGTTTTTTGTCATGTAAAAGACGACCCGCAGGTAGTAGTAAATACTGATACCGCTGCCGATGATCAACGCCGCCAATAAAGCCCAGTTGCTGCCGCTGACTGCGGCGGTGAACAGGTAAAATTTTCCGATAAAGCCAGCTGTTAAAGGTATTCCCGCCAGTGAAAGTAGAGCTACCAGCATCAGTCCTGCCAGCATGGGCTGGCGCCAGAACAGACCGCTAACATGCTGCAACTGCACTTGCTCCCGTTCTACCTTGTTTTCGTTGATCAAACTAAGCAGACCAAAGGCTGCGATTGTGGTTGCGGTGTAGGCGATTAGATAAAAAGCAGCGGCCTCTATTGCGATATCACGGTTGCCAAGGTCCAGGCACACCATTAAAACAATCAGTAAATAGCCAATATGTGCGATAGAGGAATAGGCCAACATGCGCTTGATGTTGGTTTGTTGCAAGGCAAGCAAGTTGCCGGCGAGCATACTGAGTATTGCCATTAGCCCGGTGAGTTCTACCAGCCGTTCATAGCGGAAAAAATCCGCCTCCAGAAACAGACGTAACAGGACTACGAATACTGCCGCCTTGCCCACTGAGGCAAGAAAGCCACTGATGGGAGCAGGGGCGCCATCGTAGACATCAGGTGTCCACAGGTGGAACGGCACAGCGGACAACTTGAAGGCGAGTCCGGTCAGAATCATGGCTGCCCCTGACATCAGTAAGGCGGCTCCCATATCGCTTTGCCCCAGCGCAGCGCCTAGCTCACCGAAGTGGAGAGTGCCTGTGGCCGCGTAAAGCAGCGCAAAGCCGAACAAAAGTGTTGCGGAAGCGGCTCCAGACAGTACCAGGTATTTGATAGCCGCCTCCAGAGGGAGCAATGACCGGTTTGGATAGGCGATAAGCGCGTAAAGAGATACAGAGAGCAGTTCCAAACCCAGTAGCAATGAAGCCAGATGCACGGCGTAGGCTAATACACAGGCCCCCAGGGTAGCGAGGATCAGCAAAAGGAAGTATTCCTCTGGTTCATCTCCGTGATGCTGGATGTAGTTCAGCGAGAGCATACAGGTCACTGCGCCAGCGAGAGTGAACAGAATGCAAAATAGCAGACTGTAGGTATCCGCCTGCAGTAACGCACCCACCTGAAGGGGCGTTGCGTCATTGGCATAAAAGCAGGAGACGCTGGCCAGTAATAGCGAAACAGTCGCCACCGCGGCAGTGAGGCTGACACTTCGCAGAAAGGCGATTTGTAACATAACTGCGGTAGCGCCAAGGGCCAACACCAGCAGTGGGGCGATGGCGACAAACTCATTCATTGTCACGGCGCGCCTCCGGGAATATTTACAGCCAGGGTCGCTGGGACGTTGGTTACCAGCGGTTGCAAGCCCTCCAGCACCGGTTGGGTGAGATCAAGTACAGGTTGGGGATAAAGCCCCAGCCAAATCAGCGCTGCCATCATGATCACCATGGCGCTCATTTCCCTGTGGTCAAAGTCCTGCAGTTTTCGGTCCTCGTCCGGTTTGCCCTGAAAAGTCTTTTGCATCAACCAAAGGGAGTAAACGGCTGCGGTTATGAGGCCGAGAGCTGCGACCGCTGTCATCCACGGTGAGACGGCGAACAGCCCTGCCAACACCAGAAATTCAGCAACAAAGTTACCCAAACCGGGCAGGCCCAGCGAAGCAACAACGAAGAACATCGCACAGGCACCCATACGCGGTGCGTTATACCAGAGACCGCCCATGCGGTTCATATCACGGGTGTGGAGTCGGTGTTGCAGCGCTCCCGCCATCATAAATAGCGCTGCCGTGCTGACTCCATGGGCGACCATTTGCATAATCGCGCCCTGCAGTGCCAGGCTGTTCCAGGCGTAGAGTCCCAGCAATACGAACCCCATATGGCTAACACTGGAATAGGCGACCAGCCTTTTGAAGTCGCTCTGGGCGAAAGCCAGCAGCGCTCCATAGATAATACCCAATGTGCCCAGAGTCATGGCGACTGGGGCAAACTGCATGGAAGCTTCTGGAAATAAAGGGATGCAAAAGCGGAGCAATCCATAAGCGCCGGTCTTTAGCAGAATGCCTGCAAGCAGCACGCTGCCCGCGGTTGGAGCCTGGGTGTGCGCATCTGGCAACCAGGTGTGAAAGGGAAAACCGGGCAACTTGACGGTGAAGGCGAGGAAAAATCCCAACATGGTGAGCATGCCAGCCTTGCCTGTTGGCGCGTTGCCCAGCAAGTCACCGTAGCTGAAACTGATGTCACCGTGGCTGCTTCCCTGTATCGCCAGCACTATAATGGATAGCAACATCAACAGGCCGGAAACCTGGGTGAAGATGAAGAACTTCATTGCTGCGTAGCCGCGATTCTCATGTCCCCATATTGCTATAAGCAGATACATGGGGATCAACATGACCTCCCAGAACAGGAAGAACAGAAACAGGTCCAGGGCCAGAAATACGCCGATGACTCCGGTGAGCGTCCACAACAGGTTGGCCTGGAAAAGTCCGGGCTTGAACTCTATTTCGTTCCAGGACGAGACAATCGCAATGGCACCCAGTGCCAGGGTGAGTATGAGCATTAGCAGGCTTAGCCCGTCCATACCGAATTCCAGGCTGATTCCGAAACGGGGTATCCATTCGTGACGACTGTACAAAAGCCAGCTCTCACCATCACTTGGGTCAGTCACCAATTCGAATGTCTCAGCAGGGATGCCTGAAATGGTCGATAGCAGCAGCAACAGGCCAAGAGCTACCGTGGCCATTGCAATCCAGCGAGGAAGATTGGGGTCAAGACGCTCGCTTTGCCAGGCGACAACGCCGCCCGCGAATAGCAACAGAATGAGTTCCAACATCATGGGGCGTTCCTCAGCATGACTGCCAGCAGAAGAATTATACCCAGCACCATGGTTGTGGCGTACCAGCGCAGTTCTCCATTCTGCAGAACCAATAGTCGATGGTGTGCCCATTGGTTCGCGCTAACAATGCTGTTGTAGATTGCATCTACCGGCTCGTTGCGCAGCCAATAGGAGGTCTTTTTATATGGAGTCACCCATAAGGTCTCGTAGAGCTGATCTATCCGCCAGCCGCTGAACCAGAAGTCCCGGAGGGACCGAGCACTCGAGGAGGCTACTATCTTGTCTACCGACAACTGACCGCCTAGGAACATCAGGTAGGCCAGCAGTAAACCAACAACAGGCGTACCTATGCTGATCCATTCCACGGCATGGTTCACTGTATGATCATCCGCGACCGGGAATACGTTTGCGAGCGGCAGAGCGAACCAGCCTCCAACGACTGAGAGCACACAAAGCAATAACAATGGCCCTGCCATTTTCCATCCGGGCTGTCGGTCAGGCTCGGTTTTTGCCTCGCCGAAGAAAACGATAAATACCAGACGGAAACTGTAGATGCTGGTGAGCAGGGCGCCTAGCAGGCCTCCGGCCCAGAGCCATGGTCCGATATCTTCCAGCGCCCAGGCTGAAAGTAATATTGCGTCCTTGCTATAAAAGCCGGAAGTGAATGGCAGGGCAGCGAGAGCCGCAGAGCCGATGAAGAAACTGAGAAACACGATCGGCAGCCGGGTTCGAAGGCCACCCATGCGGAAAATGTTGTGCTCATGGTGTAAGCAGTGAATAACGGCACCAGCGGCCAGGAATAACAGCGCCTTGAAAAACGCGTGAGTCATCAGGTGGAAAATACCAGAAGCAAAGGCACCCACGCCCAGGGCGAGGAACATGTAGCCAATCTGGCTGATGGTTGAGTAGGCAAGTATGCGCTTGATGTCGTTCTGCGCGAGTGCGGTGAAGCCCGCTAGCAACAAGGTTGCCAGTCCGATCCAGGCAACCGCCTCCATTGTGGGCGGGGCGAGCAGGAACAGGCCGTAAGTGCGAGCAATCAGGTATACGCCGGCGGTGACCATGGTGGCGGCGTGGATCAATGCGCTAACGGGGGTAGGGCCAGCCATGGCATCGGGTAGCCAGGTGTGCAGCGGTAATTGTGCTGACTTGCCCACCGCACCACCGAGCAGCAGTGCGGTGGCCAGCACTGGCAAGGCGTCGCCAGTCTGCCATTGGGTGTTGGCGGCAACCATCATTGGCTGAATATCCAGAGTACCCAGCTCGGTCAGCAATAGAAACAGACCCAGCGCCATGGCCGTGTCGCCCACTCGGGTAACAATGAAGGCTTTGCGGGCTGCGGCACCATTGGCCGGGTCTTTGTACCAGAACCCAACCAGCAAGTAAGAACAAACGCCAACGCCTTCCCAGCCCAGGTAAAGCAGCAGCAAATTGTCCGCCATTACCAGCAGCAACATGGCGGCGACGAACAAGTTCATATAGGTGAAGTAACGACAGATGGACTCGTCATCCCACATGAACTCTATCGAATAAAGATGTATCAGGAAGCCGACGCCGGTGATGACCGACATCATAACAATGGTCAGGCCATCGATATAAAAGGCAATTCGGGGTGCGAAGTCACCGACCGACATCCAGGTCCATAGGGTGAGCTCCCGCACCTGACCATCAGCAAGAAAATCGCTGGCCAGTATCGCCACGCAAATGGCCGATAGTCCGACGCTGCCAGCGCCTACTATGGCCGCTATTTGTCTGGGCATTCGACCGGTGCTCATCATCAACACTGCGGCGCTGAGCAGGGGAAAGAGTGGGATGAGGGCAATAGTATTCATATCATCCTCGCAACCTGTTGGCCTGGTCCATGTCCAGAGTCTTGAAGCGGCGCTGTATCTGTAACACCAGACCCAGGCCCACGGCGACTTCAGCCGCCGCGACCGTGAGGATTAGCATGAAGATGATTTGACCATCTGCCTGCCCCCAGTGAGCGCCGGCGGCTATGAACGCAAGCGCAGCTGAATTCAACATGACTTCCAGCGACATCAGCATGAAAATAATATTGCGGCGCAGCATCAGGCCGAAAAGGCCGCAAACAAATAGCAAGCCTGCGATTACCAGTACATGCTCCATTGGCACCATCAGGCCATCCATTAGTGGTCTCCCCGGCGGACGATGAAGCGGCGTCCCAGGTGATAGGCGCCCACCAGGGCAGAGAGCAACAGCATGGAGGCGATTTCCACCGCCAGTAAATAGGGACCAAAGAGCGTAATTCCAACGGCCTTTGGCGACACGGCGGTGCCGGTGGTAACGCCCTGGGAGTCGCTTAGAACCAATAGCATCTCAAGGAGTAGCAGCGCGGCCATGGCGCCGGGAATAAACCAGTTGCGGCCGGTAAGCCACTCGCGCTCTCTATCTTCGCCGGTATCGCCCAGGTTGAGCATCATGATGACGAACACAAACAAGACCATAATGGCGCCCGCGTAAATCACCACCTCAAGGGCAGCGGCAAAGGGGGCCCCCATCAGGAAGAACATCACCGCCACTGCGAGCAGGGAAACTATAAGGTAGATCAGCGCGTGGGTTGCGTTGGTCCGGGTCAGGGCTGCCATAGTGGATGTTAGCGCTATGAAAGCGGCTATGTAGAATAATGCGGCTAACATGATGGGCTCTTGTTCATGGCAGCAGGCTCTTCACGTCAATGGGCTCAGCTTCATTCTGGGCCTGGCCTTTATCCTTGCCGGCAATTGCCAGGCCTGCGACCCGGTAGAAGTTATAGTCGTGGTATTTGCCAGTGCCCTCTATTTGCAAGTGTTCCTTTTCATAAACCATGCTGCTGCGTTTGTACTCACACATCTCGAAGTCAGGGGTCAGTTGTATCGCGTTGGTCGGGCAGGCCTCCTCACACATGCCGCACATGATGCAGCGTGAAAAGTTGATGCGGAAAAATTCTGGATACCAACGGCCATCTTCTTTCACCCCTTGCTGTAGGGCGATGCAGTCCACCGGGCAAGCCACCGCACAAAGATTGCAGGCGACACAGCGTTCTTCACCGTCAGGGTCTTTGGTCAACACAATGCGCCCGCGATAGCGGGGAGCAAGGTACGGCTTTTGCTCGGGGTATTGCACCGTCTCTGCCCGGGTAAAGCTGTGCTGTAAAATGGTCCAAATGGTGCGCACCTGGCTCAGTATTGCCTTGAACATGACATCAACCCTCCATCCAGAGTGCGACCGCGCCGGTCAGCAAAAGATTAAACAGGGTGAGTGGCAACATGATCTTCCAGCCCAGGGACATCAACTGGTCGTAGCGCGGGCGAGGAATGGCTGCTCTTAGCAATACGAAGAAGCAAATCAGGGCGAAGACCTTCAGGCAAAACCAGACGACCGGTGGCAGTACCGGACCAAGCCAGCCCCCGAAAAACAAGGTGGTAATCATGCAGGAGATCAGGATTAGCCCCAGGTACTCACCCAGCATGAACATGGCAAACTTCATGCCGCCGTATTCCGTGTGGAAGCCGGCGGTGAGTTCGTGTTCCGCTTCGGGCAGGTCGAAAGGCAGGCGATGGCTTTCAGCGATACCTGCAATCATGAAAGTGAGAAGTCCTAGTATTTGCGGAACGCAGTACCAGACGTCTCGTTGGGCCTCGACAATGTCCCGCATTGAAAAACTGCCGGTCAGCATTACAACGCCCATTAACGACAAGCCCATGAAGACTTCATAGCTGACCATTTGGGCGGCGGAGCGCAGGCCGCCCAAAAGCGCGTACTTATTGTTAGAGGCCAGGCCGCCTAGCAATACGCTGTAAACCGCCAGCGAGGTCATTCCCAGAAAGAACAACAGGCCGATGTTGATATCCAGAACGTATAAATCGGGTCCGAATGGCACCACCGCAAAGCCCAGTAGCATGGCGACGACAATGGCGGTGGGCGCGAACACAAATACCAGCCTGTCGGCAAAAGGCGGTACCCAGTCGTGTTTGGTCAATAGCTTGAGCATATCGGCGACTACCTGGAATGCACCGAAGGGGCCCAACCGGTTTGGTCCATAGCGGTCCTGCCAGATACCCAGCAGGCGCCGTTCGAACCAGGTAAGTACCGCAGCCCCGCCGACCGCGGCGACGATAATCAGCAGTCCAAAGCTGATGGTGCCCAGTTCAGTCATGGCCACCACCGTTTCGATCACTTCCAATCAGCTGTGGCCTGCGACGCTTCCAGTCCTGGGCTTTTTGCAGACTGGTATTATCGCCTGCAACCAGATTTTCCGTGCCAGTGTGGCCGGCGGTGTAGCCCGCGCAACCAGCCGGAATGCTGTCATTGATTCT
This sequence comes from Halioglobus sp., assembly GCA_039979015.1. GTDB lineage: Bacteria > Pseudomonadota > Gammaproteobacteria > Pseudomonadales > Halieaceae > Halioglobus. The sequence continues at coordinate 18,177 of JBDWAD010000009.1, forward strand.
GACTTCCAGAGTGGCCAGCCCGTCATTCAGGTCCACGCCATCGCCTTCGCCCAAGCCCAGCGCCGCTGCATCTTCAGCACGCATTTCTATGTAGCCTTCCTCACAGAGCTCTGCTATTCCAGGGCTGAGTGCGCTCAACTCTTCAGAACCAAAAATACGATAGCGGGGTACCAACTGCCATTGGCCCTGAACCGGCGAAAATGCTGGAGGAACCTCAATCGCGTCAGGCTGTTTCGCTTTACCCGGGCCAAGCAGACGCATGCCAGCCGTACCACCGCGCAACGGGCCGCCAACCTCGGATTGAAAGCGGTGTAGGGACTGGTTGGAATTCCAACCTGGCGCCCAGACAAACGGTAGTAGTGAGCCCGGTTGCGAACGGTTCAGGCCCTCCATGGTAAATGCCAGGGGTGACTCATCATCGACCGGCTGCTTCGGTTCGTGCACCGAGACATCGGCGCGCATTGCCGTGCGTCCGGAGTAGCGATGAGGCTGGCGTGGAATTTTCACGCCCACATTGCGAAAATGATGGTCAGGAGCGGCGCCGGTGATGCCGGCCAGGTTGGGAATATTGGCAGCACAGTCCCGGGTGATGTCGTCGAACTGGTGCAGGTCGGTAGTTGTTGAAAGACCCAGCTCTTTGCTGCATGCCAGCAACCAGACCCAGGATGGTCTGCGTTCGCCCTTGGGCAGAAACACCGGATAGTGTCGTTGTGCGCGGCCTTCCAGACTAATCAGCGTGCCTTCTGTCTCGGCAAAACTGGCCGCGGGGAGCACCAGGTCGGCCACCGAAGTGGTGCGGTTATCCATTCCGTCCAGAACGATAACGGTTTTGGCGCTTTCCAGCAGGCGCTCGACCTCTGGCTCCGGCGCACGGCGATAGAGATCATTTTCCAGAATCACAAGAACATCGAAGTTGCTGCTACCAGAGCTGCCAGCCAATTCAGCGAGGGAACGACCTCCTGGTCCCGCTAGCATCGCCTGTCCCAGACTATTGGCCTCAGGCACTGTCAGGGTAAGCATCGTTTGCTGACCCGACTGGCAAAGGGAGTTGGCAACCTCGGCGGCAGCGTGCATAACCTCAGCGTTACCACAGCTGGTGCCGGAAATAATCAGCGGTCGTTTGGCTGCCCCTAAAGCAGCACTGATCGCTTGAACCTGCCCGGCAATTTCCGGCTCCAGATCCTCCCCGGGTTGACCTGAAATTGAAGCCGCTATGGCCATCCCCAGACGCGCAATATCCTGGGGTGCCAGCGTTATATTCGCCTCGGCGATATCTTCCAGCCGGGTATTGCCACTGGCGGCGATAAACAGGGGGCTGCGTTGGTCCTGAGCCAGGTTACGAACCGCAGCATCCTGCCAGGACTCCAGGCGCAGGTCCGCGGCCATCTCAAATGCCTTGTTGCGCACACTTTGGCGCAAGGCCAGTGCCAGTCGCGGTGCAGTGTTGGTGAGGTCTTCGCCGAGAATCAGAATGACATCCGCAGACTCAATGCTGCGAATGTCCGGTGTGACTGCCGCACTGGCCTGCTGTAGTTCCAGTGCCAGATTGACCAGTGTGTGCTCCGAATCGCTGAAGCCGGGACTGAAGTTATCTTCCCCGACGAGGTTGCGAAGCAGGTAGTTGGCTTCCACCGATGCTCGCGGCGACCCGATGCCGGCGACCCGGGCATCACTGCAGGCATCTGTCATCACTTGCAATGCGTGGTGATGGTCCAGCGAGTCGTAGCGTCCACTTTGATCACGCAAGCCCGGGCTATCCAGTCGTTCATTACTGTTGACGAAACTGGCTCCGAAGCGACCGCGGTCGCAGAGGAAGTAGCTATTGACCTCGGCGTTGAACCGGTTGTGAACACGCTTGAGTCGGCCGTAACGTTCGCCGGGTAATGTATTACAGCCCACCGCACAGCCGGTGCACACGGATGGGGCGGATTGCAGGTCCCACTTGCGGGTGTAGTCATTGACCAGTGTCTTGTCGGTGAAAACTCCCGTAGGACAAACTTCCACCAGATTGCCGGCGAATTCACTTTCCAGCACACCTTCCTGGTGGCGTCCGAAGTAGACGTGATCATGGGAAGCGAGAGCGGCAAGATCAGTGCCGCCCGCATAGTCCGTGTAGTAACGGGTGCAACGGTAGCAGGTGATGCAACGATTCATCTCGTGGTTGATCAGGGGCCCAAGGTATTGATTGCGATGCGTGTTTTTGCGGCCTCGGTAGGATCGATCCCGATGACCCACCATCACAGTCATGTCCTGCAGGTGACACTCACCGCCCTCGGCACAGACCGGGCAGTCGTGGGGATGATTTAGCATCAACGATTCAACGATGGATTCGCGAAAGCCCCTGGCGCGGTCGCCATCGAGCGAAAATATAGCGCCGTCTGTCACCGGTGTCATGCAGCCCATTACGATACGTCCACGACCGGACTGTTCGTCTTCGTCCGTCAGGTATTGCACCACTGCGCACTGCCGGCAGGCACCTATGGAGCCCATGGCCGGGTGCCAACAGAAGTAGGGCAAATCCAGTCCGAGAGACAGGCAGCTCTCCAGCAGGTTCTTGCCTGCCTCCATCTCGTACTCCACCCCGTCGATGCGAATTGTGGCCATTAGTGCGTCCCCCCATTACAGTGGGGACAGTTGCCGCTCAGGTGATGCTCAAATGCTTCCGGGAAATATTTCATGGCGCTTTGCAGCGGCTCCATTGCGCCGGGTGCGAGCGCGCAATGGGTGTTGCCAATGGCGCCGATGAACTTCACCTGACGCGCCAGGGTGTCCATGTCCTCGTCCTGGCCACGGCCATTCTGAATGTCGTCGAGAACCTGGGCAGACCAGGGCAGTCCGTCCCGGCAAGGGGTGCAGAAGCCACAGGATTCGCGGGCGAAAAACTCCAACAGGTTTTTGACAAATCCCACCGGGCAGGTTTTGTCATCGAGAATAATCATGGTGCCAGTGCCCATGCGCGACCCGGCTTTACCAATAGTGTCGTAGTCCATGGCCAGGTCCAGATGCTCCCGGGTCAGGAAGTCGGTAGAGCCGCCACCGGGAAGAAAGCCCTTGAGGCTGTAGCCATCTTCCATGCCGCCGGCGTATTCCTCAATGATCTGGCGCACCGGTGTGCCCATTGGCAACTCCCAGCACCCCGGGTTCTTCACCCGGCCGCTCACGCCATACATTTTGGTGCCGGCATCTTCGGTCAGCCCCAGTGACTGGAACCACTGGGCTCCACGTTCAACGATATGGTGCACGTTACAAAGCGTTTCCACATTGTTGACGATGGTGGGTCGCCCCCACAGGCCACTCACCTGGGGGAAGGGAGGCTTGGCCCTGGGGTTGGCCCGCTTGCCTTCCAGCGAGCTGATCAGCGCGGTTTCCTCGCCGCAGATGTAGCGCCCTGCACTGGAGTGAACATGCATTTCAAGTTTGTAGCCCGTGCCCAGGATGTCTTCACCCAGGTAGCCTTTTTCATGACAGGCGGCAATCGCTTCCTGCAGCAGACGTGTGGCTTTGTGGTATTCGGCGCGGATGAAAATATAAGCAACATCGGCCTGTAGCGTGTAAGCGGAGACGATCATGCCTTCGATCAGCTGATGGGGGTCGCATTCCAGCAGCAGTCGGTCTTTAAAGGTGCCCGGTTCCATTTCGTCCGCATTGCAGATCAGGTACTTGTGCCCCGGGCTGCACTTGTCGCCCATGGGCACGAAGCTCCACTTCATTCCGGTGGGGAATCCTGCGCCGCCCCGGCCCCGGAGATTGGAGTCCTTAAGAATTTGCAGGCAGTTCTCAGGTGATTGTGACACTGCCGCCCGCAGGCCCTGGTAGCCACCGTTGGCCTCATAGGCAGCCATATCAGTAGGGTGGCGGTCATCGCGCACATTGCGGGTGAGTGGGGTGGACAGGCTCATGGCGTGGCGCTTCCCCCCAGAACCCTGATAATGCTCTCTTCGCAGAGGTCTTCATGAAGCTCGTCCCCTACCATCATCACGGGTGCCTTGTCGCAAGCGCCCAGGCAGGTCACTGGCAGCAGGGTATAACGATTATCGCTGGTGGTTTCGCCCAGCTCGATACCCAGTTCATCCGTAATTCGCTGTTGTAAGTTGTCGCACCCTTTTATCCAGCAGCTGATGCTGTTGCAAAGCAAAATGACTTGGTCCCCTACCGGACGGCGGAAAATCAGGTTGTAAAAAGTGGCAATCCCATCAAGTTCATCGGCGGACATGCGCAGGTGTGCAGCGATTGCCCTCAGGCTTTCATCGGATACCCAGCCCCGGTGCGCCTGCACAATCTTTAACGCATCTATGGCTACCGCATCCCGGTAGGGCACGTGAGCGATCTCTGCATCGATGGCCTGTAGCTCTTCTTCGCTCAGTGCCGGTATCAGGTTCATGGAGTTTGCTTCGCTCATCTCGTCACCGGTCTACGTCCGCCATTACAAAGTCTATGCTGGCAATGATTGCGATAAGGTCAGGAATTAATAGTCCTCTGCAAAAATCTGGTATCTGCTGTAGGGCAGGGAAAGACGGAGTGCGAATTCGGGTGCGATAGGAGGTGGTTCCGCCGTCACTCACCAGGTGATAGTTGTTAATACCCTTGGTAGCTTCGATCGGGAAAGAGGCTTCTCCCACCGGCATCACCGGTCCCCAACTCACCGACAGGAAGTGATGAATCAGGGTTTCAATATCCTGCATAGTGCGTTCTTTGGGTGGCGGCGTGGTGAGCTTGTTCTCGCTCTTGTAGGGGCCTTCGGGCATGTTGTCCAGGCACTGGCGAATGATGCGCAGGCTCTGGTGAATTTCCTCTACTCTCACCACCGCCCGGTCGTAGCTATCACCGCGATTGCCAATGGGAACTTCAAATTCGAACTGATCGTAGCCGCCATAGGGCCTGTCGCGGCGCAGGTCGAAGTCCATGCCGGTGGCGCGCAGCGAGGGGCCGGTAATGCCCCAGGAAAGTGCCTCGGCGGTATTGTATTCACCAATTCCAACCGTGCGCTGCTTGAGAATACTGTTATCCATGGCCATGGTTTGATAGTGATCCATGCGCGCCGGCATGCTGTCGATAAATTCCCTGACCATCTTGTCCCAGCCCTGCGGCAGGTCCTGGGCCACGCCCCCTATACGGAACCACGCGGGGTGCATGCGTCCACCGGTAATCGCCTCGACAATGCCAAACAGTCGCTCCCGGTCTGCGAACATGTAAAACACGGGGGACATCTGGCCAACGTCCTGGGCGAAGGTGCCGTAGAAGACCAGGTGGCTTGAAATACGAAACAATTCAGCCAGCATAATGCGAATGACTTTGGCGCGTGGCGGCACTTCAATGCCAGCGAGTTGTTCTACCGCCATCACGTAGGCAAGGTTGTTCATTACCCCGCCAAGGTAATCAATGCGATCTGTATAGGGAATGAACGAGTGCCAGGTTTGACGCTCTGCCATTTTTTCCGCGCCGCGATGGTGATAGCCAATGTCTGGTACCGCATCGACGATAACCTCGCCATCCAGTTGCAGGGCGATACGAAATACACCGTGCACGGAAGGGTGGTTGGGGCCCAGGTTGAGAAACATGAATTCGGTGTCTTCCGTTGCCCGGGCCATGCCCCATTCCTCAGGCTTGAACAGCAGCGCCTCCTGCTCCGCAGCTTGTTTTTCCTCGTCCAGGCTAAAGGGCTCCATCTCGGTCGCCCGGGCAGGGTGGTCCTTGCGTAGCGCATGGCCCTCCCATGTGGGTGGTAACAGGATGCGGCGTAGATTGGGGTGGCCGGAAAATTCTACCCCGTACATGTCCCAGGCTTCTCTCTCGTACCAGTTGGCGTTAGGCCAGATCAGGTGCGCAGAGGGGACCGACGCATCATCTGAGCTGACGCTCACCTTTATGCGTATTTCTTCCCGTGCTGCCAGGCTAAGCAGGTGGTAGACAATGGTGTAATCCAGTGCAGCTTCCGGACGATGTTCGCGAAGGCGTTCATCGATTCCAAATAAATCCAGTAACATCGGAAATTCAGCACGTAAGTAACCCAGCACCTCCAGCAACTTGTGGCGCTCTACCCATAATGTGGGGGTGTTGTCGGGGGTTGACTGAACAGTAAACGACGGCGCACCAAAGCGGCTGAACAGGCCGTCCACGGTGGCATTACTGTCGGATGTCTGTTGCGCTTGTAGCACTGGCGCTTTAGCCCCTTATATTTTTATTGGTCAGCGTCATTCCCGCGCCTGCGGGGGTGACTGTGTCTACACCTGGTCAGGCCCCTTTAGCTCTGTGGCCAGATTTCTCTCTTCCTGCAACATGTCTCTGCGAGCAGGCATTTCCGGTTTTACAATTTGTTGGTCACCTGCTACCCAGCTCAGTGGCCTGCGTTCCTGCTCGATCGCATCCTGCAACATCATCAAACCCTGCATCAGTGCTTCAGGTCGCGGAGGGCAGCCGGGAACGTAAACATCCACGGGAATGAACTTGTCTACCCCCTGAACCACGCTGTATATGTCGTACATGCCACCGGAGTTGGCGCAGGAACCCATGGAGATAATCCAACGCGGTTCCAGTAGCTGGTCATAGAGGTGTTGAACAACAGGAGCCATTTTTCGAAAAACGGTTCCCGAGATAACCATAAGATCCGCCTGGCGAGGCGTGGCGCGAATCACTTCCGAGCCGAAGCGGGCGATATCGTGTCGGCTGGTAAAGGAGGTAGCCATTTCCACGTAGCAGCAGGAGAGGCCAAAGTTGAAAGGCCATAGTGAGTGGGCCCTACCCCAGGCGATCAGGTCTTCCAGTCTGGCGAAGAACACATTGCGCTTGATTTGCTCTTCTATGCTGATATCACTGCCGCCGGGTGAGCTGGCAATTACGTCCTCGGGCTTGCTCAGGTTCCACTCCACTAGTGCAACTCCTCAGGGTGTCTGCCCTGGCCACTTTTAATTCCCCAGTCCAGGGCGCCAGTGCTTAGTTCGTAGACCAGGGCGACTCCCAGGATGAAGATGAATGCAGCAATGGCGATGAAGCCCTGCCACCCCAACTCAAAAAATGCGATGGCCCAGGCAAAGATGAAAACTGTTTCCAGGTCAAAGATGACAAAGAAGATGGCTACCAGGTAGAACTCAACAGACATCTGGATTTGCGAGGAGCCAACCGAGAGCACGCCCGACTCAAATGGAAGATTGGTCGCCTTGTTGGCCCGGCGCTGTCCCAGCAGATAGGACAGGCCCAGCATAGTCGCCACTAATAGCAGGACCGCGATGAAGTAAACCACAAAGGGCAGAAGGCTGGTGTCGGCTGAGCTCAAACGATAGGCCTCCCGGGTGCGGCGGCATATCCCTGTTTGAGGGATATATGGACGAGGCAGCGGGGGGTTTCAGGGTGAATACGGGGCACAAAGGAATCCCCTGGCAGGTCGCGCAAGGCGATCTGTCGGTAAAATGGTGCTACTGTTTTACGTCTCAGCACAGTTACTCCACATCGGCCTTAAGGCATTGATGGAGGTCACTTGCCCATACTACTAACCGCTTGGGGAAGTAAATCGACCAGGTACAGTTACCACTTACAACGTAGACGACTCTAGCCATGTTGTAAGCCAAACGCAAGATTGGGGACTTAATTCATGAAAACCCTGCACCTCATGAGGCATGCAAAATCGGCCTGGGATCAGCCTGGGTTACCTGACAGAGAGCGGAAGCTGAACAAACGAGGCAAGCGAGATGCACCTCGCATGGGGGAGGCACTCGCCCAGAATGTGGTAGCGCAAAGCATAGCGGTAAGTCCGGCCAGGCGGTCGCAGCTAACATTGGACGGTTTGTGCGCGGGGTGGCCTGCGTTGGCCGATTTCGAGCATGTCACTGAGGAGAGTCTCTATACCTTTGATTCAGCGGACTTGCTGGAATGGATATCGATACAGCCGAATCATCACTCCAGCTTGTTCCTGATAGGTCATAACCCGGCGCTGACAGATTTGGTTAATAAGCTGGTTGGCCGCAGGTGTTTGGACAATCTGCCGACGGCGGGATATGCACGCCTGACACTGGACGTAGAAACCTGGTCACAAGTTTTAGCCGGATCCTCCTCTCTGGTTCGAACCCTTTTCCCCAAAGAGCTGTCAAAGGGTGTAGCGGGCCCCGCCCAGGCGGATTGCTAAATCTGACAAGCGTGGCCTGCTGCACTGCGCTGCCAACAGTGTTAGGCTTTGCACGCTTTGCAACTAAACTGGAGTTTTTTCATGCGAATTGCCCTGGGTGCTCTCGCTTTATTGTTTGTTGTTGGCTGCGAAACGCAGCCAACTCCTACCCTGGTCACACAGTGTACTGAGCCTCGTCCGCAGGTTTGTACTATGGAATACGCACCGGTGTGCGCTGACCTGCTCGCTGGCGGTAAAAAGCAGTATGCATCGGGCTGTAATGCCTGTGCCGATGACTCGGTTAGCGGTTATCTGAACGGGGAGTGCCCTGAGTGAGTCTCACGAATCGGATATTGATCGCCATGGTGGCGGGTATCGCCGTTGGCTCAATTATCAATCTACTGACGCATTCAACAGGTGTCTCCGAAGGGCTTAAATCGCTGGTCGATGTGTATCTGGTTCACGGATTGTTCGATGTGGTGGGGCGTATCTTTGTCGCCTCTCTGAAGTTGCTGGTCGTTCCGCTGGTGATGGTCTCCCTGATCTGCGGCGCATCTTCCCTGGGAGACAGTGCCAGAATGGGGCCGATTGCGGCCAAGACCCTAACGCTTTATATGGGAACGACGGCAGTCGCTATAAGTTTGGCGCTGTTCTTTGCGGTATTAGTCAGCCCTGGATCTGGAGTGGTTATCGAAGGGGCCGCTCAATTTCAGGCCAAGGCGGCACCACCGTTGACTGATGTGCTGGTTGATATCTTCCCATCAAACCCGGTTAAAGCGATGGCTGATGGCAAGATGCTGCAGATCATTGTCTTTGCCTTGCTGTTTGGCTATGCCATTTCGCATGCGGGCGAGCCCGGGCGGCGTCTCGCCAGCTTCTTCCGCGATGTGGATGCGGTCATCATGAAGATGGTCGAAATATTGATGGCGCTGGCGCCCTATGGCGTATTTGCGTTGCTGTCCAAGCTGTTTTCCAGCATGGGAATAGGGGCAATTGTCGATTTGGCGGCCTATTTCTTCACCGTCTTTGGTGTACTGCTGCTGCACGCTCTTGGGGTTTACAGCTTTATGCTGAAGTCCTTCACGGGGCTATCACCGGCTATGTTGCTGCGAAAAATGCGCCCGATATGGGCTTTTGCGTTTAGCACCGCGTCTTCCGGTGCGACACTGCCCATTACCCTGCGCACTGTGGAAAAGCGCATGGGCGTGCATAATTCTGTCGCCGGTTTTACGGTACCGCTGGGGGCCACCATTAATATGGACGGCACAGCCATCATGCAGGGGGTCGCTACGGTATTTATTGCCCAGGTCTACGGTGTGGACCTTTCTATGGGCGATTTTATTACTGTGATTCTTACTGCCACGCTGGCTTCAATCGGCACTGCAGCAGTCCCTGGCGTCGGCCTCATTACTCTCGCATTGGTGCTGGAGCAAGCTGGCTTGCCTGTTGAGGGAATTGCGCTGATTATTGGTGTCGACCGACTGCTGGATATGGTGCGGACCGCAGTCAATGTCACGGGAGATGCGACAGTCTCAATTATTGTCGCCAAGAGTGAAAACCAGTTCGACCAGTATGTGTTTGATGACCCCAAAGCGGATCAGCACGAAGACGATAATCGAGGCGTCCTGCCTGCCAGTTGATGATCAAAACCACAGCCCCTTAGCGGGCTGTGGTATCCTTTCCCGCCCGAAAGTCCGAAGTAGAATTTAGAAATGTCCATTCAGTGCAGTATTGTTCCGGTGACCCCCTATCAGCAGAACTGTTCGATTATAAAGTGTCTCGACAGCGGCAAAGCCGCCATCGTTGACCCCGGCGGTGATGTTGATCGCATTTTAGAGACGGTGGCAAAAATGGATGCCACCGTTGAGAAAATTATTCTCACCCACGCTCATATGGACCATTGTGCAGCGGCGGATGTGCTGCGTCAGCAATTGAAGGTCAAGATTGAGGGGCCTGAGAAAGCGGATAACTTTTGGCTGGAAAAATTGCCTGAGTGGTGCAAGATGTCCGGCTTCCCCCACGCCGATGCCTTTGAGCCAGATCGCTGGCTGGAAGACGGCGATACTGTGACCGTAGGTGAGCAAACCTTGCAGGTCCTGCACTGTCCCGGGCATACGCCAGGGCACGTGGTGTTCGTTTACGAGCCCCAGAACGTTGCCTGGGTTGGAGATGTCATCTTCCAGGGCTCTATAGGCCGTACCGACTTCCCCAAGGGCAATCATGAGGAGCTGGTTTCCAGTATTCGAGACAAGCTTTTTCCCTTGGGAGACAACATCACCTTTATTCCAGGTCATGGGCCAACATCCACCTTTGGTGAAGAGCGCCGCAGTAATCCCTTTGTTTCGGACTCACGTTATGGGTGATATGTCTGAAGACCGTGAAACCCTGCTGCGTCAGGAATACCATAGCCAGACCGCTAGAATTAACTGGCACGACCTGCAAACTTACTACGCTCACGGCAACGTGATTGCAGTTGGCTCCGAGCTGAATCTGGTGGAAGTGGCTGTGCAACTCGGCCTGGATAACACGGATCAGTTCCAGCAATGGATAGCAGGCGGCGAGATCGCCTCGGTACACGACGAGCAAGCCCTGGCCTGGTACGAGGCGAACCAGGAGTTATGGGTAGTTGTGGCTCCCCCCTGGGTGTTGGTCCAGCAACGCAGCTGAAACGTTAGCGAATTACTTTAATCCAGTCTCCGGTCCTGGGCTCGCCCCTAGGATACATACCATTAAGCAACCGCAGTTGCTCTTCGGCATAAGGGATGCGAATGCTGGCCGCGATGCTGGCAAAGGTAGCACCTCGAGGCACCTGGATGTAGTGCACATAGCGAGGTGTACCCGCTTTTTTCTCTTTCGGGTGAGTAGGACGGAAGCTCTCTATTATCTCGAGCAAGACAGGGTCGTTAGCTGCAAAATCGGCAGACTCTCCCTGTAGCAGGTAGGTATAGTTGTAATCGATGACCGCCAAACGCTTTGCAACGCCGTTGCTGCTGGCGATCGCAGAGTAGCCTTTTAGCCCCGCTTGTTCGAGTTCTGCCCCTTTGCTGAACTCGCCACTCGCGCTGCTCTCAAGCACCGACTGTGGTGTTTTGCTGTTGTCTTTTCTGCGCAGCGTGACTGTCAATGACGTTCTGCCATCGGGCGAACTAGCGACTACCGCTTTACTCCCCGACTTCACAGACCAGCCTTCAGGATGTTCAAAAGTGAAGGCCAGTTTACTGTGGTAGTAGCGGTTTTCTTCCCGCTGCCCCTGTACGCTCTCGCCCCAGACCAGTCCCTCAATGTGACGCCGAAATTCTCCCGGTTGTTCCGGGCTTTCCACGTATTCGTCGAGGTCCAGTTCACTGGCTTTGCCGATCACTGTTTGTAAACGTTTGTCGTTGCGTGGGTGACTGGCGTAGAGGCCGTGGTAGGTGCCTGCGGGCTTCCCTGTAGCTTTTGCCTTTACTCGCTGAAACTGCTCCTGGTCTTTGAGTACGCCTATGACTTCCAGCAGTGCCTGCGGATCATAGCCCGTTTTGTACATATACTCTGCGCCCAGGCCGTCGGCTTCCAATTCCATGTCGCGGCCGAATCCGCTGATCAATTCTGCGCCATACATGGATGATGCGTCTGCCAGGTCACCGCTACCGGTGAGGATGTAAGCGGTGGTCGCAACAATTTTACTGGTGATGTCGGCTCGCCCCCGTCGACCGTGGTGGTTGCCGGTGACGTGTCCAATCTCGTGGCCGATAACGCCCGCCAGTTCCTCTTCTGAATCCATGAAGGGCAGCAGGCCGCGGCTCACATAGATATACCCATTGGGTGCGGCAAAGGCGTTGATCACGCCAGAATCGAGCACCGTGAATGTAAACTTACTTTTGGGTTTGTCTGAGTTGGCGACCAGGGACTGGCCGATACGGTTGACGTAGGCCTGTAGCTCAGGGTCATCGTAAATCTGCCCGGAGTCGATAATTTTCTGGTGTTCCTCCTCCCCTTTGCTCGCTGCCAAGCTGATGTTGGCCGCAAAGGGTAAAGCGAGGAGTAACAGTGTTACGGACAGGCGCATCTTCAATACTCGCTGGAGAGAAATTCCAGCAGTTGATCGCCAATTCCGTCACAGGCAGTGCCCTGTACGGGTGCAATGATTGGAATGGGTATGACCACCGCGGGCATATAAGACTGACCGGTGGCGGTGGTGTTTACCCGGCCCACTTCAGCCTGGTCGGTAAAGTCCCAGATCACAGCTTCGTAATTGGAGTCGTTACTCCAGGTGCCGAAACCGAAACAACCAGCGCCTCCGGGCCCGATGCCGCAAGTCATGGAGCCCGCTGAGTCGGATTGGATGGTGACGCCGTCAACCCAGATCATGTACTCGGTTTTTAGCTCTCGCATACGCTGGGCAACAGGATCTTGTTCCAGCAGGCGGGTGATGTCTTCAGGGTGCAGCGGGGCGGTACGAGGCTCGAACCATGGATACAGTGAATTGATGAAGTCGATCTCGTTAATCACTGTAATGGTGTTGTCCCTGCGCGAAATGTGATCGCCAACACATTCAATAAAGTCCGGCTCGGTTTCGTAGTCGCTGGCGTGGCGCCGACCAAGAATAACCACAGTGGAGTCGCCAATACCGGCGACGGGTTCATTGAACACCATCTCATCGACGGTGGAGGTAACACAACCTGACGTCAGTAAGACGAGGGTAAAGATAAGCCAGACTCTCATTGCTCAACCTCTTCTGGCTCAGTCATCGGTTCGCCGTCGAGCGAGGCTTCCTGCTGTGCAGGCTGGGGCTCGTTTGGCGACCAGTCCCCGTTCATCCATGCGGAGACTTCGGGTACCCGGGTGAAACTGGTGGCGAAATTGGCACCAGCGTCCCGCAACGCCATAACGGCGGCCAGGTTAACCGCGGCTTCATCGCTACGCAGGAAGGCAGTGGGGGTTTTGCCGTAGGCAGCCATGGTCCACTCCGCGATCGGTTCGCCTGAAGTCGTCACCAGCTCAAAGCGATAACGCATCCAGATTTCATACACTTTGATATTGGTGTGTTGCGGTATCGCGTATTGCAGCTCGTCTACGTGGGGGATGAGGACCGCGTTGACGAGCTGATTCATTTGACCCGCACCGGGTTCTCCTTTCATGTGCACCATCTCGGTGAACATGCCTGTCAATAATTTGTCCCACATCGCCACCTGGGCATCACCGGTATTGACGATCCAGCCAGACTCCGATCGTGTTTTTGCTTCGTCAAAAAACTCGTGATTGGCAAACTCCTCTGGATACCAGACACCAAGGGTGAGGGGCACAGGTTCCATCAGCGGGTCAGGAAAATTCCCTTCCACTTTGACCTTGGTGGGCCCACAGCCCGCCAAGAATAGCAGCACCAGGGCGACGCCCAGGACTCTGATGTCAGGGGCGGAAGTCATTAAGCGCAACAAAAGTCCCTCCGTTTCGGTATGCCAGCTCACGCATTAGTGTAGCGAAGCGAATGCCAGTCGTCTGTAGGTGAGGTGCACGGATAAATTGTACGGGAAAACCGACCCCGTGGATTCGCACCAAACGATTGCCCTCTGCATCGGTTCTATTGATACGGTCCACCGTTTCAACGACCTGGGCAATGGAGTCGCCGGTGAATTCATCACCAAACACATAAAGGCTTATTTTCTTCCCGGGGTCGTAGAAGGTCCGAATGGCCGCCGTAATGCCTTCCACCGGGCTGGAATTACTGAATACGTTCCAGTTGCGCAGGTTTTGCATGATGACCTTGCGTCGACCTGGAGTGTCGGGGATCCATTGCCCCCGGTAGCGACTGAACATGTACTGTCCCATGTCGTTCATGACCTGTATGCCCTTAACCTCCGGGTAAATCGCCAGCGTTGCCTGTATTTCCTCAATCATTCTGGCCCAGGCATAGGAGAACATGGAGCCTGATGTATCGATGATGAAAATGATGTACTCGCTGTCTACCGGAATACCGCCAATCAGGTTATTTTTTGAAAGGTATTGACTGCCCAGTAACCGTTTCATCTCTTCTGAAAGTTGCTGTCGTGCGATTGCCAGTTGTTCAGTGATCACATCGTTGCTGTTGGTTTCCACCTGAATGCTATCGTATTGGGAGCGTGCGCTGGCTAACTGGCCCTGCAAAATAGCGATTCGCTCTGTGTATTCTGACAATTGCTCATGCTTTGCGTTCAGATCGCGGTTGAGTACGACCGATTCGCCCCTGATTTCATAGATCTGTTCCTGCAAATCAGCCAGCTTGCCTTCCATGTTGACGGTCGATGCTTCAATGATCTGCGGTTGTACCGTTTTAGTAATCATCAACAACAGAATGACGGCGCCGAAACCACAGCAAATGACGTCGAGAAACGACAGCGAGAATTCTTCGGCAGCGCGCCGGCGGGCCATCAGGGCCAATCCCTTGAAGGGCTGAGCAGGGTGCCCTGGCTTACCTGGGCCAGCTGCCAGAATTCCGAGGCGGCCATAGGGTCACCTTCCATGGGGGCTAAAATAATATTAATTGGCACCCCGGTAGGTAGCTGACGAATCGCCTGGCGATACAGCTTTTGCCGGTCCTTGCCGCTGACTTTGGTGCCGCGCGGCGGACTGGTGCCCTGGGTGGGCAGGCCGTCTGTGATCAGGAAAATATTATCGGGGGAAGGCGATAACTTCTGCATCGCAATGAAAGCGTTCTCGAGGCTGGTACCCCCGCTGGGGACGACTCGTCGAAGTTCGCTGGATACTTTTTCCAGTTGGGCCTGGTTAGCCACTTCAAGCCACTTTCCTTCCGTTGCGGGCAGCAGGGCAGAGGCCTGTGTATTGAAGGTAATGATTTGGTAGTCGGCATTGACTGGCAACTGGGCGGTGAGCCAATCGACCGTGTTCAGGGCGCGGCTCCATTTATCGGCCCGGCGCTGCACATCTTCACCCATGTTGCGCAAGCGAATAATGTTGACCAGTCTATCGGCAAGCATACTGGAGGAAACATCCAGCAGGATGGCAATATTGCGGCCACCCAGATTAAGACCGGTAAGGTACTGACGGTTGCCTTCGCCGACAAAGGTGCGAGCGCTTTTACCGCCATCTTCGGGAGCGGCTTCCCTGAGTTTTTGCACTTCCTGTTCCAGGGAGAGAATTTCGGCCTTCAGTTTTTCAATGGCTTCGTCTTCGGTGTAGCCATCCGCCTTCAGGGATTCGATCAAGGCCTCGTACTCGTCGAGCTCTTCGGTGATGCGCGTTGCACGTCCCTGGGCTTCTACCATCTGCATATCGAGCTCAGAGAGGGTGTTGCGCAGCGCCACCAGGCCTTCCTGGCCTTCGGTGACCTCTTCTTCCAGCAGGTTAACTTCGGACATGAGGTCCTTGTTAAGATCCTGCGATTGAACCTCCATGGAATGATCTATGATCAGAAACACCAGTACTACCGCTCCGAATCCGCAGGACATTATGTCGAGGAAACTGAGATTGAAGGTGGTAAAGCTGCGCTTTTTGCGTGCCATGCCTAACCCACGACTTCGATCAACTGATAGGTGACTCCATCGGGAGAGCCAATAATATCCCCCGCGGCCAGGGGTTGATTCTGATTAGCCTCTTGACCATTGACGGACGCAACCCCGTTTAACAACCAACCCTGATCTCCCTTGGCGAGATCAATGCCAGGTGCAAGCTGAACCTTACCCGCAAGAGGCCTCGCAGTAGAACCCACGAGCACGTGGGTCGGGTGAGTGATTGCCACGGGCATGGGTTCCAGGGCAGCGGGTTCGATGGGACCACTGTCGCTTGACGCCAGGCAGGGCAGGGCGGTGACGAAGCTCAGTGGGCCGTCGCGGTTTAGCAGGTGATCGGTGAGCTGTTGCATGGCCTGCCATAGTTCATCGGCAAGAGCGAATTCCGCTTGTGGGAACTTGTCGCGTACTCCAGGTAGCAGCGCTACCAGTGGGTCTGCTAGCAAGCGGTCCGCAGGGGACATGCTACCCATTGCTTCAGCCGCTGCAGTGAAAAGCCGCTGTCCGGCATCAACCATGTCCGTGCCAGCGATCCTCGCCCTGTAGCCATTGACCTCAATATTTGTCTCGGGGCTGTCGGCCAGGGCTTGCAGCGCTTTGGGCAAGGCGTCGTAGAGTTGTTGTTCGGTTTGGGCTTTACGCCTGGGGTCAAACCGCGTCTGGCGTATAAATGCGCTGGATACGACTTCCACCAAACGTTCCTGTAGATGCAGTAAGCCGCAGCCCGGCAGCGGCACACTGCGCTGTACAGCGATCTCTTCACCGTTTTGGGCCAGCTCGGTGAGTAGCGCCTGGTGCAGTTGCAACTCGAGGTGGAAAAGTCTCCCCGGGCCGCCATGTAAGCTACCCAGCAAGGCGCTGCGGTTTACCAGACCCACAACTTCAAACGGGCATTGCTGGATAATGCCTAGCAGCAGGCTCAGCTGTTCTCTTTGCATACTGCCCGAGCAAGCCAGAAGGAGCTCCTTGGGCTGGCCTGCCTCTCGATGCAGCTGCAATAAGTGTGCATGCACCAGGTCGGCGGTATGTCGTGCCGGACCCAGCGCAGGTTGCAGGGGCTCAACGCTCAGCTGCCACCAGTAGCGGTTATTAATGTCTCGCGGGCGCATGCGGGCGCTGCCCCTGGCGGCGCCGCCAAATCGATACTCTTTGCCCTCAAGTAGTGCATAGCCAGGGCTTTGTTGCAGGGGCCCACTGCCCCACAGCTGCAGGACGCAGTCGTTAATATCTAGCAGGGCAACAGTCATGCGGAAACCAGGTGACGCAACAGGCGCTTGTCTGAGTAGCGCTGGCAATCCAACACCAGGCGTTCCTGCGATAACTGCAACTGGTGCAAGCAGAACATGATAATAATGGAGAGCACCAACGCGACGAATGTACTGTTGAAAGCGACACCGAGGCTCACCGTTACTCCGGAAATATCACCTTCTACCGCCTTGTAAGCCTGCCCCAGGGCCTCGCCAATACCGCGCACCGTGCCGATAAAGCCGATGGATGGAATGGCCCAGGCGATATAGCGCACCATGGATAGTTCGGAGTCCAGCCGGTCGGCTTCTATTTCACAGCTTTCCTTGATCGTGTCAGACACCGCCTGAATGCTGCCGGTGGTAGCAAAGCGCTGCAGGGCTGAAAGCAGCGTGCGAGGCAACAAATAATCCTGTTCCTGATCTGGCAGTGCTTCCAGGGACCTGCTGTACTCACGGGCATCCTCGGGTAATACACTGGTGCCTTCGGGGATGTCCAGCAAACGGCGATCGAGCAGGCTCTGCTCATCGATAGTGCGCTTACCTTTATAACCCATAATTGCCAGGGCCCAGATCAGCAGGATAAAACAGGCCTCCTGCTCAAAGTCGCGGATCACCACCACAAAGCTGCGCTCCGGGACATAGTCATCTCCAGATGCTTGCAGCTCCATCTCCTGGCGAATTTGGTTATCTGCCGCGGGGCGGATAGCGCCGACGTACACAGCGTGAACCACGATCACCGCAATCAGCAGGGCGAACAACTGGTATATGAATTCGGAAGACATCCTTTGCTTCATAGTCGGGTCCTATATGTCCACCGGAAAAGAGACCGAAAGGTCTTCAGATATTTGCTCGGAGGATTCGTAATCAAAGGGATCGGTCGCAGGGCGGGGCGTCGCCGGCTCCGTTTTTTCTTTTGTTTCGGTCTTTGCTTCTTCGCTCGCGCTCGGGTCCTCCCCATCGGGTTGGGCCCCAACAGGCATACCCCACAGGGCCAGAAGTAGTGCTAACAGCTTGATCATGCGTTTACTCCGCGTACCGCGCGAGTCTGAATCCTACGTCATCGCGTCCCGCTTGCCCATAATCCCGGTATGACAGGCGCAGCTCTGCGATCCTGCTGTGGGACCAACTGGCACCGCGAATGACGAAATTATCGCCAGATTGCGCACCCAGGGGATCTATTTGCAGCGAACCGTTGGCCGAGGGAATGGTGTAAACATCGTGCACCCACTCGGCGACGTTACCGCCCAGGTCGTAGAGCTTTTTGTTGCTGGCGGGGAAAGAGGCAACGGGTGCGCTGACGACATGGCCATCCTTGTAGGCGCTCAGAACGCGCCCCGTTACGTAGGCAGAACTACTGTCGGCGTAATTCTCTACAGCAGTGCTGGGCGGGAAGGTCTCCCCCCAGGGGAATTTCAGCAGACTTTCACCATCGCTGCGCGCGGCCCAGGCCCATTCTGCTTCCGTTGGAAGCCGGTAGCCCGTGCTGGAGCGGTTGTAGCCAGTAATGATGCCGTTGGTTTCGCGGTAAAAGGGCGGCAGACCCTCGCGTTTACTTAGCCAATTGCTGAACGCCGCGGCTTGCTGCCAACTGACCTGAACGACTGGCTGATGATCCCTGTTGAGACTGTTGCCCTCGATCTGGCCGGAATCATGCGAGGCGGTAAACAGGCGGAACTGGGCATTGGTCACCTCGGTCGTTTGCATATAGAAACTGCGACTGAGCGCGACGGGGTGTAATACCTCATTGGCGCGTCTGCCCGGTTCTCGCCGCGATGCGCCCATACTGAAGTTCGCTGTGGGCGAGTCGGCGGGATTGAACAGCAGTAGCGTTTGCCCCAGAGCGGTGGTTAGCTCTGGCTTGATCCTTGCGGCCTTGGCTTCGGCTGCCGTTTGCAGGCTAACCTCTACCAATTGCTGGAGCCCGGGGCGAGGCGTTACTGTGCGCTTCACCGAGGCGTAGCCGTCCAGAGAGATCTCAACTCGCTGCGCGACCGCTGGTAATGACAGCACCTGATTCCCCGTACCGCGGGGCTTGCCGTTAACACGCAAAACGGCTTGTGATGGGGATATCCGAAATTTAACTTCTCCAAGTTGCGCCCTTAAGCTGATGGTGCGACTGTCGGTGGCTGCCGCGCCCATTTCTACCGTCTCGCTATGACGGCGATAACCGGGCTTGAACACCGCCAGGCGATGGCTTCGATCGGGAGTGATCTCCAGGTCTAGCGGTGTTTGCCCCTGAAACTCACCATCGAGCGTTACGTTGGCGCCACTGGGCGTGCTGGATAACTGCAGGAGTCCGGTCGCGGGCTGCAGCTCGATAGTTCCCAGGTCCTGTGGTTGGCCTGCTGTGACCGCCAGGTCCTGTTGCCAGCTTGCAAACTTGGGTTGCTGCAACATCAGCTGATGGTCGCCCTGCAATATCTCGATGACAGCCGGTGTGACTGCCACGATCTCTCCGTCTACCAAAATGTTGGCACCGGCGGGGTTACTGTTCACGCTGAACTCGGCCCATGCGGGCTTTAGGTCTACGGATAGCTGCTGGGGTAATTGTCGGCCGGTGACATCAAAAACCTGCTCATGGGGCAGGTAACGATCCGCCTCCAGCCTGATGATTCGTTCGCCGGCCTCCAGTGCAAGGTCATTCAACGGTGTGTCACCCAGGTGTTCACCGTCCACTAGCACCCGGGTTCCATTGGGTTGGGTTTTTATTGTGATCATCCCCGGTAGCGGCTGCAGTACCAGGGTGGCGCTCTGACTGTCACTGCCTGTGACGGTGATCACGGTAGCAAAAGGGTGGTAGCCGGGGGCCTCAACTGCCACGGTGTAATCACCGGGTCGGAGTAGGTAGCGCTCGCCAAAAGGCAAAGCGAGGCCGCTGATGTCTACGTCGGCCTCAGATTCACTCTCGACGATAATCTGCAGCGAACTGGCGGTCAGCAAAAAGCCCATTACCAGGACGAAGGACAGAGCCGTTGCACCCAGCACCCAACGCAGCGGATGAATAGGGGACTTTTTTTCTGTTACGTCGCTGCCCAGTGGTTGGAATGCACTGGGTTCGATTGGGCTCAGCGAATCGTCTGAATTGGCCGGACTCAAAGAATGCGCTCCGAGCAGGTGATATCGAGCGGCGGCACATCGCCCCTGTGATCAATGGTGAACTTGTGTAACACGTCCCGGTAACCCACTCGACTACCTCGGGCCTGGTAGGTGCCTGGACGCAGATTCAGCTCCCGCTGCTGGAAGGTACCCAGCCGCGCCACTTTGTAGATGATGACTTCTGTTTCACCATCAGAGCGAAAAGTCACTGGCACCAGCGTGTTGGCTTGTTCCAGCAGCACCTGCAATGTTGAAATTTGCTCTTTCAGTACCGGCCCTTGTTCAGGGATCGTGACTGCATAGGCCAAGAGCTTTTCGGTCGCCTCTGCAACCGCAACGTCAGAGAGGCGATCAGGCTCTAGCATTGCCGCACGAAATTGTTTATCCAGGCGCGCGCGGGACTGGCTGCGCTTTAATCCCTCCACTGCAAATAACAAGCTTGCGTCCATCTCCAGTGCGCTTTGATAGGCTTCAACGGCTTGCTGCCACTGCTCGCTTTGTTCAAGTTTATCGCCCTGGCGCTTCAGGCTGTTCAGGCGATTAGCCTGCTGGGCGACGCTGACCTCTTGCAAGGCGCTGCCAGCCTCTGCCGAGCCGGGGCGCACGCTTGCGGCACGGTTAAAGTGTTCCCTGGCACTGCTATAGCTGCCTTGATCCAGGTCCGCATAACCATCGCTCATTGCATCATTAAATTGCTGATCAACGAGTGCGGCGCTAACGCGGTCTAATTCACCGGCTGCGCGCTGGTGCAGAGGGTCCAGGTCCACTGCCTGCTGGAGCTGGTCTTGAGCGGCCGCCAGGTCGTTTGCTGCTTCTGCATTGCTGGCATCTTCCATGCGTGCGATGAGTGATGGCAAGACACTCGCCCTTTGCTGCAGGTCTGTTAGCGCTGCATTTTCGGGCTCGATCAACGTAGCCAATTCCAGGGCGCTTTGCACTTGTTCGATAAGGCCCTGCTCTATGCCATCAAGGGCCAGTGCAAGCTGCTCGTCAACGACTGCGGGAATGCCGTCATTGATTGCCTGCAACTGAGCCAGTCCTTGCTGGTACGCCTCTTTGGCTTCTACATACTGTTTCTGGCGGTACAGCTCATCGCCCGTCTGTGCTGTAGCCAGCGCCTCGTCATAGGTTTGTGTGGACCACAGGTTTGCACCCCGTTCCTCCAGGCCAAATTGCAAATCCAGCAGTTCCTGAAGCACGTCCTGGGCTTCTTTGCGCAATTTTGCAGCCTGAGCGTCAGACCAGGGGGACGCTGCAGGGGTTGTTGGTTCTGCTTTGGGTCTTGAAACCGGGGATTCCGATGTATCGGCCTTCTCAGCAGAATCGGCTAACGATGGCTCGGATTCGTTGACCTGCTCGGGCAGCCAGAAGACAACCAGCAGCGCCAGTAGCGCGAGGCCGCCCAGGGCGGGTATTACCCACTGCGGCGGGGCCTTGGCGGTGGCTTGTTCCGGCGCTGACTTTGGTGCGAGCTCAAAGGGCGTTGGCTCCAATTGCTCGTTTTGGGAAGACATTTACTGGGCGAACCTTTTATGCGTTGCGGCTGTGTTTTTCAGGCTTAAAGTGTATCAGGGGTTGTGGAGGATTCCTCCAGGCCTTCCAGCGAACCGATCTCCGTGGCATAAATGTCAGCCAATACTTCTCGCCATTGGGAGTACTGTTCCTCTACGTTACCGCTGAGGGTGACAGAGCGGTCTTCCAGGTCGATGACCTGGGGCGTGATTTCCGCTTCAAGCGACATGCCCAGTTCTTCTAGCGCTTGCACATGGATCTGGGCCTCGTTGCGTTTTTCCAGGCCGCTTTTGAGTAGGTAACCACCACCGATAACCGCGACGTTGCCCGCAGCACGGCTATTGCTATCGCTGCTGGTCATGCCGGCAATACCGGCTGCCACTGCGACCGCTCCGGCAATGAGTCGACGCCGAGCTTCGGCTTTTAATTCCTGCAGGGCCATGGCCTCTTCATAGCTTAGTTTACGCCATTCCTGATAGGGACCGATCATCTCAATGCCGAAGGAGTTATAGTATTCCTGCATAGTATCGACGTACATATTGTCGCGTTCCCGAATGACTGCTACGCGCTCCATCATGGGATCATTTTCCGCTGGCAGGCGCATCACCAGGTAGACGCCCCGGTTGTTTTTGGCAAGGTAGCCGTCAAAGGTATCGGGGGAAAAACTCTGCGCAAAGAGCAGGTCCGTGGTCAATCGCACATTTTCCCGGTCTTCGGGTCTCAGCTCGCTCTGCGCTTTGAGTAAATCGTTCGCTATGGTGTTGTACATGGCCTG
Organism: Halioglobus sp.; assembly: GCA_039979015.1. Taxonomy (GTDB): domain Bacteria; phylum Pseudomonadota; class Gammaproteobacteria; order Pseudomonadales; family Halieaceae; genus Halioglobus. The sequence continues at coordinate 40,386 of JBDWAD010000009.1, forward strand.
AAACGGATCATAGGTGCTGCGCGTAGTGCTTTTATAAGCATAGGCGCTGGCCTTGCTTTCGTAGGTTTTATCCAGCCACTCGTGGCCTCGGGAATCTTCTGCACGAATCTGTATCTCCAGGGTTTCACCATCGGAGTGGAGGATCTTGCCGCGCACGGAAAGGTCTGAGATACGCTCTGGATCGGGTACAACTCTGACCGCACCCCAGGCCCCGCTTTCCTGCATTGCCTGGGAGAGGAGGTTAGGCATAAAACGGGACTCGGCTTTTCGTACCTCGGGATAAACACGCTCGTCCTCATCGTATTCATCAAGGCCCGGATCGAAAATTGCAATGCCAACATCCAGGAGCTGTCCCTCTGGGATCGCTTCGCTGCTGGATTCAATCGGCGGAACCGATGTACTTTTCACTGTCTGGTTGACGCAGCCAGATAGCAGTAGAAGCCCAATGAACGGCACTGCAATCGCCCACCAGTTCCATCGCGCTATCACTTTTCAATGCCCTTGTACTTGCGATATTCGTCCCAAAGCTTCTCGCGCACTGCTGGATCAGGCTCGCGCATGGCCGCTTCTCGTAGCTGACGAGCGACAACGTCGTCTCCATCGCCCGATGGGATATCTTCGGGTGGAGGGTATTTGGCTGTGTTCTTGGGCATTTGCCCACCGCCCGCTGATGCGCCACCAATACCGCCGCCTTGACTGCCGCTGCTGGCCATGCCCCCTGCGCCATACTCACTATTGCCCTGACCGCCGCCGCCCGAACTGGGAGCGCTCACTGGCGGTTGTTGCGCCGTGCTATTGCGTGCAGCCTCGCGTTGGGCTGCCTGTTCTTCGAGAATCATTGCGTCGAATTCACCAGTGCCCCGTTCCAGGCGGGCATCGAGGATAGCGACCTGTTCGGCGGGAGTGAGTGGTCCGCTGCCACTGCCGTCACCGCCTGCACTACCCGGGTAAGAGCCGCCCGGGTAAGCACCATATTCTCCCTGACCCTGACCCTGACCCTGAACCCCGCCTGCCTGGCCATTGCCGACCGTTCCCGGCGTGCCTTGTCCCTGCCCCTGTTGACCGCTATTTGGATTTCCGCCGGGTTGATCACCCATAGCGCCTTCCATGCCAGCCATCACTTCCTCGAAGCTGGGTTCATCGCTCATGTCGGGGAGTCCACCCGAGCCTGCGGGTTCAAATCCGGGTTCGCCTTCCGCGCCGCCGCTGGCCTCTTCAAAGCTGGGCTCAGCGTTACCGCCCTGACCTGCGCTGGCATCGTCACCACCCATGGTGCTTTCGCCGTTTTCTCCGGCGACCTGCTCACCGGCTTCACCGCCTGAGTTTGAGGGGAACTCGCCCTGGGGAAATTCACCGGGGCTTTCACTGTCGCTGGCGCTGTCACCAGAAGTTCCCTGGGAGCCAGCCTGACTCGGGCTCGAGGGGCTCCCCGAGCTGCTTTCGCTTGAGGAGCTCTCGGCCTGACTGCTGGAAGAGCTGCTGCTGGAGGATGAGCTGCTGGACGAAGAGGATGAGGAGGAACTGCTGCTCGAGGAGCTGCTACTGGGCGGGGGAGGGCTACTACTGGGTATGCTGGGTGGTTGGGGTGTCGTCGGATTGCTGGCACTAGGACATCCTGCGAGCAACAGGCAGACGCTCGCCAGTGCCGCTGGCAGCAGCAACCTGATTGGTCTGGTGATCTCACTACTGCTCAATTTCATAGGCCCTTGTCACGGTCTCTGTATTCTGTGGTTCGCCCATTGCCAGTCTGGGCCTGAACTGCGTCTTACGCAGATTGCGCATAATGCGGTTTGCCATCGAATTGTTCAATTCGTTCTCGTCTACGCGTTCAAGGTCATAAACCTTGCCTCGCTCGTCTACGCCAAACTCCAGCAGCAGGTTAGCGCGCTCGGGCCCGGCAACGGGCGGCAGGTGCCGAGCACCATCGAAGTTGGGCAGCTCCACCGGCGCACCAAAAATTGATGCTATCTCTGGTTCGGCATCGCCACGGGCTACAAGTTCCGCGATTGCTTCAGCGTAGGCATTCATGGCCGTCTCTTGTTTGCCAAACCAAAATACCCAGTCGCCCAGCATCACCCGGGCATCAATAGTGCCCTGGCTGTTGATACCGTGATTAGCGGCCTCTACGTCGTAGATAGCCTGTATCACGGCCTGGCCCTTTGAATAGCTCTGTGCCCTGTAGGCATTGAAGCGATTCAGCTGATTTTGCATCGAGAAGTTGTCTCCAGCGCTGTTGATGTCCTGTACGTCATAGTTTGCAATCAGGTATTGAGAAAGCAGCATTCCCTGTAGAGGCTCCTTCAGCAGCACGGAGGTTGCACCCTGTCGGTCAACAATATCGTTAAGAGCGAGCCTGTACAGGTCCCACATGCTCATTAAGCGCGCATAACCCTGACCATCCAGTGCCAGGCGAAAAGCGTTGTACTGCCATTGGGCCTGCTGAATAAAGGCCTGTGCCCGGGTGAGTCCACTTTCCATACTGCGCATCTGGACACGGTAGAGGTATAGCTGACGCTCATCAGCCTCGGCGTATTGCCCCAGTGCCATATGACTGGCCATTTCACGCTGGAGTAGCGGAATTTGTTGGGCGCTGTATAGGCCATCGTTAATTCGGGCCAGGTGGACGCCTCGCTTGAAGGCGCTAATGGCAGCCTGATGATTTCCGCTTTTCTGCAGGCTTAGCCCCAGGCTGAGCAGGTATTCTGGCAATTGGGCTGCATAGGCGCCCTGCGTTGACTCGAGATCGGCGATAGCCTGTTGGTACTCATCACTGTCAATTACAGTCTGGGCAACAGGCGCGCCATCGGGATTTGTCGCTAGTGCCTCGTCGTTTTGCGAGAGAATCTCATCCTGCGCCAGAGACGTGGCACTCCCTAAAGCGATGCTAAGCAGCAGGATCCACCTCTGGATCTGGTTTGTGGGCCTTGTGCTCATGATTATCTCGTGCCGGCAGTTTTCATTGCTTAACGGTCTCTCGGCATTTTCTGCCAGGGCTTATAACGTGAAAGTATATACGCTCTGCAGCGCATACGGAAAAGTACGCACGGTGACGGTCAGTGGTTCTATCCGCCGGACTTGATTGTTTTAACATGCTCAGCCAAAAGAGATACTATCTCCGGTAATGGTTATCGCGGAGAGCCTATGCATTTACTCGTGGAAACGCTGCAGTATCGTTGGCAGCAAATGTTTCAAGCTTTGGCCCGCGGCGAAGACCTGCCTCCAGGATCTCGCCTGAGGGCAGAGGGTATGGCTGAAGCCGCCGTATTGGTGGGTGCGGCGAGCGAGGCCGCACTGGATCGAGAGATGGACTGTGTTTTTCGGGCAGCATTCGATCGAACGTTGGCAGAGCAGTTCGGCGCAGACTGGCGCAGTTTCTTTCCATTTCCCGAAATCCCTGCCGTTTCCCGCCGCGCCCCGGTCTATCCCAGTACGGCTGATTGAAACCAAATCGAATCACTTCCATAATAAGGATCAAATCACGAGGAATTACCGATGTTTTTACGCGCCCTGCAGACTGCTTCTGCCCTTTTTTTACTGAGCCTGGTAACCGCCTGTGCGACTCCATTGGAAGCGACGATGGATTTCGATTCCAGCTTCGACTTCACCCAGGTTAAGAAAATTGCTCTACAGCCAGTAGACAGGGAAGATCTTGCCAGCCTGCATATTAGTGATATGCAGGAGGCGCGTATTGATCAGGCGTTGACTGACGAACTGCAGCGCAAGGGCTTTGAAATTGTCACCGATAACAGTCAGGCGGATGTCTACATGATCTGGCACCTGGTGACTGAAGAGCGCACCGATGTGCGTACCTATAACAGCATGAGCTATTACAATTGCTGGGGCTGTGGCCCGTCGGTGTCTGATGTGAGCGTCCGCCAGTATACCCAGGGCACCTTCATTGTTGACATGATCGACCCGCTGCGTAACAAATCGGTGTGGCGCTCGATCATAGAATCTCGTTTGCGAAACCAGCCGGAAAACACCGAGGTGCTGGCGGAAGAGCGCCGTGAGGCAGCGACCGCGGTATTTGCCGAGTTTCCCCCCAACTGAACTCAGCTGGTCTAGCGCGCTTCGCGCCACATAAACCAGACGGTAGGGCCGCCGCCGGGGAGAGACTCCTCAGCCACAATGTTGAAGCCGTGTCGTTGGTACAAAGGTACATTGAGTTCATTAGAACTTTCCAGATAGGCAGGCATATGTTGCTCGTCGCAGATGCGCGTCCCCTGCTTGAGCATGGCCGAGCCCAGACCCTGGCCCTGGGCAGACTTCCTGCAGCCCACAAACACCAGGTGATAGTGCGGATCTTTGGGGTGATTCCGGTCAAAAACCGCTCCCTGTTGTGGAATGCGCCGCAGTATTCTGGGCCCGTTGCGCAGCAATAACTTCGTGATCAGGCCCACAAGGGCAAGACTGGGTGGAACATCGAAAGCCCCTCCTGGCGGCAGCCAAAGGCCGCCAGCTCTTTCACTCGTTTCCAGGTGTTGTATGCCCCGGGGCAGGAAAATGTCCCGGATCAGTAAGCGAAAGAAATCCTTGTACAAGCCCGGATCCGGGATTATCCAGTTCATCACTGGATCTTCGCTGAATGAGTCCGCGAGAATGTCCGCCAGTTGCTCACTGTGTTGCTCCCTGGCGTCGAAGATTTGTGGTGCCTGCATCGCTTTACTTTTTGCCTGTGACGGTTGGTGAAGCTACTATTGAGCCCCCATGACTTGGCTGCGCAGCGTAGCAGGATTTAACAGTGCATTACGAGGAGTTCAGGCGCGAGTACACCGCCGGCGGGTTGACCCGCGAGATGCTGGCCGCCTGTCCATTAGAACAGTTTGAGCGGTGGCTTGAGCAATCGGTAAGGGCGGGGCTGGAAGACCCCACTGCCATGGTGCTGGCCACCATCGACGCCCAGGGCCTGCCCTGGCAGCGCATCGTCTTGCTCAAGGGTATGTCCCACGGTGGCTTTGTGTTTTACACCAATTACGGGAGCAATAAGGCGCAAGCGATTGCCGATAACCCCGTAGTTTCGCTGTTGTTTCCCTGGAATGAACTGGACAGGCAGGTGATTGTGAGCGGCAGGGTAGAGAAAATGAGCTTCGCGGAATCAGCCAGTTATTTTGTTACCCGACCTCGGGAAAGCCAGATTGCCGCCTGGGCTTCACGGCAAAGCCGCCCGGTGTCTGCTCGCGCAATGCTGGAGAAACAGATGCAGGTTCTGAAAGACAAATTTGGTAAGGGAGATATCCCTATGCCTGACTTTTGGGGCGGTTATCGGGTTGTTCCTCAGCGCATAGAATTCTGGCAGGGGGGTGAGCACCGCCTGCATGATCGTTTCCTGTATTCTCAGCAGCCCGATAATGGCTGGCAGATTGAGCAGCTGCAGCCTTGACGCGGTCACCTGTGCACGTTTCATATAATGCTATTTAACAGCAAGGGATCTTCTTATGATCACTAAACAAGACCTGATAGGCACCTGGCAACTCGAGTCCTGGACTATCGGTTACTCGGACCGCGATGATTTTAGTTATCCCTACGGTGAAGATCCCCAGGGCTTGTTGCTTTACTCTGAGGACGGCTGGATGAGCGCCTCCATCGCCCGCAAGGAACGCGCGGCGTTTGCTGATAACGTGAATTTTCGCAAGATACCTGACGCCGACAAGGGCGCGGCTTTCAGCTCATATTTCCATTACGCCGGGAGATACCGAGTCCATGAAAGTGATGTCATTCACTACGTGACCCAAAGTCTCAATCCTAATTTTCCGGGCAGCGAGCAATTGCGACATGCTGAGCTGGACGGTCAAACACTGGTGCTGAGTGGCAAGGACAAGGTGGGCGATATCACTCGTTTTCATTCACTTGTGTGGCATCGTACCGCACCCACTGAAGACAATCCGCCACTGGAGGTGTAAGCCTCCTAGCGGGCTTTGCGCTGTCTAAAGTAGCGGGGCTCTTCATCGATACCCAGCAGGGTGCGGCGGATCATGTCCAGGCCGGCTGCAGCGACCATGGTCTGAAACAGGCCGCGCTCAACCGGCCAACACAGGCAACGGGTGCGCAGCTGGTCCCTGCTGCCCCAGGCCAACCAGACGGTTCCCACCGGTTTGTCTTCGCTGCCGCCCGCCGGGCCGGCGATACCGGAGACAGCGATGGCGTAGTTTGCGCCTGACTTGTCCAAAGCGCCCAGGGCCATCGCCCGAACAACCTGCTCACTGACAGCACCGTGGGTTTCCAGGTCTTGCTGGGGCACGTCCAGCACTGCCTGTTTGATTGCGTTTGCGTAGGTCACAAAGCCCGCGTGGAACCCATCTGATGAGCCCGCAATGCGCGTCAGCATCGAAGCGATCAGGCCACCGGTGCAGGACTCGGCTGTGGTCAGGGTTTCGCCACGCTGGCGCAGCAGTTCCAGCACTCTCTCAGCCAGCAGCGTGTCTCCCTCGCCGATAATGTGGTCGCCAAACAGATCGGCGATTTGTGCCTGGCAGCACTGCCTCGCGCCCAGTGCGGCACTGCTGTTAACGCTCAGTTTGATTTCCATCTGAGGGGCGCCGGCGCGAAACCCCAGTTCTACTTCAGCGGGCCAGTCAGGAATATTGTCACTGATAATCTGTTGAGCGGAGGACTCCCCCAGGCCAAAGGTCTGTAAACGCAAAATGTCACGTTCCACCGGCTGCTCACGCTCCGCAGCGAGGCTGGCCACGATGATGTCCAGCATGGCAGCCAGTTCACTGGGAACGCCCGGGGTGCAGACAATGCGACAAGCGCCGAGGTTCATTTCAAAACCGACTGCACTGCCGATGGGGTTGTCTACTATCTGGCAGCCTGCGGGGAGCATGGCCTGTTTTAGATTGGCGGCATTCAGCGCCAGGTTGCGCCCGGCGCACCACTGTCGCAGATGAGCCACCGCCTCGGGGTGCTCTTCGAGCGGAACGTCAGCAGCAGCGGCGAGAATCTCGGCGGTCAGGTCGTCCACCGTTGGCCCCAGCCCGCCGTTAACGATAATCAGGTCTGCATTGGCAGCCATCGAGCCTAGCTCCTGCTGGAGCAGGGCAGGGTCATCGCCCACCGTTACCTTGCGGTAAATGCCAATAGCCAGCTCGTCCAGGCGTTTGGCAATCATCGCTGAGTTGGAGTCTACGGTGTCGCCACTCATGATTTCATTGCCAGTCAGCAGTAATTGCACGCGCGGCGTCTGGTCGGTCATTTTGGCTTTCCTGATTGAGTATTAGGAGCGCAAGCATAGCGCCAATGCTTTTGCCGGGGCAAAGTGCTATGGTTTTTTTATTCATGCCAGGAGCCAAAGCGTTGCCGGAACATAATTACTGCCCACAGTGCGGAGGATCACTGCAGCGTCACGTGGTAGCCGGCGAGGTGCGTAATCATTGGCGATGCACCGAATGTGGACAGCTGGACTATGACTACCCCATGGTTGTGGTGACCTGTTTTGTTGCCAATGATGACAAGCTGCTCTGGGTGCAGCGGGGCATTGAGCCACAGCGGGGGTCCTGGGCGATTCCCGGTGGTTTTATGGAGCAGGGTGAGACCCTGGCGGAGGCGGCAGCTCGAGAGCTGCATGAAGAGGCGGGCGTTTTGCTGCCGGCTGACCAACTGCAGCTTTATATGACAGGCACTATTACTTTTATCAACCAGGTCTATATCGCATTCCGCGCCCGGGTAGATACGGATTACTGCCTCGCAGGTCCTGAATCCCTGGATTGTGGTTTCTTTTCCAGGGCGGAATGTCCCTGGGAGAATGTTGCCTACCCCCAGGTCAACGACTCAATAGAACAGGCCTACACAGACCTGGAGAGCGGTCGCTTCGACGTCTGGCAGGCGGAGATGACTGAGGGGCGTTACGATTTTTGGTCGGTCTCCCAGGGCCTTAAGTAAGCTTCAAATGCATTAAAAGCCCCCATGCGTTTGCAAGTAGGCGAGCTCGTCAGGGCTGGATTCTCTACCCAGGATGATATTGCGATGTGGAAATCGGTCGAACTTGCGAATAACGTCCCTGTGGGCCACCGCATAACGCATATAGCCCTCTATGGCTTCCAGGCCAGTTACCCCGGCTAGCTCCCTGAACAATTCCACGCATTCCTCCTGAATTTCAATATCCTCGCTGTGCTCAAGAGGCAGGAACAGGAAGACCTGGTGGATAGCAGGCAGTCGCTGGTGGTGGCCGTGGGCGATGAAGTGCTGTGCCAGGGCAAGTGCCCGAGGGTCGCCAGCAAAGGCCAAACGCGTGCCTCGGTGAATATTACGGGGAAGCTGGTCTAGTAAAAGGATCAGCGCAATCAAGCCTCTGTCGTTGGACTCCCAATCCTGCAGGCCGCCGCCAAGGGACTGCTCGACCAGATGGCCGAAGCGTTCAGCGCAGAGCTGATCGGTTTCCGCGCTGGACTTGAACCAAAGTGCGTTTTGTTCAGGAGGGCTCATGCCTAGCTCATCCAGGCTGCCGAACCAAAATTCATGAATGCCTTCTATTTCTTCAAGCATGGACCTCTCCTCTATGAACGCGCGAATGTGCTAAGGTGCGCGTCTTTTAAAACTAGCATAGTGGAAATTTCTCATGGCACTACTCCCCGAGGTGGAACTGACCACCGATGAACAGAAAGTCAGCTACGGTTTCGGTTTGCAATTTGGCGACCAGCTGCGTCGCAACAGCTTTGACGGCCTCGACCTGGAGGCGGTAATTGGCGGTATCCGCCACTGGTACGACCATCAGCAGGCACAGCTGAGCGATGCCGAGCTAAACCCCAGTTATAAGGTTATTCAGGATAAGCAGCAGGCTGTCGCTTCCGAGCTTGCCAGCAAGCGCCAGGCTCTGGCGGAACAATTCATGAAAGCCAATTCCGAGCGCGATGAGGTCAGCGTCACTGACAGTGGTTTACAGTACGAAGTGCTGGAAGCGGGAAGTGGTGAAAAGCCCGGACTGACTTCCACGGTAGTGACGCATTACCATGGTACTTTTATCGACGGGGGTGTGTTCGATAGCTCCGTGGAGCGAGGCGAGCCGGCAGAATTTGGGGTTAACCAGGTCATTCCAGGTTGGACCGAAGCACTGCAGATGATGTCCGTGGGCGATAAATGGCGCATTGCGTGCCCCCCGAAACTGGCCTATGGCGAACAGGGTGCCGGGGATTCGATTCCCCCCAATACGGCCCTGGTGTTTGAGATCCACCTCATCGCTATCAAAGACTGAGCCACCGGAGCGAGAGCATGTCCGCTAATATCAACCTGCCACGCATCCTGAAGGTCGGCGCGGGAGCCAGCGACCATCTTGCACCGACCTTGATGCATTTGGGTCTGTCCCGGCCGCTGCTGGTCACAGATCCGTTCATGCAGCAATGCGGTTATGTGGAGCGGGTGGTCAACGGGCTTGAAGCGGCAGCTATATCGTACGGGGTGTTCGCCGACTGCGTTCCCGATCCAACCACCGATAGCGTAGCGCTGGGCCTTGCTGCTCTTGCGGCGGGGAATTACGACTGTCTGGTGGCCCTGGGCGGCGGAAGTTCCATCGATACGGCCAAGGCTGTAGCTGCAATGGCCGATCGCGATGGCCCAATGCGCGAATATAAAGTACCGCACCTGATCGACACAGGGCTGCCGGTGATTGCTATCCCGACAACCGCGGGCACTGGCTCCGAGGCCACTCACGCGGCGGTGATTACCGACTCTGAAACCAATGAAAAAATGCTCTGTTCGGGGCTTGGTTTTATGCCGATTGCTGCGCTGGTGGATTTTGAGCTGACCCTCACCATGCCCTATCGGCTCACCGCCGACACCGGCATCGACAGTCTCTGTCATGCACTGGAAGCCTACGTCAGTCGCAAAGCCAGTCCATTCACTGATGGTATCGCGCTCACCGCGATGAGCACCATTTACCGCAATATTCGCACTGCCTGCGCCGAGCCGGATAACCGGGCTGCCCGGGAGGCGATGATGCTGGCAGCAACCCAGGGTGGAATGGCTTTTTCCAACGCTTCGGTGACATTGATTCACGGGATGAGTCGGCCGATTGGTGGTTTGTTTCATGTTCCGCATGGCCTCAGCAACGCAATGTTGCTTCCCGAGGTGACAGCCTGGTCGGTAGACGCCGCGCCAGAACGCTATGCGGCGGCGACGCGTGTCATGGGCCTGGCTGATGATTCAGATACCGATGCAGTTGCTTTGAGCAAACTGACAGAGGGTCTCAGGCAATTGAATGCAGATCTGTCGGTGCCCAGCCCTGGCGAGTTTGGTATTGATGAGGCTGCCTGGACGGGTTCCCTGGAGTTGATGGCAGAGCAGGCCATTGCGTCCGGTTCGCCTGCAAACAACCCTCGCATTCCCGAGGCTGGCGAGATCATTGAGTTGTATCAGAGGGTCTGGGCTGGATAGGGTGCGAGCATGGGACTGCGAAAATGAAAGCAGAAATTTTCGCCCCACGCTTACATTGAAATCCCCGATTGATTACACTGGATTTTCCTCCTTTAAATCACTACCAAAGCGGTTCCCCAAGCTATGAAACGTGTCGTATTCAATCAAAAAGGCGGGGTCGGCAAGACCAGCATCACTTGTAACCTGGCGGCGATTGGCGCGAGCATGGGTTACCGAACATTGGTCATCGACCTGGATGTACAGGGCAATACCACCCATTACCTGGTCGGCGAAATAGACGCCGACGCTTTTCCTGCTGAAGCACAGGGCGTGGCGGGCTTGTTCAAGCAAACGGTGGGCTCCAGGCGCATGCAGAAAAACCCCGATTCTTTCGTTTGGGAAACGCCTTACGAGAACCTTTTCCTGATGCCATCCAGCCCGGTGCTGTCTGATATGGAAAAAGAGCTGGAATCGCGCTACAAGATATTCAAGCTGCGTGACGCGCTGGAAAAGCTTGAAGACGAGTACGACCGCATTTATATCGACACGCCCCCCAACTTCAATTTTTATTCCAAGTCCGCGCTTATAGCGGCGGACTCGGTGCTGGTGCCCTTCGATTGCGATAGCTTTGCCCGTCAGAGTCTGTATTCGCTGATGGACAATCTCGCTGAACTTCAGGAAGACCACAACCCCGACCTTGAAGTGGAGGGTATCGTGATTAACCAGTTCAACTCCCAGGCGCGATTACCGGGGGAGCTGGTCGCTGAGTTGGAAGAGGAGGGCTATCCGGTGTTCGATACCTACCTGAACACGTCGGTTAAAATGAAAGAATCCCATCGGGAGCACAGGCCGTTAATCGATATGGCCCCCAGCCATAAGCTCACCGGTCAATTTCTGGATTTACACGTTGAGCTTGAGAAGACTGCAGCCAAAGCAGCTGCCTGACATTAACGGTAAGTTTCAGCCTGCGGGAGCTCTCGAATACTCTCGCAGGGGCATCGGCCGCAGTATATCCATATAAGTTTCAGTTATTTGTAAACCTGATTTTAATTCTTTAAAGTTTGGTTCGTGACGATTATGAGATCAGTACCCGTGTTGGATTTGGACCTAGACAGCGTTAACGCTCTGCTGCGCGATGCCAGTGCCAGCGATATCGTACGCTGGGCCCTAAGTCTGCAGGCGAACACTATTGCGACCACCAGCATGGGCAAAAATGCCGCCGTTATGCTGCACCTGGTCAGTGATGTCGACAAGAATGTGCCTACCATTTGGGTTGATACCGGTTACAACCTGCGCGACACCTATGTGGTCGCTGAGCGCCTGATTCGCGATCTTGAATTGGATATTCACGTTTACTCTCCGCAGATGACATCCGAGCGTCGCAACGCAATCATGGGCGGCGTGCCCACGGTTGACGAGGAAGAGCGCCATCAGGATTTCACTGAGCAGGTTAAGTTGGAACCCTTTGCCCGCGCTTTGGCCGAATTTAAACCAGAGATCTGGCTGACCGGTATTCGCAAGGAAGAAACAGAGCACCGTCAATCCCTGGATATTGTCTCCATGGATAACCGGGGCATCTTGAAGGTGGCACCCATATTCAACTGGTCAGAAGAGGATGTAGAGGCCTATATGGAGCAGCACGAACTGCCTACCTGTCGCCACTACTTCGACCCCACCAAGGTGCACGACGGCCGCGAGTGTGGCTTGCACACCGCTGCCTAGCGCTACTCAAGGCGCTAGCCCACAGCCATTCCCACTGCAATTGCCAGCACGGCGGTGGCCACCGCAAAGGCACCAATCACGCTAAACAGGCTTTGCATGGCTTTCTTGTCGGCGACAGTGTCTTCTTCGAGGATGTGCTGGGTCATGATTTGCTCCTTTTTTATAGAATTAGACAGAAACACTTCTCACGTTTAACAGCCTGCGCTTGAAAAGACTTGGCCGCATTGACCTGGATCAAACTGGGTTATACTGGGGGTGGAGGCAATATATGGCGTACCCAAGGGTGCTCAGGCTCGCTGGCAACAACGCCCCCGGTCAGGGGTGTAGGGTCGTTTTTTGCTCGCTGATACTGCTGCTTGCCGGATGCGTTACTTCCCCCCCAACACCCGAACTCCTGTCAGAGCTTCCGCCTCTCCAGTACCAGGACCAAACTTTCGAAATTGACCAGGTGAAAGTGCTCGCACCCACGCCGGATTTGCTGGCGCTGGATCAGGATATGCGTGACTTTATCGAAAAATATACCGACGGGATTGATGGCAGGCGCCAGCGTCTGCAAACCCTGCACCGGGCTGTGAGCGGCACCGCCACGCTGGGTATGGAATATGACCCTTTCGCAGGAGGCACGGCACAGGAGGCCTTTCACAGGCAGTCTGCCAACTGTCTGTCATACGCTAATCTTTTCATCGCGCTGGCACGCGAGACAGGACTGGATGCTCAATATCAGTGGGTGGATGTCAGGCCCAGTTGGACTCGTATGGGTGAGCGGGTGGCTGTGCGTTTGCATGTCAATGCAGTGATTCATCTGTCGCCACGGGATCGGTTCATGGTCGATCTTGATCCGCTACCCCCACAGGACATTACCGGCTCCCAGGAAATAAGCGATGAAGATGCCCAGGCGCTTTACCACAGTAATATCGCCATGGATGCCCTGGCACAGGATGACATGGTTGTGGCCTGGTCGCAGGCTATGCGCGCGCTGCAACTTAGTCCGCAAATGTCCCACCTTTGGGTGAACCTGGGTGTGGTTTATCGTCGGGCAGACCAGCACCAGGCGGCGGAGTCCGCGTATTTGTATGCACTTGAAATAGATTCTTTGAACCGCTCGGCGATGAATAACCTGATGGTCCTGTACGACCTTCAAAATAGAGAGGAAGAGCACGGCTATTGGAAATCAAGGGTAGATAGCTACCGGGATACCAATCCCTACTATCACGCCTGGCTGGGTGACCAGGCGGGTGAGGAGGATGACTGGCATGGAGCTCGCGGTCATTATGAAGAGGCGTTATCGCTGCAGCCTGACGATGCCGTGCTACTGTTTTCACTGGGGATCATTCATAGTGAGTTGGGCCAGCCCAAGGCTGCCCTTCGGTACCTGGAGGAAGCGATGAGCAAGGCGACCCTGTATAAGGAGCAGCAAGTTTACCGGATGGAGTATGACAGGGTCAGGCGCTCGCTGCTGGCAGCTCAGTAGAAAGCACCCTTAGCGGGGTGTGACCCGGATGTAAGTGCGTTGCTTTTTTTTGCCCGTAAGCCCTGACAGTAGGTCCGTCAGTTTCATCTTCAAGCCGTACTTGAGGTGCAATGCCTTGAGCGCCAGAGCTTCTTCTTCTGCTGTTTCCAGCAGGTAGGCATCAGCTTCAAATTTCTCACCAGTGACCCTGCCGGTCGCCGTGCAACGGGCGATGCTTGCATCTGTGAAATTCCGCAGGCGCTTCACTTTCCCGGCATTGCCTGCAGAAAATACATAGTAGTCGCCATCCAGCGGAGCGAACCATACCGGTGTTGCCACATAGTCGCCCGACTTCTTCAGCGTGGCAAAGCTCATGTATTCTCCCGCTTCAAACTGCTTGATCTGCTGTGCCTTCATGGTTGATGCTGTTTTCCCGGTTTCAATGGCCTTTGGCCCCTGCGACCATTAAAGCGACAAAGTTCACTGGTCACAATAGGTGGTCATGCAAACGAGGAGATTCACATGAGCGAGTTTGGGGCCAATACCAGCACACATGAAGTGATTCAGGGGGTCAACCTGGATGGCAAGCAGGCGCTGGTAACCGGCGCTTCATCGGGACTTGGGGTGGAGACTGCCAGGACCCTGGCCGGCGCCGGGGCTGCGGTAATGATGGTGGCACGTGATGCCGCCAAGTTGGAAAGCGCAGTAGCGCAAGTGAGTGCCGCCGTGCCCAATGCAAAGCTGGACACTGCTTTGCTTGACCTGGCAGATCTGGATAGCGTGCGCGCTGGCGCGGCAACGATTCTGGCCAAGTGCCCATCCATACAGCTGCTGATCAATAACGCCGGCGTCATGGCTTGCCCGTTGATGCGCACTGCACAGGGCTTCGAAATGCAGCTTGGCACCAATCACCTGGGTCATTTCCTGCTGACGTGCCTGCTGGCACCGGCACTGATTACCGGCGCCCCGGCGAGGGTCGTCAATCTGAGCTCTGCCGGTCACCGCTTCAGCCCCCTTGATGTCGATGATCCCAACTACCTGCAGCGCGACTATGAAAAGTGGCAGGCCTACGGCCAGTCCAAGACCGCCAACGTGCTGTTCTCTGTCGGCCTGGACCAGCGCATGCAGGCAAAAGGGGTGCGCTCTTTTGCGGTGCACCCGGGCATGATCATGACCGAGTTGAGCCGTCATATGGAGCAATCCGATATGGAAAAAATCCTGGCGGGGCGGGATATTGCTGACATTGGCTTCAAAACAGTGGAGCAGGGCTCCGCCACCAGTGTCTGGGCTGCAACCTCCGAGGACCTGGACAGCCTTGGGGGTATCTATCTGGAGGACTGTCATATTGCTGAACCCGCAGGTCCAGACAGCGACGGCGGTATCGAGTCCTATGCTGTAGACCGGGCTACTGCCGATACCTTGTGGCAGCTATCTGAACAGATGGTTGGCGAGGAGTTCAGGTTTTGATAGATAGGAGAGCCCGTGCGCAGAATGATTAGAATTTGCCTGGTTTGTCTCGCCCTGGGTGCACTCTCCCTGGGAGCCAGGGCGGATTCAGTGGCCGAGATCAACGCCAAGAGTCTCAAAGCGCTGGTGTATTTGGGTGAGCAGGCCAAGGGCATCGACGCGTTCCTGCAAGATGCAGCCGGGGTTCTGGTGTTTCCCGATATTGTCAAACTGGGCTTCGGGGCCGGTGGCCAATACGGGGAGGGCGTCTTACTCGTTGACCAGAAGCCGGATGCTTATTACTCCACCGCAGGTGCCGCCTTTGGCTTGCAGCTGGGGGCGCAATTCAAGTCTGAGGTCATTGTCTTTGTCACTGAGCAAGCGCTGGTCGAATTTCGTCAGCGTCGCGGCTTCGAAGTTGGTATCGATGGCCAGGTAGCGCTGTTAACAGCGGAGGAAGCTGCCAGCTTATCTTCCGCAGAGATTGATGAGCCTATTGTCGGGTTCATTTTTTCCAACGAAGGCGTGCTGGCGAACCTGACCATGGAGGGGGCGAAGATGACTAAATTGGCGCGTTAATCTGCGCCTGGCGTATTCGTGCATGACGCAACCTTGCGCTTGGGTTATCCTCCGCGCCTTGCACTCTGGAGAAACCGATATGTCTGAAGTTACTACTGTGGTTGCCGCACTCAAGGGCGAGCGAGCCGTTGGCTCGCAGGTCACTGTAAAGGGGTGGCTGCGCAGCAAACGGGATTCCAAAGCGGGAATTTCCTTTCTCGCTGTGCACGATGGCACCGCGTTTGATGCCATTCAGGCGGTTGTGCCCAGTGACCTGGATAATTACGAGTCAGAGGTGCTAAAGCTCTCGACCGGTTGTGCGGTAGTGGTGAGCGGTGAGCTGGTAGAGTCCCAGGGCAAGGGCCAGAGTGTTGAAATCCAGGCCACTGAGGTGGAAGTTGTGGGCTGGGTCGATGACGCCGAGTCCTACCCCATTGCTAAAAAGCGCCACACCTTTGAATACCTGCGCACCCAGGCCCACTTGCGTCCGCGTACCAACACTTTCGGTGCGATAACCCGGGTGCGTACCACCTTGGCGAATGCCATCCACAACTACTTTCACGAGAACGACTTTAACTGGATTAATACGCCCATTGTCACCGGCAGCGACTGCGAGGGAGCAGGGGAGTTATTTCGGGTAAGCACCCTGGATCTTGCCAATCTGCCAAGAGACAACAAAGGCGATATCAATTTTGAAGAAGACTTTTTTGCCGGAGAGTCATTTCTCACCGTGTCCGGTCAACTGGAAGTAGAGTCCTATTGCCTGGCCATGAGTAAGGTGTATACCTTCGGTCCTACCTTCAGGGCGGAAAACTCCAACACCAGTCGCCACCTGGCAGAATTCTGGATGGTGGAGCCAGAGATCGCTTTCGCCGACCTCAATGATGATGCCGATCTGGCCGAGGCGCTGCTTAAACACGTATTCACCCGCGTTCTGGAAGAGCGCGAAGATGATATGGCGTTCTTCCAGCAGCGCATCGATAAAACGGTCATAGACCGTTTGCGTGCCGTCATCGACAATAATTTTGAGCGCATGGACTACTCCGAGGCGATTACAATCCTGCAGAACTCAGGGAAGAAGTTTGAGTACCCTGTGGAGTGGGGAGTTGACATGGCCTCCGAGCATGAGCGTTTCCTTGCCGAGGAACACGTTGGCCGCCCGGTGGTCGTCATGAACTATCCCAAGGACATCAAGGCGTTTTACATGCGCCTTAATGACGATGAGAAAACCGTCGCAGCTATGGATGTGTTGGCCCCGGGTATCGGTGAGATCATCGGTGGTAGCCAGCGGGAAGAGCGCCTGGATGTACTCGATGCCCGTATGGATGAGCACTTGCGCGAGGAGCTATGGTGGTATCGTGATCTGCGTCGCTACGGCACGGTTCCGCATGCGGGCTTCGGCCTGGGTTTCGAGCGGCTGCTCAACTACGTGACCGGCATGGAGAATGTCCGGGATGCGATTCCATTCCCCAGGACGCCTGGGCATGCAGATTTTTAACTAGCTCGTTTTTGGTTCCAGGGCCGGCATTGAGGCCGCTTTTTGGCGGCCCCTGATAGACAATCCTTCCTGCACACATCTCTGGTCAGTCCAGAAAACCTCTCGATGACTTACCCCAAAAGGGGAGATCTGCTCAATCTTTGAGCAGATTTGTGAAATATTGCCTATTATTTAATCAGCGAGCCCCGCGTAGTGGGCCATACTCAGATAGAAGCTCGATAAAAAAACGTCCGGGCACTGACAAGGATGCTGGCGTACCGAGGTAGGGAAATGAAGCGTACACACAAAATCGCCGAAGCTCAGGTGGGGGAGATGGCTATCGTTGATACCTTCACCAAACTGATCTTTGGTGAAGAGAGCCATTACAGTAATCGCGAACTGATGATCATCCAGGCGTTTCGCAACGTCGATGCCAACGTGGTTCTTGATTCACACCGGGATATGGGCACTTATCTCAGAGCCCTTGGGGTAGGTGAAATGATCACACTGGTGAGCAGAGTGCAGGATCAAATGGCGCTGCCTGAGCCTTTGCTGGCAGCTGCGAGTGCCAGCCAGCATTCAAGCGCACTGAATCGCAGGGTTCACTGACCGCGTTGTCCTGCCTTACTCCGCGGAACTCTTTTTTTCTTCTTTAGGCGGCTTTAGGCCGCAACCTTCTAGCAACTCAAAACTCGCCTGATACTGATTGTCACGATCGACACCAATATAGCGTAACTCCACTGGCTTATTGAGCTGGAAACGACGGGTGGTGCTGGTAAGGCTGGCCGTCCATTTGTCATAACTGAACTTTTCAGGATCCTTGCGCAGGTCAACAAAGCCGCTCAGTCCATTGTCGTCCAGGCGCACGGTGAAACCGCTGCTGTTGACGTGGGTTACCTTGGCCTTGAAGCTCATTCCCTCGCGCTGTGCACTCATGCGGGCAAGGTGCTTGCTCGCGAGCCAGCGCTCGGCTTCCAGCGTGGCGGCCCTGGCACTGGCAATGCGCGATGACAGGGCTTTGAGTAATTGCTCATCGACCAGCTTGGCTTCATCACCATGCAGCGCGGCTTTGATTTGCAGGTGGACAAGGAAATCCACGTACTTGCGCAGCGGAGAAGTGCAGTTGGTGTAGTGCTCCAGGGCCATGCCCATGTGCGGCGCCGGCTTGATGGTCAGCTCCGCACGGGTAAGCAGGCGGTTGACCATGGTGCGCAGGGGTAACGCTTGCTCGGGCTCTGAAAGCGCGCGCATGATGCTGCGGTAGCCGTCCACGGTTTTGGGATCCAGCTCCGCCGCTTGTGGGGCGTGCATATCCAGGAACTTTCGGGTCTCATCCAGTCGATCGCCGCGAAAGCCCGGGTGGGTAACGTAGGGGCCACTGGCATTGCGGTCGCTAAGGAACCGGGCGGCGCAACGGTTGGTCGCAATCATGCATTCTTCGACCAGTCTTTGGGACAGCATTTTCTCGAAGGGCTCGATGTGGTCGATTTGCTTATCATCGCCCATGATCCAGCGGTATTCCTGACGGTCTTCCATCACCAGATGATTTTCTTCGCGATGTGCCCGCAGGGCCCGGTATACCTGGTACAGCGACTCTAGTGGCGAGGCGTGCATCATCAGTTCTTCATTTTGGCCCGTCAGGTATTTGTCCACAGCGTAGTAGGACAGCTTGGCCCGCGAGCGCACGGTGGCTTCCATAAACTCATAATCAGCCACCTCGCCGTTGTCTTTAATCGAGATTTTGCATACCAGGGCTGGGCGATCAGCCCCTTCAGAAAGGGCGCAGGTCTCCTGGGAGAGTTCTTCCGGCAGCATTGGCAGCACGTCGCCATGGAAGTACACCGAAGTTCCGCGGGCTGCAACGTCTCTATGCAGCTCGGAGTCTTCGGGAATGTAGGAGGTCGGGTCAGCAATGGCGACAAACAACGTCCAGCCCCCATCGGCGACCTGGGCGTAAAGCGCGTCATCGATGTCCTGGGTCTTGGCAGCATCGATAGAGATGAATTCCAGGTCTGTCAGGTCGCGTCGTCGCTCGGTTTCCAGCGGTTTGCACTCCGCAAGTTGCTTCTCGAGCTCTTTGCGGCTGGTGGCACCCCAGTCTACTGACAAGCGATACTTTGCCATGGAATACAGGTTTTCGATGCCAGGTGTATCTTCGCCGCCGATGACGCTGAGGATCTTCGCTTGCGGTTTGCCATCGCGAATGGGGTGGCGAAGAATAGCGCAGCGCACGTAGTCTCCTTCATTAACACCGTTGCGCGCGTGAGGAGGAATAAATAGCCAACGGCTCAGTTGGGGTAGGTCGGGCTCGACAAAAAATGCTTTGCCCTTACGTACACAGCGTCCGGTGAAGTCTCCCAGAGGGCTGTCGATGAGCTTCTCGATATCGGCAATGGTCTTGTTGTCTTTGGTCGGACGGATACAGACACGCACCCGGTCATCCGGGAAGGCCTTGAGCATTTCATCAGGCGGAATAAATATTTCCCGCCCATCGTCGAGCACCGCAAACCCGTAGCGGGCCTGGGTGCCTTTAACCACAGCCTCGGCACGCTCTTTTTCGGCCTCCATTTGGGTCTTGAGGCCTTTGAGCTGAGAGAGAGAGTCCTGATTGAGCATTGCGGGGAATTCTTACTATTAACAACAGATGAGCCCGCTATCCTAGCCCAAATCACCTCTCCTGTCAGGGAGTTATCATCTATTCCTTATTCCCACCAATGCATAATTAGGTCTCTTACCGTAATAGCCATTGACAGCTCTGCCGAAGGGGTTTGATAATGAGGGCAACGCTGCTGTAATCATCCCGTCGGGAAGCGAAATTTGAATAATTTCCGGACGCAGGCCAGCCAGTGACCACCGGCCTTTACGCGTCATACATCAAGCGCACTAGCGCTGCCCTCGAGCCAAGTACGCTCCGGCCTTTTACGCTCTCAACTACAGCCAGCCCCCAACACCCCTCCCAACATAACCCTCGTCGAACACAGAAGTCGGCGGCTACTTCGGAATACCAACAACCAGCAGTATCGGGCGAGGCATGGTTATTATGCCCTGCAAGCCGCCCCATTCCCCAAGACCCAACATCTAACTTCAGTGAAACTTTTGCGAGGAATGTTTTATGGATTCAGGCTCCGCCCTGCGCGTAGAAAAATCAGCCACCCTGAAACCCGTAGTTAAAAAAACCTATGTTCTGGACACAAATGTCCTGCTGCACGACCCCACCGCCGTCGCTGCCTTCAAGCAGCACCGTGTGGTGATTCCCATGACCGTTCTCGAAGAACTGGATCACATCAAAGACCGCCGCGATAAAACCGTAAGCCGTGAGGCACGCATTGCCATTCAGATGATCGATAAGGTAGTGGATTCTGCTTCCCCGCAGGAGATTCAGGAGGGAGTTGAAGTTCCCGGTACAGCGTTGGACGGTATGGTGCCCGGCACCCTGGCGATCTTTCCCGACCAGTTGCTGGCAGAAAATACCGATGTGCCTTACCTGGACGGTACCCAGGATCAGGCCAACGACAATCGTATTATCAATGTCGCCCTGCGGTTGCAGGCGGAAAATCCCAATGAATTTGTCTGCCTGGTAACCAAGGACATCAATATGCGCATCAAGGCCAAAGGATCCGGCCTGGTGCATGTGGAAGACTATCGCCGTGACCGGGTGCTGGATGATATTGACCTGCTGGCCAAGGGCTACGAGCACATAGAAGGCGACTTCTGGTCCAATATCAGCGAGGTGGATACCCTGCGCGAGGGGGACTGCACCTTACACCGCGTGCCGCGCAAATCGGTCCCTGGCGCTTATCCCAACCAGTTTTTGTACGACGACCAGGACTTTATGGCGTTCGTCAGGCGTGTGGACAACGATTTTGTCTATCTGCGCTGTGACAGTCGCGACAACCTGATGCACAAGCGTTTCTGGGGATTGGCGCCGCGTAATCTGGAACAGGCGATGGCCATGTCGATGCTGGACGACGACAATGTGGATATGACCGTCCTGACGGGACCTGCAGGCTCAGGCAAAACACTGCTGGCGCTCTCTTATGGTTTGCATGCCATTCTGGAACAGAAAAAGTATTCCAAGTTGATAGTGGCCCGTTCCACGCCACCGATCGCCGAGGAAATCGGTTTTCTTCCGGGAACAGAGGAAGAAAAAATGGCTCCGTGGCTGGCAGCTTTTGACGATAACCTTGAAATTTTGCACGGAACGGATGAGTCCTGCCATGGCAGTATCGACTATGTGAAAGAGCGGGCGAACATCCAGTTCAAGTCGCTGAACTTCATGCGCGGACGTTCTTTTAATAATGCTTACATCATTATCGATGAGGCGCAGGGCTTGACCCAGTTCCAGTTAAAATCGGTGATCAGTCGAGTGGGGGCCGACTCCAAAATAGTTGTTTTGGGTAATCTTGCGCAGATCGACAACAAGTACATCAGCCCGCTGACTTCAGGGCTGACTTACCTGGTGGAAAAAAGTAAGCAGTACCCGCACGCGGGCATAATGCACGTGAACGGTATTGTGCGATCCAGGCTTGCGGCTTTTGCAGAGGAAAATCTCTAGCGCTGACCAACGGTAACACTACAGCGGGCTCGACCTCTGCGTTGAGCTCGCTTGGTCGCCCCTACGTTGAACTTGCCTGGTCGTCCCTGCGTTGAGCTTGTCTGGTCATCCCCGCGAAGGCGGGGATCCAGTCAAGCTGCCAATAATCCGGGTGTTACCACAATGGCTCGTTCGACTACTCTTCGTCTGAGTCTTCTTCGCGCGCGCGGTCTCTTTTGCCTGCGCGAGAAAGGTCCCTGGAAAGCGCAATCTCCAACCTGACCACAAAGCTCCAGGCCACGTCGCGTTCGTCCTCATACTCCAGGCGGCGGTAATTTATCGCCGGTTCCAGCTCCACGAACAAAAAGTCCCGGTATACCTGGCGGCGCCAGATCGTGCCCAGGCGGTAGTTCTTAACAAAGGAATCCGGCTGGGTTTCCCCGCTAACGGTGAGAAAATGATTGAGCGCCAGTGGTCGCTTGGTATTTGTACCGTAGCGCTGAAACAGCGAAAGGCGCGTGCGCCACTCCATCCCCTGGGTGTGATCGCCGTACTTTATCCGGTTGCTCCAGCGTAAAACATCGGTGTTCTCAAAGGCCTGGAACAAGTCCGCCTGGGCGATGGTAAAAAAGTTTTCACCGTGTTCATATTGCAGGCGTTGCACGTAGCGGTAGCTGCGCGCGGATTGCAGGTCTCCCTCATTGCGATAGCGAACGCCGGGCTTCAGGTGACCGGATGAGAATCCCATGGTGGCATCAAAGCGTGAACGCTCACTTTCACGTACGTTTAGTTGCAGCGAGACATTGTCCAGATCCTCTCGTTCTTCACTGCTAACCGCTTCGCCGTCAGCCTCAGTGAACACCAGGTCCAGGCGCTTGCTGATTTTTGGCAGCTGAACCTTGCCACGAATGCGCACACCAAAGTCATTGCCATCGTCCTGGTCCCAGTCGTTTTCGAACTCGAGGCGCAAAAAGGACTCGGCTTTTTCCAGGTCGTAGGTGGGGTCACCGAAGAACTCATCCATCCACTCAACTGCCGCTTGAGCTTGTTCAGCTGCGACCGATTGGCTGGTGTCTACCCAGTTGATAGGGGGCTCTTCGGTTTCGATCCATTGATCGTCTTGGGCGGGTGCGACAGGAATATCGGCCGGGGTGGGACCCTCGGCCAAGGCCAGGGCGGGTGCAATTAGCAATGGTGCAAGCCAAATCTTCACAACAGATTAGTATTTTGTTTCCCGGTATAGGCGATACACTACCCCTCATGGATAAAATTTTCATCTTTTTACAACATATCGTGCCCCAGCACCTACTTTCCCGTTGCACCGGCTGGCTTGCTGAACTGGAGCACCCAGTGTGGCTTAAAGACTGGGTCATCGGCTTGTTTATCGGCCGCTTCAAGGTGGATATGAGTGAGGCGCTTGAGCCGGACTACCGCAGCTACACCAACTTCAACGCCTTTTTCACGCGTCCCTTGCAAGAGGGTGCCCGGCCGATTGCGGATGCCGATGTGGTTTGCCCTGCCGATGGCGCGATCAGTCAGTTAGGCGATATTGTCGATGGTCGAATTTTTCAGGCCAAGGGACAGGACTATAGCTGCGTTGAGCTATTGGGCGGTGATCCCGAGTGGGCCGCGCAGTTTGCCGGGGGTAGTTTCGCCACCATTTACCTGTCACCGCGGGACTACCACCGGGTCCACATGCCCATGGCGGGCAAACTATTGGGCACCACCTATGTGCCTGGCGACTTATACTCCGTGAATGGGGTGACAGCCGAGAACGTTGAACGATTGTTCGCCCGCAATGAGCGCTTGGTTTGCTACTTCGAGACTGAAGTCGGCCCTATGGCGATGATTCTGGTGGGCGCAATGGTAGTTGCAGGTATTGAAACCGTTTGGGGTGGCCAGGTCGCCCCAGTACCCAAAACACCGGCGACAGTGGATTTTCAAAACCTGCCGGAGCCGGTTTCTTTGGGCAAGGGTGAGGAAATGGGCCGCTTTAAACTGGGTTCAACGGTCATCCTGCTGTTCCCGGAAGGAGCGGTCGACTGGGATGGGCGCTACGATGCCGGCGCTGCTACCCGTTTGGGAGAGCCACTGGCCGGAACGCCCTAGTCCTCCTCAAGGGAGGCAATAATGTGTCTGTAGCTCTCTAACCGAGAGGCGGTGATCTCACCCGATTCCAACGCCGCTAAAATCGCGCAGCCGGGCTCCTTGTGGTGCTGGCAGTCGCGGAACTTGCAATAGCCCAGGTGCGGTCGAAATTCCCGAAAGCCCTGTTCAACTTCTTCTTTGCTCATGTGCCAAAGACCAAACTCCCTGATGCCGGGTGAGTCAATCAGGCTGCCACCGCAGTCCAGATGGAATAGCTGAGCAGTCGTTGTGGTATGAGTGCCTTTCAGGGTGTTTTCGGACAAAGCGCCTACCCGCATGCCTGCGTCAGGTAGCAGTACATTGACCAGGGAAGATTTCCCCACGCCGGACTGGCCGACGAATACGCTGGTTCGCTCGCGCAGTGCGCTGTGCAGGTCTTCCAGGCCACTTTGTTTGCTCGAGGTATAAAGCACCCGATAGCCCAGGGTGGGATAGATGCTGATGAGCGCCTCCATAGTGGCGCGCAAAGTGGCATCGGCGTCCAGCAGGTCGGTCTTGTTCACTAATATGACCGGTTCTATACCCACTACCTCTGAAGCCACCAGGTAACGATCAACCAGCTTGGCGTGGGCCTCGGGGTAGGGTGCGATAACCACAAAAATCTGGTCAATATTGGCAGCGACGGCTTTTAGCTTGCCGTAAGGGTCTGGCCGAGACAGCACACTCTGCCTATCCAGTTGGGCGACAACGACTCCAGTGGGCTCTCCCTCACACCAGACCACGCGGTCGCCAGTGACCAGGCCTTCAATGTTGGCGCGAATATGGCAGCGCTGGCTGACGCCGGGCTCTGATTCTACCGCCACCTGGGTACCGTAGTGGGCAATGACCAAACCTTCCCGCTCCGGGCCCAGTTCGCCTCCAGTGAGCGCACTTTCGGCCGCCTCGGTTCGGCGAGCGGCACGCTTGGCTCGCTCTTCCTGTATTTTCTCTACGCGCCAGGCTTGCTGGCGACTGAGTTTGCGCTTGGACATACAACCATTATTGGGCCAGGGCGTAGGCCTGTCGAGGCAATTTGTTACACTGTCCGCCAGGCACCGAAGAAGAGCGACCGACTATGCTAAGCGCCAGCAACCTGATTTGGGTTGATTTGGAAATGACCGGGCTAGAGCCCGACAATGATGTGGTGATAGAAATTGCCACCATTATCACTGATACAGACCTGAATACCCTGGCAGAGGGTCCGGTGATCGCCATTCATACCAGCGACGAACGCCTGGATGCTATGGACGAGTGGAATACCACTCATCACAATCGTTCGGGCCTGGTGGCCAGGGTAAAAGCCAGTGACTATGACGAGCATCGCGCTGCCGCCGAGACCATGGCCTTCCTGGAGCAGTGGGTGCCTGCAGGGACATCGCCCATGTGTGGCAATTCTATCTGCCAGGACAGGCGCTTTATGGCCAGGCACCTGCCGGAGCTGGAAGCATTTTTTCACTACCGTAATCTGGATGTGAGTACGTTGAAGATATTAATGCAGCGCTGGCGTCCGGAGCTTGAAGCGGGGTTTACCAAGACCGCGACTCACCTGGCGCTGGACGATATTCGCGAATCTATCGATGAAATGCGTTACTACCGGGAGCACTTTTTGCGAATGGAAGCGTGAGGGCCGGCTGATCTCCTCACTCCTGCTTTGCCTCCAGCTGCCCCAGCGCCCATTCAACGTGCTCGCGAACCAGCGCCGATGGATACTCCACCCGGCTTCTCAGTGCTGCAATGGCCTCGGCAGACGCCGGCCCATTGCCCAGCCCCACCGCCAGATTGCGCAGCCATCGCTCATGACCGATGCGCCTGATGGCTGAGCCTTCGGTGCGACTGAGGTAAGTTTCCTCGTCCCACAAGAACAACTCCACCAGCTCGGCATCGGCCAGTCCATGGCGCGCTTTGAAATCTGACTCCGCGGTTTCCTGGGCAAACTTGGTCCAGGGGCAGACTAGCTGACAGTCGTCGCAGCCAAACACCCGGTTGCCCATTAATGGTCGCAGCTCGGGATCGATACTTCCGTGGTGCTCGATGGTTAAATAGGAAATACAGCGCCGCGCATCCAGTTCGAATGGCCCAACGAAGGCGTCGGTGGGGCATAGGTCCAGGCAAGCAGTACAAGTACCGCAATGTTTGCTCTCCTGGGAGGGGGTCTCCGGTAGTGGCAAGTCGGTGTAGATTTCGCCCAGAAAGAACCAGGAGCCCGCGTCGGGATTAATCAGCATGGTGTTCTTGGCGATCCACCCCAGACCGGCCTGTTCTGCAATGGCTCTTTCCAGTACCGGGGCGCTATCCACAAACGCGCGGAACTGACCGCCGGAGGTTTCCTTTTCAATTCGCGCCGCCAGTTGGGCCAGCCGTTTACGAATGAGCTTGTGGTAGTCGCGACCCAGGGTGTAGCGGGAAATATAGGCTTTCTCGCTGGAAGCGAGCACCGCCATCGCGTTGTTATCCGTCAGGTAGTCCATGCGCAGGGAGATCACCCTGCAGGTGTCAGGCACCAGTTCCGCGGGGCGTGAGCGTTTGTGGCCATGGCGGGCCATGTATTCCATGCTGCCGTGATAGCCAGCATCCAGCCACTTCTGTAAATAAGCCTCGTGCTCTCCCAGGTCGACATCGCTAACGCCTACCTGCTGGAAGCCCAGCTCGCTGGCCCAGAGTCGGATGTTTTCCAATAGCGCTTCGGGCTCTGGCAACGTAATTTGTGAACCACCTTGTGAAGACATCAGCGTATAATTCGAATTTCGTCATTCCCGCCCAGGCGGGAATCCAGTGACACCGGGGGCTCTGCTTTAAGCGCTCCTGGGCCCCCGTAAACATGGGGGTGACGGAGTGAATGAATGGACCAAAGCCAATTCGAAGCATTGTACACCGCCGAGCAAACACGCGCGCTAGACCGCTGTACCATCGACGATCACCACATACCGGGCATTACCCTGATGTCCCGGGCGGCCGATGCGGCTTTTAAGTGCCTGGTTAATAGCTGGCCCGATCCAGAGTTGGTGCAGGTGCTGTGTGGCACGGGTAACAATGGCGGAGACGGATTCCTGATTGCCGACCTTGCTCACAAGCGCGGTATCAAGGCCGTTGTGTTGCAAGTGGGCGATGCCGAAAAAATCACCGGCGATGCATTACTCGCTCGCAACCAGGCGCTGGCCAACGGCGTGGATTTTCAGTCGTTTGCAGACGGCGCCGTGTTATCTCTGGGCGTTATCGTCGATGCAATGCTGGGCACCGGCCTTGGCGGTGATGTCCGCGGCGATTATCTTGAGGCTATCACTGAGATCAATGCCGCCGGCGCCCCGGTGCTTGCCGTTGATGTTCCCTCTGGCCTGTGCGCCGATACCGGCAGAGTATTGGGTCAGGCGGTGAATGCAGACCTCACAGTGACGTTTATCGGTCTCAAGCGCGGACTGTTTGCCCTGGAGGCGATGGATTATACCGGAGACCTGCAGTTCGCTGATCTCAGTGTCCCCTCGCAGGTCTATCAGCAGGTACCTCCCGATTGTCATCGTCTGGAGCTTGAGACCTTATTGGAGGGACTGCACCCGCGGCCTGCCATCGCCCACAAGGGCGTGTATGGCACGGTGTTGGTTATCGGGGGTGATTACGGAATGGCAGGCGCAGTCGCAATGGCGGCAGAGGCGGCCCTGCGCTGCGGTGCGGGCCTGGTAAAAGTGGCGACGCGCCCCGAACATGTTGCTGCGCTGGTGGCTAGAGCCCCGGAAATCATGCCGCTGGGGGTAGAGTCGGGTGAGGAACTACAACCGCTGTTGGCAAGCGCAGACGTGCTGGTGGTGGGACCGGGCCTGGGTCAATCGCCCTGGGCTGAGTATTTGCTGCAGGCAGCTGTTGCAACCGGTAAGCCAATGGTGCTGGATGCAGACGGCCTCAATATGTTGGCTGCCGGCAAGGTAGAGCCCGGGGCTGAAATGATTATCACCCCCCATCCGGGGGAAGCTGGCCGATTACTATCCTGCTCAACCGCTGAAGTACAGGCAGACCGGTTTGCTGCGGCCCGCGCCCTGCAACAGCAGACCGGCGCGGTGGTGGTGTTAAAGGGCAATGGCAGTTTGATCGCCGGGCATGAAGCGCTGTTCCTCAGCGACTATGGCAACCCGGGTATGGCAAGTGGCGGCATGGGCGATGTGCTTAGCGGGGTGATTGGCTCGCTAGTGGCCCAGGGCCTGGATCCTCTGGCAGCATCTTCTCTTGGGGTTTGCCTGCATGGCGCCGCCGGTGATATTGCCGCGGAAGAGGGGATGCGGGGCCTGGTCGCAACCGACCTTATCCCCTGGCTAAGGGAATTATTGGGTTGAGCGTGCAGTTGCTGGCAAAGGACGAAGAGGCGATGGTGCTTTTGGGTAACCGACTGGCCAGGGCCCTGGTGCCAGGGGCGGTTGTTTACCTTGAAGGCGATCTGGGCATGGGTAAAACTACCCTAAGCCGTGGCATTGTTCAGGGCTTTGGTCACAGCGGTGCGGTCAAAAGCCCAACCTATACACTGGTAGAACCCTATGAGCTTGCGGAACTAAACCTCTATCACTTCGATCTATATCGATTAGGCGATCCCGAGGAGCTGGAATTCATGGGAATCCGTGATTATTTCACAAGCGACTCGATCTGCCTGGTGGAGTGGCCTGCCAGGGGTCTGGGTGTTTTGCCCCCGGCTGATTTAGTGATTAACATAGAGCGCGAGGGCATGGGCCGTCAGTTGGTATTGAATGCCAGCACCGACAGGGGACAAACGGTGCTGCAAAGCTTGCAAGCAGACGCCTGACCCGCAGGGCACGAATAATAAGCGCAACAAGCGTGGGAGTGATATGAGCAGGGCGTGGATCGGGGCGATCCTTTGCTTTTTCCTGGCAGCGGCCACCGCGTTTGCCGGTGACGTGCACGACGTGCGCCTTTGGCGTGCGCCTGACCACACTCGCGTGGTGTTTGATCTTACCGGCCCTGCCGAACACAAAATCTTTGTATTGCAGAACCCCACTCGCATTGTCCTCGATGTGGAAAACACCCGTCTTAAAACCAATTTATCCGACCTCAAACTCACAGATACGCCTATCCGTCAGGTCCGTTCCGCCGCCCGCGATGGCGACGACCTGCGCATCGTGATGGATATGAGTGCCGCTGTGGATCCCCGCAGTTTTGCACTGAAGGCTAACCAGCAGGCTGGTGATCGTCTGGTGGTGGATCTTTACGACAAGGGTGCAGCGGCGAAACCTGCGGTCAGAAAAACCGCCCAACAGGGCACTAAACGAAACATTATTATTGCTATCGACGCCGGCCACGGGGGTGAAGACCCGGGTGCCCTTGGCCCGGGGCGGCGCCGGGAGAAAGACGTGGTGCTGGCTATCGCGAGGGAGGTGAACGCCTTGTTTAAAGCCGATTCCGGCTTTACTCCCACCCTGATTCGATCAGGCGACTACTACGTCAGCTTAAAAGGCCGTCGCGACTTGGCTCGCAAGCGGCAGGCGGATTTGTTCGTTTCCATTCACGCCGATGCATTTAAACGCAAGGAAGCCAACGGCGCCTCGGTTTACGCTTTGTCCACCAGTGGCGCTACCAGTACTGCTGCTCGTTATCTGGCCCAGCGAGAGAATGCTGCAGACCTGGTGGGGGGTGTCAGTCTCTCTGATAAGGACGATATGCTCGCCGGGGTGCTGGCCGATCTATCTATGACTTCAACGCTCGACGCGAGTCTGCAAGTCGGCGCACAGGTATTGCGCAATGTCGATAACGTCGCGCGGCTGCATAAAAAGAATGTCGAGCAGGCGGGTTTCGCCGTGTTGAAGTCGCCGGATATACCCTCGATTCTGGTAGAGACTGGCTTTATCTCCAATCCTGACGAGGCAAAGAAACTTTCCACCAGCAGTTACCAGAAGAAGATGGCGAGGGCGATCCACTCCGGGATCAAGAGTTATTTGGTAGCACACCCTCCGTCTGGCACCCTGGTGGCCTGGAATAAAGCCCAGGGTGGCACTGAGTACACCATTGCCCGGGGAGATACGCTGTCAGGTATCGCCCAGCGATTTAACGTGTCCCTGGCCAGCCTCAAAAGCACCAATGGTATCAGCGGCTCAACCATCCGTATCGGGCAAAAGCTCACCATTCCTGCAACCTGATCCCAACACTACCCGTCACCCTCGCGCAGCCCGCCACCCCCACGCATCCCGTCGCCCACACGAGCACCGTCAACCCCCGCTAGCTCCGTCACCCATGTGAGGTCTGTCACCCATGTGAGGCCTGTCACCCCCGCGAAGGCGGGGGTCCAGCGTCTTTCAGTGGTTCACCCACTCCTAATCCAGTAACATCCCCCGTTCATCCCGGCGGATACTGGATCCCCGCCTGCGTCCGGGTGAGGTCTGTGCCACAGGTGGGGTGATGAAAGTAGCTATGTCCAAGATTCAACGCCTCTCCACTCGACTGGCCAACCAGATTGCTGCCGGTGAGGTGGTCGAGCGCCCAGCATCGGTTGTGAAAGAGGTATTAGAGAACAGCCTCGATGCAGGCGCCACACGGGTTGATATCGATGTGGAATCCGGGGGCGTCAAACTGATCCGCATCCGTGACAATGGCTACGGTATCGATCCGGATGACCTGCCGTTGGCGATGGCTCGCCATGCCACCAGTAAAATCACCTCTCTGGAAGACCTTGAGGCCGTGAATAGCCTGGGCTTTCGCGGCGAAGCCCTGGCGAGTATCGGCTCTGTCTCGCGCCTGACACTAACCAGTAACTCTTCTGCAGAAGGCAGCGAAGGCAGCTCTGCAGCCTGCGAGGGCAGGGACATGGAAGTGCAGGTAAAGCCTGCGCCGCATCCACAGGGCACAACCGTGGAAGTGAGGGACCTGTTTTTCAATACACCCGCCCGGCGCAAGTTCCTGCGCACCGAAAAAACCGAATTCAATCACCTGGAAGAGGTGGTGAAACGCCTGGCGTTGTCGCGTTTTGATGTCGCCTTCAGCCTGCGCCATAACGGTCGTGGTATTCACCAACTGAAAGCAGGTACGGGCCAGGTTGAGCAACAGCGGCGGGTGGCAACGGTGTGTGGCCCCGCGTTTATGGACCAGGCCATTTATATTGAAAACGCCGCTAGTGGGTTCAAGCTGTGGGGCTGGGTGGGTCTTCCCACCTTTTCCCGTAGCCAGGCCGACCTGCAATACTTTTTCGTCAATGGCAGGGTGATTCGGGACAAGCTGATTGCCCATGCGGTGAAGCAGGCTTATCGCGATGTGCTCTACCATGGTCGTCACCCGGCCTTTGTCCTGTACCTGGAGGTCGATCCAGCCCAGGTGGATGTGAACGTGCACCCCACCAAGCACGAAGTGCGTTTTCGCGACGGACGCAGCGTACACAATTTTATTTTTTCCAGCCTGCACAGGGCACTGGCAGACGTGAGGCCCGGTTCGGGTAATCCGGCGGATCAGCTACCCCCGAACACGCTAAGTACGGGTGATGGCATGGCTATTAACACGGAAACCGGGGAAATTTCCGCCCAGGGCGGATTGGCCTGGGGGGCGGGGCAGGGCTCGGCAGTGGCTGAGGCACCGGTACAGTCGCAGCTGGGTGGCGGTTTTGGTCCGCGCTTTGCCGCCAATACGGTTAATCCGGCCCAGGGCGGTGCGCAGATGTCAGCCTATCAACAGTTACACCCGCAACTGCCAGAGCAGCAGCGGGAAGAAGATGTCCCGCCTTTAGGTTATGCCCTCGCCCAGCTGAAGGGGATATTCATTCTTGCCGAAAATGCCGCGGGCCTGGTGCTGGTGGATATGCATGCTGCCCATGAACGTATTACCTACGAGCGCCTGAAAACCGCGCGCGACGAAGAAGGTATCCGCAGCCAACCCTTATTGGTGCCGCAGCCGGTGGCCGTGAGCCAGCGCGAGGTGCAGGTGGCGAGCGAAAACGAGGAGCTGTTCAAGCGCTTGGGGTTGTCGGTGGGGGTGGCCGGTGAGGAGGCCCTGGTGATTCGCGAAATCCCCGTGGCCTTGCGTGACTCAGACGTGGAGCAATTGCTGCGGGACGTGCTCGCCGACCTCATTGAGTTTGGCAGCTCTGAACGTATCGAGGCCCATATGGATGAAATTCTTTCTACTATGGCCTGTCATGGCTCGGTGCGCGCCAATCGCCGCCTGACTATCCCGGAGATGAATGCCCTGCTGCGCGATATGGAAGAAACCGAGCGCTCGGGGCAGTGTAACCATGGGCGGCCCACCTGGACTCAATTGGGCCTGGATGAGCTGGATAAGCTGTTCCTCCGCGGGCGCTAGCCATTAATGCCGGATCTGCCTCCAAAGCCTCCCCTGATTTGCCTGATGGGCCCAACTGCATCGGGCAAGACCGATCTTGCTATAGCGCTGGCGCAGCAGCTCGATTGCGAGTTGATCAGCGTTGATTCCGCCCTGGTCTACCGCGGGATGGACATTGGCAGTGCCAAGCCTGACTACCCCCATCACCTCATCGATATTCGCGATCCTGCCGAGCCTTATTCAGCCGCTGATTTTGCCGCCGATGCGAATCGTATTGCGGACGAGGTCGTTGCGCGTGGCAAGACTCCCCTGTTAGTAGGCGGCACCATGCTCTACTTCAGGGCGTTTCTCGAGCCAATGGCGGATATGCCGTCTGCCGACCCGGCTATACGGGCCGCGATTGAGTCTGAGGCGGCACAATCGGGTTGGCCGCAAATACATGCCAGGTTGGCGGAAGTTGATCCTGATTCTGCTGCGCGGATTCACCCCAATCACTCCCAACGCCTGACCCGGGCACTGGAGTTATACCAGTCCAGCGGCCGTACCATGACCCAGTGGCACGCCGATGCAGACGCGGGTCAGGATCCGTCTGCGCGTTTCGATATCCGCCAGCTGGCTATCTGCCCCACAGATAGATCGGTTTTACATCAGCGCATTGCGCTGCGTTTTGAGCAGATGATGGCGTCAGGGTTTCTCGCCGAGGTTCGCTCGCTGCACCAGCGCGGCGATCTTGACCCCGACCTGCCAGCCGTGCGAGCGGTGGGTTACCGCCAACTGTGGCAATACCTGGACGCCCAGTGTTCGCTGGAGCAGGCGGTAGAGAAGGGAGTGGCCGCTACTCGGCAATTGGCCAAGCGGCAACTGACCTGGTTGCGAAAGTGGCGCGATCTTGGGTGGATCTACACTGATCAGGCGGGGAACGTTGAGGATTTCCTGCTGTCAGATTCCTCACAGGGAGACGTTGAACACGTGCCAGTCCCCCGCAAGCGGGAGGTCAGCGACAACGCCCAAGCGCTGAGAGGCCAGCCACCCCTGGTGGCGGCCTTGAACTATTTGGGTCACGCCCCCATGTAGAATCTGTTGGATGCACTATAATGCATTCAGCGGTAACGAAGGTCCGAGCTCACATTGCTGCGCTTCCAGGGGAGCGAACGTAGGGGCGGTGTAGAGAAGAAGATCACTTTTTATTTTTTTTGGCTCGAGTTGAGCCTGCTAGGAGAGATAACCATGTCAAAGGGGCACACGCTACAAGACCCTTACTTGAACATTCTGCGTAAGGAACGCGTACCAGTTTCCATTTATCTGGTTAACGGCATCAAGCTGCAAGGGCAGATAGAGTCATTTGACCAGTTTGTTGTGCTGTTAAAGAACACCGTCAGCCAGATGGTCTACAAGCATGCGATATCCACCGTGGTCCCCGGCCGCGTGGTGCGTCTGCCAATGCAGCACCCACCGGAAGAGGATGGTGATAGCTAGGAACATTCCCGGCGGCTGCGCCAGCGGTCGTCCCGGTTTCCAAATTAGAGGTAGCCTTGTTTTTTGATCGACCCGAGTCCGGGGAACGCGCTGTGCTCGTTCACCTGAACCTCGACAGCGAATCCGAGCGGGAAGACCCTCGCGAATTTGAGGAACTCGTGCTTTCGGCAGGTGGAGACCCGGCCGCCTATATTATGGGCCACCGAACAGCCCCGCATCCACGTACCTTTGTTGGCTCTGGCAAGCTGGAAGAGATTCGCGACGAGGTGAATTTGCAGGAGGCAGAGGTAGTGATGTTTAACCACATCCTCAGCCCCAGCCAGGAACGTAACCTGGAAAAAGAACTGGAGTGCAGGGTGTTGGATCGTACCGGCCTGATACTCGATATATTTGCCCAGCGTGCCCGTACCCATGAGGGCAAGTTGCAGGTGGAGCTGGCTCAATTGCAACATGTGGCCACCCGCCTGGTGCGTGGCTGGACTCACCTGGAACGCCAGAAAGGCGGCATTGGTCTTCGTGGGCCGGGTGAAACCCAGCTGGAAACGGATCGTCGTTTGCTGCGGATTCGCATTAAATCGATTACTGCCCGCCTTGATAAGGTGCGCAAACAGCGCGACCAGGGGCGGCGTTCACGCAAGCGCCAGGAAATCCCGACCGTTTCCCTGGTGGGCTATACCAATGCGGGAAAATCCACGCTCTTTAACTACATCACCGAGTCGGGTGTTTATGCTGCGGACCAGTTGTTCGCGACGCTGGACCCCACCCTGAGGCGGTTGGAATTAGAAAACGTTGGCCCTGTGGTGCTTGCCGATACGGTGGGTTTTATCGCTCACTTGCCCC
Organism: Halioglobus sp.; assembly: GCA_039979015.1. Taxonomy (GTDB): domain Bacteria; phylum Pseudomonadota; class Gammaproteobacteria; order Pseudomonadales; family Halieaceae; genus Halioglobus. The sequence goes on from JBDWAD010000009.1 coordinate 74,613, forward strand.
ACAAACTGGTAGAAGCGTTTAAAGCCACGCTGGAAGAAACCCTCAATGCCGATTTGCTGTTGCATGTGATTGACGCAGCCAGCGGCGAGCGTGAAGACAATATCTACCAGGTGCATGAAGTGCTCCAGGAAATTGGCGCCGATGAAATTCCGCGCCTGGAGATCTACAACAAACTGGATCTGCTGGAGCAAAAACCGCGTATAGATCGCAATGCAGACGGCCTTCCCGAACGGGTATGGCTCAGTGCCGCTACTGGCGATGGCGTAGAGCTGTTACTGCAGGCGGTTAGCGAACTGGTCGGCCAGGATATGGTCGACGAACAATTGGAACTGGCCCCGGATCAGGGAGGGCTGCGCGCAGCGCTCTACCGACTGGGTGCAGTAGAATCTGAAAAATACTCGGATGACGGTGTAGCCCATTTGGAGGTGCGTCTGCCCAGGGCAGATTGGAACCGACTGATGAAGAAGGGACCGGAGCCGTTGTTTTAATACTCGTAATGACAGTAACGCACAAAAATTTGATAGACTCTTTCGACTTTGCAAACAGGAACTGACTATGGCCTGGAATGAACCCGGTGGCGGTAATAACAAGGGACCCAAAGATCCCTGGGGTGGCGGCGATCAAGGACCGCCTGATTTGGATGAAGCGCTGAAAAAGCTGCAGGAAAAACTGGGCGGTATGTTCGGTGGTTCCAAAGGCTCAGGCGGCAGCGGTGGCGGGGGCGGAATCGCGTTCTCCGGTACTCTGTTTGGCGTTGTCGCTATAGGCGCGCTGATTGTCTGGGGCTTGATGGGCTTTTACCAGATAGACCAGCAGGAGCGGGCCGTGGTGCTGCGTTTCGGTAAGTATCACGACACCGTGCAGCCCGGTTTGCAGTGGAATCCGCCGCTGATCGACGAAGTGATCAAGGTCAACACGACCAAGGTGCGGGCAGCCAGCCTGCGCGAGATCATGCTGACCCAGGACGAGAATATCGTTGAGGTACGCTTGTCGGTGCAGTACGTGATTAATGATCCGAAGAAATTTGTCCTTCAGGTTCGCGATCCCGAGCGCTCCCTGCAACACGCCGCGCAAAGTGCGCTGCGCCATGTAGTTGGCGGTAATAGCATGGATCTGGTTTTGACCGAAGGTCGAGCCAAAATCGGCCTGGATGTTGACGATCGTTTGCAGGAATACCTGGATATGTACGAGACCGGGATTCTGGTCAGCAAGGTGAACGTCGACGAGTCCAAGCCGCCTACCCAGGTACAAGAAGCGTTCGACGACGTGATCAAGGCACGCGAGGACGAGGAGCGGGTGAAGAACGAAGCCCAGGCTTATGCCAATGCGGTAGTACCTGAAGCGCGGGGTTCAGCCCAGCGCCAGATTGAGGAAGCCAGCGCCTACAGAGAAGAGGTCATCGCCAACGCCGAGGGTGAGGCTGATCGCTTCAACAAGCTGCTAGCCGAGTATGAGAAGGCCCCGCAGGTGACCCGCGAGCGTCTCTATCTGGACGCCCTGCAGGGCGTTTACAGCAATACCAACAAGGTGATGGTAGACGTAGAAGGAGGCAATAATATGATGTACCTGCCCCTTGATAAGCTGGCAGAACAAAGCCAGAGACGCTCCACCAACGTATCAAATATAGACAGCAATACCTTGCGTGAAATTACCAATGCCGTCACCGAGCAGCTGCGCCGTGATGCAGCATCGTCCAGTACTACTCGCCGGGGAGGTCGCTAATCATGTCCAGCCGTAATATGACAATCATCATCATCGTTGCCCTGGCAGTGTTCATAGGCAGCAATTCTTTGTACGTGATGAAGGAAACCGAACGCGGCGTATTGCTCAAGTTTGGTGAGGTAGTGAATCCGGACATTCAGCCCGGACTGCACTGGAAGATTCCTTTCGTTAACAACGTGCGCAAGTTCGACGGCCGGGTACTGACCGTAGACTCCCAGCCAGAGCGTTTTTTCACCCAGGAGCAGAAAGCCCTGATTGTGGACTCCTACGCCAAGTTCCGGGTGAAAGACACCACCAAGTTCTACACCGCGACCAACGGTGAAGAGGCCAGGGCCATGGGACTGCTGTCCCAGCGCATTAACGATGGCCTGCGTAACCAGGTGGCCGTGCGTACGATTCAGGAAGTGGTATCCGGTGAGCGAGATCAGTTAATGATTGACCTGGCCGAGCTACTGAATGATGTGGCGCTCACCGAGCTGGGTGTTGAACTGGTGGATGTGCGGGTTAAGCAGATCGACCTGCCGCCGGATGTGTCCGAGTCGGTGTACCGCAGGATGAACGCCGAGCGTGAAAAGGAAGCCCGTGAGCACCGCTCCCAGGGACAGGAGCTGGCCGAAGGTATTCAGGCCGCCGCTGACCGTGAAGTGACGGTGATTAAGGCCAACGCCTATCGCGACGCTGAGCAGATTCGCGGTTCCGGCGATGCCGAAGCCACCCGGATTTATGCGGATGCCTTCAACCAGGACCCGGAGTTCTACTCGTTCACCCGCAGCCTCAAAGCCTACCAGGAATCCTTCCAGGGCCAGGGCGATGTGCTGCTGGTGCAACCTGACAGCGAGTTCTTCCGCTACCTGAAGGATTCTCAGGGCGGCAAATAGCGCCCGCTATCGGGGGGGGATAGCCCCCCCCATCATCCCCGCGAAGGCGGGGATTCAGTTCGCTCCTCACGATCACATTTGATACACCCAAACGCGCCCGCCTATTGCAGGCCTGGTGTGATGCCGCTATGCCATCTTCAGTAAGCTCCGCTAACAGCAATGTTTTGCGATTAGCTGTAAAAAAACACCGACACGACCCCTGCCTAATGTGATAGCATCCCGCAACCGTGGGATTCGTCGTTTGAGCCACAAACGCCGGGCCCACGGTTTTTTGTGTCTGGCCAATTCTGAGGGGAGTTTGTGGACTTTTGGCATGTGCTCCCGGTGGCCCTGGCACTGGTTTTTATCATTGAAGGCGCGATGCCTTTCATCAGCCCCAACCACTGGCGCAATATGCTCGCCCTGGTGGCGCAGATGGATGATCGCGTTATCCGTAAGATCGGCCTTGGCAGCATGCTGTTCGGGGTTGTTCTGCTTTATTTGGTAAATTGAAGGCTATAAATGACATCGGTTGATCGCTGGCAATTGCCCGACGGGATTGAGGAAGTCCTTCCCGCACAAGCCGCCACCGTAGAGCAGCTACGCCGCCGCCTGCTGGATATGTTCCGCAGCTGGGGTTATGAACTGGTGATTCCACCCCTGGTGGAGTTTACTGATTCCCTGCTTAGCGGCCTGGGCCAGGACCTGGACCTGCTCACATTCAAGCTTACCGACCAGCTGTCCGGTAGGAGCATGGGCGTACGCGCCGATATTACCCCGCAAGTTGCCCGTATCGACGCCCACAGCCTTGCGCCTGAGGGCGTGTCTCGCCTTTGCTACGCTGGCTCCACCTTACACACCCGTCCCAAATCATTGATGGCTTCCCGGTCACCCATTCAGTTGGGCGCCGAGCTTTACGGTGACGATAGCCTGGCGGCGGATGTGGAAGTAATCCGCCTGATGCTGGCCACCCTGGACGCCGCTGAACTGGATGCAGCTTATACCCTGGATTTGGGCCACGTGGGCGTTTACGAGGCTGTGCTGGCCTCCGCTGACCTTGATGACGCCCAGGAAGCGGCTATTTTTGATTGCCTGCAGCGCAAATCGGTTCCCGACCTGTTGCTGGCGCTGGACGATGTTCCTGAAGACATCGCCACCCTGATTATTGGCCTGGTGGATTTGCACGGTGACGACGATGTACTTGTCGCAGCTCGGGAGCTGTTTGCTGACCGGGCGCCTGAAGCTTTGGTCGCGGTAGATGCCCTGCAGGACGTGGCGACCGATATACGGCGCCAGCGTCCGGACCTGCCGATTTATTTTGATCTCGCTGAGTTGCGCGGTTATCACTACCACACCGGTATTGTTTTTGCGGCCTACGTGCCCGGCCACGGTCAGGCACTGGCTAACGGCGGCCGTTACAACGGGGTTGGCGAAGTCTTTGGGCGCTCGCGTCCAGCCACCGGGTTTGCCACAGATCTCAAATCGTTGCTGGACTTACTGCCAGCGACGGGGAAAGGGCAGGGCGCCATCAGCATGCCCGATAGCGATGATCTTGAACTGCTGGCGAAAGTGGCTCAGCTGCGCGCCAATGGTGAGATCGTAATTAACAGGCTGTCATCCGGACATGACTCCCGCTGTGATCGGGAGTTGCTGGAACATGATGGCGAATGGGTAGTAGAGAAAATCTAGGTTGTCATCCCCGCGAAGGCGGGGGTCCAGTCAGCGGAATCTGTGCTAATGCATTGATCTTCGCTGGATTCCCGCCTTCGCGGGAATGACGACGTTAAATTTCCCCGTCTTCTGGCGGAATAACAAGTAAGTAGAGCACCAAGCATGAGCAAAAATGTAGTCGTTCTCGGCACCCAATGGGGTGATGAGGGAAAGGGTAAGATCGTTGACCTTCTCACCGACCAGGCCAGTGCCGTGGTTCGTTTTCAGGGTGGTCATAACGCCGGCCATACCCTGGTTATTGACGGGGAAAAAACCGTACTCCACCTGATTCCCTCGGGCATTTTGCGCGAGCACGTGCAGTGCCTTATTGGCAACGGTGTGGTGCTTTCGCCTGAAGCCCTGCTCAAGGAAATGGCACAGCTGGAAGAAAAGGGCGTGCCAGTTCGTGATCGCCTGAAAATCTCTCCCGCCTGTCCGCTGATCCTGCCCTATCACGTGGCCCTGGACCAGGCCCGCGAAGCCAAGCGTGGCAGCGAAAAGATTGGCACGACGGGCCGCGGCATTGGCCCCGCCTACGAAGACAAAGTGGCCCGCCGCGGGCTGCGTCTGGGTGACCTGCAGGACAAGGAACGCTTTGCCCGCAAACTGAAAGAAGTGATGGAATACCACAACTTCGCGCTGGAACACTATTATCGTGCCGAGCCTCTGAGTTACGACAAGGTTCTGGAAGAAGCCCTGACCATGGGCGAGCAGCTCAAGCCCATGATTGCCGACGTTACCGCTATCCTCCACGAGTGTCGTCAGACCAATTCCAAGATCATGTTTGAAGGCGCCCAGGGCTCGTTGCTGGACATAGATCACGGTACCTACCCCTATGTCACAAGCTCTAATACTACCGCTGGCGGCACCGCTACCGGCTCCGGCTTTGGCCCCTTGTATCTTGACTATGTGCTGGGCATTACCAAGGCCTACACCACGCGTGTTGGCTCAGGCCCTTTCCCTACGGAGCTGTTCGATGAGACCGGCGCCCACCTGGCGGAAAAAGGCCACGAGTTCGGTGCTACCACCGGCCGACCCCGTCGTTGTGGATGGTTCGACGCCGTTGCCCTGCGCAATGCGGTAAATATCAATTCTGTTAGCGGCCTGTGCCTGACCAAGCTGGACGTTCTGGACGGATTGGAGTCTATCCAGATTTGTGTGGGCTACGCCTGCGCAAACGGTAATCCCGTGCCCAACCCGGTCGACTCAGACGACTACGAGGGACTGCACCCCGTGTACGAAGAAGTGCCTGGCTGGTCCGAAACCACGTTGGGAGCACAATCGCTGGACGATCTGCCCCAGGCTGCCAGGGATTACATCAAGAAGATCGAGGAAGTGGTGGGTGCGCCTATTGATATCATTTCCACCGGCCCAGACCGGGTCGAGACCATAGTGTTGCGGCATCCCTTCGAAGCCTGACGGTTCAATCTCCACCGCCCGCCACCCCCACGACTCGTCACCCCCGCGGCCGGTCACCCCCGCGGCTCGTAACCACGGCGGCTCGTAACCACCGCGACCCCCTCGCCCCCGTGAACCGTCATCCTCGCGGTCCGTCACCCGCACGGCCCGTCAGCCCCCCGCAGCCCGTCACCCCGCAAGCCCGTCACCCCCCGCAGCCCGTCACCCCCGCGAAGGCGGGGGTCCAGCATCCCCTCAAAGACCGCTAGCGACCACTCATCTAATAAAACTGGCCAAAATTGATCTCATGGGTCTACACTCAACTGACGTAAAGCCAACCATGTAGTTCAGGGGGACGGATTCCCATGTTCGAGACATTTTTGCTGGCTGGTGGCCTCGCTGCCGGCATTTTAATACTCCTCAAGCTGTTTGCTCGCAAGCGCAAGCCCAAAACCAGGGTTCGTTCTGCTCCAGGGTATGAGGGGACCTCTCATCACAAAGTGGTGAAAGCCGCTAGCAACAGTCGTTACAAGGCAGTGTCCTGTATCGGGCAATGCCCTGCGATCAAAGGTTTACAGGGCAAGCGCTTCCTGCATAGGGAAGCTCCCACCTTGCCGGTTCCTGGGTGTACAGCTTCACGCTGTGATTGTGTATATACCCACCATGATGACCGTCGGCTCGGTAAGAGAGACCGCCGTGGTCTATCCCAGATCTCCAAAGAGTTTTTTGATTATTCGGGGCAGCCCAACCGCCGCAACCGACGGGGGCGTCGGACGGCGGATTTGGCGATGGTGTGAATCAACCCCTGGCTCGACGTTTGGCAACACTGACTGCAACTATCAGCGCACAGGCAAGCAATATCAGAGAGAATCTTCCCATCACAGGTATGCCCTGAACTGCAGCAAGGAATCTTACCAGTGCGCTCGCGTTTGCAGACACTGGCACGCCGTCGTCAGATACGCCTTGTGCCTTAACTTGATTGAGGTGCACATCTCCTATGTCCCCTGTAAGAGCTTCCGTAATTTGGCAGTTGTAGGTTTCTCCTGGTTTTAGCGTTTGGGGAACGCTACAAGTGCCGCGAGCGTTGAGGTCGCCGAATACAGAATCCACCAGCGTGTCGATTGTCAGTTCATCAGCTTTTGAGGTATTGCTTACACCGAACAGGAAATTCACATTGCCCCCTCCTGGTGGGAGCGAATTGGGCGAAGCGCTTTTGCTTGCTGTAACTGAAGGCAGGCTGTCTTCGATGAAAACCGTAGCCTGATCCGTAGCTTGAACATCATTTCCATCTGGGTCTAAACCGGTAACTGTTACCGTGTTCAGTTCTTCGGTTCCGCCCTGTCCGCGGACATCGGCCGCGAAAGAGCACTCAAAAACTTCACCGGCATTCAGTGATACTGGTATTGCGCAATTTCCCAAGAGGCTGAGGTCACCATAGATGGAATCGCTCAGGCTCAGCAGGGTGATCGTATTCTGCGGTGAAGTATTGGTCAGTACGAATGAAAAAGTAACCTCTCCACCGGGCTCAATTATCGCTGTTGGGTTAGCGGTTTTTACGATCGTCAGACTGTCCACCAGGTCGATGATTTCAACGGTGGCTGAATCGGATGTGGTTAGCTGACCAATGCCCCCTGCATATGAAGCAATAACATCGATAGTGTTTGTCTCAGAAGTGCCTGCAGGTCCTGAGACGAACTCGGTGAAAGAGCAAACTTCGAAACTTCTCGCACTGATGCTAGCGCCGATCAGGCTGCCGCAGGTCCCCTTGGCCGCCAGCGACCCGTATATGTCATCGTTGAGTGAGTCAATAGTAATATCCGCCGAGCCGATCGCCCCTGTATTTACCACCAATACAGAGAAGGTCACATCATCACCAGGCTCAATGACGCTATTAGGTGATGCTGACTTTATCAATGCGATGCCCGGAGGGGTTGGTATGTTGCTTACGAACCTGACCCTCGCGTCATCAGATCCTGTTACAGCTACGCCCTCATCGTCTGCGCCATTGGCGGTTACCGTATTAATTAATGGCGTGTCTTGTGGAGTGGTCATGGTGCCATCCAAGGTAGCATCATAAGTGCAGTCAAATTGCTCGCCGGGCAGCAACATTATTGGAAGTCCGCAGGTGGAGCTGAGGTCGACAATGGTTCCCGCATTGTCCTGTATGACATCCTCCATTGAGGTGACCTCAATTGGATCGCTTGCGCCCGAATTGTTCTTTACACGAACGAAATATTTGACGTCACTACCGGTCGACCGCGCAAAAGGTGGCAGCGCTAACTTGGTAACCTGCAATGATGGCGCGACACCTTGTATCTCGACCGAAGCTGCATCGTCATCGATCTTGATTGCACCATCATCGTCTACACCTTTTACCACAACGACATTGGTGACGAACTCTCCTACCGAGCCTGAAACATAATCGCTAAAGCGACATAGGGTGAGTTCTCCGGGTTTAAGCGTGAATGGCGTTCCGCAGGCCGCTCCGACCCCACCTGCTCTAGAATCAACAATGCTGTCAACTCGAATGTCATCCGCCAGTGATTGGTTTTGAATGTAAAGTGTGTACTCTACGTCTCCGCCCGGTTCTTGCACGGCGACCGGATTGGCTAGCTTTTTTACCTCCAGGTTCGATTGCCTATCGATGATTCGTACCGTGGCATCGTCTGACGCTGAAATGACGTTTCTTTGAGGTAGGTCATCGGTCGCGGTAGCGGTGATGATGTCAGTCACCGAAAACCCTGGCTGTCCGCTGATAAACTCACTAAAGCCGCATTGATAGAGCGAGCCTCCCCCTTCAAGTCGCACTGGTAATTGGCAGCTACCTTTCCCGTTCAAGTCTCCGTATATGTCGTCGGTTAGTGTGCTGACTTCGATTGGGGTTTCAGAGACGTTATCCAGAATGACTTCGTAGGTTACGAAGCCACCAGGTTCGAAGACAACAGCGGGTATTGCCAGTTTAAGCAGCCGCAAGTCACCCGGGAGGGGCGGCTCGGTGGAGTCAATGATCGTTATCAGGGCATTATCTTTACCCTCGACCGCATTGCCCTCGTCGTCCTCCCCAGTGACGGTTACTTCGTCTGGGTAGGTTTCGCCGGCCGTGGCGCCGGTAATCACAGTTGAGTATGTACAGGTAATACTGTCACCTACAGGTATCACGACAGGCAGGCTGCATGATGTGCTGTTCGTCAGGTCACCATACGGCACGTCAACAATAGAGGTGATTGTTATGGGGTCAGTGGCGCTGGGTGAATTATTAAAAATCGTGAAGACGATTTCCACGGCGCCACCGGGCTCCCGCAACTCTGATGGATTAGCTGCCTTGCCCACTGCGATGGATGGAGGTAGCTCCACATCAATTGGAATGTCGTATTCGAGCTCAGATTGACACTTGGGTTTTCTGGGTTCGAATTGAGTTGGATCTAGTGGGTCTGTGCAGAGTTCTCGATTTCCGGGGTTGTCCCAAGTGAGCACATAACCGATATCGACCAGTCCATCGCCGTCGTCGTCTTTACATAACACATTGGACAAGCTGATATCTTTATAGGTGGGGTCTGCTTTGCCTATATCGCCGCAAACATCGATGGGGTCTGTATCGAAGTTTAAAAACCCCCCTGAGCCTCCAGTAAGGTCGATGGGCGCCCCAACCGGCTGCAGTGAGTCGAATGTGCAGCTGGAGCCGCCGATGGGTGATTCACCGTTGTCACCGACAAAAAAACCGACACTATAGCGCTCTTTAGCACCACCGCCATTTTCAAATTTCACGCGCAGATCGACCGCTATGGTTTCACCGATAGTGCAGGCCTCGGGGCCATTTACAATTTCCGTGCCTGTAGGTTGTAAGTCTTGAGATGTACAATCTCCCTCCCCTATTTCGCTGGGGCAAGTGGCCGCGTGTGCTGGCAGGCAGAGGACGGCTGCCATACCGGAAGCTGCTAAAGCCAGCGGAAATAGCCAAGAACGGCGCTGTCTGGAGTTACTCTGCGGCATGCCGAATCTTCCTTGAATTAAATTAGGTATAGTTTAATAGGTCTAACATCTTCTTGCTATGCCCGTCTTTTTAGCGATTTTGAAGCTTTAAGGTGGATTGATCCAGGCATTCAGAAACGAGTTAAAAAAGAGAGCCGGCTACTGCTCTGGACATTGTATGATCGAAGTTACTGTGTGATAAGTGGGGTTATATTGCGCCTGCAGGGTTATTTAACTCTGCACTAATTGCCCCAGCGTATATCCAAGTCGACCGGCTATGTACTTTTAGTCCACAAGTGTTTTATGTATGCTGCTGCGCGCCGATTGCAATGTTTCTTGGTTTGTCCTTCGATAATCTCTCCGCTACCTACGTAGTAGTATAGAATCTCCTCATCTTCTGAGAAAAATTCATGAAACCGACAGATACCTCTCCAATGTTTGGGGTCAGGTCTAGTATTAAAGCTTGGAGGCATCAAATCTAGCTCTGGCCTCGGAGTCTTACCCCAGAGTCTCTCTCCGGAATATCGTTGATGCCTAAGATGCGATAGGATGCGACACGACGAGCCTGATAACAAAGGGAACGAAGTGGAATATCCTTGGTACGACTCAAATTGGTTGAATGCATTTGTTAAAGCGAAAAAAATTATAGAGGAGGAATGTCCCGCGGATCTTCCGTTTTTTCTTGAAGCAATGGAGCAGCTTAATGCGCCTTTAGATTTTCGAACCCAGAAAATAACCCAGGTTCTTGACCAGAAGGATTTTCGCCAGATTAAAGACATTATTGCGAATTTGCAGCAGGATGAAATGGATAAAGGGGATCTACTGCGGTTAGGTCGACTTGTCGCGCATGATTTACCAGAAATCTCAAAAATTCACGAGAAGCTTACCGGAATGGTTAGTGATCGAGTGAACGAAGAGCTTATTCCCAGTTACAACTTCGTTTCCCTATACAATAATCTAGGGGTTTGCGAGGTTCACATGGATGCTCCCACTTCAAAGTGGACGCTTGACCTATGCATCGAATGCTCGGATCCATGGCCCATTTACTTGAGTCAATGCGTTTCTTGGCCTGAAAGTTTTGTTCAAGAACAAGAGAACTGGGCCGACCAGATTATTCTAGATCCTGCGATTCGAATGGAAAAATTTATCCTAATTGATAATCAGGCAGCGCTATTTAGTGGAAGCAATCAGTGGCATTACCGAGAGAGGATGCCCCGTATCAGACGAGAGAATTTTTGCCACCTAGTTTTCTTTCAATACGTGCCTATCGGGTGCAAAGACATCATCAATCCAAACCAGTGGTGGGAAGTTTTTAATATTCCTCAATTGAAAAAAATAGATTACGCGATGCCTCTTCCCGCTCTGACTTCATCTCGTGCTATGTCGTGACTAATTACAAAATATTTGATTCATCTATTTCAAGTACAATCCCGCTGCATAGCCTGCCTAAACTAGCGAAATGTAAGAGTGATGTTCACGTTAGTGTCGGATCACCAGTTGAGCAGTCGTTGATCATAGATTGGATTCATGATTGGGTTAGTGCTGAGGGTGAAGCCACATTGCGTTGCGGACTGATCAAGACCGACACCGGTGCTACAAGGTATATTTTGCGCTTCCCTGGGTTGGCAGATTTTGAGACCGATGGAGTCAACTTGATAGCGCGGCCCAAGCCACGCTGTGCTGACTACACCTTATGTCATCTGCTAGTGGACCAGGTATTGCCTAGAATGTGGGCGCATGTTGGGCGTTTGGTTGTTCATGCATCCGCAGTGCGTATGCCAAATAATCGCGTTTGTCTCTTTATGGGCGACTCGGGTGACGGGAAATCGACCATTGTCGCAGCCTTGGACAAATTAGGTTGCCAGATTCTCGCAGATGACTGTGTTGAGTTAAGGTCAAGCTCTCGAGGTGTTTTAGTCATACCCAGTTATCGAGGTCTGCGTCTGAATCCTGATTCTATTGCTGAGTTAGGCTTGCAGCGATATGGATGGCTTCCTGTTGCGGAGGATAACGACAAGCGGCAAACCAGATTTTTTTCCGTGGGAGGTGAAGGATTTTATTTGGACACTTTGTATGCATTGAAAGGCTCTAGCTCAAAATTGGACATCCTGATTAAACCGGTAGCAGGGGTCGAGCGTGCCGCCTGGCTTATTAGGAATTCGTTTATTCTGAATATAAAGAGTGCCAGCTATGCTAGGCAGCAGATGGCGCTTATTGCGAGTTTAGATGAGCCTGGTTACTCGTTTAACCTGCTTCAGTTTCCAATGGATTATCACAGCCTTCCGAAGCTCTGTGAGACTCTAATTGGGCGGCATGGGCTGTGAGTGCAGTTTTTGGTATTGTCGATCTATTCGGGGGTTCCGTTGGGTTGGATGATATGGAAGTCATGGCTGAGGCGCTAAAACACCGAGCGCATCATGGCAGACGTTTTGAAATATGGAGTAGTGTGGCGTTTGGGCATTGCAAACTTTGCTCGACGCCAGAGTCATTGGCGGAGAACCTTCCATATAGGGACAAAGACTCGTCACTTGCACTGACAGCCGATGCACGTATAGACAATAGGGAATATCTTATTGTCACATTGCGATTGGATGGGAAAAATTCAACGGCTATATCTGATAGTCAACTGATTCTCGCGGCCTTCAAAAAATGGGGGGCAAAGTGCGTAGATCACCTCATAGGCGATTTTGTTTTTGCGATCTGGAATGAAAGCTCGCGCACTCTCTTTCTAGCTAGGGACCATCTAGGCTGTAAACCGCTCCATTATGCGATTGATGGTGGAAAAATTTACTTTGCCTCCACCTCGTCAGCTATTTCCAATCTAAAATCAACATCCGTTACTTTGAACCGGGGCAGAGTAATCGATAGAATACTGGACGAGTCTGAGTGCATCGAAAAAACGACTACTTTCTTCAATGAAGTTACCTCACTGCCTCCAGCGCATGTGCTTTTAATAACTCGCGATAGTATCGATATCAGCCGCTATTGGGAATTATCTGGAGATAAACGGATAGAGTTCTCAAGCGATGAGCAATACGTCGAGGCATTTACTAAAATATATGAAGAGGCGGTCAGAGTTCGAATGCGATCGTCATCGAGCGTAGGGTCAATGCTAAGTGGAGGATTAGATTCTTCGACTATTTGCGCACTGGCTCGTGATCTTTCAGCTAGAGAAGGTAAGCAGCGACTCAGGACATTTTCTGCCGCTTTGCGCGATGCCAATGGTTGTCGGGAGTCGGAGAATATTAGTGCAGTCCTTGCCCATGGCGAATTCGACCCTACCTTAGTCACAGAAAAGGATGTTGATGCCTGGCTAGCTGAACTGCTGGATTATCAGATGAACATGGAAGATCCAAGCGATTCGGGTTCGATATTGCTATCTATGATGTTCTTGCTTGCAGGGCGAAGCGGCTGTTCTGCTTTGCTGGATGGACTAGACGGAGATTTGGCTACTGGGCTGGGCTGGGGTTACGTAGTGCCATTGTTGAAGCAAGGAAAATTTTCCTTAGCATGGCGCGAGATCAAAGGGTATTCCAATACCACATGTCGTGGAGATCCCGGGGCCCTCGCTTTGGCATACGGATCGCTTCGGTCGTTATTGATTCCCGGCTGGTTGAGAGAGCTGAGGCATAGATTGACTGTCGGGCGAAGATATAGACCATGGATATATGAGCGCGGGTTATCTAAGTTTCTTTCTAATGATATGCGACTCCCACATAAACTTGCCAAGGCGAATAAAGCGCTGAGAACCGAGGGGAGTGTGGATCCGTGCCTCGGTCATATTCAAAGGCTGGAAAAACAATACCTTACAGCAGGTGTTGAACACTATGAGCGTCTTGGGAGCTATTTTGGTGTGGAGGCTCGACATCCCTTGCTGGATGTACGTTTGCTCGAATTTGCTGTCGCTGTGCCGTGGGACCAGAAGAGCCGATTTGGATGGCAGAAATTTCTGTTGCGAAGGGTGGCGGCCGACAGGTTGCCAGCGAGCGTAGCTTGGCGCAAGGGCTCGGAGGTTCTAGGGCTTGACTATTGCCATCGTTTCCTCAGTCAAGTTCTGTCTTCGAAAGGTGGTCTGTCGCCTGTTATTGAGTCACAGATTGGGGAGTACTTGCGTAATGATTTTGTCGGTGCGCTTGAAGAAGAATGTCACATCGGCCGATCAGTCGGACTCAAGGGAGATGATTTTGCTAGGCGCCAGGCACAACTGTGGGACCTCTACACTCTGGGAATCTGGCACAAGCGAGAGGCTGTTGGCGGGGTGAAAACTGTCTAGTTAGTTAGTTAGTTAGTGCTTGGCACTATCTGCTCTGGGGGATTAAATTTATGTGGCTCTATGGGAAATAGATGTTTTTGGCCGTTATATTTTAAGTTACAATTATCCCCCTCGGGATTTGTTGAGCGTTGAGAAAGTGAAGAAAAAGACTCACTCAGGAAAAACTAAATATACGCAGCCCAAACTGATCAAGTTTGGTCGAGTGCGAGAATTGACTTCGGGCGGTTCCAGCAAATTTAAAGAAAAAGCCCGGGGCTCTAGGCCTAATTAGTCATACGTGTAGGTAGTTTATACCTGAGTCGTGAAGATTTTGGCTAATTTTGAATACGCGGCGGGTTCGAGTTTAACTTTGATTGCTGTTGCCCTCTAGCTTTCCTAACAGCCAAGTTCCACCACCCTATTCGCCAAGTCCAAGCCGGTAGGCCGATGCGTAATCAAAATCACCGTCTTCCCCCCCAGTAAATCCTGGCACTCGGCAATAAAACTTTCCTCCCCAGCCGGATCAAACATAGACGTCGCCTCATCCAGAATTAAGATAGGTGGGTCAACCAGCAGTGTCCGCGCCAGCGATATTCGCTGTCTTTGGCCCCCCGACAATTTTAAACCTTGATCGCCAATCATCGTCTGATAGCCCTGCGGTAATGTCTCGATGAAGTCGTGAGCGTGGGCTTTGCGAGCAGCGGCTTCTATATTTGATTTTGCCACCAAGGGTGAACCGTAGGCGATGTTTGCAGCTATAGTCCCGTTTACCAGCAGGGTGTGCTGTGCGACTACTCCTATCTGGCGCCTGAGGCTGGTGAGCGAAACGGTGGTGATATCAACGCCGTCTATAAATATTCGGCCCTGATTGGGGCAAGTCATTCTTTGCAGAAGATGGACAATGGTCGATTTACCGGCACCGTTGCGCCCGGTGATCGCTACCGTCTCGCCAGCCGCAATCTCTAATTGAAAATTATTGAGTACCTGGTTTCCCTCCGGATAGGCGAAACTTACCCCTTCAAACCGAATATCCCCGCGCACTGGCGCTAAATCAGGGTTGCCCGCAGCACCGGGTTCGGTCTGCTCGCCAAGAAATTGCAAAATTCTCTCTGCCGCCCCGCGAGTCTGCTGCACGCTCCCGTAAACGTTAGCCAGGGATCGCAGTGGCTGACTCATTAGCATGGCATACAGTAGCAGGCTGACCAGCTGAGCCGGGGAGAGGAGTTCCGCTTCTATTTGGGCGCTGCCGAGCCAGAACAGCATTAGCAACCCCAGCCCGGCCAGCAATCCAATGGCAGGCGAAAGAAGAGATTGCAGCAGCAGCTGGCGGCTTGACAGGCTAAGTAACCGGGCGTTGCGCTCTTCGAACAAGCTCTCCTCTACGTTTTCCCTAGAGAAGCTTTTGATAGCAGGTTTCATGCTCAGGTGCTCTTCAAGGAACGCCACCAAGTTGCTGTAGGCATCCACCCACGACCGGGATAGGGGGCGAATCTTGCGGCCTAGAATTTTCATAGTCAGGTGGTACAGCGGGAGCAGCGCGGCAGCCAGAGCAGCGATCATGGGGTCTATCAAAAACATCATGATAACTGCGCCGAAAAAGGTCAGCAGCAACGGCAGCAGGCCTACCAGCGTGTGTGTTACAAAGTCGCTGATAATGTCAGCATCATTGCTCAGCAGGGTGAGCACATCCCCCTTGCGCTGCTGTTGATAATAGCCCAGTGGCAACGCCTGCATGTGCTGGAACAGGCGGGAGCGCAATCTGGCGGTCATTTGCTCTCCCACCGAACCTGTGTAGTACTGCCCCAAAAAGTCCAGAGCGCTGCGCAGCACTAGAACCACCAGCCACAGCAGTAGAATATCTTTTGCTCCCCAGCGGGCTGCTTCGCCCAGCAGGGATTCTGTCAGCCTGCCTGCAAGCCAGGGTTGCATCAAGCTGGCAGCCGCTGAGGCCAGCATTAACCCTACTATGGCGAGCAGTGCTCGGCGGTGGGGGGTAATAACGACCAGTAGGGAGGAAAATTTCATGTACAGCTTTGATCCAATGTGGATTCTGGGATTGCACTCAGGCGTTTGGTACAGTGGCAAGCCTACACAATGAAGCCCCCAGCCCGCCAGACAAGATGAATCGCCTGCAAAAATTTATAGTTCTATCCCCCAGACAGAAGTTGCTATTCTTCCGGGCCTGGCGGTTACTCGCAGTGTACCAATTGACGCTGGTGTGCCGCCCGCTGAAGCGGATAACTCAGGCCTTGAGCCACTCTAATGGCGTGCAGCCATCATCACCAGAATCCTCCGACCAGCAGGCGGTGGCTGCAGAGCTAGGCCGGTTGGTTGCCTATGCGGCGGTAGCAACTCCCTGGCCCAGTCGCTGTCTT
This sequence comes from Halioglobus sp., assembly GCA_039979015.1. Taxonomy (GTDB): domain Bacteria; phylum Pseudomonadota; class Gammaproteobacteria; order Pseudomonadales; family Halieaceae; genus Halioglobus. The sequence continues at coordinate 90,896 of JBDWAD010000009.1, forward strand.
GTGCAGGTGCTTGTGGTACAGCGCCTCATGGCGGAGCAGCATATACCGGGGCAAATCCTGATCGGCGTAAGTCCCTCCGCTGGGGGAAATGAACACGAAGAGACCTTTGGGGCTCATGCGTGGTTGCAATGTGGTGATTTGATTGTGAGTGGAGAAAGTGGAAGTGAGCAGTATCAGGTGATTTCAAGCTACGCTTGGGACGGATCGCCTTAACACAAAATTGACACATCGGGGTAAAAATCCTAGGGTGTGCGCAATCCAGAAAAAGCAAGGGCTGCCAGATTGGTCCTACAGGAGTACCCAATGAAAGTTTTACAGAAAACCTGCTTGCTGGCCTTCGCGCTGCTGATGCCAATGAGTGTTGCTCTGGCGCAGACTCCAGCCGCCGACGCGGTGAGTGCTGCATTGGCCGGGGGCCAAAGCCCTGGCGCTATTATCGAAATGCTAACTTCAGAGCCATCTAGCATGGCGCTGGAAGATGCCACATTGGCAGCCATGGACGCTGGTGGTGAAAGTAACCAGAACGCTTTTGCCAGTGCCGGTATTGCAGCTGCCAGGAACATGGTGGAAGCAGAAGCTGTCGCTGCTGCTGTTAGGGAGGCCGGGGTTGATCCCGCTTTGATCGATGCTGCAATGGCGCAATATGTAGAATTCATGGATCAACCCTTCATACACCACGATGCTAGTGACCCTACCGGCGGTGGTGCTTATAACCCGCAGGGACCTGGAGGCGGCGTGATTCCGCCCATTGGTCCACCACGGCCACCGGTTAGCCCAGCGAATTAAGCTTACAAACCGTGTGAAAGGCAGCCAAACGGCTGCCTTTTTTGTGCGCATTAGTCCCGGTTAGCGTGTGTATACTTCATGCAGAATAAATCATAGCTCCTAAGTAAATATGCTAAAGCGACTGGAACCCGCATTGTTTGCGCTGTACCTGGCCATTTTGGTCTGGGCGCCGCTGCCTTTCGCTTCCAATCGCGCGTGGGGTGCCGGCTTACTGATCTTTCTGATATCAGCGGTACTGGTGGTTTGGTTGCTGCTGTTTGCGGCGGGGAGGGTGCAGGTCCCGGCAGCCACATGGAGGCAAGCGCGCTTGCCCCTGGCGCTGTTGGTGTTAGTGCAATTTTGGGTGTTGGTGCAATGTATTTCACTGCCGCGCCCAGTCGTAGAGCTACTGTCGCCCCAGGCCTATAGTTGGCATATTCAGCAAGGCTGGCTGACGCTTTCACTGGATGTTGCCGCCACACGCTCCTATTTGCTGCTCGGCTGCGCTCTAACTGCCGCTTTTTTCCTCACGATCGCGCTCGTCAATAGCCACCAGCGGCTGCGCCTGTTGCTTCAGGTGCTGGTGTTCAGTGGCACCTGTCAGGCTGTGTACGGCGCTTTCATGGTGTTGAGCGGGCTCGAATATGGCTTCTTTGTGGAGAAGTACGCTGGGCAGGGCGTGGCCACCGGAACCTTCGTTAACCGCAACCACCTGGCTGGCTATCTTGTTATGTGTCTTGCTGCGGGCATTGGCTTGCTACTGTCCCAACTTGCGGTCACCTCGTCAGAAAATTGGAAGCATCGCCTTGAGCGCTGGCTCCGTATGCTGCTGAGTTCAAAGATCCGTCTGCGCATATACCTGGCAGTCATGGTTGTTGCGCTGGTACTCACCCGGTCGCGTATGGGCAATGTAGGCTTTTTCAGCGCGCTAGGGGTTGCCGGTGCTTTGTACGTCTACGCAAGTGGTCGATTTTCGCCCCGGATCGCAGCGTTTCTGGGGAGTTTGGTGCTGGTCGATGTGCTTATTCTTGGTCGCTGGTTTGGCTTCGATAAACTCGTGCAGCGCCTTGAACAAACTAACCCCGAGACAGAGGGGCGGGTGTGGTCCAACGCATACTCATGGGACTATTTGAAGGAATTTCCGCTAACCGGCTCTGGTGGCGGGTCGTACTATGGCGTTTTCCCCAATTTCCAGCCGCCAGACCTGCCAGGTTTTTATGATCACGCCCATAATGACTACCTGGAGTTTGCAATAGAGTTAGGGGTTCCAGCGGCGAGCATCCTGATCGCTGCCGTACTTTTGTGCGCTATCACTGCATTTCGGGTGTTGAAGAAACGGCGCTCACCGCTGCTGAAGGGGGCCTCCTTCGCCGTTATCATGACTGTAGCGTGGGGCGCTATTCACTCTATGGCGGACTTTAATCTGCAAATACCTGCCAACTCTCTCACTTTTATCACCATTTTAGCCCTAGCCGTGGTGGCAAGCACTTTACCTACGCAGGGAACTAAGGCCCGTGTTTAGCTGTTTCGTCAGGTCGTTGTGATCCAGAAAGTGCCGTAGAGCGTATCTAACTTGGGGAATTCTTAGTGCGTACGCTGTGATCTGAGTCACAATTTGAACGGTGCGGCATTTTGCCACCCCTTTTGGGGCAGTTTTTTGTGCTCAAGTAGGTTTATAATTCGCGGCTGATCAATAATTACACACCTGGTGTGCGCAATCCCGCGGTGTACGCCAAGGAACCTGACGAGTTATGAGACAGAACAAACCACCAAGGAGGCTACTAATAGGAGTAGGAGCCGCCCTTACTACAGTGTGCCTGCCGCTGGCAGCCTTGGAACCCGCCAATTTGAATTGGGGGTCGCTTTACGTGACTCCCACCCTGGATACTCGCCTCGAGTATGTAGATAACCTTTTTCGTACACCCGAAGACCCCAAAGAAACCGGTCTCAGTGTTATTGAGCCCAAGGTACAGGCCTGGCTGCAAAATGGCGTTAATACCTACTCAATCGACTACAAACTCACCGACTGGCGGTATTTCGACAGCAGCGACGACGACTTTACCGATCATCAGCTGAATATTGACGTTCACCACGAGTTCAACGCGAAAAACGTATGGAACGTTTACGGGGAATACTGGGACGCCCACGAAGAACGCGGTACGGGACTTTCTGAGGGCGTGTCGGGTCGCATCGACGAACCAGTGGAGTTCGAGCGGGAGACTCTGGGTACCGATTACACCTTCGGCAACCGTGATTCGAAGGGCCGCGTGACACTGGACGCCAAGAGCCAGGATATTGAATATCAGAACTTCCGCCGAGATACCCAATATCGCGATCACGATACTAATCGTTTGAAAGGCACGTTCTTCTGGAAGGTAGGGGCTAAAACTGATGTCCTGGCCGAGGTGCAGTACCAGGAAGTGCGTTATGACCTGATCGATCCCCTTCGCCGTGGCGGCAGTTTCGACAGTGATGAATACAATTATTTCCTCGGTGTGAGCTGGGATCCGACCGCGAAGACTTCAGGCACCATCAAGCTCGGTAACTTCGACCGAAGCTACAAGTCGGAGAAGCGCGACGACGACGATGGATTCTCTTGGGAAGTGGATGTGTCCTACAAGCCTCGAAGCTATTCGCTATTCCATTTGACCTCGGGCCGTTTTAGCCAGGAAACCAACGGCATTGGCGATTCGGTCAATACGCAAGAAACGCGTCTGGACTGGGATCACGACTGGAGCTCGCGTTCCAGTACTCGTTTGTCTGGACTGTTCCGAAACGAGGACTATGCGGGCTCAGATCGCCAGGATGACCTGTACGGCGTGGAAGCAGTCTACAACTACGCCATGCGTCGTTGGGTTGATCTGGGTGTAGGCGCCCGCTATGAAGACCGTAATTCCGATGTGGACTTGTATGACTACGACCGCACCCGGATATTCCTGCAAGCGAAGTTCAGCCTCTAGCAGGTGATGCGTGACAGCCAGCGCCAGGTTGCTCTTTTCCCTGCCGGCATTACTGCTGGCGCTGATTTTGCTGATAGAGGGCGCTTGCACCGCTTATTTTGATCTCGCTGCTACGTCTACTGCCACCGAGCTTTCTTTCTGGGGGCGGGAGAACTACAAGCCAACTCCGGTCACCGTCAATCGTACCGGCCAGACCTTATCCACTCTTCTAAAATACCGGCCAATGGATCCTGCGTTTCTGGCCCAGCAGGCTTATTATCTTTCCTGGCAGGGTTTTTTTGCCGGGGATATTGAACAGCGTTTGGCATTCAATCAACAAGCCGTAACAACGCAGTACCAGTCATTGCAGCAGCGTCCCGCCTACCGACAGGGCTGGGCAGAAATGGTAGAGTACGCCTCTCGAACCAGAGGCGGTGGCGAGATGCTGGCACAAGCACAGCAGCGTATTGCCGCCCTACAACCTGCGCGCAATTGAGGCTGAAATCACGTGACCAAAACTATTGCCCAACTCATTGCTTTGATCAGCCTGCTGGTTTTGGCGGCTGCGGCACAATCCCAGGACGCGAGTGGTTACACCCTCAATTCGGGTGACTCGGTTCGTATCTACGTCTACGGTGAACCAGACCTCACCTTCGAAAATTTACTGATTGGCCAGAATGGCCGTATCTCCTATCCCTTTTTGGGTGAACTGAAAGTTACCGGCAAAACCTCTGCACAGCTGCAAGAAAGTTTAATCGCCGGCCTCAAGCCTGATTACCTGATAGACCCGCGCATTTCCGTGAGTATTGTGAAGTACCGTCCGTTCTTCGTGAATGGCGAGGTAAAGCGACCGGGGGGTGTAGATTTTCAGCCAGGGCTTACCTTGCGGAAGGCGATCTCGCTGGCTGGGGGCTTCACCGAGCGCGCGAATAAAAAGCGCATATTGGTGATTGCGGATAATGACCCCAATCGCAAAGAGAAAGAGGTCAGCCTGGATTACCGCGTGCAACCGGGAGACATTTTCACCGTGCAGGATACCTTCTTCTGATGAACAAGCCGGGTATACAGCAGGGGCAGGTAATGGGCCAACAAGGGCCGGCCATGGACGATGACTTCATCGACCTGGGTCGCCTGCTGCACGCGGTGTTGCACTACAAGTGGGGCATTCTCGGTCTCGCTTTTGCCATTACCCTGATCACCGGCCTGTGGGTATATACCCTGGAGCCGGTGTACCGCGCTTCCGCTTCTATTGTGCTGGAGTCGCAGGATGCAAATGTGGTGAACGTGGAGAAGGTGTACTCCATGGGTTACCGCGATTACGACTATTACCAAACCCAGTTCGAAATTCTTAAAAGCCGAAATCTCGCAGAACGTGTGGTGCGCAAACTGCAGTTGCACAAGCATCCGTTCTTCCTGCCCGATGAAGACGCCGAAGAGGACAGCGGCTTCAGTTTCACTGACAGCCTTAAGTCTCTACTACCGGCACGGGAACAAGCCCCCCCGGTGCAGCTTACCGAAGAAGAGAAAGAAGAGCTGGCGATTCAGGGCGTAGCAGACTATGTAGCCGGTGGTCTTGACGTACAGCCCGTTGAGTACAGCTACCTCGCCTACCTCACTTTCGAATCCACCGATGCCAAGCTTGCTGCCACCATTGTGAATGCGGTCGCCCAGGAATTTATCGACGCCGATTTAGAAGTCAGGCTTTCCGGTACCCTGCAGGCCACCGACTGGCTGGGTAGCCGTATGGAAGATTTAAAGGGCAACTTGCACCAATCTGAGCAAGCCCTGCAGGAGTTCCGCGAACGTGAGGGGTTGGTTGAAGTTGAAGGCGAAACCAGTCTGGGCGGCAATGAGCTGCGCAGTCTTGCACAGCGTCTCGAAGAAGCGCGCAAGGCGCGCATCGAGGCACAGAACATCAAGGAAGATGTGCAGGGTATGAGTAATGCCAGCACTGAGCAGTTGATGACCGTGCCGGCGGTGCTGCAGCACCAGGGTATCCGCGATATTAAACGCGATCAGTCTTCTGCCGAGCGCAAAGTAGCAGAGCTGGGCAAGCGCTATGGCCCCAAGCATCCAAAGATGATTGCCGCCCAATCCGATCTATCGGCTGCCAACCGGGACCTGGGTCGGGAAGTGCGCAAGGTGGTGTCTGGTATCAACCGGGAATACGAAGTTGCCCTGCGCAACGAACAACAGCTGCAGGCGACCTGGGAAGCGCGTAAGAGCGAGGCGCAAGACTTTAACCGCACCGAGTTCCGCCTGCAGGAGTTGCAGCGCGAGGTAGACACCAACCGCGAGCTGTATGACATTTTCTTCACTCGCATTAAAACCGTGAGCGAAACCGGTGGCTTTGAAAAGCCCCACGCACGTCTGGTAGACAGGGCGTTGGTGCCTACAGCTCCTTTCAAACCGAACAAGCGTCTCAGTGTATCCCTGGCCTTTGTGCTGGGCATTATGCTCGGCTGCGGCGTGGCCATTCTGCTGGATATGCTGGATAACACCGTTAAGCGCCCGGATGAAGTGGAAGAAAAACTTCACGCGCCATTACTGGGCGCGCTGCCGTTGCAGAAGATGGGCAAAGATGGCTTCTTCGAGCATGTTTGGTTGAAGCCGCAGAGCCAATATGCCGAGAGCATTCGTACCCTGCGCACTAGCATTATGCTCAGCAACCCAGACCGGCCCGCCAAGGTGTTGGTGGTTACCTCTACTGTGCCGGGGGAGGGTAAATCCACCACCGCGCTCAACCTCGGTTCTGCCATGGGACAGATGGAAAATGTGCTGGTGATTGGTGCCGACATGCGTCGCCCCAGTTTGGCGGGCAAATGCGGCCTCGCGCCCAATCACAAGGGCCTGTCGCACTATGTGTCGGGTGTCGCCGAGTTGGATGACTGCATTGAGCGACTCGATGAGCTGGGTTTGAGTGTGATGCCTGCAGGCGTTATTCCGCCTAACCCACTGGAGCTACTCAGCTCGCGCAAGTTTGTAGATGCACTGGAGCATTTAAAAGAGCGCTTCGATCGCATTATTCTGGATTCTGCCCCTGTTCAGGCGGTGAGCGATGGCCTGATTCTGGCTTCCTACGCAGATTCAGTTATCTACTTGGTGAAAGCCGATTCGACCCCGGCCACACAGGCCCAGAGAGGCGTGGCTAACGTGATTGGCAGCAACGAGCCGCTGGCGGGCATCGTTCTCAGTCAGTTCGATGCCAAGAAGGGCAATCGTTACTACGGCAGTCAGTATTACCAGTACGGTGACTACTACCAGAACGAGAATCCGGAAGAAAAGGCCAGCTGATGCACCAGTGGTATGCGGTGCAAACCAAGCCGCGACAGGAGTCGGTGGCGCAGGAGCAGCTTCAGCGTCAGGGCTATACCGCGTATCTCCCAAGAATTCGCCTTAAAAAACGCCGTCGTAGCCAGTGGCTGGATGTTACCGAGCCCTTATTTCTGCGCTACCTGTTCATTCAAGTGGACGCCGATGAACAAAGCCTGGCCCCGGTGCGTTCTACCGTTGGCGTTGCAGGCTTGGTGCGCTTTGGTCAGCTGCTTCGGCCGGTGCCCGATACGGTCATTGAGTATTTGCGCAGTGTTGAAGATGCAGCGCTGGGCGAGCGCGATGGCACTGACTACCCCCATAAGCCCGGCGACAAGGTAGAAGTGCTCGATGGGCCCTTCACCGGCCTTACCGCGCTGTTCCAAATGGCCGATGGTAAAGAAAGGGCGCTACTCCTGGTTGATCTATTAGGCCGGTCCACCGAAGTGGCCGTTCCCATGCAGTCTATTTCTGCCTCCCGCTGAATTAAGCCTCGTTTTTCATTGAAATAACCCCTTTCTCGCGCTTTAATTCACACTGCGTTCAGTCATTGAACGCACCCGCTTTTGCGACCGCGCGATACCCGCTCACTGACAGGGTAGGGCGGTAGCGTGCCAACATATGAACGAAGAAGCCCACTACAAGATTCTGCGATTACTGGAGGCCAATCCCGGCGCATCCCAGCGCGACATTGCGCGCGATTTGGGGGTAAGCCTCGGTAAGGTGAACTACTGCCTGAAAGCCCTGGTAGAAAAGGGCCACGTTAAGGCCCAGAACTTCAAAAATTCGCAGAACAAGGCCGCGTATCTCTACCTGCTGACCCCTCGAGGTGTAAAAGCCAAGGCCACGATTACTGCAAATTACCTGCAGCGCAAAATCGCCGATTATGAAGCGATAAAGGCCGAAATCGAGGAGCTACAGGCAGAAGTGGCAAGTGATGCCACGGTGTTGGAGAAGTCGTGAGCGATAAAGCCCATTATCAGGTGTCAGGCCCAGTATTGAGGTCAAAATCAGGCGGTGAGCCGATTAACAAGCCTATTCGGCTCACAAAATGAGCCGAATAGGCTTGTTAATCGGCTCATGTGATGAGATTATCCCGCTGAAGAGGCCAAAAAGTGGCGTGGGTAAACCTAGATGACGCAAATCGCACAGCCGGAGTGGGTTTGGCAGCAGCCAGATTGGCCGCTGTTTCAGTGGCAGGCCGACGCCCTAACTGGACGCCTTGAGCATATAGCTGAGCTGCAGGCTCAATTGCTCAACGGTGCCGCGGCTGCTGGCTTTCCTGAAGAGGCCGAGCTAAACGCTCTACTGGATAACATTATCCAGTCCTCTGCGATTGAGGGCGAAACACTGGATACCGGTTCCGTTCGCTCTTCGTTGGTGAAAAGATTAGGCGTGGCAGAAGCTGCATTGCCGGCTAGCAATGATCGCTCTGAAGGACTGGTTGCCCTGCAGTGGGATGCGACTCGTAACTATGGTCAGTCGCTTACCTTTGAGCGTCTTCTGGAGTGGCATGCGTTACTGTTTCCCCAGAGCGAGTTTCGGCTAGCCGAAGTTGGTGTGGGTATGTTGCGAGGCCCCGAGGCGATGCAGGTAGTCTCCGGTCCTGTGGGTAAGCGAGTCGTCCACTTTGAGGCCCCGCCTCGCGAGGGTCTTGAAAATCGCTTACAGAATTTTCTGGCCTGGTTAGAGAACAGCGCATCTGATGATTTGCTGCAGCCAGTATTGCGGGCAGCGCTGGCACACTTGTGGTTTGTGACGCTTCATCCTTTTGATGATGGCAATGGCCGCCTTGCGCGCGCCATCACAGATTACGCACTTGCCCAGGCAGAGTCTCAGTCGGTCCGGTTGTATGCAATGTCGGCATCGATCATGGTCAGGCGCAAAGAGTACTACTTGATTTTGGAGCAGACGCAGCGTGCTGGTATGGAAGTCACGCCCTGGTTGAGCTGGTTTCTCGACACGCTAATAGAAACGCTCGAATCGGCATTAGGCAGTGTTTCGCTAGTGTTACAGAAGGCTCGCTTCTGGCAGCGACACGCGCAAGACGGCTTGAACGAGCATCAAGTAAAAGTCCTAAACAAATTGTTGGATGCGGGGCCTGACGGGTTTGAAGGCGACCTCAGCGCCAAAAAATACATGGGTATTACGGGTGTTGCCAAAGCTACTGCGACTCGGCACTTGACCGAACTTCTGGCGAAAGGAGCATTGAGTAAACTCGATGGGGGTGGTCGTCAAACACGGTACGCTATCGAGTGGCCGCCAGTGCAAGATGCAATGCAACACAAAGTGGCCTCAATAGATGAGATTTCTAATAGCGTGAAAAAACGTGAAGACCATGTGGCACCAGCGATTGACTACCTAAAAGACAAGTGAAGAAAGGCATGAACAATACCCAGCAACAACTGATCGATAAGCTTCAAGCCAAAACGGCGAAGATCGGCATCGTAGGCCTTGGCTACGTGGGTCTGCCATTGTGCTTGCGCTACGCTGAGGCCGGATACAGTGTTCTGGGCTTTGATATCTCTGAAACCAAAGTCGAGACCCTCAATGATGGCCGTAGCTACTTTCGCCACTACGGGCATGAGCTAGTCGCTACCGCACGGGATCAGGGGTTCAAAGCTACGACCGACTTCGCACTAGCGAGCGATGTCGATGCCTTAATCTTGTGCGTACCCACACCGCTGAATGAGCATCGCGACCCCGACATAAGTTTCGTGACCCGCACCATGGATAGCTTGTTGCCGCACTTACACAGCGGCCAAGTGGTGTCGCTGGAAAGTACTACCTATCCAGGTACTACCGAAGAAGAATTGCGACCACGAATCGAATCCGCCGGCCTTACCATTGGCGAGTCGTTATTTTTGGTGTACTCACCGGAGCGTGAAGACCCGGGTAATAAAAATTTCAGCACGCGCACCATTCCCAAAGTGGTGGGGGGCAGCACAGCTGAATGCTTGGCAGTCGGCGTGGCACTTTATGAAAACGTGATCGACACAGTCGTGCCGGTTAGCTCCACCGAAGTCGCCGAAATGAGCAAGCTGCTAGAGAACATTCACCGCGCTGTGAATATCGGTTTGGTCAATGAGATGAAAGTCGTGGCCGACAAAATGGGCATCGATATTTATGAAGTGATTGATGCCGCCGCCACCAAGCCCTTTGGGTTTGTGCCTTACTATCCCGGCCCCGGCCTGGGTGGCCACTGTATTCCCATTGATCCCTTTTACCTCACCTGGAAAGCGAAAGAGTATGGTGTTAACACGCGCTTTATCGAGCTGGCGGGTGAGGTAAACAGCAACATGCCAAACTATGTGGTGAGCAAAGTGGCAGCGGGGCTGAATGATCACAGTAAGGCGGTGCGTGGTAGTGCCATTCTGGTGTTGGGCATTGCCTATAAGCCCAACGTGGATGACATGCGTGAATCGCCTTCTGCTGAAATACTGCAGCTATTGGTGGACCTGGGTGCGAATGTAGATTACTCAGACCCCTTTGTGCCGAGTTTTCCACAAATGCGTCAGTATGAGTTCGACCTGACCAGCGTTGAACTCACCGCCGAGTCACTAGCACACTACGACTGTGTGGTGCTGGCTACCGATCACGATGCGTTTGATTACGATTTTGTCCACCAACATGCCAACCTCATCGTGGATAGCCGCGGCCGCTATCGGGAATGTTCGGAAAAGGTGGTAAAGGCGTGATCAATACCGTGTTCAAAAGCGATAACCCTGCTTAAATGTTGCTCATATCTGGCATTTATGCAACATTAACTGATATGAGCAGCACTAAAGAGGGCTTTTTATGCCCGCAGCGATAGAAAAACTAACCAGTGAGCAGCTTAAAGCTCGCGTGGTGGCGCTGGGTCAGCAAATTCGCCAGCGCCGTAAAGTGCTGGGCGTCAGTGTGATCACAGCCTCGCAATCGGCGGGTATGTCTCGAGATACCTGGCACCGCATGGAAAAAGGTGAGGTGACCGTAACGATCGGGGCCTGGTTCAATGCACTATCAGCCCTTGGGCTTGAGTTTGGCGTGGGGGTTGTCGGTGAGCGTGGTCCTGCGTCTACGGCGAATAACATCCCCGTTGCCATCCACTTGGCTGACTATCCGCAGCTGGCGGCGTTGGCCTGGCAGATTCGAGACAGCACGGAAATATCTGCCCGTGCCGCTTTCGATATCTATGAACGCAACGAGCGTCATATTGAGGAGAGCAAGCTAACATCGGAAGAAGCCGGGCTCATCGACGGCCTTCAAAATGTGTTTGGCGATGACGGCAATGTATAAACGCGAGCACCATCAAAGGATTCACCAGGTGCTGCAGGCGCTGGATGCTCCTTTCATGGCTCAGCATCAGTGCTATTTCGGCGGCGGTACCGCCATCGTATTGCGCCGAGGTGAGTACCGGGAATCTGTGGATATCGACTTTTTGGTGTCTGATATCGCGGCCTATCGTGAGCTGCGCAAGCAGTTACACGACCCAAAAGTACTGGAGCAAGTGTTTGGCATCGGCCGTGGGCCTCTCGCTAACGTGCCTGCAATTCGCGCAGACCAATACGGTATTCGCACCACGCTGCCTTTTGCATCTGGCGGTATCAAGTTTGAAATAGTTTTTGAGGCACGTATTCCATTTGATGCGCCAGGACCGGATGATCAAGTTGCGGGTGTGAGTACTTTAACCGAGATTGATCTTGCGGCGAGTAAATTGCTCGCCAATGTTGATAGGTGGGCGGACGCGGGTGTGTTCAGTCGTGACGTGATCGACCTGGCGCTGCTGGAATTGAAAGAGCGTGAGTTTCACTTGGCGCAGTCGAAGGCCGAGTCTGCATACGGCGACGCTGTCGAGCGAGATGTTCATAGGGCCGTGGCGAACCTGCAAAATCATCCCGATCGGCTGTGTAGTTGCCTGACGGCTCTTTCAGTGGATTTGCCCGCGGCTTTCGTGCTTGATCATTTGAAGCGCCTTGACTCAATGTACTAGTCAAAGCGTGAGAGCGAAAGCCGCAGATAAAAAGCAGAATTTGGAACGAAGCGAGTCAGAGTTTTTATCGTATTTGAGTCTTATGATCGATAAGCGCTCTCATCAGTTGTCAGGAAGCCACTAATGAAAATTGCTGTAGTAGGTACAGGTTATGTAGGCCTCGCCAATGCTGTGTTGCTAGCCCAGCATAACGAGGTTGTGGCTCTGGATATCAACGCCGAGCGTGTGGCGATGATAAATCGTGGCGAACCTACGGTGGAAGACCCTGAGCTTGAGCAGTTTTTAAAAGAAAGAACTCTGGACCTGGTTGCCACAACAGACAGCGCGCAAGCCTATGTTGATGCCGACTTCATAATAGTGGCAACACCCACTGACTATGACCCAGACAACAACTACTTCGATACCTCCAGTGTTGAGGCCGTAGTTGCCGATGCCAGTCGTCTCAATCCAGGCGCGACCATCGTGATCAAATCAACGATTCCGGTTGGATTTACCCGGCAGTTGCGTGAGCAGTCTGGCCTGGAAAACATCATCTTCAGCCCCGAATTCTTGCGTGAAGGCAAAGCACTTTACGACAACCTGCACCCTTCCCGCATTGTTGTGGGGGATACCAGCGAGCGTGGCCAGCGCTTCGCTGACCTGCTCGCCGCAGGGGCTGTGGACGCCGATATACCGATGTTGCTTACTGGCAGCACCGAGGCAGAAGCCATCAAATTGTTTGCCAATACCTACCTTGCAATGCGGGTGGCCTATTTCAACGAGTTAGACAGCTACGCCGAGACACATGGCCTGGATTCACGCCATATTATTGAGGGCGTTGGGTTAGACCCGCGCATAGGTACACACTACAACAACCCCTCGTTTGGCTATGGCGGCTACTGTCTGCCAAAAGACACCAAGCAACTGTTAGCAAATTACGCCGATGTGCCCAGCAACATCATTCAAGCCATTGTTGATGCCAACACCACTCGCAAGGATTTCATTGCCAATGCGGTGCTTAGCCGAAATCCCAGAGTTGTTGGCATTTATCGACTGGTGATGAAGGAAGGTTCTGACAATATCCGCGCTTCTGCGATGCAGGGCGTGATGAAACGATTGAAGGCAAAAGGCGTGCAGGTGATTGTGTATGAGCCCAGTATGGAACAGGGCGAGTTCTATCACTCCGAGGTATTAGATGACCTGGCAAAATTTAAGCAGCGTAGCGATGTGATTATTGCGAATCGGCGACACAAAGATTTGGATGATGTTGCTGACAGGGTCTACACAAGGGATTTGTTCGGCGGTGATGCATAGGGCGTGAGCAGAAAGACGTTCTCAACCTTCGGTGAAGATCGATAAGCGTTATTATCAAACACTAAAAAAATCCTGTTTATTTTCATGTTATTGAACTTAAGAAGCTGTCGGTTCTCCTGATGTGTATCCTTACTTTTTGCAGCTATGAATAGAGGTTCTCGTTGAACACTCGTCAGAATCTCGCTCGAAGCCTTCTCGGCTTGGGGGGTATATTTATAATTGCCAAGCCGATCATGCTCTTGATCAGCATCGTCTTGGCTCGTGGCCTTGGGCCATCTGGTTTCGGACAATATACCTTCGCGCTTGCTTGTCTTGCCCTAATAGCGCTGCCCTCGGTGGGAGGAATTTCTTTACTCTTGACGCGCGAGACAGCGCGTTTTTCGCATGCTGGTCAGTGGCGGCTTTTCAATGGAATTGTGAGTGCCGCGCATGGCTGGGTATTTGTCACATGGTTACTTATTTTTTGTGGTTACTATCTGCTCGAGTCGTTTGATGACCTAATGCCGGCTGAGGGCAAGTGGGCTCTATTGGGAGTAATAATTTGGTTGCTGCCTTTGCAGGGGTTCATTGTAGTTCGTGTTGGAACCATCAAGGGCCTTGGTTTTCCGGCGTTAGCTGAGTCGCCTTCTGGAGTAATTCAGCCCCTAATATTTCTTATTCTTATTGCGATTCTGGCCGCTCTAGACCTGCTAACACCATCAACGGCGTTGTGGGCACTTATAGGTGTTACTGGCTTAACTTATGCCATGACAACTGTGATCTATAGAAGAGTGCGCCCCAGCTCTGCGCTTTCTTCTGAGCCTGAATATCGGTGTTCAAGTTGGTTGCGTGCTTTGTTTCCATTTACCTTGATTAGCCTAGTTATCACGCTAGGCACTCAACTTGGAGTATTGCTACTAGGAACCCTTGGGACCGATGAAGCAGTGGGTGCTTTGCAGGTGGCTGACCGTGGAGCGCAACTAGTGGCACTTCCACTTAGTCTGGTCAACGTAGTAATGGCGCCTCAGGTTGTTCACTTCTGGCACAGCAAAAAAATTTCGAAATTGCAGATTTTTTCGCGCCAGACTGCACGTATCGCGTCAGCACTTTCCCTTCCTGTTGCCGTAGTTCTAATAGTCTTCGGCGAATTGCTGATAGAACTGGCCTTTGGCGCGGATTTCGTTCAAGCCAGTTACCCAGCGTTGGTAGTCCTGGTGCTCGGGCATATATTTGGTGTCATGATAGGCTCGCCTGGTATTCTCCTTGCGATGAGTGGACATGAAAAACTCACGTTATTGGGACAAATTTCAGGACTTCTGGTAACGGTGATTGCATCTGTAATCTTAATACCCGAATACCAAGCGTTGGGTGTGGCGATAGCTCTTGTTTTGGGATTAACGACTTCGAATTTTCTGCTCGCTGTAGCTGTCATAAAGCATCTGAAGATAAGGCCCGGTATTTTGTAATTTTTGATTACTGGTCTTCCATTGGTCCTTTTTTGGATAAATCTTCATCACTTTTATTGGGCTTACAAAATATCCGGATTGAAAGAATGAAAACCCTTTTTGACCTAACATATGTCAATCCTGCCAGCTTCAGTGGCATTGCAGTATACGCCTTGAGACTATTGAGAGGGATTGATCAACTCAATTCTGGACTTAGTCCGGTGCTTTTGGTCACCCAGAAGAACTGTGACTATTTTGCTGATAAATTTCCATCGTTCTCTGCTATTAGATTGCAAATTAAAGAAGGCAGAATTTTCGAAAAATTACATGCCATAAACGGATATATATACAAGAGAGATTTGAATAGAATCATTGCCGACAATGGAATAGATGTTCTTTTTACACCATATCTGCATATGGGAGCGTTGTTCTCTACCGATATTCCCCAAGTAGGAGTCCTTCACGATACCCAGTCTTTCGATTTACTAAAAGGGCAGTGGGTAAAGAGGTGTGTATATCGGGTTTTTACTCAGGCAGCTATAAAAAGGATGTCCCATGTAGTAGTGATTTCAGAGCATTCCAAAATATCTGCAGTCAAAATGGTGCCATTGCTGAATTCAATGCCAGTGACAACTATATACAATAGCGTTGAGGTATCCAGCCCTTTGGGCTCCTCTCTATTCTCTAAACTATCCCCCTATATACTTGTCGTAAATACCTTGATGCCCTACAAGAATTTGGAGACGTTACTGAGAGCCTTTGCGATATTGAAGAGCAGAATTACTCACAACTTGGTGATCAAAGCTGCAAAGTTGGTTTACTGGGAAGCCACAATGGTGCCGCTAATAGAAAAACTTGAAATCACCGATAGAGTATATTTGATTCCTGAAAACTTCTCTGAATCAAGGTTAGCGTCACTCTATTCTGAGGCCGCCATATTTGTATCGCCTTCAAAAATGGAGGGCTTCGGATATAGCCCGATTGAAGCAGCCATTCATGAAATTCCGGTTGTTTGTTCTAAAGAGGGGGCTCTATATGAAACAACTAGAGGCTTGCTCAATTACTATTCCCCAGTTGATGACGCAGAACAGCTAGCGGGGAAAATTGAAAATATCCTTCTAAAAAAAACCTGTACTGAAAAGCTAAGAAAGATTTCTAGAGAATATATGGACGTTTACTCGCCCATAAAGCAAGCTCAAGAATTGAGGGCTGTGCTCGAAAAAACTATAAAAAAAACTAGTTAGTATTGAGGGCCGACTTTCTTAGAGGATCGCAATCCGGCTTAATTCTTTGCGCGATTATTTTTTTCAAATGTAGATTGAAAAAGTTTTCTCTCGCTGGAATTATGATGGCTTTGGGTTAAGTGCGGAGCTGGTATCTATTTCAAAGAGAGAAAATTTTGGCCCCAACGAGTCTAGTCAAATGCGTTCCTAATCGGGATATTCAAATTGCGGATTACCAAACATGAAAATTGGATTTATGATCGGCCCAACTATAGCAGGGCGACAAAATGGAGTAGTTAGCCAAGCTATAACATGGAAAAATGGAATTTGTTCTTTGGGCTCGAATGTAGACCTGATAAATCCCTGGAACAGTCAAAATTGGGGATCGTTTGATGTGGTTCATATTTTCGGCCTCGGCGCTTGTCTAGAAATGATCCCGGCATTAAAGGCTGCGGGAGTAAAAAAAATTGTGCTCTCACCGATTTATGATGCGGTGCATTCAGATATTTCTATCGGTTTACTCAGCCTATTAAATTTTCCCCTGATTAACCTCAAGACATCGTGGGCGATAGTAAAAAGTTCTATAGATCACATTGATCTAATTATGTGCCGAAGTACATTCGAAAAAGACAGATTGAAATCTATATACGGAATTGAAGAAAGTAAAATGAAAATAGTTAGGCTTCCAGTTCGGTTCAGTGAAAGGCCATCGGATTGTTCGGACAGAAGTATTGACGTTCTCCATGTGAGCATACTCAATTCCAAAAATAAGAATGTTAAACGCCTAATTAATGCAGCCATAAAGTTCGGCTTTGATTTGACTCTTGCTGGGAATATCACTAGCGCCGAGTTTTCAAAATACCTTGACGACATCACAGGGAAAAACGCAAACATACGGTATAAAGGCCTTGTGACCGATGACGAATTGATAAACCTTTACAATTGCTGTCGTGTTTTTGCGCTCCCTAGTACCTTCGAGGGCGTAGGCCTCGTCGCGCTAGAGGCTGCCTTTCATGGTGCGGATATTGTTCTCACAGAAAATGGAGCTCCTAAGGAATACTATAAAGGTATGGCAAGGTTGGTCGACCCGCTTTCTGTTAACGATATAGGCAGCGCTATCAGAAATGCTCTGAGCGGCCATACCTTTCAGCCTGATCTCGCTGATCATATCGCCGTCAACCATTCATCGGAGCGATCAGCGAGAGATCTATTGCTGGCGTATGAAGCCGCATGATTTCGCGGTAAGGACGTCGCCTGCTATAAGTCCGCCCTTTCCTAAAATATTAGTGATCGATTGCAGATGTGGCGATAGCTAGATCATGGGCCTAGCTGATAGGCTGTAGGCATTTCGCCATGCCAAATCATTGTTCTAATAGCAAATACACAATAGCCAAGAAAGGCAAGCCTGACGTAACGTTCCATACTATCTCTCTATTGTCGAAATGCGAATCTAGTGTTCTATTTTGAGTTCATAATGAAGCGTGAAGATATAGGCATGAAATGCGTTAATTGCAGCACTGATCTCGCCAGTGGCAATGTTATTCTCATCGTCAAAATTTTTGGAATTTTTCATGCGCATTAGAAAGAAGCACATTGCATTATTGTATGTCATTTCGCTGCTTATGACGGAGTTCTACGTCATTGAATTTCTCGGCGGGTCATTGAGACCGTTTCACTTCTTGACAGTTGCTGTCCTAGTCTCTCTTTATGGGTATTTGCCCGGCCTTATAAGAAACCCGATTTTCTGGTTTATGTCCGCCTTTTTGCTTGTAAACATTTTGGCTGCGGCTATGGCTGAAAACCCTCCTCAGGCATACAAAAGCCTTGGACTTTTGATTGCGAATATGTCGATTGCAGTCGCAATTGCTTTAGTTTTAATGAGTGGACTGTTGCGTTTACAAGATGTGATTGAAGTATCATTTCTTGTGGCAGCTTTTGGAATCTTAGTTGGCGTGACACAGGTTGCCATACTCAAATTAACTGGAATCGATTTGTCGATTTCTGAGGCTCAATCAGGGCAAATATCATCGGGCTTCTCAACTGGATTCAAAACCGAGGCTAATACTTTTGCAAAATACCTCAATATTGTTTTGTTGTTGAATTTACCAGTACTTCTTGCCAAGCGCACACAGCGATCCAGTCGGACCAGGCTATTCATCCTAGTGGTAGGTTTTTTAACAAGTTTTACACGCTCTGTACTCTATCCTATGCCCCTTACACTGTTCTTAATTTACTACTGGTATCAGTCAACGGCGCGCGGTGCAGCGATTAGAAAGCGACCGTTTTTCGTACTAGCTCTAACCTTCATCGGTGCGGCCGTTTTTATCCTGGTTGTACCAAGTTTCAACGAATATACAGCCCATAAACTAAAATACTTCTTCGATATGAGTGAGATTCTCGAAGGCAGTTCTAGTGCTTATCGACTCAACTCCCAAGAAGTTATGTGGGACGCATATTTCAAGAATATTCAGACGATTTTGATAGGTAATGGCTGGGGGCAGGTCTACTATATGGTCGGTGGAGAGAAAGTTCAAGCTGGAGGCGCAGAGCTGCTCACAGTATTTGCTTATGGCGGACTTTTTGCCGGAATTTTTTATTTAGTATATATGCTCACCGCAATCGTTAAGGTCCATCGAAAAATTCTTATGTTAGGGAATGAAGCTGTAGCAAAATCAATGGAAGGAGTGCTCTTTGCCCTGGTGGGAATGCTCGTCACAGGCCAACTGAATGGAGCGATGATAGCCCCCGAGTACTGGATGGTTTTGGGTATGGCTATCTATGTTGGTGGAACCCAATCCAGTTTTTTTAAGCAATAGAATCGATCTGGCCTTCGAAACCAAATTCTTATTGCCGCAGATTTTCGGCTGTAACATAGAAATTTTTTCGGAGAATACATTCAGGGAATGTGCTGTCTCCTATTCAAGTCTCCACTAACTGGCGATATTAGATGCGATTGCGAAGAAAAGTATTGGAACTAGTTAACATTAAAGCCCCTTTCGTTAGTAATCTGGTGGTTGCTGCTTATGGTTTTCTCAAGCCTGCACAGAAAAGTTACTCGCTTTATGGAGAGGATCTAGTTCTTAAGGAACTATTCTCAGAAAAAGAGGAAGGGGTCTATTTTGATATAGGAGCTTTTCATGCAAAGTGGATTTCGAATACATATTTGCTTGATAAACGTGGTTGGCGAGGCGTAGCAATTGATGTTGATAGCAAAAAGCTATTCAGCTTTAGATCAAGAGAAAAGTGCTGCATTTGTGTTGGTGCGGTTGTGCCTTCTGATTTCCCAAACGATCGCGTTATTATTTACAAATTTCGCAGGTCATCAAGCGAATATGACACGATTCATAGGCCCACTGCCTTGGATTATGCGATTCGTTATGGGTTAGAGTTTGATGAGTATGAAGTGCCTGCTATGCGAATAGACACGCTGTTGAATGAATACATGCAGCTTTTTGGCAGGCCCATTGATTATCTAAATATTGATATTGAAGGGGCCGATGAGGATGTCCTTGTCAGTTTTGATCCCAGAATATTTGGAATAAGGGTTATATCATTTGAAAATAATACAGATTATCCAGGATCACTTAAGATTCGATCACATCTAAAAGCTAATGGATTCCAACACTATTCTACGCTTGGTGGAACTCACATATATGTACTAGATGAAATCATCGCTGAGCGATTTACAGGGAAGAACTTGGCCTAAAATTCCTTCACTTTCTTCCTGTTAAATAAAATCAAGAAAGACCCGCTGTAGTAAACCAGATGATTGCTAAACTTGTGAAGTGCAGTGTTTGAGGTGGGCCGGAGGTGCGTGTTTTTGACAAAGCCAGCAGAGTAGTCTCAGAATTGCGCGTTATGGATCAGGATTTTTTATGGTCGAAGAATGTTTTCATTGGCATAGCCCGCTTCAAGTTTTACTCAAAGGGTCAATTAAGTGATCCGATGTAACCCATATACTTTGCGTGTCTTCGCCGTCTAAATATTAGCCGGCGTAAACTTGCTTGAAATCGGACCGTTATTAGTTCGTAACCTTATGGGCGTGCAACTGAAAGAGCATATACTAGTGTCACCTCGATAAAAAATTTTCACAAAAGTTTTCAGAGACAGCTATTTTTTTGTGACGTAAGCGAGTGAGCTTACACTTGATGTGTCTACCGACCTCATCGAATTCGCTAAACCTATTAATTCTTTGAAAGATTGGGAAATAACTACTTCTATATTTATGAAAATTCTGCATTTTATTCTTGGTAAGGCAAACAAAGACCGTGCGAACGGTGTCAATCAAGTGATCGCCGGTTTGTCTAAATATAGTGGTCGTCTTGGTGCAGAGGTTCGTGTTATCGGAAAAACCGATACAGTCTCTTATGAAGGAGAAGTGATCGTGCGGGATGGTTTCTCTGTGCGCGTATATTCTCGTTGGTCGAGACCACTGCGCTCGGCTCTTGTGGAGGGAATACGTTGGGCGGACGTGATTCACCTTCACGGAGTTTATTCACCTTTTAACTTGGCAGTGGCCAATATATGCCTAAAGATGGGACGCCCATATATTATAACTTTGCATGATGGCCTTGCGCCTGAGCGAGAGCGTGAAAGTGGGCGTGTAAAGAAAATCATATATCATAGAGCTATACAGCGACGACACCTGGAGCAGGCAAGTGGTGTGCATGTTCTTACGAATGAAGAGGCAACCGATCTATTTTCCGTTGCAAGCCCAAAGAACGTTTTCTGTATTCCGAATGGGGTTGATATAGAAGACTACCCTTTGAATTCGGTTAGCCTCCCCCCAGAATCTAGTGAATTGACCCTAGGATTTCTCGGACGAATATCACCTGAGAAAAACCTTGATGTGCTCTGCTCTGCTTTTTCAAGACTCGAAACTAGTGAGAATGTTGTACTGAAGCTAGCTGGTCCCAATTCAAGCTACGGGGATGAACTAAGCAGAAAATTTGACTCGAGCAGGATAGAGTTTGTTGGACCCAAGTACGGCCAAGATAAATATGATTTTGTCCGCTCTCTGGATTTGTTCGTTCATCCCTCTCTGTGTGATGTTTTTTCTATAGCTGCTATGGAGGTTCTAGCCCTTGGTACTCCACTCCTAATTACGCGGACATCTAAAGTTGCCTATTTTTATGATCGGGGTGCCTTTTTCATGTGTGAGCCAACATTACTAGGAATTGAAGTTGGACTTTTGACGGCAATTGAAAACCAGGACGAGTGGCCGAATATGACCAGTCAAGGATGTAACCTCATTGAATCTCGGCTTAATTGGGATGCCGCTGCTACCGATATGCTTAAGGAATATGAAATGATTGTAGCGAATTACCAATGAAGATGGAGGTCTCGAATCTGGTTACGGATACGTTATCGGCCAAGATGTCTTTAATACCACTTCGTGGAACGGATGAGCGCGCACGTGAGGGTGGCGATCTCGATTTTCTAGTTCCCCCGGGTGAGGCTATTCGCGCCTGTGGAATTGTCGCACGAGAGGCAGAAAAGAATGGTTGGTCCTTAATACTTTTCCGTGACATCGACTATCTATGTCAAATTGTACTCGTTCGGCCTGCTCTGGGTCGTGATGATGAAGCAATAAAAATTGATTTTTTTGACGGTTTACGCTGGTACGGTGTTGGTAACGATATCGCTGGAACTAGGCTATTCCAACTCGTATCTTCTCGGAGTGGTTTAGACGACAGGTTGGTCGGGGCGGCGAGTTTTTTCCAGAAAATCATGACTGTTGGTCGCGTTAGTGAGAGGGATTGGTCGCGTGTCGCCGCTACTGGCGCGGATGCAGCGTATTTGGCCAGTATTGGCAAAGCATGCCTTTTGCCGATTACTGAGAAGCAAATCAATAACCGAGGCGTAGTTGGTCTAGATAAATGGCGATTGAGGGCGGCATCTGGTGGCGTAACGGGGTCTTTGACGTTTCTCCCTTGGCTTGTGCTTGTAACTATTGGCCATCTAAAATTCAAATTGGTAGTGGGGACCAAAGCGGGGATTGTCATTGGGGTATCAGGTCTGGACGGATCGGGTAAAAGTACACTAGTGGATAGACTGCTATCAGTCTATGACAAGTCAGGGTCTGCAAAGCCAGATCTTGTGCATCTACTACCAGCCTGGATTCCGATGCCACATCAATTAACGCGGAGAAAAAAGACGGCCGGCAATTATACCAAGCCTTACTCTGAGCCCCCAGTTTCGTCAAAGCTTAGCGGAAGCGTTCGTCTTTTCTACTATATAATAGCGTTCGCAATCGCAAAAATTTCACTATACGTGAGTAAAAAGAGAGGTCGACAGAAAGTGCTGGACAGAAGCTTTTTTGATTTCGCATCTGATCCTACCCGGTCCCGTATTCCGGTAGGCGAACTGCCTAGGTGGTTAGTGAAATTGCTAGCTCCGCCTGGAAGCTTATTCTTATTAGATGCATCACCTGAGGTTGTAGTGATGCGAAAAGGTGAGCTGACTATCGATAAAGCACGAAGCTTACAGTCTTCATATCACGATACGTCCCGAAAAGTCGGCGCCAAATTGCTCAATGGAAACGGCTCGCCCGATGAGGTCTTTATTGAACTTCTGCGTGCCATCTCTGCAGAGTATATGGGCCGCATAGAGATAGCTCGTTAACGTATGGTACGAAAAATCGCTGAATTGGAACCCGTCTCTAGTGACGAGGAAAAACCATGGGTATTGATTTCTGCCTATGATTTGAGCAACGGTCAGACAAGCGAAGGCTATGTTGCCTTCAATCTCATTCGGGAATTGAGAAGGGACCACCGTGTATTGATCGTAACTCGGGAGAATAATAAGAAATATCTGTTTGATGATGATGAATTCCTCGAACAATGCGCTGGAGTACATATTGTCGGATATGACTTGCCAAAATGGGCCAGATGGTGGAAGAGTGGCGCACGATTTTATCAAATTTATGCATACCTTTGGCAGCTTACGTGGCCCTTAGCAATTAAAAAGCATAGTCTGTTAATCTCAAAGGTAAAACTGATTCACGTGCTCAACTTTCACAACGACAGCATACCTTCTTTAGCTTGGCTGCTCGGGCCGCCAGTCGTTTGGGGGCCAATTAACCACAACGAGATCGTCGCGTCCTGGAGGCGATCCTTCTGGCCAAGATCTGTATCATTCAGGCACGTTTTTGCGTTTACAATACGAAGAGCTATTTGGGCTTTTGATCCGCTGTTGAAAATGCATAGCAGAAGAACGCGGGTTATTATGTCGGCCGGTAATTGGGTGAATCGCAGACTGGGATTACCGATGGGGAATGGGATTATCTTTCGGAGTCAACTTGGAGTTGATCCTGCTATGTTTCAGGTACCCACTACAAAAACAATAGAGGGACGTTCTAATATCATTGAGCTAATCTGTGCTGGGCGACTGGATTGGATCAAAGGTCTGGATATATTGATAGAAGCAATTGCCTGTTTACCAGAAAATTATCGTTTATCTATAGTGGGTAGCGGCCAAGCTAAAGAAAAATTGATTGCTTTAGCGAAGAGACTAGAAGTAGATGAGCGCATAGCATTTGAGCCCAGTGCTCCTCGAGAAAAACTAAATGTACGTTACAAGCGATGCGACTTGTTTGTGTTTACGTCTGCGGAAGTCGCTGGTCTAGTGTGGGTTGAGGCTTTGGCATGCGGTCTTCCTGTTGTAGCAATCAATGGGGAGTCAGAGGTTGCGTCTGCAGCACGTCAGCTTCCAGGTATACATCTAGCAGAAAAGAAGATGTTCCGAGAGGAGCAAGCCAAGAGTTTGGCCGCAGCAATTTTGGTGGCATCTGACAACGTTCATCGACCTTCAGAATTAAGAGACGCAGTGTTGGCTCGCTACAGCTGGGAAAAATTCGCCGATTCTGTTCGCCTAGCATACGACACAGCGATCACTCCCTCGGTTTCATAAAACTACCATTTTATACCTAATGTTATTTTGTGTAAGGGGCAATTGGGTATCCCATATGAGGAGGATATAGGTGTCTGGGATTTTCTATATACTGGTCGGAAACAATGGGGCTACTTATATTTTCAACGCAAAAAGCCTTCGCTCGATCAATTATTCTCTTAGGTTTTACAAGGCACGAAATCTTAAACAAGCGCTCAAAAAAATTCTCTTGGGAGTGTTTCTATTTATAGCCAGTTGTCTGCCGAAATTGCATCAAAAACATAGGTTCAGGACCATCGATGATGTCGGTTGTCGTTTGGCATCGATAGTAGGTGAGGGCATTCCGTTTGAATTGGATGACGAATGCTCAGTGCTGATATCTTCTACTGGGGATAAGGTCATTGTCCACCACCATGGAGAGTACTTTCAGAAATATGCAACCGGGACAAGCTTGAGTAAGGTGCATGGTGAAGTAGAGATATATAGCTATCTCGATAAGCGCTTTGCTAATTTTTCAGTTTCTAAGCTATATGATTCGTATGAGGAAGAAGCATATTGTTGTTTCAAGCTGAGCAGTATTCCTCGGTATATTAATCGATCCATTCCGAAAGAAGATGTGCTAGTTTTGGCTCTAACTGAGTTGTTTTGCGTTGTGCCTGGGAAAAATTGCTATCTGGCGGAATACGTCGACAGTCTAGGTGGAAATTTGAGCAACCTAGATGATCCAGCAATGCATACTCTACAGCGCATATTGGTCCAGGTAGCCAATATGTATAGAGGATTCAAAATTCCGTTGGGCCTAGTTCATGGAGATTTTAAGCCATGGAATATAAACAATAAAAAAGATTTTTTGATCTATGACTTTGAGGAAGCGGTAACAGAGGGGGCTCCTCTTGAAGACTTGCTTAACTATTTTGTCGATCCATTGATCAGGTATATTTCAGCGAAAAGGGTGGCTAATCACGTTTTTCAGCGATCAAGAGTAAAGCTATACGATAGCTACCTTCAGCGAATGAACCTAGACATTGATTTCAGGGCGCTGCTCTATATTTACTTGGTCGGGAGAGTGGTCTTTTGGTCCAGTCGAGATGAACCCGAAGTTGCCCAGAAATACGCGGATTTAGCGAACTACGTGTTTTCCACTCATGGTCTTCAATGAAAAAATTCGTATTTATTCACTTGCTTAATGACTACAGCGGTAGTCCTAAAGTGTTATCACAGGTAGTATCGGCAAGTCGTACAGCTGGTTACGAAGTGGATTTGTATACCAGTTCTGGCGAGAGCGGGTTTCTATCTGGCCTTACGGATAATCACAATTTTTATTTTTACCGATTATTCCAAAATCAGTACCTGACGCTAGTATCTTATCTATTTTCACAAGGATTGCTGTTCTTCAAGTTATTGAAGTACAGAAATCAGGATGCAGTATTCTACGTCAATACCTTGCTTCCCTTCGGGGCTGCGTTGGCTGGAAAAGTGGCGGGTAATATTGTGTATTACCACGTACATGAAATTTCACAGAAGCCTCCGTTGCTGAAGCGATTTTTACGCTTTGTCGTCCAGCACACCGCTGACAAGGTCGTGTTTGTGTCCCGCTCCGTAGAGGTCTCCGAGGCGTTTCCAGGCATTCCTCACCGTGTTGTTCATAACGCGTTACCAGAAGAACTCACCCAGCTTGCCAGCCAGAACACTTATGAGTGGAAGTCAGATGATATTTTTTCTGTGTTGATGATATGCTCCCTGAAACCATATAAGGGCGTCGAGGAGTTCCTTCAAATTGCACGGCTTTGCCGAGCAAGCAGTGATGTGAAATTTACCCTCGTTTTAAATTCTGACAGTGCGGAGCTGCAACGTTATTTCTCCGGTATGGATGTACCACCTAATGTCACGCTCGTGCCACGGCAATCCGACGTTATCCCGTTCTATCGACAGGCCAGTGTCTTGTTAAACCTATCGCGGGTGGATGAAATGGTTGAAACCTTTGGCCTCACCATTGTCGAGGCCATGTCCTTTGGGGTTCCGGTAATTGTGCCGCCCAAAGGAGGGCCAACTGAGATCGTATCTGACGGTGTCGAGGGGTATTTGGTTTCTTCATACGAAGTGGAAGAAATTGCCCGATTGATCCTCGGTCTTTCTGAGGATGAAGACAAGGCACTAGAGCTCTCAAAGAATGCCGGGAAGCGGTCAAAAGATTTTTCTCAGCAGAAATTCGATCGCGAAATTCTGGAATTCATAGGTGACTAGAAAAGTTGCCATCATCGGTACAGTTGGGGTGCCCGCAAAATATGGCGGTTTCGAGACCTTGGCCGAGAACCTGACTCAGTATTTGGCTCATAATTATGAAATAACAGTTTATTGCTGCACCGAAAGCTATGAGGAAAAGTTAAGTAGCTACAACAACGCTAAACTTCGTTATGTGCCGTTTAACGCAAACGGTATCCAAAGCATTGTCTACGACAGTTATTCTCTGCTAAACGCTATCAGGTACGCAGATACGGTGCTGGTTCTTGGTGTGTCTGGCTGTGTTGTTTTACCATTTGTGAAGTTTTTCTCGCGCCGCCGAATTGTTGTCAATATCGACGGTCTGGAGTGGAAGCGAGACAAATGGAATACCTTTGCCAAGTGGTTTTTAAGGTTTTCGGAGAAGCTCGCAGTTCATAGCGCTGATTCAGTCGTAACAGACAACAAGGTGATTCAGGACTACGTCCAACGCGAGTATGGGATAGGGAGTTCCCTGATTGCCTATGGGGGCGATCAGGCTACGTCGTTGTCGATATCTGAAGAGAGCGCACTCAAGTATCCGTTCCTTGGGGGCGAGTATGCGTTTTCCGTTTGTCGCATCGAGCCGGAAAATAACCTGCATTTGATACTGGAGGCTGTTAAGCAGAATGCGTCACTGGCTGTGGTGATTGTTGGCAACTGGGACTCCAGTGAGTATGGTCGGGACCTGCGGGCTACCTATTCAATGGTTGAGGGCATACATCTCCTTGACCCTATCTACAATCAGAACATTCTGGATCAGATCCGCTCCAATTGTTGCCTCTATCTCCATGGCCATAGTGCCGGTGGCACCAATCCATCGCTCGTTGAGGCCATGTACCTGGGCTTGCCTTTGTTCGCGTTTGGCGTGGATTACAACCGTGAAACAACCGAGTGCGCTGCGCAGTATTTCTCCAGCGCCGAAGAATTGGCTGGCATGCTGGCTGCGCTGGATGAGCAAGCCTTACAGGCCATAGGTGAAGCCATGGCGGAAATTGCCAGGCGTCGATATAGCTGGGATTTTGTGGCCAACCAATACGCGGCCTTGTTTTGATGGCTGCCACCGACCTGGGATATACCGGTTCGGGCTGCTAGTAATGGCCAGCTTCCAATCTATAAGCCCTCAGTTCTTTCACCGCCCTGAATATATCCGCGACAGTGTCATGTAACGACAGACTGAAGGCGGCACGCATCAGGAATCGGTGCTTGTAAAATCGTGTGGGCAAATCCCTGGATACCCAGTACTGGATATATTTTCTCTGCAGAATGCCTGGTTGGAGTTCTTCAATCAGTTCCTTGTTGTCCCTCCCGTTGGTCAGGAGATAAAGCAGAAATAATGTGCTCCAGGCTGCGGTTCTAAGCCCGGAAGCATTTATCAGTGCTAGTAGTTGACCCCGGTCTACCTCGGGGTGTTTCATCCAGAGGCTTAAATCAACCAGTTTGATGAGCGACGCATCTGGCGAACAAACATATTTGTTTATCGCGGGGTGGGTCAGCAGCACAAACAGGGTCGCTGTAGAGTTCATGCCCCTGTAGCCATGAGTGAACGTCGTATTCTCCAGAAGGTTGTCTGTCATATCTATACGGGTCCGTCCTGGGCGCATAATATGCCAATGTAGATCGACTGAGGTGTCAGAGTTAGTTAGTGTGACTTCGTGGCTGAATACTTCAGGGTTATGATGGTATTCCATCCCTGAGTTCTTTAATGCATCGATCGCCGCAGAATGGTCTTTCTTCGAAACTAAAACGTCAATATCGGCTGTAGTACGTAGCCAAGCTTGCTCATATACACATTCTCTTACATGGGAACCCTTGAATACCGCATACGTGATACTCGCATCTTCCAAAACTTCATGAATTTTCTTCAATGTCCGTTTTTGCGATAAATATTTTGCGGCACCAGCGATCGCGAATGGTCGCAACGCTTCTCTGACTGATTCTAATGCCGGTGATTGATTGGTTTGCTCTGAGAGGTAGGTATGGAAAATGCAGGCCAGGTCATTTTGATGAAGAAACTCAATGAATCTCTCGGCACCTTGTTGATCTATGAACTGAGTTACATGAATTTCCGATTGCGGACCGCCGTTTAGAATTGCCATTGCAGATCTGAATACCGGTGCCCGGTAATTGATTAGGTCGTAGCGTTTTTTTTTGGCGAGGGTCATTTGGGCGGTGGGTCTTCGGCAAGCTAAGCATGCTTGATTTGAAAGAAACGACTATAACATTTAGTGACACCTCGACAAGTTGATTACTCTAAAGACTACGCAATCTAGTTTGGCCGGATCAAGAGCCATTGCTTGCCGGCAGTCAAGCTTAGCGCTCGCTGCATAATCTTTGAATAATGGACCATCACTATTACCTACATTGCTTGCCATTCTCGAAGGTATTTCATAGCGGTTGATTCTGCCTGCCATCCGCCTCTGAGCATGATTCTTTCCAATGTTTCACCATCGTCAAGCAAATCCAAGGCACCGCCCACTCTGAACGAGTGTCCACTTAACGCTCCAATTTTTTCTAGCCCTGCTTCTTTCTGTAAGCACTTGAGTCGCCGACTGATGCTGGCTGGGTGCAGTTGGTCGCCAATCTGCCCATACCGGTTTACGCTTCGCAATATGTATCCTGGCTTACCAATATGCTCTTCCCAGT
Source organism: Halioglobus sp. (assembly GCA_039979015.1). GTDB lineage: Bacteria > Pseudomonadota > Gammaproteobacteria > Pseudomonadales > Halieaceae > Halioglobus. The sequence continues at coordinate 119,619 of JBDWAD010000009.1, forward strand.
CTTTAATGGCCTGACACAAAGGGGCGCTGATTGGTATCAGCTTACCTTTGCCCAACTGATCGGTTTTTGAGAATCGGAGACGTATCCCTGTTTTGCCATTGGGCAGGCGCTTCAGATCCCCGAACTTAAAGAGGCAGAGTTCTGAGCGGCGGCGCATGGTCTCGTTTCCCATGAGCAACATCACGCGATCGCGCTGACCTTTGATATCTGTGCCGCATACCGACAACAGTTGCTCCAGCACGTTCCGGGTCAGCGGCGTGGCCTGTTTCTGGGATCTTCCCTTTCTGCGATACATCCGTTTGAGGGCCAGAACAACCTCAGGTGAATGGGTGTGGTCGTCGTGGCCGCTGAGTTTCAGCACGGTGCTTAGGCTGGCAAGGTTTCTGCTGACAGTGGCGGGCGCTGATTGCTCTGACATGTGCTCAACGTATTTGGATATAGCCTCGGGGTCGCTGCGGAATGGGTCGACTTTGGTGAGAGTGCACCACTTTTGAAACTTCTCGAAGTCGGAGCGGTAGGCGCGGAGAGTATTTTCAGCAAATGCGCCTTCGAATTTGGCGAAGATACCGTCAAGCGTGATAGTCTTAAGCATGTTAAACGGCCTTAAATGGTATTAATAATACCAATATATGTATTAATAATGCTTTCGTCAAATCAAATTCGCGCAGCGCGTGCGCTCTTAGGGTGGAGTGGACAGGACCTCGCCGATAAAAGTGGGGTGGGGGTAACTACTCTGCGCCGCTACGAATTACAGAAAGGTATTCCTTCAGGAAACACGAGTGTGCTGATGACCCTGAAGGTTACTTTGGAGGGCGCAGGTATTGAGTTTACGGGCGATCCGCTGGTGAACCCTGGTGTGACTTTGAATATAGCTCGCTAGGCCCCCGAGGGCCTGCAACGACTGGATTCCCGCCTGCGCGGGAATGACGGCAAACTCGAGGCGTGTACTAGCCAGATTGAGTACTATTCAGCTTCTGATAATGTTAATGCTCACTAACTATTATAATGAACCAGCTAGTTTGCAAAGCAAATGTTAATAAAGTCCATATAAAACAGTATTATAGCGCACTTTGTCTTGTGTGGTTTAGTGCGATCCGGTGCCTTTTAGAGTTAGCAAGGCTTAGCAAATCGCGGGTAAGAATAGGTGAAAATAACCCGCCTTTTTCAGCGTGTGATAAGGCCCCTTATCATTCCGAACGTGACTCAAGTTATAATCTCAGGCTCGATACGTAATCCCACAGGTATATTTCCGCTCTGATGATCGACCTCCACTGCCACATGCTACCTGCCATAGACGACGGTGCTCGGGATCTCCCCACTGCGCTGAAGATGGCTGAGTTGGCAGTGGCCGATGGCATCACGCAAACAGCTTGTACGCCCCACATCTACCCCGGGGTGTTCGACAATACTCATGCGGGGATCCGCGAGGCGGTAGATAGTTTTCGTGAGCAGCTGGTGGCGGCGGGGATTCCATTGGAAATTACCTATGGGGCGGATATTCAGGTTGTTCCTGACCTGGTGCAGGGGTTGACTGAGGGCAAGCTGCCTACGCTGCATGGCAGTCGCTACTTTTTGTTTGAGCCGCCCCATCACGTGGCGTTACCCCGCTTAGACGATTTGTTGCACGGTGCGCTGGTCGCCGGGTACGTGCCGGTTATCACCCATCCTGAGCGCCTGAGCTATATAGAATCTGATTACGACAAGTTTCTGGCTGCCGCAGAGCGCGGCGCCTGGATTCAGTTAACAGGGGGAAGTCTTCTAGGGCGTTTTGGACCAAGAGTAAAAAAAATTGCTGAACGTTTTATTCGCGATGGGGTTACGCACCTGATTGCTTCCGATGGTCACAACCTTAAGAATCGAACGCCTGTACTTGCGGAAGCTCGAGACGCTGCAGCGGCCTTCGTTGGAGAAGAGGAAGCGCTGCGTATGGTGCAAGGACGGCCCGCGGCGGTCCTCGCCAATACTGATCCTTCGCAACTGGCTCAGCCCTCTGCTCTCACAGCCGGTGGTTCTCCCGTTTCTCAGGCTCAAAAGAGCCAAAAGGGTTGGTTTTCCAAGCTTTTTTCCGGATCTAACTGAGCTTTCACCTCCGATCTTAGGGGGCTACGCGCCGCTGATCTTTCGATCTGCTTTGATAATAAAAATACAGTGGATGAGGAACAGGCCGAAGTAGCATGCCAGGCTGAGGTACTCTGGTAAGGCTTCCAGCGCCAGTCCTATCATTGCTGCAGCGACACCGTAAGCCACCAAAGCCAGTAGGACCTGCCTCGGCCCCATTCCCAAGTCCATCAACGTGTGGTGCAGATGCCATCGATCCGCTTCCATCAGCTTTTTGCCGTTTTTGAGTCGTCGCAGCATGGTCGCCAGCATGTCCATGAGCGGGACTGTCACCAGCCAAAGCGCCGTAACGGGCAATATCAAAGCGTTCTCTCCCTGCGAAAAATAGACCAGTGATGCTGTGACCAAAAAGCCCAGGGTGACGCTTCCGGCATCGCCAAGGAACATTTTAGGTAGCCATCGGTTGTTCGGTCCCAGATTGAACAGCAGGAATACGCTCAGGGGTATGAGCATCAAAAGTAGGGTATCTGCCATGGGGTGCCCGGTTTGAATCGCCAGCATGTACAGCGCCAGTAGCGGCAGAGTGATCAGCGAGGCGGCAAGGCCATCAATGCCATCGATCATATTGTAAGCGTTCGACAGCCCCGCAACTGACAGCGCTGTTAACGGCGCTGTCAGGAGCAGCAGTGGGATATCACCCATGGCGAGCAAATTGCCCACGTTATGTATCGCTACACCGCCGAATGTCGCCAGACAGATACCTGCACCGTACTGTATGGCAAGCCGAAGCCAGGGGTTGAGGTGACGAACATCATCGAAGACGCCGATTGCAAATACCATCAACGCAATGATTAAGGTTGCCGTTGTATAAGGCTCAATACCTAACAACAGGGTGCCGAGCAGGATTGTAAGAAAAATACTGACGCCGCCGGTGAGTGGTATGGCGCCCTGATGAACTTTGCGTGAATCAGGGTGGTCGACCAGCCCTAACCGCCAGCCGGCACTAATGCTCAGGCGGGCAACGACAAATGACATGACTGTGATGATGGCTAACTGCATGCTGCTCGGTAGCGGAATCTCAGGTGGTCGGAGTAAGCTAACGATGACCCGTTAGACTCGGTTGGCATCATATTACCCGTTTTTGCCAGCGTAGGTAGAGAAGTGTCGAGTGGCCTTTGGCGCACCCAATGGTGTTCGCACCCGCATATGCAGCAGGTTACAATAAACGTCTTGCAGACAATCTAAGCGTGTTATGACTCAAACTATTCTGGTTACTGGTGGCGCTGGTTATATTGGCACACACGCCTGCGTGTGCCTGATTGAAGCCGGCTACTCGGTGGTGGTGCTGGATAACTTGTGTAACGCCAGCGTTGAAGCAGTCGTCAGGGTCGAGGAGCTTACCGGAAAGCCCGTGCCCCTGATGCAGTGCGATATTCGCGATGCCGCGGGTCTCGATCAGCTGTTTGCCAGCCACGATATCGCGGCGGTGATGCATTTTGCAGGCTTAAAGGCGGTGGGCGAATCTGTCGAAAAACCGCTTGAATACTACGATAACAACGTGAACGGAACATTAGTGTTATTGGCAGCCATGGAACGCGCCGGGGTTGATAAGTTTATTTTCTCATCTTCAGCAACGGTTTATGGCGATCCTGCTTCTGTACCCATCAAGGAAGATTTTCCCACCTCGGCGACCAACCCCTATGGCCGTTCGAAATTAATGGTTGAGGAGATTCTGGCGGATTGGGGCCAGGCCCGTCCCGGCTGGAGTATTGGCAGGCTGCGCTACTTTAATCCCGTTGGCGCTCATATCAGCGGGCGCATCGGCGAAGACCCCCAGGGTTGGCCCAACAACCTGATGCCGTTTGTGGCCCAGGTCGCGGTTGGTCGGCGAGATAAACTGTCGGTTTTTGGCAATGACTACCCGACGCCCGACGGCACCGGAGTGCGTGATTACATTCATGTGGTAGATCTCGCCGAAGGCCATGTGGCGGCGCTTAACTATGTGTTGGTTAATCCCGGTGTCCTCACCGTCAACCTTGGCACCGGCGTCGGTGCTTCCGTGCTGGATATGGTTAAGGCTTTTGAACAGGCCAGTAGCAGAAAGATTCCCTACGAGCTGGTTGATCGCAGGGCAGGGGACATTGCCGAGTGCTGGGCAGACCCGGCGCTGGCAGAGTCGTTATTGGGGTGGCGCGCCACCCGCACGCTGGAACAAATGTGCGCCGATACCTGGCGCTGGCAAGAGGCTAACCCCGAGGGGTATGGGTCCTAAATTTGCCCAATAGCTCCCCACAGCGAAAGCACGATTAATCCAACGTTCGCTACAAACCCGATCATCATGCCGGTGCCCCGGGTTGCCGGATCTTTCATATAGGCCTGGCGGTAAAGCAAGCGACCCACCATAAACACTACGCCCAGCCCCGCTGCCCATAAGGGACTGAAAAAATGCGCGCAAATCCACATGGCAGGTAGTGTCACCATTAACTGCTCCAGGGTGTTCATCTGTACCCGAAACGCTTTCTCAAAACGCTCGTCACCGCTGGTGGCGGGAGCAACCACCGTGTCTTTGCCGCGGGCGAAGCCGCAATACATCATATAGGCCATGTATTGGATGATTAGAAGAATGGTGACAATCGCAACGTATTGCATGAAATAGCTCCTTTATGGCGTAGTATTATTAAGAGTCCGCCTGAGTATACAGGAGCCCCACTATTTCTTTCTCGCTCACCAAATTGTTATCGCTGCTGGTCTATCCGCTCAGCCTGTCACTCCTGTTAGCGGTGCTGGCGCTGCTTCTGTGGCGCTGGCGGCGGGCGTCAGCCTCCCTGCTCGGGGTGTCGATTGTTTGGCTTTATGCCTGCTCCACGGCGCTGTTTGCCGACTTTCTCATGGCAAGCCTGGAGAATGACTTCAGGCCCAGGGCGATGTCCGTGTTGCCCAAAGCCGATGCCATTGTGGTTCTCGGTGGCGCTACTCGTGGCGACACCCATTGGAGCAGCATGGCAGACCTTAATTCGGCGGCAGATCGGCTCACCCACGCCGTATCTTTGTACAAAGCGAAGAAGGCACCGTTGGTGTTACTGTCAGGTGGATCAACCACCGGCAGTCGTCCTGAGGCCGAGCAGCTGCGCGATTACCTGGTGTTAATGGGGCTACCTGAACGAGCGCTGTTAATGGAGCGGCAGAGTCTGGATACCCAACAAAACGCGCGCTACTCGGCGGTGGTCCTGCAGGGCAGGGAGGTGCGCAAGATTCTGCTGGTGACATCCGCATACCATATGCCACGCGCTTTACCACTGTTTGAACGCCAGGGTTTTGAGGTCATTCCCGCCCCAACCGACTACCAGCGCCTGGTGGGCAAATCCCTGGTGCCGCGATGGCTTCCGACAGCGGACGATTTGTGGCGCAGTACCGCTGCTATCAAGGAATACGTCGGTTTTCTCTACTATCGCGCCCAGGGTTGGCTCTAATTGGTCTTTTTTATGTGACCTGATTCAAGGTTTGGGCGTCCGGGGCGTTGCTGGCGGCCATGTCTCTCTATAATCACCCTGTACTCAAACGGGTGATAACAATAAACCGATGATTCAGCAGCTAACAACAAGACAGCTCAGCAAGGCGATTTTTCTCGCTGCGACGTTCTTGTGCCTGCTTCTCACCGGCTCCTTGACCCAGGCGCGCTCGCTGTCGGGCGACCTGCCGTTTGTGACTCCCGAAGATTTTCGTGAAGGCCTTTCGCTGCGCGGTCAATGGCGCTTTCAGCCCGGTGATGATCTCAGCTGGTCTGCCCCCACGCTGGATGATGCGGGTTGGACGAGCATGGACATTCCCGAACTCTGGCCTGAGGGGGGTTACCCCGAGTCAGGGCAAATGGCCTGGTATCGCCTCAGCCTGCAGTTAGCTCCTGCGCTGTTGCAAGAGGGCCAGTTGTCGCAATTGGCGGTGCGCATGGGCAAGGTGCTCAGCGCTTACGAACTCTATGCCGGCGGCAAGCTGGTGGGTGGCGTGGGCAGCCTGCCGCCGCTCAGCGAAGTGACCTACGACCGGGAGCGCGTTTTCGCCATACCGGCCTCTGCGGTCAGTAAAGACGGTGTGCTGGTGCTTGCCCTGCGTGTGTGGGGTGGCGAAAAATCCCTGGTAGATGCCTGGAACGGAGGACCGATTTCTGGTGTTTACAAGCTTGGTGAATACCGTGAACTGGTGGTCAAGGGCATGGTCAGTGAGGTCCCCGGCTTACTGTTCTGCGTGCTGATTCTTGGCTTCGGCTGCTACCATCTATATCTCTATGGCCGGAACCGCAAACTGGAGACTTACCTCTGGTTTGGCCTGATGGCTTTAAATATCGGCATTTACGGACTGATGCTCACCCAGTGGAAGTATCTGTTTGATATTTCCTTTGTGGCGATGAAGAAAATAGAGCTGGGTGCTATTTATGTCTTCCCGGCCCTGGGCATACAAATGATCTGGTCCCTGTTGCGCTTGCCGGTTAGCCGCCTGCTGAGGGCTTACCAGGTCAGTTTTGTGCTCGCAGGCGCGATCGTGGTGCTGGTGCCTGGCGATGCCATTCACTACCAGACGCTGGGTCTGTGGCAGTTCTGGACATTACCGGTCATCGCGTTTGCGCCATGGGTTATTTTCAGAGAAGCACGCGCCGGGAACCCCGAAGCCAGAACGGTGCTGCTGGGGGCAATTATCTTTCTCGCCACGGCCATCAATGACTTATTGATAGACCTGATCAATCTCGAAACCGCGAGGCTGGCACCGTTCGGATTTGTCGCCATTTTGATTGCGATGGCTGTGTCCATGGCCAATCGATTTACCGCCATGTATTCCCAACTTGAGTCGGAGGTGGCGGAGCGCACGGCAGATCTCAGCGCGGCAAACAAGCGCCTGGCTGAGGCGGCCAGGGTCGATCACCTCACCGGATTGTTAAATCGTCGTGGCTTTACGGAAGAGGCAGAGGCAGAAATTCGCCGGATGTTCCGTTCGGGCAAAGGTTTCTCCCTGGTGCTAACGGATGTCGATAACTTCAAGCGTTTCAATGACCGCCACGGTCATTTGTGCGGCGACCACGTGCTCAAGCGCATGGCCAGCATCCTCCAGGAGCGTACCCGTGACATAGACCGAGTCGCCCGCTGGGGAGGCGAAGAATTTATCCTGCTGCTGCCCGAAACTGAGACTGAAGGGGCTGCCACCCTGGCCGAAAAGCTGCGCGAATCCATCGCTGAAAACCTGTTCGAATTCGGCGATGAGCGCTTGAGCATTACCATGACTTTCGGTATTGCCAGCTTCCGCAAGGGCGAGTCTCTGGATGCCTGTATCGCCCGTGCCGATACCGCGCTTTACCATGGTAAAGAGGGCGGCCGGAACAAGGTGATGATCGGCAACTACAAGGGACTCAGCCTGGTTAACTAGGCGCTTCCCCGCATTGTCTTTTCATCGCAACCACAGCGATAGCTAATTGCAATAACGGTCTTTGTACTCGCTATAGTTCACCCCTGTCCAGCGCCTGAAGGCACGATAGAAGCTGTTCACCTCCAGGTACCCGAGCTGATCCGCAAGGCACTTGCCCGGCAACCACAAGTCTCTCAGCTGTTGCTCACAGCGGTACTGCCGGGCCCGGTCCAGCAGGAACTGGTAGTGGGTATGATCTGCCCGTAATCGTCGTCTCAGTGTCGTGGCGCTAATGCCCATACTCTCGGCGATGGAGTCGGCACGCACCCTGGACAGGTCGTCGTTGAGCAAAATTTGAAGAACGCGATCCGTGGTGCGATAGCGATGTTGGGTGCCCGGCTGCTCCGGGCTCATGCAGCAGCGGGTTTCCCCACTGCTGAGGGGCATTGCGTGTTCCATAGCCATAACGTCCTTGTCGTGGTGTATAGAAACTTTTCATTTTTAGCCGCATTCGGGCGGCGTACTTTTCAGACTAGCACAGGATTCGTGATTGAAAAGTGACTGAACGAATTTGATGGTGAGAACCGACTTGCGGCGCTCAGGAGATTTAAAGCAACTCTGGCGAAGGGCAATCCATCACTGCGGCCATGGCCGCAATGATCTCTTTTTCTTCCGGGCTTAACTGCCCGTCTTCCCCGGCGGCCAGGGTCATGGCCTTTAGTATTCGTGGCTTCAGCAGGGGATAGCAGTCTGCCAATTCATGCACGGCTTTGCTGAAAGCCGCCACGCTGCACTGCTCTCTGGGTAGCAGTTGCAGTGTGTCCAGACCCAGCTCCAGGGTTCCCATGCGAAACACGGTCTCGGTGTCGCCACCACCCTCGTGTGCCAGCACCGAGAGGGTCACTCTGAGATGGGTTTTTACTTTGCTCAAACGGCGATGGCGAGCGCGGCTGGGTTTCACCTGAATGAACTCGGGATCCAGATAGTGACGCACCAGCTGGTACAGGCACCATTCGTGTAGCTCGGTCCTGGCATCCGCCTTGATAAGCTGCAGCAGTGTGGTTTTTAGCCGACGGTACTGCTTGAGGGAGATTGACTTGAGTGCTGGCAGGCACAGTTCCAGCAGGGGTAGGTGTTTTGGCGCTCCCAGCTCGGCCACCGCAGGAAATAGGGTATGGGCGAGCTCCGCCAGCCCGCGAGTTTCGCTGTGTTGCAACACCTCCATCTGTCGATGGTACACCTCGTCCTGGGTATTCATCAAAAGGGCACAGGTCAGGGCGTGGGCACCCAGTGGTTCATGGCTGTGCCTTACCAGCGCCACCGGGATCTGTTCTTGCTCAGCAGTTACGGCCTCGAAATCGGTCGTCTCTTCAGCGAATTCAGCGTCGGGTAAATTCTGCTGTGCATTGTTTGAAGAGGCCACCGACGCCATGGCAGCTGCAACAATAGCCGCTCTTTCCATGCCGGCAACGTCAGTGGCTTCGATATTTGGGTTGGGGTAATGCTTTGGTTTGCGCTGAATGTACTGGCCATCCCAGCGCGCATCCAGCCTGCGAATGCGCTCCTGCAGAGGAGGGTGGGTGCCAAATACCTGCCAGAGGTGGTGCTCTACCTGGCCGAAGAAAATATGCGACATCTCTGCTGCGCGAGCGGCATGGACCAACGAGCCAGGAACGTAGCCGCCAATGACTTTGAGCGCATCGGCAATGCCTCCCGAATCACGCGTAAACTGCACGGCACTGGCATCGGCGAGGTATTCTTTCTGGCGACTGATGGCGGCCTTGATAAATCCGGCGGCCAACCCGCCCAGCCAGCCCAGTATCCACAGTGCCAGTCCCAGTATAGGCAGTGCGGCGCCCTCTTTGCTGTTACGACCCGTGCGCACCCGGTTATTGCTGCGCAGCAGAATGTGTCCCACGTCGCCGATAAAGGTAATGCCCTTGAGCATCGCAGCAAGGCGGATATTAAGGCGCATGTCGCCATTGAGGATGTGACTGAACTCGTGGGCGATGACTCCCTGTAGCTCATGGCGCTTGAGGTGATCGATGGTTCCCCGGGTGACTGCCACCACCGCATCTGCAGGCACAATGCCTGCGGCGAAGGCGTTAATTCCCCGCTCATGATTCATGACATATACCGGGGGTACTGGCATGTTGGCCGCCAACGCCATTTCCTCCACTACATTGAGGCAGCGTCGTTCTGCCTGGTCGCGCGTCTGTGGAAGAATCCGAATCCCTCCCATGCTTTCCGCCACCACCTTGCCGCCGGTGGATAGCTGAATCCACTTCACTAGCACCACCAGCGCTACCGTAGCGGTAACGGCAAGACCAATGCCGCCAAAGCGTTCCCAGTTAAAATAGGAAATAAAGCCAGGCAGTCCGCCCCGGCTGCCGCTGTATATGTTGTAGTCATCGCCGAAGTAGAGAAAGGCCGCGACCGCGGCGTTGGTCAACACGATAAGCCCCAGCACTGCGAGGCTGAAAAGCAGCACCAGTACACGCGCGTTGCGCCGAGCGATATCCTGTTGTTGAAAGAAATTCATACGAGCCTAGTCTGCCATTCTCTGGTCACACCCGGGATGGCTCCGCCTGCCACTCCCACTCCGACTGTCATTCTCGCTCCTGCTGTCATTCCCGCCCCGACTGTCATTCCCGCGCCAAGATTTCGGGCTGAGTTAAAACTGCACCTTGGGGGCGGCCTGAATTTCCGCTGAATCTTCAAACTCCAGCAGTCCGGCATCTTCGGGGTGTCCAAATTTAGCGGCGAAGAATACCGGCGGGAAACTCTGGCGGTAGGTGTTGAAATCCATTACCGCGTCGTTGTATCCCTGGCGTGCGAAAGCAATACGATTTTCGGTGGTGGTGAGTTCCTCCGATAACTGCTGCATGTTCTCGCTGGCCTTAAGGTCCGGGTAGGCCTCCATGGTCACATTGAGTTTTCCAAGTGCGCCCTGCAGTGCAGTTTCGGCACTGGCCAGTTTGGCGATTTCGCCGCCGCCCAGGTTGCCACCTTCGAGCGCCTTGAGAACGGTAGCAGCATCGTTACGGGCGGTGATAACGGCATCCAGGGTTTCGCGTTCGTGGTCCATATAGCCTTTGGCAGTTTCTACCAGGTTGGGAATGAGGTCATAGCGACGCTTAAGCTGTACCTCGATTTGGGCAAAGGCATTTTTGAAACGGTTTTTGAGCGTGACCAGCCTGTTGTAAATGCTGACGATGTAAATCACCAGCGCCAGTAGTGCGAGCCAGAAGATAGTGCCGGACATAAGCTTCTCCGCGAGAGTGAACGATCAGGTCTGGCTTGATGGTATCACGGCATGGGGCGCTGATTAACCACCGGGAGGCCGGGCGCTCTGGGAGGAGGGGTTTGCCTAGCTGGCGGCCTTGAGTGTGACCAGTCCGGCTTTCTCGATGTCAACGACAAGCTGCTCCATGTCGTCCAGTAGCTGGTCGGCTTCCACCTCGTACTCGTCGAGCATGGTGTCGTAAATTTCCTGCAGGTTGCCGGAGGATTCGATCAGTTGCCAAATACGAGTGCCTACCTCATCCAGACCAAAATAATTTTCGCTATTAAGGTCCAGCAGTACGGTTTCGCCAGACACCTCCTGGGAGATGACATCAGGTGAGAGGGTAACAACTTGATTGAGATTCATGGAGCCCGGCCTTTAATCGCAAGGCAGACAGATTGCTTCGATAGGCCGGCAAAATCAAGCGGGGGAACGCAAAAATGTGAGTCAGATTTGAGAGCTTGAGACGGCATCACGGTATTTGTTGCGGATGGGTTTACCATGCCATCCCGGAATTGAGCAGCCGCGATGGTGGCCACTTTCGTATTCAGTTACATTGCGGTTCGGTTTTTAAAAAGAGTCATAACAGCATGCTTGAGAACCAACGTATTTTGATCACCGGTGCCACCGGCCAGGTCGCCAGGCCCATTGCAGAAACTCTGGTCGCCAATAACGAAGTGTGGGCTGCGGCTCGCTTCAGTAACCCGGATGCCAAGACCGAGCTGGAAGCCCAGGGCATTAAAACTGCGACCTTCACCATTGGTGATGCCAACCTCGCACACTTGCCGGATGTGGACTACGTGATTCACTGTGGCTGTAATACCGACCCTAAAACTTCAGACGATGGCATGCTGAACGCCGAGGGCACTGGCTTTTTAATGCAGCGCTATAAGGATGTGAAGGGTTTCTTCCATATGTCCTCGTCTTCCATTTACCGGGACAACCCGGACCCATTGGCGGTGATCGATGAGGAGGCTGTGCTGGGAGGCTTTTCCCATTACTCGCATCATTACGCCATGAGTAAACTCGCAACGGAGGCTGTGGTGCGCTTCCAGGCCCTGGCCCTGAACTTACCCACCATCATTGCCCGTCTGGATGTGGCCTATGGTGAACACGGGCACGGCGGTGTGCCCATGGTGCTGGTGGACTTTATGAAAAACGGTTGGCCCTATCAGCGCAAGGCTGACAGCGAGAGTTATTGCTCGCCTATTTACCAGGATGACATTACCGATCAGGTCCAGGGTTTGCTGGACCATGCGGCCGTGCCCGCGCCCGTGGTTAACCTCGGTGGTGATGACCCGGTGTCGGTGGAGGCAATGGCCGCTTATATTGAAGAAATTACTGGCCTGACCCTGACCATGAGCAGTGGCGATAATGCCATGTGGCAGATGAAAATTCTGGATAACAAGAAGCGCAAGGAGCTTGCCGGTCCCTGCCATTACGGCTGGAAGGATGGCATACGGGCGGCCATGCGCAAGCGTTTTCCAGAGATTGAGCTGAAGGCCTGAGCCAGCGCTGCTGGACTAAACTCCAGGCAAAAAAAGGGCCGGCATTGCCGGCCCTTTTTAGTTCAGGATGATTATTCGCAGTTACCCTGCATGCTGTTAATCCACTCCCTGACCAGCGCAACACCTTCATCGTGAACCAGGCTGCGACCAATTTCTGGCATACGCACGTCGGGCTCATTGGAGTTCATACGATAGGGGGTGATGGACGCATCGGCGTCACCGGGTACCAGGTCAAAGCGTAAGCCACCGGAACCTGCGCCTGCAGCGACCGGAGTCTTGCAGAGACCGTAGTTGGTATCCACATCACGCCAGTACTCCATGAACAACCCAGAGTTGCTGCCGAAGCCGCCAGGGTTGTGACAGTGCGCACAGTTAGCGTCAAGGTAGCCCTTGGCGCGGTTCTGCAGGTCTGCCGCCGTATCATCCCAGCGGGGCACAGTGTCGATGCTTTCCAGGTCGTCAGGCAATCCAACCAATACACCCTGCTGCTCCATGTAGGCCAGCTGGTTGACGGTTTTTCCGTTGTACACATTGTCCTGGTTGAGGAAGCGCGCTTTCGGGCCGATGGGCACAATCACGGTTTCCATGTTCACACCGCTACCGGATTCTGCTCGCGCCATGCTGTGGCAGTTCTTGCAGGTATTGGCATCGGGGATCACGTAGTTGGTGCTGCGGCTGCTGCCATCGCTGTGAATCCAGCTGACTTCGCGGGTGCCACCTGCAAGGCTCAGGTCCGCATCGGTCAGGTCTTCACGCCAAATGAACGGCAGTGCCTTCCAGCCTTCCTTGCGGTGAATCAACAGGCGGGTCTCGATAATCTCTTCACCGGCGGCCTCATTGAGAAAATCACGGGGCATGGTGAAGGTCTTGGCAATGATGGTACCCACTGGGAAGTCCAGTGACTCTTTGGAGTTATAGGCCGCTTGCTTGCCCTCTGGGACAAAGATGAAGCGGTACTTTTCCGCGTAGTCGGTGAATAGCGGGGTGATCATGTCGTAACCGATGCCCGTGTTAGGGCCCTGGCGAGGATCACTGGGGTCAGAGAACAGGTTATAGGCGGACAGGCTGTCACAGGTGACTTCCACCGCATCGAAATTGGGGGTGTTCCCCTCGGGTGTACAGACCTGGGCGATTTCCTCGTCCGTAAGCGGCTTCTCACCTTCAGAGATTTCTTCTGGGGTATCCAGCACCACTTCAGGCAATGATGCATGGGCACAATCGAAGTACGCGGAGTCTATGCTGGGGCCTTCGGGGCCAAATAAAATGCCTCGAGTAACCGACTCGTCTTCCTGGACACAAATGCGGTCAGCGTCTTCGAAGCGTCCACCTTGCTCACCAATACCGTCGTAGAAGATTTCTGGCAATCCACCAGTGGCCGCGAACAGCGGAGCTACATCGGCAGCCAGCTCAGCCGGCTCGTAACCGTTGTTCTTGTACTGGTTATCGTGAATATAGACGCGACGCGGTGCTCCGTCGTAATTAACGTCGTCGGTAGGTCTGTCGGCAATGTCATAATGCACGATGACGATCGCGGCAGACTGGTTGTCTTCAATCACGTTATCGAAAATTTCCACATCGGTAAACGCCATGACCAGCATACCGGTGCCCGTCGGTACAACGCCAACCACGCTGCCGCCGGGGGCAAAGTTGGTGGTGTTGTTGTGCCTGACCACGTTGTTGTAAACCTTGGTGCGAGTACCTTCGCGTGACAGGTTGGGCAGGTCGAAAACGAGAATACCGCCGGTGTTGTCAACTGCCTCATTATCGTAAACCTCGGAATTGCCCGAGTTCTCGATTTCGATACCCGCTACATTCAGGGAAACGTGGTTACGACGTACGATGATCTTGTCGGACTGGCCCACATAAACGCCGGCATCGCTGGCGCCAATCACCACGCTGTCTTCAATAAGCACGTTCTGGGTTTGTACCGGGTAGATACCGTAGGCACCGTTTTCTCCGCAAGCGCCACAGGTCCACTCAACCCGAATGGCGCGCATGGTGACACCGTTGCTGAACTTGAATTTGATGCCATCGGAGGGCGGGTCAATCACTGCGAAGTCTTCGAGGATGACGTTGTTGCTGGTCACCAGGATACTCTCGCCGCCGCTGGTCTGTGCGTCGAAGTTGAGGATGGTCTTATCATGACCCTGGCCGCGAACAATCACATTGTCTACGTCCAGGCTGATGGCGGTATCGAAGAAGAACTCTCCCTCGGGGAGTTCGATAATGTTGCCCGGCTGAGCTTCGATCAGCGCTTCCATCACCCGGGTTTGAAAATCGTCACCCGCTTCGATGGCGATCAGGTTAGGATCAATGTCTTCCTCTGGTTGCTCTACAACCGGTGTGTCTTCTTGCAGTGCGGGGCTGCTACTGCCGCCGCCACCGCAGGCAGCCAGCAGGCTGATGCCCAGCGCCAAGGCCAGGAAATGGGAAATTTGTTTCATGCTGCATGCTCTCAGTTAATTGATCTGTGCCGCGGGGCGTTGCCTTTAAGGCAGTGCATTGTCCACAACGGGATTAAACCAGGCTGAAATCCCCGGACATAAGTCCGCTGGTCGTTATAGGGATTCTTGCCGTTTCTAACGTAGTGCATGCTAAGGAATGGGGTGTGTGTGCAATATGGCTCTATGCGCCAAACTGTTGACCGTGGGCGCCAACGATGCCGTGAAGCGGGCTTGGTGCCGCTCCGGGCATCAGGGAGTTTATGCTGCGGTCACGTACTTGCTGATATCCACATCATCGATTTGTGACGCCGGCAAGAAGCGCTCAGCGTATTGCAGGTAAATCTTGTCGCGAATGAATAACTCAAAGCAGTCTTTGTCCAGATGCTCGTCCTGCACCATCTTATGCAGGATGTCGATAGCCACGCTGATGGGCTTGGCTTTCTTATAGGGTCGGTCGGAGGCGGTGAGCGCCTCGAAAACATCGGAAACAGCCAGGATTCGCTCGGGAATGCTGAGCTGCTCCCCGGGTAGCTTTCTGGGGTAGCCTGAACCACGCATGGTTTCATGGTGAGTGGATGCATAGCGCGGTACGTTCTTCAGTTCATCCGGGAAAGGCAGGCTCTCAAGCATTTTAATAGTGCTGATCATATGCTCGTTGATTTTGAAACGATCTTCTGCGGTCAGCGTACCTCTGGAGATAGACAGGTTGTAGATCTCACCCAGATTATAAAGGTTGTCCGGGATGTCCATATTGATGTTGAACTCGGCTGGATAATCGGTAGAACGGGTGCGTTCGATCAGGTGCTCGGGCCGATCCTGCAGCAGGCGCTCGGTAGCGGGTAAATCCGCTGTTTCGCCCGGAGGGCTGCTGATTTCTTCGACAGGTGAGAGGCCGATACGGTCATCAAAGTGACGCTCCCAGGTAATGTCGGCGATAGACCGCAATCTCTCCTGCTTTTCCGGGTCCAGAAATTCGCCACCCACGTTGCAGCCCGCAATAAACGCGTAATCGTCCTGCAGTCGCGCGCGTTGGGTCTCTAACTGTTCTCTTAGTGCCTGTTCTTTTTCTGGGTGTTCAATCAGTTCCTTGAGGAAATCAATCTCGGCATCGCGCCACAATGTCTCAAATCGCATGCGGACCTCGTGAATGCGATTATAAATAGTTTCCAGTTTGCTGCCCTTGTCGACAATATGCTCGGGCGTAGTGATCTTGCCGCAGTCGTGCAGCCAGGCGGCTATCCGGTACTCCCGCCACTGGTCTTCGTTACCCAGTTTGAATTGGTCGAAAGGGCCGTCAGTGCTGGCGGACGCGCTCTGGGCCAGCATAAGCGCGAGTTCGGGCACGCGTTCGCAGTGGCCCCCGGTATAGGCCGACTTGTCGTCGATGGCTTGCGCGATTAGCTGGATGAAAGCATCCATTAATTCACGTTGCGCAATTTCATGGGCCTTGATGGCCGCCACCATCTCCACCATGGACTCTGACAGCTGATAGATTTCCTTAATGCTGGAGGGCACCAGTTGCACATCATCGTAGTGGCGCAAGGTCACTTTGTCGTTTTCAAGTGCTAATTGCCTGACCGGGCGCACGATGGGGTTGGCGAAGGCCCACGACAACGGAATAAGAAGCAGTAAGAATCCGGCGGTGACAGCACTGGACAGTTTAACTTTGTCCATAAAGGGATCAATCACGGCTTCTTTAGGTACCAGCATTCCCAGAGACAGCGAGCCCTCGACGAAGGCGGCCAAATTCGCACTATAGGCAAAGTATTCGCGACCATTGATTTCAATATCCAGAAGCGTTTTCTGCATTGTTGAATCATTGGCGGCTTTGATGAATTCATCAGAGGGGACGGCAACTTCTTCCCTGGCAATTTTTGCCGAGTCGTAATTCAGCCATTGCTTGGCCAGGTATTCTCTCTGCTCGGGGCCCAGCGCAGCGATCGCTTTATTGATAATCGCGACCAATTGGGGCCGTCCCTCCTTGGCCACGATATGTAGATTTTCCGGTACATCGCCGGAGCCCATGTCTATGTCGATATCGTATTGAATACCGGTGAGAAAGTAGTGCTTCTCGAGGTATCGCAAGATGATCTCATTGTCCATGGCGGCATCAACGCTGCCGTCCAACACAAGCTCGATACCTTCAAGCGTGTTTTTTGTAGCGACAATTTCTACATCCGGGAAGCGTTCTTCCACCACGGGTACAATCGACCAGCCGGAGGGGATGGCGACTTTACGCCCTGCCATTTCCGCCAGGCTGGTAATTGCCGGTGAGCCTTCGCGAGTCACCAGCGTCCAGGGAAGCTTGGTATAGCTATCCGTTGGTTGTCCCCACTGCGCGTTTTCTTCGCTTAGGCGCACTGAGTGCAATAAGTCGATTTTTCCGGCCTTGAATTGCGCGACCAGATCAGTCCACGTTAGACCTTGTACAAATTTGATTTCCAGGCCGGTCATTGTGGCGATCATGCGCATTACGTCTATCGAATAGCCATGGGGTTTGCCCTGCATGATGTAGTCGATGGGGGGCCAGTTCGCTTCGTTGGATACGACCAGCGGCGGCAGTGAGGCGATATAAGCCTGTTCTTCCTCAGTCAGGGAGAACTGAGGTAACGGAAAAGTTTCCTCTTCGTCTGATGTTCTATTGGAGGCAATGATTTCTCCATCCGCTTTGTAGATAAATATCTCCGACTCGTCGGAAATATCCTGCTCTTTCAGAAAGTCCGATATGGTATCAAGCGTCATATCAATGCCGATGACTGAATCAGTGCCCGCTATTTGCTTGGACAAGCTCCTGCCGGGCACGCCCAGCTGTGCAAATAGATAGGGTGGTGACACATAGGCCTTGTCTGCTTTCAGTGCCTCGGTATACCAGGCCCTGTCGGTTGTCAGGAAATCGGTGGGTTCTGTTCTGATAAATCGTGTTTTGAATGACTCATCCATATATTGGAAGCGCCGAACCCTGTCAGCAGCCTTACCATTGATGCTGATAACCACCCACTTGTCGCTGTGGGTAGCCCTGAGTGACTTGCGGGCTGCTTTGCTTGCATCAAGGTTGACCAACTCATAGAAGCTGCCATCGGCGTGGCCAAGATACATACCGTAGTACAGAGGGTTGCGTTGCATCACGCGGGCAAACGTTGTCAGGTGCCTGCCCGTTTCATCGCGGTTGGTGATGCTCGGATTTTCCGAGAGTAGCGATATAACGGTCGTGTTCTGGTCACCAATTGCATTCCACTTGGTGACAATCCCGGAAGATGTGGTGGTATAGAGCTCCGTCGCGGCCTCTGAGGCCAGCTGGCGACCGAAGTGGTATTGCAGTCCGATAGCTAATGCAGCGGTGAGTGCCGTGGCTAACATGAATACGGCGACCACAGTCACTCTGATGCTGATAGCAAAGGGCTTGGATTCTGCTTTCATTGATGCGCTAACCCGATGTGTTTATCAAGTAGTAACTAAAGCACAATTTGAGGCGATGTCACTAGCTTCTGCAAACATTAACAGCGCAAATGCCTGTTTTGCTGACCAAGTCACTTTTGCAGGGTATTGGTGCCTACTGGCAGATTGGTTTGAACGCGCTTTCAGGGTTTGTGTGGGGGCGGTGCTTGAAATTCAGGCACAAAAAAGCCGAGCTCTAAGCTCGGCCTTCTTTAACAGGGATGGTCAGGGCTCCCAGATTAGGCGACGGCTCGACAGAGCCAATCATGGTGATAATGACGCCCAATACACAGTGGGTAATGCTGCTTACCGTTAATCTTCAAGAAATCTTCATCGATGAAGAAAATTTTGAATGATTAACTCGTGAGCGCCACCAGATAGCCTGTTTTCACCTGTCAAAAGGAAAACTTCGCGCGCACACCGTAATAACGCTGAGAATTGCGGGCGAAAACATTAGTCAGGGCAGTGGCACCACCATAGAGCGCACGCAGATCCCCAATGCCGGAACGGAAATTTTCATCCGTGGCGTTGTTCACAAATAAGGTGATCCGGTAGCGATCATTGGCGCTCTCATTGATCCCGATACTGAGGTCGAGTACCCCGTAGCTGTCCTCAACCGTCAATGGGTTCTGGTTGAGACTAAAATTCACCTCATCCTGCCAAACCCAGGAAGCGGTCAAAAAGCCATCGAAGGGCATGCTGTCCATTGGCATCAGATAATCAGCCAGAATGCTGTATTTCCACTCGGGGGAATTTGGCAAATCACCACCGGAAATGTCCTGTAGGCCGCCAACGCAACCCTCTACCTGTCCGGGATAACAATCTGCACCTTCGAATTCCTCGATCGTGGCGTCAATATAGGCCGCGCCAAACGTCAGCCTGAGGTTATCGCCGATTAGCGCTGCTCCCTCCAGTTCCACACCCTGGGTTTCCAGGGAACCCACATTATTGATACTGACCAGCAGGCTTCCATCGGGCAGTAACTGCGTGCTCTGGGCTTGATAATCTTCATATTCGGTGTAAAAGGCCGTTGCATTCAGCTGCACCCGGCTATCCATGAACGTACTCTTTATCCCTATCTCGTAAGCATCTGAGGTTTCCGGTGCTACTGGGTTGTCCGCCTTGAGCTGGTTAAAGCCACTGGTTACATCGTAAGCCTGGCCCTTATAGCCTTGTGCATAACGTGCGTACAACATCGTGTCCTCGTTGAAAAAATGCTGCAGTGAAATATCGCCCAATACCTCGGTATCACTGTCTTCACTGGAAATCTGGCTAGGCGGAACCAGGAGCTTATCGGTGTAATCAACTGTGATCTCCTCATCATTCCAGCGTAAGCCAGCGGTAACGCTGGTGGATTCGCTGAATCGCCAGGTTGCCTGGCCAAACAACGCCATGCTCTCGGTCGTCACTGTGCCCGCCCAATCGGAGTTGATGATGGGTGCACGGAAAAAGCTACGATCGGTTTCGGCGTCGGCATAGTAGAAACCCACCAGATAATCGTAGTTTTCGTAGGAAGGTGAGCTCAGCCGGAACTCCTGCGACACAAAATCTGTCTCCGTGGTGGATAGGGAGACGATGCCACCGGAGAGTGCGCCACCTGTTAACGCTCCGGCAACATCTGCATTTGAGAAATCGACATCGCCGTTATTGGAGTATTCCCATTTATCGGCAGCGGTGATCGACGTCAGCTTAAAATCTCCAAGGGCAGCATTAAACCGCAGGTTCACGCCACTACTGTCAGTTTCGTCCTCTGGACCATCCTCGGAGCGAAAATCCAGGTTTTCATCGGACGGGGTGATACCCGGGGCCACCTCATCCGGGACAAAGCCGAAAACCCTGGCATTCGGGTCAAGTTCAAGCCAGGTAAGTGCGCAGCAAGTGGATTCATCTTTTGAATAATAAGCAGACAAGGTGGCATCCACAGTGTCGGAAATATCCCACCGCAGTTTGGCACGAAGACCCTGACTTTCTTCGCCGTTATTATCGTCGCCGGTGCTAAAATTATCGACGAACCCATCCCTGTCACTCCAGTGACCAGTGATCCGATACCCCAAAGAATCGCTGATTGGGCCGGAGATAGAACCCAGAATGCGCTGCTCGTCATCATCCGTGAACGCTACTTCAATTGAGCCTTCTAATTCTTCTGCCGGAGCCTTGGTGACGATGCTGAGAACTCCCGCCGACGCACTTTTTCCGAACAAGGTACTTTGTGGGCCACGCAACACTTCAATGCGTTCGATATCGACCAGGTTACCAATAGATTGTCCGGCCTGAACGGTTGAGACATCGTCGATGATGACCGCGACGCTCTGCTCGACACCCACGCTGAATACATTGGTACCGATACCGCGCAATCGGAAGCCGCTGTTTTGCTTGTTATCGCTCACTCCCACTGTCAGGGAAGGCACCAGTTTTACGAGGTCCTGGGTTTGGGTAATTCCAATTTGATCGATTAGGTCTGAGGAGATCGCGGTCACTGCCAGCGGCACATCCTGCGAACTCTGGGCACGCTTTTGCGCGGTCACCATTACCTCTTCCAATTGGCGATCTTGCGCGAGGACGGTTGGCGAAAGTAAAGTGGAAGTCAATGTCAGGGCTACAGCTGAAGCCAGGGTGGACCGGCGGTTAATGCGGTGCATGGGTATCTCCAGGTCTTATTATTGGGGCAATTGTGAGAAGTGTTGAAGGATTGGTTGGCGAGTCTGTACGGAACACTATTATTCACCCCGCCTGCTTTATTAGAACGCTTTAAATTGTTGCCAGGTTTCAAGCCCTGTCACTACAGTGCCTACCAAGTCAGTATACCGAGGCTTGCAACATGGTCAAGTGGTCAGGCCAATTATTGCGATCGCTAGAATTTTCCCACTTGTCTTACGAGAGGAGTAACGCCTGGGGGGCTATGTTTGGCCGGAGTGGTCGCACAATGGTCTTAATTTGGTCTCAAAACGAAAAACGCCGACATCGAATAATCGAGGTCGGCGTTCTTGTTTCAAGTGAATTGTTTCTGAAAACAATTACTTGGAATATGGTGCCCAGAAGAGGACTTGAACCTCCACGCCCTTGCGAGCACTAGCACCTGAAGCTAGCGTGTCTACCAATTTCACCACCTGGGCTTCGAGATATAGCCGCAATATGCAGCGGAAATACCCGAGGGCGCGCACTTTACTTTTACCGCGCGGCTTTGTCAATCCTCGCGTATAATAGCGGCTTTCGTTGTTCCGGCGTAGGCAGGAGCGCGTTTTTTACCGGTTTTTCAGGATTTGCGCAGCCGTGCAAATGGCAAAGGCCACTCACCACCCAAAACTCTAATGCAGGCCCCCAATAATATGGCCAAAAAAGGCAAAATTGCCGACCCTCACGCTCAACGTGAGGCCGCCAAATACGAAAACCCGATTCCCAGCCGCGAGATTATTCTCGAGGTCATGCAGGCGGCGAAGAAGCCGCTGAACCACAAGCAGCTATGCAAGCAACTGCATCTTACTGAGCCAGAGCCCATAGATGCCCTGCGCAAACGCCTGCGGGCCATGGAGCGAGACGGGCAGGTGATGTCCGACCGCAAGGGCTCCTATGGTCTGGTCGATAAAATGAACCTGGTGCACTGCAAGGTGCAAGGGCACCGGGATGGTTATGGCTTCGCCATGCCCCTGGGGGAGGGTGATGACATCTACCTGAGCTCCCGCCAGATGAATTTTGTTTTCGACGGTGACGAGGTCCTTATCCTTATTACTGGCGAGGATCGACGCGGCCGCCCTGAAGGCAAGATTATCGAAGTCCTCAAGCGCGGCGTGACCAGCGTAGTAGGGCGCTACCAGGAAGAGAGCGGTATCGGCTTTGTGATTCCCGACAATGGCCGCCTCACCAACCAGTTCCTGATCCCCCCGAAAGAAAAAAACGGCGCCAAGAATGGCCAGATTGTCAGTGCTGAGATAACCGACTACCCCACGCGCAAGCTGGGTGCCAAAGCACGCGTTTCCGAAATACTGGGTGACCATATGGACCCCGGCCTGGAAATCGACGTGGCTATTCGTTCCCACGATATTCCCTGGGAGTGGCCCGAGGATGTGTTGGCTGAGGCTGCCGCCCTGGCTGAGGAACCCGCCGAGGAAGATAAGCTCAACCGGGTGGACCTGCGACACCTGGCTTTTGTGACCATAGATGGCGAGGATGCTCGTGACTTCGATGATGCGGTCTATTGTGAAACTGCAAGCGGTGGCGGTTGGCGGCTTTGGGTAGCCATCGCCGATGTCTCCCACTACGTGCGGCCCGGTTCTGCGCTCGATGAAGAGGCGAACAAGCGTGCCACGTCGGTGTATTTTCCTGAGCGTGTGGTGCCGATGTTGCCAGAGGCCTTGTCCAATGGACTGTGTTCACTCAAGCCCGCTGTTGATCGCCTGGCAATGGTTTGTGAGATGGAAATCAGTAAAGCCGGGGCACTGGGCAATTACCGCTTTTATGAATCTGTCATTCACTCCCACGCTCGACTCACCTATACCCAGGTGGGTGCCGTATTGGAAAATGGTAATCACCCTGATGTCGATGCGAGTCGTGAGCCTGATCTGCGGCGTTTGCATGACCTTTACAAAGCGCTGCGCGGCGCCCGTGATGTTCGTGGTGCGATTGATTTTGAAACGGTGGAAACCCGAATCATCTTCGACGAACAAAAGAAGATCGATTCCATTGTGCCTGTGGTGCGCAACGACGCCCATAAGCTGATTGAGGAATGCATGTTGTGCGCCAACGTGGCGGCGGCGGGTTTCTTTGAAGCTAACGAAATTCCCATGCTATACCGCGTGCATGAGGGGCCGAATGAAGAAAAGCTGGAGAACCTGCGCAAGTTTCTCGGCGAGTTGGGCCTGAATCTTGCCGGTGGAGTCAAACCCACGCCGGTGCATTACCAGGAGTTGTTGGCACAGGTAAAAGATCGGGACGACGCTCACGTAATCCAGACCATGTTGCTGCGCTCCCTGAGCCAGGCGGTGTATCAACCCGAGAATAACGGCCACTTTGGCCTGCACTACGATGCGTATGCTCACTTCACTTCGCCGATTCGCCGCTATCCCGACCTGCTGGTGCACCGGGGCATACGCCACCGGATTCGCTCCACCGAGAAGGCGATATCTGTGCACAGGATCAAGGGCGCTGAGCCCATTCCCTCCAAGCGCATCTTTCCCTATGACGTTGCTGCCATGGTGGTATTTGGTGAGCACAGCTCCATGGCGGAGCGCCGTGCCGATGACGCCACCCGGGAAGTTAACGCCTGGCTCAAGTGTGAGTACCTGCAAGATCATGTCGGTGACGAGTTTGATGGAGTCATCGCCGCGGTGACCAGCTTTGGCCTGTTTGTAGAGCTGGTCGACATCTATATAGAAGGCCTGGTGCATATCACCGCGCTGCCAGGCGACTACTACAACTTCGATGCGGCCAAGCAACGCCTGACTGGCGAGCGCAGCGGTCGCAGTTTCCAGCTCGGCGGTAAGGTGCGGGTGCAGGTGGCTCGGGTTGATCTGGATGACCGCAAGATCGACCTGGAATTGCTGGATTCCAAGCCGCCGAAAAAAGCCAAGGGCGGTTCTGGAGGCGAGAAACCCAAGAAGCATCATGCAAAGAAAGGAAGGAAGAAGCCGTCTGGTTCAGGCAAGAATAAAACGACAGCGCCAGGTAAGAAGAAGCCCAAGGGCAAGACCGGGCTGAGAAAGCGGTATTAGCCGCTCAGGTGATCACCAGATAACTATGCAATACATTTACGGAATCCACGCAGTAGATAGCCTGCTGCGCCAAAACCCCAAGTCAGTGCAGCGCCTGTGGGTGCAGCAAGGGCGCGATGACAAGCGCATCGCCTCCCTGTTGGAGCTGGCCCAGAACCAGGGTGTCCCTGTGGCCAGGGAGTCACGCAAGGACCTGGACGACATGGTGAAAGGTCGTCACCAGGGGGTGGTGGCTGAAACATTGAGTGATCCCGTTCATGGTGACACCCAGCAGGCGAACCTGTGGCAGGAATCTGACCTACTGCGCATGGTTGATGAAAAAGACGGCCCGGTGCTGATTCTGGTGCTGGACGGTGTCACCGATCCTCACAACCTGGGAGCCTGTTTACGCAGCGCCGATGCCGCGGGGGTCGATGCTGTGGTGGTGCCCAAAGACAAATCGGCTGATCTCTCGCCCACGGTTCGCAAAGTGGCCTGCGGCGCCGGCGAAGTGGTGCCATTCGTACGGGTGACCAATATTTCCCGCACCCTGGATGCCCTAAAGGAGCGCCAGGTGTGGATATACGGGGCTGCCGGAGAAGCTGAAAAATCGATATATGACAACGACTTAACAGGCTCTATGGCGCTGGTAATGGGCGCTGAAGGCGCGGGGCTACGCCGTTTAACCCGCGAGCATTGTGACTTTTTGATCAAACTACCCATGTCGGGGTCAGTCAGTAGCCTCAATGTGTCGGTGGCCACCGGTGTCTGTTTATTCGAGGTGGTCAGGCAGCGGGGGTGAAGGGCTTATTCCGGCCAGTCCGGCCAGTCCGGCCAGTCCCGCCAGCCTCGGCAGTCGCATCCACCACATTAGCCGCACCATCCTGTCATTCCCGCGCAGGCGGGAATCCAGAGGTATGGCTGCAATGAACCAATGCTGGATCCCCGCCTGCGCGGGGATGACGAAAGCTTGCGCGGGGATGACGAAAGTTTGCGCGAGGATGACGAAAGCCTGCGCGGGGATGACGAAAGTTTGAGTTTGGACGACGAAAACCAATTCCCGGTTGCTGGGCCCTAAACATCCCAAGGGCCCCTTCCAAACCACCCCTTGCACCCCCTGCTCAAACTATATACAATCCGCGCCTCAAAATTTGCCCGGTAGCCCTGAGCTGCCGATCCTCCTTGCTGCACCACTTGATGGGCAGCATTAACCCGTAAGGAGCTGCTATATGCGTCATTACGAAATCGTATTTATGGTCCATCCGGACCAGTCCGAGCAAGTGCCTGGCATGATCGAGCGCTACTCCGCCACTATCCAGAAGGATGGCGGCAGTGTTCATCGCCTGGAAGATTGGGGCCGCCGTCAACTGGCATACCCCATCAACAAGATCCACAAAGCACACTACGTGCTGATGAACGTGGAAGCTTCCAACGAAGCGCTGGACGAACTGACCACTACCTTCCGTTTCAACGATGCTGTGATCCGTAACCTGGTGATCCGTCGCGACGAGTCTGTCACTGATGAGTCCTTCATCATGAAGGCTGAGAAAGAGTCTCGCGAGCGCAAGACCCGTTACGAAGAGCGTAAAGCTGCCGAGGCGCCTGTCGCCGAGGAAACGCCCGCTGAAGAAGAAACAGCAGCAGAGCCGGCTCCCGAAGCCGCCTCCGAAGAGTAATAGAGGAGTAATATCATGGCCCGTTTTTTCCGTCGCCGTAAGTTCTGCAAGTTCACCGCCGAAGGCGTTAAAGAGATCGATTACAAGGATCTCGAGACCCTGAAAGCCTACGTATCCGAAACCGGCAAGATTGTACCCAGCCGTATTACAGGCACCAAGGCAAAGTATCAGCGTCAGCTGGCTACTGCTGTGAAGCGCGCGCGTTTCCTGGCTTTGCTGCCTTACACGGATTCGCACCAGTAAGAATCCTGACCCGCGTCGCAAGCAGTGAGGCCTGAATGAAGGCGATTGCTGAATTTGCCATGCGCGGGCGCTTCCAGGCCCTGCTACTTGCAGTAGGTGGGTCCGGAAGCATCCTGTTTTGTTGGATCAGTGCTGCGGTTATTGCACTGATCACCCTGCGCAAAGGCGTGGGGAATGGAGCCCAGTTGTTGTTGTGGGCTCTGCTGCCCTCCGGGGTTTTGCTGTACGCCGTTGGCGACAGCGGTCCGCTCGCACTGATCGTGGGCACGACCGCATTGGCAATGGTACTGCGAACCACGGTTAGCTTGTCGCTGTCGGTACTGACCGGTATTGCGGTAGGCGCATTGAGTGGCCTGGCCCTGGTGGCCTTTGGTGGCCACTACCTGGAACAGATGGTGACCCTGTTCGGCGAGTTTCTCGTCAACGTGGAGCAGCAGCTTTCCCAGGGAGGCGAACCAGTGCAACTGGCGCGTCCAACCGCTGTGCAAATTGCCGGCATGTTGGGGGCGGGTACCGGAATGATGTCGGTACTGTGCCTGATGCTGGCGCGCTACTGGCAGGCAGCGTTATACAACCCGGGTGGTTTTGGCAGTGAGTTCAGGCTCCTGCGTTACACCCCGGCGGTCGCCACGGCGATGGCACTGGCAGCGGCTGCGCTGTCTGGGCTGGGCCTGGAATACCGCACCTGGGCAGTGATTGCTTTATTGCCGCTGAACTTTGCCGGACTGGCACTGGTTCATGCGAGGGTCCTTGCGAAGGGCCAGGGCACAGGATGGCTGATTGGCTTTTACCTGGCCTGGTTGCTTTTGGATCCGGTGAAACTAATGGTGGTGTTCGTCGCTATCGCAGACAGCTGGTTTGATTTTCGCCAGCGCTGGTCCGGCAAGTCCGGTACCGATGTCAGCTCCGGCGAAGACGATTAACGAAATTTGAAGTAGTGGGAGCATGCTCCCCATAACGAGGAAAGTAAGATGGAAGTCATTTTGCTGGAGAATATCAGCAACCTGGGTGGCCTGGGCGACAAGGTTGATGTAAAAGCTGGTTTTGGCCGTAACTACCTGATCCCTCAGGGCAAGGCTGTACCTGCCACTGAAGATGCAGTTGCCAAGTTCGAAGCGCGCCGCGCTGAATTGGAAGCTGCTGCTGCCGAATCACTGGGCGCTGCTGAAGCTCGCGCTGCTACGCTGAACGAAATGCAGCTGGTGACTATCCCTGCGAACGCAGGCGAAGAAGGCAAGCTGTTTGGCTCTATCGGTACTCGCGATATTGCTGACGCGGTAACCGCTGCTGGCGTTGCCATCGATAAGTCCGAAGTTCGCCTGCCTGAAGGTGCGCTGCGTGAAATCGGTGAGTACGAAATCAACATCCAGGTTCACGGCGAAGTTACAGCTATCATCGCCCTGGCGGTTGTACCCGAGTAAGACTCTTCGTATCCGCCACGGCGGGTACCCAGGGGCTTGAAAATGCACCGATCACTGAGTGGTCGGTGCATTTTTTGTGCCTGGGGAATATCGAGCCTGTCCAGGCGTAGCGGTCATCTGCCCTTTACGAGCGACTGTCATCCCCGCGAAGGCGGGGATCCAGCGCTATCCATGCTCGAAAGTGTAAAAAGAATCTGAATTCCAGCCTCCGCGGGAATGACTGGACCGCTATTATTCGTTAATCTGTCTGGCCCTATAAGAAATAGCGTTCCATGGAAGACCACGACTACCCACCCAATGTCGCTGAGATGCCTCATGCCTCTGACGGCGAGTTGGCACGCATCAAGATGCAGCCCCATTCCCTGGAGGCGGAGCAATCCGTGCTGGGTGGGCTGTTATTGTCTGCGGATGCCTGGGATTCGGTAGCCGAGGAAGTCGCCCCGACGGACTTTTATCGTCCTTCACACCGCTCAATTTTCCGGGAAATTGCCCGTCTGGCTGAAGCGGCCGAGCCGGTCGATGTCATCACCGTGGCTGACAAACTGGAAGCCCTGGGAGAGCTCGCGGGCGCCGGCGGTCTGCCGTATCTCGCGGAACTGGCCCAGAATACGCCTAGCGCGTCGAATATTCGCGCCTACGCACAAGTGGTGCGCGAACGCGCCAGTCTGCGCAAGCTAATTGAGGCTGCCCAGGATATTGCCGACTCCGGTTTCAACCCTGAAGGGCGTACCTCCACCGACCTGATCGATGAGGCAGAGCGCCTGATCATGCAAATCGGCGAGCAGGGGCCAAAGTCGGGTGGCCCGCAGGATGTGAATCCACTGTTGAAGCAGGCGCTGGATCGCATTGACGAGCTGTTTAATTCAGGCGGCGACATCACCGGTATCACCACTGGCTTTCAGGACCTTGATGGCATGACCTCTGGCCTACAGAAGTCAGATCTGGTGATTGTGGCTGGCCGACCCTCCATGGGCAAAACCAGTTTCGCCATGAACCTGGTAGAGAACGCGGTGCTATCCCAGAAAAAGCCGATTTTGGTGTTCTCCATGGAGATGCCTGCAGACCAGCTGATTATTCGTATGCTGTCCTCCATCGGTCGTATCGACCAGACTCGTATCCGTAACGGCAAGCTGGAGCAGGAAGATTGGCCCAAGCTGACAACCGCCGTGAACAAGCTGCGCGATGTGCCGCTTTACATCGACGACACCCCGGCGCTGACGCCCACTGAAGTGCGCAGCCGGGTTCGCAAGGTAGTGCGCGAGAACAACGGCGAACTGGGTATGGTGATGATCGATTACCTGCAGCTGATGCAGGTGGCGGGCTCATCCGAGGGCCGTACCGCAGAGATTTCTGAAATTTCCCGCTCACTGAAGGCCATCGCCAAGGAATTTGAATGCCCTATGGTGGCGCTTTCCCAGCTCAACCGTTCACTGGAACAGCGCCCCAACAAGCGCCCGGTCAACTCCGACCTGCGTGAATCCGGTGCCATCGAGCAGGATGCCGACGTGATCATGTTCATCTACCGGGACGAGGTCTACAACGAGGACTCACCCGACAAGGGCGTGGCCGAAATTATCATCGGTAAGCAGCGTAATGGCCCTATCGGCTCCTGCCGCCTGGCCTTTATTGGCCAGTACACCCGTTTTGAGAATCTCGCGAGGGGCTTCTCCGACGATTACTGACCCAGCGGTTCTATTACCCTAAAGTCGACCGCCATTCCTTCCCGTCTATGTCATTCCCGCGAAGGCGGGAATCCAGCAAGCTGCTATCTCATCACCCAAACCGTCACCCAGCTCATTACCAAAACCCCAGACCTCACCCCAAAACCTCCTCCCAAAGATCTACCCATTCAGGGTTCCTCTCCTCAATGATTCTCAGCTTCCAGGCTCGGTTCCACTTCTTCAGCTGTTTCTCCCGGGTTATGGCCTGGTACATGTTCTGGTGAAGTTCGAAGTAGACGAGCTTATGCACTGAGTAAGTTTTGGAGAAGCCTTCAATGGTTGCGTTTTTATGCTGCCAGGTTCGCTTTATCAGGTCTCCTGTAACGCCTGTGTAAAGCGTGCCGTTTCGGCGGCTGGCAAGGATATAGACTGCGGGTTGATGAGCCATCCTTGGTCTCGGGTTTATTCTTGTGGAGAGACGTTACTGGATTCCCGCCTTCGCGGGAATGACGGGACCGGGTTTGATGGGAAATGACGGGATTGGGTTATATGGGAGATGACGGGACTGGGTTAGATGGGAAATGACGGGACTGGTTGGCGGGCCATCCATGGTTTCTGGCTTACTTTTGTGGGGAGGCGTCACTGGATTCCGCGATGGCGGACCACCGCCTTCGCGGGAATGACAGGGACCGGGTTAGATGGGAAATGACGGAGCCGGGTTTGATGGGAAATGGCGGGAGCGGAATTGTTAGGGGGTGGCAGCTCCGTTCATTTGTTCGGGGCTTAAAGTCCCGACTCTTCCCGAAGTTTTTTCATCTCTGCCAGCTGCTCATCTTTGGATAAGGGCTCCGATGCCTGTTTCTCAATGGCTTCGGGTGCAGGAATCAGTAAATCATCGCCCCGCAATACCGCTGCACAATAGCGTTGGTAGTGTTCGCGATAAACTGGCCAGGTCATTCGCTCCTGGTTGTTGGCGAGAAAAAACCAGTCGCTGTCGCGTCCGGCAAGATACACCGCCGCGTGACTCCAGGCCTGTGCTGATTTTGGGGAGGGCGCCTGACAGGCTTCTACATAGGCATCGTGGGGCACGGGTAGGCCGAATTCGACTAAACCTGCCTGGCAGCATTCGATCATGCGGTGCAGGGTGGGCAGGTACTCGCTGTTCTCAATGGCGTGTTTGGCACCTTTGAGGATTTGTTCTACAGGGAAGTCGGCCAGTGATTCCAGCCACAGTTTTTTAATCTGGCTGATCTGGCTGGCGTCGGGATAGGCGGCGTAATACTGGTTGTGATAGTTGAGGCGAAACAGGGCAAAGACCTGGTTAATAGCCTCTACGTGGCCCTCGGTGGCCTGGTTTCTCGACTTAGCTTGCCCAGCTGGTGTCGTTGAGGTCGTCTTCGAGGCTTGTATCCCTTGTGCGACCTGTTGAATGAGATCCCTGCTGTCCGCCATGTCTGTTTTCCGTTTGTTGCAGTTGGTGGCGCTTGGCCCAGTGGTATTTCGCATGCTGCAGGAACTTGCTGTTCCACGATGTATGCGTTTGGTTGGAGTCTTTCCAGTAGACAATGAATTCTGGCAGCAGACTGCGCGCGAAGTCCAGGTCGATATGCGACATGCGCAGAATGTCATACACATCTGCGCTGGGCTGCCAGTGGTCGACAATGCGCTTGGGCTCGGTGCTGTGTTCCAGGCTGGAGCTATACCGCGCCCACTGAATGCGAATGTGTTGGATGAATTTGGAGTTCAGCTCTTTGGGCGCCGCGCCGCGCTCACGCCAGTACAGAATGAACTCGGGCACCGCTTGTTCGATAAAGTCCCTGGAGATACCGCCGCGCTCCATGATCTCCATGGCGTCCATGCTGGGTCGCCAGTGGTTATCCAGCGCCATGGGCTGCCTGACCTGAAACTCCGACGCACCGGTTTGCTGTTTTCTGCGCCAGTTGTTGGTGACGTGCTGGCGGAACTTGTTTTCCCATGCATGGGAGGTCTCGCCGCGCTCGCGCCAATAAAAGATGAAATCTTCCAGTTGGTCCAGGGAGAACTGACGGGGTATGTTGTGGTTGAGCGCCATTAGCTGCAGCAGATCTTCACTGGGGGACCAGTGCACCGGTAGCAGGCCGGCACTGCGTCGGGTGGGCGCAGCCGTCGGTTCCGGGGGTGGTGCAGGTTGGTTGGCGTGCACCGGCTCGTTGAACGCGAACACGAGTTTTTCGCTGCTATGCAGGGGCGGGGATTCCATCAACATGACACCTTTGTCCACCAGACTGCGGGTGATGCGATGCAAATCCACGGCGTTCCAGAAGGGCAGGGTGGTCAGCAGATAATCCCGCTCCACGCTAAGCCAGGCATAGTTGTCGCGCTCCTGGGCCTGACGGTGCTCAAACAGTGCCTGCAGATGCTGCAGTAAGATGGATTCTTCCAGCCCGATAGTCGCCGCCAGGCCGGGTGAGAACACCAGCTGTCGTTCGGGAACCAGGGAGGAATTGGACATGCTTCTAACTGTTTTCGTGAGCGGTCTGATAGGATACCGCTGTTGGGCGCGGACATACAGTGATAACAGGTGCATTACCCTGTTTCTGCGCAGTGAGGGTGATGACGGGGCGGCTTGGAAACAAAATATTGGCTAAACAAAAAACAGCTTTTGTCTGCAACGAATGCGGCTCTGACTACGCCAAATGGCAGGGTCAGTGCTCCGATTGTAACGAATGGAATAGTATTACCGAGATCAAGCTGGGGCCCGCCAAGGGCTCAGGCCGTGCTGGCAGCGGTGTCACCGCCAGCAGGGCGGGCTTTGCCGGTGCTTTGTCCTCGGCGCAGGTGCTAAAGGACATCGACCTCAACGACCTGCCGCGGCTGTCCTCTGGAGCAGAAGAATTTGACCGGGTGTTGGGCGGAGGCCTGGTGCCTGGCTCTTCGGTGCTGGTGGGGGGTAATCCTGGCGCGGGCAAAAGTACGTTGCTGTTACAGACCATGTGTCATCTTTCACAGTCGCTGGACGCGCTTTACATCACCGGTGAGGAATCGCTGCAGCAGGTGGCCATGCGCGCCCAGCGCTTGCAGCTGCCCACGGACAAGTTGCGCTTGATGTCCGAGACCAATGTGGAAACTATTGTCGCTGCTGCCCAAGAGTTCAAGCCCAAGGTGCTGGTGGTGGATTCCATTCAGGTCGTGCACACCGATGAGATCGCTTCTGCACCGGGCAGCGTGTCCCAGGTGCGCGAATGTGCTGCCTACCTGACTCGATACGCCAAGCAGACGGGCACCGTGCTGTTCCTGGTTGGTCATGTGACTAAGGATGGCTCCCTGGCCGGCCCCAAAGTACTGGAGCACATCATCGATTGTTCTATATTGCTGGAAGGCACCCACGACTCCCGCTTCCGCACTTTGCGCGGGCAAAAAAACCGCTTCGGGGCGGTAAACGAACTAGGTGTGTTTGCGATGACCGAGCAGGGTATGCGTGAGGTAAAAAACCCCTCGGCGATATTTCTGGATCGCAGCAATGAGCCCGCTTCTGGCTCGGCAGTGATGGCAGTGTGGGAGGGCACCCGCCCGCTGCTGGTAGAAATTCAGGCGCTGGTTGATGACAGCCAGCTCGGTAACCCACGCCGGGTGGCGGTGGGCCTGGAGCAAAATCGACTGGCCATGTTACTGGCCGTGTTACACCGGCATGGCGGTCTGCAGGTGGGTGATCAGGACGTGTTTGCCAATGTGGTGGGTGGCGTTAAGGTGCTTGAGACCAGTGCAGACCTCGCCCTGCTGTTAGCCATTGTTTCCAGCTTCCGCGACCGGCAATTGCCCAGGGATATGGTGATTTTCGGTGAGGTGGGTTTATCCGGCGAAATTCGCCCGGTGCCGTCGGGTCAGGAGCGTCTGTCTGAGGCTGCCAAGCATGGTTTCAAGCGAGCGATCGTGCCCAAGGGCAATGCTCCCAAGGGCGAGATAGCGGGCATGCAAGTGATTGGCGTCAATAAGTTGAGCGAGGCCCTGGGGGCGGTGGAATAAGGGACGAATCAGTCCGCAGATTCCAATCGAGAGAGTTCATCTTCCAGTGTGGCAATATCCATGTGCTGTCCCATTAGGGCCATTAGCGGCTCGATATTCTTGCGGTCGACATGCTGCACAGCAAAACCCAATCGGCCCGACTCCACGTGCTGAAGGTAGGCATGTAACTCCAGTTTGGTGTCATCTTCCAATTGGATCATGAGGGTGAAGGGTTCGTTGTATTGGGCGTCCCACAAGTCCGGTTGGTCAGTGGCTACACCAGACAAAGAGATATCAATCAGCCGCTGGGGCCACATGCTGCCGCCCTGGTGCACTTCCACTGGCAGGTCCAGTTCGACACGGGTAAAACGGCGTTGTTCGTTGCGAATGTCGGTCATGCTGAAACACTTATGATGCTTTAATGCGCTTACTATAGCGCCAGCATGGGTGTTTGGCGATAGCGCGCTGCTATATAGACACCCACGGCGGTAAATAGTCTAATGTTGGCGTCTACTCACGGGAAGTCGATGTTGGCCACGCATAAGTACAAGGCGTTTATTAGCTATAGCCACCATGATTTGGCTATCGCTCGCTGGCTACATCGTGCGCTGGAAACCTACCGTCCACCCCGTGGCATTGCCTCACAAACTTCCTCAACCGATCAAAACAGTAAGTTTAAGCTGCGCCCGATTTTTCGTGACGAGGACGAATTGGTGGTTTCGGCCAATCTCAACGATAGCCTGGTGGAGGCCATACAGCAGTCTGAGTTTCTTATTGTTATTTGTTCGCCCAGCTCGGCCAATTCGAAATGGGCATCGCAAGAAATTATTGAGTTCAAGAAAAATCGGGGCGCTGACAAAGTCATCGCAGTAATTGCAGATGGTGATCCCGAAAATTGCTTTCCCGAACCACTGCTGCGAGAGGTGCTGCCATCGGGCGAGCTGGGCGCGGCCAGCCTTGAACCCCTGGCGGCAGATATGCAAGGAGGACGTGCTTCCCGTCGTCTGGCATTCCTTAAAGTCGCCGCGACAATGTTGGGCACCGGGCTGGATCAGTTGGTGCAGCGTGAGGCCCAGCGACGTCATCGATTCCTGGCAATGGTTACCACGGCTGCCCTGATAGGGATGTTAGTTATGGGTTGGCTGACATTCACTGCCGTGACCGAGCGACGGGCGGCCGATGAGGCCAGGGCCGTGGCAGAGCATTCTGAGCAAATGGCTGAGCAACGCAGGGAGGAAGCGGAGGGATTGATCGAATTCATGCTCACGGACCTGCGCGACAAGTTGGAGCCCGTGGGTCGTTTGGATGTGCTGGATGCGGTGGGCGTGAAAGCGCTTGATTATTACGGCCAGCAGGATGAACAGCAGCTGGAACCTGAGTCACTGGGCCGACGAGCGCGTGCGCTTCATTTGCTGGGTGAAATCAGTAATCTGAAAGGAGACTCTGAAGCAGCGTTAAGCCGATTTACACTCGCTGCCGAAACCACTGCGCGGCAGCTCGAGCTCGACCCTGCTAACCCGCAGCGTATTTTTGATCACGCTCAGAGCGTTTACTGGCTGGGCTTGCATGCCTATTTTGAAGGGCGTCACTCGGCTGCGAGTCAGGCATTTGAGGACTATTTGGCGCACGCCAAGCAACTGGTAGCCATTGATGCCGAGGATCAAAGGTGGCTGTTGGAGCTCTATTATGGGAACTCTAATTTGGGCGGCCTTCTTGTCGAGCAGCAGCGTTGGCAAGAAGCTGTGCCAAGTCTGGAGCGTGCCCTGGAAGTGCTGCTGGAGCTAGAGCGATTGGGGTACCCGCAGGCGCAGTTTCGGGCGGACACGCATTCCTGGCTGCGGGCCGCGCATATACCACAGATGAATTTCGGCCAGGCACAGTTTCATATTGAGCAAGAGATTAACGGCTATCAGGCATTGATTAAAACGGAACCCAGTAACCCGATTTACCAGTTGCAGTTGGTGGTTGTGTATAGGGGGGCCGCACAATTAGCTTTGATTCGAAATGACGTTGAAGGCGCACTGGAACAATTGGCTCCTCAGGCAGCAGAGCTTGCTGCGCTAATCGCCTTCGAGCCGGATAATACCGCGCCGCTGGAGCAACAGGCACAGGTGTACAGAGATCTTGCTGAGATCGCGATGCTTCAGGCTGATTGGGCCCAGGCCTCCGTGTCAGTGAAGCAATGCCAAGAAGTGGCGAACGCATTGCTGCAGCTGAATGAGTCGAACCAGTTTTGGCGAAATGGCCTTTCGCGATCCTGCCATTACATCGCAGCTGAAGTAGCCTATCACCAGGGGCAGATTGAACAAGCCCAAAGCGAGATCAATACCTACTATGCGCAGTTGTTGGAAGAGTATAGCGTCGGCGTTGATATAAAAGAGCTTGAGCTGTTGTTGGCGAAATCCTCTTTGCTTCTGGGCGATTTAGCCAGTGCCAATGCAGACCAGAATCAGGCGACGGAATACTGGCAGCACACGACGACTGTGTTGGCTGACGAGAAGGCGTTCCTTGAACCAGCTAGCATTGTAACGCGCATTGAGGCCTTGAATCGCCTCGATAAAAAAGCGGAGGCAAAAGAGCTGGCCGATTACCTGCTAGCGGCCGAATATCGGCATCCGGCTTTTCTTAGAGTGGCTGACGGGTCCAAGTAGGTTCTTGGGCGGTCTTCTGTTTAGACTGAAACGCGTTTGGCCGTAATTATGTCAAAGAGTGACTACTTCAGTTTCCGATACTTGATCCTGTGAGGTTGATCCGCCGCCGCACCTAATCGCTTCTTCCTGTCTTCTTCATAATCACTGAAGTTACCTTCGTGGAATACCACGCCGCCATCATCCTCGTAGGCGAGAATATGAGTGGCAATGCGATCCAGGAACCATCGATCGTGAGAAATGACCATAGCGGCACCGGGGAAGGCCAGTATGGCTTCTTCCAAAGCACGCAGGGTTTCTACATCCAGATCGTTGGTGGGTTCGTCGAGCAGCAAAACGTTGGCGCCCTGCTTGAGTAGCTTGGCCAGGTGCAGGCGGTTACGCTCACCACCGGAGAGGTCTTTTACAAACTTCTGTTGATCGGAACCTTTGAAGTTGAAGCGACCGCAGTACGAGCGGGACTGCACTTCGTAGTTACCGATGCGGATGATGTCGTTGCCGTCTGATAGCTCTTCCCATACCGTCTTTTCGCCCGCGAGGTCATCTCGGGACTGATCGACGTAACCCAGTTTTACCGTTTCACCGACTTTGACTTCGCCGCCATCGGGTTGCTCTTCGCCAATCATAATTTTGAACAGCGTGGACTTACCCATACCGTTGGCGCCGATAATGCCGACGATGGAACCCGGAGGTACCACGAAGCTGACGTCATCAAACAGCAGACGATCGCCAAAGCCCTTCTTCAGGTTTTTGACTTCAATAACGTTGTCGCCAAGGCGGGGTCCGGGGGGGATGTAAATCTCGTTGGTCTCGTTGCGGCTCTGGAATTCCTGGGACTGCAATTCGTCAAAGCGTGACAGACGGGCTTTGCTTTTCGCCTGGCGGCCTTTGGGATTAGAGCGAACCCACTCCAGTTCGGCCTTGATCGCTTTCTGGTGCGAGGCTTCCTGGCGCTGCTCTTGTTCCAGTCGTTGTTCCTTGGCGTCCAGCCAGTCGGAGTAGTTGCCCTCGTAGGGAATGCCATAGCCTCGGTCCAGTTCCAGAATCCAGCCGGCGGCATTGTCCAGGAAATAGCGGTCGTGGGTGATTGCCACCACAGTGCCGGGGAAACCTTCTAAGAAACGCTCCAGCCACGCCACGGACTCTGCGTCCAGGTGGTTAGTGGGCTCGTCCAGCAAGATCATATCGGGATTGGAGAGCAACAAGCGGCACAGGGCTACCCGGCGGCGTTCACCGCCGGAAAGGGTGGTAACGTCGGCATCCCAGGGCGGCAGGCGCAGGGCATCGGCGGCAACTTCCAGTTTGTGGTCCAGGTTATGGGCGTCGGTGGCCTGGATAACGTCTTCCAGTCGCGCCTGCTCCTTGGCCAGTGCATCGAAGTCCGCGTCGGGCTCGGCGTAGTCGGCGTAAACCTTTTCCAATCCGGCCAATGCATCGGTGGCCTCCTGAACACCTTCCTCCACATTGCCGCGCACATCTTTGGTAGGGTCCAGTTGTGGTTCCTGGGGCAGGTAGCCGATATTGATCCCGGGTTGGGGGCGGGCTTCACCCACAATGTCGGTGTCGATGCCGGCCATAATGCGCAACAGCGTGGACTTGCCCGAGCCATTGAGGCCCAGCACGCCGATTTTGGCGCCGGGGAAAAAAGACAGCGAGATGTCCTTCAGGATTTGTTTTTTGGGTGGCACGATCTTGCCGACCCGATTCATGGTGTAAACGTATTGAGCCATGGATAATCCGCTGTGAAATGATGACGCAGGGATTCTACCAGCGACAGGATTGGGCGTCATGCCCCGTGCTTTTGTCGAGGTGACACGCTGATTCTTGGGTTTACTGCTTCCCACCCCAACATCTGCCCAATAAACCACCAAATCCTGCTTCTGCCTGCCCCCTTTATTCTGTAAAATGCCCCGCTTTCCTATTCGGGGCTAGCCCCCAAACTCAGCCGGGAGTACCGCATGTTCGACAAAAGCATGACTATCGAGGGATTTGACGACGAGATCTTCAGCGCCATTGGCGAAGAAGAGCGCCGCCAGGAGGAGCACATCGAGCTGATTGCTTCTGAGAACTACACCAGTCCCCGGGTGATGCAGGCGCAGGGTACCGTGCTGACCAACAAATACGCCGAGGGCTATCCCGGTAAGCGCTACTACGGCGGTTGCGAGTACGTTGATAAAGCCGAAGACCTGGCGATAGACAGGGTGAAAGCGCTGTTTGGTGCAGATTACGCCAACGTCCAGCCTCACTCTGGTTCCCAGGCCAACTCCGCTGTATTCCTGGCACTGCTGAAGCCCAACGAAACCATTCTCGGCATGAGCCTGGCAGATGGCGGTCACCTGACTCACGGTGCCAAGCCCAATTTTTCCGGCAAGAACTACAACGCCGTGCAGTACGGCCTGAACGCCGAAACCGGCGAGGTGGATTACGACCAGGTAGAAGCCCTGGCCCTTGAGCACAAACCCAAGATGATCATCGCCGGTTTCTCCGCCTACTCGCAGATCATGGACTGGGCCCGCTTTAGAGAAATCGCCGACAAAGTAGGCGCCTACCTGATGGTCGACATGGCCCACGTGGCAGGCCTGGTAGCAGCGGGTGTCTACCCCAACCCCGTGCCTTACGCTGACGTGGTGACATCTACCACCCACAAGACCCTGCGCGGCCCTCGCGGCGGCATCATCCTGGCGCGCGCCAACGAAGAGCTGGAAAAGAAATTCAACTCCGCCGTATTCCCCGGCGGCCAGGGTGGACCCCTGATGCACGTGATTGCCGCCAAGGCAGTGTCTTTCAAGGAAGCCGCCAGCCCTGAGTTCGTGGAGTACCAGAAGCAGGTGGTAGTAAATGCCAAGGCTATGGCCGCGACGTTCATCGAGCGAGGCATCAACATTGTCTCCGGCGGTACCGAGAACCACCTGATGCTGGTTGACCTGATTGGTAAGTCCTACACCGGTAAAGATGCCGACGCCGCCCTTGGCGAAGCCAACATCACCGTTAACAAG
Source organism: Halioglobus sp. (assembly GCA_039979015.1). Lineage (GTDB taxonomy): Bacteria > Pseudomonadota > Gammaproteobacteria > Pseudomonadales > Halieaceae > Halioglobus. The sequence continues at coordinate 158,051 of JBDWAD010000009.1, forward strand.
AACGCAGTGCCCAACGATCCGCGCTCCCCCTTCATCACCTCCGGCCTGCGCGTCGGTACTCCCGCAATTACCACCCGTGGTTTTGGCGAGGCAGAAACAGTACAACTGACGCACTGGATGTGTGATGTGCTGGAATCGCTGGAGAACGACACTTCTGAAGCGGTGATTGCCGAAGTGAAGGGCAAGGTGCTGGAAATTTGCGGGCGTTTTCCGGTTTATAAGTGACGCAAAGCGTCATCCCCGCGCAGGCGGTGATTCATACGGGTGCCACTCCAGGCGCAAGAAGAGACTCATAAGGATGTCATCCCCGCGCAGGCGGGGATCCAGAAGAAAAGGCCGCAATGCGGCCTTTTTTGCTTTCTAGATACACCACTGGATCCCCGCCTGCGCGAGGATGACGTGAAACCCCAACAAATGTGTTAAAGTTCAGCCACTTAGCAATAAGGGACTAACCCATGCACTGCCCATTCTGCGCCGCTGAAGACACCAAAGTGATCGACTCGCGCCTCGTTGCCGAGGGCGACCAGGTCCGCCGTCGTCGCGAATGTTTAAGTTGCAGCGAACGTTACACCACCTACGAAGTGGCAGAACTGGTGATGCCGCGCATTATCAAGCAGAACGGCAACCGCGAGCCCTTCGACGAAGCCAAAATGCGCGCCGGCTTCACCCGCGCATTGGAGAAACGTCCCGTATCTACCGAAGATATTGAAGCCGTTATCAACAAAATCAAAAACGCCCTTCGTGCCACCGGCGAGCGCGAAGTGAAATCCGTAATTCTTGGCGAACTGGTCATGGACAACCTTAAGCAGTTGGACAAGGTCGCCTACGTCCGTTTCGCTTCCGTCTATCGCAGCTTTGAAGATATCTCCGAATTCCGGGACGCCATTGAATCGCTAGAATCCGAGCCCCGGTCGCACTGACCGTCCCAGCCCATGACCACCGAATTTGACACCCGTATGATGGCGCGCGCCCTACAACTGGCGCGTCGCGGGCAGTATTCCTGTATGCCGAATCCCCATGTGGGTTGCGTGCTGGTGCGCGATGGTGCAGTGATTGGAGAGGGTTTCACCCAGCCTGCCGGTGGTAATCACGCTGAGGTACAAGCCCTGAAAGCAGCGGGTGATGCCAACGACGCAACTGCGTATGTCACCTTGGAACCCTGCTCCCACACCGGTAAAACCGGTCCCTGCGCCGATGCCTTGATCGCGGCGGGTGTCAGCCGGGTTGTCGCTGCCATGGAGGATCCGAACCCCTTGGTGGCCGGCAATGGCCTGGATAAATTACGAGCCGCAGGTATTGCTGTGGAAGTTGGCTTACTTGAAGCCGAAGCACGCAAGGTTATTCCCGGCTTTATCGCTCGAATGAGCCGAGGCCGGGGCAGGGTGCGCGCCAAGCTGGCTATGTCTATAGATGGACGTACGGCCATGGCCTCTGGCGAGAGTCAGTGGATTACCGGGCCATCAGCGCGGGCCGATGTGCAGCGCCTGCGTGCAATGAGTTGTGCCGTGATCACCGGTATCGGCACGGTGCTTTCAGATGATTGTTCACTCACGGTGAGGCCGGCAGAACTGGGTTTACCTCCGGCAGAGGCAGAGTTGGCTAGCCTGAATCAGCCATTGCGAGTGGTGCTGGATTCAAGCCTGCAAACGCCAGCAGGCGCCGCTATTCTGGATGGCGCTGCGCCCACTATCATCTGCCACGACGTCAAAGTAGAGACCCCGCCTGCCATTATTGCCAGCGGCGTTGATCGCCTGGCTCTGAACCGGGAGGAAAACGGCCTCAACCTGGCCGCTTTGATGGACTATCTAGGGGCGCGGCAAAGCAATGAAATTCTGGTAGAATGCGGCCCCCATTTGGCGGGAGCGTTCTTGCGAGAAGGCCTTTTGGACGAATTGATCGTATATATGGCACCCGTGCTGATGGGTAGCGCGGCCAGGCCGTTGCTGGATCTGCCATTGGACACCATGGCCCAAAAGATCCCGCTACAGATTGAGGACATGCGCAATGTCGGCGACGACTGGCGCATTACTGCTATCCCGCAGTACTAGAAACACCAGAGACAGATTATGTTCACAGGCATTATTCAGGCCGTTGGCGAAATAGCCGACATGCAACCCTCCGGGGGTGACATGCGCCTGCGCATTAATACCGGCAAGCTGGATCTTAGCGATGTGGCGTTGGGCGATAGTATTGCCGCCAATGGCGCCTGCCTGACCGTGGTGGAGTTACCGGGGGATGGCTACTGGGCCGATGTGTCAGTAGAGACCCTGAATTTCACTACCTTGGGTGGATTAAAACCGGGCTCCAAAGTGAATTTGGAAAAAGCCCTGACCCCGGCCAGTCGCCTTGGAGGTCATATCGTCTCCGGCCACGTGGATGGAGTGGGCGAAGTGGTCAGTCTGCAGGAAGATGCGCGCTCATGGCGCTTTGTCATGCGGGCACCGGATGATCTGGCCAAATACATCGCCCATAAGGGCAGCATTACGGTCGATGGTACCAGCCTCACGGTAAATGCAGTGAACGGCGCAGAATTTGACCTGAATATCATTCCCCAGACCATGGCGGAAACGGTGTTTGGCGATTATCAGCCTGGGACCAAGTTGAACCTGGAAGTGGACGTGATCGCCCGCTACCTGGAGAGATTGATGCAGGGCGATGAGGCGGCCAAGCCTGGTGCTGGGTCTATCTCCATGGCGACTCTCGCAGAAAACGGATACACATAGTGCCGTCATCCCCGCGAAGGCGGGGATCCAGAAACGCTTGGGTCTTATTCCCCAACTTCACTGGATTCCCGCCTTCGCGGGAATGACGTCGAAAAGCCCAGCTGGGCTGTGGAACAAAAATGCAAGTAAACACAGTAGACGAACTAATCTCAGACCTCCGCCAGGGCCGCATGGTTGTATTGGTGGACGACGACGCCGACAGCCATAACGAAGGCGTGGTCATGGTTGCCGCTGAGCATTGCGACGACAAGCACGTCAACTTCATGGCGCGCCAGGCCCGCGGTCTGGTCTGCCTGACGCTCACCGAGGAGCGCTGCCGCGAGCTGGACCTGCCGCCAATGGTGGACGACGCCATGGGTGAGAAGTCCAACTTTACCCTGTCTATAGAAGCCTCTGTAGGCATCGACACCGGCATTTCTGCAGGAGATCGTGCTCGCACCGTGCAGGCCGCCGTTGCCCCCCATGCGGTGCCATCGGATATTGTTCAGCCCGGTCATATCTTCCCATTGGAAGCAGTCCCCGGTGGTGTGCTAACCCGCGCAGGCCACACCGAAGCGGCTTCAGATTACGCTCGCCTGGCCGGTTTACTGCCCGCTGCCGTGATCACCGATATTCTGACCCCAGAAGGTACAGTGGCCGATGGCCCTGCCCTGGCTGAGTTCGCTGCCAAAAACGACCTGAAAATTGGCACCATAGCCGACCTGATCCATTTTCGCATGGTGAACGAGCGCACCGTGCGTCGCGTGCGCGAAGGTAAGATCAACACCGCGTTCGGTGAATTCCAACTCACCGCCTACCGCGACCAGACCGAGGGCAATGTGCATCTGGCCTTGTCACGGGGGGAGATAACCCCCGACCAACCGACTCTAGTGCGCGTGCACGTGCAATCATCCCTGCGCGATCTGGTCAGCAGTGAGATTGAAGGCCGGGCTAGTTGGAGTATTGCCAAGTGTTTGCGGGCGGTTGCCAAGAATGAACGGGGAGTGGTTGTTATCCTGGCCAAAGATGAAAGCCCCGAGCGATTGTTGTCGAGCATTGATATGGCGCTGGGCGCTGAGCCTGCAGCGGCAATGGCCAACCCGGACAGTTACACCACGGTAGGACTGGGTTCCCAGATTCTCCGTGATATGGGCGTGGGAAAAATCCATTTGATGGGCGCCCCGATCAAGTACAATGCTATCTCCGGGTTCGACCTGGAGGTGTTGGATTTTGTGAACCCAGAGGATTAGTGCAAGCTCAAGAGTGAAGCACGCATCATCGTCATCCCCGCGTAGGCGGGGATCCAGAAATCCTTCCCTGGATTCCCGCCTACGCGGGAATGACGGCGGAAGAAGGAGAGAAAAAAGAAAATGACCGACATTAAAACCATAGAAGGCGACTTCACCGGCGGTAAAGGCAACTACACCATCGTTGTGGGCCGCTGGAACAGCTTCGTTGTAGAGCATCTACTGGAAGGCGCCATCGATTGCCTGCGTCGCCACGGTGTCAGCAAGAGCCAGATCACCATCGTCCGCGCCCCCGGTGCTTTCGAGATCCCGCTGGTCTGCAAAAAGGTCGCGGCCAAAGGCGATGTTGATGCCATTATCGCCCTGGGCGCAGTTATCCGCGGCGGTACTCCCCACTTTGAATTTGTCGCTGGTGAATGCACTAAAGGCCTCGCCATGGTCAGCATGGAATACGGTGTGCCCGCAGCTTTCGGTGTGCTCACCGTAGACACCATCGAGCAAGCCGTAGAACGTTCTGGCACCAAAGCCGGCAACAAGGGCGAAGAAGCCGCCATGTCTGCGCTGGAAATGGTCAGCCTGCTCGGCAAGCTGGACTAAATGAGCGCCAACTCCCCCAAAAAGCCCCACAACAGCCTGGCTGCAGAGCGCCGCAAAGCCCGTCACTACGGCATGCAGGCGCTTTACCAGTGGTTGATGGCCGATGCCTCGCTGAACACGATCGAGGCCGAGTTTCGGGCCGACTACGACTTTGCCCACGTGGACCTGGAGTATTTTCAGGCACTGCTGCATGGCGTGCCTGCATGTGTTGATGAGCTGGAAGAGCTATTTCAGCCGCTGTTAGATCGCGATATTGACGAGCTAGACCCGATCGAGCGGACTCTGTTGAGAATGGGCACCTTCGAGCTGAAAGAACGTATCGATGTGCCCTATAAAGTGGTGATCAACGAAGAGGTTGCTCTGGCCAAGAAGTTTGGTGCTAGTGAGAGTCATAAGTACGTTAATGGTGTGCTGGATAAGGCCGCGAGAGAGCTACGCAAGGCAGAGACCAGCGCTTAATAATCATTTCCCTCTCATAACCCGTCATCCCCGCGAAGGCGGGGATCCAGTTATCACGAGAGCCGGCTATCATGTCAGCAACTGAATTCGACCTAATCTACCGCTACTTCTCCTCCCTGGGCGCTGGCCCCGCAGTAGACCTCTCCGTAGGCGACGATTGCGCCATCCTTCGCCTTGAGCCCAACGAACGCCTCGCCACCTCAGTAGACACCATGGTCGAAGGGGTTCACTTCCCCGAAGACATGTTCCCCGAAGACATAGGCTTTCGCGCCGTTTCAGTCGCCGCCTCAGATCTCGCCGCCATGGGCGCCCGCCCCATCGGCATGACCGTTGCCCTGACCCTGCCCGAGGCCGATGAATTCTGGATTAATACCTTCAGCCAGGGCCTGGCCCAGGCCGTATCTGAATATGACCTGCCGCTAGTGGGCGGTGATACCACCCGAGGCCCCCTGACCATAACCGTTCAAGTAATGGGCGCGCTGCCCATGGACAAGGCCCTGTTGCGAGAGGGTGCCCAGGTGGGTGACATCGTTTATGTGTCTGGCACCTTGGGCGATGCCGCCGGGGCGCTGGCCTTTTTAAATGGAGAGTGGCAGCCAGAACCAGATGCAGCCGAGTATCTATTGGACCGCTTTCATCGTCCCAGAGCGCGAATAGAACTTGGCAGGGAGCTTCTGGTGAGCGCCACATCCGCCATCGATATTTCCGATGGCTTGCTGGCAGATGCAGGTCATATTGCCTCCGCGAGCGGCGTCTGTATCGAACTAGAATCAGCGGCATTACCCATATCGGCAGCTCTGGAATCCAACGGCAATAGTGATACGGTATTGAAATGGGTTGTATCTGGGGGTGATGACTATGAATTGTGCTTTACCTTGCCGAAAGGTGTTTCGGTGCCCGAAGGCTGCACCCGAATCGGTCAAGTGGTGGCAGGGGAGGGTGTAAAGCTAGACCAAAACGTTGACTTCGAGACCGGATACCAGCACTTTTAAACGCTATTGTCATTCCCGTCCAGGTGGCGGTGCGACGATCCATCATTCATTCACCCCGTCATCCCCGCGAAGGCGGGGATCCAGAGGCCCAGCGAGTCTGGAACCCATGTCCGAACCGATCAGACCAAACCTAAAATCCCCAGCCCAATTCCTGGCCTTCGGCTTCGGCTCCGGCCTGGCCCCGAAAGCCCCCGGCACCTTCGGCACTCTGGCAGCCGTGCCCCTCTACTGGCTCCTATCCCACCTATCACTCGGCTACTTCTCCCTAGCTATCGTAGTTACCTTCGGCCTGGGCATCTGGATCTGCGGCGAGGCCAGCAAGCAACTAGGCGTTCACGACCACGGCGGCATCGTCTGGGATGAATTCGTAGGCTACTGGATCACCATGTGGGCACTCCCCAATAGCTGGCCCTGGATAATCGCCGGCTTCATCGCCTTCAGAATCTTCGATATCGCCAAACCCTGGCCCATAGGCCCTCTAGACAAGAAAGTAGATGGTGGCTTCGGAATCATGATCGACGACGTAGTAGCCGGAATTATGGCCTGCGGATGCCTCCATATTGCGCTATGGTTGATCCCATGAGCAACTCCGTTACTTCGCATCCAAATATGAAATCGTCATTCCAATACTGGATTACGTCATTCCCGCGTAGGCGGGAATCTAGTGTCCTTACCTTGTATGTCATTTTCCTGAGCCTGCTCTTGTCCTTTGCTTCAAGCACCCAAGCTGCCCCACAAATAGACCTAGAAGGCCTAATGCCTAACGCCGCCATTCTCCTAATCGACGGCGAACGTAAAATGCTAAAAGAAGGCCAAACCCACAGCGGCGTAACCCTAGTTTCGGCTTATACCAATACAGCCACTCTGGAAGTAGGCGGCCAAAAAATGGTCCTAGGCCTATCCAGAAAAGTGGGCACTAACTATCAGCCCCCAGCTGCCCAGGTAGTGACCATTCAGCGCGATAACATGCTCCAATACCGCACCAACGCCCAAATCAATGGCCGCCAAGTGGAAGTGTTGGTCGATACCGGCGCTAACCTCGTCGCCATGAACGAAAACCACGCCCGCCGCATCGGCCTGAACCTCGAGCAGGCTACCCCAGCAAGAGTAGAAACCGCTTCCGGCATCGCCAAGGCCTGGACATTGAACCTGCGCTCCGTCAACGTTGGTGGTATCAAGGTCAACAACGTTCCAGCGACAGTTATCGAAGGTGAGTTTCCCAATCACGTACTGCTAGGGATGACCTACCTTCGCCACATCAGAATGGAAGATAATCAAGGTGTTCTGACTCTCAGTCGCACCCAGTAGGCCGTCTCGCTAAACACTGAATAAAGCTGTTAGAATACGCGCCCTTTTGCACGGATAAGCCCCTTGACCGCACGCTACGTAGAATCCTCCCGTCTCCCCACCGCCTGGGGCGAGTTCGAGATGCATGGCTTCGAAGACGCGGAAAGCAACAAGGAGCACGTGGTCTTAACCATGGGTGATGTTAGCGACGGCGAACCAGTGCTGGCCCGAGTCCATTCTGAATGCCTTACCGGAGATGCCCTGTTCAGCATGCGCTGTGACTGTGGGAATCAGCTTCAGGCAGCCATGAAGGCGATTTCCGAGGAGGGCAGAGGGGCGATTTTCTACCTGCGTCAGGAAGGTCGTGGTATTGGGCTGCTAAATAAGATTAAGGCCTACAAGCTGCAAGATGCGGGAGCGGATACTGTAGAAGCCAACGAGCAGTTGGGTTTTGGGGCGGATATGCGCGATTATAGCCTGCTAAAGCCGATGTTTGAGCACTTGAGCATCAAGTCTGTACGATTAATGACCAATAACCCACGTAAAGTGGCGGCATTGGAAGAGCAGGGTGTGGATGTGGTTGAGCGGATTGCCCTGGAAACAGGTAGTAATCCCCACAACGAGAAGTATCTCAGCACCAAGGCCGGAAAATTAGGCCACATGTTCGAAATCAAACCATAGTACTAGCTTGCCAGTCTAGCGCGGCAGAGGTATCGATAGATGCGGTACGACAGACCTTGATGCTAGCGGTCGCGCTCCACAATATACTTTGCGAGCTCTCTTAGATGCTCCGCCGATTCTCCATAATCACTTATTGCATCCATCGCCGATTCAAATAGTCTCTTCGCCTCAGTGTTGGCACCATCTAGCCCTAATAGCGTTACGTATGTTTGCTTGTCGGCTTCGGCGTCCTTCCCCAAGGTCTTTCCCAGAGCTTTGGGCGTACCGATAACATCGAGAATGTCATCAACGACCTGGAAGGCTAGCCCAATCTGCGCACCGTATTCTTCCAAGGAGGCCAATTGTTTCTCTGATGCATTGGCGATGACGCCGCCCATTGCTAAAGAAGCTCGGATCAAGGTTCCGGTTTTCAGTGAGTGCATCGTTTGGAGTTGCTCCAGATTCATGCCAGAGTTTGTCGCGTGGATGTCTATATACTGGCCACCGACCATGCCTTCTACCCCCGCCGCCTCGGCTAGAATTTTCAGCACCCGAAGGGCGCGCTCGGCTTCAAGGCCAGGGACGCTAGACAACAGTTCAAACGATAGAGCTTGTAGCCCGTCGCCGACCAAAATCGCGGTAGCCTCGTTATAGGCAACATGTAAACTAGGTTTTCCTCGTCTAAGGTCGTCGTCGTCCATTGATGGAAGGTCATCATGTACTAGGGAGTATGCATGCATCAATTCGATCGCGGTGGCAGCGTGGTCTAGTGCGACTGATTCTTGTGCCAATCCTAATGCGTGTGCTGATGCCCAAACCAAAATAGGTCTAATTCGTTTGCCTCCGTTCTGGGTTGCGTATTGGCATGCGGAGGATAGGGAACCCATTTGCTCTGTCGCAATTAGTGTGGGGTTTCTTTGATCTGTAAATGCCTTTACCAGAAGTCGTTCAACGCGCTTGCGTCGTCCTTCGATATAGTCGTAGAAAGACTCGGTCACGTAGTATTGCCCTGTAAAAAATTCTCTAACTCTGGCTCGTCTGCGTCTTTCAACAGTAATGTGATTTTCTGCTCAGCGGCTAATAGTGCCTGCTGAGCTTTCTTGGTTAGATGTACCCCTCGCTCAAATGTGATTAAGGAATCTTGTAGCGATGTATCTTCATCTTCAATCTTTTTAACGAGATCAACCAACTCGGTCAGAGTTGCTTCGATCTCTAATTCTTTCTGCTTTCTCATCGGGTTAGGGCTCATGCTTTAAACGATATTAAGTGAATTAGTATGTCCTTCCATTAAAATTATAATGTAAAACGTCTTGGGCTGAACCTCTTTATTCTGAGTGGTGTCACGCGTGGTCGAAACTCCTCTTCTATAGAGTTCCGCTGTGTAGTTTGGTTGTTTGTTGCTGCCTTCTATGCTTAAAACAGCGTGCTGAGTGGTGCTGGATTGTGGTCACCATAAGGTGGCTTTGCAACCATTCTGCTACCAGCCCGCTCGGAAGCCACTTGAGAGCGCTCTGCGTGCCTTGAAAAAGCTGGTCTTGAGTAGATTGCGCAAGCTTTTAAGTCGGCCATTGTTTAGCCAAAAACGGAAATGAGCCATACATATCCTTATTTTTAACTGTGCTTTTGAAGGTCTAACCTGGCCAGCGCCGATTGCCTTTCTTATCACGCTGGAGGCGGATGCGATGTTATGGGGGGGAAGAAAACTGCGGTCTTGGTACAATACGTCAGCGGGCACCATGAGTGGGTCTGCTGTACAGTGTTCAGTCTGCCAAGCTAGGCTCGGCCTTACGTTCCCCACCGTGATTTCATAGTCGATGTCGTCTTGTGATACCGCGCCGTCTTGGAGAGCATCTATTAGCGCTTTACACCAAATTGGAGCTAGCGGATTTAATGAGCTAAGCCAAGGTTGATTTGGCATTGATGTAAAGTGAATGAGCGCCGTCTCGCCGTCTTTGAAGTGCTCGAGAGAGTTCCAATTTGACGGTATTTCACGGCATACGTTCGCATTATTCGGGCCGTGAATTTTGAATTCTTCGTATGATGATTGACTGCGAAGTTGATTGGCTATATCAACCAAATCCCAGTCAACATACGCACAGTCAATCACCATGACGCTGAGCTGAGGGGGGCGCCCCCATTCCGGTTCAACCTTGGCAGCGCTGAAGCCCGATTTTCCCACCGGGAATTGCCATAGTTCGCGAATGTCGCTGAACACCTGCATATCTGAATCTACGTAAATTGCTCGTCCGAGGTTTTTACAAAGATAAGGTATGGCGTAGCGCTGCAACGAAAACGGTGTCCCAGCTGGTAGTCCCTCTATAATTTTTTGGTACTCTGGAAAGTGCTGATCGATTTCATCGCCCAGGTGAAGCACCTCGACATCACAGCTGGAGTGCCTCTCAATCGAGTGTTTCAATACCTCAAAGGCAAGGCGCTGCTCGTTCATTGCGCCAATGTAAACTCTGGGCTTTTCCATGCTTATATGGTTGATACTTATTCCGTAGTTGTTGCGGATATCCGCGAACTCAGCAAACTGACTGTTGAAGTTGGGCTGTCCGCCATTCAACCGCGTGAGCTGGTTCAGGTCTTGAAAGCTATCGGCGTATTGAGTGCCGCCGTCGATTCCCGCCAGAAGAATATCAGAAATGCCCAGTTTGGAAAGCAAGTCCATCACGGTCGAGGCGCTGAAAGACCCAGTGTGCACAGGCCAAGATCCGCTGGAGTGACTTTCCTCGCAGCGGGGATACGTCAGAAGGCGCCCTTCGGCGGCAAAAGCACGTAGCAGAGGAAACTCCTTTATACGTTCTTTTACTGTGATCTTGTCCGATCTGTAGAAATTTCCACGCAGAAAAGGAAGTTGGTAGCAGATGTTCAATGTATCGGGCAGTAAAAGATAAGATGCGTTGTCTAATAGCCTGTTGTCGTAGCTTTCGAGAACATCTAGGTCGAAGATATGAATAATATCTAGTGGGAGAGGCAGCGGTTCTCTGGCAACGTGATTAAGACCAATGGTAAAAAAATGATCGAAGTTGAGCGTCAGTGCCTGTCGAAAACTTGGGCCCTTTCCCAATAGCAGGCAGCGGCGGTTGTGCAGTCCAGTTTTTTTTGGCCACCAATCTCTTACGTCGTGGGGCGGGCCGTTTTTATTGATATTGATCATGAATGCTGAAGATATCACAGTACAAGGTGCAGCGTATTTGAACCGCCAAATAGTGAAAATTTATCGGCAGTTTTAAGGTAATTAAATTTAGGTTATTTGGTGAGGGTTATCTTGATCCCCTGCGCGGGAAAAGCTCTCAGTGGTGTCTTTTCATACCATGACTGCATATCGTGGCTCAAATTTACAAACCATTCAAGTGCGTAGTTGTAAAAGAAAAGTTTCCTTTTTTCAAACTGTATCTTATGTGAAACGTTGCTGAACCTAAAGTCGAAATAGTAGTCCCGTTTGTGTCCTGTCACGAAGAAGTCAAATGATCCCGCAGTGAAGTAACGAATATGAGTAGGATCTCTATAGGCATCAGGTGATGAAAAATGGGGAACGAGAATTTCTACTGAGCCTCCTGAGGTTAATATTCGATGTAAATCCTGCAAAAGAGGTACAAAATCTACGTGTTCGAGTATAGATATGCAGTGAATTTCCGAAGCGGAGGCATCATCAAAAGGCAGTGGTAAGTCGTTAACGTCGTGCAAAACGTTTACGCCCGGGAGTTCAATAGAATCGACATTGATAAACTCGGGGAGAATAACCTTGCCGCAACCGAGGTTTATCTTCACGAGCTTTTTTTCGACATTTTGCTCTAGGTCATTTTTATTCACTCTCTAATGCGCTCCATGAGGGATGTGGTTTTAGGGCATAAAAAGATAATATTGCCACTGTAAAGGTATAGTGCAACGAAATACCAATTGCGAGGCCTTCAACACCCAGGTAGTAAAATAGGACCACCTTTGCTATTAGGCCGATGGATGTGCTTATCAGACCAGCACGGGTCGGTAATATGGTATCGCCGAGCGAGTAGAAGCGTGAAGCGAGTAGAAAGCCACAGGGAGGCATAACGCAGTAACCACCGCACAGCACCATAAGTAGCCATAATTGAGTAACGGAGGCTTTTTCAAAAGCACCATAGTGTGCTAGTAAAGTGAGAATTTGCTCGCCGAAAAATACGATAGTAACGAGCCCAATTGCTCCGATGAAAAAAACGACAAGAAGATGGCGCTGGAAAACAGCTTCATAGCCCGAGCGGTTGGAATTCGCGCGAAGCACTACTAATTTGGGCACCACTGGTGTTACCAAAACCCGATTGATTACTTGATGTCCAGCCCCATACGCCTGCTGAACAAGGTGAAGAAGAGTAATAGTGCCGGGTACTGCACTGGAGGCGAAGAATTTGTCTACAACCTTGTCTGATTTTGAATAAATGCCAGCGACCAGTAGGTGTTTCGCTCGATGCCAAGCTAGAATGAGCGTCGTAGTATCTATATCTGTGCGAAAGCTAACTTTTGAGTAAAAGCTGACACAAAAAACGTGCACTGCATGCCTTACTAGCACTGCCCACGCGGCCGCCTCGATGCCCGCCGTGGGTAAACATATTGTGAGAAACGCCACCGCTGAAAAATTAGAGATGAGAATGCAACTCTCTGACGTGCAAAAGCGGTTCCTAGCATATAAGTTGGACATTTGAACTTGTGCGAGGGTTTGCAAGGGAACTGACAGTATTACGACTTTCAACAATTCACCGGCCAATCTTTGGCCTGTGTCAGACATGCCCAACCCTAACAGCCCAATTATTTCGAGACTGTAAATTTGCATCAATAGCGTACTCGTTACCATTGTGCAAAATATTAACAAGAGAAAGTCCCCTGTGGTGCGCCGCAGATCAACGTTCCCCAAAGTAGAAAAAATTGGCGTTAGAACGTTGTTGATGCAGGCGCCAATAATAGAGATGATAGTCTGGCTCAAAGTCAACCCGAGAAAAAACGCATCGGATTCTACGCCGCTGCCTAGATACGTAATGATTAGCCAAAGAAAAGTGAAGGCTAAAAAGACGTTTCCGACGGATAATATCCCCAGTGAAAAATTCCGCATAATGATGGTGAGTATATGTTAATTAGATTGGGTAAGTCGCTCCTTTATTATGGCTTTCGACAGGCCTATGGAGTGTGTCGACTGCTATCTTCAATGCTCGCTATTGCCCCAACCAAGGCCGATCATCCCGACCTCGTAGTTGTACTCCCGCGGCATGCTCAAGCTTGGATACTAGAGCGCATGTGTAACGAGATTACAGCATTAATGTCCGGTTCGGTAATATATCATGAGCGGGTTACTCGTTTGCCGCGTGCACGCAAATATCTTTTCCCACATTATTCCCTATACGTTCAGGCGTTAAAGTTAAATCCTGTGCTCTGGTTGGGAGAACGATATGTTTATTACACACATCCAAAAGATATTGGAGTTAAAGAGGATGACTGGGTCTATGCCTTCAATCATGCTACGCAAATTATTTCCGGTTGCGAGATGTTTGCTGACTATTTAAAGCGAAAGGGTGTCGCCAGTCATATCGTTTCAAATGTCATCGGCGCAGGCTACGTGGTTGGAGCTATTAGACCGCATGAGCGTGGCGACGGGGTGGTAGGTTTGAGCTCTGCTTATTATCCTCGTAAAAACCCTCAGTTGGTCGCAGATCTTGTAAATTTTATGCCGCACAGGAAATTCATGTTATTGGGAAAGGGTTGGGAGTATTGGGATGGCTTTGCTGAACTGAATGAAAAGCCGAATTTCGAATATTTACAGTTGCCGTATGAAAGCTATCCAGCCTTCTATTCATTGATGGATGTTTTTCTCTCTCCTAGCATTCTTGAGGGTGGTCCTGTGCCGCTGTTGGAGGCTATGGTGTGTAATATTGTTCCCGTCGCTTCTCAGACTGGCTTCGCAACCGAACTAATCCGGCACGGAGACAATGGGTTTTTATTTAGAGTTAACGCTGGTGCAGGTGAAGTCGCTGAATTGATTGACCGCGCCTTCGATTTACAGGCCGATGTGTCTCGCGATGTGGCTGAGTATACTTGGCAGCGCTACGCTGAAAAAATGCTCAATGTTATGGGTTTGGATTCAAATTGTTCGTTTGAGGACCGGAGATGAGATGCCTAAATCAGGCTGATTTGCTTTTGTTGCATGAATTTTCTTCAATCTGGACTCAATCGCTGTTGCAATCCCCTGGCTGTCTAGCCCAACCGCATTTCGTTGGCTCTCAGGCGTGTCATGCTCTATAAAAAAATCTGGGAGACCTAGAATAAGCAATGGAACCTCGAGGGCTTCGAGGCTCAAAAATTCAGCGACCGCGGCGCCAGCGCCACCCGCGCGTGCGTTCTCCTCGACAGTGACCAGTAGCTCGTGCTGCGTGGCAGCATCGCGCAGTGTGTCTTCGTCAAGCGGCTTGACCCATCGCATATCGATTAAGGTGGCATTGAGCTTTTTTGCTACTGCTTGGGTAGCTTCCAGTCTTGTCCCAAAATTAGCTATAGCGACCCGAGAGCCTTGTTGCAAAATTTTCGCTGTGCCAAGCGGAATGCTATCCAGTCCGCGATCGATAGTTTCACCACAACCTTCTCCTCTTGGGTATCGAACAGCGGCAGGCCCTTTGTACTCATATGCGGAGTTCAAAATCTGCCGACATTCGTTTTCGCTGGACGGAGTACCGATAACTAGATTTGGGATGCAACGTAAATAGCTTAGATCAAAAGCACCGTGGTGGGTTGGGCCGTCCTGTCCCACTAACCCTGCGCGGTCGATGCCAAATGTGACATCGAGATCCTGCAGTGCTACGTCATGTACCAATTGATCGTATCCACGTTGCAGGAAAGTGGAGTAGATGGCAACAACCGGTTTCAGTCCATCACAAGCCATGCCCGCTGCTAGCGTTACCGCGTGTTGCTCTGCGATCGCTACGTCGAAATAACGGTCCGGGAAGCGCCGAGCAAATTCGACCATGCCAGACCCTTCGCACATGGCAGGGGTGATTCCTACGAGGCGCTGATCTTTTTCAGCTACATCGCATAGCCAGCGACCAAATACATCCTGATACTTAGGCGTTTTTGTAGGCATTGCTTTATGTGCCGACTGCAGCTTCGGGTTGGCCTCGATCTTGTTGATAGCGTGATAGCCTATCGGGTCTTTTTCCGCCGG
Source organism: Halioglobus sp. (assembly GCA_039979015.1). GTDB lineage: Bacteria > Pseudomonadota > Gammaproteobacteria > Pseudomonadales > Halieaceae > Halioglobus. The sequence continues at coordinate 173,175 of JBDWAD010000009.1, forward strand.
TTCAAATCCTTTGCCCTTCATCGTACGAATGTGCAAAAACTGCGGCCCGGCCAAATCGTTCATGTTCTTGATTGTTTGAATTAGCTGTGGAAGATCGTGTCCGTCCAGTGGGCCAATGTAATGAAAGCCCAGTTCCTCGAACATAGTGCTCGGTGCCACCATGCCCTTCATATGCTCTTCAGTGCGCTTAGCCCACTCCCACAAAAAACTGAACCTCTCGAGGATGCGCTTAGAGCGTTCTCGCATGCCTAAATAGGTCTTCGTAGCCCAAATTTTTGCAAAATACGTAGCCAGTCCACCCGTGTTATGACCTATGGACATTTGATTGTCGTTTAAGATAACCAGCATATTAGGTCTTTCGTGGCCTGCGTGGGCAAGGGCTTCGAATGCCATGCCTCCGGTAATCGCCCCGTCACCAATAACAGCGATAACCTTTCTGTCACTGCCTTGCTGTTTTGCAGCCAGCGCCATCCCCATAGCTGCAGAAATGCTGGTGGAGGAGTGCCCTACGCCAAACGAGTCATATTCGCTTTCTTCCCGCTTCGGAAAGCCAGATAACCCACCAGCCTGACGAATCCCATGCATTTGCTGCATTCGGCCCGTGAGTATTTTATGGGGGTAGGTCTGGTGTCCAACATCCCAGATGATTCTATCCTCCGGCGTGTTGAAAACATGATGTAATGCGATCGTAAGTTCGATAACACCTAGGCCCGCACCAAAATGCCCTCCGGTTTGCCCTACGCTATATAGCAGGAATGCGCGAAGCTCCTCCGCTAGTGATATTAGCTGGGCAGGCGATAGCTTTCGAATACATCGATCCCGGTCGACTTTGTCCAGAAGCGGAGTATTGGGCCTTGTAAGGGGTATTTCTGATAACATATCTCGCAAGTTTACCTCAATAGCTGCTCTAAGTCGCTCTGTCTCGGCTGACTTGGTTTGCGATAACTAGCAGCTTTGAGCTTGCTCATACTGCAACTGATGGATTTCTAGAGAGCAAACTATCAAGAATGTCTGAGTCGTCACGGAAATTGATCGGGAAGCTGTGTGTGTTCGGAAGCTACGATGACTCAGAGCTGTACTCGCGCAACCGAACCCTTATTGATGTGCTGTCTTCGAACGCGGAATACGTCGATGAGTTGAGGCCCCATCGTGCCAGGGAGGAAACCAATAACCATCAGCGTCTATCGTCTCTTCCGATGCTGTTGAGTACGGTATGTCGCCTTATAAAGGATGGTACATCTCTATTTAGCCAGCGTTCCGCCCTGCGGCGGGCTGATATGTGTTTTGTTCCGTATCCAGCGTACATTGACTTGATGCTCCTGCGGCTTTTTCTGCCCAAAGGAGAGACCCCACTGGTCGTTGTCGACGCCTTTTTATGTCTCCACGATACGTTGGCCGGAGATCGTGGAATGATAAAAGACGGGGGCATTCTTTCTCGATTGGTCAGTGCCCTCGAGCGACGTACACTTGCTTACCCTGACCTCGTTTTAATTGATACCGAACAGCAGCGGCAGTTGCTTATCAAGCGATACGAACTCTCGCAGCAGAAGGTGTTGGCGGTGCCGGTAGGCATTGACGAATCCCTTTGGACACCCCTGCCTCATCTTCCACTATCAGGGCGAATGCGCATCCTTTTTTGGGGCACGTTTATTCCACTTCATGGTATTGAAACTATTGTTGAAGCTGCTTCTTTGCTCGAAAAGACTCATGCCGAGATAGATTTCCGCTTCATAGGTGACGGTCAAACTGCAGACGCTGTCTGGAACTTGATTGGCAAGCTAGATGTATCGAATATAAGCTGGGAAAGAGGCTTGGTTTCAGCCGAAAAGCTGCGGGAGGAGTTATCGGTATCTCATTGCATGCTGGGTATATTTGGCGAATCCGAGAAAGCGGGAAACGTCGTGCCATATAAGGTTTATCAAGCGCTCGCATCTGACAGGCCCGTTATATCCCGATTCGGGCCTGCTGTCTCCGAATTGTGCGTTGATTGCGATGGAGTAATTTTCGTTCCGCCTGCTGACAGTGAGTCTTTAGCTGGAGCCATCGCGGAGTTTTACGAATCCTATGCGGGTTTGGAACTCTCCTCTTCGACTCGGGCCGTTTACGATCAGCATCTTAGTAATGCTTGCATAGGTGCCACTCTAACCGATGCGGTGGAGAAGCTATGAGACCGCCTAAGGTAGCAATTGTGATGGCAACCTATAACGGCGAAAATTATCTGAAGGCCCAAGTTGAAAGTATAATCGGTCAGTCTTATAGCGACTGGAGCTTGTATTGCTCTGATGATGGGTCCTCCGATCGCACATTATCTTTATTGACTGTTGCTCAATCAAGCGACCGACGGATCAAAGTTTTGCCACCAAGAGGCGGTGACAAAGGGCATGTCGGTAACTTCGAGTATTTGCTGAACCATGCCCTTGAAACTGGTGCCGACTGGATTTTTTTAGCGGATCAGGACGATGTTTGGTTCTCTGAAAAGCTGCAGGTCTTGCTCAGCTTGGTGGAATGTTCGGCCGCCCCTCCCTTGGCAGCGTTTTCAGATTTGGAGTTAATAAACGACGAGGGCGTTTCAGTTGGAAGCTTCATGTCCAAGCATGGCTTCGAAGGTGAATGTTCAGTTGCTCAGCTTCTCCGCAGAAACAGCGTGGTTGGTTGTTCTATGTTGTTACATCGAGAGTTGTTAGAACTGGCTCTGCCATTTCCTGACAAGCTAGAAAACCATGATTGGTGGCTTGGTTTATGCGCAGCGACCACAGGGCGATTAACCTACACTGCCCAAAAGCTTGTGCGGTATCGACAGCACTCGAACAACGCCATCGGTGTTGGAGTGTCGGTTTCAAGGTTGACATCATTTTTAAGTGTTTTGCGGAGGCAGCGTCGAGTGTTCCTGAGCAAGTTAGTGGCTGTAGAGGAGTTAATGCGCAGACTTGAAGTCAGGGGCGAAACTGTGCCCGAAGAGTTAATAACCTTGAACAGGCAGTTTAAAGGTGTAGCTGGGTGGGGCGGGTGTAAAAAGCTGATTACCAGTGAATTCAAGCCCGATACGAAGGTGTTTTTTTTGGTTCAGTTGCTCGCGATTTCTCCATTGATAAGTGACGATTAAGAGGTTGTTATCAATTGGGATAGTCTGGGACAGTTAGTGGCCCGCTTTACACAAAAATTGATGTTTCAGGGTTATTAATTGAAGCGCTTTTCAATCTACTCTATAGCTTGACTCAATTGCCGACTGCAGTAGTGATGAAAGTCGTATGTACCCATGTTCGTTAAGATTCACCCCGTCCGCCCGGTAATAGGACGCATTCGGTTCACCATCAGCATTTTTTAGCAGTGCGTTTATATCCAGAATTTGAATGCGCGTGGTGTCACTGGCCCATTCCTGAAGCAGGCGCACCGCCCCATCAACAGTAGCATCGTCACTGGGGTATAGCGGAGTCTTTAGTGGACTGATGATGTAAAAGCGCCGAGTAGACTGGTGATTAAAGTCCAGTTCGACTAACTCTTTTATACCCTCTACGAGTTCGTCCGCATCTTTGTTTGCGCGCAGATGGAATTCACTGCTGCTGGGTAACAGTACGATGCTGTGAGGGCGGTAAAAACCGATCAGGCGCTCATAATTATGGATGAGGTCATCAACCGTCGCATTGCCCAGACCTCGCATCAAGACTGGGCGGGGTGCTAATAAATCCTCCAAACCAGCCCATAGCTTAACTCGCCGGCCACCCACGACCACGATAGGCCGGTCCGGAAGCTTGGACGTTCTGTCCAGACGGGCGTAGGCATCTATCTCCTCGGACCAAGCGTTCGGAGAGCTGTCTAAAGTAGCAACAGTATCCCGCGACACCAGGTAAACCAGGTGCACAATGGGTACTAATAACAGCACCAGGCAGAGGGTGCGTAATGTCTTCCAGGAAATCACAGGATCCGTCCCGGCCTTTTAATTTGGCTCAAGTGTCGCCGAAATAGTCACATTGGGCAATGAATGACCCAATCAGGGTGTGACACAGGTCGCAGCTTTGGCTGCTAAGTGTATGATTTTCAGGGGTGAGATGTAGGATAAAGGCATGATCTACCAACGCCACATACCCCGGGACGAGCTTTTTGCCGCCCAACTAGAGATGCTCATGCAGAATGGGCAGCTGGCAACTGTGACTGCCCACCTGATTGGTGTGGCGGCGACCATGGCTATATTCTGGCCATTTTTGAATATCACCACCATTTTGTTGTGGGGTGCAGCTTTTCTGATCCTGCTGTTGATGCGCTCCCTGCAAATGAGCAATGCACTGGTCAATCGTAGCTATTTGACCAACGCTAAAAGGGTCTATTTAAAACTGATCTTGGGCGCGGCTGCTACTGGCTCGGTGTGGGCGGCGGTATACATCTATGCCGCGCAACATGTACCCATCACCATGCAGTACACCTTCTTGCTACTGATCGTGATGATCACTGCGATCTCGGTGGGCTTTTCGGTCATTATCCGCGAATACTTTCTCGTCTACGTATTTTCAGCGCTATGGCCCATTGCCTGGTGGAGCTTGATTCACTACTGGGAGCAGCCCTATAACCTGGTGATCGGTCTGTCATTGTTGGCGTTCTGCGCCGTATTGGTAGTGGTGTGCAATCGGGTATACATGTCGTTTCGCAATATGATTTCCCTCAGCTGGGAGCGGGAGACGATGTCGCAGGAGTTGGGTGACCTCACCACCTCTCTTAGAGATCGAAATCGCCAGTTGCGGGATGCCCGACGTCAGCTGACTGATCTGGCTAATGTGGATGAGCTGACCGGGCTGGGTAATCGACGGCTGGTGAACAGTGCGCTGAAAGAAGAAATTAACCGTGCTCGCCGTAGTGGTGCGAATCTTTCTGTTGTGCTGTTGGATGTGGATTACTTCAAGAATTACAACGACACCTATGGTCACCCTGCCGGGGACACTGTTTTGCAGAAGCTTGCCGATATCATGACCAAGGCCACCAGTCGTGCGGGTGAAGTCGTGGCACGTTTTGGCGGTGAGGAATTTATTCTGGTGCTGCCCGGCGCTTCCCACGATTCGGCAATGCGTACGGCCAATCGGCTGAAAGAGTTGGTAGCGGTGGAGGCGATTCCACATGAGAGTTCCACGGTTGCTGATGTGCTAACGGTGAGCCAGGGCGTGGTGACGGTGCAACCCGATGGGGATTTGTTGCCGTCTGAGGTGATCTCGCGGGCGGATAAGGCCTTGTATGAGGCGAAGAAGAGGGGGCGGGATCAGATTTCGGTTTCTTGGTGAGTGGGTGTTTCTTGGGTTCAGGGTACGCCTGCGGGGGGTGGCTGGATCCCAGGACGCCGGACCGCCGCCTTCGCGGGGATGACCGGCCGCGGCTACTGCTCCTGCTTAAACCGATGAATCTGCCTGCGCTGCTTCTTGGTGGGCCGGTTCGCCGGCTTATCAATCATGCCTCCCGCCGCTTTTCGAGCCGCCGCTTCTGACTCTCGTTTCTTGATGCTGGCTTCAGTTTCCTCATAGAGTAACTGTGCCTCAGCCGCACCGCGGCGCTGGCCGGAAAGCGCTTTGATCTCCACAACCTTCTCGTCCCAGCCCTGGCGAATCTGCAGGGTGTCGCCAACGGATACTTCCTTGGATACTTTTACTCGTTGGCCGCCCAGGTGCACTTTGCCTCCTTCGATAGCGGCTTTGGCCAGGCTGCGGGTTTTGAAAAAGCGGGCAGCCCATAGCCATTTGTCCAGGCGTAGCTTTTCGCTGTCGAAGTCTCCGCTCATGGCTGCACCGCTTCGGGCATGATCTCGTCAAAATGATGTATCCCGGGAAAGCGAGTATCAATGCGTTTTTGCCGTTGGCTGTCGGGTTGCAGCAGCGTCAGCAGGTGAGCGATCCCGTATTGATGGGCGGAATCCAGTACCCGTTCTGTATCGTCAATCAACAGTGTCCGCTCGGGGTCGAAGGGGTGTAGCTCCTGCAGGCGATGCCAAAATGCCTGCTCTTCTTTGGGTGCATCCAGTTCGTGGGAAACCACCACTCGATCAAACCACTCGGTGATGTCCACATGTTCCATTTTGATGTCCAGGGTTTTGCGGTGGGCGTTGGTGACCATCACCACATCCCGGTGGGATTCGTGAAGGTTGGTGAGGAACTCCACGGTATGAGGGCGCACGCTCACCATGTGCTTGAGCTCACGCTTGATGGCAGGGATATCCAGCTTTAGCCGATCTGACCAGTAATCCAGTGAGTACCAGTCGAGCGTGCCCTGGTCGACGCTGAAGGCAGCATGTAGTTTTTCGGTCGACTCCGCTTCCCCCAGATCGTGGGTCTCGGCATAAACCTTGGGTATGTGGTGCATCCAGAAGTAGTTGTCGAAATGCAGGTCCAGCAGGGTGCCGTCCATATCGAGCAATACGGTGTCTATGTGGTTCCAGTCGATCATGGGAATGCCAGGTCTTGAAAGATGCTGCGATTATGCCCTGTCCCTGCGTGGCGCGCATCCTGTGGAAGTAGGGCGTATAATCGTGTCTTTTCACGGATGTTTCTGTGCGCAATCTTCCAGCCCTTGTCTCACCCCTGTTGGAGCTCTCCCTGACGGCGGGGCAAGCAATAGCCGATCATTATCACGCCCCGGGCGCTGACCAGTACCAATCCAAGGGGGATGAATCTCCACTTACCCAGGCAGACCTGGCCTCTCACGATATTCTGGAGGCGGGGCTGCACAAAATTACCCCCGATTTACCGATTTTGTCCGAGGAATCCAGCGACGAAGACAAGGCAAAGCGCCATGACTGGTCGGCGTTCTGGATGGTGGATCCGCTGGATGGCACCAAGGAATTCCTGGCCCGCACTGGCGAGTTCACTATTAATATTGCCCTCATCGATGATCACAAGCCAGTGTTGGGGCTGATCTATCTGCCGCTGACACAGCAGGCCTTTGTGGGTATTCCGGGGCAGGAAGCGCGTGTTTACCAGGGGCCTGACTGGAACTATTCCGAGCTGGTGTCCCGGCCCTTGGCCCAGGGCAGTGCCATGACAGTGCTGGCAAGTCGCCGTCATCGTGGTCCCCGGTTGCAGTCTTGCCTTAACTGGCTGGAACAACACTGGGGTGAGCTCGAGCGAGACAACAGCGGCAGTGCCTTGAAATTTTGCCAGTTGGCAGCGGGCGAGGGCGATTTTTATCCCCGTTATTCACCCTGTTGCGAGTGGGATACCGCGGCGGGTCAGGCGCTGTTGGAGGCCGCCGGAGGTGCGCTTTTGGGGTTGGATGGCAGTCCCTTGCGTTACAATGAACGGGACACACTGCTAAGCCCGGATTTCCTCGCTATGGGCGATCCTGCCAACCCACTTTGGGTGCAATTGCTGGCCAGCGGGGTGGGCTTATCCGAATAGTCACTAACAATGCTTGTGCCGCTAATCCATGTGAGTATAGTGTTTGATTCTGATCGAATTCCTCACGCTGTAGACTGATGAATGCATGACTGACACCACAGACATAGGCCTGAACGGTACCGAAGCGCAGGAAGCTGCTAACGAGGTTATGACCCCGGCCATGCGTCTGTTTCAGTTGCAGACCAAGCACAGGGCACTGGATGCCCGTATTCACGAAATGTACGAGTACCCCTATCAAAACCAGATATTGCTGCAGCGACTAAAAAAGGAAAAACTTCGTCTGAAAGATGCGATTGAGCACCTGAAAGACGACATGATCCCCGACCTCAACGCCTGACCCCTCCGGAAACAACAATGAACAAGACTCTCTGTGCAATGGCTGGCCTCACGATGACGCTGGCGGCGGGCCTGTGCTCGGCTCAAACTGAAGACGCTCCCAAGGTGGCCGTAACGCCCATCAAGGGTCCTCTGTATATGTTTGATGGCAGTGGAGGCAACGTTGTCGCATCTATTGGCGATGACGGTGTGCTGCTGATAGATGCGGACTATGCGCCCTGGGTTGAAGCTCACGCTGCGGCTATTGCTGAGATAGATCCGGACGCCGCAAAGCCCCGCTTCCTGCTGAACACCCATTGGCATGGCGATCACGTGGGCGGCAATGAACATTGGGGTAAGCACGGCACGGTGATCATGGCCCATGAGAATATTTACCAGCGCATGAGTACGCGCCAGGAAATGAAGGCCCTGGGCCGAGTGGTAGAACCCAGTCCGGCTGCGGCCTTGCCAGTGGTGACCTATGAGGATTCCATCGCTGTGCGCTTTAATGGCGATGTCATCCAGGTGCAGCATTTCCCAACCGGGCACACCGACGGCGACTCTGTGGTGTTTTTCACTGAGCAGAACGTGGTGCACATGGGTGACCATGTGTTCGAGAATGCCTTTCCCTTCGTTGATATTGGTTCCGGCGGTAATGTGCTCGGTTACTTGAGCAATGTGGAGAAGGTGATAGAAATGATCGATGACCAGACCATTATCGTTCCCGGGCATGGCACCTCGTTATTGAGCAAGCAGGACCTGCAGGAGTGGGTGACGATGTTGAAATCCTCTGTGAGCAGGGTGGCGGCGTTGTTGCAATCGGGCAAGACGGTGGAAGAAATTGCCGAGAATGGGTTAGGCGTCGAATATGACTCCTTTGGTGAGGGGTTTATTAAGGAGCCGATGTGGATAGCGTTTATTGCGGCGAGTATGTGAGGGCTTCTGTCGTGTAAGCCGGTCTGTCATCCCTGCCGGCAGAGCAAAAATTGCATTTCTGCGAGCTGGATTCCCGCCTTCGCGGGAATGACAGAGAAGTCGTTCCATCAGTGAGGACATTATCTCACTCAATCGCCCCCTCCAGCCTCAATAACACCCGCTTGGCCTCCAGCCCCCCGGCAAACCCGGTCAACGAGCCATCACTCCCAATCACCCGGTGACAGGGCACGACAATCGGCAGGGGATTGCGTCCATTGGCGGCGCCCACGGCCCGAACCGCTTTCGGCTTTTGCAGGCTCTCGGCTATATCGCGATAGCTGCGTAACTCCCCATAGGGTATCGCTTGCAGCGCCTGCCAAACGTTTTTCTGAAACTCGGTGCCGGTGGGCGATAGGGGTAAGTCGAAGTCCTGGCGTTTGCCGGCAAAATACTCTTTGAGCTGAGCGGCGCAAGCATTCAATGCCGGGTCGGCGCATTCCTCGCCTTCAGCTTCGTCCGCTTGCAGGTTTTCAAACTCGATGGCGGTGAGGTGCTCGCCGTTGGAGACAAGTCGCAGTCGTCCGACGGGGCTATCCAGGTATTGATAATTCATGGGGTATAGCTCCTCCAGAGCAGGTTGGCCGCGTAAGAGCGCCAGGGGCGCCACTGTGCTGCGGCATCGTTCAGTTTGCCTTCGCTGCCGGGCAGGGCAGCCCAGGTGCGTTCCAGGCCCAGGTCGCCCGTGGGGAATACGTCCGGGTCGCCGGCGCCGCGCACGGCGACCATCCCTACAGTCCAGGGTCCTACGCCCTTGAAGTCTGCCAGCGCTTCCAGCGTGAGTTCTTCTTCGCGACCGGCGAACGTCTGGCAAAGTATGCGCAAGGTGTCCCGGCGCCGGGAGGGCATGGGGAAGTGTTCGTCTGAAAGAGCCGCCAGCTCGGCAGCAGTTGGGAATGTAACGAGACCTTTCCCAGAGCACGCGCTGGCAAGCCTTGCCAGAATTGTACGAGCGGCAACTGTGCTGACCTGTTGCCCCACAATGGCGCGCACTGCGGATTCAAACAGGCTCCAATGTCCGGGAGAGCGTGCCCCCGGTGATCGTTTTGAGAGTGGGCTTAGCGCAGGGTCTTGTTGCAGGAGCGCACTGATTTTCTCGGGATTAGCGTCCAGGTCGAACATACGTCGTAACTGCCCCACGATTGACATCAGCTGGCTGTTGTCGGGCAGTTGTAAGCGCAATTCCAGTGCATTCTTGCGCTTGTGCGGTTGGATTTCCAGTTGGCCGACGCCACCCGTTGTTCGAAAGTTGCGCCGGTAGCGCGCGCCATCAATTCCCTCGACTCCTTCAATGGCATGGTGCGCCAGAAAGTTCACTACACCATTCCAGTCATAGGGAGGCCGATACTGCAGCTGCAATTGAATGTCGGCGCTGCCTTGAGCCTTGCGCCTGCCCCTTATATCGGAGGGCGTCAGTTGAAAATGTTCTTTCACTGCGCTGTTAAAACGCCGAACGCTGCCAAAGCCTGAGGCGTAGGCCACTTCGGTTAACGGTAGCCCTGTCTCCGCCAATAACTTCTTGGCGAATAATAGACGCTGGTTCAGTGCCACAGCCTGGGGTGAGACCCCCAGCTCTTGTTGGAATAGTTTGCGCAGGTAGCGTTCGCCAATACCCAAACGATCGGCAAGATCTCCCAGATTCCCTTCGCTCAGGGCGTTCTGGCGAATCAGCTGTAAGGCCCTTTGTACCGTGGTGGTAGTGCCTTCCCAGGCGGGGCTTCCCGGTGCAGATTCCGGGCGGCAGCGTAGGCAGGGGCGGTAGCCCGCTGCCGCTGCCTGGGTCGCCAAACGGAAGTAGCTCACGTTTTTTTCTGCCGGGAGCCTTGCCGGGCAGATTGGGCGGCAGTAAATGCCCGTGGTGCTCACGCCCAGGAAGAACTCTCCATCGAAGCGGGGGTCCCGCGACAGACGTGCCCTACGGCAGAGGTTGGGATCCAGCGGTTGCGCTTTGCTTTGTTCAGGATTCATGGGTTCAATATAGCCTCGCAGGCGACCCCGTACTAGCCAAAATCGGCCCTCTATAGATTTGCTGTAATTCCAAGTCTTGCGTATTAGAATGAGCACCCGGTGTATTGCTGGTTGTCATCTGTCACTGCTGATTCACCTGAAAGTGTTCGCGACATTTCGAGGTACCCATGCGCACAATTCTTTTCGTTCCATTGTTTTTGCTGTTGGCTGCCTGCCAGTCTGCCTATTACGAAGCTGCCGAGCAGGTCGGCTATCACAAGCGCGATATTCTGGTCGACCGGGTGGAGAGCTCTCGGGATGCACAACAAGAGGCCGAAGAGCAGTTTCAGGATGCCCTGGAGCAACTCTCTGAGCTGACCAACTTTGACGGCGGCGACCTGGAGGATATTTACGAAGAGGTTGCCGATGAATACGAGTCATCTGTGGATGCCGCCGAGGAAGTAACTGCGCAGATCAATGCGGTGGAGCACGTGGCACAGTCGCTGTTTACTGAATGGGAAGAAGAAATTAACCAGTACTCCAATGCCAGGCTGAAATCTGAGAGCCAAGCAAAGCTGCGGGAAACGCGCAGTCGCTACAATGGGATGATGGCGGCCATGCGGAAATCTGAAGCGAAGATGGAGCCCGTGCTACGGGCGATGAACGATAATGTGCTTTATCTTAAGCACAATCTCAATGCCAAGGCAGTGGCCTCTCTTCAGGTTGAGTTCAGTCGAATCGAGCAGGATATCGAGGTATTGATAGCGGAGATGCGCAAATCTATTGCCACATCCGACGCCTTTATCGCCAGCATGAAGTAACACTATGGATTTAATCGTTTACGCAGTTCCTGTTTTTATCCTCCTGATCGTGGTGGAGCTGGCCTATGGTGCTTCCAGAGGGCGCAATACCTATCGCCTTAATGATGCGGTCAGTAGTCTATTTATGGGGGTGTTGAGCCAGGCCAGACGCTTTGTCACGCTCGGGATTGGCGGCTATGTCTATTATCTCGTTACCGAGTATTTTTCTCTCTCCCTGATGGATACGTCCCAGTGGTGGACCTGGGTGCTGGCATTTGTGTTGTACGATTTTTGCTACTACTGGCTGCATCGTTTGGGGCACGAGAGAACGATTCTCTGGGCCTCTCATGTGGCGCACCACCAGAGCGAGGAATACAACTTGAGCACGGCGCTGCGCCAAACCAGCACCGGTTTCTTGTTCGGCTGGTTGTTCTACATTCCCATGTTCATGCTCGGTATTCCCGCTGAGGTCGTGGTGACCGTTGGCTCCCTGAATCTGATCTACCAGTTCTGGGTACACACCGAACACATACCCAAACTCGGCAAATATGAGTGGTTTTTTATTACGCCCTCTAACCATCGGGTGCACCATGCCCAGAACGATATCTATATGGACCGCAACTACGGTGGCGTGTTTATTCTTTGGGATCGTTTGTTTGGTACGTTTCAGGAAGAGCTGGACGAGGAGCCGGTTATTTTCGGAATTCGCGGTCCGCTGCGAAGTTTTAACCCGATCCACGCGATCACCCACGTCTATGTGGATATGGCAAAAGACAGCTGGCGCGCCCAGCGATGGCAGGACAAGTTGAAAGTGTGGGTTGCCCGCACAGGTTGGCAGCCGGCGGATGTGGCAGAAAAATATCCGCGCCACAAAAATGACCTTTCCACCTTTGAGAAGTATAACCCTGAGGTGCCTGGGCTGGTGTCCTGGTACGGGTTCTTCCAACTGGTTGCCGTGGTGATTTTATTGGGTTGGATGGAAAGCGCGCAGCATAGCTATTGGGGTGGTGTTGCCGCCTGGGCTGCCTTGCTGGCGACAACAATGACAACAGCGTTCTGGCTGGAGGCGAGAAGTACTGATGCGGTGATGCGCTGGGAGAAATTGCGCCTGATCTGTCTCGCGCTGCTGGTCGTAGTCACTGCGCTTAACGGTGCCGCGGTTGCCTGGGCGGGAGCTGTGTACCTGGTCGTGAATGTGATCTTTTTGAGGTCTATCGCCGTGCCGGTCAACCAAACAGTTGCATCGGTTCCAGGCTGACCGAGTCTTTTCCATTGTCGATATAAACCACACCGCCAACCGCGCTTATGTTTAGCTGCATGGTTCTGCTGATTAGCCCTGCCAGCGCCTCGATCTCTCCCCAATCGAATTGCCACACCTGTATTCTTGGCAGTGCGCTGATCGCATTGCCATTGAGCTTCCACCAGGTATCTGCGCTTTTGCCGAAGGCGTAGATTTTTACTTCCCCGGCCTTGCCGCAGGCTTTGCGTAAACGCGGTTCCTCCGGCTGGCCAATTTCGATCCACTGCTCGATTTCACCACTATCAGCATGGCGCCAAATGTCTGGTTCATCTGCCGTAGATATTCCTTTGGTGAACTCCAGGTTTCTTGCGCTGTTGAGACAGTAGGCGAGAAGTCGCGCCGCCATTCTTTCCAGCGTTTCGGACGGGTGTTGGGCGATAGTGATAGACAGTGACTCAAAGCAATTGCGGTCAGAGTCGGCCAGTTCTATCTGGGCTTTGTAGATGGTCGGTTTGAGGGCCATTCAGTTGTCCTGGTCTTGTAGTTGCTCAACAGCATGATCGGCGAAACCTGCGCCTGCCTGGGCATAGAGGTTAAACGCCGAAAACCCATGATGTTCCAGTTCGCGGCCTTCCTCGGCGAAGCGCACCACGGCAGCCATGCGGCCTGAGTAGCCCAGGTCCTTGAGCAGCTTCCCCACCAGCATGTTTTCCTGGTGATGGGTTAAGGCCAGCAGCACTAATTCCACTTCGCTAAGTTGTATTTGGTGCCAGAAATCGGGGTCAGAGGCGTCTGCGGTAATCACCCGGCGGTGCTTGCGACTGTGCTCGCTGAGTTTGCGGTCATTGAGGTCAACACCGAGTACGCCATAGCCATGCTCTTCTGCTATGGCGTCATAGGCGCCGGTACCAATATTGCCCATACCAAGCACAATGATTTTTACCTCCGCTGTGTCTGGCTTTCGTTCTATGACCTTTGCCGACTCAAAACCCAGCCAGAATTCGTGGTAGCGTCTGTAAAGCGTGTGCGCTCGTTTGCTAAGCGGCGAAGACAGCACAAAGCTGGTGGCAATGGCGAGTGACACGGCGCTGGCCCACTCGCTGTCGATCCAACCGGTGGTTGCAGCAACGGCGACGACCACCAGTCCAAATTCGCTGTAATTGCCCATCATGCTGGCGCTGAGTAGTGCGGTGCGCGGGGTTGTGTGTAGCCATGTCATAAGCGGGAAGTAGAGCGCCACTTTAAATACGGCGAATGCACCCAGCACCAGTGCCAGGATCAGGGCTTCTTCCTGGGGCCAGCCGTCCAGGCCGATGGTGAGGAAGAAGCCAACCAGGAACAGGTCCTTGAAGTTCATCAGGTTGCGATAGAGCTCTTTGGACTTTTGGGTGCCGGCCAACAATGCGCCAATGACTAACGCGCCCAGATCGCCCTTGAGGCCAACAAACTCAAACAGCGCAGCTCCTCCCAGAGCAAGGCCTAGGCCAAAGAGAGTAAAGAGTTCACCATGGCCAGCCCGTTCCATGAGCCGGGTTACAACGCCTCGCAGCGGCCACAGTAGAATCAGGCCCAGCGCCTCCACATGGGGAATGGTGCCCTTGGTGGCAGACAGAAACAGCACCGCAGCCAAGTCCTGAATCACCAGGATACCTATGGCCAGGTTGGCGTGTCGGGAAGACATTTCCCCGCGCTCCTGCATGACCTGAATAACGAACACAGTGCTGGAAAAAGTTAATGCGAAAGCAATGATCAGGGTCTCGTTGATTTCCAGACCCAGGCCGGGCATCAGCCTGCCTGCAAGCCACAGCACGCCCATGAAGAAAAGCTGCATTGCCGCCATGTGGATCAGGGTGGTGCCCCAGACCTTGGGTTTCAATAGTTCGGTGGGCGATAGTTTGAGACCGATGGTAAAGAGCAGCAGGGTGACGCCTAGCGCGGCCAATTCATGCAGCAGTTCACCTCCCTCGATATTGGTTTCGTGCAGCACGAAACCGGCGGCCAGGTAACCGATTAACGCGGGTAGTCCCAGAGCGCGGCTAACCAGGCCACCGGCCAGTGCGATCAGGATAATAATGGGGTCGAGCATAGCTAGACGCTGGGCCTCTTGCGGACGTGCCAAAGGACCGTGGTGCTGAGCACAACGGTGATTAAATCCATTGCCAGTCCGGCCTGTTGCAGAGGTTCCAGCACGGCGATGGATCTCAGGGTGTAAAGGGCCACCAGGGAACAGACGCTGATTGCCACAAACAGTGTGAATCGCGACTGGCCGAACAAGCCCAGGCCAATGATGAGATAGACGGCGCCCAGCAGTAGGCCGGCTACCGCCTGCTGGTTGAACTCCCTGAACCACAGGGAGGCAACCCTTCCGGCACCGGAGAGGGTGACCAGACTGGCGGCGAGCATTCGCAGCGTGTTTATCAGGTGATCAGGCATAAGCTCGAATGTACCACTTTTTGGCGGATAATTCGGTGGCACTGCGGCTTGTTGATGCCTTCTGTTATTATTTGGTCATTGTTTAAACACCAAGTGCCTTATGCCAAATACCTCATTACTTCCCATGCTCTCGGCAGGAGAGTTCGTTTCTGGTCAGGAGCTCGCCGACGTTTTGGGGGTGAGCCGCACCGCCGTGTGGAAACAGCTGAACAAACTGGAACAGCTGGGTTTGGAGATCGAGTCCGTTAAGGGCAAGGGCTATCGAATTCCAGGGGGCATTACGTTGCTTGATGAGCAGGCAGTGCGAGACGCCATGTCTGTCAATTCATTGCTCTTATTGGCGATGCTGGACTTGCGCGATGCCATTGGTTCGACCAATGCCGAGGCCATGTCACAGATCGCCGCTGGCCGCAGTTCGGGCTACGTCTGCACTGCAGAGCAGCAAACGGCTGGTCGTGGTCGCCGCGGCCGCGATTGGGTGAGTCCCTATGCGCGCAATCTTTACCTGTCTGCTGTTTGGGAATATGAACAGGGCGCTGCCGTGCTCGAAGGTATGAGCCTGGCGGTGGGGGTGGTAGTTGCGAGGGCGCTGGCAGCCTGCGGTGTGCCACCGGTGCAATTGAAGTGGCCCAATGATCTTTTGTATGAGGGCGCCAAGCTGGGCGGCATTCTGCTGGAAATGACCGGTGATCCTGCTGGCGCTTGCCAGGTGGTGGTCGGGATCGGCCTCAATGTGAACATGCCGGGCAAAGTGGCGGAGGCTATCGATCAGTCTTGGACAGATGTGAGTCGCATTGCTTCTGGTACCCAGCTGGATCGAAATCTACTGCTCGCTGCGATCCTGGATGAATTGCTGCCGATGTTAGCCAGCTTTGAGGCGACCGGGTTTGAAGCCTGGCGTGATGAGTGGTTATCGCTCGACGCCTATGCCGGGGTACCCGTTGTATTGCACAGCGGCAGCAAAAAGACAGCAGGAACCGCGATGGGGGTCGACTCTCGAGGTGCCTTGTTATTGCAAACTGCCAGCGCTGGAATTCAACCTGTCTATGGCGGAGAAATATCCCTGAGGCCAGCATCATGAGTATTTGTTTACAACTGGATGTGGGAAATAGCAGTGCCAAGTGGCGCTTGCTGAAGGATGGCGCGGTGCTAAGCCGGGGTTTTTACAACGCTACTGACACTCAATCGCAACGTGAACTGCAGGAATCTGCCGACCAAGTCGATGAGATATGGGTGTCCAGTGTGGCGGGTGGCGACACCGAAGCGGAATTGACCGAGATGTTGTTGCAGCGATGGGATGTAACTCCCTGGTTTGCCCGAACATCGGCAGCCACGGGCCAGTTGCGTAATAGCTACGCAGATCCAACGCGCATGGGGATTGATCGCTGGCTGGCAATGCTGGGTGCCAGGGAACGCTGGAGTAAGCGTTTGTGCGTTGTGGACGCTGGCTCAGCATTGACTATCGATCTGGTCAGCGCATCAGGGCAACATGAAGGTGGCTATATTATCCCCGGTCCAGCGCTGATGGAGCGGGCCTTGTTGCTGGACACTGATAGGGTTCGCTTCGCTGAGGATGTGAGCTACAACCTGGCCCCGGGGGTGTCCACTGCTGAGGCTGTGCGTCACGGTATCGCGCTGGCACAAGTGGGTTCGCTGGTCGCGGTATTGGACGCCTGCCAGGATGAAATGCCGTTGCTGGTTTTCTGCGGTGGCGGCGGGCAAACACTGATGAACCTGCTTGGCCGAGGCGGGGAGCATGCTCCAGATCTGGTCTTTGAAGGCCTGGAGCTTATGGCAGCACTATCGGACCGCTCCTGATAGGGCGGCTCTATTCAAGATCAGGGGACACCTGCAGCGACAAGTGTTCTCCCAGGTACTTCGATCCTTGCTGTGTCAGATGCCCCGGATCGCGATACAACATCAGCCCGTCTCGCATTCCGTCGCACCTTTTTCCATTGCAGAATACCCTCGGGGTGTCCCAGAGACTGGTTCCAGGGTTGTTCCGCCAGGTCGCCAGAATAATATGCCGGTAGTCGGCGCTGCGCGTATTGTGGCGTTTGCGCGGTGTCCAACATTCCCGAGGTTCAAACTTCGTGAGCCTAAGCGGGCGCGTGTTGACGCAGTTTTTGGGGTTAAACCCAAGCCCGGGCCAATCGATCACCAGCACAACGTCTTTGCCGCTAGCTCGCAAAAGCCTGACTGTCTTGTCCAGCCCTGCAGTGAAAATTGATCGTTGATCAGCCAGTGCGGGATCTTCCGGGTCGTGCATTTTGTAGCGCGTCTGTCTGGGGTTGATGTAGGTAGGACCCATGGAGGACAGATAAACGGTTTGCACTGCGTCTGACTGTATCACCCAGTCAAGGTTGCTCTGGGTGGTTTGCAGGCATTGGTCACTGTTGCCCTCAGCACGAACCCGAATGCCATATAAAGGCGGGCAGCCCCCTTTGCCCAGCCGCATGACACCGATGTCACTATCACGATAGTGGTGCGCCAGGGCGAAAAAGGTATTGGTGCTGTGGCTGTCGCCTACCACCGCAATGTGAGGCGGTTTGCCGTCGCTGAGGCAGCGACCTGCTACTCCCAGTGTTTCGCTGCAATCATCTCTCTCGTGTAATCCCAGTTCCTGCCAGTAGAAGGCGTCTGCCTGGGTATTGAGTGCTTCCATGCGCGCTGGAATTCCGCCTAGTTTGAAAAGGCCGAAGCCCATGGCGCCCAATGCGAACAGGGCGCAGAGTAATAGTGTCGGCGTGTGCCGCCAGGAGTGGTAGCGCAGTCGCTTTTCTACCTGACTGTAGCTGAGCCAGGCAAGTACCGTGCTCAGTGCCACCGCGCTAATACGAATTTCCAGAGCGGGTTCACCTTCTTCCATGATCCTGGCGAAGGTGAGTAGTGGCCAGTGCCATAAGTACAGGGGAAAACTGATCTTGCCGATGAATACCAGTGGCGCGCTACCCAGCATGCGGTTCACCCGATTGCCAGGGCCTGCTCCAATCAAGATGGCGGCGCCCAAGGTCGGCAATAGGGCCCACCAGCCGGGAAAGCCGCTCTCTCGATTGATTAAAAAAACGGCGCAGCCAAGCATTACCAGACCGCAGCCTGCGAGAATATTGCCGGTGGGACCCGGCAGTTGCTTCAGCGTTATCGATGCGAGAAGAGCGCCTACCAGCAGTTCCCACACCCGAAATTGAGGCAGGAAGAAGTTCGCCGCATGGTCACCAGTCACCACAATGCCAAGAGAAAATGAGGCCAACATCAATCCGCATATCAGCCAGTGACTCTTGACTTGAGTGCGAGTCGCCAGCACCAGCGCCAGTGGCCAAAGCAGGTAGAACTGTTCTTCTACGCCCAGTGACCACAGGTGCAGTAGCGGTTTCAGTTTACTGTCTGTATCGAAGTAGCCCGCCTCAGTCCAGAACAGGATATTGGGTGCAAACACGGAGGAGGCGGCTGTTTGCTGACCCAGCATGGCGTATTCATAGGGGAGCAAAACCCACCAGCCTGCGACCAGACAGAACAGCAGCACCAACAGCAAAGCGGGAATAATTCTCTGGATGCGACGGCGGTAGAATTCGGCGGCCGAAAACTGGGCCTTGGCCTGACTCTGCAGAATTATCCCGGTAATCAGGTAGCCGGAGATGACGAAAAATACGTCCACCCCCACAAAGCCGCCGGGCAGGAGTGTGGGAAAGGCGTGGTATACAACCACCGCGATGATTGAAAAAGCCCTGAGGCCGTCAATGTCGGGACGGTAGTTGTTCATCGTTGAGCGTTCATTGTGACGATCTCTGCCGTCATAGCGTTGGTAATTCCTTTTGGAGATCAGTGCAAAGCAAGCAGCGAAGCATAAGGGTACCAGTGAGATTCAGTCCAGCCCGCTAAAGGGCAGTCATAACCGATTGGAATGTCTTATAATAACGAATTGCCATTGGACAATCTGCAGGATTGGGCCAACACTTAAGCGTAGATCATTCAATTGGCGGGTGTATTGAGGAGAATATTATGAAAACACTATCGCGAATACTTGTGCTGTCTGCCGGCCTGCTGGCTTTTGCGGCACAGGGCGCTCCGACTGTCCAAATCAAAGGTGGCCATACTTCAATCGGAATATCAGAAGATTTGTTGAGTCAATTGGAAGGCTGTGACATTACCCGCGTCAAGCCTGGCAATATCAAGCCGGGTGTTGAGCGCATGCGTTTCCCGGTTAGCGGTGGTGCCCTTGATCTGGGATACCTTGAAGGAGAGATAGACCACCGTGGCGGTATAAACATTGAGTGCGCAACAGTTGTCGATCAGGTCAGGATTGAAAACTTCCGCATTGATGCGATTCCGGATGAGGAAGATGAAATAAGACCCATGATCACAGCGCTAGTGTCACTCAACGATAGCATCATGGGGCGTATGGATTTCGCCGTCCCGGCTGGGGATGGATTCGAGGTGATTACTCATGGAAACACCGTTCAGCTTCGTAAAGCCAGCTTGAGCTTGGCGGAAGCAACCAGGAGCTTTTTGAATACGATACTGGAGCTGGGCCTGCCAGAAAACCTGCTGGTGGGTGAAGCTAATAGCCGTATTAATATAAGGTCAGCGAAGGGTGACGATGATCATCCAGGAAATGGTCTGGCCAAGGGTAAGAACAAGGGTAGTGGTGAATATGAATATGAATATGAAGACGAGGAGGATGAGGATGATGATGAGAATGAGGAAGACGATTCTTGAAGCGGGGTAGTGCTCAAGGTCGTTTAAAAGACTGAGCAGCACTGTACTGCTACTTTCCATCCCCTGCCTATTGCATCCCACCACCACTTTCCCTAAAATCCCCCACCTCAAAACGGGTCAGGCGTCTGTCTGCCCCATCTTGCGCTTAGCTGGCGTAGCTCAGCCGAGTGCGGCCCAGAAGCTAGAGCAGCTGATTTGTAAGACCTCGGAGACGCGTCCGAAGTCTCGCTAAGACCAAGAAAGCCTTCGTTTTTTCCACTTCTCCAAAATCCTTTTTTGCATTCCTGAAGCTATACCGAAGCTGCTGAGACATAGCCAGCGTGACGGTTGTGGCGCGCAACCTGTGCGCATCAATCAACTACTGAGTGTATACCGGATTGGTGTAATTAGCGCTAAACACAATATTCTGCCCCCACCCCCCGCACATCTGACGAACGAAAGTGGCGACAGTCAGGTGCTCCATCTCAGAAGACTCGGTCATTAAAAACATGGTGAATTTATGGAGGAAATTGAATCAATTTCTTTATGTAGGCAGCAGTCATTTCGAGTCAAATTTTTGAGAGCTTGGCGCATATAGTCATTGCGCAGCTAGTATTTCTTGCTTATGGTTCCTGATGGTCTTGCTTCTTGGGTGCAAAGCCAAACGATCAGCAGTGACGGGGCTTCGATGTCATGCGCAATAGGTCAGCATTAGGAAATTAAGAATAATAGCAAAATGGAGATTGCATCATGAGTGATTTACGCGACTTAGCAGTTAGGTTTTTTGGGGTCTGGCTGCTATTTGGAGCTAGCGCTTCGATGGCGCAGATCGTTGTTTCGCCTGGCGATACGCAGGGTTGGACCGAGCGAGCAAGCAATACTGGAACCCTCGGTGTGGGCCCCGCCGATCAGCAGGGCGGCACAGGCTCGCTTAGTATGATCACGACGGGTAGTGGCGGTGACATTGTCAAAGTAGCCAGGATCCCGTTGATAACTATTGGTGACATAGCCAGTATTTCCTGGGATGTCTACACAGACAGCGCCGCTGACTACCCAAGGCCTCAGTTGGAATACTACGAATTGGGAGGTAGAGCCGGAACGCTTATCTACGTCGCCAGCAATACCGTTGTCCCTATAAATGCCTGGACCTCTATAACAGTAGATGATAACGATCTGTTTCGGAGTTCAGAGGCTGGAGCAAATCCGCCGCAAACACTTGCTGCTTGGCAAGGTGAGCTTGGTGGTGTGCTGATGAACTTCTTTCAGCTGGGTTATGGCAGCACAACAGGCTCTACCACACTCAATGCCAATATTGATTTTGTTGAACTCAACGGTACGACATGGGATTTTGAAGCCGTGCCCCCTGTTGAGCCGCCACCACCATCTGAGAGCGTCACAGTAACCCCTGCGATGTTAGGTGGATGGTTTGAGAAGGGCGTAAATCCTGGTGTGATACCCGGTTCTCTTGCCTTGAGCCCTACAAGCCCTGCGGGCAATCCGTTGGCTCCAGGTGCGCTTGAGTTAACGCTGGATGGCGTGGATGACCAGATTGTTAATGCAGCTCGGATCCCCGTTACCCTACTTACTGATATTAGTGAGATTAGCTGGTCGGCGTCGTCAAACTCCACGGCACTGCCGGTTGCAAAGGTTGAATACTTTGGAGTCCTCAGTGGGCGTTCAGGGACACTGGTTCCGGTTCAGCCAGCTTACCCCGGTGACGGTAGCTGGGTTACTCTGGATGGTCTGACGCTGCAGTGGGTGACCACAGAAGCAGGTTTTCCAAGTAGTCAGACATTTGCCGAGTGGCAGGCGGAGCTGGGTGGAGTTTTCGTCAATTTCTTTTCTGTCGGCATAGGCTCTAGTGGCGCCACGGCGCCGGCAGCCGTTGCTTATATTGATCAGGTGGTGTTGGGCACAGCGCGTAGTATTACCACCTGGGACTTTGAAGGTGACGCTCCACTGCCGCCAGAGCCCTCGCTGACAAGCACAACAATCACCAGTTCAGCACCTAACCCATCCGCCATCGGAGAAGCGGTAACTATCAGCTACCAGGTGGCCGTGGTGTCACCTGGTGTGGGTACACCTACAGGCACCGTGTCTGTGACCGATGGCGTTACCCGGGCAGTGCTCTGTACAGGCACGGCCGCAGCTGGTAGTTGCTCCGCAAGCTTTGCGGCTGCTGGTAGCGTTAGTTTAGTGGCCTCATTTGCCAGTGACGACACTGGCTATGCAGATAGCATTTCTGATTCGTTCGTTCATACGGTGGGTGCTGCCCCGGCAGCCACAACCACGATAATCACCAGCTCTGCTCCTAATCCATCAGATATCGGTGAAACGGTAGCTATTAGCTATCAAGTGGCCGTAGTGCCGCCAGGCGTGGGTACACCTACAGGCACCGTGTCTGTGACTGATGGTGTTACCCGGGCAGTGCTCTGTACAGGCACGGCTGCGGCAGGTAGTTGCTCCGCAAGTTTTGCGGCAGCTGGAAGCGTTGGTTTGGTGGCCTCATTTACCAGTAATGTTACTGATTACACAGACAGTACTTCAGGCGCGTTTGCCCATACGGTAGCGGATCCGGCGACGGGCCCCACACCACCACCTGGCGGCTCTGCACCTGTTCCTACCCCGCTGCCACCTTGGATGTTGGCAATGCTGGCCGTGCTTATGGTTACAGTGGTGTATAGAGCTAGGAGGCAGTCCCTCTAGAAGTGACGTGCAATGAACAGGGCTGCTTAGGCGGCCCTTTTTATAGCAACGCTTGAATTGGGCGATTTGGTTGCTTGTGGACAGCGACTTAGGTGGAATATCACCCCCAACCTATTGCATCCCATCCCCACTTTCCCTAAAATCCCCCACCTCAAAACGGGTCAGGCGTCTGTCTGTCCTGCATAGCGCTTAGCTGGCGTAGCTCAGTAGGTAGAGCAGCTGATTTGTAATCAGCCGGTCGGGGGTTCGATTCCTCTCGCCAGCTCCATTTTTGAAAGTTGTCCCCTCTACATTCCTTCCTTCTGTATATAGAAGGCTGATTTGGCTCAGATTGGTCAAAAAACGACCGGCTCGGTTGTGTCCTGGCGCCACTGAACAGTGGGTGGTAATGCCCCCTGGAAAATAAGTGGAAGAGTGTGCGTAAGTCGATAATTTTATTGGGAGAAGTGGTTGACAAGAGGGGGGTCGATACGGACAATGTGCCGCCTTCTGGAGGGGTTCCCGAGTGGCCAAAGGGATCAGACTGTAAATCTGACGCGAAAGCTTCGGTGGTTCGAATCCACCCCCCTCCACCAAATACCGGGAGTGCCGGGAAGCACATCCGTCGGATTAACTCGTTGATCTGTAAAGGAAATTTGGTTTAGAGCACAGCGGGTGTAGTTCAATGGTAGAACCTCAGCCTTCCAAGCTGATGATGCGGGTTCGATCCCCGCCACCCGCTCCAGAGTTAGAAGGCTCAGGGCTCATATAGCTCAGTCGGTAGAGCACTTCCTTGGTAAGGAAGAGGTCACCGGTTCAAATCCGGTTATGAGCTCCACTTCTACAGTATGTAACTGTAGTTAGTTTGTTAAACGTAAGCGGTTCAATGCAAAGGCTACGGCCGGTGTCATAGGAGATTGTCGTAATGGCAAAAGAAACATTCGAACGTACTAAGCCCCACGTAAATGTGGGTACCATCGGTCACGTTGACCACGGTAAAACTACCCTGACAGCAGCCCTGACTCGCGTATGCGCCGAAGTCTGGGGTGGCGAAATGGTTGCCTT
>JBDWAD010000010.1:0-19115 GCA_039979015.1 Halioglobus sp.
TGGTCATGCCTGGTGACAACGTTCAGATGGTAGCGACATTGATTGCTCCTATCGCCATGGAAGATGGCCTGCGCTTCGCGATTCGCGAAGGTGGCCGTACTGTTGGCGCTGGTGTTGTAGCTAAAATCATCGAGTAATCGAAGATAGTCGCCCCTATGAGAGTGGGGGCCCAATGACTTGAGATCATTGGTTTCCTGTGAAAGCGGGAATGACGAAAACGACAAGCCGAACCGCTGAAGCAGCAGTTCGGCTTCGTCGTCTAAACGAGTAATTTAGGCCAGTAGCTCAATTGGCAGAGCAGCGGTCTCCAAAACCGCAGGTTGGGGGTTCGATTCCCTCCTGGCCTGCCATTTTATGGCAGGGGCGGCGTTCGAAGAGCGAATGTCGTCTTCAAAAGATTTGCAGGGCTTCGCTCCCCGGTGACATGTTCGACCGAGGAGCTTTCTTGCGAGGTAAGGGTTTTATAAATGAGTGTGGACACAACCGAAAGTCGGTTTGATGGACTGAAGTGGCTTGTCGTATTCGTCTTGGTAGGCGCTGCGGTAGTTGGCAATAGCATGTACGCAGACCAGTCATTGCTTTATCGCGTGCTGGGTATTCTTGCGCTGGGCGCAATTGCTGGCCTGGTGGCGCTGCAAACGGCCAAGGGTGCCGCTTTCTGGACGCTGGTAAAAGGCTCACGGACTGAAATTAGAAAGGTTGTCTGGCCCTCACGGCAGGAAACTGTTCAAACCACGATGATTGTTGTCGTTTTTGTAGTGCTGGTGGCGTTGATGCTCTGGGGACTTGATTCGTTCCTGGGGTGGCTTGTTTCACTGGCAATTGGATAAGACAGAGAATTAAGGGTTAGTCGATGGCAATGCGTTGGTATGTAGTTCACGCCTACTCAGGTTACGAAAAGAAAGTCGCGACTGCCCTGAAAGAGCGCATTGAGTTGCACGGCATGCAGGATCTCTTCGGCGAGGTGCTGGTGCCTACCGAGGAAGTGGTGGAGATGCGAGGCGGCCAGAAGCGTCGCAGCGAGCGTAAGTTCTTCCCGGGCTATGTGCTGGTTCAGATGGAGTTGGGTGACGATTCCTGGCACCTGGTGAAGGAAACTCCCAGGGTAATGGGCTTTATTGGCGGCACCGCGGATACGCCAGCACCTATTACTGAAGCAGAGGCTAATGCCATTTTGCAGCGAGTGGAGCAGGGTGTGGAAGCACCTCGTCCCAAGACATTGTTCGAGCCCGGCGAAATGGTGCGGGTTATCGACGGACCCTTCAATGATTTCAATGGCGTTGTTGAGGAAGTTAACTACGAAAAAAGCCGCCTGAATGTGGCCGTGCTGATTTTCGGTCGTTCCACTCCGGTGGAACTGGAATTTGGTCAAGTCGAGAAGGCTTGATCTGGAAATGTTGTCCCCGCTTTTGTGGGGGTGACGGCGTTAATGGCGACCACGGTCGCCCTGATAGGGGAGCTGAAGTAAGCGCAAGCCGAAACAGCGTTTGAACCCAGGAGAAAAGTAATGGCTAAGAAAGTCGAAGCTTATATCAAGCTGCAGGTGCCTGCTGGTCAGGCCAACCCGAGTCCCCCGGTGGGCCCGGCCCTCGGTCAGCATGGTGTGAACATCATGGAGTTCTGTAAGGCGTTTAACGCCGAGACCCAGGGCACTGAGCCCGGTCTGCCGATTCCTGTTGTGATCACTGTTTACAGCGACCGCTCTTTTACTTTTATCAAGAAGACTCCTCCAGCGTCTGTGCTGCTGCGTAAAGCAGCCAAGATCAAGAAGGGCTCAGGTACTCCCAACACCAACAAGGTTGGCAGGGTAAACCGCGCCCAGTTGGAAGAAGTAGCTACCCAGAAGTGGCCAGACCTGACTGCCGCTGACATGGACGCTGCCGTGCGCACTATTGCTGGTAGCGCCCGTTCTGCAGGTATCGAGACAGAGGGAGTTAACTAAGATGGCCAAGCTGACCAAACGCCAAAAGGCATTTAAAGAGAAGGTTAATCCCGAGAAGACTTATCCGCTGGATGAAGCGGTAGGTATGCTCAAGGAACTGGCTACTGCCAAGTTCAACGAGACTGTAGAAGTTGCGGTTAACCTTGGCATTGATGCACGTAAATCAGACCAGGCGGTTCGCGGTGCGACTACCCTGCCTCACGGCACTGGTTCTGACGTTCGCGTAGCAGTATTCACCCAGGGTGACGCAGCTGAGAAGGCCAAGGCCGCCGGCGCAGACCTGGTGGGTATGGAAGATCTGGCTGAGCAGATCAAGGGCGGCATGATGGACTTTGACGTTGTCATCGCTTCTCCCGACGCCATGCGTGTTGTTGGCCAGTTGGGCCAGGTACTGGGCCCACGCGGTCTTATGCCTAACCCCAAGACTGGCACTGTGACTCCTGACGTAGAGACAGCAGTCAACAATGCCAAGGCGGGACAGGTACGTTACCGCACCGACAAGAATGGCATCATCCACGGCGGCATCGGCAAAATCGATTTCGACCTGGACTCCATTCGCGGCAACCTTGAAGCAGTACTGGCAGACCTGAGAAAGGCCAAGCCGGCTGCAGCCAAGGGCATATACATGAAGAAAATCAGCCTGAGTACCACGATGGGCCCAGGTGTAGTCATCGACCAGGGGTCGTTGGAGTCGTAATTGTTGGCTCGCCCTCAAAAGGGGCGAGCTCTCATTGCTTTCCATGGATGGGAAGCGGTAGATCGGAGCGGGCCAATAGGCTTTAACCGATCCACTTTGAGGTCTTTGGACAAGGCAAGGGTATCAAAACCCGTATAGCTGAAAACTAAAGGCCATCAAAGACCGTAGGTGCCAATGTCGAGGCAGTTGATCGACAGCGGTTTAATTGAGGCAAATGCCGAAACCTACGCAGATGGTGAACGTGTTCACCACGCAAAAGCAGCAGTCGCATAGATTTGTTACTGCTTAACTTAGCAATCCAGGAGTAATTCCAGTGGCAATTGGACTCGAAGACAAAAAAGCGATCGTAGCTGAAGTTAACGAGACTGCCACCAGTGCAATGTCCCTGGTTATCGCCGATGCACGTGGCGTAACCGTGGATGGAATGACAGCTCTGCGCAAAGATGCGCGCGAAAACCAGGTAACACTCCGTGTAGTGCGGAATACCCTGGCCAAGCGTGCCCTGGAAGGTACCGAATACGAGTGCGTTAATGACTCGTTGGCTGGTCCCTCCCTGTTTGGATTTTCTATGGAAGATCCTGGCGCAGCGGCTCGAATCTTCAAGGACTTCTCGAAAGATAATGAAGCCTTTGAAGTTAAAGCACTGGCGGTAAGCGGCCAGATGCTGGGTGCTGAACAATTGGATGTTTTGGCTAAGTTGCCTACGCGTGATCAGGCACTCTCGATGTTGATGAGTGTTATGCAAGCGCCGGCGACCAAGCTGGTTCAGACAATGAACGAAGTACCTGGAAAATTGGTTCGCACACTCGCAGCAGTACGCGATCAGAAGGAAGCCACGGCGTAAGCCAAGGTTTCAAAGTTTTTACAGCTAACGGAGATACAAGTCATGTCAAAAGAAGACATTTTGAATGCAATCGCAGAAATGAGCGTAATGGAAGTTGTTGAGCTCATCGAAGCAATGGAAGAGAAATTCGGCGTAACCGCTGCTGCTGCTGTTGCAGCTGCACCTGCGGCTGCTGGCGGAGACGCTGGCGCAGCTGCTGAAGAGCAGACCGAATTTGACGTAATCCTGACTTCTGCTGGTGAGAAGAAAGTAAACGTCATTAAAGTAGTACGTGCAATAACTGGCCTTGGCTTGAAAGAAGCCAAAGGTCTCGTTGACGGCGCTCCTTCCCCCATCAAGGAAGGCGCTACCAAGGAAGAAGCCGAAGACGTTAAGAAGCAGCTGGAAGAAGCCGGCGGCGCCGCTGAACTTAAGTAAGTTCAGCACTTGTCCAACGGGCGACCGTAGGGCACGGACAAGGCTGGTGGAGCATTTGCCCCACCGGCCTTTTCCCGCTTCATGCAAGCAAGATTTTGAGGCCGTAGTTTACGGTCTGATGAGCCCTCTCTGTAGGGCTGGATTTAAATACGCTGGGGAGTACTGATGGCATACTCGTACACTGAGAAAAAACGCATTCGCAAAGATTTCGGCATGTTGCCGAAGGTAATGGACGTTCCTTACCTGCTTGCGATCCAATTGGATTCATACCGCAAATTCACCCAGCAAGGGGTTGCCCTTGATGAGCGTGGCGCCTATGGCTTACACGCTGCATTCAAGTCGGTTTTCCCGATCGTCAGCTACAGCGGCAACGCCGCTCTGGAATACGTGGACTACGCTCTGGGTACTCCGGTATTCGACGTTAATGAGTGTCAGCTGCGCGGTGTTACCTATTCCTGCGCGCTGCGCGTGAAGGTTCGCCTTATCATTTACGATAAGGAATCTTCCAACAAGACCATCAAGGACATCAAAGAGCAGGAAGTCTATATGGGGGAGATTCCCCTGATGACTGAAAACGGTACCTTCGTCATCAATGGTACCGAGCGGGTTATCGTATCCCAGCTGCACCGTTCACCGGGTGTGTTCTTCGATCACGACAAGGGTAAGACCCACTCCTCTGGCAAGCTGCTCTACTCTGCCCGGGTGATTCCCTACCGTGGTTCATGGTTGGACTTTGAGTTCGATCCCAAGGACATGGTTTATGTTCGAATAGACCGTCGCCGTAAGTTGCCAGCCACCATTCTGCTGCGTGCACTGGGCTATCAGTCTGAAGAAATTCTCGACATATTCTTTGACGTCAATACCTTCCACTCAGCGGGCGAAGGTAACTTCACCATGACGCTGATTCCCGAGCGCCTGCGCGGAGACGTTGCTGCCTTTGATATCAAGGTCGGCAAGAAAGTGGTTGTTGAAGAAGGCCGTCGTATTACAGCGCGCCACATTCGCGAGCTGGAAAAAGCCAAGGTTACTGAGCTGGAAATTCCCGCAGACTACCTGCACGGTCGCGCTTTGGCCAAGAACGTAGTCGACGAGAAGACCGGCGAAGTACTGGTTGAATGTAATACCGAGCTGTCTGAAGAAGTACTGGCCGTTCTGGAAGAGGCCGGTGTCAAGGAAGTACAGACTCTGTACACCAATGAACTGGACTGCGGTCCGTTCATCTCAGACACCTTGCGTCAGGACACGACTCGCAACGAACTGGAAGCATTGGTAGAAATCTACCGCATGATGCGTCCCGGCGAGCCGCCCACCAAGGAATCTGCCGAGAACCTGTTCCAGAACCTGTTCTTCTCCGCCGACCGCTACGATCTGTCTGCAGTGGGTCGTATGAAGTTCAACCGCCGCCTGGGTCGCGAAGAAGTGACAGGCAGTGGTGTTCTCGACAAGGAAGACATCGTTGAAGTCCTCAAGACCCTGGTCAATATCCGTAACGGTAAGGGCATTGTCGACGACATCGATCACCTGGGTAACCGCCGCGTCCGCTCTGTGGGCGAAATGGCCGAAAACCAATTCCGCGTCGGTTTGGTCCGCGTGGAGCGTGCCGTTAAGGAGCGTCTGTCCATGGCAGAGTCTGAGGGCCTGATGCCCCAGGACCTGATCAATGCCAAGCCAGTCTCTGCGGCAGTGAAGGAGTTCTTTGGTTCCAGCCAGTTGTCCCAGTTTATGGATCAGAACAACCCGCTCTCAGAGGTGACGCACAAGCGTCGTGTTTCGGCTCTCGGCCCAGGTGGCTTGACCCGTGAGCGTGCTGGATTTGAAGTACGTGACGTACACCCGACCCACTACGGTCGAGTCTGTCCTATTGAGACACCTGAAGGACCGAACATTGGTCTGATCAACTCGCTGGCAACTTACGCTCGCACCAACGACTACGGCTTCCTTGAAAGTCCCTATCGTAAGGTTGTGAACGGCAAGGTGACCGATGAGATTGAGTTCCTGTCCGCGATTAACGAAGCTGAAAATGTGATTGCACAGGCTTCTTCTCCTCTGGACAAGAACAAGAAGTTCACCGAGGAACTGATCGCCGTTCGTTACCTGAACGAATTTACCGTGAAGGCACCGGAAGATGTGAATTACATGGACGTGTCACCGAAGCAGGTAGTGTCGGTGGCTGCGGCCTTGATTCCCTTCCTCGAGCACGATGACGCGAACCGTGCACTGATGGGCTCGAACATGCAGCGTCAGGCGGTACCAACACTGTCCAGCGATAAGCCGCTGGTAGGTACGGGTATGGAGCGCTACGTGGCCTCCGACTCCGGTGTTTGTGTGGTTGCCAACCGGCCGGGAGTGATCGATTCAGTTGACGCTAGCCGCATCGTGGTTCGTGTTAACGACAAGGACGTAGGTGTAGATGAGGCGCCGGTTGATATCTACAACCTGACCAAGTACACCCGCTCAAACCAGAATACCTGTATTAACCAGCGTCCTATCGTGACACAGGGCGACGCGGTATCCCGCGGCGATATCCTGGCCGATGGCCCGTCTATTGATATGGGCGAATTGGCCCTGGGGCAGAACATGCGTATCGCATTCATGCCCTGGAATGGTTACAACTTTGAGGATTCCATCCTGGTCTCCGAGCGCGTAGTGAAGGAAGATCGCTTCACGACTATTCACATTCAGGAACTAACCTGTATTGCTCGTGACACCAAGCTGGGCTCTGAAGAAATTTCTTCCGATATTCCTAATGTTGGTGAGAGCGCTCTGTCCAAGCTGGATGAGTCCGGCATTGTGTACATTGGTGCTGAAGTCGACGCTGGCGATATCCTGGTTGGCAAGGTAACACCCAAGGGTGAAACCCAGCTGACTCCGGAAGAAAAGCTACTGCGTGCAATCTTCGGTGAGAAGGCCTCCGACGTTAAAGACACCTCCTTGCGTGTGCCTTCGAGCACCAAAGGTACTGTTATCGACGTGCAGGTGTTCACGCGCGACGGTCTTGAGAAAGACCAGCGAGCACAGCAAATTGAAAAGAGTCAGCTGGACGATTATCGCAAGGATCTCAAAGAAGAGTACCGTATCTTCGAAGAGGCTACCTTTGCCCGCCTGTCCAACCTGATCAAGAACAAGAGCGTTGTATCGGGCGCAGGCCTGACCAAGGGCACCAAGCTTACCGATAAGGTGCTTGCCGAACTGGAACGTGAGCAGTGGTTCAAGCTGAAGCTTTCTGAGAAGGAGCTGAACGAAGCACTGGCTTCCGCCCAGCGACAGCTGGAAGAGCAGAACACGCTGTTGGAAGAGCGTTTTGAAATTAAGAAAGGCAAGCTGCAGTCTGGCGATGACCTGGCACCGGGTGTACTGAAAATCGTCAAGGTTTACCTGGCGATCAAACGTCGCATCCAGCCGGGTGACAAGATGGCTGGCCGTCACGGTAACAAGGGTGTGATCTCGGTGATTATGCCGGTGGAGGATATGCCCTACGATGAAAACGGTGAACCCGTTGATATCGTGCTCAACCCGTTGGGTGTGCCCTCACGGATGAACGTGGGTCAGATTCTTGAAACGCACCTGGGCATGGCAGCCAAGGGTCTTGGCGACAAGATCAATGTCATGATTGAGGAGCAGAAGAAGGTTGCCGAGGTACGCAAGTTCCTTGAAGCGATCTACAACAACGGCGCAGGCCGGGTAGAAGACCTCAAGTCCCTGTCCGACAAGGAAGTGATGGAGCTGGCGCAGAATTTGCGTGGCGGCGTTCCTATGGCAACGCCTGTGTTTGACGGTGCTGCAGAATCCCAGATCAAGGATCTGCTGGACCTGGCTGATCTGCCTAATAGCGGTCAGTTCACGTTGTACGACGGTCGCTCCGGTGAAACTTTCGATCGCCCGGTAACGGTTGGCTACATGTACATGCTGAAGCTGAACCACCTGGTCGACGACAAGATGCACGCTCGTTCAACCGGTTCTTATAGCCTCGTTACTCAGCAGCCGCTGGGTGGTAAGGCGCAGTTCGGTGGCCAGCGCTTCGGTGAGATGGAAGTGTGGGCACTGGAAGCTTACGGCGCGGCTTATACCTTGCAGGAAATGCTAACGGTTAAGTCGGACGACGTAGCTGGACGGACCAAAATGTACAAGAATATTGTTGATGGTGATCATCGCATGGAGCCGGGCATGCCCGAGTCCTTCAATGTGTTGGTTAAGGAAATACGCTCTCTCGGTATCGATATCGAGCTCGAGAGCGAGTAACTAACCAACGAATTTGCGGAGGAAAAACCTTGAAAGACTTACTTAATCTACTGAAGTCCCAGGGACAGAACGACGAGTTTGACGCCATTCGTATCGGCCTGGCGTCGCCCGAGATGATTCGTTCCTGGTCTTTTGGTGAAGTGAAGAAGCCCGAGACCATCAATTACCGTACTTTTAAGCCGGAGCGGGATGGTCTGTTCTGTGCCAAGATTTTTGGCCCGGTAAAAGACTACGAATGTTTGTGTGGCAAGTACAAGCGCCTCAAGCACCGGGGTGTGATCTGTGAGAAGTGTGGCGTAGAAGTTGCGCTGGCGAAAGTACGCCGGGAGCGGATGGGACACATTGAGCTGGCGAGCCCTGTGGCTCACATCTGGTTCCTGAAGTCTTTGCCGTCTCGTATCGGTCTGTTGTTGGATATGACCCTGCGTGATATCGAGCGCGTGCTTTACTTTGAAAGCTATGTGGTGACCGATCCGGGTATGACTACCCTGGAGCAGGGCCAGCTGCTGTCCGATGAGCAGTACTACGAGTCGATGGAAGAGTTTGGCGATGAGTTCACTGCCAAGATGGGTGCTGAAGCTGTTCAGGACCTGATGATGCAACTGGACCTGGAACAGGAAGTGGCCCAGCTGCGTGAAGAAATTCCAGCGACCAATTCCGAGACCAAAATCAAGAAGCTTTCCAAGCGCCTCAAGTTGATGGAAGCGTTTGCTAACTCTGGCAACAAGCCGCAGTGGATGGTGCTTAATGCGCTGCCCGTGCTGCCACCAGATTTGCGCCCACTGGTACCTCTGGACGG
Organism: Halioglobus sp.; assembly: GCA_039979015.1. Lineage (GTDB taxonomy): Bacteria > Pseudomonadota > Gammaproteobacteria > Pseudomonadales > Halieaceae > Halioglobus. Next base: position 8,939 of record JBDWAD010000010.1, read on the forward strand.
TGGTCGTTTCGCAACCTCCGACCTGAACGATCTTTACCGCCGGGTGATCAACAGGAACAACCGCCTGAAGCGTCTGCTGGATCTGAACGCGCCTGATATTATCGTGCGTAACGAAAAGCGGATGCTGCAGGAATCTGTGGATGCCCTGCTTGATAACGGCCGTCGCGGTCGTGCGATCACGGGTTCCAACAAGCGCCCACTCAAGTCACTGGCTGACATGATCAAAGGTAAGCAAGGTCGTTTCCGCCAGAACCTGCTGGGTAAGCGCGTAGACTACTCTGGTCGTTCGGTGATCGTGGTGGGCCCAACCTTGCGTCTGCATCAGTGTGGACTGCCCAAGAAGATGGCACTGGAGCTGTTCAAGCCGTTTATTTTTGGCAAGCTGGAAGCCCGAGGTCTTGCGACCACCATCAAGGCCGCCAAGAAAATGGTCGAGCGCGAGCCGCCAGAAGTATGGGATATCCTCGCTGAAGTGATTCGCGAGCACCCGGTATTGCTGAACCGTGCGCCCACTCTGCACCGTCTCGGTATCCAGGCATTCGAGCCTGTACTGATTGAAGGTAAAGCGATTCAGCTGCACCCGCTGGTTTGTGCAGCCTACAACGCTGACTTTGACGGTGACCAGATGGCGGTGCACGTTCCGCTGACTATCGAAGCACAGCTCGAAGCACGCGCACTGATGATGTCTACCAACAACATCCTGTCGCCTGCCAACGGTGAGCCCATTATTGTACCTTCGCAAGACGTGGTTCTGGGTCTGTACTACATGACTCGTGAGCGTGTTAACGCCAAGGGCGAGGGCACTCGCTTCGCTAACATCTCTGAAGTGCACCGTGCATTCGTTGCCGGTCACGTTCACTTGCAGGCACGTGTAAAGGTTCGTATCAACGAGGTAGTGGTTCAGGATGAAGGCGATCCCATCGATCGTACTTTCATTGCGGACACCACTGTCGGCCGCGCGCTGTTGTGGGAAATCGTACCCAAGGGTATTGCCTTCGACATGGTGAACCAGGACATGGCCAAGAAGTCCATCTCCCGCATCATTAACCAGTGCTACCGCGCTGTTGGCCTGAAGGCGACAGTCATTTTTGCTGACCGCCTGATGTATACCGGTTACGAGTACTCCACTCGCTCTGGCGCCTCTATTGGTGTTAACGACTTTGAGATTCCCGCCGAGAAAGCTGGCCTCATTGAGAGTGCCGAGGCAGAGGTGCTTGAGATCGAAGAGCAGTACGCTGCTGGTCTGGTAACTCAAGGTGAGAAGTACAACAAGGTCATCGATATCTGGTCGCGTGCCAACGATCTGGTTTCCAAGTCCATGATGGAAGGCCTGTCTAAAGAGACTGTGATTAACCGCGACGGTGAAGAAGAGCAACAGGCTTCCTTCAACTCGGTATATATCTACGCAGACTCCGGTGCACGTGGTTCCCCCGCCCAGATTCGTCAGTTGGCTGGTATGCGTGGCCTGATGGCGAAGCCGGATGGCTCCATCATCGAGACACCCATTGTGGCGAACTTCCGCGAGGGCTTGAACGTACTGCAGTACTTCATCTCGACTCACGGTGCTCGTAAGGGTCTGGCCGACACCGCACTGAAAACAGCGAACTCCGGTTACCTGACGCGCCGTCTGGTTGACGTTGCACAGGATCTGGTTGTGACTGAAGTTGACTGTGGCACTGACCAGGGTCTGCTGATGACTCCAGTTATCGATGGTGGAGACATTATCGAATCACTGGGTGACCGGGTACTGGGTCGTATCGTTGCTCGTGACGTAATGAAGCCTGGCTCTGAAGATGAGATTGCGGTTACCGCCGGCACTATGCTGGACGAGCTTTGGATCAAGCGTCTGGAAGAGATGAGTATTGATGAATTCGAAGTTCGCTCACCCATCACGTGTGAAACTCGCCACGGTATCTGTGCTGCCTGTTATGGTCGTGACCTGGCGCGTGGCCATCGCATCAATATGGGCGAGGCCGTCGGTGTTGTGGCAGCCCAGTCTATTGGTGAGCCTGGCACACAGCTGACTATGCGTACCTTCCATATTGGTGGTGCTGCTTCCAGGGCGACAGCCCAGGACAACATTCAGGTAATGAACGACGGTACTGTCCGTATTCACAACCTCAAGACGGTTGAGAACTCCGACGGCAACCTGGTGGCGGTAAGCCGCTCCGGTGAACTCTCGGTACTGGATGTTCGTGGTCGTGAGCGTGAGCGCTACAAGCTTCCTTATGGTGCGGTACTCAAGGTCAAGGACAACGACGAGATCACTGCCGGTGCCATCGTCGCCAACTGGGATCCCCACACTCACCCGATCATCACCGAGGTGGCCGGTACTGCGAAGTTCAGCGGTATGGAAGAGGGAATTACCATTAAGCGTCAGACTGACGAGCTGACGGGCTTGTCCTCTATCTCCGTAACGGACCCCACTGAGCGTCCTGCGGCTGGTAAGGACATCCGTCCTGCAGTAAGCCTGGTGGATGACAAGGGTGAAGAGCTTTGTCTTGCGGGAACCAATGTCCCTGCTCACTACTTCCTGCCGGCCCACGCGATGGTGTCTATGGAAGACGGTGCCAAGATCGGAGCGGGCTCGGTAATCGCCCGTATCCCACAGGAAGGCTCCAAGACTCGTGATATCACTGGTGGTCTGCCCCGTGTTGCCGACCTGTTTGAAGCGCGTAAGCCGAAAGAGCCTGCCATTTTGGCAGAGATCTCAGGCACCGTTTCCTTCGGTAAGGAAACCAAAGGCAAGCGTCGTCTGGTGATTACCCCGACCGATGGCAAGCTGTTGGCCGATGGTTCTGATCACTACGAAGCGCTGATTCCCAAGTGGCGTAACATGAGCGTGTTTGAGGGTGAATTCGTTGAGAAGGGTGAAGTGGTATCTGAAGGACCACCTAGCCCGCACGATATTCTTCGCCTCAAGGGCATCGAGGAGTTGGCCAAGTACATCGTCAACGAGATCCAGGAGGTTTACCGCCTGCAGGGTGTGAAGATCAACGATAAGCACATCGAGGTGATTGTTCGCCAGATGCTGCGCAAGGTGGTCATCTCCTCCAGTGGCGACTCTACCCTGATCAAGGGTGAGCAGGTGGAATACACTACACTGCTTGAAGAGAACGAGCGACTGCTGGCAGAGGGCATGGTGCCTGCTACCGGTGAGCGCGAGCTTCTGGGTATTACCAAGGCCTCACTGGCCACCGAAAGCTTCATCTCCGCAGCTTCCTTCCAGGAGACTACGCGGGTTCTGACCGAAGCTGCGGTGACTGGCAAGCGCGACTACCTGCGTGGTCTGAAGGAAAACGTGGTTGTTGGTCGTTTGATTCCGGCTGGTACTGGCCTGGCCTATCACGAAGAGCGCAAGCGCACCCGCGATGCTGACTCCGAAATGGTAGTGTCTGCCCAGGAAATCGAAGCAGCTCTGACCGAGGCACTGCAAGCGGACAGCTAAGCAGCGCGCTTTCGGCCTGATACAAGGGGCGATGAGGATAACTCATCGCCCCTTTTTCGTTCTTCGCACTTGCCGATTGGGCTACCACAGAGCCTGTTGGCGATCTTTCGTTACTGGTCAAAACTTGAACAATTAAAAATCTCGGCTACGGTTACTATTGAAACGGGGGAGGGACTTCCTCGGCATCTGTAAATCAATGGAGAGATTCGAGATGATTAAGACACTTTTCACTGTTGTATCAATCGCTGTATTTTCCCTGGGAGCACCTGCGTTTGCCAAAGATATGCAGGTGAAAGCAGCACCTGTCGATTTTCGGGCCTGCAATTTTAAAGAAGGCAAAACCGCTAAGGATCTTGATCGTGTTACGTCCAAGTTCCGAGAGTATGCCAACAAAAATGACTTCGACTATGCGGCCTGGATGCTGTTTCCTGAGTACCAGAATCAGTCGAGCTTTGACTTTGCCTGGATGGGCGCCTGGCCAAATTCCGAGGCTTTCGGGGTGAGCATGGAGAGATGGAAGACCACGGGACGTTCGCTCTATGATGAGTTTGCCGAAGTGATGGACTGTAGAAGCAACCACCAGTTAGCAATGTCGCTGCCCATTAATGCCCCCGAAAGTTCGCCTGAAGACGGAATCCTGCTGTTCTATGCCTGTGATCTTGAGGATGACAAGTCTCTTGATGACGCCTATCAAGCGCACCTGGACCTGGGCTCTGCCATGAAAGGAATGGGCTCTCTGGCCGTGTCATGGATGTTCCAGCCTGCGATTGCCGGCGGCGACGTGGATTACTATCACGTGGTCGGGTTCTATCGCTACTCCGACATGGGTGCAACGATGGAGCTCTATGCCAACGGTGGCGGTATCCAGAAGTTCCGCAAGCACCTGGGCGGCGTATCTTCATGTGAAACACCCACCGTTTATGATGCAATTAGCGTTCGGGCCAGAGACGAACGCTGAACTTTCGATAGTGCTTTGTTGTGGCTCGCTTGGTAGCGGGCAAAAAAAAGGCCGGCAAACATGCCGGCCTTTTTCATGATCTCAAAACGCTTAGCTGTTAGCTTTGCGTTCCTTCACTTCAGCAATGACTGTCTCGGATACAGCTGCGGGACAAGGCAGGTAGTGGGAGAACTCCATGGAGAACTGTCCGCGACCTGAAGTCATTGTGCGCAAGTGGCCGATGTAACCAAACATCTCCGACAGTGGAACGTCTGCCTTGATGCGAACACCTGTAGTACCGGCATCCTGGTCCTTGATCATGCCGCGACGACGGTTGAGGTCACCGATGACGTCACCCACGTGATCGTCAGGTGTGAACACATCGACCTTCATGATGGGCTCGATCAACTGTGCGCCAGCTTTTGGCATGGACTGACGGAAGGCACCTTTTGCTGCCAGTTCGAAGGCGATAGCCGAGGAGTCAACGGCGTGGAAGCCACCGTCATACAGCTCGATCTCAACATCCAGTACGGGGAATCCAGCCACAGTACCTTCGTTCATCATTCCCTTGAAACCCTTCTCAATGGCTGGGAAAAATTCCTTAGGTACGTTACCGCCCACAACGGAAGAAGAGAACACATAACCTGAACCGGGCTCACCGGGCTTGATCTTGTAGTCGATCTTACCAAACTGACCGGAGCCACCAGACTGCTTCTTGTGAGTGTAGGAGTCGTCCACTTCCGTGGTAATGGTTTCGCGATAGGCCACCTGAGGCTTACCAACATTCAGCTCAACACCGTAGGTGCGCTTGAGGATGTCGACTTTAACGTCCAGGTGCAGTTCGCCCATACCCTTAAGGATGGTTTCACCTGAATCCTCGTCAGTTTCAACACGGAAAGAAGGGTCTTCAGCAACCATCTTACCGATAGCGATACCCATCTTCTCTGCGCCAGCCTTATCTTTCGGGGCAACTGCGATAGAGATAACCGGATCCGGGAATACCATCGCTTCCAGCGTACAGGGGTGCTTGGGATCACACAGGGTGTGACCAGTCTGCACATTCTTCATGCCGACGATGGCGATGATGTCACCCGCCTGGGCAGCGTTCAGTTCATTACGGTCATTAGCGTGCATCTCAACCATGCGGCCGATGCGTTCGGTCTTGCCGGTGAAGCTGTTCAGGATTGTGTCGCCCTTATTAAGGACGCCTGAGTAGATGCGAACGAAAGTCAGTGCGCCGAAGCGGTCGTCCATGATTTTGAAAGCCAGTGCGCGCAGAGGCTCTTCGGTAGCAACCAGGGCAACTTCGCCCGTGGGCTCACCTTCTTCATCAGTCAGCGGCTGTGGGTCAACTTCAGTTGGGGTAGGCAGGTAATCGACAACAGCATCGAGAATCAACTGAACGCCCTTGTCCTTGAACGCAGAACCACAGTAGGTGGGGAAGAAGTCCAGCTTGCGAGTGCCTTCGCGGATGCAGCGCTTGATGTCGTCCATTGCAGGCTCATTGCCGTCCAGGTAGGCTTCCATCAGGTCATCGTCCTGCTCTACAGCCATTTCAATCAGCTTTTCACGCCACTCTTCTACCTCGTCGACCATGTCTTCAGGCACATCGGAGATTTCGAACTTCTCCGGGTTGCCTGGATCGGGCCATACGTGAGCTTTGCGAGTCAGCAGGTCTACAACACCGATGAAGTCGTCTTCGCGGCCAATAGGCAACACCATGACGAGAGGGTTGGCACCCAGTACATTTTCTACCTGGTCGACAACGCGAAGGAAGTCAGCGCCGATACGGTCAAGCTTGTTGACGAAGATGATACGGGCTACTTCTGATTCGTTGGCATAGCGCCAGTTGGTCTCTGACTGGGGCTCAACACCACCAGAGCCGCAGAATACACCGACGCCGCCGTCCAGAACTTTAAGTGAGCGGTAAACCTCTACTGTGAAGTCAACGTGCCCGGGGGTGTCGATGATGTTCAGGCGATGGTCTTTCCAGAAACAGGTAGTCGCTGCGGACTGAATGGTAATACCGCGCTCCTGCTCCTGCTCCATGAAGTCGGTGGTCGCTGCACCGTCATGTACTTCACCAGTCTTGTGAATTTTACCCGTGAGCTTCAGAATTCGCTCAGTGGTGGTGGTTTTGCCGGCGTCCACGTGGGCGAAGATGCCGATATTTCTGTACAGCGATAAGTCAGACATTGTGTTTCTCAGTCGGTTTTAAGGTGGGCAGGAAAAAATAGGGCGCTAGGGTACAGGAAAAAGAGCGTCATTGGGAGCACTAAACCAGCATATTTCTACTGTATTTCATGCAATTAGACACAGGATAAAGCTCGTCCTTCAGGTTGACTCCCTCCGCAAGCGTCTATAGAATGCCGCCTCCTCTTTTTGGGGGTGATCTCGTGCGTCTTTTATACAGCTAATTCACACGTTTTCTTCCCGGATTAGGGGTCATGGCCATAAGGCTATGAAATACAACATATTTTTTGGAGTTCTAACTGAATGGCAACGATCAACCAATTGGTTCGTAAGCCCAGGAAGCGCAAAGTAGAAAAGAGCGACGTGCCTGCCCTGCAAAGCTGTCCGCAGCGCCGCGGTGTTTGTACTCGCGTCTACACCACTACGCCCAAGAAACCGAACTCTGCACTGCGTAAAGTATGTCGTGTACGCCTGACCAACGGTTATGAGGTTTCCTCATACATCGGTGGTGAGGGTCACAACCTGCAGGAGCACAGTGTAGTTCTGATTCGAGGCGGACGTGTGAAGGACTTGCCCGGTGTGCGTTATCACACCGTACGTGGCAGCCTGGACACCTCTGGAGTAGCAGACCGTCGTAACGGTCGCTCCAAGTACGGTGCCAAGCGACCCAAGTAAGTCCTGCTAGCGAAAACTGGCTGAAAAAGTAAGTAAGGCCGAACCTCTGCCTCCCCTGCGTATGTGGCAGGTTGGTGTTCGGGAAACCTGAAGAGAGAGAAGGGCAATATCATGCCAAGAAGAAGAGTAGTCGCCAAACGCGAAGTACTGCCAGATCCTAAATTTGGCAACGTGACTTTGGCAAAGTTCATGAACCACGTAATGATCAGTGGTAAAAAATCCGTCGCAGAGACCATCGTTTATGGTGCTCTGGACATTGTCCAGGACAAGCTGGGCAAAGATCCCCTGGAAGCCTTCGACGAAGCACTGGAAAACATTGCGCCCATGGTGGAGGTTAAGTCCCGCCGTGTGGGTGGTGCAACTTATCAGGTGCCTGTGGAAGTGCGTCCCGCTCGCCGTATCGCGCTGTCTATGCGCTGGTTGGTGGAGTACGCCCGTAACCGTGGTGAGAAGTCTATGCGTCAGCGTCTTGCTGGCGAGATCATCGACGCCTCCCAGGGTAAAGGTAATGCTGTGAAGAAGCGTGAAGATGTTCACCGCATGGCAGAAGCTAACAAGGCGTTCTCTCACTACCGTTTCTAAGCAACTGCTTAGTGACCTTGATACGGGGAATCTAAAGTGGCACGTCAAACGCCCATCAACAGATACCGAAATATCGGTATCTGTGCTCATGTGGACGCGGGTAAAACCACGACCACAGAGCGTGTTCTGTTTTACACTGGCTTGTCTCACAAGATCGGTGAAGTGCACGATGGTGCGGCCACCATGGATTGGATGGAGCAGGAGCAGGAGCGGGGTATTACGATCACCTCTGCTGCAACCACCTGTTTCTGGAAGGGCATGGATGCCCAGTTTGACGACCACCGTATCAATATTATCGACACCCCGGGACACGTTGACTTCACTATTGAGGTAGAACGTTCCCTGCGAGTGCTGGATGGTGCCGTGGTAGTACTTTGCGGCTCATCTGGCGTTCAACCCCAGACCGAAACCGTCTGGCGCCAGGCCAACAAGTACGAGGTGCCACGTATGGTCTTCGTCAACAAGATGGACCGTGCCGGTGCCGATTTCCGCATGGTGGTTAGTCAGTTAGAAGAACGCCTGGGCGCGGTTGCCGTGCCCCTGCAAATGACCATCGGTGCTGAGGACGAGTTCAAGGGCGTTGTGGATCTTGTGAAGAACAAGGCCATTCTCTGGAGCGAAGATGACCAGGGCATGACGTTTGAGTACGCTGATGTGCCTCAAGACATGGTTGATGAAGTTAATACCATGCGCGAGTTTATGGTCGAGAATGCGGCTGAAGCCACCGACGAGATGATGGAAAAATATCTCGAAGGCGTAGATCTCACCGAAGAGGAAATAAAGGCGGGCATACGTGCGCGCACACTGGCCAATGAAATTGTTCCTGTTCTGGGCGGCTCTGCGTTTAAGAACAAGGGCGTGCAGGCCATGCTGGATGCGGTGATTGAATACATGCCGTCTCCGACCGAAGTCAAAGCGATTGAAGGTACGCTACTGGACAAGGCCGAAACGGTCGAGACCCGGGAAGCGGATGACAATGCGCCGTTTTCATCACTGGCTTTCAAGATCGCTACTGACCCTTTTGTGGGAACATTAACGTTCTTTCGAGTGTATTCCGGCAAGCTGGAATCTGGCACTGCGGTTTACAACTCGGTGAAAGAAAAGAAAGAGCGTGTTGGCCGTATGGTGCAAATGCACTCCAACAGCCGGGAAGAAATCAAGGAAGTACTGGCTGGTGATATCGCTGCTGCCGTTGGCTTGAAGGATGTCACAACCGGCGACACCTTATGCGATATTGACAAGCCGATTGTACTCGAGCGCATGGAGTTTCCCGAGCCAGTCATTTCCGTCGCGGTTGAGCCCCGGTCCAAGCCTGATCAGGAAAAAATGGGTATTGCACTGGGTAAGCTGGCCCAGGAGGATCCCTCTTTCCGGGTGAAGACCGATGAAGAAACCGGCCAAACTATTATTTCTGGGATGGGCGAACTGCACCTGGATATCCTGGTCGACCGCATGAAACGCGAATTCAGTGTGGAAGCAAACATTGGTAAGCCTCAGGTGGCTTACCGCGAAGCGATTCGAAATACTTCTGAGATAGAAGGCAAGTTTGTCCGTCAATCTGGCGGTCGTGGTCAGTATGGCCATGTCTGGATTAAGTTCGAGCCAGCGGAAGATAGTGATGCTGAAGGTTTGGAATTTGTTAACGAAATCGTGGGTGGCTCCGTACCGCGAGAATATATTCCAGCGGTACAGAAAGGTATCGAGGAACAAATGAAAAATGGCGTTTTGGCAGGCTATCCACTGCTTGGCCTGAAAGCGACACTGTACGACGGATCTTTCCACGATGTGGATTCCAATGAAATGGCTTTCAAGATCGCTGGCAGTCTGGCGACCAAGAAACTTTCAAGTGAAGGCGGAGCTGTATTGCTCGAGCCGATTATGGCCGTCGAAGTGGTGACACCCGAAGCGAATATGGGTGATGTCGTGGGCGACCTCAACCGACGTCGAGGTTTGATTGACGGAATGGATGAGAACCCCTCCGGCAAGGTAGTAACCGCAGACGTGCCGCTTGCTGAGATGTTTGGCTACGCAACCGATTTGCGCAGCGCGACCCAGGGTCGAGCAACCTACACGATGGAGTTTTCCAAATATGCGGAAGCACCTGCTGCTGTCGCTGATGCCATTATGTCGAAGTACAATTAGGTAATTTAAAACCGGGAACAGGGCAAGACTCTGTCCCCTTCAATATAGAGGAGCCTGCAAATGGCAAAAGAAACATTCGAACGTACTAAGCCCCACGTAAATGTGGGTACCATCGGTCACGTTGACCACGGTAAAACTACCCTGACAGCAGCCCTGACTCGCGTATGCGCCGAAGTCTGGGGTGGCGAAATGGTTGCCTT
>JBDWAD010000011.1:0-374978 GCA_039979015.1 Halioglobus sp.
GACACCCTAGGGTGTCGGCTTTTTTGTACCTGAAGAACCAGTAAACTATTTTGAGTGATAAACATGCGTAAAATTATTATCGGTCTTGTTCTGTCAGCCGCGGCTGGCTTCTCTAGCGGGCTATTAGCTAACGATCAGACAATTATTCAAGACGGCGACGCCGAAATGAGCTTCGATGAGTTTGCTTACAAAGTCACGCGCTGGACACCACAGATGCGTGAGGTAGCATTAGTTGACGAGGGAGACCGGCTGGAGTTGATTAATCTGGCACTTGCCAACAAAAAGCTAGCGGATTATGCCGACGAATTTGTGGCTGACGATTCTGAACTCTATTGGGAGTATGTTAATGGCCTGCAGACGTATCAGCGCGATTTCGTGCTTCGGAAATACTCTAATGATCTGCAAACACCAGATTTTTCCGAACTAGCAAAGGAGCAATATGTTGCATTGAAAGAGAAGTACGCCGCGGTTCCTGAGCGGCGCATGTCTTCCCATATTCTGTTTTCATCACCTCCCGGTCTACCAAGAGAGGAAGTTACGATTAAAGCACAGGGTGTGCTGGACCAGCTTCGTGCTGGTGCGGACTTTGAAGAAATGGTCGCCATGCATTCCGGAGAGCCCAATGCGGCGGAAAAAAAGGGTAAGTTTAATCGCTGGGTTTCCTATGGAGAAATTGGCGTTTCTCCACGGTATAGTGAAGGCCTTTTCACTATTGGGACGGTTGGAGAATATTCTGAGCTGGTAAATTCCCAATTTGGTATCCACATAATTCGTCTTGATGGCGTTCAGGAAAAGTCTTATAAGACATTTGAGGAAGTGAAGTCAGAAATAGAGAAAGGGCTAGAGGCAGACTACCGTAAATTAGCAATGAAAGAATTTATCTCTCAGTTTCAGATGAGTGATAAGGTCGTTATTGATAATGACGCTGTTGAAACAATTCTGAAACCCTATGCCGAGAAGGAATGACGGACAACGTTGATCAAGTAGCGGTTCTACTTTGCACTTACAATGGCGCCCACTTTCTTGATGCTCAACTGAAATCGATCGCCGCCCTGCAAGGATGCCAGGCACGTTTATACGTCTCAGATGATGGCTCGACGGACGAGACACTGAAAATTTTGTGCGACGCCCACTTAGGAGAAGGACCTCATTATTCACATTTGAACTCGGGGCCCGGCACTGGGCCCTGTGCTAATTTCCTCTCTCTTCTCCTCTCCACTGAGGTTGAAGGGCGCTATTTTGCTTACTGTGATCAAGATGATGTTTGGGACAATGACAAGTTGTCACGTGCATTGAATAAAATGCGTCAGTTAGATGATAATCAGCCGTTGCTGTATTGCGCCCGTACACGTTCTATTTCGACATCAAACAAGATCATCGGAAGGTCACCCCTGTTTCGAAAATCTCCCTCTTTTCTCAACGCCTTGGTTCATAATATTGGTGGCGGGAATACCATGGTGATGAACCGCGCAGCTCGTCAATTACTTAACACTGCAGGCAGCGTTGATGTCGTGAGTCACGACTGGTGGACGTATTTATTGGTGAGCGGGGCAGGGGGCACTGTGATTTATGACCCAGAGCCCTCGCTGAGTTACCGACAGCATTCGGAGAACCAGGTGGGCGCAAATGAAGGTCTAGCGCGCCGTGTTCGACGGTATCTAAAGGCGTTGTGTGGCTCTAATCGACGTTGGAATGACCGGAATATTGCCGCTTTACGATCAAATATGGCATTGTTAACACCAAGTAATCGATTGGTATTGGAGTCGTTTGTGGAATTCAGGGAGGCCGGTTTACTGAAACGCCTCCTGGGGTTGAAGCGAACCGGGTTGTATGCCCAAACTTTTATGGGCAATGTAGGCCTTTTCTTCGCCACTTTGTTAAAGAAAATCTAGGTCATTTGCGTATAATGCCGCCATCGCTCTAGAGAGCGGGATTCATTCGTTTCATTCCGGACAGATATGGCAGATTCCAAGAAATTGATCGTGGTTCTCGGGGCTCATCGGTCGGGTACGTCCTTGTGCGCGGCTGCTGTAGAAAGCCTGGGTGCTGATGCCTGTCTGGGCGAACACTACGCCAACGAAGAGAACCAGAAAGGCTTTTTTGAACACCCCAATATAGTCGACTTTAATGACCGCTTGCTCGAATTTTTGGGCGGCAGCTGGGACAACCCTCTGTTCGATGGTGTTTCTTGTCTTGCGAATCACGACTTAGCACAGTGGAAAAGCGACGCTGCAGCGCTGATTACTGAACTTTATGGTAAAGCACCTGTGGCGGTGGTTAAGGATCCAAGAATCTGTCAGCTTCTGCCATTTTGGTTAGAGGTGTTTCTCCGGGCCGGCTATGCCAGTGAGGATGTTTACTATATCCATACTCTCCGCGATGTTGCTGAAGTTTCGCTTTCCCAGCGAAGTAGGGCAGAAGCCAATCCGGACTTTTATGAAATAGGCCGAAGCCTGGATGAAGCCGCGGCGCTCTGGTTATCGCTTTCAGCTCAGGCCGTTTCTTCCAGTCGAGATCTCAATGTCCTTTACCTTTCCTATGGGGCATTACTTGCAGAGCCCACTAGCGTTCTGGATAAAATTAACGATTTTTTGGGTTTATCTCCAGATCCGGAGAAGGTTGCTGAGTTCTGCGAACGGTTTGTGGATCGCAGTCTGCATCGCAGTACAGCGAATGCCGACGTCACGACCCGATTGGAAGGCAGCTTCCCCCAGGTTTTTGAGTTCGAGGAGCAGCTGCAGCTTTTTCTAGAGCCGGAAAACGATGGCACTGAAATAGCCGATTCCTGCGAGTCAGTATACAGGCGACCTGACACACAAGCTCGCATGAAGAGTATTTTCGCGCCCACACTTTCCCGACTTAGCAATAGCATCCGTGCCGACCGGCTGGCGCTGACCCTGAGTGAAGAAGTGGCGGAAGATCTGCGCAATCAGGCCGAAGAACTCGCCGAAAATACGGAGCGCATGAAACTCGAGCATGAGCAGGTCATTTCACCGCTTCGCGGCGAAGTGACCAACCTGCAAGAAGGCAATGCAGCATTGCAGGATCAGCTTGGAGGGCAGCGCGAGGAGCTTTCACGCGTCTCCGCAATCGCCGAATCTCTTGGGGAGCAGAAGAGCGAGCTGGAATCGCTGAATCATGCGCTGACCGGTGAGAGAGACTCCTTGGAAGTTGAGCGAAGTGACCTGGAGGCGCAGCGCGACGACTACATCGAACAAATCCAGCAGATGGAGAACTCCACCTCCTGGCGTTTGACTCGACCACTGCGCAGTCTCAGCTTGCGGCTTCAGCGCGGTCGCGACTCCCTCGCAAGCAACTGGGTTCAATTCAGGTTAAAAGCGATACTGGTTTACCATCGCATGAGTCTGCGCCATCCCGCGGTTGCCTGGACGATTCGACGGCTGGTTCGTCCCTTTTTCCGCTTTGCCAATCGTTTGTTCTCCGTGGGGCCCAGGGACATGCACCAATCGGTCAGCCCCGATGTTCTGCAGCCCATGCGTTATCAGCAGCAGGAGGAGAGTGAGAGCTTTGCTCCGTTGGTCAGCGTGATAGTGCCGAACTACAACCACGCCGCCTATCTTGAGCTTCGGCTGGAATCAATTTTTTCACAGACCTACCAGAATTTTGAAGTCATTTTGCTGGACGATGCCTCTACCGATGAGAGCGCAAAAGTATTGCGCAGCTTCCACCAGCGATACCCGGAAAAATCGACGCTGGTTATCAACGAAGAAAACTCCGGTGGTGTGTTTCATCAGTGGGAGCGAGGCCTGAATCTCGCCAAGGGCGACATTGTCTGGATTGCAGAGAGTGATGACTGGTGTACCGAAAACTTCCTCGAAGTTCTGGTCCCCTATTTTGAGAACGAGGCCATTATGTTGGCCTACGCTCGCACCGTTTTCATGGACGGTGAAGGTGAGCAGCAAATCTGGTCGATTAATGAATATCTTAATGACATAGACCCACAGCGTTGGAATCATCCTATTCTGGAAACTGGCCCCGCCATCGTTCGCGAGGCATTTGCGGTCAAAAACATCGTTCCCAATGTCAGCTCCGCCTTGTTCCGAACGCCTCGTAAGCTGGAGATTCTGGACGACCCTGAGTGGCGCAAGATGAAAACCTGTGGTGACTGGGTGCTTTACTTGCACTTGCTACGCGGCGGAATGCTGGCGTATTCACCTGTGGCCTGCAATTACTATCGAATACACGGTAAGAACACCTCGGTAGGGTCTTACTCTCAGGATGAGTTTTACCGAGAGCATGAGCTGGTGGCGCGCACGGTCCAGCAATTTTACGATGTGCCGGATAAGGTCTTTGAGACACTGCGAGACAACCTGGAAATTCACTGGCGAGAGACGCGCGGTGAGTATTCCGATGAGGCGCTGGAAGCTTGCTATAGTCTGCAACGAATACGTGACCAGAAAACCACCAAGGCCCCCAATCTGCTAATGGCTTCCTACGCCTTTTGTTCCGGTGGCGGTGAAACCTTCCCGGTCAGCCTTGCCAATATCATGAAGCGGCATGGCTACAACGTGACTTACCTCGATTGTGCCAGGGAGCCCAGGCTGGATGGTGTGCGAGACAGGCTGCGTGGGGATATTCCCATAGTCTCCGACTTTGCTCAGTTGGAACGAATCATCGACGAATTCGACGTGGAAGTGATTCATTCCCACCACGCCTGGATGGACAGCACCATACTCGATATTCTGCCTGAGGATGTTCCGGTTAAAACAGTTGTGACGCTTCACGGCATGTACGAGACAATCAATGAATATGAATTGAGACCAATTCTGCCAAGACTGGTCAAGCGTAGCGCGAGGCTTATCTATGTGGCGGATAAAAACCTGGATGCGATTAGGGATCACGGGTTGCTTGAATATGCACGGGTAGAGAGAATTGATAACGCTCTGGAGCCAGAAGCTCACGAAGTAATTGAAAGGGAGAGCCTTGGCATTCCCGAGGACGCCTTTGTCTTAACTTTGATCAGTCGGGCAATGGAAGAAAAGGGCTGGCGCGAAGCCATTGAGGCTGTTTCCAGTGCCAGGGAGGCCTCAGCAAGTGATATTCATTTATTGCTCGTCGGTGATGGTCCTGAATACGATCGTTTGTCTGGCATTGAAGGTGGATTGCCTGACTTTATTCATCTGGAGGGTTATCAGAGTAACGTGCGTGGTTACTTCGCCGTCGCAGACATGGGCTTTCTTCCATCCAAGTTCAGAGGGGAAAGCTTTCCGCTGGTTATCATTGAGTGCCTTCAGAGTGGGGTGCCTCTGCTCGCCAGTGACCTTGGAGAAATTTCCCGAATGCTGGAAGGGAAAAATGGCATGGCGGGGGCGGTGGTTCCCTTAGAAGATGATAAAATTAACATTGAGGCACTGCGAGATATTATAGCCAGCATCGTAACCGACCAGGAAATGCGCCAGTCAATGTGCGCCGCCGTCCCGGAAGCGGCAGCCAAGTTTGATCCTGCTATATTGGCTAACAAACATGACATCGCTTACCGGTCTGCATTGAAAGTCGTCGTTTAACCCAGCCTTCAGGCTGTCAGGACATAGAAAGCTGATGAAGAAGAAATTATATCTGCATATCGGTATGGGAAAGACCGGTACAACTGCATTGCAGAACTTCTTCTGGGAAAACCGGAAGGCGCTGGCTAACCATGATGTTTGCTATCCCAAGCGTGGAACTATGGCTAATGCCCATCACCTTTTGTCTCCGCATATACCCCGCTTTCTGGAAAACGAATGGAAATTTGAGAATGTTGATGACTGGGCTCCTGAGTTAGCGAAAGTCGACCAAAATCGGGTGCTGCTTTCTTCAGAGCTGATGGCTTGGGCTGATGAAGCAAAGGCCCGCAAGTTTTGCGCCCAGGTATCTGTCTGGTTTGATGTATATGTCGTGATATACCTGCGGCGCCAGGACAACATTATCATGGCGAGCTACAACCAGCAGATTAAGGCCGGTCCGCAGAAACGGCGCATCGACTTGATATACAGAAAGCAGGTTGAGCGCTTTGATTATCCCAAAATTCTGGCGCCCTGGGCTGACTCGCTTGAGCCCGGTAAACTGATTGCACGCCCGTATGAAAGGCAACAATTTTACCGGGAGGATATCCGGCACGACTTTCTCCGGCACGCGTTTCAGATTGATGTCGACGATAGTTTTGCGGTTAGTCAAAAAGACTCAAATCCTCGCCTGCCATTGAACGTTTCAGAATATAAGCGCATGGTGAATTGCCTGGTTGAGGATGGGCGCAAAAACGATCAATTCAACCAGTTACTGATGGAATATGCGGCAGAACAAGATGCATCTTCCTCCCGCGTTCTTACCAGCCAATCGGTGCTGTCACCTGAGCAGCGTATAGAAATTATCGAATTATGCAGAGAGGACAATGCCTTTGTGGCTAGTCATTACCTGGAACGCCCTAGTGGGAAGTTGTTCGAGGACGCAGAGCCCTCGCTGGACGATTCCTGGGACGGCATAGACCTATCCCGCGAAGATGCCTCGCATATTACTGACTTCCTTAAAGGCCAAGAGCCTCGCCTGATGCGACACCTGGCGCAACAGATAGACAGTTTCAAGGATGCCCTGGCCTACCAAAAGCGGCACTCAGCGAGATTCTTGTCCCGCAGTGTATTGGGTGTCACCGCCGCATCACCCGTCTACCGGATCGCCAAGGAGGACTCCAGTCCACTGGTGATAGGTGGTGTCGGCGGAAGCGGTACTCGTCTGGTTGTAAACCTGTTACGCAAAATGGGCGTGGTAATGGGTGGGGAGCTTAATGAGTCCCTGGACAATCTGTGGTTTAGTTTGCTCTTTGTGCGCAGGTCAATCCTTCTACAGTCTGATAGCGAGCAGGATAAGTTATCCTGGCTGTTTGCCAACGCCATGCGCCATGGCGTGGAGGTTTCATCTGAGCTTACAGTCTTGCTCGATCGTGCAATGGCCTGCGACAGGAGTCCGGTTATTCCAGAGGCACAGCTTCAGCAGGCTAGGGAGTCGCTGCTGTCGGCACCATCACGTGACCGCAGGGACGAGCATTGGGGTTGGAAGGAACCTAATTCGCATATTCTATTGCCGATGCTGGATCGCTGTTTTCCGGAAATGAAGTTTGTTTATGTGATGCGCAACGGCCTGGATATGGCGTTCAGCGACAACAGGAACCAGCTCAAACACTTCTGGGGAGACTTGATGCTGGAGGGTGATACCAGCCCAACGCCGCAGAATTTATTGCGCTACTGGATTGCCGCCCATAAACGAATGCAGGGTTTCCGTCAGCGAATGGGCCACCGACTGCACTTCTTGAGCTTTGACCGGCTTTGCCTTGACCCCGAGGGTGAGCTGGAGGCCCTGCGAGAATTTGCAGGTATTCAGTTCAGCAAGAAAGATCTGGCTCAATTGGCGGAAAAAGTGTCGCCGCCGCGAACAATTGGGCGCTTTCGTGAGCATGACCTCTCGGTATTCGATCCTGCGGACATAGAGTTTGTGCGACAACTTGGCTTTGATGTTGAATGAAATTCCTTGAATGGCTTGCTGGGGTAGCACCCATTGGGTGAGCAGGCTAAAAGCTGGCGCGATTCGGTATTTAACCGGCGTATGCTTATCTGCGTGTTCACGGGCTTCGCCTCGGGAATGCCGCTTTATGTTCTTTTCCAACTGGTGCCTGCCTGGCTTCGAGAAGGGGGCGTATCGCTCGCAGAGATAGGTCTGTTTGCTCTTGTGGGTATTCCCTATACCTGGAAGTTCGTCTGGGCCCCTTTGATGGATCGTTGGGTACCGCCTTTTCTAGGGCGAAGACGCGGCTGGATGTTCATGGTTCAGCTGGGACTGCTGCTTAGTATCGGTGTGCTGGGAGCGTTCCAACCGGAAAAAGATATTGCAGTCATCGCCTGGATCGCTTTTGCCGTCGCTTTTTTCAGTGCCAGCCAGGACATTGCCCTTGACGCTTACCGGCGCGAAATCCTGCCGGATGAAGAACTGGGGCTGGGTAATTCCATCCACGTGCAGGCCTATCGAATCTCCAGTTTGGTGCCAGGCTCTCTTTCTCTGATACTGGCCGATAGCCTTCCCTGGAGCAGCGTTTTCTGGATTACCGCGGGCTTCATGTTGATAGGCCTTGCAATGAGTCTGCTGGTAGCTGAACCAGAGTCCGAATATCCGCAGGCTGTGGGACTTCGTGAGGCTGTAATCGCTCCCTTTCGTGAGTACCTGCAGCGGCGAGGTTTGCAGGGTGTGTTGTTGGTTCTTGGATTTATGTTCCTCTACAAGATCGGCGACAACATGGCGACAGCGCTGGCAACACCGTTTTATCTGGATATGGGGTTCACCAAAACTGAGATAGGTCTGGTCGCAAAACATGCAGCCCTGTGGCCTGCGATCATTGGCGGACTTCTGGGCGGAGGGCTAATGATTCGACTGGGTATTAATCGTTCCCTGTGGCTTTTCGGCGTGGTGCAGGTGGTCAGTATTCTGGGCTTTGCCCTGTTGGCTTCCGTTGGGCACTCTCTAGGTATGCTGGCGGCCGTTATCAGCTTTGAATACCTTGGCGTTGGCATGGGTACAGCAGCTTTTACGGCCTTTATCGCCAGGGAAACCAGTAAAGTCTACGCTGCAACCCAGTTCGCACTTTTTACGGCACTGGCTGCGCTACCTCGTACGTTTGCCAATGCGAGCACAGGGGTGATTGTGGAGCAGGTGGGATGGGTGCATTTTTTCTTACTGTGTGCCCTGTTGGCGATACCCGGGATGATTTTGTTATTCTGGGTTGCGCCCTGGCGTGATACACCACAGCGGTTGAGACGAGGAAAAGTAAGTGAGCAAACTCTGATTATTCACGCCGGAATGAGGAAAACGGGAACCACAGCAATACAAAACTATCTCCACGAATATCTCGATCACCCCGATTACGAATATTTTTCCACTAACATTCCAAATTCATCGCTGATCATTGTAAAGGCGTTTAATCACCGTAAAGGGGTGGAGGGCGGGAAAATTATGGATGCAACGGGTTACGGCAGGTCAGGAGCTCGAAAAAGGTTTGTTGCACGCTTGGCGCGCTGTCATAAACCAAACGTTATTCTCTCCGCTGAATCTATTTCGAGCCTGAACAAGGGCGAATGTGAAGATCTTTTGCATGTCGTTAGCGAGCAGTTTAACAACGTTAAAGTGGTGCTCTATCTACGGCCCATCAAATCAAAAATTGAAAGCGGTTTTCAGGAAACGCTCAAGCATCAGTTTGTCACCGTAGACAAGCCACACACTTTAAACCTGAAGAAATCTACGCAAAAATATGATGAGGTTTTTGGGGAAGATAACGTAACGCTACGATTTTTTGAGCCGGCTTCTTTCCCCAATCGTAGTGTCGTCAACGATTTTTTGACAGTGGTAGGCATTGATAACGTGACACTTCCTCTCAGGTCTTCTAATACCGGACTTTCAATGCAGGCTGTTCAACTCCTTTACCTGTACCGTAAGGAATTTCCTGTATCTATTCGGGAAGACAAAGTGCTGATAAGAAAGCTAAGTGGTCTAGCGGGAGACAAATTTCGGATGCATCCAGATTTGCTGAATGAAATTCTCGATGAGCGAAATGCTCATTATGACTGGTTTGAGAGCCGCTCCGGATTTTCGCTTCAAGAAAATTGGGCCGCTCACGAGGGCCCTATGGTGCGTAGCGAAGCCGATCTGCTGGACGTCCCAATGAGTAGTCTTAAGTGGTTGGCCGGCCAGGTTGGAGGCACTGATTCTGTGCCGCTTGCAGCCTACGACCATGCAGCCATTGCTCTGTCCATCAGAAGACTTGCGCTATCTGCGTAGTCACTGTGTCGGGATGATTAGATCCGCGTGTATAGCGCATTTTGCTGCTTTTTATTGGAGGTTAGATTGAAGAAACTGGTTCTACATATCGGGATGGCGAAGACCGGAACCAGCTCCATTCAAGAATCACTAGGCAATGGTGCAGAGGCGCTGTGTGAGCGGCAGGTGTATTACCCGCCCTGGTTGCCCTTCAATCACTCTTTTACTTTTCCGGTACTGTTCAAAGAGAACGCGGAGAACACCTTTCACTATAAGCAGCTTTCCCCAATCAGTAATGAGGACTGGGAAGCAGAGCTGGAAAGGCTGCGACGAAAGTGGATCGGCTTTTTTCAATCTTTTGAAAGCGGCGTTGGCATAATTTCAGCGGAAGCGCTGCCAGGACTATCAGTCGAAGAGATCGAGAAGTTGAAGCACTTTGTCGAGCCCTACTTTGACGAGGTTATTGCCATTGCCTATGTGCGCGATCCTGTCGATTCAATTAGAAGTCGCTGGGAACAGGATGTTAAGGAGTTGGTGGACCCCATCGGCGGTGAGGAGTTGCTTCGCGAAACCAAGCGGCGACATCGTTACCGCTTTCTGCAGCGTTGGAGTGAGGTGCTTGGTGAGGCTCAACTTATTGTTCGTCCACTCAAATTTGAATCGCTGATTGATAATTCGCTGCTCGCTGATTTTTTTCATTTCGCACAGCTTGGAAACGTCATCACGACCAGCGTGCAGGAAAAAGAGAGCAATAAATCCCTGGGGCCTGAGGGGGTTGCTTTCCTATTGGCGTTTAATCGTCGTCATCCTCAGTATGTTGAGGGGATTCCTAATCGCGGAAGGGGCCTGGCCACGCGTATGCACCTGCTCTATCGTTCGATGCGGAAGATCCGCAGTGAACCACTGTCGCTGGATATTAAATTCACAGCCAACGAAGCTGATCAATTCAACCAGCAGATCCGTCTGTTAAATGGCTTTCTGGAGGAACAGCATCAGTTTGGTGAGGTCCTTCCCAGTGAGGAGGCCACCCTTCTTCCCGACCCCGGGGCCCTGGATGCTGACTACTATCTGGATTTGATGAATGAGCTTGCCTTGGAAATGGACGCGCAGGCCGCTAGCAACGCCCACCTGAGGGCTGAATCCTCTTTGCAAGCGGAGCGCAAGGGGGACGGTGCCGAGACTATGCCCTTCAAGCGGGTTATTCTTCATATCGGCCTTGGCAAGACCGGATCTTCAACTATCCAGCAGTTTTTGCTGGCAAATGCCGACGCTCTGGAAAAGCGGGGCGTCTACTATCCTCGAAAATTCCCCGATGAACTTCATTTCGATGGTAATCACTCTCAAAGTCTACGGGCGATATTCGAGGAAAAGCCGGAGTTGATCCCGGCGAATATTCTAGCAGGCAGGGATACGACCGAGAGTGCGTTGGCCTATGGAGAGGGATTGAAATCCGCCTATATGGAGGGTTTTGGGAGGTCAGAGTCAGGCACCTTGTTGCTATCAGCAGAGGGTGTCGCGCACCTCAAACGAGAGACGGTAAAATCGTTGGCAACCTGGCTTAAAACCCTGGCACCCACGGTAAAAGTCGTTGCTTGTATTCGGCACCCGCGCAGTGCTCTTGTGAGCGAAATCCAGCAACGGCTAAAAGTCGGGGCAACTCTCGGCGAGCTATTTGAAGATCCTCCTTATTACAACTTTGAGCAGCTTCTAAAAAAAATTGGCCTGTTTTACGGCGCAAACAATATTACGACCTACGACTTCCAGGATGCAGCTAGTCATCAAGGTGGCATTACGGCCGCGTTTCTGGAAAAAATTGGGGTATCAGGGGAGGGCTTGGAATATATCCAGGCAGAGAAGAACCCCAGCATGAGCCAGAAGTCGGCGTTAATGTTGAGCTCGTTCAACCGGCAATACCCCCTGTTTATCAATGGGCAGAAAAATCCGGTAAGAGCACCGGGCGACAATAAGTTGTTTGTGGACTTTCCTGGTGCGAAGTTGACTATCCCCACCTCGGTCTATGAGTCTCTGGCGCAGCGAGTCGACCCTCAATTGCACTGGCTGGAAAGCACCCACGCGCTGGAATTGAAATGCCGAGAGAGTGAAGCTGACAACAGCGGCTACGGCTTTCTGTTTCGTCGGTGGATCGACTTTCAGGTTTATTGTCGCTTTAACTATCAGCGTTTTTGCCGCCGCTTTGGTGGCACGAAATAGCGATGGTGCTTATGTCTTATCTAGAGGCCGTGGTTAAGCCTGTAGCGGGACAAATCGATACTGTTGTTCTGTCGAAACACCACACCCTCTGCCTCCAGTCGTTCTCTTTGGGTATACTTTGAGGTTGAGTCATCAGGGAGAGACAGACGTCCCTGCGCATTGACGACACGATGCCATGGGATACGGGTGCCTGAGGGCAGGAACTTCAATGCTCTACCGACCCTGCGAGCGGCGCCGGGCAGGCCTGCCTGGGCAGCAACATCGCCATAGGTAGCCACTTTCCCGTTTGGAATCAACGCAACGACCTGCCAGATGCGTTCATTGATGTCAGGTTCGTGTTGCATAGGAATAAATTCGGTTTATAGGAATTCAATGTCTAGCAAATTTCGTTTGCCTGGGTTCAAGCCGGGCCGCAAAGCTTTGGTGATGCTATTGGGGCTGACCATCGCCTTTACCGCGAGTGCAGACCGTCTGCATTTCGCTGACGGTGAGTCTATCACCGGTACAATGGTGGGCATAGCGGACGGTCATGTGCAGTGGACCTCGGCTATTTTAGGCGACTTATCAGTAGGCCAAAATCACGTTAAATACATAGAGAGTGGCTCGCATTTTGACTTGCAGACTACCGGGTCGGAACTGAGTAATTGCTGGATGTTTATTCAGCAAACCAAGCAGCATTTGCATTGTGACCAAGGCGTGCAGCGACTGGGTGACTGGACCCTGGTTGTCGCAGCTGGTGAGACCATCACCGAGCCTCAACCCCTGTTGCAGCAAAAAGGCGGATTGATACTCGCGTTGGAGGACGCGGCGGGGAACACGGACATTACCAAGTACGATATCAATGCCAGGACTGAGCTGCGCTATCTTGAGTCACGACACACGATTGCGCTGCGCTACCAGGATGAGAGCTCCAACGGCGAGAAAACCCGTGAATCCTGGCTGGGTTCTTATCAGTACGACCAATTCTTTACCGATCAATGGTTCGCCACCGGCAACGCCTTCTATGAAGAGGATAAATTTCGTGAACTGGATCAGCGGGCCTCTGTGGGTCTGGGAATGGGCTACCAGTTTCTGGAAACAGCCTATTTTGATCTGCTGGGTAAAGGAACGCTCAACTACGTCGATGAACAGTTCACAACGGGAGTTACCCGGGAGCGCCCTGCTTTTCTCTGGAACCTTGATTTTGCCTGGCGAGTGAATGACCGGGGCATGGAGGTGTTTCACCGTCATGCTGCGCTGCAGTCATTTCAAAAGGGTGAAGACTTCGAGGTGAACACCACCACGGGTTTGAAATACCCCATTAACGGAGCTTTCAGCTCCATTTTCCAGCTGGAGTACAACTATGACAATTTGCCGGCGGAGGCGTCTATCGACAAGGTAGACCGCAAGTGGTCGGTGGGTGTTAACTATGATTGGTAGGCTCAAAGGCTTGTTTTTCGCCTGATCAACCCCATATTTTCCGTTCACGGAGAGTAGTTATGCGATTCTTTTTTATGCTCCTGCCCTGGTTGGAGCTGTTTACCTTGATCCAGTTGGGTATTGAGACCAGTGCCCTGACGGTCATCTTCTATGTTCTCGCCACCCTGGTATTAGGCGTGTTGGTGCTGCGCCGGCAGGGCATGCAGATGATAGAGCGCCTGCAGGGCGTGCAGCAGGGCAAGGTGCTCGGCTCGGAGTTGCTGGTGGATGACATGGCCATGGGGCTTGCCGGTGTGTTGTTAATGTTTCCCGGAATGATCTCGGATTTTGCCGCAATTGTGGTCATGATCGGCCCCTTGAGAAGGCGCTTGGCCAAGGCCATAGGTGGGCAGCAGCCACAAGCCTATGCCCCACAACGAGATTTTGAGAGCGAAGTCACCATTGAGGGACAATACACCCGCATTGATGAGGAAGACGTGAAGTAAGCCATTGATTGCTAAAGATAATATCTGATTCGGCCTCGAGTCGATAAGTTTTCATTTCCCCTTGACTCGGCCCAAACCCTGACTAGAATTAGCACTCTCATAAAAAGAGTGCTAATTCGCCCTTGAAAAGGGTTTTTAACGCCCCCATTGAGCTTTCAACCCTCCGGGGTCTCTCATAATACTGTCACTAGGAGAAAGAGATACATGAGCATTCGTCCGCTGTACGACCGCGTGGTCGTTCGTCGCAACGCAGAGGAAGAAACCACCGCAGGAGGTATTTTGCTGCCTGGTTCCGCCAAAGAAAAACCCAACCAGGGCGAAATTATCGCCGTCGGTGAAGGCAAAGTTCTGGACAGTGGCGATGTGCGCCCTCTGGCCGTCAAAGTCGGTGACACTGTTGTGTTCGGCCAATACGCCGGAAGCAACACTATCGAAATCGATGGTGAAGAACTGATCATTATGGGTGAAAGCGAAATTTTCGCCGTTGTCGAGTAAGACACCCCTCCCCATATTTCGACAAACAGATTGAGAATTTTAAGGATCTAAGACATGGCAGCTAAAGATGTATTGTTTGGCGACGACGCTCGCGCTCGCATGCTGAACGGCGTGAATGTTCTCGCCGACGCCGTAAAGGCAACTCTGGGGCCCAAGGGCCGTAACGTAATTTTGGATAAGTCCTTCGGTGCACCCACCGTGACCAAGGACGGTGTATCCGTAGCGAAAGAAATCGAACTCAAAGACAAGTTCGAGAACATGGGCGCACAGATGGTCAAGGAAGTGGCATCACAAGCTTCCGATGCCGCTGGCGATGGCACCACCACAGCCACCGTACTGGCTCAATCCATCGTTAATGAAGGCCTTAAGTCGGTTGCCGCTGGCATGAACCCGATGGACCTGAAGCGCGGTATCGACAAGGCGGTTGCAGCTGCGGTAGAAAAAGTACAGGAAGCTTCTATCCCCTGTGCAGACACCAAGGCAATTGCGCAGGTGGGTACTATCTCTGCAAACTCTGATCATCAGGTCGGCGACATCATTGCTGAAGCGATGGAGAAAGTAGGTAAAGAAGGCGTCATTACCGTTGAAGAAGGCTCTGGCCTGGAAAACGAGCTGGACGTGGTTGAAGGTATGCAGTTTGACCGCGGCTACTTGTCTCCATACTTCATCAACAATCAAGACAGCATGAGCGTTGAATCTGAAGCGCCATTCATCCTGTTGGTTGACAAGAAGATCTCTAACATCCGCGAACTGCTGCCTCTGCTGGAGCAGGTTGCCAAGGCATCCAAGCCGCTGATTATTATCGCTGAAGATGTTGAAGGCGAAGCGCTGGCGACTCTGGTAGTCAACAACATGCGCGGTATCGTGAAGGTAGCTGCCTGTAAGGCGCCTGGCTTCGGTGATCGCCGCAAGGCCATGTTACAGGATATCGCTATCCTCACTGGCGGTACGGTCATTTCTGAGGAAGTGGGCATGGATCTCGAGTCAGCCACTCTGGAGCATCTGGGCAGCGCCAAGCGTATGACCATGGACAAGGATAACAGCACCATTATTGACGGTGCAGGCGACGCGGCAGCTATTCAGGCGCGTGTTGGCGAGATCCGCACCCAGATCGAAAATACTTCTTCCGATTACGATCGCGAAAAACTGCAGGAGCGCGTAGCCAAGTTGGCTGGCGGTGTTGCAGTGATCAAGGTTGGCGCAGCCACCGAAATCGAAATGAAAGAGAAGAAGGCACGTGTTGAAGACGCACTGCACGCGACTCGCGCTGCGGTTGAAGAGGGCGTAGTTGCTGGCGGTGGTGTGGCACTGGTGCGCGCTATTGCTGCTATCGCCGAGCTCAAGGGCGACAACGAAGACCAGAACCATGGCATCGCAGCAGCGCTGCGCGCGATGGAAGGTCCTTTGCGTCAAATCGTTGGCAATGCCGGCGACGAAGCCTCTGTTGTTCTCGACAAGATCCGTCAGGGCGAAGGTAACTATGGTTACAACGCAGCTACGGGTGAGTACGGCGACATGATCGAAATGGGTATCCTCGATCCCGCTAAAGTCACCCGCACCGCGCTGCAGGCCGCAGGTTCAGTCGCAGCACTGATGATTACCACTGAGGTGATGGTTGCTGACTCTCCGGATGAAGGCGCTGGCGGTGCACCTGCCATGCCCGATATGGGCGGCATGGGCGGCATGGGCGGCATGATGTAAACCCCGCTTCTGTAAGCACCTCGAAAGCCCGGCAATTGCCGGGCTTTTTTATACCCAGGGTGCGCCCCGAGAGGCAGGAAGCCGGCAGGGGCGTGGCTGGGAATGTTGACCGCATTCGTCTCGAAGCTTGCTCCCAAAAACCAAACTAGCCAATCCCGCCAACTTCAATTAACGTATCCACCTCAAGTTTCAGCACGTTCATCAGGAGCGCCAAGTGAGCCAACTCGTACAATTTGCCGAAGAAGAAAAGTATTCCCTGATTACCCTGGATGATGGCAAGGCCAACGCAGTGTCATTCGTCATGTTGGAGCAGCTTAATTCAGCGCTTGATCAGGCTGAAGAGGCTGGCAAGGTGGTTGTCATCACGGGTCGGCCTGGTAAGTTCTCTGCCGGCTTTGATCTCTCGGTGATGAGCCAGGGCGGGGAACAGGTAATGAAGCTGGTTAGTGGCGGTGCCGATTTCGCCAAGAGAATATTGCAGTTTCCTACTCCCGTGGTATTAGCTGTGACCGGGCATGCCCTGGCGATGGGCGGCATAATGCTGATGACCGCCGATTATCGTATTGGCATTGCCGGAGACTATAAGCTGGGTCTCAACGAAGTTGCCATCGGAATGAGTATGCCGCGCTTTGGTGTGGAAATCGCCCGGTCCAGGCTGGATCCGGCTCACTTTGAACTCTCGGTCAATTGCGCATATTTGTATGACGCGGAAGGGGCTGTGGAGGCGGGTTACCTGGATGAAGCGGTAGACTCAGGTCAGCTGATGTATCGCGCCGTCGCCATTGCTGAGCAGCTTTCTGGCCTGAATATGGAGGCCCATAAAAACACCAAGAGCAGGGTCCGTGCCCCACTGCTGCGGGCTTTGGAAGAGGCAATGGAATTGGACTTCGCCGATGGCGGCGGCCTGTAGTAAGTCGATTAAATGAGGCGTTTTTCATGGGTGGGTAAGACGACGTTTCACGCTCTTGAGCAAAGTGTATAATAGGCCAGGCAACACAAAAAAAAATGAAAAGGGGTTAGGTGTATGAGCAGTATTGTTTTGGAGTTTGTTTTTCGTTGGGCGCACGTCCTGTTCGGTATTACCTGGATAGGTTTGCTCTACTATTTCAATTTTGTACAAACAGAGTACTTTAAGGAAGCTGAGGCTGATGCCAAGGCCGATGCTGTTAAAAAGCTAGCTCCGCGCGCGCTGTGGTGGTTCCGCTGGGGTGCAATGTTTACTTTCCTCACCGGACTCACCTTGCTGCACCAGGTAGGTGCAACCACCAATATCATGGGTATGCCCGCCATATGGATGGGTGCCCTGGCTGGAACCCTGATGTTCCTCAATGTGTGGCTCATCATATGGCCCAAGCAGCAGATTGTTATCGGGCTCAAGGAAGGAGATGGTCCTTCAGCCGCTGCCAAGGCCGGTTTGGCGTCTCGCACCAATACCTTGCTGTCTGGCCCCATGTTGTTTGGCATGCTCGCGTCCAAGCACCTGCCCATTGATGCTGGTGCAGCCGGATTTGGAGCCTGTGTGGTTCTGATACTGGCTCTGGAAGCGAACGCCTTGTTTGGCAAGACGGGTCCAATGACCAGTGTGAAAGGCGTGATCCACTGCAGCATCGCTCTGACCGCAGTAATCTGGGCATTGCTGGCGTTTTTGTAAGCATTAATCAGCCATCCAAGCCCGCCCTGTTCAGGGCGGGCTTTTTATTGTCGATAAAAAGCGCCCGGCTTGTTTATTTCACCAAATTCGCACTGGGGCGCGCGGCCGTTGTCCTGTAAGATACGGCCCAGCTCAGGAGAGGTTTTTTATGCCGCAAATGTCGGGTGATAGGAAGTACAAGCGCATTCTGCTCAAGCTTAGCGGCGAAGCGCTGACGGGTAGCGAAAATTTCGGCATAGATCCCAAGGTGCTGGATCGGATGGCCCTGGAAATAGGCCAGCTGGTCGGTATTGGGGTGCAAGTGGGGTTGGTCGTGGGCGGCGGTAACTTGTTCCGCGGCGCAGCGTTGCAAAGGGCGGGCCTGGATCGCGTCACCGGCGACCACATGGGCATGCTGGCCACAGTAATGAATGCGTTGGCTTTGCGTGATGCGTTGGAGCGCTCCAATATTTCTACACAGGTGATGTCCTCCATTCCCATGAGCGGTGTGGTTGACCATTACGATAGACGCAAGGCAATACGTGCCCTGGGTAATGGTGATGTGGTCATTTTTGCCGCTGGCACCGGAAATCCCTTCTTTACAACTGATTCATCGGCCTGTCTTCGCGGAATAGAGGTTGATGCTGAGCTGGTGTTGAAAGCGACCAAGGTAGACGGCGTTTACTCCGCCGATCCGATGAAAGTAAAGGATGCGATTAAATACGACCGCCTCACCTACGACGAAGTATTGGACAAGAAGCTGGAGGTCATGGATCTCACGGCAATTTGTCTGTGCCGGGATCATGAGATGCCGGTGAGAGTTTTTGAAATGGAAAAACAGGGTGCACTGCTGAATATAGTTCGCGGCGGTGACGACGGCACTCTCATAGAGTGATGGCCGGGCCAGGGAGGAAATTGGAAAATGATTGACGATATTAAGAAAGAAGCCGACGAACGCATGGCAAAGAGCCTTGATGCTCTCGGCCATAACTTCAATAAAATCCGCACCGGACGGGCACACCCCAGTTTGTTGGACGGCCTGCGGGTGGAATACTACGGTGCCGAAACGCCACTGAACCAGATGGCTAACGTGAATGTGGAGGACGCCCGCACACTGTCATTGACCGCCTGGGACAAAACCATGATCCCCGCGATCGAAAAGGCGATTATGAAATCTGACCTGGGATTGAACCCCGCAACGGCGGGAGAAGTGATCAGGATTCCCATGCCTATGTTGACCGAGGAAACTCGCAAGGGTTACATCCGCCAGGCTCGCCAGGAGGCAGAATCAGCGCGCGTGTCAGTGCGCAATGCGCGCCGCGATGCCAATGCCATGCTCAAAGAGTTAGAGAAGGATAAAGAAATCAGCGAGGACGACGAGCGCCGTGGTCAGGATGGTATTCAAAAGATGACTGACGCGCATATCGCGCAAGTTGAAAAGATGTTGGCGGCAAAAGAAGCCGACCTGATGGAGATCTAGGGTCTAGTACCCTGGATTTTGACCTCCATGTCCGGTGGCACTTCCTTTCGAGACGAATCTGACACAGGGCCGATGGTTATTCCTCGGCATGTTGCCATTATCATGGACGGCAATAACCGTTGGGCCAAGCGCAATGGTGTGCCAGGCCCGGCCGGGCACCGCGCAGGCGTTGAGGCAGTGCGCAGTATATTGCGTGCCTGCCGCCATCACGGTGTCGAAGTGCTCACCGTATTTGCTTTCAGCAGTGAAAATTGGGGGCGCCCGCTCCCCGAAGTACGGGCCCTGCTAGCCTTGCTGTCTCGTTATCTGCGCAGTGAAGTACGCGAATTACACAAGGATGGAGTTCGCCTGCGTTTTATCGGTGAGCGCAGTCGGTTTAGCGCCCGGCTGCAGCGGTTGATGCAGCAGTCCGAGCACCTCACTGCGGGCAATACCGAAGCAACACTGGTGATCGCGGTGGATTATGGTGGCCAATGGGACATCGCCCAAGCGGCACAAAAGCTGGCAAAGGAAGTGCAGGCGGGTGAGCTTCTGCCTCAAGATATCACCCCCGAACTGCTCGATAATCACATTTCAGTGGCTGACTTGCCCAGACCAGACCTCTGTATTCGTACTGGCGGTGACGCCAGGATCAGTAACTTTATGCTGTGGCAGTTCGCTTACAGCGAATTGTATTTTACCAACACCTTGTGGCCCGACTTCGGCGAGCTTGAATTCGCCCGTGCGCTGGCTGACTACAGTCGTCGCGAGCGCCGTTTCGGTTTGCGCGACCCCGATGGCATAGTGGCAGGAGGCTTGCTCGATGCTTAGACAGCGGGTAATCACTGCCCTGATTATGGTTGGGCTCTTCCTGGCTGGGGTTTTGTTTTTGCCCTTGAATGCCCTGGCGGTGGTATTTGGAATCCTGGTTCTGGGTGGTGGTTGGGAGTGGTCGCGCATGGCGGGATGGGAATCGGGTTTAGCCCGGGGCCTGTTTGTTGCGGTGCTGGCCGCAGCGCTGGTAGCACTGGGTATTCATTGTCAATTGCTTGCAGAGCCTTCCCGGGAGCTGGTGCAGCCGGTACTCGGGCTGGCATGCCTCTGGTGGTCTTTCGCCTTGCTGTGGATAAAAAGCTATCCGGGCAGCGCGATGATGTGGAGCAACCGGTTCATGCGCAGTCTTATGGGGCTTCTTATCCTGGCTCCGGCCTGGACTGCCGCAGTCTACTTACTGACATACCCCCGCGGCGGAATGCTCCTGGTGCTAATGGTTGTCATCGTGGCCGCAGCGGATATCGGGGCGTATTTTGCCGGCAAAACGTTTGGCAAGCACAAGTTGGCGCCCGCTGTCAGTCCTGCCAAAACCTGGGAGGGTTTCTGGGGAGGCGAAGTGGCGGTGGCTCTCATTGCTACAGCGGTATGGTATTACCTGCCGGCTCAGGGTGCTCATATCAGTTTGCTAACAGTATTGGCAGTAGCGCTCGCGACCAGCATGGCCTCGGTGGTGGGTGACCTGTCGGTGAGTATGGTTAAGCGTGAAAGTGGTACCAAGGACAGCGGTAGCCTGCTACCCGGGCATGGTGGCGTATTGGACCGATTGGACAGCTTATGTGGCGCCGCGCCGGTATTTGCTCTCGGTCTGCTGTTGGCGGGATGGTGATATGAGCGCTTCGCCTCGCCAGGTCAGTGTACTAGGATCCACCGGTTCCATTGGCGTAAGCACGCTTGATGTAATCGGCAGGCATTCCGCTGAATTTGCAGTTTATGCGTTGGCAGCCAATCGTTCTGTGGACGCCATGTTGGCCCAGTGCCTGGAGCATCAGCCCCAGTTTGCGGTGATGATGGACGAAGCGGCGGCCCAGTTACTGCATGAGAAATTGCCAGCAGAATGCCAAACTCAAGTGCTTCAGGGTGAAGAGGGACTCACCCAAGTAGTGACGGCTCCCGAGGTAGATAGCGTGATGGCGGCCATTGTCGGGTCAGCAGGCTTACCATCGACTCTGGCTGCAGCGAAAGCCGGCAAAACCGTATTGCTGGCCAATAAGGAATCCCTGGTAATGGGCGGACACCTGCTCATGGGGGCGGTTCGTGAGTCTGGCGCCAGGTTGTTACCCATCGATAGCGAACACAACGCCATTTTTCAGTGCATGCCTGTGGATGATTGGGCCCGGCCTGGTCTGGCTGGAATCAGCAAGGTTCTGCTGACGGCGTCTGGCGGGCCTTTCCGCACCTGGTCCTACGAGCAGATGTTTGACGCAACCCCGGATCAGGCATGCGCTCACCCCAACTGGTCCATGGGGCGCAAGATTTCAGTGGATTCGGCCAGCCTGATGAACAAGGGTCTGGAGTTTATTGAGGCCTGCTGGATTTTTGACCTGACCCCCGACCTGGTAGACGTTGTCGTTCACCCGCAGAGCATCATTCATTCGATGGTGCAGTATTTGGACGGCTCGGTGCTTGCGCAAATGGGCAATCCCGATATGCGCACGCCTATCGCTTATGGGCTGGGCTGGCCGGAACGTTTGGCCTCTGGCGTCGCACCACTGGACCTGGTTGCTACCGCCCGTCTCGACTTTGAAGCCCCGGACGAAGCCCGTTTTCCCTGCCTACGTCTTGCCCGAGAGGCAGTGGCGACCGGCGGTACCGCCATGGCGGTGTGCAATGCCGCTAATGAGGTGGCCGTGGAGGCATTTCTGGGCGAAAAGCTTCGCTTTACCGATATTCCGCTGCTGATCGAAGGTGTGATGGAGAAAGTCAGCGTTGTTGAACCCATAGCGCTGGATGTGGTCGAAAATGCAGATAACGAAGCCAGGGCAGTCGCTCGTGAACTGCTGGCTAATATGACCGGGCAAGCCCCGGAAGCGAACCTCGCCTGATGGATATGCTGTACACCATTTTTATCACCCTTGGCACCCTGGCCGTCCTGGTTGCCGTGCACGAATACGGCCATTTCTGGGTGGCCCGTAAGTGTGGCGTTAAAGTGCTGCGCTTCTCGATTGGTTTTGGCAAATCATTGGGTAGCTGGACGGATAAGCAGGGAACCGAGTATAGCGTGGCAGCGATCCCTCTGGGTGGCTACGTAAAAATGCTCGATGAGCGCGAAGCTGAGGTTCCGGAGGAACAGCTGGAGCAGGCCTTCAACCGGAAACCCGTGCTGCAGCGCATTGCCGTCGTGGTTGCGGGTCCCCTGGCTAACCTCCTGCTGGCGGTCGTCGCCTACTGGTTTTTGTTCATGGCTGGCGAAACGGGCTATGCCCCCGTGGTCGGCGATGTAGAAGCGGGGTCTATTGCGGACGTGGCTGGCCTTGAATCGGGGCAGGAGATCGTAGCGGTCGACGATATTGATACGCCAACCTGGCAAGCCCTGAGTTTTGCCCTGCTGGACCGAATTGGCGACACCGGAACCATGAGTTTTACGGTCAAGTACCCGGGCTCAGATATGGTTTATCAGTCCGAGGCTGCGATTGACCGCTGGCTATCCGAGCAGGAGCAACCGGACCTGTTTGGTGGTCTTGGCCTGATTATGTACACCCCTGACGTGCCGCCAGTCGTTGAGAGTATTGTCGATGGCGGCCCTGCGCAGCGCACTGGTTTGCAGCCGGGCGACCGAATTCTCAGTGCCGATGGCGTGGCTATGGAAAAGTGGATGGACTGGGTTGAGCACGTGCGCGCCAGGCCAGAGCAGTCGATTGTTCTCGAGTATGAGCGTGAAGGCCGTTTGCTCACCGGTGAAATAGTGCCTGATCGCCTCACCGATGAAGACGGCGTCGATTTCGGCCGGGTAGGGGTTAGCGTTGCGATACCGGAGATGCCCGAAGAGCTTGTGCGTAAGTTCGAGCGCGGTCCTATAGAAGCTGCGGGTGCGGCTGTCGTTCGCACCTGGGACCTCATGGGATTTACCCTGAACTCCATTAAAAAAATGATTATGGGGCTGATATCGCCAAAAAACTTGAGCGGCCCTATTACCATTGCTAAAGTGGCGTCCGCCTCGGCTAAGTCCGGCCTGGAGGCCTATATTGGCTTCCTGGCTCTGCTCAGTGTCAGTCTCGGAGTGTTAAACTTGCTGCCCATTCCTGTATTGGACGGGGGGCACTTGCTGTTTTATACGGTAGAGCTGTTGGCTGGACGCCCAGTACCTGAGAAAATACAGTCCGTCGGTTATCAGGTGGGCCTGTTTTTGGTGCTGGGGATGATGATGCTAGCCCTTTATAACGATTTTACGCGCCTGTAACCCTAGCGGTGAGCAGATACAACAATAGCCTTGCAGGCGTAACCCGTTGATTGAGTGAATTTTGATTAAACGACTGACCAATTACCTGGCGCTGGTGCTGATGTTTGCAGCCCCCGTGACCTCCGCCGAGACATTTCTCATCTCTGATATCCGGGTGGAGGGCTTGCAGCGCATTTCTGCCGGCAGCGTATTCGCATCGCTTCCCGTGGGGGTTGGTGACATGGTCGATGAGTACGCTATTCGAGCTTCCGCCCGAAGTCTTTTTGCGACCGGAAATTTTGACGACATTCGCATTGGTCGCGACGCGAATGTGCTGGTGGTGGTGGTGGCAGAGCGTCCCAGTATCAGTGAAATAAATATCGACGGTAACAAGGCCATTGAAACTGAAGCTCTGCTCGATGGGTTAAAGGGATCCGGCCTGGCGGTTGGGCAAGTGTTCCAGCGCTCCACCCTGGAAGGTATGCAAATGGAGCTGCAGCGACAATATGTTCAGCAGGGACGTTACGATGCCGCGATTGAGACCGAGGTTCTACCCGAGCCACGTAACCGTGTGGCGATTAATATTGATGTCGACGAAGGTACCGTTGCCGCGATCAAACACATCAATGTGGTTGGTAATGAGATTTACACAGACGATGACCTGGGCGACATTTTCGAGTTAAGGACCACAGGTTGGTTGTCGTTCTTTACTAATGACGACAAATATTCGAAAGAGAAGCTTACTGGCGACCTGGAGACACTGACTTCGTATTACATGGACAGGGGTTATCTCCAGTTCCGGATTGATTCCACCCAGGTCTCTGTCTCTCCCAACAAAGAAGAAGTCTATATCACCGCTAATGTTACCGAGGGTGATAAGTTCACCGTGGGAGCGGTGGATTTGTCAGGTGACCTGGTATTGCCAGAGGAAGACTTGCGTCGTTTCCTGTTGGTAGCAGAGGGTCAGACTTTCTCCCAGCAACTGGTGACATCGACCGAAGAATATATGACGAGGCGTTTGGGTAACGAGGGCTACAACTTCGCCAAAGTGACAGGTATACCGGAGATTGAAGAGGGCAGTAATGTTGTTGCCATGAAGTTCTTCGTTGATCCTGGTAAGCGGACCTACGTGCGCCGCATCAGCTTCAAGGGGAACCTGAAGACGGCCGACGATGTTCTGCGTCGGGAAATGCGGCAGATGGAAAGTTCGCCGGCATCCGCATCCAGAATCGAGCAGTCACGCATACGCCTGGAGCGGCTGGGTTATTTCAGCCGTGCCACCGTAGAGACGCCACAGGTTGCCGGGCATGATGACCTGATTGATGTCGAGTTTGAGGTTGAAGAACAGTCTTCCGGCAGTATTGGCGCCAGTTTTGGTTATGCCCAGGATGCGGGCCTGATCCTCGGGTTGAATTTGCAGCAGGACAATTTTATGGGCACCGGCAAGCGGGTCGGTGTTAACTTGAATTCGTCCAGGTATCAGGATCTGTACAACTTCAGCTATACCAACCCGTACTTCACCGAAGATGGCGTTAGCCGCGGTTTCAATGTGTTTTATCGCTCCACTGACCTTTCAGAGGTGAACGTTGCCAGCTACACCACGGATACCTATGGAGCAGCGCTTAACTTCGGATACCCGATTAAAGAAACTCAGCGACTGGGCTTCAGCTTTGGTATTTCTGATACTGAAATTACCGCCGGCCGTTATGCTGTGCAGGAGATTAAAGCGAGCCCGCGCCTTGAAGAGGGTGTTGATTACTGGTTCGACAGCAATGCTTTGCCCGATGGCACTTTTTCAGATGTCGAGGAAATTTTTCCGATAGAAGACATTCCATTTGATTACCTGACAATACCCGAAGAACTGGGCTTTCTGGACGAAAATGGAGACAACTTCCTTAATTGGACCATCACCTCCAGTTGGAGTCAGTCCACCTTGAACCGTGGCCGTATGGCCACTCGCGGCGCCTCCAACTCAGTGTCTTTTGAGGTCTCTATGCCGGGCTCGGATCTGGAGTTTTTCAAGCTTAACTACCGCGGTGAGATCTATTTCCCAATTAAAGGGTCTTGGACTGCCCGCCTTCGCGGAGAGCTCGGTTATGGCGATGGCTACGGAGATACCACAGAACTGCCTTTCTATGAGCATTTCTTCGCGGGCGGTTTTGGCTCGGTGAGGGGTTTCGAGAGCAATACTTTGGGCCCACGTTCAACGCCGGCTGAGCTTTACACTGCTCGTCAACCAGTGACCGAAATCGATGAAGACGGTAACCCAACTGAGGTTGGAGGCGCCGACGGCAGAGAGTTTGGCTATGTTGGCCAGGACGGCAAATTACTGGTTGAGACACTGCGAGATGACCCTGATCCCTTCGGTGGTAATGTGTTGATTGAAGGCAGTGCCGAGCTGTTGTTCCCCCTGCCGTTCATCAAAGACCGAAGCAAGCTCCGTTCGGCATTCTTCGTGGATGTCGGCAACGTTTTTAACACCAAGTGCGCTCCCAGCCAGATCAACTGCTTCGATGTTGATGTGGACGAATTGCGTTACTCGGTCGGTGTGGGTGTCACCTGGATTACCGGATTTGGCCCAATGACATTCAGCCTGGCGAAGCCGCTGAACTCTGGCCCAGAGGACGAGGAAGAGGCCTTCCAGTTCACTCTTGGCCGTGGATTCTGATTTAAGTAAGTAAAACCTGGAGATAAACGTGTTTAAATTTTTGAAAGTAAGTATTGTCGCACTGGCGTTCACCTTGCCCGCGGTGGCAATGGCACAGGGCAAGATTGCCGTGGTTAACCTGCAGGAAGCGATTCTGCAAACTGACGCGGCCCAACAGCGCCTCAACGAGGTGCGCGGCCAAGACGATTACAAGGCGGATAAGGCCGAATTCGACAAGCTCAAGAAGGAGTTTGATGATTTGGTGAAAACGTTCCAGAAGGACGCCGCAGTCATGAGCCAGGAACAGCAGGTTGCTGCCCGACAAAAGCTGGCCAGTAAACAGTCCGACCTGGAACATGTGACTGGCAAGTTGCAGCAGGCGGAGCAGGCGGCAGGGCAGGGTTTGCTGCAAGAGCTCTCACCCAAGGTACAGGAAGTGTTGCGTGAGCTGATCACTACTGAGGGTATTGGTCTCCTGTTACAGCGCTCTTCTGTTATTCACGCGGATGCAGGCTATAGCATCACCGCCAAGGTGACAGACAAACTGAATCAACTGCCCGCGCAGTAGTATTTTCTTGATCACCCTCGGGGAGCTGGCGCAGCAATTCAACCTGGAGTTTTCAGGTGAGGCCCAGCGCTCTGTCTCCGGATTGGCGACCCTGACGGGCGCCGGTCCGGACCAGGTCAGCTTTCTCACTAGCAAAAAGTACCTCTCGCAACTAGCGGACACTCGGGCAGCAGCGGTGATCATTCACCCCGATCTGGCCGATCAATGTCCCGTGGCTACCCTTGTCACTGACGATCCCTACCTTGCTTTTGCAAAATTGACCGCGATATTCGATCCGTCGCCCAGAGCGAACGCAGGTGTGCATCCAGCCGCTGTCGTCTCTGCAGAGGCAGAGGTGGCCGCCAGCGCCAGCATTGCTGCGAACGCGGTGGTGGAGGCGGGGGCCGTGATTGGGGAAAGGGCCGTTATTGGTGCCAATGTCTTCATCGGCGCCGGCAGTCGTGTCGGCTCTGACACCTGTCTGAATCCCGGTGTCGTTATCTATCATGATGTCTGGATCGGAGCCCGCTGTATGGTGCACGGTCAATCCGTTCTGGGCTCTGATGGCTTCGGTTTTGCACCGGGACCTGAAGGATGGGAGAAAATTCACCAGCTGGGTGGTTTGCGGATCGGCGATGATGTCGAGATTGGCGCGTGTACGACCATCGATCGTGGTGCTCTGGAGCACACGGTGATTGAAGATGGCGTTATCATTGATAATCAGGTGCACATCGCGCATAACTGTCGCATCGGAAAAAATACCGCGATCGCTGGTTGCACCGGTATGGCGGGAAGCACGATTATAGGCGCTAACTGTACGCTGGCGGGCGCTATAGCTCTTGCGGGTCATATAGAGATCTGCGACAACGTCCATATCACGGGCATGAGCATGGTAACGCGTTCAATTACTGAGCCAGGCGTTTACTCCTCGGGTGTGCCTATGGCACCCAATCGAGAGTGGCGTAAAAATGCCGTGCGTTTCTCGCAGCTGGAGAGCATCCACAAGCGCCTTGTCGCGCTGGAAAAAGGATGCACATCCTAGACAAAGGAATGATCGTCCAATGATGGATATAGAACAAATACGGCAGCATCTGCCGCACCGCTATCCCTTTTTGCTGGTGGATAGGGTGGTAGAGCTCAACCTTGGCGAATCCATCGTTGCCTACAAGAACCTGACTATCAACGAGCCGTTTTTTGACGGACACTTCCCCGAACAGCCGGTTTTCCCCGGCGTTTTGTTGGTTGAAGCCATGGCCCAGGCGGCCGGCATTCTCGGTTTTAAGACCATGGATAAGACCCCGGCAGATGGGTCTATTTATTACTTTGTGGGTGCCGATAAGCTACGTTTTAAGCGTCCCTGTGTTCCCGGGGATAGGGTGATGTTGCGCGCCTCGATCATCTCCGATCGCCGTGGTATCTGGAAATTTGATGTCAGCTCCGATGTCGATGGTGAACTGGCAGCCTCAGCGACGATTCTCTGCGCTGATCGATGATTCACGAAACCGCCATTATCGACCCGGGTGCTCGTCTAGCCGATGATGTCACCGTTGGGCCCTGGTCTCTGGTGGGGGCCGGTGTGGAGATAGGTCCTGGTACCATTATTGAGCCTCACGTGGTGATCCGGGGCCCCACGATTATTGGCGCGGGTAATCACATTTATCAGTTCTCGAGTATTGGCGAGGCGACCCCAGACCTTAAGTATCGTGACGAGCCAACCCGGCTGGTGATCGGCGATAATAATATCATCCGTGAAAACGTGACTATCCATAGAGGTACAGTTCAAGACCGTTCCGAAACCACTATAGGCAATGATAATTTGATCATGGCTTATGTTCACATCGGGCATGATTCGATTTTGGGTAATAACACGATTCTGGTGAATAACACGGCACTGGCCGGGCATGTGCAGATTGGTGACTGGGCGATACTCAGTGGTTATACATTGGTCCACCAGTTCTGCAAGATTGGCGCCCATAGTTTCAGTGGTATGGGTACAGCCATTGGTAAGGATGTGCCTGCCTACGTGACCGTCAGCGGTGCGCCGGCTGAGGCCAAGACCATTAATATTGAGGGACTTCGGCGCCGTGGTTTTTCTTCGGAGGCCATCAGCCAATTGCGCCGGGCCTTTAAGATTCTCTACCGCCAGGGTCTGACCCTGGATTTAGCGCTACAGCGCCTGGAAACCATGCTCAGCGAAACACCCGAAGTCCAGGTGTTAATCGACTCAGTGCGCGCTTCGGAGCGAGGCATCGTTCGCTAAATGCCGGGAGGCACTCTGCGTATTGGTGTACTGGCTGGAGAGGCCTCCGGCGATATCCTTGGATCCAGAGTTCTACAGGCACTTCGCATTCAGTGCGATGAACTGATTGTAGAGGGCATTGGTGGCCCGCTAATGGAGGCCCAGGGTCTTAGCAGTATGTTTCCCATGGATCGCCTCTCGGTAATGGGTTTTGTCGAACCGCTCAAGCGACTTCCCGAGCTACTTACTATTCGTCGTACCGTCTTCGAGCATTTTCGTGACGACCCACCGGATATCTTTCTGGGTATCGATTCCCCTGACTTTAACCTGCGCCTTGAGCGCAAGCTTCGTGAGCAGGGAATTAAAACCGCCCATCTGGTAAGCCCCTCGGTCTGGGCCTGGCGCGAGGGGCGGGTCAAGAAGATCAAGCGCTCGGTCGATCTCATGCTTTGTCTTTTCCCTTTCGAGACTCAGGTTTACCACGATCATCAGATCCCCGCTCGTTTTGTAGGTCACCCCCTGGCGGATGAGCTGCCGAATCGCGTCGATGCTATGGCAGCGCGCAAATCGCTGGGACTGACACCGGGCGGTAAGTTGTTAGCGATGCTTCCTGGCAGTCGCAGTGGAGAGGTCAGTCGCCTCGCCCCTGAGTTTTTGGCGGCTGCGCGGCTGCTTTGGCAGCAGGATTCCGGGTTAAGTTTCGTCATTCCTGCAGCAAACACCGCCCGAGAGAGTGAGCTGAGGGCCCTGTTGGAGGATCACGCGGACTTGCCGATCACGCTGGTTTCTGGACACTCAAGAGAGGCCATGGCCGCGGCGGATGCAGTGCTTCTGGCTTCGGGCACCGCGACATTGGAGGCGGCACTGGTGAAGCGTCCGATGGTGGTGAGCTATCGAATGGCCGCTTTTTCATGGTGGCTGGTGACACGCTTGGTAAAAATCAGTTTCGCAGCATTACCGAACGTTTTGGCCGGTCGATCAGTAGTTCCTGAGCTGCTGCAAGACGCGGCGGTTCCTGAAGCCATGGCAGCAAGCATACAGCCGCTATTGTCTGAAGAAACGATTGATGACCAGTTGCAGGCTTTTGACCAGATTCACGCAGAGCTGAAGCAGGGCTACGCTCAAAAGAGTGCTGCGGCCCTGTTGCAGCTTCACCAGGGAACCTTGTCCGATGGGTGATTTGTTTCAGGCAAGCTACGAGGGCATTGATATTGCCGGCGTTGATGAGGTGGGACGCGGACCACTGGCGGGTGATGTGGTGACAGCGGCAGTGATTCTCGACCCGAACAACCCGATTGAAGGTTTGCGAGACTCGAAAAAGCTCAGTGAACCACGGCGGGAGGCGCTGGCGGTGCTGATTCGCGAAAAAGCCCTGGCCTGGTCGGTTGCGCGAGCTTCAGTTGCGGAAATCGATGAGCTGAATATTCTTCAGGCTTCTCTACTGGCCATGAAGCGGGCGGTAGAGGCATTAGAGCCACAGCCCGGGTATGTGCTCGTTGATGGCAATCGTCTGCCCAGGTGGCACTATCGCTCTGAGCCGGTGATAAAAGGAGATGACCGGGTGCCGGCTATTGCGGCGGCCTCGATACTGGCGAAGGTGCAGAGAGATAAAGAACTCATTGCCTTGGAAGAAGAGTACCCCGGCTATGGCTTTGCCGCGCATAAAGGCTACCCGACCGTGGTTCACCTTCAAGCGCTGAAGTCGCTTGGGGTAACACCGGTGCATCGTCGTAGCTACGCACCGGTCCGCAAGATTCTTGAGGCCCTGGAATAAAAAAAACAGGCCAGCCCCGGGCTATTCAGTCCAGCAGCTCGAACAACTTGACGACCCTTTGTACGCCGGAAGTATCGGCGGCCTCCGCCGCGATTCGCTCTGCTTCAACCCGGGTGGCTAAACCCAACAGGTAGACGACACCATTCTCAGTGACAACTTTGACCCGATTGCCCTGAATGTCGCTACTGGCCAGCATGAAAGACTTCACCTTACTGGTAATCCAGGTATCAGAGGTGCGAGTCATCCCTGAGCTGGGGGCAGCTATCTCCAGTTCATTGTATATGCGCCGCACGCCACGGATCTCTTTAACCACGCGAGTCGCCTGGTCTTTAAGTGCCTGGGTTGATACCTGGCCGGCAATCAGTACATAGCCGTTGTAGCTGACGATCACCAGGTGGGCATCGTCAAATGCGTCATTGGCGGCGCGTACGTTGACCATGGCTTTGGTTTCTATGCTCTCGTCTTCCAACCAGCGACCCATTGTTCTCTCGCCTTCTTCCTCCTCAATGGGCTCTGCTTCCATCGTCGCTAGCATGCTGCCGCAGCCATTGAGACAGAGAAGGCTGATAGTGAAAATGACGAGAGAGAGGCGTTGGGTCATGATTTATCTGTCCTGGTTGAAATCGCCGAAAAGGCTTAATTCAATGAGTTGGTAGAGGCTTTGCAAAGCCATGGTCTGTAATTCTATTTGTTTTGAGCGAGAGTTTGCTTCCACCTGAATACAGGGGTCGCCGGCATTCAAAGCAGACGCCAGACTTTTGTTCTCGTTGCTGATTAACGCCACGGTTAACATGCCTCGCTCTCGCGCTGCTGTCAGTGCTATCGGCAGGTCTGGTGTACCTGGACCACTGTCTATCAACATCAAGAGATCATTCTCCCGCCCGAGAGCGTGAATTTGTCGAGCGTAAAGCTGCGCGCGGTCTTCGCTACCGTAAGTGCCAGATAAAACAGCGCTGTCCGCACTGAGGTTGAATGCGGGAAGGGCGGGGCGCTCCTGCTGCAGGCCGTTTAGCAGGCAATGGCAGAATAATTGGCTCAGCGCTGCGTCCGGGCCATTACCGCAGCAAAATATCTTACCGTCCTGCAATAGCACCTGAGAAATGAGTTCACTGCTTTGAGCGATTGGGCCCGCCAGTTGATCTACGGACATAGCAATAGATTCAATGGTCTCCTGAAAGCGTTCGGCAATAATCTGGTAGTAGTCCACTAATAATCCCGGATGATTTCAGTTTGTGAAGGCCCCGCGTATCCACTGCGGGTTGACGTTCTCTGTGGATTGTCGCGGCTCAAAGGTGATCACGTCAAATCTGCAGGGTAGTTTTGCAAATTCCACGTGACGCTGCAGAAAAATTTTGGCCGTCCGCAGCAGGCGTTGCTGTTTACGATAGTCCACTGATGCAGCTGCTGTTGCATAGCGAGGGTTACCGCGCGCTCTCACCTCGATAAACACCAGGGTTTTGCGGTGCCTTGCGATCAAATCTATTTCGCCACAGCGACAGCGATAATTGCGGGCAATAAGTTCCAGCCCTTGCTGTTGCAGAAAGCAGGCGGCCCGCCTCTCGTATTCATCGCCTAACTGTTTCACGACCTTCCCTCCTGATGAGCTGGAGGGAAAGTGTAACTACAGAGGTCTCAGGCGGTCGCCATCAAATCTGGCCGGTGGCAGTTCCCGTTCCATTTGAAGCCTTGGGTTCATGCTTAACAGTCCCGTATCACCCGCGATTAAGGCGTCAGGTCCTGCTTGCAACTGCACCAGTCTTGACTGCAGTAAATACGCGTCAGAGCCCAGGGCATTCAGTCTTGTGTAGTAGTCGCTGTTGGCAGTCGCCAGGGATTGTTTCAGGCCGGGGTTTGAGCCCAGCAGCCAGGGTAGTTCGACAATGATGGTGCCGTCGAGGTCCTTGTTGCGGCTGTCATGGCGAGCGCCATAGGCGCTGGAACTGGCGTAAACAGGCAGTGCCCCGGCATAGTGAAAGGCCAGCAGCGGCTTGATGGCACGTGCCTCTTCAGGATTTCGACTGAGCATGAAAATAGCGTCCAGGTCTTCGCGTCGCCTGGGGGTGAACTCTATGTTGGTGGCCAACATGTCGCGCACCTTGCGGCGACGTTGCTCGCTGGCCTCTATGCCCAGGCCACTTTTTACGCTGCCCGAGTAGTCGTCTTTGCCGGTATAGCTGATGACCTGGGTGATACTTCCTCCCAGTGCTTGCCACTGTTTAACCAGGGCCGACTCCATCTCGTCCCCCCAGCGGCCTGCCGGACGAAGGACGAGGGCGCGGCGGCCGCCTTCTCCAAACGCAAGGCGCGCCAATTGCCTGGCCTCGTCCTCAGGGGCAAGGGATAGCTGCACAAGGGCGGTAGTGCTTGTCGCGACAGGTTGATCAATGCGGTTCAGAGCAATGGTGGGTACGCTGCGGTTGGCTTGCTGAGCCAGTTCAGCGACTGATGCTTTGCTGAGGGGGCCCACAACCAACTGT
The DNA here is from genome assembly GCA_039979015.1 of Halioglobus sp. Classification (GTDB taxonomy): domain Bacteria; phylum Pseudomonadota; class Gammaproteobacteria; order Pseudomonadales; family Halieaceae; genus Halioglobus. The sequence goes on from JBDWAD010000011.1 coordinate 33,087, forward strand.
GCGCCCTGTTGGACCGCTGCCGCGTAGGCTTCGGTGGCCGTGTCATACAAATCGGAGTCGACGACGTTTACCTTTACAGGCGCATCGCCTTTTTTGCGAGCGGAGAAATAGTTAGCCAGGTAGCCATCCCTGATTGCCTTGCCTGCTGGCGCAAGCCGGCCGCTCAATGGCAGTACCAGTGCAACTTGCTGCGTTGCGGGTGTGGGACTCAGTAGGTATTCCAGACCGCCGGGTAGAGGAGAGGCCGCGGGGTGCCCGGGATGATTGGCCTGCCAGCGAGATAACGCGACGCTGAGTGTGGTCGGGTTTTCGTTGGCGATACCTGCCAGTTCCAGCCAGCCTGACCAGGTGGGATCTGCCGCAGCGGCAGCGGCTTGTTCAATCTCTTTCATGGGGCTGCGTTGCAGATCGCGCCAGATGCTTCGCTTAAGTCCAGGTCGATCAGCGCTGGGTGCAATCTCCATAATACAAACACCCAGGCGAGCGCTTTCCAGGTGCATTCGCTGCAGGTCCAGCAGGTGCCTTCGAAAATTATAGGCGCGATACGCGATGCCGGGGGCGACATTCGGGCGGTCGAGTGTTTTCAGCCTGGCACTGGCCGTGCGGGGTTCGCCGCGCACATGATCGATTCTCGCCAGCAGGTACTCGCGATAGTCCCGGTCATCGCTGGTGAGTGCCTCTTGCTCAAGCGCAGTCATAATCGTGGAGGCGGTCATCCAGTCCAGTTGTCGCAGTGCCGCATCAGCGGCGGCAAATTGCTGGTTGAACTGGGAGGGAGGCAACCGCACATTGGTCTCGCCCTGTTGAGTTTGTTGCGAGCTTGGTGTGCTGGTGGCGCTAGTCTCTTTTTTTTGCGTCGGCGCGGAGCCACAGGCCTGTAGCAAAAGCGTTATCAGTACCAGGGAGACCGGGCCGAGAAAATGGGATTGTTTTTCTGTCATGCTATGCTGCGTCGCTCAATGAATTGTCATTCACCCTCGATGGTGAGGTGCATAGTATAAGGGGAAAACGTGGAGACAGGGCTGTATATTGTGGCCACTCCTATCGGCAATCTGGGTGACATGACCAGCCGTGCTGTGGAAGTTTTGTCTGAGGTCGATCTCATCGCTGCTGAAGACACCCGCCATAGCCGGCGGTTACTGCAGCACTTTGGCATCGACAACCAGTTGATGGCCTACCATGATCACAGTGACCCTAGATCCCAGCAGCACATTGAGGGGGTGCTCTCCCAAGGGGGGAGTGTGGCCTTGATTTCAGATGCAGGGACTCCGCTGATATCAGACCCCGGCTATCGGCTCGTGCGAGATATGCAAGCCCTGGGACATCCTGTGCGACCCATTCCTGGAGCCAGTGCGGTCGTGGCCGCGCTCAGCGTTTGTGGTCTGCCAACAGACAGTTTCCGCTTTCAGGGTTTCCTGCCCGCCAAGGCCGGCACCCGGATGAACCAGCTCCAGGAGCTGGAGGGCGAGACTGCGACCCTGGTGTTTTATGAGGCACCCCACCGGATCGCCGATACCTTGGCAGCAATGTCTCAGGCTTTCGGTGCATCCAGAGAGGCCGTGCTCGCCAGGGAGATCACCAAAACCTTCGAGACAGTGCGCCGTGGTTCGCTGGAGGAGCTGATTGCTTTCGTTGCTCAGGACGCCAACCAGCAAAAGGGCGAGATTGTGTTAATTGTCGCGGGCAAGCCTCGCGGCGAGCGTGAGCTGGACGCGTCTACGGCGCGGCTATTGCGGAGGCTGGTGCAGGAGTTACCAGCGAAAAAGGCTGCGGCGGTGGTGGCAGATTGTACCGGCCTGCGTAAAAAGGAGCTCTATAACTACCTGCTGTCGATAAAAGGCGATTGAGTCAGCCTGCAGGGGCTGGTAGGCTTGCCGCCGAGTCGGTCAGGCGATCGCTTCCCAGCAATTGTTGGGGGGAGGAAAGTCCGGGCTCCATAGGGCAGGGTGCCAGGTAACGCCTGGGGGGTGTGAGCCCACGGAAAGTGCAGCAGAAAGTAAACCGCCTCGCGGCTCTTGGTTTCAAGACCGTGAGGTAAGGGTGAAATGGTGCGGTAAGAGCGCACCGCGCGGCTGGTAACAGGCGCGGCGATGGTAAACCCCACCTGGAGCAAGACCAAATAGGAATCCTTTAGCCGTGGCCCACGGTGGATTCGGGTAGGTCGCTTCAGGCAGCTGGCGACAGCTGTCGCAGATGAATGGTCGTCCACGACAGAACCCGGCTTATCGACCGACTCACTAAATCGGACCCCTCAACCTTTCGGTTGAGGGGTTTTTTTATGCCTTTTCGTACTAAAGAATCGCCCCTAAATAAAAAATTAACCTGTAACTTAAAGTAGATCCTTAGCTGTTGGTCTTAGAAGGCTGTTTTGGTAGGTTATTTAGGTTTAGATGGTTGCGTTTTTTCTCGCAAAAACCCTCGTAACGGCCTGAATTTACAGCATTTTTTGCCTCCCGCTCTTGTTGACGATCTGCTGTGGTACGCCTATAGTGTCGAAAAGTGGGAATAAGTGGATAAATCTGTCTTTTTGTGGAATTCAAGGACAGGTGAGTGGGGGTTCTGGCGTGTTTCGTGGAGTACAGCACATTAATATGGACGCGAAAGGGCGGCTGGCGATGCCAGCGCGCCAGCGTGAGCCGTTGCTGTCTCGATGTGATGGCCAGATTGTCGTCACTATCGACACCCAGTCCAAGTGCCTGGCTGTTTATCCCCTGCCCGAATGGGAGCGTATCGAAAAAGACATTCAAGGACTCCCTGCACTCAATCCCTCGGTAAAGCGCTTCCAGCGCCTCGTTCTTGGGTATGCCACTGATATCGAACTGGATAGCAGCGGCCGAATGCTGCTACCCCAATCCCAGCGCGAGTATGCGCAACTGGATAAAAAGCTGGTTCTGGTAGGACAGGGCAACAAGCTTGAAATCTGGTCCGAGGCCCTTTGGATGGCCGAGCAGGAGCAGGCGCTGGAGGATTCAGGTCCCGACGCGGTTCTGCCCGACGAACTCCTCTCCCTCAAGCTGTAGGTGGCCAACATGCACCAGACAGTATTACTACGAGAGGCGGTTGAAGCTCTGGTAACGGCGCCCAGTGGTGCCTACGTCGATGGTACGTTTGGGCGCGGCGGGCACAGTCGCTACCTGCTGGAGCAGCTCAACGCAGACGGGTCTGTCCTGGGAGTCGACAAAGATCCCGTGGCCTGCGAATGCGCCGCTCAGTTATCTGCAGAAGATAGCCGCTTCACTTTTTACCATGGTTCTTTTGCCAATCTGCCGCAACAACTGCAGTTGATGGGTATTGATGCCCTCGATGGGATTTTGCTCGATCTGGGTGTATCCAGCCCGCAACTGGATGAGGCGGATCGAGGCTTTAGTTTTATGAGCGAGGGTCCATTGGATATGCGCATGGATACATCATCGGGCGAAACAGCTGCCCAGTGGTTGTCATACGCGGATGTGGATGACATCGCAGCGGTGCTTAAGGAGTACGGTGAAGAGCGGTTTGCCAAGCGTATCGCCCGTGCGATCACTGAGGCCCGTGAAGTTGAGCCGCTCACAACAACGGCGCAGCTGGCTAAAATTGTCAGCGAGGCTAACCCGCGTTGGGAGAAGCATAAGCACCCTGCCACACGGGCCTTCCAGGCGATTCGTATCAAGGTTAACCGTGAGCTTGAGGACCTGGAAGACCTGCTCGGGTCTTCCCTGGATATGCTTAAAGTCGGCGGTCGTCTGGTGGTGATCAGCTTTCACTCGCTGGAAGACCGGATGGTGAAGCGCTATATGCGCGACATGGCGCGCGGCGAGCAGTTGCCTGCGGGTGTGCCCGTTACAGACGCGGCATTGAATCGGCGGATGAAGCTGGTAGGAAAAGCGACCAAGGCTTCAGAGGCGGAGGTTGGCGAGAACGTGCGTTCGCGAAGTGCGGTGATGCGAGTGGCGGAGAAGATCGCATGAGTGGCCGGGTCGCAGGGAAAAAGATGGTTACCGCTTCAGTGGGCAAGGTTGATTCAGCACAGGGCCGCGCACTGTTGTGGATGAACATCTGCGCCCTGTTGCTCGTGTTGTTGTCTTCGTTCGCCGTCATTCACTCCACCCACGCCACCCGCGAACTCTACACCCGCCTTCAGGTTCTGGAATCCCGGCAGTGGCATTTGCAGGAAGACTATGGCCGTTTGCTGTTGGAAGAAAGTACCTGGGCCTCTCACTATCGGGTAGAGAAAGTGGCGAGAACAGAGCTGGGGATGGCTGAGCCTGATTTGGCTCATTACAGGGTCGTGCAGCGATGAAGGCCGTGACCAAGGCGCAACCTAAAAAGGTGGCTTTGTGGCGCCTCTATCTCGTTGTTGGTCTGCTGCTTTCAATGCTTGCGCTGTTGATCGGGCGAGTCCTGTCACTGCAAATTCTTGATACAGAGCGCGGCTACGCATTTCTGCAAAACCAGGGTGAGGCGCGCTCGCTTCGCAGTGCGGAGATCCCTGCTTATCGAGGCGTGATTACCGATAGACGCGGAGAGCCCCTGGCTGTCAGTACACCGGTAGTCTCCATTTGGGCGGATCCGCGACGACTCGCCGGCAGTGAGAGACTGCCTGAGTTGGCGCAATCGCTGGGAATGGACCTGGTTGCGCTCAACAGCAGATTGGCGCGCTATGAAGGCAAGCGTTTCATGTACTTGCAGCGCCACCGGGTGCCGCATGAGGCGAGAGAGATTCTTGGTAAACGATTCCCCGGGGTCTATGGCGAGCGCGAGTATCGACGCTTTTACCCGGCTGGAGAAGTGGCTGCCCAGTTAGTGGGCTTTACCAATGTTGATGACGAAGGGATTGCTGGTATTGAGCTTGCCTATGATGAGTGGCTGCAAGGGGCGCCGGGTAAAAAGAAGTACATCAAGGATCTGCGCGGCAAAATGGTGAGAGACATTGGCGTGGTGAAGCCCGCCAGTCCGGGTAAGGATATTCGCCTTAGTATTGATCTGCGTTTGCAGCAGTTGCAGCACCGCGAGTTGCGTAAAGCGGTCACCGCTGCGGGTGCTGAGTCCGGCAGTGTGGTTACACTGGACGCTCAAACCGGCGAAATTCTCGCTATGGTCAACTACCCGGTTTACAACCCGAATAGCCGCAAGAACATGAAAGCGGCCAATATGCGTAATCGGGCTATTACTGATACCTACGAGCCTGGCTCCACCATGAAGACGATGACGCTGGTGGCAGCCCTGGAGAGTGGGCGTTATACCACTGGCACTATGATTGATACCGCTCCCGGTTGGATTCGGGTAGGCCCCAAGACCTACAAGGATCCGCGTAATTACGGTGAGGTGACACTCTCGCGCGTTATCGAGAAATCCAGCCAGGTCGGTGTGACCAAAATGGCGGTTGAGCTGGGTCACGAGCCTATTTGGGAGGTCTTTCAGCGCTTCGGTATAGGTGAGCCTATGGGCACAGGCTTCCCCGGCGAGAGCAGCGGCCTGTTGCCAAACAGGCCGCGCTGGTACTCCACGGAAAAAATCTCCCTCGCGTTTGGTTATGGCATCACCACTACCCCCCTGCAACTGGCACGGGCATATACCGTATTTGCCACCGGTGGTGTGCAGCGCCCCGTGTCCCTGTTGGCGCTCAGTGATGGCGATGTACCAGTGGCTGAGCGCATCATTTCAGAGGATGTTGCTGAACAGGTATTGGGCGTTCTGCACTCGGTGACCGGTGAGCATGGTACGGCACGTAAGGCCAGGGTCGACGGGTTCAGGGTGGGCGGCAAGACAGGCACCGTTCGCAAGGTGGGGCCGGGCGGATACATTGAGGATTCACACGTGGCGTTGTTTGCCGGTCTTGCGCCGGTCGACAAGCCTCGTGTAGTGACTGTGGTGGTTATCAATGACCCCCAGGGTGAGAACTACGGTGGTGGTGCGGTTGCTGCACCGGTTTTTTCGGCGGTGACCCGCGGCGCGCTGCGTTTGCTGGGCGTCACCCCTTCCGAATTTCCGCAAGCCGTCGCAGCCAGTGAGTCATCTCAGGGAGGTGCCGCCTGATGCCTTCTCTGACACTGGCCAGTGTGCTGGATATGCCAGCATGCAGGGCTGCCAACACCATGATCAATGGAGTCCAGATAGATAGTCGCAAAGTAAAGGCGGGAGACCTGTTCCTGGCCATTCCCGGCGAGATTCACGATGGCCGTCAGTTTATTGAGCAAGCGGTGGCCAGCGGAGCAGCGGCGGTCGTCGCTGAGCCGCCGGTCGCTGGCTTTGTCGATGCTTTGGCAGTGCCGCTGATTGAGTTGCCCGATTTGCAGCAAGAGTCCGGGCCTATTGCTTCTCGTTTCCATGGTTTGCCCAGTGCGAACCTGCATATGATCGGCGTGACTGGCACCAACGGTAAAACGACGACCAGTCGCCTGGTGGCGCAGTTGGTGCGTATGCAGGGCCGGTCCTGCGGGGTGATTGGTACCCTGGGCGCGAGCCTTGACGAGTCAGTGGAGCAGGGCGGCAATACAACGCCCGATGCAGTGTCTCTGCAGCAGCAGTTGTCAGCCTGGTGTGAACAGGGTGTTCATGCTGTGAGTATGGAAGTGTCTTCCCACGCCATGGTTCAGGGCAGGGTCAATGGTGTTTGTTTCGAGACTGCCGTTTTCACCAATTTGTCTCATGATCATTTGGATTATCACGGCAGCATGGATGCCTATGGCCGCGCCAAGCTCAGTTTGTTTGTCAGCGAAGGTTTGAAGCATGCTCTGGTGAATCTGGACGATGATTTCAGCGCAAGTATTCGTGATGTCGTTGAGCCCGATGTTCGGGTTATTACTTACTCGGTATCTGATCCGAGCGCGGATGTATTTGTAGAGCGCGCGGATTTTAGTGCAGGCCAGGTGACAGGCCTGTTGCGCACGCCCTGGGGTACCGGGGAATTTGTCAGCCCCCTGCCAGGGGATTTTAACCTGGCTAATCTTGCTGCGGCCGTCAGTGCCGTGACGTTGGCAGGAGAGTCATTCGATAGCGTGCTCGAGACTGCGTCGCAGCTGCGTTCAGTGCCAGGACGGATGCAGTCATTGCCCAATGCACTGGGTATACAGGTAATCGTTGATTATGCGCATACGCCAGACGCATTGGAGCAGGTATTGAAGGCATTAAAGCCTCATGTCGAGGGGGCTCTGGTAGCGGTGTTTGGCTGCGGTGGTGACAGGGATCGCGAGAAGCGACAGGTAATGGGGCGAGTAGCCTGCGCTATCGCTGATAAAGTCCTGGTGACCAGTGATAATCCACGCGGCGAAGATCCTGATGCAATTCTTGCAGACATTGAGTCAGGCTGCAGTGGTGATTACTCCCTTGAAGTGGATCGTGCCAGCGCCATCGAGCGAGCGGTAAATGAAGCGTCACCTGGCGATTGTGTGGTTATCGCCGGCAAAGGGCATGAGGATTACCAGATTGTAGAGGGTGATTACCTGCACTTCAGCGATGAAGAGCAGGCCCTGGCGGCGCTCGCAATGAGGGCAGGCCAATGATGCGCCCCATGAGCCTATCTGAACTGCAAGCGCCATTGTCAGGACAGCTTTGGGGCGAGGACGTTACTTTCAGTGGTGTGTTTACCGACAGTCGTCAGTCATTGGAAAACAGTCTCTTTGTTGCCCTGGTCGGTGAGAGTTTTGATGGCAATGACTATGTTGGTGCCGTTGCGAATCAGGGTGCTGTTGCTGCATTGGTCAGTGGCGACATTGGTTCGGCGCTGCCGCAACTTCGAGTCAAGGACACCCAGGTCGCTTTAGGGCGACTGGGCGCTTTCAATCGTGATCTTTACAGCGGGCCACTGGTGGCGATTACGGGAAGCTCCGGCAAAACCACCGCCAAGAACCTGATTAACGGGGTGCTCTCCCAGCGCGGTAATACCTTGGCGACCGATGGCAACTTCAATAACGAGGTTGGTGTTCCTCTGACCCTGCTTCGCCTGTGCCAGGAGCATGAATTTGCCGTGGTGGAAATGGGTGCAGCGCGCCAGGGCGATATCAGCTGGCTGTGTGAGTTGGGTCGGCCCTCCATTGCTGTACTGCTTAACGCTATGCCGGCGCACATGGAGAGCTTTGGTAGTTTGGAGATGGTAGCGCAGACCAAGGGCGAGATTTTTGATGCGCTCGGCGAAGGTGATGTTGCGATTATCAATGCAGATCAGCCCTGGGCCGCAGATTGGAAAGCTCGAGCGGGACAAGCTGCAATCCTGGACTTTTCTGTGGACGGTGAAGCGGCCGTGATGGCAAAGCAGATTGAATCCCGCGGTGTTGCGGGTACTTCTTTTGTCGCTGTCACCCCAAAGGGGGAGATTAAAGTCGAATTACAGCTTCCCGGTGAACACAACGTCGCCAACGGTTTGGCGGCTATTGCGGTGGGCCTCGCGTGCGAGTTAACGCTGGACGAAATTCTTTCGGGCCTTGAATCAGTTGCGCCGGTGGCGGGGCGGCTTTCTGTGCAGCTTGCCGATTCCGGTGCGCTTGTGATCGACGATTGTTATAACGCGAACCCGGGGTCTGCCCGCGCTGCCATCGACACACTTGTTGCCAGCGAAGGCCGGGGCACTCTGGTCATGGGTGCAATGCGTGAACTGGGTGAAGACAGCAGTGAGTTGCATCGGCAGTTGGGTGTCTATGCCCGCGAGTCCGGTCTGGCGCAATTTTGGGGTGTGGGTGACGAATTAAAGGATGCCGTAGAAGCGTTTGGTGAATCTGGTCGTTGGTTCGCCGGCTGTGACCAGGTGGTGGCAGCGGCACCGGCCGCTTTCTCAAATGGCGATACGGTGTTGATCAAGGGCTCAAGGGGTGCGCGCATGGAGCGTGTATTGCATGCGTTGATTCCCAGTGAAGCCGGGCAGGAGAGCTGACAATGTTGCTTTTTCTCGCAGAATACCTGGCCCAGTATGAGAGCGCGTTCACCGTATTCCAGTACCTGACCTTACGCGGTATTCTCGCCGCCGGCACTGCGCTGGCAATCTCTTTGTTGGTAGGTCCAACCATGATTCGCAAACTGAGCTACCACCAGGTGGGTCAGGCGGTGCGAGATGACGGGCCGCAAAGCCACTTGAGTAAAGCTGGTACTCCCACCATGGGTGGAGCACTGATACTGGTGGCGATCGCTGTGGCAACTGTGCTCTGGGCAGATTTGAGTAATTCCTATGTCTGGATCGTATTGTTCGTCACTGGTGTGTTCGGTGCTGTCGGCTGGGTGGATGACTATCGTAAGGTTGTGGAGAAGGACTCCCGCGGCTTGCCCGCACGCTGGAAATATCTCTGGCAGTCAGTGGCGGGTCTCGCCGCGGCTGTGTATCTCTACACAGCTTTCGATACGCCCGTTACCACAGAGCTTTATGTTCCCTTCCTGAAAGACTTTTCATGGAGCATGGGTCCTCTGTTCATTGTGTTGGCTTATTTTGTGATTGTCGGCTCCAGTAATGCGGTCAACCTGACCGACGGACTGGATGGCCTGGCAATATTGCCAACGGTAATGGTGGGTGGCGCGCTGGGCATTATTGCTTATCTCACGGGTCATGTGGATTTCGCTGCCTATCTTCAAATTCCCTATGTGGCAGGTAGCGGAGAGCTGGCGGTGTTCTGTGGCGCGATTGCCGGCGCCGGGCTTGGATTTCTCTGGTTTAACACGTATCCGGCACAGGTCTTTATGGGTGATGTGGGTGCCCTGGCATTGGGCGCTGCACTGGGGACGGTGGCGGTGATCACTCGCCATGAAATTGTATTTTTCATTATGGGCGGCATTTTCGTGCTGGAGACCGTTTCGGTCATCTTGCAGGTGGCTTCGTTCAAGCTGACCGGCAAGCGCATTTTCCGCATGGCTCCCATTCATCACCACTATGAATTGAAAGGCTGGCCCGAGCCAAGGGTCATCGTACGTTTCTGGATTATTACCGTGATGCTGGTGCTGTTCGGGCTGGCGACGTTGAAGCTGCGTTAAGGGTGAGGGAGTGATACAGGCAGTGGCACAGGATTTGATTGCAAGCAGTGAACATCGGGTAATCGTCGGTCTCGGCGTCACCGGTTTGTCCTGCGCGCGTCACCTGCACCGCCTGGGTGTGAGTTTCTCGGTGGTCGATACCCGCAGCCAGCCTCCCGGTTTGGAGCAGCTGCGCAAGGAAATGCCTGACATCGCTGTTTATGCCGGCGAGTATCCCCAGGAGCTGGTCAATTCGGCTTCAGAACTTATTGTGAGTCCCGGTATTGCTATCGATGAACCGCTGGTGGCCAGTGCTGCTAGCTCTGGCGTGCAGGTAATTGGGGATATCGATCTTTTCGTACGTGAGGCAAAAGCGCCGATCATTGGCATCACCGGTTCCAATGCAAAATCGACGGTGACAGAGTTGGTTGGTGATATGGCGCGCCGGGCTGAAATGCGCGTCGGGGTGGGCGGGAATCTGGGTACGCCGGCCCTGGACTTGCTGGATGACGAAAATCAGCTCTATGTGCTTGAACTATCCAGTTTTCAGTTAGAGCGAGCAGGTAAATTGGGTCTGGCGGTAGCCACGGTGCTCAATGTCAGTGCTGATCATCTGGATCGGCACGGCAATATGCCGCGCTACCACCAAGCCAAGCACCGAATCTTTATGGGTTGCTCCAAGGCTGTGGCTCACAGCGATGACCCGCTAACGGTTCCCCTGTTAGAGGATGCCGTGCCATTAGTGAGCTGGAGATTAGGTGAACCGGCGCTGAATGGTTTTGGTCTGCGAATGGATCAGGGCGCCGAGTATTTGAGTCATGGCTTCGAACAGCTGATGCCAGTATCGGAGCTTGCCATGGCCGGTCGCCATAATGTGGCCAATGCGTTGGCTGCGCTGGCCCTTGGTCACGCTGCAGGGCTTCCGATGTTGACCATGCTGGACTCCCTGCGCCACTTCTCCGGGCTGCCCCATCGCTGCGAGCGGGTGGCTGTCATTGATGGTGTTCGCTTTGTGGATGATTCCAAAGGCACCAACGTGGGAGCGACCAATGCAGCGCTAACGGGTATCGGAGGTGAGCGAGATATCGTTCTGATCGCCGGCGGTCAGGGTAAAGGCGCTGATTTTCGGGAGCTGCGCGGATCGATTCAAAAGCACTGCAAGCACTTGGTGCTGATTGGTGAGGATGCGACCCTTATCGAGGCGGCGCTTGCAGATCTCGTTGAGGTGACTCGAGCTGGCACGATGCAATCGGCGGTATCCCTGGCAGCGGGAATAGCTGACACCGGCGAGACTGTTTTGCTGTCTCCCGCCTGCGCCAGCTTCGATATGTTTACAGGTTATGTGGCAAGGGGCGAGGCTTTCGTGGCCGCTGTTGGTCAGCTCGGGGGTCGGGCATGAGTCGCGCCGTCCCCACTCCAGCGGCGGTGATGCCAGACCCTGGCATTATTTTGCTTGGCCTGTCGCTAATATTAGTGGGTTTGATTGCCATCAGTTCAGCGTCGATTGAATACGCCCAAATCAACTACGACAGCACGACCTTTCACACCAAGCGTCATCTCATCTACATGGTGGTCGCCGGCATCGCTGCGTTTGTAGTTTATCGAGTGCCGCTTGAGTTTTGGGAGGACACCGGATGGATTTGGTTGTTTGCCGCGCTTGGCTTGCTGATTCTGGTCTTGATTCCAGGCATCGGCAGGGAGGTCAATGGAAGTCAGCGCTGGCTGCCTCTGGGACCTTTCACCTTACAACCTTCCGAGTTCGCCAAGCTGGCAATGATTGTTTACCTGGCCGGTTATATGGTGCGCCGTGAGCACGAGGTCCGTCATGAATGGCAGGGTTTCCTTAAGCCCATGGCAGTGTTGTTTGCCGCGACCTTGTTGCTGATGGTGGAGCCCGATTTCGGCGCGACGGTTATTGTGGCGGGCAGTGCCTTCGGCATGCTGTTCCTCGCTGGGGTGAAGCTCGGTCACTTTTTGCTGGTGCTTGCGGGGGCGCTTGGTGCATTGCTGGTGCTGGTGGTGAGCGAGCCTTACCGCGTTAAACGCCTGACGGCGTACACCGACCCCTGGGCTGATCCCTATGACACGGGCTTTCAGTTGACCCAGTCCCTGATCGCATTCGGCAGGGGAGAATGGTTCGGTGTCGGCTTGGGTAACAGTGTGCAAAAACTGTTTTATCTGCCCGAGGCCCATACCGACTTCGTGTTCTCTATCTGGGCTGAAGAAACCGGCTTTGTCGGAGCTTTGACTGTCATTCTGCTTTACGCGGCTTTGATTGGCCGAGTGCTATGGGTAGGGCGCGCAGCGCAGTTGGCTGACTGTCCGTTCGGTGCTTATCTCTGCTATGGCATAGCGATGGTTTTTTCAGGCCAGGCTTTTGTCAACATGGGCGTCAGTTCAGGCCTGCTGCCTACCAAGGGTTTGACGCTGCCTTTTGTCAGTTATGGGGGTACCAGTCTCATTATTTGCTGCGCCATGTTGGCGCTGGTGTTGCGCGTTGATCGTCATGTGCGCACACCGGGGGTGCGGCCATGAGTAAGATTGCAAAGGGCAGAGTGCTGGTGATGGCTGGTGGCACCGGAGGTCATGTGTATCCGGCTCTGGCGGTGGCAACCGAGTTACGTGAGCGCGGCTATCAGGTCGAATGGGTAGGTACCCGACGCGGCCTGGAGCATCGTGTAGTTCCGGCGGCTGGCTTTCCCATTCATTACCTGTCGGTGCGGGGCGTGCGTGGCAAAGGGTTTGCAGATCGGTTTATGGGTCTGGTGTTGCTGGCGTGGGCATCTCTGCAGGCGCTTTGGTTAGTGCTGCGCTGTTGGCCGAGTTGTGTGGTTGGCATGGGCGGTTATGTCGCCGGTCCGGCAGGTGTCGCTGCCTGGTTGTTGCGACGCCCCCTGCTAATTCATGAGCAGAATGCGGTTGCGGGTACCACAAATCGCCTGCTGGCGCCTATGGCTAAGTCTGTGATCGCCGGTTTCCCGGGTGCTTTTCGTGACGATATTGAATTTGAAGTTCTGGGCAACCCTGTCCGTGAGGCGTTGGTCGCTGCCGCAGAGTCTGCCGATTTCAGCTATGACGGCGAGCGCCCGCTGCGCTTGCTTGTGCTCGGCGGCAGTTTAGGCGCCAAGCCTATTAACGATGCGCTACCGGGTGTGGTCCGTCGTTTGTTGCGCGGCCGTCACATCGACCCCATCGAGGTCTGGCACCAGACGGGTGATGCCCATGCGAGTGTCGTGATTAAAAATTACGGTGATTTGATCAGCGATACGGTGCGGGTTGAGCCATTTATTGAGGATATGGCTAAGGCGTATGCCTGGGCGGATGTAGTGATTTGCCGGGCAGGTGCGCTGACCGTTTCTGAATTGGCAGTGATGGGGCGACCAGCCGTATTGGTGCCGTTACCCCATGCAATAGACGACCACCAGACGGCCAATGCCCACTCCCTGGCGGACCGGGGCGGAGCCATTCTGTTGCGCCAGAGCGAAATGACTGAAGACGCACTGATTATTGCCTTGCGTGCCTACATGGAGTATCCGGGGCGCTTGTGCACCATGGCCGAGGCTGCTCGAAAAGCGGCCACGCCGGAAGCTGCCCAGCAAGTGGCGGACGAAGTGGAGGCGTTAATCGATGTCTCTCGATAAAAGCCTCTACACCGTGCCCGAAATGCGCCGCGTTCGACGTATTCACATGATTGGTGTGGGTGGTACAGGCATGAGCGGCATTGCTGAGGTATTGGTGAACCTGGGCTACCAGGTCGCCGGTTCCGACCTCAGGGAAAGCCCCGTCACCGAGCGCCTTCGAGACCGGGGCGTTGAGGTGTTTATAGGCCATCGCGCTGACAATGTGGGTGCTGCCGATGTGGTGGTCAGCTCCAGTGCTGTTGATGAAAGTAACGCCGAAGTCGCTGCCGCCAGGGACGCGCGTATTCCAGTGGTCCCCAGGGCAGAAATGCTGGCTGAGCTGATGCGCTACCGCCACGGTATCGCAGTTGCCGGCACCCATGGCAAGACCACCACCACCAGCCTGATTGCCAATGTCTTTGCTGAGGCAGGACTGGACCCGACGTTTGTGATTGGTGGCCTGGTCAACAGTGTCGGCAGCAATGCGCAGCTGGGTGCCAGCCGCTTTTTAATCGCGGAGGCCGATGAAAGCGACGCTTCTTTTCTTCACCTGCAGCCCATGGTGACTGTGGTGACCAATATAGAAGCAGACCACATGGATACCTATGGCGGAGACTTCTCAGTACTGCGCAGAACCTTCCTCGAGTTTTTGCACAACCTGCCCTTTTACGGTGTGGCGGTGCTCTGCATTGATGATCCGGTCATCAGGGACTTGTTGCCTGAGGTTAGCCGGCAAGTCATAACCTACGGCTTTGCCAATGACGCCGATTTCCGCATAAGTGAGATGCAGCGTAACGGCCTGACCACTGGTTTCATGGTACACCGGCCTTCCGGTGAGCCGCTGCAAGTCACCTTGAATATGCCGGGTTTGCACAATGTACTGAATGCTGCAGCTACGGTGGCAGTAGCCTGCGATGAAGGCCTGGAAGACGCTGCGATTCAGGCCGGACTGGCTGGGTTCACCGGGGTAGGTCGTCGTTTTACCCGGATGGGTGAGTTGCAGTTGCCGGGCGGTTCGGCCCTGCTTGTGGATGATTACGGCCACCACCCCACTGAAGTGCGCGCTACTCTGGACTCGGCAAGACAGGCCTGGCCGGAGCGGCGAGTAGTGATGATTTATCAGCCACACCGCTACACCCGAACTCGTGATCTTTACGAGGACTTTGTCTCGGTACTTTCCCGTTGTGATGTGCTGGTTTTGTTGGAGGTTTACTCCGCAGGCGAAGAGATCATTTCGGGTGCGGATAGCCGTAGCCTCGCTCGCAGTATTCGCCAGCGCGGACAGCTGGAGCCGATTTTTGCCGAGAGTATTGAGGATGTTCCGCAGATACTCAGCTCTGTTGTGGAGGAGGGCGATGTCGTTATCACCCAGGGTGCCGGCAATATTGGCGCGCTTTCCAAAGATCTCGTTGCGATGAGCTTTGAGCAGGGGGCTGCGTCATGAGCACTCAGGATCTGAGAGACGTGACGGTAGCAGTGCTGCTGGGAGGCACCTCCGCAGAAAGAGAAGTCTCTTTGCAAAGTGGGCGAACCGTGTCTGATGCGCTGCAGTCGCTGAACTACCGGGTGCGCGATGTGGACCCTGCTGAAGACGATTGGATTGCACAGTTGCAGGGTGTTGATGTTGCGTTCAACGCCTTGCATGGCCCGGGCGGTGAAGACGGCACCATGCAGGGAGCGCTGGAGGCGCTGGGGATCGTGTACACGGGCTCCGGGGTATTGGGTTCTGCTTTAGCGATGGACAAGCGACGCAGCAAGCAATTGTGGCAGGGCATAGGAATTGCCACCGGCGGGTTTGAGATGCTTGATGCCGACACTGACTGGCAGGCAGTGATAGATCGCCTGGGTAAGGTATTCGTCAAACCAGCTTGTGAAGGATCGTCCATTGGCATGGCGCCGGCGAGCGATGCCCTATCGCTGAGAGAAGCTTATGAGGGTGCGGCTGCATACAGTGGCGGCGTTATGGCTGAAAAATTCATTGATGGCCCGGAGTACACCGTCGCAATTTTAGGTGACCGGGCATTGCCCTCGATTCGGATGGTGACCGAGAACGAATTTTACGATTACGAAGCCAAGTACTTGTCCGACGAGACCAGCTATCACTGCCCCAGTGGTTTGAATACCGAGGAAGAAGAGAATGTGGGCACCCTGGCCCTGGCCGCCTTCCGCTCTCTGGGTTGTGAGGGTTGGGGACGCGTCGACACCATGCGCGATGGCGACGGTTGCTTCTCTGTACTGGAAGTCAACACCATCCCGGGAATGACCTCGCATAGCCTGGTCCCCATGGCGGCAAGACAGGCGGGTATGGAAGTGCCGGCCCTGGTCGAGCAAATCCTGACGCTGGCCTGGGAGGGAACGCGCTGATGGGTATTGCCATCAAATTGCCGCAGTTGCGTTCCCGCCCGGAAAAGCAAGAGCCCAAAAAGCGAGTGCGTAAGCCAGTGGCCCGCCCTGAGCGCAAAGAGCAGTCGAAGAAGTCTGGTCCAGAGCCCGTGCGCAAGGCTCGCGGTGCGGCGGCTAAAGGCGCAACGCGTAAAGCGACGGCGCCGACCAAGCGGCCGCCGCGCAGTTTCAATTGGCTTAATCGTATTTTGATTTTGGTGGGTACCGGCGTTGTTGCCATGGCGGGACTGCAGGCCTATATCACTCTGCAAAGCATCCCGGTAGAGCGCATTTCGGTCACCGGTGAGCTTGAGCATACCCAGACAACAGCGGTTCAGGACATGGTTTATCCGGCCCTGACGGGGGGCTTCCTTGGGGCCGACCTTGCCAATGTGCAGAAACAGTTAGAGGCCTTGCCCTGGATTCACGAAGCCACGGTACGTCGCGTATGGCCCAATGCCCTGGAAATTCACGTGGTGGAGCAATTGCCAATTGCCCGATGGGGTGACAGTGGATTCCTCAATCACGAGGGTGAGGTTTTCCGTCCCAGTCAGCGCAGTGCCTGGCAAACCCTGCCCACCTTGATGGGGCCGGAGAACACTGCGCCAACGCTGATGCGCACCTACCAGCGTCTTGTGGATTTGCTGGCACCGCTAGGTCTCGGGTTGAGTGAACTGTCGGTCGATGACCGGGGTGAGATAGCTGCAGTGCTGGCGGGTGGTCAACGCATGGCTATCGGAGGCAAAGATTTTCTGGAGCGAATGAAACGATTCAAAGTCGTGTTCAGGTCGGAGTTGGCGGCCCAGATGGCGCAGGTTGAGAGTATAGACCTGCGCTATGAGCGCGGGGTGGCGGTGTCGTTCAAGCCGCCCGTGGAAGAACTGGAAACAACAAACGATAACAAGAAGGCGTAGAGGGAGACACTGCCATGGGCAGCGCGCAAGACAAGAGAATGATCGTCGGACTCGACATAGGCACCTCCAAGGTAGTGTCCATTGTTGGAGAGGTCGGAATGGATGGCGAGATCGAAGTAGTTGGCATCGGCTCCAATCCTTCCAAGGGCATGAAGAAAGGCGTGGTGGTCAATATTGAATCTACCGTGCAGTCGATTCAGCGTGCGGTAGAAGAAGCAGAGTTGATGGCGGGCTGTCAGATTCACTCGGTTTATGTGGGGATTGCCGGTAGCCATATTCGCAGCCTGAATTCCCATGGCATTGTTGCCATTAAGGACAAAGAAGTCTTTGGCCATGACCTTGAACGGGTGATTGATGCCGCCCAGGCCGTGGCTATTCCAGCGGACCAGAAAGTGCTGCACATTCTGCCCCAGGAGTACGTGATTGATAACCAGGAAGGCATTAAGGAGCCTATGGGCATGTCCGGCGTGCGTCTTGAGGCGAAAGTGCATTTGGTGACATGCGCTGTTAATGCCTCACAGAATATCGAGAAATGTATTCGTCGCTGTGGCCTTGAAGTCGAAGAAATAATCCTGGAGCAATTGGCGTCCAGCTATTCCATCCTCACCGAAGACGAGCGTGAGTTGGGTGTTTGCCTGGTGGATATTGGCGGAGGTACGACCGATATCGCCATCTTTACTGAGGGCTCGATTCGTCATACGGGGGTGATTCCCATTGCCGGTGACCAGGTGACGAATGACATCGCCATGGCATTGCGCACACCGACTCAGCACGCAGAAGAAATCAAGATCAAGTATGCCTGTGCCCTGACTCAGCTGGCCGGGGCAGACGAAACCATCAAGGTGCCCAGCGTGGGTGACCGCCCCCCGCGGGATTTGTCGCGACAATCGCTCGCTGAAGTCGTCGAGCCTCGCTATGACGAGCTCTTCACTCTGGTGCAGGCCGAACTGCGACGCTCCGGTTATGAAGACATGGTGCCGGCCGGCATCGTGCTTACCGGCGGTACTTCGAAGATGGAGGGCGTGGTGGAACTAGCGGAAGAAATATTTCATATGCCGGTGCGCGTGGGTTATCCACAGTCTGTGCAGGGGCTTAACGATATTGTGCGCAACCCGATTTACGCCACCAGCGTAGGACTGTTGCAGTACGGAGTGGACCACATGGACGAGGGGGGAGCATCAGGCCCTGTCCGTGCCAGTGGTTCGGGTGAAAGTTGGATCAGCCGGGCCAGGGCCTGGGTTTCAAGTAATTTTTAAGCGGTAAACCGTCGCGCGAAAGCGTGGCTTTTTAATAAAAAGGGGAAAAACATGTTTGAGCTAATCGACAACGTACCATCCAATGCGGTGATCAAGGTGATCGGCATAGGCGGAGGCGGCGGCAACGCTGTGAAGCATATGATTGATCACTCGGTGGAAGGCGTGGATTTTATCTGCGCCAACACTGATGCCCAGGCCCTGTCGGACATAGAGTCCAAGACAGTGTTACAACTGGGCGGCGACATCACCAAAGGTCTGGGTGCGGGCGCCAATCCGGAAATCGGCCGCGCGGCCGCCATGGAAGACCGCGAGCGTATCGCTGAGTCACTGCATGGCGCAGATATGGTGTTTATCACCGCAGGCATGGGTGGCGGCACTGGCACAGGTGGCGCTCCCGTGGTGGCTGAGGTTGCCCGCGAGTTGGGAATATTGACCGTGGCTGTAGTGACTCGCCCGTTCCCGTTTGAGGGCAAGAAACGCCTGAAAATTGCCCATGAAGGCGTCGGCGAATTGCAGCAGCACGTGGACTCCTTGATCACTATTCCCAATGAAAAATTACTGGAAGTGCTCGGTAAAAATACCAGTCTCCTCGATGCATTTAAGGAGGCAAATGATGTATTGTTGGGCGCAGTTCAGGGGATCGCCGATCTGATTATCCGCCCTGGCATGATTAACGTGGATTTCGCCGATGTGCGAACCGTAATGTCAGAAATGGGTATGGCGATGATGGGCACTGGCAGCTCCAAGGGTGAAAATCGCGCCCGTGAGGCCGCTGAGAGAGCCATAAATAGCCCCCTGCTGGACGATATAGATTTACAGGGTGCCCGCGGAATTTTAGTGAACATCACCGCAGGTCTCGATCTCGCTTTGGGCGAGTTCGCCGAAGTTGGCGACACAATCGAGGAATTTGCATCCGAAGAAGCGACAGTTGTAGTTGGTACGGTCATCGATCCAGATATGACCGATGAGCTCAAGGTGACCGTGGTAGCCACTGGATTGGGCGCTGAGGCAGCAAGAACACCGCTGCAGGTAGTAGACAGCGCACCCAAGCCGGCCGTGGCCTCTACGGAGACTGATGAAGCTCCCGACTATCGAGACCTGGATCGTCCCGCGGTACAGCGCAGACAGCGCGCCGCAGGTGGCCAGTCCACAGCTGTTGCGGCGGACGCAGACGAGGAGTATTTCGATATTCCTGCGTTTTTGCGTCGACAGGCTGACTAGCAGGTCGCAACCGGGAGGTGTTCCGGAGCGACTTGGCAGCCGTTAGACAGCAACAGGCTACGGTTGGGGTAATTATGATTCGACAACGTACGTTGAGAAATGCGATCAAGGCGACTGGCGTCGGCTTGCACACGGGTGAGAAAGTCTACCTGACTTTAGCGCCTGCCCCGGTGAATACCGGTATTGTGTTTCGCAGAGTAGACCTGAATCCGGTGGTAGAGATCCCCGGTCGGGCAGATAATGTTGCCGATACCACCCTGTCCACGGGCCTTCTTGCTAACGGTGAAAAAGTTTCGACGGTAGAACACCTGATGGCGGCCATGGCCGGCCTGGGCATTGATAACGCCTATGTTGATGTCAGTTCGCCGGAAGTTCCGATTATGGACGGCAGTGCGGGTCCGTTTGTGTTTCTGATCCAGTCCGCTGGCATCGAGGAGCAAAACGCGCCCAAGAAGTTTATTCGCATAAAACGTAAGGTCACAGTCGAGGACGGCGACAAGGTAGCCAGCTTCCTCCCCTTTGATGGCTTCAAGGTCTCCTTTACCATCGATTTTGACCACCCTGTTTTCCGCGATCGCACTGCCCATGCCGATATCGACTTCTCAACCACCTCCTTTGTGAAAGAAATCAGCCGGGCACGCACCTTTGGCTTTATGCACGAAATCGAGTATCTCCGCTCCAAGGGCCTGGCCCGGGGCGGCAGCGTAGACAACGCTATCGTGGTTGATGAATACCGCATCCTCAACCAGGATGGCTTGCGCTACGACGATGAATTCGTGCGCCATAAGGTGCTGGACGCCATTGGCGACCTGTATCTACTGGGCAACAGCCTGATTGGTGAGTTCCGCGCTTATAAATCAGGCCACGCCCTCAATAACGCATCGCTGCGAGCGTTGATCGCCCAGCCCGATGCCTGGGAAGTCGTAACCTTTGAAGACGAGGCCACAGCACCCATTTCCTACTCATTGAGTCCTGCTCCGGCTATTTAGCCTCAATTTCCCGCTGAGTACCCCCAAACTGGGCATCAGGTCACACCCTGGCTGCCCATCCATAGCGTTTGCAGGGGTTTTGTGGCATAGTCGCCGACCGATTTGCCTCGTACTCGTCTAGATGAAAGTCATTCTCATTAGTCGCAAGCACGGTGGCTCTCGCTCCGTTGAATTGGGGCGTTGGTCCCGCGCACTGCTCTCCCTCTGCTGTCTGGGTTTACCCCTGGGCATAGTGGCGGGCGGATTCATGCTGGGGCAGGAAAACGAAGCCAATTCCATGCGCGGCATGGCTTTGGATGGCTTGCAGGATGAACTTGAGCAGCAGCAGAAAGAGCTAGCGGCGCTGCAGGTTCAGGCCGAACGCAAAATGCAGGCCATGACCATGAACCTGGCGCAGTTACAGGCGAGAATGACGCGCCTCGATGCCCTGGGTCAGCACCTCACCGCAATGGCGGATCTCGAAGAAGGTGAGTTCGATTTCAGCCAGCCACCCGCGATTGGTGGCCCTATTGGCAGTGAATTCAATGTTGAATACGATACGGGTGACCTGAGCACCGAACTGGGCCTGTTCCAGGCGCAGTTGTCCGACCGCGAGCAGCAACTGGAAATCCTTGAGTCGCTGTTGGCCAACCGTAAGCTGGAAGAGCAGAGCTGGCTCTCTGGTCGCCCGGTAGAAAAGGGCTGGATCTCTTCCTACTACGGCAAGCGAAACGACCCCTTCACGGGTAAGCAGTCTTTCCACCACGGCATAGACTTCGCCGGTAAAGAAGGCACCAATGTGATCTCTGTCGCCTCGGGCGTGGTGACCTATACAGGCACCAAAACCGGCTATGGCGAGATGGTGGAAATCTCTCACGGTGACGGCTTTGTCACTCGTTATTCCCACAATAAGGAAGCGCTGGTTAAACCCGGTGATGTGGTGCGCAAGGGTGAGCCGATTGCCCTGATGGGTTCCACTGGTCGTTCCACAGGCGTCCACGTACACTACGAAGTCTATAAACACGGCCGTTCGGTCGACCCCTCGAGCTACGTGCGACGCACCAGTCGCTGACGTTCAAGTTACACCTTTTTAATCTGTTCCCGCCCCTCAATACCAGTTCGGCGGGCTGTTCCGTATACATGACAAGTTGAAAGCTGATGATTAGCAATTTCCTGAAAATGATTTTTGGTTCCCGCAACGACCGGGAACTGAAGCGAATGGGTAAAGTCGTCAAAAAAGTGAACGCCCTGACCGATGAGATCAAGGCGCTTACCGACGAGGAGCTGGCTGCCAAAACCGACGAATTCAAAAAGCGCCTGGCGGACGGCCAGAAACTCGATGACATCCTGCCAGAGGCATTCGGCGTGGTCCGCGAAGCGGGCGACCGGGTGTTGGGTTTACGTCATTTCGATGTGCAGCTTATTGGTGGCATGGCTCTGCACGAGGGCAAGATTGCCGAGATGCGCACCGGTGAAGGTAAGACACTGGTAGCGACATTGCCGGCTTATCTCAATGCGCTGACCGGCAATAGCGTGCACCTGATTACCGTGAACGATTATCTCGCTAATCGAGATGCCCATTGGATGGGGCCGCTGTACGAATTTCTTGGCGTTTCGGTGGGTGTCATTCGTTCTGGTCAAGCGCCTGAGCAGAAGGCCGCCGCCTACAGTGCCGACATTATTTACGGTACCAACAATGAATTTGGTTTCGATTACCTGCGCGACAACATGGCGTTCACAATGGACGACCGCATGCAGGGGCAGTTGGCTTTTGCCATTGTGGATGAAGTGGATTCTATCCTGATTGATGAGGCTCGCACGCCACTGGTCATCTCTGGCGCATCTGAGGATAGCTCTGAGCTGTACAAGAAAATCAATCGCCTGATCCCCTCGCTTAAGCCCGACCTTGAAGGCGAAGCAGGGCACTTCACTGTCGATGAGAAGCAGCGCCAGGTGGAGCTGACCGAAGCGGGTCACGAATTTATCGAGGAGATGATGATTCGCGAGAAGCTGCTGGAGGAGGGTGACAGCCTTTATGCGGCGACCAACCTGAATTTATTGCACCACGTAAACTCGGGGCTGCGAGCCCATGTGCTGTTTCAGCGCGATGTGGAATACATCGTTCAGGATGGCCAGGTTGTGCTGATTGACGAGCACACCGGCCGGACCATGGCGGGTCGACGTTTGTCTGAAGGTCTGCACCAGGCCATTGAAGCGAAAGAGGGCGTGAATATCCAGAGTGAGAGCCAGACACTGGCATCCACAACCTTCCAGAATTACTTCCGCATCTACGGCAAGCTAGCAGGTATGACCGGTACTGCCGATACCGAAGCTTTCGAATTCCGCCAGATTTACGGGCTGGAAGTGCTGGTGCTGCCCACGAATGTCAAGCAGAAGCGCAAGGACATGAACGACCTGGTGTACCTGAGCCGGGAAGAAAAGTTTGGTGCCATTGTGGCAGATGTTAAAGAGTGCATGGAAAACGAGGCACCCGTGCTGGTCGGTACCGCATCGGTAGAGACCTCGGAGGAATTGTCTGCTCGTTTTCGTGAGGCCAAGATTCAACACAAGGTGTTGAATGCCAAATACCACGAACAGGAAGCTGAAATTATTGCCCAGGCGGGCCGGCCGGGCGTGGTTACTATTGCAACTAACATGGCCGGTCGAGGCACAGATATTGTGCTGGGCGGCAACCTGGAGGCGGAGATCACTGCTGCAGGTGAAATCAGTGAAGGTCGCAAGGCGGAACTCACCGATGCCTGGACCCAGCGTCATGCACAAGTGCTTGAAGCGGGCGGTTTGCACATTCTCGGTACCGAGCGCCATGAATCCCGTCGTATCGATAACCAGTTGCGCGGTCGTGCGGGTCGCCAGGGTGACCCCGGTGTCTCCCGCTTTTATCTGTCCCTGGAAGATAACCTGATGCGCATCTTTGCCTCTGACCGGGTGAAGAACTTCATGCAGGCACTGGGCATGGAGAAGGGCGAAGCTATTGAGCACCGCATGGTGACCAACGCCATCGAAAAGGCCCAGCGTAAGGTGGAAGGGCGGAACTTTGATATTCGTAAGCAGCTGCTCGAATACGATGATGTGGCCAATGATCAGCGCCAGATCATTTACCAGCAGCGTAACGATTTGCTGGGCGAAGCAGATATCTCCGAAACCATTACGGCCATTCGTGCGGACGTGGTCAATGAGGCTGTCGACAGTCACATCCCGCCCATGAGCGTGGAAGAACAATGGGATGTGCCAGGACTGGAGAAAGCGCTAGAGGCAGAATTTGCGGTATCTCTGCCAGTGCAGCAGTGGCTGGAAGAGGATGACAAGCTGCATGAAGAAGCCCTGCGTGAGCGCATCGTCCACGACGTACAGGCTGCCTATGACCAAAAGAGTGAGTCCGTCGGCCCCGACATGCGCAAGATCGAGAAGCAGATCATGCTGCAGGTATTGGATACCTTGTGGAAGGAGCATCTGGCGACGATGGATCACCTGCGCCAGGGTATTCACCTGAGAGCCTATGCCCAGAAAAACCCCAAGCAGGAATATAAGCGTGAATCCTTTGCCCTGTTCGAGGAGTTGCTGAGCAGTTTGAAAATGGAAGTGGTGCGCTTCCTCAGCCATGTACAAATCCAACGCCAGGACGAGGCCGCGCTGATTGAGCAGCAACGTCGTGAAGCGGCAGAGCGGGAGCAGCTGGCATTTCAGCATGCGGAGGCTTCAGGCATGCCTCCGCTCGCGGCTGAAGAACAGCCCACTGGACAGCCTCCGATGCCGGAGACGTATGTTCGCGAGCAACCCAAGGTAGGCAGAAACGATCCCTGCCCTTGCGGCAGTGGCAAGAAATACAAGCAGTGCCACGGCAAGCTCTCATAAAGGTGTGATGCGATGGCTGTAGGCTCAGACAAGCTACCCGAGTTGCTGCCGGTTCCTGGGTTGCGGCTGGCGACGGTGTCAGCGGGCATCAAGAAGCCCGGCCGTAAGGATCTGGTTCTGATGGAGCTGGCACCGGGAAGTTGCTGCGTGGGCGTGTTTACCCAGAACGCTTTTTGCGCGGCACCCGTTACCGTGGCGAAAGACAACCTGCAGCTTTCCTGCAACCAGCCGGCCTACTTGTTGGTCAACACGGGCAACGCTAATGCAGGAACCGGCGAGCAAGGTATTGCCGATGCTCGCAGTTGCTGTGCGGCAGTGGCTGAGGCGACAAATTCAGAAGGATCGCAAGTACTGCCTTTTTCTACCGGCGTAATCGGTGAGCCGTTACCTGTTGACCTGATTACTGCCGCTGTTCCCAGCGCAGTTGCTGGTTTGACGGAGTCCGGTTGGGCTGATGCTGCGGCGGGAATTCTCACTACGGATACGCGCCCCAAAGGGCTCAGCGTTCCATTCAGCTGTGAGGGCCAGGACTACGTGGTTACCGGTATTGCCAAAGGTGCCGGAATGATTCGCCCCAATATGGCGACGATGCTGGCCTACCTTGCAACTGACGCCGCTGTGGACGCTGCCATTCTTCAGCAGCTTTTGTCTGAAGCCACAGAAATGTCGTTTAACCGGGTGACCGTGGACGGCGACACCTCCACCAACGATGCCTGCGTGTTGATGGCAACCGCTGCTGCGGGTAACGATGTTCTGGGTGCAAGTGATGAGCCTTTGTATCGGGCTCTGGCTGATGCAGTGCAGGAAGTCTGCGTGACGATGGCGCAGGCGTTGGTGCGCGATGGCGAAGGTGCCAGCAAGTTCGTGACGGTTAAGGTCAATGGCGGAATAGACGAACAGGAATGTCTCGACGTGGCGTTCACCATAGCCCACTCGCCGCTGGTGAAAACCGCACTGTTCGCATCCGATCCTAACTGGGGTCGTTTATTGGCGGCTATTGGCCGGGCAGGGCTGGCCGGGCTGAATGTGGACCGAGTCGGACTTTTCCTGAATAACGTGCTCATTGCTGAAAACGGCTGCCGCGCGGCTTCCTATACAGAAGCGCAAGGCGTCGAAGCCATGTCGCCTGAGGATATTGTCATTCGGGTAGAACTGAATCGCGGTGAAGCGGCGGCCAGTGTCTGGACTACCGACTTCTCCTACGACTACGTGAAAATCAACGCCGAATACCGAACCTGATATGCAAACCGTGCATGTTGCCGTTGGCGTTATTCTCGATGCTGACCGGAATATTCTTCTAACCCGCCGTCATGATCATTTGCATCAGGGTGGCCTCTGGGAATTCCCTGGGGGAAAGGTCGAGTCTGGCGAAAGTTTATCCGCTGCTTTGGCGCGTGAGTTACGCGAAGAGTTGGATATTACCCCGGTGAGGGTTTCGCCCTTGACTGAAATTCATCACGACTACGGTGACAAGTCGGTTTTTCTTGATGTGCACGTGGTTTGGGAGTTTAGCGGCGAACCACGGGGGCTGGAGGGTCAACCTATGGCATGGGTGTCTGCCGATGAACTCTCAGACTATGACTTCCCCGCGGCCAATAAGCCCATTGTTGCAGCTATCGTGCAGGAACTTTTATAAGGCTTCGTTCGGCCAGGTCAAGGCGTAGTAATTTTCTCGGCCGCATCGTCGTTCTTGAAGGCCACGTCATTCCCGCGAAGGCGGGAATCCAGACTTCTCGCTTGATTGAGAAAAATCGAAGCTTTACACCCCTCCCGCAACCAACTATTTTCCCAGCTCCGCCCGAGCCAAAAACTCACCATGCAATTCCTCCACCACCGACTCCAGTTGCTCAAGCGATCCGGAATTATCGATCACAATATCAGCCAACTCTAACCGCTCAGCTCTATTCATCTGTGCCGCCATAATCCTCTTTACTTGCTCCTCGTCATTATCATCTCGAGCCATAGTGCGCTCCAGCTGCGTCTCTTCAGGCACATCAACCACTGCGATAAGGTCAACCCAATCGCGCTGACTGGTTTCGAGTAACAGCGGTGATGCAAATATCGCGTAAGGGGAGGTCACGGCCTCAAGTTGATCTGTAATTTCCTGAGCAATCAAAGGATGAGTCAACTGTTCCAGCCAGGTTCGCTCAGCATCGTCGGAGAAAACTTTTTGCCTTAGCGCAGCCCTATCCAGCGAGCCATCGCCCAGTAGAATATCTTTTCCAAAGTGTTCGGCTATGGCCGCAAGGGCGGGGCGTCCGGGTTCAACAACGACACGCGCCGCAATATCAGCGTCAACGACAGTGATTCCGAGGTCTTCAAATCTTCGAGTGACAGCTGATTTACCGCTACCAATACCGCCGGTAATTCCCACTACCAGAGTCATATCAGTTGAGTCCTGCAGAGTTCAGGTAGGCCTGGGTGAGGGTGTCGCCCCATAATAGAGCAATCCAGCCGGCGGCGGCCAGGTAAGGCCCAAAGGGTATGGGTATTTCCTTGCCGCGATTTTTAAGAACCATCAATCCAATGCCGACAACCGCTCCCACCAGAGAGGAAAGCAGAATAATCAGTGGTAGCATCTGCCAACCCATCCATGCACCTAGCGCAGCCAGAAGCTTGAAGTCGCCATAGCCCATCCCCTCTTTTCCCGTCATGAGCCTAAACAGCCAGTAAACGCTCCACAGAATCAGGTACCCCGCCATTGCGCCGATGACCGCATCTACCAGGCTCACATAAGTACCATTAAGGTTGAACAGCAGTCCTAGCCACATCAGTGGTAGGGTAATGTCATCCGGCAGAAGTTGGTGGTCGATGTCGATCATGGTCAGCGCGACCAATGACCAGGTCAGTAACATCGCGCCAAGCAGCGCAAATGACGCGGGGAAATACCAGGCTAACGAGAGAGTCAGCAGGCCGGTGATGAGCTCCACTGCAGGATAGCGCAGGGAAATTGTGATACCACAGTTAGCGCATTTGCCTCCCAAAAGCAGGTAGCTCAGCATCGGGATATTCTGCCATGCTTTGATCGGTGCCTTGCAGCTGGGACAGTGGGAATTAGGTACTGCCAGGGTCAACTCTTGATCCGGTTTCTCCCCTTCGATTTCCAGTAGCTCGCAACAATCGCGTCGCCATCGAGACTCCATCATGATGGGCAGTCGATGGATAACTACATTCAGGAAACTGCCAACGACAAGCCCCAAAGACAGCAGGGCAAGGTAAAGCAACCAGCTGTTCTGGTTGAGCGCGTCCATCATGAAAACCACCCCGTCGCTTAAATTACAGATCCAAGCATGAAGATTGGGAGGTACATGGCTATGAGCAGGCCACCTACAATGACACCTAGGAACGACATTATGATCGGTTCAAGCAAGGCGCTTAAATTATCCACGGCATCGTCGACTGCCTGCTCATAGTGGTCCGCTACCTTGCCTAACATATCGTCAAGCGCGCCAGATTCTTCTCCAATGGATACCATTTGCATTAACATGTTCGGGAATAAGCCAGTCGCTTTAATCGAGTTATGAAGTGTTGAGCCGGTTGTCACATCATCTTTTATTTGGCGAATTCCTTTGGCGTAGACCGAGTTACCGGAAGCCCCCGCTGTTGACTCAAGTGCATCGACCAATGGAACACCCGCTGCAAACGTGGTCGCAAGCGTGCGCGAAAACCGCGCTATCACTGCGTCGTGAACGATGCCACCAACGATAGGAAATTTCAGCCACATCTTATCCAGGAACTCTGAAAACTTCACTGAACGAAACTTTGCTTCCCTGAGCGCGAATGCGACTGCAATCACACCAATTAGGATAGTAAACCACCATTCTTGTACAAATTCGGAGATATCGAGAACGAGTTGTGTAAATGCAGGTAAGTCAGAGCCAAAGTTCTGGAACGTCTCCGCAAACACCGGGATCACCTTAATGAGGAGAATTAAGGTTACCACGACCATGACGCAGATAACCGCAATCGGATATGTCATAGCTTTGCGTATCTTTGCCTTCAGAGCTTCAGTTTTCTCTTTATAAGTAGCGACCCTGTCGAGCATGACTTCTAGTGTTCCTGACTCCTCTCCTGACGCTACCAGGCTACAAAAGAGCTCATCAAAATGTCTTGGGTGTTTCGCCAGTGAAGGTGCCAGACCGGTGCCTGAAGCGACATCGTTTCTGATTTCTGTAACCAAAGTTTTCATGCGGGGTTTATCTAACCCGTCAGCTACAATGTCGAAGCTTTGCACCAAAGGGACGCCGGCCTTCATCATCGTTGCTAGCTGCCGTGTAAAAACTGCTATATCGGCTGCCTTAATTGCTTTTCCTTGGTCGCCAAACAGTGGCTTCCCTTTTTTCTTGACAGATTTTGGCTTAATGCCCTGTCGGCGCAATTGTGCTTTGGCCATCGCACTGCTGCTAGCTGATATCTCGCCCTTGCTATTACGGCCGTTTTTGTCGGTACCGCTCCAGCTAAATACGTCACTTCCTGTTGCTGTTGCCATAGTCCCTAGAGCCCCTTTTGGTGTTCCTTTTAATTTTCTTTAGTCAACGGTTATTCGGTTGGCTTCTTCAAGAGTTGTCACGCCCTGTGCAACTTTTAGAAGAGCGGACTTACGCAAGGTGCTGAAGCCCTCTTCCGTCGCGGCCTTCTGGATCTCTAATGAATTTCCCTCTTCCATTATTAGCGTCGCAATTTTGGGCGTCACGCGAACGACCTCGTAAACACCAACGCGGCCTTTATATCCCTCGTTGCATAAATCACAGCCGATAGCCTTCATTATGACCGCGCCAGATAGCTGATCCTCCGTGAACCCTTCGCTCAGCAAGGTCTCCTTAGGAATATCATCAGCAGGAACGGCGCATTCTTTGCAAAGGCGTCGAGAGAGTCGTTGGGCAATGATCAAATCCACAGAGGTTGCAAGGTTGAACGCTGGGACACCCATGTTTAGCATTCGGGTGATGGTTTCTGCTGCGCTGTTGGTGTGGAGAGTTGACAATACAAGGTGGCCAGTTTGAGCAGCTTTAATCGCAATCTCAGCGGTCTCCAGGTCACGAATCTCGCCAACCATTATGATATCGGGATCCTGGCGCAGGAAGGAGCGCAGAGCTTCCGCAAAATTGAGTCCGACCTTGGGGTTTACGTGAACCTGATTGATGCCAGCGAGGTTTATTTCCACAGGGTCTTCGGCAGTTGAAATATTCCTTTCCGCAGTATTCAGGATGTTAAGGCCAGTGTATAGAGATACTGTTTTACCAGAGCCTGTAGGCCCGGTTACAAGTATCATTCCTTGCGGTTGGTTCAGTGCTTTGAGGTACATCTCTTTCTGATCAGGTTCATAACCAAGCGCATCAATACCCAGCTGGGCGCTGCTGGGATCCAGAATACGAAGGACGATCTTTTCTCCGAAAAGTGTTGGTAGTGTATTTACGCGAAAATCGATGGCTCTGTTTCTCGAAAGCTTCATCTGGATACGCCCGTCTTGAGGTACGCGGCGTTCTGAGATATCCATTTGCGACATTACTTTAAGTCGCGCAGCCAACCGGCTGGACAGATTGCGCGGAGGCTTTACCACCTCTCTAAGCACACCATCTGTTCGAAACCGCACGCGGTAATCGTGCTCATAGGGCTCAAAATGTATATCTGAGGCACCCTGCTTAATAGCGTCGATGAGCACTTTATTGACGAAGCGCACAATAGGCGTTTCGTCGACCGAATCTTGACCGTCGTCGGTATCAGCGCCATCGCCGCTAGAGATGTCTATGCCTTCAAGGTCTTCTGAATCAAGGTCGTCGAGGCCGTCTTGCAAGTTGTCCTGAGTTTCAACCCAGGCATTGATCATTTTAGTTAATGAGTGCTCTTCAACTAGAACAGCGTCGGTATTGATACCCGTATGAAACTTGATTTCATCCAACGCGGCCAGGTTAGTGGGGTCGGATACCGCTATGAACAACCGGTTGCCCCGACGGTACAGAGGAAGCGCGTGGTGTTTTAGAACTAATTCGACTTCAACAAGGCCTGATGGAATTACAGCATGGTCGAAGCAAGCCGGGTCAAATTGGGGTACACCAAATTCTTGTGAGGCAACAGCCGCCAGCCTCTTGCTGTCCACATCTTTTTTTGTGACGAGTAAAGTGACGAGTGGAACTTGCTCCATGGAAGCTTCGCGTTGCGCTTCGGCAGCATTCTCTGCGGAAATCAATCCCTCAGCAACAAGGCGTCCCGCCAGGCCACTTAGTTGTCCGATTCCCTTGTCGTTCATAATGGCATAGCCCCTACCGCAGGTGTAATCAGCCTACCGTGATTATCGGCAGCGTTGTCTTAGTATAAACACTGCTCAATTGACGGAACAGCCTTCAGCTGCGAGAGATTCCAGAAAACTTGCCTTTTCTTCGGTCCTCGGTCTTGTATGCTCTAGCGGGTGTTCACTCGATCGTGCGGTTTATGGTCCCGAGGCTTGGCTGAAAGTGACGTTTTTGGTCATGTGGGTTTACTATTTTCTCCCCAGCGGGGCCCGAGCCCGTGGCTTTGATGGTGGTGCAACCATACCTATATATATGATTTTATGAAAATTTTTACATTCGCTGGCCTTTTTCAAAAAGTTGGCCTGATATCTGCAAGTAGGATTCAGCAAACTGGAGACATGTTTTACCGTTTGTTAGCAAGCGTCACCAAAAGCACTTTTTCTCTAAGGAGTAGGGATCATGAACATGCAAAAGAAAGTACAAAAGGGTTTCACCCTGATCGAACTGATGATCGTTATCGCGATCGTAGGTATTCTGGCTGCCATCGCTCTGCCTGCGTACCAAGACTATGTAGTGCGTTCAAAGTCTTCTGAGGCTCTGGCGGTGCTGGCAGAGGCCAAGACTTCCGTTTCGGAGTATTACGCGGCTAACAATACGATGCCCACCACCATTCAAGAGGCCGGTCTTAACGCTAATCCTGACACATCAATCGTAGCTTCGGTGCGTTATGGTCTTGTGTCGAGTCTTCCGATGATTTCAGTATTTATCACTCACGAGACCCTTCCAGACACTAGCACCGATTCTGGCTTTTCACTCTCCGGAGTCACCGACGCTGGCTTTACTCTGCGTTGGGTTTGTAAGCGATCAGCAGTTATCGCGACACAGGATTCAAACTCAACTGCAACTACGCCTATCGTAACGGGCAAGTACCTGCCTGCCAATTGCCGTAGCTAGGCTTTAATGTCTTGAAAAAGCCCGGCGAAAGCCGGGTTTTTTTGTGATAGATTTTCATGCTGGTCATTGTTCGAGAATCTTTCGATTGTTAGTTCGGATCCCGCTTCTTTTAGTCCTGCTGGTTTCAGTCGCGCTGCTCTATCTTCCTGGTTTGTCAGGTCCCTTCATCTTTGATGATGGTCCTGCTATTACCGGTAACCCTCACCTCCAGTTTGATCCCTCCGTGGCCGACGAATGGCGTACGGCGGCTTTTAGCAGTGCATCTGGCCCGTTACGACGGCCAATCGCTATGCTCACTTTCGCCGGCAACTATGCAATTTCCGCAGGTATCACGCCGCTGGGAATTAAACTTACGAACCTGTTTATCCATCTGGCCTGTGGCGGTCTCGTATATTGTCTTGCTGGGGCTGTGTTCGGGTATTGCCTGAGCACATGGTCAAATGAGGAGCGTTCTTTAGCAGCGCTGTTTGCTGCAGGACTCTGGTTGCTTTCCCCCTTACATGTCTCAACGGTGCTGTATTCGGTGCAGCGGATGGCCCAGCTGACTACTTTTTTTGTACTGATGGGGCTGGTGGTTTTTTCTTTCGCTCGAAGCCGGTGGGCGCAAAAAGGTGCCACATTAGATGACGTTGTCGCTAATTTACTATGGCTTTCGCTGTGTCTGTTTCTCGCTGTCTTTTCAAAGGAGAATGGCGCGCTACTGCTGTGGCTTATTGTGGTGCTCGAGGTTACCTTGTTCAATGGGGTTTGGGGTGGCCGCGACAGCCGCATCCTCCGGTGGCTTGGCTATTTTACACTGTGTCTTCCGCTGCTCCTTTTCTCAGGCTTAGCCTTGCATGCGCCGGAGTACATCGTGGCCGGATACCAAAATCGTGAGTTTTCTATGGTGGAGAGGGCCCTGACCCAGCTCCGAGTTTTGTGGCAGTACCTCGGATGGTTGATTGTGCCTGATATTAACGCGATGGGGTTCCAGCATGATGATATTGATATCTCCAGAAGCTGGTTTTCTCCCGTTACTACTGCGATGGCTGGCGCGGCGTGGTTGGGTGTACTTATTTTCTATTTTGTATTTCGCAATCGATATCCGCTGTTCGCGATGGCGACACTTTTTTATCTGGTGGGTCACTCTCTGGAATCGAGCTTTTGGCCTCTGGAAATGGTCTACGAACACCGCAACTATCTACCGAGCGTGGGTATCTATATTGCGCTTGGAGGGGCATTGTTTTTGGTGACTGAGCGCGCCCCAATCTTTCGGCGGCGTATCGTTGTTGGACTGTTTATTAGTGTTTTTTCAGTGGCTTTGCTGTTGAGGGCCTTTGTTTGGGGTGACGCGCTAAGATTAAATGCGGTAAATGTAGCAAACCACCCGGCCTCTTCTCGGTCGCACTATTTTATGGCGGAAACAGCCCTGCAATACTACGATGAAGCCCGCAGTACGGGCCACCAGGCCGAAGAGTCTTCCAAGGCGCAGTTGCTGCAGGCTCGCCAGCATTTAGAGTTGATGTATCAAGCTGATCCCCAGGATTTAGCAGCTCTGTTCATGCTTTATTACATGGACCAAAATTATTTTCCCCAACTGCAGGCTTACACTGATTGGTTCGCGTTGTTGCTCGAAGCGAGCAAGGTTCGCACACTACAGGCTTCTGACTACAATTCGCTCAATGCTTTGGTAGCTTGTTTTGCTGCTAGCGCTTGCGGCGACGCAGCAAAATTAGGCGAAATCCTGGATCAGTTGCTTTTACGTTATCCGAAAAGTGTAGAGTTGATGCTCATGAGATACCGCTACCTGGGGTTGATTGAGACAACCAGGGCCGCACGACTAGCGCTTCTGGATGATATTCAGGCCGAATCGCCAGGAACGCTGGAGGTCTATCAAATGCAGATCGTCGCACGTTACGAAGCAGGGGATCTTTACGGGACTATGGAGGCCATCAAAAGTTTGCTGGATGGCGATGAGGGCCGTTATCAGCTGACTACCCTCAAGCGCCTCTTCGGCGCCAGCGCCTCCATTGCTACTGACTTGTGATGTATCTTCGCCTTAGCGGGCCTTTGTTTTTGTCTTTACTGCTGTTGTTCGCTGGTTGGGTTTACTGGCCGGGGATTCAAGGACCTTCTCTACTCGATGATATGTCAAGTCTCGATGTTTTGGAGCGCCTTGAGGAGGCTCCAGATCAGGCCTGGGAGTTCATAAATGGAAACAAGTCAGGAGTGCTCGGTCGGAGAATCCCAATGGCCAGCTTTGTGCTTGAAAGGCTATGGGGCGATGGCTCAGTAGAGACAACTAAGCGGGTAAATATAGCCATTCACCTTTTCAATGGTGTCCTCGTGTACTGGCTTTTTCGTCTACTTTTGACTTTTTGCCCTGGTGAGCGAGACTCGTGGAGTCTTCCGTTTTTGTGCACAGCCATTTGGCTTTTGGCGCCCCTCCAGGTGAGCACGGTGCTCTATCAAGTGCAGAGAATGGCTATGCTGGCTGCTACGTTCTCTCTGCTCAGCGTTATTGCTTATTTGTATTGGCGGCGAAGCATTGTGGCTGGAAATGTTCGATGGGTCTTTTTCGGTTTAGCGCTGTTGGCAGGCGTTATGGGACTCTTATCTAAAGAAAATGCGGTCACTGTTGTTCCATTGTTGTTGATCACTGAAATTTACTGGCTACAGTTTCAATCGAAGAGTGAATCAGTAGGGCTAGCGCTAAAGCGACTGGCCTTCGGTCTGACAGTGGGTGGCGGACTATTAGTTTTGTGGTTACTGATTTCGCGTTGGGGTGCCCTTGAACAAATGCACGAGCTTCGGGATTTCACTCTGAAAGAAAGAATACTGACCCAGTTGATTGTACTTTGGGACTATGTGCGACAATTTTTTATCCCTGATGTTAGTCGTTTAGGGCTTTACCACGATGATGTTTGGGTGCCAAGTATGTTCTGGCGTCAAATAGAAACCGTTGTGGCTGGGATAGCCTGGGTGTCTGCAATTTCTTTGTGTTTACTGGCACTTCGCTGGCCTGTTGCACGACGCTTGGCATTCGGGCCCCTGTTTTTCTTGGTAGGGCATAGCCTCGAGTCAACTGTCTGGCCACTGGAACTATATTTTGAGCATCGCAATTATTTACCATCCGTCGGTCTGGCAATGTTTTTTCTATCGATGCTTTACATGGTTCAGAGTCAGTGGCGCGCGACAATCAGGCCGTTAAAGTGTTGGACCCTAATATACTGCCTGTGGCTTGCTATGCTCACGACTTCACAGGTGACCATTTGGTCTAACCAAAACCTTTTGGCTCTTCAGCATGTAGTGGGCCATCCCGAGTCGGCTCGAGCAAATCGAGATTTGGCTCACCGGATGGCGGAGTTGGGTGTGGTCGACGGCGCCTTGGATTATTCGAAGCGTGCCTACCTAGCTGCCAAGCTGCATAAAGCCGCATCGGATGAGCATTACGGTGACTTTGTGTTACGCAATATCGCTCTGGCTTGTATAGCGGGTAAGCCACTATCTCAATTAGAGTTTCGTGATTTGGGCAGTGTTCATGCAAATCGACCTCTAGGAGATATAGCAACGATGAAAGTTGTTGTGGATCTATATTACGCCGAGCGCTGTCCCGAATTTCAATGGAATTTGTTTGCCGGTCATTTGCAAGGTCTTTATCTGCTGGAGTTCGATGCCAGTCTGGCTTCGGCGAGAATGTTCTCCGCTTTGGCAGCACTGGCCAATGCCCTTGAGCGCTGGGAGGACGCATATGGTTATACCGCACGCTCGCTAAAGCTGAACCCTGATGATGTTCAGAGTATGCTAATGCAGCTGCATTTTTCCTCTATTCTTAATAAAGGGAGCGAGGTGAGCGAACTGAAAAATCGATTGCTGGCATTGAAGGAGAAGGATAAGCTCTCGCGTAGCGAAGAAGACACTTTGGCATTTTATACGGAGAGCTGATGCTCGATTTTTCAATCGTCATTCCGGCTAAGAATGAAGAGCAAGGGTTGCGGCTGGTATTGCCCACGCTGCGTGAACTTTACCCGGATGCAGAAATTATTGTGGTGGACGATGGCTCCACAGATGCGACACCGGGTGTTTGTCAAGCAAACGCCGTTCGTCGTATCTATCATCCTTATTCCAAGGGCAATGGTGCGGCTATTAAATCTGGTAGCAGGGCCGCTAGCGGCGAGTACCTTGTTTTCATGGATGGAGATGGCCAGCACGCCCCCGCGGACATTATGAAACTGCTGTACTTGCTGGATGATGGTTACGATATGGTGGTTGGGGCGCGTGCTGGGCGAGATAGCCAGGCTAACGTAGCACGTTGGAGTGCAAATACTCTCTACAACGCGCTCGCCAGCTGGATGGTTAATCGTAAAATCGATGACTTAACCTCTGGCTTCAGGGCAGTTAAGCGGAAAAAGTTCCTAAGTTTTTTGTATCTTTTGCCCAACGGCTTCAGTTATCCCACTACCTCTACTATGGCCTTTTTTCGCGCCGGTTACTCTGTGGGCTTTGTGCCAATTCAAGTTTCCAAACGATTGGGAAGGAGTCATATCAGCCTCCTGCGTGACGGTGTACGTTTCTTTCTTATTATCTTCAAGATAGGTACGCTTTATTCCCCTTTAAAGGTCTATTTTCCTATGTCATTGTTTTTAGCTGGGTTGGGTGTTTTCAATTACCTGCTAGCCATGATGACCTCTGGAGTTATGAGATTTACCAACATGAGTACCTTGCTGATACTCACGGCTATGATAATTTTCTTGATGGGCCTATTGTCCGAGCAGCTCACTAACCTGCAGTATAAGGAATCGGTTGAGGAGGACTGAAGGGCCTCCCGATTAGTTGGTTGGTGCGGATTTCCCAGTAATGTCGGCTAAAAGCCAGATTCGTTAGGTGGCAGGGGCCGTTTATGATTAGCGACAGTTGGGAGGAGCATGCGAATTCTTGATGCCATCCGGGGGGTCAGCACGTAGGCAAGTCCAGGTGACAACCTCGGTTCGCGTACTTGGGACAAGTAAGAGTTTTTTGTTGTCGGATACAGTATTTGGCAGTTTAAATGTAACCGTGATGGTGCCCGCCCGAGGGTCTGATCCTACTGTAAGCCTGCGAATATACTCCTTACTATCGTATGCCACAGAAGTTATCAGGCCAGCGGAAGCATTGTCTGTCGGGAAAGCGCCCATCGTATAGTATCGTTCGCTAATGCTCGTGCGGGCTTCAGCGGCAAAAGTCATCCCTTCGCTAACTTTGCTACGAGTGGCATAGTCCATATAAGCAGGGAGGGCGATCACTGTTAGAATGCTGATGATGGCCACGGTTGTCATAAGTTCGACAATAGTGAAGCCGGCAGCGGCTGGATTCCCTCGAGGTGAGGAGGCTCTCATTGCGCGCCTCCTGTTCTGAGAGATTGTTCTAGCTTATCCAGGCTGGCGTTAATCTTGGAGGCTTCTTCCTGGAACATATCGTGTTCGCGTAGCCTGATTCGCGCGCTGTATTCCCCCGCGGCAAACCTATCGATGTCTCTCGTAAAGACATAAACCGGGCCAGCAATATGATGAGTAATGCGAATGGTTCCAAACCAGACGCCGACTAAGAGCGCCATTTCCACAACCGCAATCGTCGAGGCGATGCCCATAGTCAAGTTGATTGGATCTGAATCAGGCCAAACTACGTTTAATACGATAATTAGATTGACGAGAAAAATCGTACATGCGACGAAAAGTAGAGCGTAGTGGTGCTGAAATTTCTTATTGATGACTACCGTTTTTCTTCGGTTTTGCATTGTTCGATATCCCTATCAAGCCCTGACTAGAACCAGCGTATCAAACCTAGAGGGTTCAGCAATACCTACGGATAGAAATACTTAGGATTTCTTTTTTTTGTGAGCTAGCGCACGTTTTAGCCCAAGAACGCAGATATTCAATGCCACTGGCTTTGAGGCGGCAATTGGACGGTCCCTGTCAAAGAACTCAAAGTTAGCGATTTCAGCCCTTCGCCTCCCGTCTACGCGCATGTAAAACCGGCTCCGTATACCCACTAGGCTGCTCCATCCCCAAAAACACCAGGTCACAAGCTGCCTGAAACGCCACATTATCAGCAAAGTCAGGCGCCATATTCCTATAGGCGGGGTCCCCAGCATTCTGCTCATCCACAACAACCGCCATCCGCTCCAGCGTTTCGCGAACCTGCTCTTCAGAGCAAACGCCGTGCCGCAGCCAGTTAGCCAGATGCTGACTGGAAATCCTCAGAGTAGCCCGGTCCTCCATCAATCCAACATGGTTGATGTCAGGAACCTTGGAACACCCCACGCCCTGGTCAATCCAGCGAACCACATAACCGAGGATGCCCTGGGCGTTGTTGTCCAGTTCGCGCTGTATATCTTCCGCTGAAAGACCCGCTGCGCCCTTCAAGGGGATGTCGATAATGTCATCAACGGAGGCAGGCGTTCGGCCTTTCAGTTCTTGCTGCCGCTGGGCCACATTGACTTCGTGATAGTGCATGGCATGCAGGGTCGCCGCGGTGGGTGAGGGTACCCAGGCGGTGCTGGCGCCGGCCATGGGGTGGCCTATCTTGGTTTTGATCATTTCGCCCATCAGGTCGGGCATGGCCCACATGCCCTTGCCGATCTGGGCTTTGCCGATCAGGCCGCAGGCCAAGCCTTTGTCGACGTTCCAGTCTTCGTAGGCGTTAATCCAGGGTTCCTGTTTCATAGCGCCCTTGGGTGTCATGGCGCCGGCTTCCATGCTGGTGTGGATTTCGTCTCCTGTACGGTCCAGGAATCCGGTGTTGATGAATACCAGGCGATCTTTCGCTACCCGGATGCATTGCTTGAGGTTGATCGTAGTGCGGCGCTCTTCATCCATGATGCCCACCTTGAGGGTGTTGCGGGCCATGCCCAGGGCATCCTCGATGCGATCGAACAGTTTGCAGGTAAAAGCGACTTCATCGGGCCCATGCATCTTGGGCTTTACGATGTACACACTGCCTTCGCGGGAGTTTCGCGGTGCACTGCTGTCTTTGTTCAGGTCGTGCAGCGCGATCATGGCGGTGAACATGCCATCCATAATGCCCTCGGGGATCTCGTTGCCCGCTGCGTCCAGAATGGCTTCGTTGCTCATCAGGTGGCCCACGTTGCGAACGAACATCAGGCTTCTGCCCGGCAAGGTCAGGGTGGAGCCATCAACAGCAGTGAATTCGCGATCTGGATTCAGCGAACGAGTGAGGCTCTTGCCACCTTTCTGAAGATTCTCCGTCAGGTCGCCGCGCATCAGGCCCAGCCAGTTGCTGTAAACAACCACCTTGTCTTCGGCATCAACCGCCGCGACAGAATCTTCGCAGTCCTGAATGGTGGTCAGGGCTGCCTCCAGGCATACGTCTTTGACGCCTGCCTTGTCGGTGGCGCCAATCGGAGTGCTGGGGTCGATCTGTATTTCGATGTGCAAGCCGTTATGGCGCAGCAAAACCCCGGAAGGTGATTCGGCCTCGCCGGTGTAGGCGATAAGCTGTTCCGGGGCTGCAAGGGCGCTGGCAGTGCCGTCTTCCAACGCTACCTGTAGCTTGCCGTCGGCAATGGTGTACGCCGTGGCCTGGGTGTGATCTCCAGTAGTCAGTGGGCAGTGTTGGTTGAGAAAGTCACGGGCATAGGCAATCACCTTGTCGCCGCGAACCGGGTTGTAAGCGCCAGCGCGTTCTGCGCCACCTTCCTCAGAGATTACGTCTGTGCCGTAAAGGGCATCGTAGAGGCTGCCCCAGCGGGCGTTGGCTGCATTGAGGGCGAAGCGTGCGTTCATCACAGGTACAACCAGCTGCGGGCCTGCCAGGGTGGCGACTTCCGGATCCACGTTCTCGGTGGTGATAGCGAAGTCGTCTCCTTCGGGCAGCAGATATCCAATCTCCTGCAGAAAAGCCTTGTAAGCGGCCTTGTCATAGCCTGCGCCCGGGTTGGAGCGATGCCAGTCATCAATTTTCGCCTGCAGATCTTCGCGAACCTGCAGCAGGGCGCGGTTCTCTGGCGCCAGTTCATTCACCACCGCTTCCAGGGCCTGCCAGAAATCTGCTGGGGCAACACCGGTGCCCGGGGCGATATCGTTTTCCAGCAAGTGATGGAGAACGGAGGCTACTTGCAGGCCACCCTGCTGAATACGATCTGTCATGGTGTTTTCCTTGTGATTTCGCCGCGAGAAAAGAGGCTCTCAATAATGCA
This sequence comes from Halioglobus sp., assembly GCA_039979015.1. Classification (GTDB taxonomy): domain Bacteria; phylum Pseudomonadota; class Gammaproteobacteria; order Pseudomonadales; family Halieaceae; genus Halioglobus. The sequence continues at coordinate 72,587 of JBDWAD010000011.1, forward strand.
GAGGAGTTTAGGAGTCGGGGTTAAATTTAGCTAATTTATCGTTTCTATCGCGGGCATTCCCAGTGTGAATTTCACAATGTAGGTTCCTGGCCGTCCAGCTCCCTTGCCGTGTCGGCAATCAGCTTGCGTAGCCAGCGATTGGCGGGATTGTGCTGCAGCAGCGGGCTCCAGGCCATTTTTAGCTCCAGCGGGGGGATGTCCAAGGGAGGTTCGCGCAATACAACTCGAGGGTTGTCACGTTTGAGCTGTGCTGCGCGCGTGGGCAGAGTGACGATCAGGTCATTTTGCTCTGCTAACGTCATTGCCGCCTGGTAGTGGCGGGTAAACACGCGAATCTGGCGTTTTTTCCCCAGCTTGTTGAGTGCCAGGTCTACCCAGCCCAAACGTTGAACGTCGTCGGGGTTGACGCCAACCCCAACCCCCATACCGGTTTTACTCACCCAGACATGGTCTCCGGCAAGGTAATTGTCCAGGGTGAAATCTTCCAGCATGGGGTGTTCAACGTTGAGGATGCAGGAAAACGTGTCGTCCCACAGGTGAATCTGGTGGAAGGACTGCGGCATAGAGTCAAAGCGGTTGATCACCATGTCTACCTTGCCGCGCTCCACATCGAGGAAACTCACGTCCGACGGGGTCATAATATCGAGGGTGATGCCCGGGGCCAGGTCGCGCAGCTTGGCCAATACGGCGGGGAATAGGGTGGACTCCGCGTAATCGCTGGCCATGATACGAAATACCCGCTGTGCTTCAGCGGGCTCAAATTCGCTACGCGGTTGCACTGCCTTATCTATTTTACTGAGCACTTCTCGTACCACGGGCTCCAGCTCAAGCGCCCGTTCGGTGGGTGTCATACCGTCGCTGGTGCGCACTAGCAGCGGGTCGTCAAACAGTTCACGCAAACGCCTCAGCCCGTTGCTCATGGCAGGCTGGCTGAGGTTGAGCTGGTTGGCCGCCTGGGTGACGTTGCGCTCGCGCAATAGCGCGTCCAGGTAAACCAGCAGGTTCAGGTCGACTCGATTGACGTTCACGATTTCTCCGTATTCACTTTGTGAATGATGAAAATACTGTCTATAGCTTTGGGGAATTATACCTATAGGGATAAAATTGCCAACGCTTTTGGGACAGTCGTTTCCTTATCGCCTCACCTATACTACCTTCGCCATCGACATTCAGAGCAATTCAGGAGTTACCATGGGCACATACCGCGCACCCGTAGAAGACATGAACTTTCTTATCGACGAGGTTCTGGATGCCGAGAATGCACTCGGTGCTCTCCCGGACTTTGCTGAACTCGGAGTGGGCGCAGAACTGACCATGGCTTTGTTGGATGAGGCTGCCAAATTGGCTGGCGACGAACTGGCGCCCTTACGTCGGGTCGGTGACGAACATCCGGCAGTCTGTGCCGATGGTGCTGTCACTGCTTCCCCTGGCTACGATGCTGCACTGCAGCAGCTGGCGGCAGGCGGTTGGGTAGGGATCTCTTCAGACCCCAACTACGGCGGCCAGGGCTTGCCTGAAATCTACAATACCGTGGGCCATGAAATGTGGAACGGCGCCAATATGGCGCTGGGCCTGGCCCCGATGCTGAGCAGCGGCGCTGCCCTGGCGATCCATGCCCATGGCACCGAAGCCCAGAAGCAGACCTACCTGGAGAAAATGCACACCGGCGAGTGGATGGGCACCATGAACCTGACCGAGTCGGGAGCCGGGTCTGACCTCGGTGTGATGAAAGCCAAGGCGGTGCCTGAAGGTGATCACTACCGTATCAGCGGCCAGAAGATCTACATCACCTGGGGCGATCATCAGGCAACCGAAAATATTATCCACCTGGTGCTGGCCAAGCTGCCCGATGCGCCGGAAGGCAGTCGCGGTATCTCGCTGTTCATCGTTCCCAAGTTCCTGGTCAACGAAGATGGCAGCCTTGGGGAGCGCAACGATGTCTACCCGGTGTCCTGTGAACACAAGCTGGGAATCCACGGCAGCCCTACCTGCGTCATGGCCTTTGGTGATGACGAGGGCGCTATCGGCTATTTACTGGGCGAAGAGAATCGAGGCCTGGCCTGTATGTTCACCATGATGAACGAGGCTCGCCACAAAGTTGGTGTGCAGGGTCTGGGCGCGTCAGAGGGTGCGCTGCAAAAAGCGACAGCTTATGCCCGTGAGCGCGTGCAGGGCGGCGTACCGATTATTCAACACCCCGATGTAAAACGCATGTTGCTGACCATGAAATCAATGTGCGAGGCCATGCGCGGACTGGCTTACTCCGAGGCGGTGACGATGGATCTGGCCCACCGCGGCCCGCAAGAAGACAGACCCTTGCAGCAGTCCCGTATTGACCTGATGATTCCTGTTATCAAGGGCTGGCTGACTGAAGTCGCGCAGGAAGTGACTTCTCTCGGCGTACAGGTCCACGGCGGTATGGGCTATGTCGAAGAGACCGGCGCAGCACAGTATTTGCGCGACGTGAGGATTACTCCGATTTATGAGGGCACCAACGGCATTCAGGCTGCGGACCTGGTGTCCCGTAAGTTGGGCCGTGACGGTGGTGCGACCATGGAAGCGGTAATGCTGGAAGTGCGCGAAACCATCGCTGAGTTGCGGGCGACGGGGGATGCTCGCCTCACAGGCATCGCGGATTCACTGTCGCGAGCCCTCGCAGACCAGGAGAAAGCGACACAGTTTGTGCTGGAGGAGTTGAAGGAAGATCCTGCGGTGGCTTTGGGCGCCTCTTACGAATACATGATGCAAACGGGCTACTTGTTTGGTGGTTGGCAGCTGGGTCGATCTGCGCTGGTGGCGTATAAGCGCCTGCAAGGTGGCAGCGACAACCCGTTCTATGAAGCCAAGATTGGCACCGCCCAATACTATTCAGAGCAGGTGCTGCCTCGCTGTGCGGCCCACGCCGGGGCGGTCTTCGGCGCCCGCGGAACCTTGCAATCCTTCAAGCTGGAATGGATTTAAGTATGAGTGTCGTTAGCACTCCCGACCTGACCGACGAAAACCCGGTCGCGAGGGCAATCGAACTGCAGTTCACCAACTATGGTGCGGTTACCCAATTTGGCGGTGTCGCGGTCACTATTAAATGTCATGAAGATAACTCCCTGGTGAAGGCCTGTGTTGGTGAAGCTGGAGAAGGGCGGGTTATCGTGGTGGACGGTGGGGGCTCATTGCGGCGGGCTTTGCTCGGCGACATGCTCGCTGAAAAAGCCGCCGAAAACGGTTGGGCGGGCCTGGTGATTAACGGCGCGATCCGTGATGTTGACGAGATTGGCAGGACCGAACTGGGAGTTCAGGCGCTGGGTACCACGCCACTGAAAACTGAAAAGCTGGGCATGGGGCAGCGCGATGTGGCTGTCTCGATGGGTGGCGTAACGATTAATCCTGGAGAGTACGTTTACGCCGATAACAATGGCGTTATCGTCAGCGATACGGCGCTGCTATAGCAGGCGCATTGATAAATCCAGAGCCTGACAGTGCTTGGTTAGCGCACCAATAGAAATATAGTCCACTCCCGTTTCTGCAATCGGCCGTAAGGTTTCGTCGGTCACGTTGCCCGAGGCCTCAAGCTCGGCCCGGCCCGCAGTGGTGTTTACTGCGGCGCACATAGCCTCAAGCGAGAAGTTATCCAACATGATTCGGTCCGCGCCTGCGGCCAGTCCTTGTTCAAGCTCATCGAGGGTTTCCACTTCCACTTCCACGGGTTTCCCTGGCGCATTGCTTTTCGCGGTTTGGATCGCCTGAGCGATGCCGCCACAGGCATTAATGTGATTTTCTTTAATCAGGAATGCATCGTAAAGTCCCACGCGATGGTTGTGGCATCCTCCGCAATGCACTGCGTATTTCTGGGCGATGCGCAGACCCGGCACGGTCTTGCGGGTATCCAGCAACTTTACTCCCGTGCCTTCAACCAGGCCGGCGTAGTGCTGGCAGATGCTCGCGGTCCCTGAGAGCAGCTGCAAAAAGTTCAAGGCGGCGCGTTCCGCTGTCAGTAAGCCGCGCGCGGGGCCGGAAAAAGTGAACAAGGTGTCATTTGCTGCCAGAGGCTCGCCATCCTGTTTCTGCCAAACCAGATTGATGGCCGGATCCACTTCCGCAAAAACGGCATCTACCCATTGCTGACCACATAAAATACCCGGCTCCCTGGTGATCACCTTGCCGTTTGCCCGGGCATCTGCGGGAATCAATTGCGCGGTGATGTCGCCGTCTCCAATGTCTTCGGATAGGGCGGCCAGGACATTGTCGCGTATCTGTTGGGGCGTTGGCGTGACCTTGTGGCTTGTTGTCATTGTTACTTTCGGCGTTTAAAAAGAGGCGCCGATTGTATCAGGGCAGCCAAAAGCCCGCGACAGTTTAGCCGTTGAGGGGGTAGGTAGACTCGCTTATGATGGAGGCATGACCCGTTCTAATGAGAATTACAAGGTTGAAGCCGGCTGGTTGGCCGAGGCCCGGCGGGTGCCCTCGGACAACTTTGAGCCCCGTCCTGTAGGCTCACAACCGGAACTGCTGGTGATCCACAATATATCACTGCCGCCAGGGCAGTTTGGTGGCGACTGCATCGAGCGCTTTTTCAGTAATTGCCTGGATTGGGATGCACATCCTTTTTTTGATGAAATTCGTGACGTGAAAGTGTCGTCCCACCTTCTTATCCAGCGCGCCGGCGAAGTCGTGCAATTTGTCAGCTTTGATGACCGGGCCTGGCATGCGGGCGTCTCCCATTACCAGGGTCGGGATAACTGCAACGATTTCAGTATTGGCATAGAGTTGGAGGGGACTGATGAGCTGCCCTACACCGGCCAGCAGTACGATACTTTGCAGAGGGTCAGTCTTGCGTTGTTCGAGGCCTATCCCGCTCTGTCCGCCCAGCGCGTAGCCGGCCATTGTGATATTGCTCCAGGGCGTAAAACAGACCCGGGTCCTGCATTCGATTGGCAGCGTTACTTACAGCCTTTGACTGTGAATGACAAAAAGGAGTTTGGCGCATGACGTTTCTAGCCCTGATTATTGCTCTGGTCCTGGAGCGTTTGTCACCCCTTGAAGATTGGCTGCACCGAGACGCCTGGTTTGAGCGATGGCAGGGGCAGCTCAATTCACTGGGCCTCGGCAATGGTGTTCTGGTGATACTCAGTGTTGGTGTTCCTGTTGCTGTCGCATACCTGGTGCTCGGTGCGCTGCAGCCTTTACTCTTCGGCCTGGCGTGGATAGCCGCCGCGGTGGTATTGCTGCTTTATAGCATTGGCCGCGGCAATATTGGAGCGCTGCAAGAGCGGTATCGCAGCCAATGTCGACGGGGTGATTTTGAGGCGGCATGGCTGTCGGCCTCCTCTGAATTCGACTGGTTTGAGGCTGAGGAAAAACTGGATACGGCGCTTATTCATCAGCGCGTTCAGCAGGGTTTTTTGTACCAGGAATACCAGCGCTGGTTTGCTGTTTTGTTCTACTTTCTCTTGCTGGGCCCAATAGGCGCACTGGCGTATCGATTGTTGCAGATGACTTGTGAGGGTGATGCTTCCCGGCAAAAGATTCTTTTTTACCTCGATTGGGTGCCCATACGTCTGCAGGCAGCAGCGTTCACGCTTACTGGAAACTTTGTTGCCAGCGCTGACGAATTGTGGGACGCGCTGCGAGAGCCGGGCATGTCATCTGAGCAGGTGTTGTTCACCGTTGCCATGGCTGCCACCGGTCAGGATAAGGTGCCCGAGGAAGCCGACGGTCTCAGTGGCCAGCGTGCTGCTGTCGAGAATGAGATGTTTGCAGCCTTGGTCAGACGTTCCAGCGTCTTTTGGGTCGCTGTGATTGCCGGGCTGGTTGTAATGCTTTAATCAGTGCCAAAGTGAACGCTATAGTAAACGCCCTCCCTGGCTAGTCCGCAGGCAGAATTTCTATCACCTGCTAAGCTTTAAGACAAATCACCTATAAAGCGGCGAGAGCCGCTGCGAAGCCCATGTCAGACGACAACAGCGAGATTACGCTGCCGACGTTGCGTGATGCCATCGCTGAGTCGGTCGCCCCGTCAGGTTTGCAGTGTACGATTATCTTTCATCCTTGTGTTGAACGCATTGGGCAATGTGCACAGCTGGGCCTGGAGAAAAATACACATACCCTTGGGCGCCAGACGCCACTTTTCGGCTCCGGCTCCGGCTCGGAAACAGGGCCATCTCCGTTGGAAGACCCTTACATCAGTCGACATGCGCTAACGCTGACTATCAAGGACGACGGCGTGTTGTTGCAGCGTGCACCGTCCGCCAGTCGCTGCCGTGTGGCGGGAGATGAATTACTGGAGCCGTTGTTTGTCGATAATCAGCGGCTTGAGGCCGGCCTGCCACTTGCACTGTCCCATACTGTCGCGTTGGTTTTGAGGCGAACTTCTGTCGCCAGTTCCAAAAATCCGGTCACGCTCGACAGCTCGCTATTGGGGAGTAGCGCCGTCATGGTGCGGCTGCGTGAGGACGTCATGCGCGCCGCAAACAGTGATTCGGATGTCTTGATACGGGGTGAAACCGGCGTTGGAAAGGAATTGGTCGCGCAGGCCGTTCATCGCAACAGTCCTCGCTCCCGGGGGCCCTTGGTGAGTGTCAATATGGCGGCTGTGCCTGCCTTACTTGCCGGAGCGGCCTTGTTTGGCAGCACCAAGGGCGCCTTTACTGGTGCAGATAAGTCCCGACCGGGCTATTTCCAGGAAGCCCAGGGAGGCACTTTATTTCTGGATGAAGTTGGAGATACGCCAGAAGAGGTACAGCCTCTGTTGCTACGCGCGTTGCAGCAGCGCGAAATCCAGGTTGTTGGCGGCGCCTCGCGCAAGGTGGATGTCAGGGTCATTTCAGCCACGGATGCCCAGCTGGAAGGATCAAGCTGTACGTTCAAATCAGCATTGCGGCACCGTTTGGCTGCGATAGAGCTTCGTGTGCCATCACTGGCGGAGCATCCGGAGGATATTGGCGAACTGCTGTTGCATTTTTTGTCCCGGGCCTGCACCCGAGAGGGGCGTGTGGGTTTGTTGCCGGACGCACAAAGTGACGCCAGAACCTTGGCACGATGGGCCGATTTATTCCATCGGTTTGCCTGTTACCACTGGCCAGGTAATGTCAGGCAACTGGAAAATTTTGCCGGACAGGTAGCCGTTGCCAGCGAACACGAGTTGATAGTCCCTGCGCCCGTGGCGGCTGAAATTTATCGCAGTAAATCGCGGGCTAAGGCAGCAACAGAAGAAACCGTGAATACGGCGGCCAGGCAACGCAAGCCCGGAGAAATCACTGAGGCAGATTTTATTCATGCCATGGAACTGGGGCGATTTGAAATTGCCGCTGTAGCTGATGAGTTGGGGGTGAGCCGCCGGTCTGTTTACCGTCGAATCGATGCGTCTGCCCGATTCAAGCGCGCCTCGGAGATTCCCATGAAAGATATCGACAAAGCACTGGCTAGTTGCGGTGGCCGGTTGGGAGAGGCCGCACTAAACCTGGAGATCTCAGCCTCTGGATTGCGCCAGCGGCTGCGCTCGGCTCGGTCTCCCGCGTGAGTGTTGGTAGTGCCTGAGAACAGAATCGGGCCCTACCGTATTGTCCGCCTGATAAAAAGCGGCGGACAGGGTCGGGTTTATCTCGGCTACGACAGTCGTCTGCAGCGACAGGTTGCGATTAAAATTCATGAGCTCCCGGAAGCGCGCACTGCTCGCAAGCAGGCGCTTGCCGAAGCGCGCAAAGCATCGCGGATTAACTGTCCGCGCGTCGTGCAGGTCTACGATCTGATTGAGTCCAATGATCACCTGGCAATTGTGATGGAGTATGTGCCCGGTTGTGATCTGGGGGAACTCCTACAGCGGTGCCGAGTTGGCGTGGCCAGCGTTGTAACCGTTGCGATCGATATTGCAGTGGCGCTCGCCGCAGCTCGTCAGCAAAAAGTCGTTCATGGCGACCTGAAAGCCGCCAACGTCCTGGTCACTAAACAGGGTAGGGTGAAGTTGACGGATTTTGGCATCGCAAGGGAAGTCAACAGTTTGGAGCCGTCGCCTGCGGGCAGTTACAGCGCCCTGGCTCCCGAACATCTGGACGGCAGCCCCCTGGATGTGCGCACAGATCTGTTTGCCCTGGGTTGCCTGTTGTTTCGTATGCTCAACGGGGAGCCGCCATTTTACCGAAATGGCCGCCTGGATGCGGGCTTGTTGCTTGCTGCTGACAGACCCGCACTGGAAGCACGTCTGATTCGAGAGGAGGGGATACCTCTGGAATTAAGTGCGCTGGTCAATCAATTGCTGCAGCGAAGCCCTGCCGATCGACCTGCCAATACCCATTCGGTGCGGCGCGATCTGCGCTGCGCGCAACAAAGCTTGCCTTTGGCGGCACGTGACAGCCTGCAAAGGCAGGCCAAGCCGTACTTCAGGCCAGAATCCCCAGAAGATATTCCCCTGAAAATTCCTTCGCAGCTTCGAGACAAGGGGAGGTCCACCTTGCAGCGTTCCTGGTGGACGACTGTCGGCAAGCGTGCGCGGGGTTTGCGTCCATCCACTCGGATCGCGCTGGCTGCCAGCGCCCTGGCGGGCCTGGTCATCCCGTTTACGCTGGCGATGCAGGCTTATCCAACCCGGGTGCACTTTGCAGCGCCAACGATAAACCTGGGGCGCCATGGTGAGATTCCCCGGTCTATCAATCAGCAGTGGTTAATGGAAAGCGTATTTCATGCGGCGGAAGCTGAGATGGGTCCCATGCAAGTTAGCGGAGCTGTTAAGCCTACCGCTTATTACGCCGACCTTTCCGGAGAGGAACCTGAGCTTGTGCTCAGCGCGAGTCTGCGTTGCAGCGAGGCGCTCTGCTTGTATTCGATTTCAGGAGAGCGGGGCGGCGAGTTTGATTACCGCCAGGTCGCTATCGCGCCAAACCTGCCTGAACCGATTTGGCAGGATCTCGTTATTAGTAGCACGCGCTCGCTGCTCCAATGAGGTCTAGCCGGCCTGCCATGCGATGCTGGCAGCGAGCAGCATTTGTGAGCCGAAGTACAGCGGCGTTCCCCAGAGGCCATTAACCCTGTCAGCGCTTATGAACTGGCGCCGCGCAACCGCGAGATCAGAAAAAGCGAAGCCCCAGGCACCACACAAAATCAGCAACGACCCTGCCTGTCCCCAGGTGCCCCCGGCGAATACCAGCATGGCAGCAATTACGATAATGTACGCTGGTACTGCGGCTCGCATCGGTCCTTGTAAGTGGGGTTTAAGCCAGCGCAGAACCAGCACGATTAGGGCCAGGGCCGGGAGACACGAAATTGCGATTACCACAGTATTTAGTGGTAGCTGGGTAAATGCGATGGCGTAAAGCAGGTGACCGCAGAGGAAGGCAGCAAGCCCCGCCAGAAAAGCCGCTTCGGCTTCAAACATGAGCAATATGTCTCCGGCGGCGCACAGAAGAAGCCCCAGCAGTAACCAGTGCCCGTAGTGTGTGTCGAGTGCTCCCACTAAAAGGGCCAGCCAGATAAAGGCTGCGGCAGCCAGCGGTTTAAATATGAATCGCCCACCCTGAAAATGGTGAAAGTCACTCGCCACTAGTGCACTGACGCTAAACAGAGATAGCAACAGTGCAGGTGCGAGGGTCGTTAATGCCAAGGATTCATTAACCAAGAGAGACGACCTCGTTCAATAGATTTCGGTTGTAAGGGGCATCAGCACCAAATTTTTCTGCCGTACGCAGCAGGTGGCCTGTGATGTAGTCAATTTCAGTGTCGCGACCCGCTACCACGTCTTGCAGCATGGAAGATCGATTGTCGGCTGTGCCTGCAATGACAGCCGCAACGTCCGAGTGCACAGACTCCGCTGTCATGGCAAATCCCGCTGCCAGGCTGATGCTGGCAATTTCATCACACAGTTGTTTGACCTGAACTGCCAGTTGCTTGTTTTTTGCCAGGTCGCCATTGTGGCACCGATGAACTGCGGTGAGTGGATTGATCGCGCAGTTGATCGCCAGCTTGTGCCACAGGGCGGCGGTAATATTTTCTTCCCATCGGCAATCCAGCCCAGTGTTAGTCCAGTCGCCCAACCATGGGGGAGGCGGCAATGCTTCGGTGCTGCCGATCCGGGTTTGGCCGCGCCCGGCGTGGCAAATGTGCAGCGAACCCAATCGATATGCGCCTTCGGTACTGGTGGCGTAGTAGATTGGGTTACGAGGAAGCAATGCTTTGACCTCTTCTGCATAGCCCATGCCGTTGGTCGCAAAAATAATGCATGCCTGTTCGTCGATATGCGGGGCAACACCGCGCACTGCCGCCCCGACGTCCTGTGCCTTGGTGGACACCAGCAAGTGAGTGACGTTAGTGGCAGTTGGCGCGTGGCCAAGCCCTACCGCAAAGTTTCTGCTGACGCCGTCAGAATCGACTGTCACATAGCCGGAGGTTTTCTGGGGCTTGTTGCGCAGCAGCAGGGTGATATTGCAGCCTGCGCTCGCCAACTGTGTGGCGAACAGGCAACCCATGGAGCCAGCTCCCAGTACATGCCAGTGATTCCTGCTCAACATATTGAAGTGCATCCTGGCGTTGTAAATTGGCCGTGGGCCATTACCATGGGATTCCCTGAAAGTGCCTATAGTTGAGGAATTGCACTATGCCATCATTTGATGTGGTTTCGGAAGTAGACCTGCACCAGTTAACGAATGCGGTTGACCAGGCTGGTCGTATCATCGCCAACCGCTTTGATTTTAAGGGGGTGGATGCGAGCTTTGAACGAGACGAGCGCCTGGTGCTGATGACAGCAGAGGCGGAATTCCAGGTTACCCAGATGGAGGATATGCTGCGCAGCGCGCTGATCAAGTGCGATATAGATCCCGGCGCCATGGATTGTGCAGAGCCGGTAACTACTGGGAAACAGGTAAAGCAGACGGTGCAGCTGCGCCACGGCCTGGACAGCGATCAATGCAGGACCGTGGTCAAAAAAATCAAGGAGGCGAAATTGAAGGTACAGGCCCAGATTCAGGGTGAGCAGGTTCGTGTGACCGGCAAGAAGCGGGATGACCTGCAGCAGGTCATGGCAATTTTGCGCGATGGAGAATTCGGGTCACCCCTGCAGTTCAATAACTTTCGCGATTAGGGCAGCTGTTCTTCTATCCCGGGTAGAAAAGCTGCAAGCACAGCAGGGCATTGTTCTGGAGCCGCTTGTTCAAGGTGCCAAAGCAGTTCGAGATAGCGATATAAAGCTGAGAACAACTGAAGTTGACGGATGTCGCTGCTTGCGGGGCGTCGCTGCAGGTAATGGTAAAGGAAGTTTTCGCTTTGACCCTGGTCGTATTGCTGTCCCTCACAGGCTACTGCCAGATCGAACCAGGGATTGCCCATAGCAACATACTCCCAGTCCAGGGCGAACAATTGGCCTTTACTGACGATCAGGTTGGCCGGCAGTAGGTCGTTGTGACACAGTGCCGGGTTGAATTCCTTCACTTCGACTCGATCCAGTAATTCTGCGATCGTCAGGCGTAGCGCCTCAGGCGGCAGGGGTTTGCCTGTGCGCTCCAGCAGGTGCTCGTAACGTTGGAACCGGTTCCCCAGGCACAGTTTGTGACGTCTTGCTGGCAGCGCATGAATTTTGCGGCAAAGGAGGGCAAGGTCAGCTGCTGTAAAATCCTGTTGGCTATCGGGGCAGATGTAGTCACAAACCATGGCTCCCAGTTCCGGGTTGAAGTAGCGAGGCATTGGAGCCAGAGCGGCTTTAGCCGCTGACTGTTGGGCGAGATACTCCACTTGCCTGCTCATACCGTGACGGCCTGGATTGACGCCATCGATGCGCACCACAAAGCGTTGGCTGCCTGTATTTACCAGGAAGTTGTGGTTGCTGAGCCCTCCCTCCAGTGTGTGATCCAGGTGCGGCGCTCCGGGCAGCGGGGGTTCGCAGCGCCAGTGCCTCCATTGGGCCAGGGTTTGCTCTAGCTTCAACGCTGAAGGCGCTGGGCTGCCGCTGGGCTTCACTGGGCGATGTCGAGTTCGCCGGGAATATACTTGCATACCAAGACCTGCCTGCCGAAGCGTTGGGCGCTGGTCCTGAGACACTGGTCTACAAGGTTGATTACGGTGGCCCATTCGCCACAAACCTGAGTGCTCATGGCATTCGAAACCAGTGTCACTTCGCTGTTTCTGGCTGCATCTTCGATAAATGCCCTGATAATGGGAATGTAATCGTCCTGCAGCGGATAGAGGCTCATTTCAGCGGTGAGTTTCAAGCAGATGGTCTCCCTTGGAAGGTGCGGTTTCCGCTGGCAAAAAGGCGGCCTGTAAAGAGCAGTCGGCTGCCACGTTGCATACGGATTTTAGGAAGCATACACTTAAGTCGAATAATAACAATTCGTTCGAAGAAATCGAACTTCGGCTGATAAGTGGGTTTTACGATGGAGAAAGAAGACAGCTTTATCGGTGTGCAGCGCGAAGAGATTCAGGGTGCGCCGCCTGCTGCGTCCCGGGCGGAGCTGAAAGAACGCCGTCTCGTAGAAAGTATTAATGTTAATCGCTATCTGTATCTGCAGACCCAACAACTCGAACACATGCTGTTGGATGCCAGGGATTTGCAAAGCCTGCTCGAGGTGTTGTTGGTCAGTCTGCCCCGGCACTTCTCCTTTCGCGTTGCAGAGCTGTGGTTGCACGACCCCGAAGATGTCCTTGCCAATCTGGTTGTTGGGGGCGAACGTTACGGCCACTACCTCCAGCTGCAGCAAGATGCTTTCGATATGCAGGAGCTATACGGTCTGGAGCCCGATATCGAAATCATCGATGCGACGGACTCAAGGATGTTCGAGGTACTTAAATCCGAGCACGGAATAGATTACGCCTTACTGCTGCCACTGATGGATTCAGGCCGGTTGATAGGCAGCTTGCATCTTGGACTGCAGGAAGACAGCCTGGTATTTGGAACAGCAGAGGGCGATTTGCTGGCTCACCTGTCCACAATAATCTCCCGTTGTTTCGCCATTGCCGTTACTCACCAGCAGATTTCACAACTGACCATGCTGGATCCGCTGACTCAAATCAGTAATCTGCGCGGGTTCGAGCGCGATATCGCTCGTGAGATTGCCCGGGCGCGGCGAGCTGATCAGCCTGTGACGGTTCTGATGATTGAAATTGATGAGTACGATGATCTCCACGAGCACTACGGTGAAGTGCGTGGTCATTTTGTACTGAAGAAAGTAGCCGAGCGCATTTCCTCTGACCTAAGGGCAACGGACATGATGGCGCGTCTGTCGCGATCGGCCATGGCGGTTTTGATTCCCGGCAGTGGCGAGTCCCTGGGAGGCGAAATTGCAGACCGCATGCGTCAGGATATCGAGGACTTTGCCATTGACGATGGGCGTGGTGCAGTATTGCAGGTGACTGTCAGCATAGGTATGGTGACGTGGGAGCCCAAGCAATATCCAGCGATCGATATGGTTCAATTGGCCAAACAAATGGAGACAGTTGGGCGTAAAGCACTTGACGATGCCCGCGCCAAAGGCGGTAATCGGCTGGCACTTTCACGGCTTGCCACCTTGCTGGTATAAGGATGCACTTTGGCGGAATCACTAGAAAAACTCTTTGAGAAAAATCGCGCCTGGGCGGACACGGTAAAAACAGACGACCCCCACTTCTTCGAAAAACTCGCTGCCCAGCAACACCCTGAGTACTTATGGATCGGCTGTTCCGACAGTAGGGTGCCTGCAAACCAGATCGTAGGACTTCTGCCGGGCGAGGTGTTTGTTCACCGAAACGTGGCCAATATTGTTGTGCATACCGACTTTAATTGCCTGACGGTGCTGCAATATGCCGTAGAGGTGCTAAAAGTAAAGCACGTTATTGTGGTCGGCCATTTTGGTTGCGGAGGCATAAAAGCCGCCTATGAAAGTGCAGACAACGGTCTTGCCGACAACTGGTTGCGCCACATCAAGGACGTACAGTTCCGTCATCAGGAAGAGCTGGATGCAATTGTAGACCAGGAAGAACGACTGGCCAGACTTTGCGAATTGAACGTGCAAACCCAGGTAGCAAATGTCTGTCATACCACTATTGCCCAGGGTGCATGGGCCAGGGGGCAGGAGTTGTCGGTACATGGCTGGGTATACAGCCTCCGCGATGGTCTGCTCAAAGACCTGGACTGCTCCGTCAACAGCGCCATGCAGATAGCCGAAGCTTACCGGGTTGTTAGCTGACCGGCATTGAGCGTCGGCCATAGCAGCCACTGGCAACGAGGCGCACCAGTGCACTATAACCACCTACTGTCACCGGGCCGCATCGCAGGCCTGAATCTGCGTAACCGCATTGTGATGTCGCCTATGGGGAGCAATTTGTCCGAGGCCGACGGGCACTGCACAGAGCGCATACAAGCCTATTACGAGGCCAGGGCTCGCGGCGGTGCCGGCATGATCATTGTCGGCGTCGCATCAGTCGCCTGGCCTGAAGGTGCATGTAATCCCAATCAAGTCGCGATTTCCTCAGAACTATTCTTGCCGGGTCTGAGTGCCCTGGCCCGACGTATCAAGCGCCACGGCTGTGCGGCCGCGATACAGTTGCAGCATGCGGGCAAAGTGGCAGTGCGTGATATTGCCGTTGGTCGGCCAATGCTGGTCCCCTCGCTCCCTCCCCAGGATAAAGGCGATATGGTCAATGCGCTCACTGCCGATGAGATGCACGCTTTCGTAAAGTCCTATTCCGCCGAGGGGGCCCGGGTTGAATACAACATCGCCAGCCTGGAAGATTTACAACGCCTGATCGAACAGTTCGCCGATGCAGCAGGAAGAGCACAGAATGCCGGATTTGAGGCGGTCGAAATTCATGCCGGACATGGCTATATATTATCGGAGTTTCTGTCCCCGCACGTTAACCAGCGGGAGGATGAGTATGGCGGTTGCATCGAAAATCGCGCCCGGTTGTTGCAGCAAGTCATCCGCGCGGTCAAGGCCAGGGTGGGTCACGGGTTTCCGGTTTGGTGCCGCATTGATGCGACAGAGTATCGAATCGAGGGTGGTATTTGTTACGACGATGCGGTCGCCACAGCGGCGCTTGCGGAGGCAGCCGGAGCGGATGCCATCCACGTCAGTGCCTACGCGAATCCCGCATCCGGAGCCGCTTTTACAGAAGCGCCTCTGGTGCAGAAGCCCGGCGGCTATCTGGGTTTCGCCGCGGGCATCAAGCAACGGGTGACTGTGCCCGTCATCGCCGTTGGGCGCATCGAACCTGAGGTGGGGGATGCCGTTATCGGACGAGGGGAAGCGGACTTCATCGCAATGGGCCGCAAACTTTTGGCTGACCCGGATCTACCCGCAAAGCTACGTCAGGGGCGGCCCGAAGATGTGCGCCCCTGTATTTATTGCTATACCTGCGTCAGTCGCATATTCGTCAATCAGCACCTGCGCTGTGCGGTGAACCCTGCCACCGGATTTGAACACGAGCTGGTAGTGATGCCAGCAGAACGGTCAAGAAAAATACTGGTTGTGGGGGGAGGTCCCGCTGGAATGGAGGCCGCCAGGGTGGCTGCTTTACGCGGGCACCGGGTCAAGCTTGTGGAGCAGGGCTCTGCCCTGGGTGGCACGGCATTTTTTGCGGCGCTTGCCTACAGGGAAAATGGCCGATTAGTGGAGTATTTGCAGGAGCAGGTCGCCCGGTCATCGGTTGCTGTTGAACTGAATACCACGGTTGATGAGGCCTTTCTGGCGCTGGAGTCGCCGGACGCTGTTATTGTAGCCACCGGAGCGCGCCGGGATGCACCCGAGATTCCCGGGCGGGAGCAGACAAATGTGTTTAGTGGCGATGAGATGCGGGCGCTGATGACAGGCTCAGGTGACTTGGCCGGTCGGCGCAAGTTGGCCTGGTGGCAGCGCGGGGCGCTCTTCCTGGCAGGTGTCCTGGGGATTACCCGGAATGTTGCGTTGATGGACAAGTTGAGTCATTGGTGGATGCCCCTTGGCCAACATGTGTGCATTATCGGTGGCGGTCTGGTGGGGTCTGAGCTGGCTGAATTTCTCGCGTTGCGCGGGCGCAAGGTCAGCCTGGTCGAGGAAGGCGAAAAGTTTGCTGTCGAGCTGCCATTGGTGCGTCGATGGCGGGTGCTGGAAGAGCTTAGGGAGCTTTCTGTGGTGATGATCAATAACACCACGCTGAAACAGGTGAGTGACTGCAAGCTGACGCTGGACTGTCAAGGAAGCGAGGTAGAGATTGAGGCTGATACGGTGATACTGGCCAGTGGTGCAACGGGTGATCTTGATCTTGCCCAGCGCTGTGAGTCCATGGGCCTGGAGACACATGTGGCGGGCGATTGCGAGGGAGTCGCCTATTTAGAAGGTGCCATGCGCAGCGCCCACGCAGTTGCCTGTCGGGTATGAGAGGCGCGGCGTGACTCCGGAACGCATTGCGCGCCTACGAGAGGTATTAAACCGGCGGCAGCCGGATCTCACTGTCGTCACTGATTTCGTGCACAAGCAGCGTAACCTCTCTGCGATCGTCCGCAACTGTGATGCCGTCGGGATACAACGTATGCATGCGGTGATTGGGAGTGAGAATTACAAGGCATTCCGCGGTACAGCGATGGGGTCTCACCATTGGGTAGACGTTGCCACACACCCGGAGCCAACGATGGCGCTGGATGCCTTAAAAGCCAGTGGATACCAGCTCGTTGCGGCTCACTTTGACGACCAGGCCATTGATTATCGGCAAGTGGATTACACCCTGCCCACGGGGATTTTGCTGGGCGCTGAACGTCGCGGCGTCAGTGAGAAGGCGCTTGAGCGGGTCGACCATTGCATCACAATTCCCATGGTAGGTATGGTGGAGTCCTACAATGTGTCGGTGGCTGCAGGTATCATTCTGGCGGAAGCACAGCGCCAGAGAGAGGCGGCGGATTTGTACGCGCAATGCCGGCTTGAACCCAACCAGTGGGAGCGACTGTTCTTCGAATGGGGGCACCCCAAGGTGCGAGATTTTTGCAGGGAACGTGGTTTGAGTTATCCAGCCCTGAACGCGGAGGGTGAGATCGACAACCCTTCTCGATGGTATGCCGATGTACGCGCCGGAAATGCGCCGATGGATGGAAAAAACAATGACTAACCTGTTTCTGTTGTTGCTCGCTATTTTCGGCGGCATTGCCTTAATTTCGGTAGTTTTACAGCGCTTTGCCAGCCCGATGGAGCCGGAGAAAGTGAGTCGTATCAGCCGCTGGATTTATCCGCTGATGGGACTGGCGCTGGTATTGGCGACCGCACGCTACTTCATTCAGGGCTAGTTAGCGAGATTTGCTTGAGTTGAGTGTTTTTTGTACGAAAAACATCCCTGGCCACTGCGGTTTCAACTTTGACCTTCGCACCCTATAATCGTAGCCATATAATTGCTCCGGGCCGTGGCTCGGAGTTCTCACTTTTTGTCGACAAGCGAGTGCCAATTGCCAGTCCAGTGGCCCAGTAGTTCCAGTGATTTCGGGACGCGATTAAACAACTCGCTGGAATCCATCGTACGCATCGTGACTGAACCCGCTATCGTCCGTCGACTGTGGCAAGCGGTCATGCTGCTGTTGTGCCTGTGGCTTATCATGTCTCTGGTTAGCCTGGTTTGGGCCCTATACCCCTCAGCGGATGTCTCGCCGCCCGATGAGCTGACGCTTATTAACCCGGTGAGCCAGGTTCCCGCAGGCAGCGCCCCAGCGCCGGTAGACATCGGCAAGCTGCAGTCCCGCCATTTGTTTGGTGAGGCCAGTGCTGGCGAGCCAGTCGCTCCCGTTGTAGAAGAATTACCTGCCGCCCAGGAGTCTCGGGACGGTATTGAAAAGGGTGCCCGGGAAACTCGACTGCAGCTGGTTTTGCGCGGTGTGGTGGCGTCAACACAGGACGGCCTGGGTCACGCTATTATCGAGGTTAAAAAGAAGCAGGCGGTATACGCGGTCGAGGATGAGTTGCCCGTGAGTGGTAAGGTCATTTTGGCCAAAGTCATGCGACGCCAGGTAGTGCTCGATAATGACGGTACCTACGAGCTGCTGACATTGTCAGAGGAAAATGAGCTGGACGCACAGATTCAACAGCCGGCAACACCCAGGACAATTATCAACAAGGGTGCGCCCGCGGTTGTCGATAAGCGCACAGAGCAGGGGGCGACCCAGTTGGCGCAGGAGTATCGCGATCGCCTGTATGAGAATCCGCAGTCTTTGGCGGAGGTTGTGTCGGTGAATGCGGTGCGCCAGGACGGTGAATTGCTGGGCTATCGCATTTCTCCAGGCAAGGACAGGGCACAGTTTTCCCAGTTGGGGTTTAAAACCGGGGACCTGGTGACCAGCGTCAATGGTATAGATCTCAACGATCCGGCCAATACCATGCGCTTATACCAGACCATGCGCACCGCTAGCGAAGCGGTTTTTGACCTTCAGCGCGGGGACGAAGCAGTGTCTCTCAGCGTCAGCCTGCAATCGAGCGAATAGACCGTGGCCAAAGCCAACATAGCAATAGGACAATCATACGTGAACTTAACTCTGCGACGGACTCGCTTTGCTTTCCTTGCCCTGCTGCTCAGCGTGGTTTTATCGGTTAGTCACGTGCTCGCGCAGGACTTCACGGTGAACCTGAAAGAGACTGACATTCAGGAACTGATCAAGTTCGTTGCGGAAGTGACGGGCACCACGATCGTGGTGGACCCCGCGGTAAAGGGTAAGGTCAAGGTGGTATCCAGTAAGCCGGTCTCCAAAGATGAGCTGTACGATTTGTTCCTGTCTATTCTGGAGGTTCACGGCTATACCGCAGTGCGCTCCGGTGGGGTGGTGCGGGTCATCCAGAGTAAGGATGCGCGCTCGTCCCCCGTTTCAGTTGCCGATGGTGGCCCTCGTGGCAGCGATGAGTATGTCACCCAGGTAATCAGGTTAGATAATATTTCGGCGGCCAAATTGATTCCCGTGCTGCGTCCTCTGGTGCCCCAGCAGGCGCATATGGCGGCCTACGCCCCAAGCAACGCCATCATCATTTCTGACGTATCTGCGAATATCGAGCGCATTAAAGACATTATCGAGCGCATGGATCGCTCAGCAGTGCAAAAAACCGACATCATCAAGCTGCGTTACGCGGTGGCAGATGACGTGGTGGCCATGCTCGACAAGCTCAGTAAATCTGAGGCCAAACAGAGTGGAGGTGCAGAGCCCGAAGTGCTGCTGGTCGCAGATAGCCGCACCAACAGCGTGCTGGTCAGTGGCGATGAGATGGAGCGGGCGCGCATGAACCAGTTGATCAAACACCTGGACACTCCTCTCGAACAAAGTGGCAATGTCCGTGTGGTATATCTTGAGTATGCGCAGGCGAAAGAAATCGCCGAAGTGCTGACCAAGGTGATGCAAAATATTAGTAGTCTCGATAGCGCAGACGGAAAACCCCAGCGCGGCAGTAGCAAAAGCTCGACGATAGAGGCTGATGAAGGTACAAATTCGCTGATTATCACCGCTGACACGGACGAAATGGCAGCCATCGAGTCAGTGATTCATCGGCTCGACATACGGCGAGCGCAGGTGCTGGTGGAAGCTATTATCGTGGAAATGACCATCAGCGAAGGCCAGGACCTTGGGTTGCAGTGGTTGTTTGCCAATACCGATAGCGGCTTTTATGGCAGTAATATTAATGCGCCCAGTCAGGCGCAACAGCTTGCCGGAGCCCTGAACCCTGACACGCCTGAGGCGACCCCTCTTGATGACGATGAATTTGATGTGGGTGCGCTAGCCGGTGCTCTGGCGGGTACGCCCGGTCTTTCTTTAGGTTGGGGTACTGTAGACGACGGTCTTACCATGACGGTCATCCTCAATGCGCTTAAGACCCAGGGTAATGCCAATATTCTCTCGACGCCAAGCCTGCTAACGCTGGATAACCAGGAAGCATTTATCACGGTGGGCCAGAACGTGCCGTTTATCACCGGTTCCTATACCAATTCAGGCAGTTCAGATGGGTCCTCAAATCCGTTCCAGACGATCGAACGAGAGAACGTTGGTATTACGCTGGCAGTGACGCCGCACATTAACGAAGGGGACTCGGTGGTTCTGGAAATCGAGCAGGAAGTGTCCAACGTAATTATTGGTGCCTCGCAGATTTCGGAAGCTGCGGACATAATAACCAGTGAACGAAAGATTCAAACCAAGGTTCTGGCCCAGGACAGTAAGGTGGTTGTGTTGGGCGGTTTGATTGAGGACAACGTGCAGGATGGTCAGCAAAAAGTCCCTATCCTCGGCGATATACCTTTTCTTGGCCGACTGTTCCGCACTGACAGCGTTGATGTAAGCAAAACCAACCTGCTCATTTTCATTCGTCCGACAATAATTCGCGACAATGACGAGCTGGACGGCGCGACGGCCGACAAATACCGCTACATTCGCGATCAACAATTGTTGCGCCGCGAGCAGGGCCTGATGTTCCTCGATGACGGCAACCTGCCGGTATTGCCGGAGTGGAATGAGCAGATCAAACAGCTGGAGGAGATCCAGGAGGCGTCGAGTGCTGCAGAAGCTGAGGCCGAGTAATGCCTGATCCAGATATCGCCCAGGAGCCAGTGACCCTGTTGCAGTCGCCGGGACACCGCGTCCTGCCGTTTACCTTTGCCCAGCAGCAGGGAGTGTTGCTGCTCGACAGTAGCGAAGGCCCCCACGTGTTGACCCAGGGACAACCTACATTGCAGGTTTTGACAGAGCTGCGGCGATTCCTCGGTGAGTCTTACACCACTGAGAACGTGGATAGCGATGAATTTCAGCGCCGCCTCACAGTGGCCTATCAGCGTGACAATAACGAAGCGGTGCAGATGGCCGAGGACATCGGTGCCGATGTCGACCTATCTAGGCTGGCCGATGAAATTCCGGAATCCGCTGACCTGATGGATGCGGAGGATGATGCGCCGATTATTCGCCTGATTAACGCGATATTGTCCCAGGCGGTGCGTGAAGAGGCCTCGGATGTGCACATTGAAACCTTCGAGGACAGACTCAGCGTGCGCTATCGCATCGACGGTGTACTGGCTGAGGTTTTGTCTCCCAAGCGTGCGCTCGCGCCCTTGTTGGTTTCTCGTTTGAAGGTGATGGCCAAGCTCGATATTGCTGAAAAGCGGGTTCCCCAGGATGGACGTATTTCCGTGCGCATCGCCGGTCATGCGGTGGATATTCGTATGTCTACTATTCCGTCGGCACATGGAGAGCGTGTCGTGCTGCGATTGTTGGATACCGCTGCCGGGCAGTTGAAATTGGAACAGCTCAACATGAATGAGCAAGTGCTGGAGGCATACCGTCGCCACCTGCATAGCCCCCACGGCATCATCCTGGTCACAGGTCCTACCGGCTCGGGTAAAACCACGACTCTTTACGCGGGCCTTAGCCATATTAACGAGAGCACGCGCAATATCATGACCATCGAGGACCCGGTGGAATATATGCTGCCCGGTGTAGGCCAAACTCAGGTCAACAGTAAGGTGGATATGACTTTTGCACGCGGCCTGCGCGCCATATTGCGCCAGGACCCGGACGTGGTCATGGTGGGCGAGATACGCGATTTGGAAACCGGAGAAATCGCCGTCCAGGCTTCGCTCACCGGGCACCTGGTACTGTCTACTTTGCACACCAATACGGCTATTGGCGCAATCACCCGACTTAAAGACATGGGCATTGAACCTTTCCTGGTGTCCTCCAGCTTGTTGGCGGTGATGTCCCAGCGCCTGGTGCGTCTACTGTGTAGAGAGTGCCGCGAGGGCGCACCGGCTACCGATGCTGAGCGTGAAGTTCTTGCGCTGGATGCTAAAGAGGAGGCGCAGTTATTCCGCCCCCGTGGTTGCGACAAGTGTAATTACACGGGTTATCGTGGCCGTACTGGCATTTATGAAATGATCGAGGTAGACGACAAGCTGCGGGGCATGATCTACGATAACGCCAGCGAACAGGAAATGCTGGCACATGCGCGGCTGGAGTATCCCTCCATGCAAACCGACGGACGCAGACGTATTTTGACGGGTGAAACCAGCTTAGCGGAGGTCATGCGCGTGACCTCGGTGGCCTGAGAACGTTAAAACAACATGACAGCCTATCGTTATCGCGCGCTCAACGCCGAAGGCAAACTCACCAAGGGTTTCCTTGAAGGTGACTCCGAACGCCAGGTGCGTGGGCAGCTTCGCTCTCGCAGTTTACGACCCGTGGAAGTGGTGGAAGCCAATCGTCCAGCGGCCAGCAATTCCAGCGGGCAGCCGCGCTTTTTTCAGCCGCGCATTTCAGCCGGTGACCTGGCCATGCTTACCCGCCAGCTCTCAACCCTGGTGTTGTCGAATTTACCTTTGGACGAGGCATTGCAAGCGGCGGCTCAGCAGAGTCGTAGCGCGCGTATCAAGGGCATGTTGCTGCAGGTTCGCTCGCGGGTGTCTGAGGGCTATACCCTGGCTTACGCCATGGCCGAGTTTCCCCTGGTTTTTAACGAGATGTACCGGGCTATGGTTGCCGCGGGAGAGCACTCAGGCCACCTGGGGCCGGTGCTGGAGCAGTTGGCTGACTATACGGAACAGCGTCAGTACACCAGCCAGAAATTGAAGATGGCAATGATTTACCCCTTCATTCTGGTTGGGGTAGCGATCGCCGTGGTGGTAGCGCTGATGGTTTTCGTGGTCCCCGAACTGGTGGGTATATTTGCCCACTCCAGCAGGGAACTGCCCTTGCTGACCAGGGTGTTGATAGCCTCCAGCGATTTTTTCCGGGAGTGGGGTGTTTGGTTGTTGCTGGGAATTGTGGCATTGGTGATTCTGGTGCGACAGCTGTTGCGCAGTGAGTCCAGACGTCGTCGGTGGCATCATTGGCAACTGAAAATTCCTGGCTGGGCACGATTGGTAACGGCCATCGATACCGCCCGCTTTGCCTCCACGCTGAGCATTCTTATGGCCAGCGGTGTGCCCCTGCTGGACGCCCTGCGCATCGCTGGGCAGGTGTTGACCAATCTGGTGTTGCGCGAGGACAGCAAGGCCGTTGCGGAACTCGTGCAGGAGGGCAGTAGTCTCAACAGAGCGCTGCAGCAGAGTGGTCGTTTTCCACCGATGATGGTGCATATGGTGGCCAGCGGCGAGGCCAGCGGCGAGCTGGAAACCATGCTGGCTCGCTCTGCAGACAATCAGGAGCGGGAGCTGGAGATGACTCTGGGGACAATGATGGCCCTGTTTGAGCCTTTGATGGTCGTAGTAATGGGCGGAATGGTATTGATGATAGTGCTTGCCATTCTGCTGCCGATTTTCGATTTGAATACTATGGTGAAGTAACGATATGAAAGCATTCAGAAACGGTGGATTTTCCCTGGTGGAAATCCTGGTGGTACTGGTGATCATGGGGCTGCTGATCAGTGTTGTTGCACCCACCGTGCTTAATCGCGCTGATGAAGCGCGGGTACAGAAGGTTCATGCGGATTTTAAAGCGATCGAAACTTCGCTGAAAATCTATCGGCTGGATAATTACGTTTACCCGACCACGGAGCAGGGCCTCGAAGCACTGGTTGAGGCCAGCTCTCTGGATCCGGAACCACGTAACTTTAAAAAAGGCGGTTACCTTTCCGAGCTACCTCTGGACCCCTGGGGGCGTCCTTATCTCTATTTGAGCCCTGGTGAAAATGGCGAGATCGATATCTACAGCCTGGGCGCAGACGGACTCTCCGGAGGTGAAGACCAGAATGCCGATATTGGCAACTGGAAATCTGAGGACTGATCATTGTGAGAGATCGCCGGCAGTGGGGCTTTAGCCTGCTGGAGTTGTTGGTGACTCTGTTCGTTGTGGTTTTGGTAACATCGCTGGTGACCCTGAATATCGGAGCCGGTGACCGGGATATTCTCGACCGGGCCAGTGTTGAAAGATTGGCCAAGAGCGCCAACTATGCGTTGGACGAAGCCCAGTTTTCCGGGATGAATTATGGCTTGCTACTGCGTATGGAGGACGATGCTGGTCAATGGCGATACCGCTATGACTGGTTGGAGCAAACACCCACCGGTTGGCAGGCCCCAGCCGCAGGCAAAGATGTATTTTCCCCGGGCGAATTACCCCCGGGAACTGAGCTGGAGCTGGAACTGGATGACATTATCCAGGAACAGGAAGCCCTGGTGATCAGCACCGAGAACCCGCAGCCCCAAATAATTCTTTATGCCAGCGGTGAAACCCTGCCGGGCGCCGTGGATATTCGCTCCAGCGATGATGGTGAGCTTTTATGGCGCATTGAGTGGAATCTACTGGGCGATTTTAAAGTTTTGAGGCGTGGTGAGCGCGCCGAAGAAGATAACCTATGAGCGGCTCGCGCAGGAAGCAAGGCTTTACCCTGGTAGAGGTAATGGTTGCACTGGCGATCGTTGCCCTGGCATTGCCGGCATTGATGTTCGCGCTGCAACAGCAGGTTGATGCGACCGGCTATTTGCGAGACAAGTCGATGGCGTACTCCGTTGCCGCGAATAAACTGTCAGAAGTTCGCATCCTGGCCCTTGCCCGGGGTGATTTGTTGAAAGGCCGGGAAACAGGCGTCGTCACCATGGGCGATCGGGAATGGCACTGGTGGATGGAGAGCAAACTGACGGAAGTACCTCTTTTTTACCGCCTGCAAATCGATGTGGCACAGGAAGAAGAGGATGTCGATTCGCCCCTGCACACACTGGTGGCCTTTTTGCCGGCAGATCTCGAAGTTGACACTGATGTAGAAGCGGGCAATGACTAGGCCAGGCCGCACTGGCGGTTTCACCTTGGTGGAAGTCCTGATCGCCCTTGCGATCACTGCGTTTGTGTCTGCGATTGCCTATACCAGCTTCAGTACCGTGTTAACTGGAGTAGAAAGTAGCCAGCAGACGGCAGAGCGCGTGTACCAGGTTAATCGAGCCTGGATGATGATTTCCCGGGACCTGGAGCAGTTTGTTGCGCGCCCGGTGCGCGATGAGTTCGGGGAGTTGGAACCGGCGCTGCAGGGCGGGATCGCCGCCCGCTTTCCTCTCAGCTTTACCCGCGGTGGTTGGCATAATCCTGTGGGTCACGCCCGATCCGAATTGCAACGAGTGAACTATCGCATTGAGGGCGAGACCCTGTGGCGCGACAGCTATCCAGTACTCGACCGCGCGGGAGAGACCATCACCCAGGAGGTGGCTTTGCTTGAGGGGGTCGAGGAACTGCGGGTGCTTTTTTTGGAGGGCTCGGGGAGTGTGGACACCGTGGGTAGCAGCTCCGAGCTGGATAGTCGCAGCTGGCCGGAGAGCTGGGTGCCTGACACTAGCCAGCCTGGGTCCGTTCTCAATCCACCGCTGGCTGTGGAACTAAGGTTGCAACTGAGCGACTGGGGCGAAATGAGGCGGATCTATGCGTTACCGCCGCTATAGTTCGCCACACTGCGAACGCGGCGCTGCCTTGGTAATGGCACTGCTGATTTTTGCTCTGAGTACGGCATTGATCGTGGCGATGAAAAGTGACTTCGAGCGGGTTTACCAGCGAGGTGCTAATGTCTTCCTGGCAGAGCAGTCCCGTGCCTACCTTCGCGGAGCCGAAGGTCTGGCTACCCTGGCGTTGCTGGCGGACTATGACGCCGACAAAAAAGCAGAACAAGCCACAGATAGACTGGATGAAATCTGGGCCAGGGAGGAGGTGCCATACCCTTTGGACGAGGGAGGCTGGCTGTCGGGCAAATTGGAAGACTTACAGGGCCGGTTTAACCTCAATCACCTGGCGGATCGTGCGGAGGAGGGGCAGCCCAGTAACCGTCTCACTGCTGCACAGGCCCAGTTTGTTCGCCTGCTCCTGGCGGTCACCGATGAGCAAATGGGAGAAGCCGAGGCTATAGCGATTACCCAATCCATCGGTGATTGGCTGGATAATGATGCGCAGCCTCGGCTGCAGGGGGCTGAGGATGACTATTACGCTGGACTGACGCCGCCTTACCGGGCCTCGAACCGGGCGATGTTAAGTGTGACTGAGTTGCGGGCGGTAAAGGGAGTGAGTGCAGAGCTGTTCCAGCTGCTGGAACCCTGGGTAACGGTTTGGCCGCAGCAAGCCCGTGCAATCAATATCCATACTGCCCCCGCCATGGTGTTACGTTCCATCGGCCCAGACGATAGCCTGAGACCTCTGAGTGAGTCTGATGGCTTGGCGCTGACCAGTCATCGCTGCCAGTCCGGCTTTGTCGACCTGGAGGATTTTTTGAATCAACCCTCGTTGGCCGATAGCAAGGACAACATGTCTAAAATGCGGACTCTATTGGGCGAGCAAAGTGAATATTTCCAGCTGCGTGCAAGGGTGGAAGTTGCTGGCAGGAACCAGCGCTTGTACAGTGTGCTGAAGCGAGCAAACCGTCAGGTTAGCGTTCTTTCCAGAACCACCGACGGCAAAATTTCCATACCTGGATTCGAGAGAGAAGAGATTTGCGAGAGATCGCCATAATTCGTCTTATTGAGGGCCGGCTTGCCTGGTATCCCCCCGGATCCAGCGACGGTCCCCAGTGGCTGGATCAAGAGTCTGGCCAGGAAAGGCTGCGAGGCATAATTGCCCAGCGCAAGCTCACCCCTGTATTTGCGGTTCCCGGGGAGGGTATTCGATTACTGCGTCTGCAAATTGCGGCGGAAGAGCGCCGTCATCTCGCTTCTTCCCTGCCCTTTATGTTGGAGGAGGAACTCAGCCAGGATATTGACGAAGTGCATTTTGCTACCTGCGCGCTGGATAAACTGGATTTCGCAGTGGCGGTTTGCAGCAGGGAGAATATGGATGCCTATCAAGCCCTGCTGGCACCCTATCCTGGCGTGACTCAATGGTTACCCGAACCTTTGCTGCTTCCCTGGCAGGAAGGTGAGTGGTGCCTGGTGCTCGAAGGTGATCGGGCCATTGCTCGAGTAGGCAGCTGTGAAGGTTTTGCGGTGGAACGAGCAATGTTGCCCGTCATGCTGCAAGCGCTTGCGGCTGGGGGGAGCAGCCCGGCGTCAATTGTTATCTATGGACAGGATCAGGAATCAGACGCGTCTTTGGTTGACGAGGCTTTGCAGGACAGGGTTCAGTGGCGACAGGGGGATTTATACGCCGCTATGCTTATCGCTGATGTGCCCGAGCCTGCCCTCAACTTGCGTCAGGGAGACTGGGCTGTGCGCTTGCCGCTGGAGCGCTGGTGGAAGCAGTGGCGCTCAGCAGCCGTATTGTTCGGCCTCGCGGTTTCAGTGCACATGCTGGCAACCTGGCTGGACTACCGGCAACTGGAGCAGGAGAACCTGGCGTTGCGCGGTGCTGTGCAGTCAAGCTATCGCCAGGCATTTCCCCGTGGCGCGGTAGTGGATGCTGAAAAACAGTTGCGCCGGCAGCTGGAAACCATGACCGGCTCCTCCAAAGCCAGCGGATTTGTCAGCCTGATGGCGCGGGTCGGTGAGGTCGTTGCCGTGGCAGGCGGCAATATCATCAGCATTAACTACAACGATAAAGCCGGCGAGATGCGACTGAACCTGTTGGCTTCAGACTACGAGGCAGTAGAGCGTATTCGTAGCGGAATTACCGAGAGCGGCTTGCAGGCAACTCTCGAGAACAGCAGCGCCCAGGGCGAACAGGTGCGCGCCAGAATGCGCGTGGGAGGTCGCTCATGAAACAATGGTTTGCGGGACTCACCCAGCGTGAGCAGCTCAGCTTGCTAATGATGGGTTTGGCGGTCGCGCTGTACCTGATTTTTGTTCTGTTCATGGCGCCCCTGTCGCAAGCTCGCGATAGCATGGCCATGCAAAACCGTGGTGTTGAGGAGTCCTTGCAAAGGGTAGATGTGCTGGTCTCCCAGATTTTGCACTTACGCGAGACTGGCAATGGCAGCACCACCAGCCGAAACCTCACCAGTCTTGTCAACAGGTCGACCTCCAGTCATCAATTGCAGGTAAACCGACTGCAACCCAATAGCCGAGGGGAACTCCAGGTGCGCCTGGAGAACGCGGTGTTTGACGACCTGATTGCCTGGCTGCACCAGATTGAGTACACAGAGCGCTTGCGTGTGCTAGAAACATCCATCACCCAGGCCGGAAGTGTTGGTCGGGTGAATGCGACCATAAGACTGTCCCAGGGATGAGCAGGTCGAAGTTAATTCCCGGCTTTCTGCTGGGTCTGGGGTTGTTGCTTGTTCTGTTGGCTACCGCGCCTGCCCGCCTCCTGCTGGCTATAGTCCCCGCCGAGCAGATCATTCTTCAGGGTGTGAGCGGAACCCTGTGGGAAGGGAAAGCAAGTCGAGTGCTGGTGGCAAGCGGCGCCGGTTGGCTCCACCTTGGAGCAAGCCGCTGGAGTCTCAGCCCGGTATCCCTGTTGACCCTTGCACCGCGTGTTGAAATTAATAGTCATTGGGGGCGCCAAACCCTCAAGGCCGAACTTACCCTTCATTCCAGTCAGCATATTGAGCTGCGACAGCTTGAACTGTTGCTCGATGCTGCACTTTTGCAACAGTACCTCCCCGTCTCGCTGGTGGGAGATATCGCGATGCAGTTCGAGGAAATCACCCTGCGCGAACAATACCTCGAGAGTGCGGTAGGGCGCATCGTCTGGCAGGAGGGTGGTTGGCTATCCCCTCAGGGGCGTCGTCAATTGGGTAGCTATGCGCTGGATGTTCAACCCGTTGCCAGCGGTGGTGTCGTTGGTGAGGTCATCAGTCTTGCCGGTGACCTCCAGGCCAGCGGCCCGGTGGCCCTGAACCAGTCGAATTATAGTATTGATGTACTGCTATCGGGGCCGGGGCTTGACGATGCGCAACTTCGCCAGGCCCTGCAATTAGTCGCGATACCCGAGGGTGATACTTATCGCATAAAGCTTCAGGGAAGCTTGTAGCGCTTGGTTCAGCAGAGCAAACGGTGTCAGGTCGCAGCAATCCCCGCTGCTGCCTTATAATTAGTGAATTCAACAACCATGGAGTGATTCAATGAGCGACGGTGATTTTAAGAAATATGAATGTGTAATCTGCGGCTTTATCTATGATGAAGCAGAGGGCTTGCCGGATGACGGGATCGCTCCCGGTACACGCTGGGAAGATGTGCCAGAGGATTGGGAGTGTCCCGACTGCGGTATATCCAAGGCTGATTTCGACCTTTACGAAGAGTAAGTTTTCTCGGGGCGGAGGTCTCCTCGCCCCCGGCTTTCCAACACTGTTTCCTGTGCGAATTTCGGTTACACTTGCGGCCGAATTTGCACCGGAACGTCCCTATGAATGTGATTGCTGACCGTCTGAACGCCGTCCGTGACCGTATGGCGGAAATGGGCTGCGATGCCTTGATTGTGCCTCGTGCCGACGAATACCTTGGGGAGTACATTCCCGCGCACAATGAGCGACTGCTCTGGGTCTGTGGGTTTACCGGTTCAGCAGGCGCCGTGGTGATCCTGCGCGATCGTGCGGCGATTTTTGTCGATGGTCGTTATACCGTGCAAGTCCGCAACGAAGTTGACCCAGCGCTTTTTGAGTATCTTCACCTGATCGAGCAGCCTCATGCGCAATGGATCGCCGAGCAACTGACTGAGGGCGACCGTGTGCTTTGCGACCCACGCATGCACAGCCTAAGTTGGTTTCGAGCCACGCGTTCTACCCTGGCAGCCGCCGGAGTGGAGCTGGTATCGGAAACTGACAACCTGATCGATCATTGCTGGCCTGACCGTCCGCAAGCCATAGTCGGATCAGCGCTATTGCTGGCCCATGAGTTTACCGGTAGTTCCTCGGTTGAAAAGCGACAGCGCATTGCTGACGATGTGGCGGCCCAGGGCGCTGATGCCGCATTGATCTTCGCGCCCGATTCGGTGAGCTGGTTGTTGAACGTGCGCGGTACTGATATCCCTTGCTTACCAATACTCCAGAGTTTTGCGCTGCTGGATGCAGCGGGTGCTGCCACTGTTTTTGTCGATCCCGGACGCATACCTGAAGGCTTCGCTGAGCATGTGGGAGAAGGCGTGCGCCTTCTGCCGGAAAGTGCGGCCGAAGAAATATTGCTCAGTCACTCCGGAAAACGCGTATTGGCAGACCCTGACAGCGCCAATGCCTGGAGTCAGCTTACGCTTGAGGCCGGCGGCGCTGAGTTGGTGCCTGCGCCCGACCCCGTACTGATACCCAAAGCTGCAAAGAATGCGGTCGAAATAGAAGGTGCTCGACAAGCGCACCGCAGGGATGCCGTCGCCGAAGTTTGTTTTCTGGCCTGGCTGGATGCGGAAGTGGAGGCGGGCAGACTGCATGATGAAGCGACCCTGTCAGATAAGCTTGGGGCGTTCAGGGAAGAAGGCCAGCACTATCATGGACCCTCGTTCGATACGATTTCCGCGGCAGGGGGTAATGCCGCTATGTGTCACTACAATCATCTGAATGTGACTACCCCGGGGCAACTGGCGATGGGTAGCGTGTACCTGGTCGACAGCGGTGGCCAGTATACCGATGGCACGACTGATATTACCCGCACGGTCGCTATTGGCGACCCGGGGGATGACATTCGTCGTATGTTCACCCTGGTACTAAAAGGTCATATCGCCCTGGATCAGGCGCGTTTTCCCGCCGGTACCACAGGCACGCAACTGGATGCGCTGGCCAGGCAGTTTCTGTGGCAAGAGGGTTTCGATTACGATCATGGCACCGGACATGGAGTCGGTGCCTTTCTTAGCGTCCACGAAGCTCCCCAGCGAATCGGCAAGGCTCATAATCCCTTTGCCCTGGTACCGGGAATGATCGTTAGCAATGAGCCCGGGTATTATCGCGACGACTGCTACGGTATTCGCTGTGAAAACCTGGTCGTGGTTCGCGAGGCCGACACAGCTGGAGAGACAGCTGTTTATGAATTTGAAGCGCTGACCCTGGTGCCTTTCGATCGACGCCTGTTAGATCATTCACTCCTAACGGATGCTGAATCTGCGTGGATTGATGCTTATCATGCGCAGGTTTCAGAGCAGATTGCTCCGCTGCTGGAAGGTGCTGAGAAGGACTGGCTGGAACAGGCAACACTACCGCTGTAGACTGCCCGAACACATAACAATAACTGGAGAAATACGCCATGGCAGGACCTGCTGGCGAACATTGGTCATCCCGATTCGCATTTCTGATGGCTTCGGTGGGCTTCGCCGTCGGCCTCGGAAACATCTGGCGCTTTCCCTATGTGACGGGAGAGAACGGTGGCGCGGCCTTCGTGATTATTTACCTCGCCTGCGCTTTCGGCATCGGTGTCCCCATTCTTATGGCGGAATTGCTGATCGGTCGCCGTGGTAAGGGCAGCCCGCCCAATGCCATGGCCATGGTCGCCCGTGAAACCAACCGCTCCAGCAACTGGAAAATCGTCGGTGCAATGGGCCTGTTGGCCGCATACACCATCGAGATTGTTTACGCCGGGGTGGTCGGGTGGGTGCTCTGGTATTTGTACAAAGCGATCACCACCGGCTTTGTGGGCGTTGATGCACAGGTGGCAGAGGCCACCTTCAACGGGGTTTTGGCGGACAACATTGGCATGCTGTTCTGGACCCTGGTTGGTCTGGCAATCACTGGCTACATTATTTATTCGGGGGTGAAGGACGGCATCGAGCGTGCGGTGCGAGTCATGATGCCAGCCATGTTTTTGTTACTACTGGGCCTGGCCACCTACAACTACTTCGCTGGCGGCTTTAGCGAGGCAATCAGTTGGTTGTTTACGCCCGACTTTAGCAAGATTGGTCCCGCAACCGTGCTGGCCGCCATCGGTCAGGCATTTTTCTCTATTGGTGTGGCTATGGGCGGCATGATGACCTATGGCTCTTATCTACCTCGTTCAATTTCTATTACCCAGTCGGTATTGATCATTGTGGTTGCCGATACCATGGTCGCCTTGCTGGCGGGACTGGTTATTTTCCCGGCGGTATTCAACTACGGTCTGAATCCCGCTGCGGGTGCCGGCCTGATTTTCCAGACCTTGCCGGTGGCCTTTGCCCAGATGCCCGGGGGTTATGGCTTTAGTATTTTGTTCTTCATCATGCTATCGGTGGCAGGCATTACCTCCATGGTTGGTCTTGTTGAGTCAGTGAATTCATGGGTTGAGGAACGCTTCAGCATACCCAGGCATAAGAGCGCTCTCATCGTAGTGGGCTCAGTGGCGGTACTCAGCATTATTAGCCTGATGTCTTATAACGTCATAGGCGGGGTGTCGATGGGGGGTCGCAACTTCAATGACATCATGGACTATTTCTCTAACCAGATACTACTGCCGCTTGGAGGTCTACTGATCGCCGTGTTCGTAGGTTGGGT
The DNA here is from genome assembly GCA_039979015.1 of Halioglobus sp. Classification (GTDB taxonomy): domain Bacteria; phylum Pseudomonadota; class Gammaproteobacteria; order Pseudomonadales; family Halieaceae; genus Halioglobus. The sequence continues at coordinate 104,728 of JBDWAD010000011.1, forward strand.
GATGAGCAAGGATGCTACTGCCGATGAGTTGGGTATCAAGAACGCAATCGGGCATAGGGTCTGGTACTTCCTGATCCGTTTCGTGGTGCCCATCACGCTGCTGATAATCTTTGTGCGCGGGGTCACTGAATAAGAATTGCTGCCGCAATTCAGACCAAAATTTATGGGCAATTCACCGTCGGGCCTGAGTTTAAAGCACGGGAGCAAATAACCGTGCTACCGCCATTCCGAGGGTGAACCAGGCAGGCTTATTGACAAATTCCTCCTTGCCAACCTGCCTGCTGCGACCAAAATCCAGTTCCAGCATCGACTCCACCTCTCTGGCGAAAAACAGGTCATGCACCAGTAAAGTGATCTCAAAGTTGAGACGAAAAGATCGGTTGTCAAAGTTCGCCGTGCCTACCCCTGCCAGTTGGTCGTCCATCAATAAGACTTTCTGGTGCATGAACCCGCCCTGGTAGCGGTATACCTTCACCCCGCAGGCAATCAGTTCCTTGGTGAAAGACCAGTTGGCCATGGCGACGACCGGGCCGTCTGGCTCATCGGGAATCATGACCCGAACGTCTACTCCCCGGAGCGCCGCGAGCTGCAGAGCAGCGACAATGCCCCGGTCAGGTACAAAGTATGGACTGGCGATCCAGATACGGCGCTGGGCAGCGACGATGGTCTGGTGAAACATCAGCCCCGCTTCTTCATACTCGCTGGCAGGGTCGGAAGGAAACACCAGAACGGTGCTGTCCCCCGGGGCGGTCCTGGAGAAGTCCCAGTCGACTTCAAGCTGTTTGTTTGTCGCCCATAACCAGTCAGTCGCAAACGCTTGCTCGGTTCCCAGTACCGCCGGACCTTCGACCTTGGCATGGGTGTCGCGCCAGTGGCCAATTTTTTTATCCAGCCCCAGGTATTCATCGCCGACATTGTGGCCGCCAATCCAGGCCTGAATACCATCGACTACCACCACTTTCCGGTGGTTGCGAAAGTTTAGTTGAAAGCGATTGCGCCTCCCTTGGGTCGTGTTGAAAGGTTCAGCCTGTACTCCGGCCATCAGCAGTTGCTTGCGTAACCGAGAGCGGTGAAATTGGCGACTGCCGATCTCATCATAAAGCAGGTAAACGGAGACTCCATCCCTGGCCTTATCTGCCAGAATTCGACAAAGCTTTCGGCTCAGTCCGTCGTCCCGAATAATATAAAACTGAAAAAGAATGTATTGCGTGGCCTGTTCCAGGCCTTTCTCGATACTGGCAAATGTCGTTTCACCGTCAACCAGCAGTTCTAGCTTGTTACCGGTGGTGGCCGGCATTCGTGCGAGGTTAAACAGGCTTGTATACAGCGGTGTATCACTGCTGATGGGTATCACATGTTCTTCGATTCTGCCGCTGGTGCGCTGGATCAGGCGCTGGGCCTCCTGCTCTATTACATCTCTCTTTTCAAGATAACCATCGAAGCGATTCCGACCGAAAATCAGATACATCGGAAGACTTAGCATGGGAAAGGTGAGGAGGGATATGGTCCAGGCGATTGCACCCTGGGAAGTGCGACCCTTGAGTATGACTTCCACTGCGCATACCAGCGCCGAAATATACATCAGCATCAGGCCAATTGTGACCATCTGCGCAAGCAGTGTGAAATCCATGGCTTACTCCAGTAGCGTGTTTCGCAGGCGCGCGATATCGGTCTCTTCAAGGCTGAGTGCTTCGTCAACGTAGTTGTCGAAGCTGCCATATTGCTCATCGATGGCATCAAAAGCAGCCTGCAGCCAGGCTTCTTCAACGCCCAGCAATATTTCGAGTTTATCGGCTGCCTCTTCTCCCTGCAGCAAGCGCACCAGCGTCAGTTCTTTTTGGCGGGCGGCCAGGGAGTATTCGCGACTCAGCATATAGTCCTGCATGATAACGTCACGGGACACCCCGAGCATTCTCAGTAAGATAGCAGCGGCAAACCCGGTACGGTCTTTGCCGGCACTGCAGTGCCATACGATGGGTTGGCCCTCGGCATCCAGCACTTGCTGAATAAATGCGCTGAACTGCGGCGTAAATGAACTGGCGAACTGGCGGTTGGCGTCAATCATAAATTGATTGGGATCGAAATCGGAAAAATTGCCACTCTCAAAACGCGCAATGATCTCCTCACTGACGCTATTGTCTCCTCCGTCCATGATGGGGATTTCCACAATATTGAAAGACGGCGACTTGGTTAACTGGTTGGGTTCCTCTTCCTTCTCGGCAGCTGAACGGAAATCGACCAGGGTTTTCAAGCTCAGGCTATCCAGTGCTTTCTGGTCGGCTCGACTGGTTTCCGAAAAATTGGCGGAGCGGTAGAGTTTCCCCCACGTGACTGTTTTGCCATCGGTGGTGGCATAGCCGCCCAGGTCACGAAAGTTGCTGATGCCTTCAAAATTGAGTAAGCGATGTGACTCTCGTTGATCGACCGGGAGCTGCGAGGGTACAAGTACAGGTTCTGATGGAATGAACTGGACGATTGTCACTAACAGGGCCAGGGCGGCAAATGCCGACCATAGGAGGCTCTTCTTGCTCACGGTTTCTCCTGCGTGATTTTGTGATGCTTTGGGAGCGAGGATAACATTGCTTGTCATGATGCGCATTGCAGGTGGTATGCCATTCGCTACTGCCCAGAGAGGTTATCCCCTATACTGAGTCGAGTGACTGTGCTCGACGAACATTACAGGGATCTAGGAGCCTGCCTGGTTATTATTGACCGGGAGAGCCAACTCGTCCTTGAGTGTTTCGGGGAGCTACCGTTTTCTGTGTTGGATGGACTCAAGGGGCGCAGCTGGCACGATGCGCTTGGAGTACCTGCCGATAGCAGCGCTGTGATCAGCCAATCCATTACCGCGAGTATCGCTGCGGCGTTGCCTCCGGTGATTGTTGGAGCAGGTGCCGATGGCGATTTTTTAATGGGCGGTATGATCATGCCGCAGCAGTGGCGTGGTGTGGATGCAGCGCTATTGTTGCTGCGACCTTTGGCGACGCCCTGGGGTCTTCAGGCAGAGGTCGATGTTGCCGCTGATGATATTGTTGCGGTGTTGGGAGTTGATCACCTCGAGTTCAGTCCGGCATGGGGTGTGCCCGAGACCGAGAGCCTGATGATGGAGTTGCGCTTGGGGTTGCAACAAATAATCAGGGAAGAAGACTGGTTGGGCTTACCCGAGGGCAGCACTATCCCGGTTGTAATGCGAGGGCTCGAGCCCGAAGCGGCCCTGGATGTCAGTCGCGCCCTGTCCTCACATTTGCACCAGTTTCTCGCTGGCTGTGCCGGTGGTGCGCAATATGCCAGGGCCTGCATAGGCTTGTCCCAGCGACTGCGGGGACAGACTTCACTGAGTGCTCTGGTCGCAGCCAATGCTGCCTTGTTACAGGCACAGGCCGGCACTGACGAACGTATTCGTTATGCCAGCCCATGGGATCCTCTCGGTCAGGCGGCCCGTTCGTTAAACGCAACCGGCACCTTTCGGGATGCGTTACGAGATGATCGACAGTACCTTTACATGGATGCGCTAGTCTCACTGCCGGAGGTGCCCAGGCGTTTGACTGATTATGCAGCCCAGGTACTGGGCCATACCCTTGAACAGGGCGGGCTTTGTGCAGCGGTACTGTTAAAACTGGGTCACCATAATGAACTGAACCTGCTCGGTGCTGCAGTGCATGGCGAAGCAGGAGTCGAACCCGTTTCTCCTGAACGCCTGCCACGTGCGCTCCAGTCTGCAGTTAGAGGCCTCGATGCTTTGGCATTGGAGTCACCCCAAATGACTGCCACCAGTGGAATTGTCACCCTGGCGCTGCGAGCAAACGAAACCCTGCAGGGTGCTTTAATTCTGAATGCAGATGAGGCCGAAACAGCCTTCCGGCCTGGCTCCGCAGCACTGCAGCTAATAGCAACAACCCTTGCGCAAACGGATGCGCCCAGCAAAGCTCCGGTCGAGCAGTCGGCGAGTCCCGCTGCCCGTGAAATGGAGAAGGGCATAGATGGATATGTGTTGGATAACATGGAGGGTGCTATTGACCAGGCAGTGTTTTTGGCCAAGGTTGATATGCCCGTTGCTGTTATCGGTGAACAAGGCACTGGCAAAATGTATGTTGCGCAGATCATTCACACCCAAGGTGGAGGTGCTCCAGACGCTCTGGTGCGTCTGGATTGCCGTGCTTTTCGCAACCGCAATGAGGCCTGGACGAGGATCAGCCGTGAACTGGAGCAAGGAGATGGTAGAACGCTGGTGTTCAAGTCACCGCAATTACTGCATATGGAGACTCAGGGGCGGCTGGCCCGCCAGTTGGCATCAAGAACATCCAGCGACGATAAAGGCAGTCACTACCTTGCGCCCAATCGCTACCTTGGGCTGTTTCCGGCGGACTTGCAGGAGATGGTAGCCCAGGGTGATCTGGATGAACGGTTGGCCAGTGTCTTTGCGGGCTATCCGATTATGGTGCCTCCCCTGAGGGAGCGACCCCGGGCAGTGCTGCGCTGGGCGCATAAAATACTGGAACAGGAGAGTACGCTGGCTGACCGGCGGGTGTCGGGATTTACCCCTGATGCCGAGCAGGCTCTGCTGCAGCACGGCTGGACCGGCAATATTAGCGAGATGCGTTCAGTCATCACTGCAGCGCTGGAACGCACAGAGAAAGAATGGGTGACCCCAGTGGATCTTGGGCTATTTATTGGGATCTCAGCGGACGGTAAGGCCGCAGCCGGGATGGATCGACCTTTTCTGGCGCTTCATGAAGAGGAAGAGCCCGGTGATTCGCACTATGCCCCCTCGCTCCTGGAGGAGTTGCGTATGGCCCTGGGCCAGTCGCTTGCGGCTTCTCTTGAGACCGGGACTTTGCGACCTCTGGGAGCTTGGCTGGATGACGAAATAATTGAAGCGGCTCTCGATCGTTGCGGCGGTGATGCTCGAGGTGCCGCCGAGTATTTATGCACTCGTAACCGTAATGTCAGGCGCTGGATGCCGAAAGTTAAGGACAGCGAGCAGGAGCGGGAAGCGAGCCTCCTTTGGCAGGAGAGCCGCCGACTGATCCGGGAGTGGGTGTCGGAGTCGGCGCCACCTGAAGAGGCCCCGCAGCAACTGGCTCAGGATATACTGATGTCGTTGGTGCTGCAGCAGGGCGGCGACTTGAGCGTTGCTGATCGGGCCGGAATAATGGGTGTTTCTACTCCCACCTATCAGAAGCGCGTTAAACAGATGCTGCAGGGCGTCTAAAGAGGGTTGGCAAGTATGGCGGATAACCGCAAGAGCCTGGACGATTGCGCCAGAGAATACGCTGAAGTATCCAGGGAGAAGCTGCCTCCCAGCCTTGGCTTTTCAGCGCGTCTCAACATGCTCTGGGATCTGGCGGGAATTGCCCCTAGCCAGTTTGAGGGCAGGGTGCTGGGGGTCATGGCAATTAACAAGCAGTGGCGGGAAACCGAGATTCGAAAGTGGCTACAAAAGGACGTTCTTCCACCTCGAATTGACCTTCGCAATATGGTGACTTTCCTGGTGAACCAACTGGGCGATGGCCAGAGCGTGGAGCGCTGGGAGGCTTTTTTAATCTATGGCTCGCCAGTAGTTTCTTCCCCGGTCAATCACGCGATGTATCGGGAAGATCAGGCCCGGCGTGAAATTGCGTCTCTCATTTTTGCACAGCTAGCCGATGAATACGGAATCCCCCCATCCTCATACGACGCAGACAAAGCGTTTCAACGCTGCCTGGGCCTGATGCACAAGTTTAATATCTACGAACTGCAGGATTTCCAGTCGGGTCACCTGGAGCCCTTTAAAAACTACATGTTCCCGAGCGAGTAGCCACCCCTCTTTCTTCCTAGGGAGGCTTTCGTTTAGTGGGAAAATTCCCGGTATTATCACCACTCGAGGCCTTTCCCCGGCCTGCTTGAGCGCCGGGCGAGTGCATTCCCCTTCTTTTCTGTACAAATCTCCAGTTTATTGTTGCCGGCGGTTTTCAACGCCTGAAATACTGTTTGGGCTAAAACCCATGTGAAAACTCACACTACTGACACGAAGTGAGGGCAGTAATGAACGAACAAACCGAAGAGATGGACATCAGCGGCGTAAAAATCGCCATTGTGGATGATGCCAAGACTATTCGTATGATGATGTCTCATACCCTCAAGGGCATGGGTTGTGAGGTGGAGTGCGCAGAAGACGGCTACAAGGCTCTCGGTATGCTGCGCCGCTTCAAGCCAGACCTGATATTTCTGGATATCACCATGCCAGAGCTGGACGGATACCAGACCTGTACTCTGATTCGCAACGCGGAAGACACCCGTAATACGCCGGTGGTGATGCTTTCTTCATCCGACGGGATTTTTGACATCGCCAAAGGCCAGGCCCGCGGTGCGACGGCACATGTCACCAAGATTCCGCCTGAAAGCGTCTTACGCCAGCTTATTTTCAATCATACCAAGCAGCGTCGCGCAGCCTGATTTCATGTCTTCTTCGGCTATACAGTCCCTGGATGCCCTCGAGCAACGCTTCCGCGAGGATGCAGTGGAGGCGCCAGTACAGAACCTGGAGCGTATGGAGTGGGTGGGCACCTGCCTGAGTATTGCCGGCGTCCCTCTGCTGATCGGCGAGGGGGAGTTGGAGGAGATTATTGAGACACCCAACGTGATGGCGATTCCGGGCACCAAGCCCTGGGTGCTGGGCGTGGGCTCTCACATGGGTGGCCTCATTCCCATCATCAGCGGAGACACCTTTTTCCGCAAACGCCCCTACAGTGGCCGGGTAAGGGATTACTGCATGGTACTGCGTCGCCCTGGTTTTTACTTCGGTATTACCTTGAGCGGGTTGGAGCGGGACATGAAGTTTCGGGTGGAAACACGGGATATGGATGTGACCTCCGACCCTGATTTTGCCGAGTACACCCTCGGCGGCTTTCCCGATCAGGAACGTTTCCTGGCGGTACTTGATATCGATAAATTAATAGCAGACAGCGACTTATCCAACGCTGCTGCAAATGACTCTGATTCATGTGAGGAACAGACCAATGATTAAGACAGACAAAATTGGAGCGAACAAAATGCGCGCCCTGTTGATGGGGCTGGGCATTTTGGCCTGTCTGGGAGGCGTAGCCTATAGCTTTTTCATTATTCAGCATGAGTCAGGGCAGGAAGGTAGCTACGGTACCGCCGCTGAGGAGCTGGCAAGTCTGGCCCGCCAGGTGACAATTAGTGCCCAGGCAACCGAGCAGGGCAATGAGCAAACTTTTGTTGAGCTCGCTGATCAGGTAACCCGGTTTGAGGCGCAATTGGCACTTATCGATGCGCCTGAGCTTAACGATGAGATCAGCATGGTTGATCTTAACTGGCAGCCGGTCAAACGCGCGTCACAGACTCTGATTGATGCTGCCCCACGCAGTGTATTCGTGCGTGGCATTGCCACTGAACTGGAAAAAAACATGAAGCCCATGCAGCGCGAATTATCAGCTGTCGTGAGCGTCTTACAGCGCCAAAATGTGTCTCCGGAGACGCTGGTCGCAGCGCAAAAAGCACCCTGGCTGCTGGAGCGCATGGCGCGCAATATTGATCGTACCCTGGTGGGTAAAGCGGATAGCCAGGTCGCTGCTGACCAGTTCACTACGGATGCAGCTGACTTCTTCCGGATTATTGAAGGCTTAACCCGCGGTGATGAACTGATTGGAATCAACAAAGTAAGCAATACTGCCGCTATTGAGGCCTTGAGTAACGCTTTCCGCCTTTTCTCTGGCGTTTCGACTTCGGTCGACCGCATTGCAGGCGCTTCAACGGAATTGCGTCAAGCAGCCTCTGCGCGAAAAACAATCGCTGAAAACAGCGTTCCATTGATCGACGCGATCGCGAGTTTGCAGCCAGCCATTGCCAGTTTGGCCGTAGGACGCCTGTACGATACGGGGAACCTGATTATTCTGTTCGTGGCACCGGGCGTGCTCGCAATTGCGCTGCTGGTGACCATGGTATTGGGCCAGCGCCGAAGAGATTCCCACACCGCAAAAGGTGTTGCTGAAATTAATGGTGCACTGCAGCAAATCTCCAAGGGAGACCTTACGGTAACCGTTGCCGAGAACAATTCGGTTACCCGTGACGTAGCCCAGGGACTGAACGCCACGACCCAGCATCAGTGTCAGTTGATTCGTGATATCCGCACTCCATTTGAAACTTCGGTGAAGGAGATAAACAGTATTGGTGAAAGCGCACGCGCCCAGGTTGACAAAGGCAGGGAGCTCACGCGTTCCGTCGTTGATTCCACAGAAACGGCCACCGAGATGGTTCGCACCAGTGAAGAGATCAAGACCTCCACCGCAGAGGCTGCCGATACTTCCGATAGCAATTGCCAAAAAGTAGCTCAGGGTTATGAGTTGACCAAGGACATGTCCAAGGCTTCAGTCGACGTACGAGAGTCCGTACAGGAGACTTCCAAGTCTGCTAAGCGACAGGGTGAACTGATTCAGTCGGTCACGGCGGCGGCTGAGTATATTCAGGCGCTAAACACCAAGATATCGGTTGTTGCGATTAATACGCGAATTGAAGCCGAGAAAGCCGGTGAATACGGCAGACCTTTCCTGGGCATTGCTGAATCTATTGCCGATCTGTTGCGTGAGGCGGAGGAAGAGGGTCGCAAGATTATTTCCGAGGTCCGCATGCTGCAGAACATGTCAGCAGATAATCTCGCCAGTATGGAAAATACGGTGGGCACGGTTGTCACTATCCTTGAGTACATTGACCGTCTCGACAGTTCGCTGGAGGAGATTAACTCGGGTTCTGGTGCTATCAGCGACATCATCAAAAATGTGGACGATGCGGCGGGCAAATCAGCGGTCAACGCTTTGCACATGAGCAGTTCCATGGCTGAAATTAGCGAGCGTAACCTCGAGATTACTGAGCTCAACGAAGTTGCCCAGAAAGGCGTGAACGCACTGCAGCAGTCGATGCGCAGTGCCGCCGACAACCTCGGTCAATTCCGTATCGACAGCGATAGTGCCTACCAGGCAACAATTGTTGGTGAAGTAGAAGACCTGGATAGCATTCGGGCCGCCAGTCAGGTGTATCGTGAAGAAGAAATGAGTGTTCTGGAAAGTGCCCAGCAGAAAAAACGCGCTTCAGTATAAGAATTAGCAAAGGGATCAGCGGGTCCATGCCCCGTCTCTGTGCATACTAAAACCGGAGGTTTAGTAGTGGCCAGTAAAACTGACATCGTCGCCCTTAAGTGGGTGGTAGGCCTGATGAACAAGCAAGCTGAAAATGCCGAGGCTTCGCTGGTCGAATACAGCAATGACCTGAGTCAGAAAAGGCCTTTGCTGCAATGCATGTGGGCAGTTCACCAGATTACATCGACCCTCAGGGCGCTGGGTATGCGCAAAGGTGAAATGCTGACGCTGGAAATGGAGCGCAGCCTCAATTACCTCTATAAAGATAAGGTGGTCGGCGAGCGTCGCAAGCTGGCCATGGGCGGCTTGATGCAGGCCCTTAAAGTGCTTCCTGCTTACCTGGCTCATGCCCAGAATGCTCGGGCTGATACCGGGCAGGGCCTGGAGCAGCATGTCAATGATTTGCGCCGTTGGATTGGTGAGAGGCCGCGACCCAAAGCTTTTTTCTTTCATATGGATATTCCTGACGGCCGAGGCATAACCAAAGACGGTCAGCCGGAGGAGTCTGGAGAGATACGCGAGCGGGCTAATGTGATGCTAACGCTCTATCTTGAAATGGCCAAGATGGCGCTGCGACGTAAAAATGTCGGCGAGAGCATGAAAACGGTCGCCAGAATTTCACGTCGAATGCAGACCATGTTTTCTGGCTCCGAGCCGGAACGATTCTGGTTCACCATGGTGGGTATTTGTGAAGGTATGGCCGGTGGCCTGATTGTCCCCGACGAATGTATCGCACAGATATTCAAGTCCGGTGCTTTCATGATCAAATTCGCACGGGAGAATGGCGCTGAGGTCGACCCGTCGGTCGACTATGACAACTTGCAGCAACAGATGCTGTTTTACATTGCCAGTTGTCAGGCTCGACCCGTGCACATCTCGCGAATTAGAGAAGTTTTTTCAATTGGTGATAACACGCTGGAAGAGGCGAATCGCGGCCTGATACACATGGACGCACTCGTGACGGCACTGAGCGCGGCCCTGGATCAACTTAACGGGGTTGAGCATTACCTCAATTCCCTGGACCTGGCGAGCGCTGCGCGTTCCGCTGATATTGAGCTGGACCCCAAGGCATTGGACGGCATTGAAGCCACTCAATATCGATTGGAAGCCGCAGGACAGATGGCACACGCAGACTCGCTACGTTCTGTGGGCGATCGTCTGGAGAAATTATTTGGAGGTGCTTACAACGAGTCACCGTCCCAGATGAATCAGGCAATTAACGAGATTATTCGCGGCATTGTAGACGTGAAACTTGATATTGAGCACAAGCTTGAACACGGTCTTTGCAGTTCATTTTCGAGCCGTGAGTTTGAACTTAAAGAGAGTGTAGTAACGGCGACCTTCAATCATATGGGGTTGGTTGAAAACTACATGCACCAGATCCTGCGTCGCAAGGAGCTGGCCAGTGCACTGGCGCGCAAGCCGAATGACCCGCAGTCAACTTTGAGGCTTACGGTAGCCCTCAACCGTCACCTTAACAAAACGGATCAGGGCTATGAAGCATTGCGCCAGGCGGTTCGCGAGGCGGACGCGGGTGATCCGGATCTGGATTTATTGTTCGACCTGGCGAAAGAATTTCTCAATGAACAGGAAACCATATCTGATCGCAAAGCGATCGATATGTCATTAGAACTGCTGGCAGAAATTTCCGGTGCCCTGGGCTTTGCAGGCATGGAGCGCGAGGCCCAGATAATCGAACGCTGCGAATTGTGGCTTGCCGCGGCCAGTAAGGGTGGCGCAGTCAGGGAAGACGATGCCTTCCGCTGCTTTGCAGAAGCCTTTGCTCAGTTGGAGCTTCACCTGCAGCGCTCCATTGCGGACCCCCTGGATGACACCTCGCATATGTTGGCGATCGCTGAGCAGCGCGCTGCTGAACTGGAAGAGCACGCAGCGGGCCTTTCAAGCGGTGCCGAAGTGGTTACCACCAGCTGGACAGAGCCAAAAAATCACGTTGAAGATGCTGAAGTTCCCGCTGAATTTCGTGAGGTATTTATTGAGGAATCAGAGGAAATTGTCCAGGAAATCAGTCGCCTCACACCGCTGTGGTTGCAGCAACGCGAAGACCAGGAAATGCTGCGTGAGATCCGTCGGCATTTTCATACTTTCAAGGGTAACGGCCGTGCCGTAGGCGCGAATATCCTGGGTGAGTTGGGGTGGTCAGTGCAGGATATGCTGGACCGGGTTCTGGATGGCGACCTTTCGGTTTCGCCAGCTATCGAGCGACTCCTGACGGAGGTTGTCGGCGCACTGCCCGAGCTGGTGATGTCCTACAAGGAAGAAAGCGCCTGGGACCCCAGTCATGTTCGCGCATTGACAGATCGCGCATTCCGAATTGCTGAGGGTGCCCATGAAGATCTGGCCGAGGGCATGTCCCAGGTCGAAGAAAATGTACACGGAGGTGCGTCTGACGCACCTGTCTCCGAAACGTTGGGACAGTAAGGTCCCGGCATAATAATGAAAATGGAGAATAGCGTGCAATCTGACAAAGAAAATGTGCCATTAACGGATACCGCAGTCGACACCATCGAGAGCTCCAAGGAAAGTACACTTGAATGGTTGATGGAGTTAGACCGGGATGAGCCTGAAGAAAATCTGTTTGTGGTTGATAGCAAACAAATGGCTGACCTGAGTTTAAGTGCCTTTGAGGCCGAGGTCGCCGCCAGACCCATGACCCGAGGGCGCGCGGGTGCTGATGACCTGGATACTTACATAGGCGAGGAAATTGTTCTCTCCGAGCCCGGTGGTGGCAACGATATCTATGGTAGCGGTGCGGTTGAAGAGACCCCGAGCAGCGAAGAAGAAGCTTTTGATGGACTCATGGCTATCGAGTTTTCTCGCGCCTCCAATGAAGAAGCCGAGGGTCTGGCTGAGAATGTCCAGGACGGAAGCGATATCCTTGGCCTTGAGGATGATGATGATATTGGTGACTCGTATCTTGTCGTCAAACGAGTCAAGAAGCCGGCAGTGCTGGTTGAAATAGAGCCCAGTGCGCCGGCCGCCCTAGATGAAGCGACGGTCACGGAAGAGGCTGAAATAACGCCGCCGCTTGCGGAGGTTCCTCCCGTCGACATTGCATCCTACGTGCAGGGTAAGCAGATTCCCGAAGACGATCAGGAGTTTGATGACTTCCTGATCGCGGGTAGTGATTTGGCAATGGGTGAAGAGGACTTTGATGGCCTGAGTCTTGAAGCGAGCAATGACCAGTTCGCTTCTGATGCCAGTGTGGAAAGCGATCTCGACTTGCATGAAGACTTCGCGGCAATGGGTGGTTCTGGTGAAGACCTGATGACCGCGATAACGCCTCGCCTCTCTGGCTTTATGGAAGAGGTCAATATCGCACTTGCGGCGAGGTTGTCGGCGCTTGGACGTGATGCTGACCAGGTGTTGGCCGACGTCTCGGTGGTCACCGATCCCCAAACGGCGCAGCTAGCCCAGCAACAGGGGTATGAAACTGTCACCCGGGTTTGTACCCAGGTTCCAGAAGCACTGGCTGCGCTTGATGACGCGCAGCTTAATGCGATCATGCTGCGACTGACTGACGTCAGTAGTGGCGAGACCTGTAATCGCCTGTTCCTTGAGGACTCTCCAAAGCAGACCCTGACAGCATTGGCCGAGTCGGAGGCGGGGCTTCCGCCTGAGGAATGGGCCCCGGCAGATGACGATTTCGAAGCGATTTTTGATGATCTTGGTGGCGCTGACTTTGACCTGGACTTCGATGTGTCAGCGACCGAAGATTCAGATAACAAGATGGCGGTTATAGAAGAAATTCTGATAGAAGAGGCCGCTGTAGCAGACGAACAGACGCTGGAGGTGTTCGAAGAGAACCTGTTTGAAGTCGAACTCAGTGCAGCGGAGGAAGCATTGGAGTCGGCTTCTCCCGAAGACATTGACACGCTGTTTAGTGATCTTGGGGTACAGAGTGAAGCTGCGGGTGAAGTTTGCGGTCTTGAGGTTGAGGAGTTCGCTGAATCTTCCGAGGAAATTGCAGCAGAGGCCGAACCTCAGTCCGATGAATTGCCCGCCGTCGCAGCACTGTCGGGCGGATCGCCGGAAGATATGGCCTGGTGCATACCTGAAGGTATTAACTTCAGTTACAGCAGCCCTGGCGGCAGCGAAATTTTCTCCGAATTCCTGGACGCCTTCATCGAAGAGGGTTCGTCGGAATTGGAGAAGCTTGAGGACGCGATAAGCGCTTGGGAAGCTGAGGTGACGTCTGATGCGGCCTACACTCAGGTGACTCGTATCTTGCATACCATTAAGGGAATAGCCAAGGGGGTTGGACTCCACTACTACGGTACTTTGATCCATAACTTTGAGACATTACTGGAAGCGATGGCGCGTCCAGCCGCCAACGAAGAGCAGGTATATTTCCGCGTGGTAAACGCGTGGCTGGATGCAGCCGTGCGTGGTATGGATTTTGTCCAAGGTAACCGCAAAGACATCCTGAGCGAATTCCCCGGTGGCGGCGCTGCGGTTGTTGAGACCGAAGAGCAAGAAGCGACCGAAGCGGCTGTTGAAGCGATTGCTGAGGCTAGGTCACCAGAGCCTGAGGTAGAACCAGCTCCTGAGCTTGTGACCAGTGCGGCAGCTCAATCCCGCCGCAAGAAAGAAGATAAGAAACTGGCAGACGAGGGTGCTCGAGCCCTTGCCGCGCAGCAGTCCGTGCGTATTACTTCAGAGAAACTTGACCTGCTGTTGAACCTGACCAATCAAGCCCAACAATTGGGTGTTCGCACCGCTCAGAGCACCACGCGCAACAAACGCGCTTCTGCAGAACTGCAAGGTCGTTTGTCTTCTGTGCGCGCGCATATCGCGGATATTGCAGATCGAGCGCTTTTCAATGTAACCGCTCGAGGCAGTGCTCACTCCGCGGAGTTGGATGCCCTGGAGATGGATCAGTACACCGAGCTTCAGGAAGCGGCAAATATCCTGCGCGAGGGGGTCGAGGATTTGGCCGACCTGATCGAGTTGGCCAGCCGTCATAACTCACAGGCCGAGGCCTTGCTCAAGCAGCAGGCCACGGTGATCGGTTCAATAGGTTCTTCCATCCGCGCTGCGAGAGTTGTTCCGGTGTCTCGTTTGATGCCCGGCCTTAGGCGCCTGGTGCGCACGGTCAGTAACGACCTCGGCAAAGAAGTGGCATTTCGCGTAAGTAACGAGGTTGGCACACTAGACCGTGATGACTATGCGCGCTGTCAAACTATCCTTGAGCACATGGTGCGTAACGCGCTGGATCACGGTATTGAGTCTGCTGCCGATCGTAAAGCGCTTGGAAAGCCATCGGTAGGTCAAATTACTGTCGATGTGCGCATGTCCGGGGCTGACTCGGTTATTGTGTTGTCGGACGATGGTCGCGGTATCAATCCTGAGTCTATGCGTGAGTCAGCTGTTCGTAAGGGACTTGATGTTGATGCTTATGCGCTCAGTGACGAAGAGGCTTTGAACCTTGTTTTTCACAAGGGTTTTTCAACGGCCGCTACCCTGAGTCAGATTTCGGGTCGCGGTGTGGGCATGGATATTGTGCTCAGTGAGTTGCAGCAGATGGGCGGCGACATTCACATCAAGTCCGAGGTAGGCAAGGGAACATCTTTCCATATCCGTATTCCGTCTAATGTCACCGTGAACGGTGCTCTGTTGGTGACCGCCGGAGAAAATTCCTATGCGATTCCCCTGGGGGGACTGGTGTCGGTGGATGAAGTGCCTGTGAGCGACTTCTTTGCTGCGGTAGAAAGCGGTGAAAAGCTGCAGATGTCAGGTCTCGCCTGTGAACCGGCATATCTGGGTACGCTTTGTAACAGTGGGAACTTGCCCGATCGGTCAACCTGGCGCAATACCTTACCGGTAATCGTTGCGGGTTCTGAAGCCCGCTACATGGCAATCGCCATTGATGACGTGGAAGAGGCGCTGGAGCTTGTTATTCGTTCTCTGGGCGCGCAGTTTGCTTCTGTGCCCGGGGTTGCGGGGGCAGCAACCACTGCTGACGGTGAAGCGGTGGTTGCGCTCGACCTGAACGTATTGGTCAGCTGCTTCGAGGAAGGGCAGGGCACTGCCGTGCCAGCCGATCAGCCCGAGGAAGAGCAATTTTTGGCGCTGGTTGTGGATGATTCGCGCACCCAACGCATGGTCGCCACCAGTCAACTGGAAACTGTAGGAATTGAGACCGCCACAGCTGAGAATGGAGCGGTCGCTATCGACTGGCTCAATACGACTGAACATTTGCCCGATGTGATTTTGCTGGACGTGGAAATGCCGGTCAAAGACGGCATACAGACGCTGCGTGAGATTCGTAAATCTGCACGTTACAGCCATATACCCGTCATCATGATTACTTCCCGTACCGGCGTGAAGCACCGCACCCTGGCCGAAGAGGCCGGATGTAATGGATATATGGGTAAACCTTTCAATTTCCGTATGCTCATTGGCCAGATCAATGAGCTGACGGGACATCGTCTTGAGCTGGGTTAAGGTGATTTTGTGAGCCAGAGTAAACAGCGGATGTGTGTGTTACTGCCTTGTGCCTCTAACAGGCGCTGGGCTGTGCCCCAGAATTGTCTGGCAGAGATAGTGACGCTGCCAGCCCAGGGTGAAACCGTTCCCGCTGAAGTTCAATGGCGGGGGCTGGATATCCCGGTGATGGATTTCGGAGCGCAGGGCAATGTGCCATTCAGGGATGCCCAGAATGGTAACGGGTTGGTCGCGGTAATGCTGGGTGTACGTGGATCCGGTTGCGACTACTGGGGGCTGGCACTGCGCGGTGGTGGCCTGACCGTGAGGCATATCGACGAGAGCCAGTGCCAGGACAAGCCAGAGGCTATTCAGGAACACTCTCTGGCGGCGTTTGAGCTAGATGGACAAACCTTTCAGGTGCCGGACTTGCCGGCGCTACAGAGCCTGGCTACAGGCATGGTGTCTGCGGCCTCTGCCTGAGGGGTCGCTGTCGTGGAGTAGTGGAATTGGAAATGGAATTGGATAGCGTGGTTGCACAAATCGAAGAAGCGTTTGGCGATAATCCGCCATTCACTTCTGCAAGCCTGGCGCAGGATGACCAGGATGTTTTGCTGCGCGTTTTCGGTGATGACGGTTACCAGGTGTATCTACAGGATCAGGTCAATCGCCAGATTATTCGAGATTACCTTACCAACGCGATGATGCTTGGCTTTATTCCTGAGCAGACTTTCTCTGAGATGCAGGGCATGTTGGGTGATCGGGAATCCAGGGCCTCGCTTTCGCTGCATATGTTAATGAGCTCTGTAGAACAAGCGCCTGAGTTGCTCGCCAATGGCGTGCCATCTCCTCTTCAGCCGCTGGAGCCTGGCCCCGATTCGCCGCCGCATATCCGCTTGATACACAGTTAGTCATCAAAAAATTGGCAGTAAAAAGAAAAAATCGGCGAAATATCGCAAATTAATGTAAAAAAATGGCCAATAAATACCATATATGACCAATTGGCTAAAATTCTGGCCAAATTCACATTGCTCGATACTCCTTTCCGTCTTATAACTTAGTTAACACATGGGCAGGAGCCTGTGTGAGGTGGACACAGGCGTTACGCCAGAGAAGATCCGCCTTCGAGGGATTGGAAAATAATAGCCAGGGAGTCAGCCATGTTGACGATTACACCTACAGCAGTATTGAACGAAAACCCCGATAGCGGACTGGAAGTATTCGCTGTGATTGAGGGCAAAAAAGTCTTCCTGCCAGAAGATGCCAACTACATCATGCAGGATCGTCGTGGCCTGTGGTATTACAGCTCGCGCAAGCCTCGCCCTAAAGAGGGTGACTGGACGCCTAACAAGACCAGCATTTCCTGTAAAAGCGAAGGCGGTTACGTTCGGGCGTTGAAAACGGAAACGGTTCAGCCCTGGTTGGACACCTGCCAGCGCACAGTGCGCATGGTCACCGGTAGCTCTTCTGCAGAGCGCCGCCCGGCCGATATCTAGATCCAGCTATATGGCGATAGCGCGGTCTAACTCAGGCCGTGACGTCGCCAGCCATTGGTCAAGCTGCTCAGCTTCTGACGCCAGAATCGTCACGAACTGCAACTCAAGTTCCCGGTAAGCTTCCTGCCAGGGCCCCAGGTGCATCAGCATGCTGCAACGCTGGCGCAGCGGCATGGTGACCGGAAGCTCAAGAGGATCCATTTGGCGGTCACGAAAACCGCAACTGAGTACTGTTGCTATGACCTCATTGGATCGATTGTCGCGCAATTCTCCTTCAAACTTTCTCAAATGCATGGTCAGTCGCTCACGCGCCGGAAATTGCGAATCGTAAATACAGTTGTGTACCCAGATTGGAAGGTCTGTTGCCAGCCGCGCCTTCAGTGCTGCTGTGTCCGCCTGTTGGTAGTTCTGCGGTCCGGCCGGGGGCAGCGCACGGCTCATCGTGAGATCAGTGCGGTTGTTAAAGCCCAGTGGTACGAAAGCGTCCATGCGCGCTCCCACCAAAGCCACATGAGTCAGTTGAAATTCAGACATGTTTGTCAATGCGTCCAGTCGTGATTACACATTAATTCAAGCACAAGCCTTGTCGCGGGCTCTACAAAAAACAGGCAATAAGTAGAGTTCTACTGACTTGGGATTTTGCTGCCGATAACACATACTGTATAGGGGCGCACTGCGCTGAACCCTCAGGAGTGGGCGGGAAAACGTGACCATAGCCGGAAGAATAAATGCAATGGTGATAGCCATTGTGATCACTATGAGTGTGCTGGTCAGCGGCTTTGCCAGCGTGCGAGAGTATCGTCTGGAGCGTGACCGCCTGCTGGAACAACTCAACGATGAGGCTGTGCGGCGCCCCGACCTGGCGCTGTATCTTTATTTCGGAAACGATCAGGCGCTAGAGAGCTCTCTGCAAAAATTGATTGATCCGCCGCCGGTACAATACGCCATCATCCACCGGGTGCAGGGTGGTCTCGTCCTGCGAGTCCCCGCCAGTGGCGGCCCTGTGGCACCTGAGATGCTGCTTCTGAGACAGGGGCTCTCCGCCGCCGACAATGGCTTGGCGAGTCTGGACGGGCAGGGCAAGGAGGTCAGTAGTGGCCTGCTGGGTGCATTGTTGGGCGCAGATCGCTACTTCCATTTAACGCTGCCAGTGACCTCGGCTGTAAACCCTCTCGGCGAAAGAGTGAGCCAGGAAGCATTTTTACTGGCAGCGACCCGGCCTGAGGTGGGTAAAATTCGTCACGTCATTGGCTATCTTCATTTAGCCGTGCACCAGCGGGGCCTGTTGTTACAGGTGCTGCCGGGCATACTGCTGGTGGTTGCGGCTTGCCTCGCTTTCGCTTTGCTATGCCTGATGCTGAGTCTTTCGCTGACTCGACGAATCACTTCGCCCATTTCGCGGCTTGCCAAGGTTGCCGATGGCATCGCCTCGGGCAAGCTGGAGGAACCCGTAAAAGTCAGTGGCGGTGGCGAAGTTGAGGAAATTGCCGCGATTCTCAATGGCGTGATAACAGGTATCAGCAACTACAAAAAGGAAATGGATGTAGATCACCAGTTGTTGAGCATGAAGGTGGAAGAGCGCACGTCGCAATTGTCCCGGCGTAACCAGGAACTCAACAAAGCGGTAAAGCAAGTCACCAGAACCAAAAACCGCTTGCGGCAAATGGCCTATTACGATGCGCTCACTTCACTGCCTAATCGACGTTTGTTTACTGAGCAGCTCTCGCTGTTGCTAAAGCTTGCGCAGCGTAACAAGCAACTCCTCGCCCTGTTGTTCCTCGACCTGGATAATTTCAAGCGCATTAATGATTCATTGGGTCATAGCGCCGGTGATCTTCTGTTGCGGGAGGTGGGCCAGCGACTTTCCAACTGCGTTAGAGATAGCGATGTAGTGGCGCACTATGTCGACCCCACAGCAAAAATCGACGTGTCGCGACTTGGCGGTGATGAGTTCACGGTGGTTCTCAATCAGTTGGACGCTCCCGAGTCCGCAGCGCATGTCGCCGAACGTTTGATGCATGCGCTGTCTGAGCCGATGTTGATCGATGGTCATGAGCTGGTCGTTACACCCAGTATTGGTATCGCGATGGCGCCTGAGCATGCCAACGATGTAGAAGGTCTGCTCAGGTGTGCGGACACCGCGATGTATCATGCCAAGGCTACGGGCAAAAGCTCTTACCTGGTCTATGACGCGAGCATGGAGGAGGCGGGTTTGGACCGCCTTACCCTGGAAAACGATTTGCGCAAGGCGATGGACAATGGTGAGCTGGTGCTGTTTTACCAGCCCCAGGTGGATAGCCGCAGCGGAAAAATCGTTGGAGCAGAGGCTTTGCTGCGTTGGATACACCCGGTTCAAGGTTTGATTCCGCCCTTTCGTTTTATTCCGCTGGCTGAGGAGATGGGCTTGATTGGCGAGATCGGAGACTGGGTGATTCGTGAAGCCTGTCGCCAATTGAAGGTGTTTGTCGATAAGGGTCTGTCGCTGCCCAAGGTGGCGGTTAACGTATCCGCATTGCAATTCACGGCCAGTTTTACCCGACGCGTGAAAGCAATCCTCGAAGAGTTGGCGGCAGATCCTGCGACTCTGGAGCTGGAGCTTACCGAAGGTGTCGTGATGGGAGATACCAATGCCTCGGTTCGGGCGCTCTCTGAATTGAAGGACATCGGCGTGAGTCTCTCTATTGATGATTTTGGTACAGGTTATTCATCGCTGAGCTACCTCAGCCGATTCCCCCTGGATGAGCTTAAGATTGACCGCAGCTTTGTCATTGAGGCCAATAATAGTGATCAGGGTGCCAGCCTGGTGAGAGCAATCATTGCGATGGCCCAGAGCCTGGGTTTGGAATTGGTGGCTGAAGGGGTAGAAACCGACGAGCAGTATGAGTTTATGACAGCAGCCGGCGCCCATGTTATCCAGGGCTATATGTTCAGTCCGCCTGTGCCGGCAGACGAACTGGAGGCCTTACTGTCGCCCTGGCATTTTCAGGAACAGATAAAGGAACTGGAGTTCCGTTTAAACCGTTAGTGAACTCCTGATCGCTATCCCCAGTAAGCCTTCATGGACTGAACTTTACCCTCGGCGTTAAACTCGAAAACATCGATAGGTGAGATATCTACACCCTCCATGAGTACCTTGAAGGGAAATGCTGCGGCATTGCCGGCGCAACGTACGTCGCCCGATAATGCGATTTTGGCGCCGGTGGCAAAGGCCCCTTCATAGAACCCTACAATTGCATCAATACCGATATAGGGCTCGCTGCCAACAGGGTCTTCCACCACCGCATCGTCGGCGTAAATCTCGCGAATGAGACCCATATCCGCTCCGCTAAACGCCTCCATGTATTTGTTGACGGTCGCAATCTTGTGCTCGTTGTCCATTGTGATGTCCTGTTAGTAGCCACACAGTGTGGCGTAGCGATCTTTGTGAAAACCGGTGTCGCCGAAAACCTGCATAGCCACCCGGGCGCGTTTGAGAAAAAAGCCAATTTCCAGCTCATCGGTAACGCCAATGCCACCGTGCATTTGTACTGCCTCGTTGGTGACCAATTTGGCCAGTTCATTGAGTTTGGCTTTGGCCAGGCTTGCCAGCAATGGCAGTTGCGCCGGAGCGTCATCCACTGAGGACAAGGCCTGCAGAATGACAGAGCGACACAGCTCAATCTCTGCTTGCATTTGCGCTGCGCGATGCTGGAGTGCCTGAAAGCTGCCAATCAATGCACCAAACTGCTCCCTCTCCTTGAGGTATTCGATCGTACGATCAAAAGCTTCCAGGGACAGTCCCATCATTTCTGCTGCCATGGCTACACGGCCTCGATCCAGCACCGGCTCGAGGGTCTGCCAGCCTTCATTGATCGTGCCGACCAGCGCATCAGAACTAACGCTGACAGCATCGAGGGTGATATTTGCGGCGTTGCGACTGTCAACCATGATCGTGCGCTGCACGTTCACGCCGCTGGCCTCGCCATCAACCAGGAACAGGCTGATGCCTTCAGCGGACGTCTTATCGCCAGAAGTGCGAGCCACGATCAATAGTTTGTCGGCACTGTGGCCGTCCAGTACAAAAGTTTTCTGTCCCGAAATAAGGTAGTTTCCATCTTGCTGGATGGCTGTAGTAGCTATGTGTGTGGGGCGATGATGATGGGTTTCTTCCAATGCCAGCGCTAGCGTCAGTGTGCCGCCGGCGATCGCTGGCAGCAGGGCTTCTTTTTGCTCTTGTGTACCGCCCAGCAGCAAAGTTGACGCGCCCACGACTGCGGAAGCGAAGATGGGAGAGGCGGCCAGGGTGCGACCCGCTTCTTCCATCACCAGACCCAGGCCGGTGAATCCAAAATCCAGGCCACCGTATTGTTCTGGCAAGATAATGCTGGCCCAGCCAAGTTCTGCCATGTTCTGCCAGGTATCAGGGCTGTAGCCTGTTGGGTCCCGATCATCCCGCAGTTTGCGCAGTGATTCGACCGGCGCGTTCGCAGTCAGGAATTCCCTGGCGCTGTCCTGCAGGAAGCGCTGTTCTTCAGTTAAGACCAGAGCCATACTTTTCTCCTATGACTGGGGCAGTTGTAGAACGTTCTTGGCGATCACGTTCAGCTGGATTTCAGAGGTTCCACCGGCAATAGTCATCACCTTGGACATCGCCCACAGGCGGAGGGTGTCGAGCTCGGACTTGGAAAAACTGTCGCCCTCCCAGCCCAGGCTTTGGCTGCCCATGATGGCCAGCAGCAATTCGCTTTTAGTGACTTCGGCTTCTGTACCCACGTATTTCATGACCATGGGAGCTGCGCTGCGCACGCCTGCAACTTTTTCTTCAAAGGTGCGGAAGTGGGTAAGACCAATGGCGTGCATGTTCATGTCATAGTCGACAAGGTCAGAGCGAAGCTGCTGGTCGGTGATCTTTCCGTTTTCGAAATCGAGATACTCGCGTGCAGCTGCATTGGGAACCACAATTTCCCGCGGGGAGTCGCTACCGATTTCTGACATTAACTTGCGCTCGTGCACGAGCAGCGCCTTGGCAACGCTCCAGCCCTTATTGAGCTCGCCAATCAGGTTTTCTTTGGGCACCTTCACATTGTCAAAAAAGGTCTGGCAAAATTCCGACTCGCCACTGATCAGGCCTATAGGGGTTGTGCTGATACCCGGGTCGTCCATGTCGATCAATAGAAAACTGATGCCTTCCTGCTTCTTTGCGTCAGGGTCAGTGCGAACCAGGCAAAATATCCAGTCGCACTTATCCGCAGCAGTGGTCCATATCTTGCTGCCATTGACGAGGAAGTGGTCGCCTTTGTCTTCCGCTTTGCACTGCAGGCTGGCAAGGTCCGAGCCGGAGCCGGGTTCAGAATAGCCCTGCGCCCAACGTGACTCGCCGTTGATAATTGCCCGGATGTGCTTCTGTTTCTGCGCCTCGTTGCCAAATTCGAGTAAGGCCGGACCCAGCATCCATATGCCGATGCCATAGACCGGGGTTCGGGCACGGATTGCCTTCATCTCTTCCTTGATGATCTTGCCGTGCTGTGCAGTAAGATCACCACCACCATACTCTGCTGGCCAGTCGGGACAGATCCAGCCTTTGTCCCGCATTCGTTCAAACCACAGCCTGGCATCTTCGCTGGGGAACTCCGCGTTGCGGCCCCCATAATATTGTTCCTCGGGCGTCATGGGTTGGCGCTGCGACTCAGGGCAATTTTCTTCCAGCCACTGGCCTACTTCGCTGCGAAACTGGTCAAGGTCCTGCAAACTCTCTCTCCTGACAGGGGCGTTCATAGAATCTCCGGGAATTTGTTGTGCGGAGGACAGTGCGCCATTTTACGCCTGCAGTCAGCCTCCTTTGAAGTGGTCTCAGGTTACTCGCGCTTCATTGCAAGGCAATGGCTTAATAAGTCAGCCCGAATGACAATATGGGACAGCATCGTCCGGTGGGTTCATCTACTTACTGGGGTATAGTG
Organism: Halioglobus sp.; assembly: GCA_039979015.1. GTDB lineage: Bacteria > Pseudomonadota > Gammaproteobacteria > Pseudomonadales > Halieaceae > Halioglobus. The sequence continues at coordinate 127,738 of JBDWAD010000011.1, forward strand.
CACCATACCGTCGAATTTGACCCTTTATGCGGCGGCGTGCAAATTAAATGCTTTATCAACAAGGAGTTAGGCATGCAACGTCTGGCGGGAAAAGTAGTTCTGGTAACGGGTGCAGGCGGTGGAATTGGCCGCGCCAGCGCAGAGCGCGCAGCCGCTGAAGGCGCAGCTGTATGTTGTCTGGACATAGATGGGACGGCCGCAGAAAATGCGGCCCAGGCAATCATCTCGGCCGGGGGACAAGCGATGTTTCGTGCATGTGATATCGGCGATGAAGCGGCGGTGCAGCATTGTGTGGCCGATTGCGTGGACCAATTCGGGCAGCTGGATGCGCTGGTGAATATGGCGGGGGTTCTTCGCTTTGACGATACCGAGCACTTGAGTCGTGACAATTGGCAGCGGGTGATCGATATCAATCTCACCGGCACCATGCTGCTGAACCGGGAAGTGCTGCCGCATTTGGTGAGGTCGGCTGGCAGTATTGTCAATGCCGCATCCACCGCCTCCCTGGCGGGGTTACCCTGTGGCGTCGCTTATTCCGCCAGCAAGGGCGGGGTTTTGGCCATGACTCGCAGTATTGCGGTTGAATACGCCAAACGTGGTGTGCGTGCCAACTGTGTCTGTCCCGGGGATATCAAGACTGATATGACCAAGGGTATCGATTTTCCCGAGACCATGGACTTTAACCTGATGTCGCGAATTTCCTCACTTACCGGCCCTAAAGGTGCTGAGGTAGTGGCGGGGGTGATTGCAATGCTGATCTCTGCAGACGGTGCCCACATTACCGGAGAAGATATTCGGGTAGACGGCGGTACTTTATCCTGACTACTGTGACTCAATGAGCTCCACTTCAAAGCTGAGTTCTTCATCCTTACGGCGGGTTTTGATCGTTATCTTGTCTCCGGGCTCGTAGTTCTCCAGCGCAGAGAGGTAATCGTCACTGCTGCGCACGGCCTTGTCTTCAATGTTGGTGATGATGTCACCCAGCTCGATTTCCCGGCGATCAATCTGGCGAGCGCCCTGCATGCCGGCGTTCGCTGCGGGTAGCCCGGGGTAGACGTGAACAATGGGCACTCCTTCAATGCCGTAACGGCGAATCCAGCGGTCGCTCGCTAACTCTACGCCAATGATGGGGTGCAGCACCTTGCCATAGGAAATGAGCTGTGGGATTACGTCCTTGACGATGTTTACCGGAATAGCGAAACCAATGCCTGCGCTGGCTCCGCTGGGGCTGTAGATAGCGGTATTCACTCCGACGAGTTGCCCTAAAGAGTTGAGTAGAGGCCCGCCTGAGTTGCCTGGATTAATGGCCGCATCGGTTTGTATGACGCCGCGGATGGTGCGCCCGCTCGGTGCCTGTATTTCTCGGCCCAGGGCGCTGACCACCCCGGTCGTCAAGGTGGTGTCCAGACCGAAGGGGTTGCCAATGGCCAGTACCTTGCGCCCGACCGAGAGCTCAGATGAATCGCCCAGTGGCAAGCTTTCCAGGTCTTCAGGCGGATTCTCAATGCGCAGCACTGCCAGGTCTTTCTCCGGTGCAACGCCCACCACCTGCGCATCGAACTCACGCTGGTCGCCAAGAGTCACGATCAGCCGGTGCGCGCCGGATATCACGTGGAAATTCGTGACGATGAGCCCGCTTTGATTCCATACAAATCCAGTGCCGGAACCCCGGGGGATTTCCTGAACGTTGAGGGAAAACAGGCTGCGACGCAGGGCTGTATTGGTGACGTAGACCACTGCAGGACTGGCGCGACTGAAAATTTCGGTCGAGTTTTTTTCGTCTTCCGTTGCAAAACTCAGGTAGTCGGTTTCCTCCGCTGCCAGGGGGATTGCAGCAAAAAGCAGCGAGCCTAACCAGAGCAAGAGCCGGCGCACGGGCTAGCCCTGTTGCTGATAAACGGCGATGAAGTTGCGGATTCGCGCTGCGTTAGCGCCCAAGTCGCTGACGCCGACGCGGGAGACTGAGCGCAGGTCAAGCAGGGTGCCAGTGGCATTGGTACGCAGACGAATAACAATATCGTCTTTGAATCCCATGATCGCTGTTGTGTCCACGGCTTCTATGAAGCCATCGTTCAGGTCCTGGCGATGGATGTCCCAGCCCAGTTCATTGGCGCTGGCTATGGCTTTTTCGAAGGCCTTTTCAATCGAGTCGGAGGACACGACTGTCTGTAAGTCGGGGTAAGCCGCCAGTTGCGCCTCAATGGTTTCGGGTTTGAGTGCGAGGGTGTTGCTACCGTTACCCCTGAGCTTGACCGCCGCGCTGAAGGCGGGCGGATCGAGCGTGTCGGTAGTGATATCGTGGATAGCGGGAATGTCTCCTCGACCGCCCAGCAGGGAGAGGAGTAACACGGTTCCAGGCACCGTAAAAAGCGCCCTAAGGCGAATATCTCTGCGCCACTGGCTAAATCGTGGAAGCAATGAAACTACCACTGCAACCAGGAGAATCAAGACGGAGCCAAGGCAGCTTAATGCATACAGTAGCAGGCCCTGCTGCCATGCTCCGGCTCGCACGGTCAGCACCGCCAGGGGTATTGTCACGAAAAAGCATATCGCCAGGTAACCAATCCAGTTCACCAGGCCAGGTTTGCTTGCCTTATCTGTCATTAGAGACTCCAGTGTTGTCGACATCGGTACAAGAATACTACCGCCAGGGCACTCTGGCGAGGTCGTCCGTTGAGACTCAACCTCGCTTTTGTTTTACTGGAGCCAGAACTAATCATTTCAAGGGCAAGCCCGCATGGAAAAACTGATCTACCCGTTGTGGAAGCCGGACAATGTCGATGCCGATGCGTTTCGTGACAGCTTGCTGCGCCAGGCGCCGGAGTGGGGGCTGTCAGCGGGAGTGCGGGGATTGCGTGTTTCGGTGGCTGATAGTGCCGTGGCAGCGGGTGAGCAAAGGCGCATGGCAGCCATGAAGCCGCTCCCGGACGGCATGCTCTCGGTGTGGCTGGATGCAGCTGCGGCAGAGCGAGGGGCGATAGAAGCAGGACTGGAGGAAGTGGTGTCCAGGTTTCACTGTTATCTGGTGACAGAGGCAGAACCTATTCTCAATAGCTTACATCCGGCCGCGCCCGGTGAACGCGTTCACGGTATGTGCCATGTGGTATTCCTGCAGCGGCCGCCGCGCCTTGGCGAGGAGGAGTGGTTGGCGATTTGGCAGGGCAGTCATACCCAGGTGGCTATTGATACCCAGTCGACCTTTGGCTACCGACAGAACGTGATCGTGCGGGGCCTAAGCTATGCCGCTCCCCCCTTGCACGCAATGATTGAGGAAAACTTTCCGGCCGCGGCGATGTCGTCAAACTACGCGTTTTACGCGGTAGAAGAGGGTGATGACCAGGGCATGGCCAAGAATGCGGGAGCCATGATGGAAAGCGTTAGCCGCTTTATCGACTTCGACCGCATCGATGTTATTCCGATGAGCGAATACCTGTTCAAGAGCCCTGCCTGATCAGGCGTTTTGCAGGGCCATGATGCGATCTTCCAGTGGTGGGTGAGAGCGTCGCAATCCGGCCACGCCCTGTTTCAGTTGTTCGCTAATGCCAAAAGCCGTGAGTTCTCCCGGTAGATCCTGTGGCAAACCCTGTTCTTCGCGCAGGCGCTGCAGTGCGGCAATCATGTTTGTGTTGCCCGCCAGTCGCCCGCCCGCTGCATCTGCGCGGTACTCCCGCCACCGTGAAAACCAGAATACAATCATGCTCGCTAGAAACCCCAACACCAGTTCGGCCACGATGGTGACTACGAAGTAGCCAATGCCGTAGCCTCGCTCGGTTTTGAACACGACCCTGTCCACGGTATGGCCGATAATCCTCGCCAGGAACATCACGAAAGTGTTAACGACACCCTGAATCAGGGTGAGGGTTATCATATCACCGTTGGCGACGTGGCCAATTTCATGCGCCATCACAGCCCGGGCCTCTTCGGGGCGGAAGCGCTGCAGCAGCCCAGCACTCACTGCTACCAGAGCATTGTTGCGGTTCCAGCCGGTCGCAAAAGCGTTAGCCGCCTGCGACGGGAAGATCCCGACCTCGGGCATGCCGATGCCTGCCTGTTCTGCTAGTTCACCCACGGTATCCAGCAGCCACTGCTCCTCGCGGCTCTGGGGAGTCTCGATAAGTTGTGTGCCGGTGCCTCGCTTGGCCATCCACTTGGAGAGGAACAGGGAGATAAGAGAGCCGCCGAAACCGAACAGTGCGCAGAATACCAGCAGGCCCTGAAGGTTAAGGTCGACACCATTGGCGGCAAGTACGCCATCCAACCCCAGCAAATTGAAAACGATACTGACGAGTACCAATACCGCCATATTGGTCGCTAAAAACAACAAAATGCGCATGGATCAGCCGACTCCGCTGGGAGTTGATTCGGTCTGTTCGATGATTTCTGCCGACTGGGATTCGGCCGCGGGCGCTGACGCTTCTTCGAAGCAGGGGAGGGGTATTTGGCTGGCCTCAATTACCGGGTTACCACGTTCATCAAGCTCGGCCGCAACGGCTTGCCCGCGCAGCTCAATATCTTTGCTGGATAGCTCAAATAGCGTGTTGATGGCTTCATCTTCATGCTTGGCCCGCAGCACTGCTTTTGGGTCGTCTCCGCTCACCCACTGTTTGCTCTTGGCCCAGTAGTGTCCATGTTGATTGCGGATAACAAAAACGTCGGTCATTGCGTGTTGGATCCTTGAAGATAAGTTGGCGGCAAGTTTAAGCCTTACCTTGGCGGGATGCCAGAGACCTCGTCAGGATCAGCCTACCAGTTGATCTTTAGCCTGATTGACTTTGGCTGCCAGGTAGTCGTTGCCACCACGGTCCGGGTGCAATTTCTGCATCAGGGTCCTGTGGGCTGCAATGATATCGTCTTTCTCAGCGTCTTCATCCAGACCCAGCACAGCCAGGGCCTCTTTTCGGCTCATGCCCGACCCGGTGTCCGCTGTCGCCTGCTGCGCGCCAAAATCGGCCTCACCGGGAAACCGCTGTTGCAGGTAACTGTCCAGTAGCTGCACAGAATCGGCGTCCTCCTGTTGGCAATAAGCTAACAGCTGCTCTAGCTGCTGGCGCTCCATGTCCGCCAGATGCCAGCCCTGGTACTGCCCTTTAAGAACCTCACCTGACAGTTCACCAGTGTCGTGATCCAGCTGCATGGAAAGAATGGCGGTGGCCACGGTTGAGTGCTGGCCGGCACTGGGCGAGCTTTGGCCGAACTTTGAAGCCAGCATCGGAGAAAACCGCATTAGCGTTGGCGCCAGTTGTCTCAGTGCTACCAAGAGGCCGGTTAAGGCCACTCCAATCCAGTGCATTTTGCCCGCCAGGGCTAATATGATCACCGCGACCACGGCAATGCCCAAACCCAGTTTGATGTACTCCCCGCGCCGCTTGTGGGGTGGCGCAGACTGGGCGCGCTTGAACAGGATGAAAAGTGCGAAGGCGATCGCCGCCAGCAGAATTATTCGGGGCACAGTGTTCTCAGTGTTTTAGTTGCTCGAGCAGCAGTTTAGCACCCTCGGTGCCCTGTCGCTCAAGTGCGGTGAGGCCGCCAGCGGCAAAACCGGCCACGGCTCCCAGCAACGATGCCAGGGTGGTGGAACTGTTGCTGTCAAAGCTGGCCCAGGCGCCTTTACTCAGCCCGGCCATGCGGGTAAAGCAGCTCCTGGCATCCGCTAGCTGGCCTTCCTGAAAGATGAAAAGGGGGAGTTTAAGCAGGCCGCATTGACCTGCCAGTTGGCACAGTGTATCTGCGTTTTCTTCAAGCGCGTCGCCGATAAACACCAGGGCTTTCAGAGGGCGTTTTTGGTGTTCAGACAGTGCGTGTCGCAAGAGCCGCTCGATCTGGGTGTGACCTCCCTCGCATTGCACCCCAGCCATCTCCCGCGCCAGCTGTTCAGGTTCTGTGGTCCAGGAAGCCGCGTGAAAATCAGCAAAGCCACGGTAATAGCACAGTTGCACGTTCAGGCTGTTGTCTCGCTGTACTGCAATAAACATTTCTCGCTGCAGATGGCTCGCCCGGTCCCAGGTGGGCTGACGACTCGCCGTCGCATCAACGGAAAATATCAGGCGGGGTTGTTGTTCGCGGACAGTGGCAATGCTCTTGCTTTTACGCAGGAATGTGTCGATTTCCGTCCGCGAGGAGCGGCGTGAAGGGAGTCGGGCCATGTCGGTAGCTGCACCCTGGTGCGCTGGTGCTCAGTGGTTGGACTGCAGTTTACCTTTACGGGTCAATTCTTCCAGGTAATGTCTGCGTGAAGTGAGCTCTTCGATGGCTTCGGCCAGCTGTCTGTCAGTGACGTTTATCTCACGTTCCCCATTCACCAGCTGCCATAATTTGCGACTGCACAGTTCACTGGCATTGAATTCATTGTTTTGTATCGTCATTTTTCTCTCTATTGTATCTGTGCCCGGCGGGTAAATAAGTCTGGGCTAAAGCATCGTTGTTAAACGATTTCAGCGTAATCCTTGTTTGTGACAGGGATGTGACGGAGTCTAGCCGGCGGGCCCGGCGACTTGAATTTTGTGCCGGTAACAGTGTCTACTCTATCTCAATGAATAAATAATGCAAATCCACAGCCATTCTGGAGTCGATATGTCCCTCTTCGATATTCGTAAAAAGCACGCAATGCCAACTAGTAAGACTGCGTTGCCCGGGCGCACTGAAGCCATGTCCGTGCCTGATCGACATTATGTAAACGGCAACACACTGTGCGGACCTTTTCCTCAGGGTATGCAGCATGCCATGTTTGGAATGGGTTGCTTTTGGGGTGTGGAACGCATGTTCTGGCAGTTGCCCGGTGTTTATTCCACCGCCGCTGGCTATGCTGCCGGGGTGACGCCTAACCCCACCTATCAGGAGATATGCAGCGGCATGACCGGCCACAACGAGGTGGTGCAAGTGATTTATGATCCGAACCTAATTAGCTATCAGCAGCTACTAAAGACCTTCTGGGAGGGGCACAACCCCACCCAGGGTATGCGCCAGGGTAATGACCTGGGGACACAATACCGATCAGGGATTTATACGTTTTCGCAAGAGCAGCTGAGCCTGGCTCAGGATTCCAGACTGGATTTCCAGAGCGCTTTGGTCGAGGCCGGATACGGTGAGATCACCACCGAAATCCTGCCCGCACCTGACTTTTATTATGCCGAGGAATACCACCAGCAATACCTTGCGAAAAATCCGGGCGGGTACTGCGGCCTTGGCGGTATGGGAGTGAGCTGCCCAGCGGGCGTTCTTTAGAAGTCTTCGGCGATTTCGCCGTCAAACTCATCAGCTTCTGATTCGCTCTGCTCCAGCTGTTCCATCAGGTGGATAGCAATACCCACAAAATCCGAGTCGGTAATGATGCCGATTAATTTCTCATCGCGGGTCACTGGCAGGCATCCGAGACGATTTTTCATCAGGTGCATGGCGGTTCCCCGCAGACTGGCGTCTTCATCCACGGTTTGAACCGGGGAGGTCATGATGCTGGAAAGCGCCACGTAGCGTTCCTCCTGTTCGTGTGCCGCTTTGTCCGGGAGGACGCTGGAGTCTGCCGCTGCCAGTACATCACGCTGCGACACGACTCCCACCAGTAAACCGTCGCCGCTGACGACAGGGATATGGCGAATATGATGCTCTGACATCATGCTTCGTGCCTGGGCCAGGCTATCGTCCGGCGACAGGGTGTGGGGTTCGGCAGTCATGATTTCTGCAACGCTGAGCATAGTAAATCTCCTTTCTGGGATGGGTTCCCGATTAGGTAAACAGGGTAACCTGCCTGTCTGACTGTTGTCTTGATCGCCGTCAAAATTTGCTTGTCTGCCGGATCGGTTCCTTCTATAACTGTGGGGAAGGTAGTGATGCCCATCCAATAAGTATAAATGAGAGGAAGGTATGTCCGAGTTTACTCTGTGGCGCCGAAGCGCTCTGCTTGTCTGTGTGTCAGCTCTAGCGGCACCTCTGACCAGTTCGCCATTACTGGCACAGGAGCTGGTGCTCGAAGAGATTATCGTTACCGCGCGTAAGCGAGTTGAGAGCCTGCAGGAAACGCCTGTGGCGGTAACCGCGTTGAGCAACGAGGCACTGCGTGAAGCCGGAATCCGTAATCTGTCGGATCTCAATCAGGTGGTACCCAATATTGAGGTCGCTGCTGGCAACGGTAACTCGGGAATCGCAAACATCTATATTCGCGGTGTCGGGCAGCGTAATTCTGGCGCCAACATCGATTCGGGTGTGGGAATATACATTGATGGCGTTTACGTCGGTCGTCCCGACGGAGCACTGCTTGATATCAACGACGTGCAGTCTGTTCAGGTTCTTCGGGGGCCGCAGGGTACATTATTTGGCAAAAACACCACCGGCGGAGCCCTGGTGTTTACCAGTAACCCGCCGGTAGATGAGTTTGAAGGTCTGGTGGGCGTTCGAGTGGGTAACTACGATCGCGCGGATGCTGATTTGATGCTCAATGTTCCTATTACCGATAGTCTGTTCACCCGATTGTCCGGTACCCATCGGTCTCGCGATGGCTATATGGAAAACGTCTATGACGGCGACTATTACAATGACGAGGATCGTCAGAGCTTGATTTGGCAGACCCGATGGCTGGTCACTGATGATTTTACTTTAGACCTCAACATTAATTGGGCGCAGACGGACCAAACCGCGCGTCCGCAAAAGTGCCTTCCTGTGGAAGGCTACGATGGCTGGCAGGAAGTCCTGTTCAACGAACTGGCAATTACGCCTTCAACGGGCAGAGAGTTGAAAGATTTTTGCCGTGACGCCGCTGCTGCAGGTGGCGATGATCCTTACACCATTATTTCCGATTTAGGCGGTATCTATAAGGTCGAAAACCGCGGCGCAGGATTAACGGCGGAGTGGGCAATCAGCGACGACCTAAGCGTTAAAAGTATCACCGCATGGCGTTACACCGAGGCTGAACAGAATGATGAGCTGGATAGCACCGGCATTCCTTTTTTACACCGCACCAATTCGGTTCACCCCTTTAGTACTCCGGCAGAAACCGATCAATACAGTCAGGAAATTCAGTTCACGGGATCAGCGTTCAATGATCGTATGCAGTATGTTGCGGGCGCTTACTGGTTTCGCGAAGAGAGTGATAATCGCAGAGCTGTAGCGATATTGGGTCCATTTGACCCAGCGGTTGGGGGGTTATTCTTTAGCAATTCTACGGGCGATCAGAAGATTGCTGAAAATGAGGCGATTGCCGTTTTCAGCCAGGTCGAATGGGAGTTCAATGATAATTGGCGAACTACACTCGGTGTGCGCTATACCGATGAGGAGCGAGAGTTTACCCGCGAGCTTTACCTGCCAGATCCGGCCACTATTGATGCCAATGGTGGCCCGGTGGTGCCTCTGGGAGGCGGCTTGTTTATCGTCAATCGCCCGGATTTTGTCTACAACCCTGCGTTTGATTTTGTGCTTGAAGATGCACCCACCGGCAAGGTCTCCAATGATGACGTTACACCGATGGCGAGCATCCAGTACCTCTTGGGCGAGAACGATTACATCGATGATGGTTCGCTTTACCTGACCTACAGTGAGGGCTTTCTTTCGGGAGGTCTTTCCGAAGCGCCAGGCGGCAGCCTTGAAGAATTCGAGCCCGAAGAAGTTGAAAACTGGGAGTTCGGGTTCAAGCTCGACCTGCTGGACCGACGCCTGAGAATCAACGGCGCTATTTTTAATATGGATTACACCAACCGCCAGTTAACCACGCTGGTGATTAATCCGAATACCGGCTCCCCAGCACCCGCGACAATTAACGCTGCGGAATCTACGATACGGGGCATTGAGCTGGAAACCACCTGGCTGCCAGCGGATCGGTGGATGGTCAGTTTCAATATGACCATCAATGACGGTGAGATCGATACTTACGATGATGTTCAGTTAACGCTGTCTTCAGAGCCCGAGGTGCCCGCTGGTTGCACACGCACTGACTTGACGGTCATTTCTGTCGATGAGTGTCCGAATGACCGCTCTGACGAAAACCTACCAAGGTTGCCGGAAGAAACGTACATGCTCGCGGTTCAGTATGACTGGGATTCTGGCTTAGGCCTGTTTCAGCCAAGGCTGCAGGCTAGCTGGAAGTTTGATATCGACTACTGCTTCGATTCCGCCAGCTGTCGAACCGGTCTGTGGCTGGAGGACGAGCAGTTCGAGCTCAGCGGCCGCATCGGTTGGGTGTCGCCAGAAGGTCAATGGAGCGGAGCGCTATACGGCACCAACCTGACCGACGAAGACTACATTATCGGTGGAACTGCGCTGGTGGAGTCCTCAGGTATTGGCGGTTACGTTCCTGTTGCACCCCGAATGTACGGCCTTGAGGTGCAGTACAACTTCTAGGGTCTGTTTAAAACAACCTGCCAATCAAGCTGCTGACTGCATTCTCCACGCGGAGGATGCGCGGTCCCAGGGACACGGCCTGACAGCCTGCGCGCTCCAGCATTTCAACTTCATAGGGTATGAAGCCACCTTCAGGGCCAATGACGACTAACGTTGGCCCTGACACCCCTCGTGGGCAGCTGGGATATTCGCCTGGGTGTGCGAGTAAGGTCTGTTTGCCCTTTATGACATCGGGTAGGTCATCTTCCACGAAGGGTTTGAAGCGCTTGTGCTGATGTATTGTTGGCAAATTTGTGTCTCGGGATTGCTCAAGACCCTGCAACAGGTATTGCTCGATAACAGTCTCCCGCAGTACCGGTGTTTGCCAAAAACTTTTCTCTACCCGGTAGCTGTTGATCAAGTGCAATTCATCGACGCCAAACTCGGCGACCGCTCGCAGAATTCGGCGCAACATCTTGGGCCGGGGAAGGGCGACGATCAGCGTCAGGGGCAGCTTGGCAGGCGGCGTCTGGTCCAGCGTCGGTTCAAGTATGGCTGCGCTCTTATCAATACTGATGATTGTTGCATTGCCCATGTTGCCATTGATCTCGCCGACCCGCACGGTATCTCCGCGGCCCTTGCCATGGACTTCCAGGAGGTGCTCCAGTCGAGCATCGCTTATTTGCAGTTGGCCGCTCTCGTTGCGGTCTTTGGCAGAGAACAGGAGCAGGTTCACGGGTTTCAGCCTGCCCAGAGATCGTATTCGTTAGCCGCAGTGACTTCAGCTTCTACCAGGTCGCCAGGGTTCAGGTCTGTTGCTCCGTCCAGAAACACCTTGCCGTCGATCTCTGGCGCGTCAGCCGCCGAGCGCCCGATGGCGCCCTCACTGTCGACCTCGTCGATCAATATCTCGATAGTGGAGCCAATTTTTTGCTGTAATTTATCCGTGCTGATTTCCTGCTGTAGCGCCATGAAACGCTCCCAACGCTCTTGCTTGAGCTCTTCCGGCACGTGATTCGGTAAGTCGTTTGCCTTAGCGCCTTTCACTGGCGAGTACTGAAAGCAGCCCACCCGATCCAGCTGTGCTTCGCCGATGAAATCCAGCAGGATATCGAAGTCCTTATCGGTCTCGCCGGGAAAGCCTACGATAAAAGTGCTGCGTAAAGTGATGTCGGGACAGACAGAACGCCAGACCTGAATGCGCTCCAGCGACTTTTCCGCGGCGGCGGGGCGTTTCATGCGCTTGAGCACATCGGGGCTGCCGTGTTGCAAAGGTACGTCCAGGTAGGGAAGTATCTTTCCCTCTGCCATCAGTGGAATGACTTTATCCACGTGCGGGTAGGGGTAAACATAATGAAGCCTGACCCAAACGCCAAAGTCGGCGAGGGCCTCACATAATTGCTGCATGTGGGTTTTCAGGGGCCGTCCGTTCCAGAAGCCGGTGCGAAACTTGGTATCAATGCCATAGGCGCTGGTGTCCTGGGAAATGACGAGCAGTTCTCTCACGCCCGCCCGCACCAGTCGCTCGGCTTCCTCCATGACATCCCCAATGGGACGGCTCACCAGGTCGCCACGCATGTCCGGGATGATGCAAAAGCTGCAACGGTGGTTACAGCCTTCGGATATTTTCAGGTAGGCGTAATGGCGTGGTGTCAGCTTGATACCCTGGGGCGGTACCAGATCGATATAGGGGTCGTGATTTGGGGTAGGCGGAACGTACTCGTGAACGGCACCAACCACCTCCTCGTAGGCCGCCGGGCCGCTGACCGCCAGTACCTTGGGGTGTAGCTCCATGATTGAATTGGCATCGTCGCCTTTACCCATGCAACCGGTGACGATCACCCTGCCGTTTTCGCTGATCGCTTCACCAATCGCGTCCAGAGATTCCTGCTTGGCGCTGTCGATAAAACCACAGGTGTTGACCACCACGACTTCGGCGTCCTGGTAGGTGGGCACGATATCGTAGCCGTCCATTTTAAGCTGGGTGAGAATACGTTCTGAATCCACCAGGGCTTTGGGGCAGCCCAGGCTGATGAAGCCCACCTTTTGCTTGTCCGGGTTGTTCATGGGAGCGTGTGCCCAGTTGCGAGAAGGGCCGCATTGTACCGCAGGCCCCGTGCAACATGCCAAGTGAACAAAAGCGCCCCGGGAGGGCGCCCGGACTTAGCTCAGACTGGCGATTTCCTCGCCCAGTATCTGCAGGAACCTAGCACCAACAGCTCCGTCTATGACCCGGTGGTCGCAGGATAGGGTGGCGCTGATTTGCGTGGCGATGCCGATTTCCCCATCTTTTACCACCGGCTTTTGCTCCGCTTTGCCCAGCGCGAGGATTGCGCCCATGGGTGGATTGATGATGGCGGTGAAGTTGCTGACCCCAAACATGCCAAGGTTGGAGACGGTAAAGCTGCCGCCGCTGAGGTCTTCGCGTGTCAGTTTGCCGTCTTTAGCCTTCTGGGCCAGGGCGGCTGTTGCCTGGGCTACTTCTGCGGCAGACAAGTTTTGTGCTGCGCGAATGGTCGCCGGGTATAGACCGTCTTCTGTGGCTATGGCAACAGACACGTTCGCATCGCTGAATTGGTGAATAGCATTATCGATGACGTTGATATTCACCTTTGGCTCACGCATCAATGCCTTGGCGACACAGCTGACAATAAGGTCATTCACCGAAATACGGGTTTCGCTGGAAGCATTATGTGAGGCACGGTGAGTGAGCAGTCCGTCCAGATCGTAGTCAACGGTCAGGTAATAGTGAGGTATTTCCTGCTTCGCTTCGGTGAGTCGTTTGGCGATTGTCTGGCGAGTTGCCGTTAGGGGAATCACTTCGATATTAGCGGCGGTGCCTCCGGTATCGCCTTCACTGGCAGCGGCGCGAACATCGTCTTCTGTGATGCGGCCCCGACGACCGGTGCCGGTCACGGTATTGAGGTCGACCTTGAGTTCCTCGGCGAGTTTGCGCACGGCCGGAGCAGAGCGCGTTGCTGCGTCGCCACCGGGTGCCGCCGCTGGTGCGCTGGCTTCGGCTGCCTTGGGTTCAGCTTCAGTCGCGCCCGCAAATTCAGCGATAAACGCGTCGATAGCGGCATCATCTATGGTGGCATCGGCGATGATACCCAGCAGGGCGCCCACCGGATGAGCGTCGCCTTCTTCGGCGATGATACGTCGTAGCACGCCATCAACCGGCGACTCCCAGACGTTAACGATCTTGTCAGATTCCATCTCAAGGATTTCTTCACCCTTACTGACGCTGTCGCCTACGGCCTTGTTCCAGACGTTGACAGTGCCTTCTATCATTTCAATGCCCCACTTGGGCACAGCAATGGCGTAAATCTCGCTCATGCCATGGTCTCCTTGATCGCGGCAATGATTTTATTGGCGTCTGGTATATAAGCGGCTTCCAGCTCTGGAGAGAAGGGCGTAGGGCTGTGCGGCGCGCATACCTGTTTGATCGGCCCTTTCAACGAACTAAAGGCCTTGTCTGCGGCAAGTGCGGCGATATCAGCGGTTAGACCGCAGCGAGGGGGTGCTTCGTCCACCACGACCAGTCGGCCGGTGGCCTCGACGCTTTCCAGGATTGCGTCGGTGTCCAAAGGTGAACTGGTGCGGGGATCAATGAGGTCACAGCTGATTCCCTCCGCTTCCAGGGCGTCAATTGCCTGGGCAGCCTTGGGTACCATTTGGCCGAAGGCAACGACGGTACAGTCGTCTCCCTCACGCAAGAAGGATGCTTCACCAAACGGGATGGTGTACATCTCGTCGGGGACTTCGCAGGCTTCCTGATAAAGCACCTTGGGTTCGAAGAACAGTACAGGATCATCGTCCTGAATGGCTTGCAGCAACAAACCCTTGGCGTCGTAGGCGTTAGAAGGGATAACGACCTTGAGTCCCGGAAATGAGGTCATGATCTGATACATGGACTGACTGTGTTGGCCCGCTGCGCTGAAGCCGCCGCCAGCTGCAAAGCGAATCACCGCCGGGCAGCGGCTCTTGCCGCCAAACATATAGCGGAATTTGCCCATCTGGTTGACGATTTGGTCCATGCAAACGCCGATAAAGTCGGCAAACATGATCTCAGCAACAGGCCTCATGCCCATCAGTGCGGCACCGGAGGCTGCACCCACGATCGCCGATTCGGAGATGGGGGTGTCGATGCAACGATCTGGTCCAAAGGCCTGGTAGAGCCCGGTGGTGACACCGAATACGCCACCTACGGTTCCGGTTTCGCCCGGAGCGCCATTGCAACCGGCGACGTCTTCACCAATGACGAATACTGAGTCGTCCGCGGCCATCGCCTGGTGTAGGGCCTCGTTGATGGCGTCTCGCATTGTTTTCTCTGCCATGATTATTCTCCCGGATTCAGCTGGCTGCGCCATAGTTGATGTAAACGTCAGCAGTGACCTGCTCTGGTGTGGGTCGCGCGGCAGACTTGGCGTCGACAACGGATTGTTCGATGACTGCCATTACCTCGGTGTCGATGGCGTCCAGTTCTTCAGCGGATATCTCGCCTGTTTCTGCCATGCGCTCGCGGAAATTTTTCAGGCAATCAGAGTTCTCTCGCAAGTCTTCCAGTTCGCCTTCGGCGCGATAGTACTGAGGGTCGCCGACAAAGTGGCCATGAAAGCGACCGGTCTCTGCAAAAACGCCAGCGGGACCCTTGCCTGAACGAGCGTGTTCAATGGCCTTGCCAGCGGCCTCGTAAACAGAAAAGAAGTCAGCACCGTCCGCTTCAAATACGGGGAATCCAAAACCCTCGGTTCGAGCTTTCAGGTCGTCACAACCGACGGCGTAACTGATATTGGTGTGTTCCGAGTAATAGTTATTTTCGATGACGAACACAGCGGGAACCTTCAGAACGACCGCGAGATTCATGGCTTCGAAACAGGTGCCTTGATTAACAGAGCCATCGCCGGAAAAAGAGACGGCTACTTTGCCATTTTTGCGTATCTTGGCGGCCAGTGCCGCACCCACGGAAATAGGGGGTCCGCCGGCGACAATGCCGTTCGCGCCCAGTATGCCCTTGTCGACATCGGCAACGTGCATGCTGCCGCCTTTGCCCTTGCAAAGACCCTCAGACGAGCCCCATAGCTCCTTCATCATTCCCGGTACATCGGCGCCTTTGGCGATACAGTGGCCGTGCCCCCTGTGGGTGCTGATTATGGCATCTTCATCGGAAAGATGTTCACAAATGCCAACTGCATTAGCTTCCTGTCCGGTATAAAGGTGAGTGAAGCCGGCAATTTGGCCGTTCATGATTTCGGTGTGAGCGCGCTCTTCAAATTCGCGGATGGTTTTCATCATGCGATATGCGCGCAGCAGGTCCTCTTTGTCCAGGCTCATGCTGATCTCCTTAGTAGATGGGGTATGTACACGTTGTTTTTGCGCTTTTGGACGAGGTCTTTAAAGCGTATTCATCGCCCAGCGTATGCCACGACGCAATAACTCGTAGTACTCCGTGGTTTTCCAGGCGCCGAATTCGGGCTCTGGATATTCTTCAATGTGGGGTTGCATGTCGTACTTGCCGCGACAGTGCCCCAGGGTTAGATAAAGCACTTCTCCCTGCTCGTAAGGACGTAGATACATGCAGGACCGCGGCTCATTGCCGGTCCACTGGTCATGCACAAAGCCCTCAGTGACACCGCTCCAATTAGTGTGCAGCAGCATGGTTTGCTCGCCGTAATGTTCACTCAGGTAGAGTTCGTCATCTACGGTAAAAGTCGAGATATCTTTAACCAGCGGGTGGTCAGGTGCACTGACTTGCACATCGTAGGCTTGAATGGGCGGGTGAGAGAAAAATTGGCTACCCAGCATGTCCATGAACGCGTCGTTCTCACGTGGACAGTCAACGCTGCCATCTTCCAGGAAACGGAGAATGGAATTGGTGCCATGCAGGGCAAACCAGCGACCGCCAGCGCGCATGTATTCGCACAATTTCTCAGTCTCTTCTGCGCTGGGCATGACGTCACAGGTATAGGTGATGACAAAATCTGCCGCGCAAATGGCTTCAATATCAGAGTAGTCAGCGCCTACTGATACTTTCAGGCGCGGCTGCTCCGCCAGCAGCTTGAGTATCTCCAGGCGGGCGTAATCGATGTTGTGGTACTTGCCGCCTGCTACGAAGTAGACGTCTAATCTGTCGCTTTTTCCCATCGTTATTATGTCGTTCCGCACAAAGGTTGAGTTTGCTGTGTCGAGCGACGCAACATTGGACTCTACAGAAGCGACCAAGCGACTCTCGAACAGGTGGCGTGTTCCAGGTGTGAGGGAAAAATATCATGGCCCCAGAACAAAAACAAACAGAATTGACTGTTTTTTGCTCCATCATTCCACGCCAAAACTTGTACTGTCTGGTGTGGGTTCCTACACTGACAAATTTTAGCCTGGAGCGAGTCAATGAGCGTATCAGTCGTTCAGCAAGGACGTATCACTGTGATCACCTTAAATCGCCCAGAGGTGCGCAATGCCGTGGACGGGCCAACAGCGCTGGCGCTGGCAGAAGCGTTTCAAGCCTTTGATCAGGATTCCGGCAGTGACGTGGCGGTATTTCACGGCGCTAATGGCGCTTTTTGCGCGGGCGCAGACTTAAAAGCGGTCGCGGCCGAGAAGGGCGCTAACGAGCTTTCTCAGCAGGGAATTGGCCCTATGGGGCCTTCTCGTATGGTACTTGGCAAGCCGGTAATCGCTGCCATTTCAGGTTATGCGGTCGCTGGCGGTCTGGAATTGGCGCTCTGGTGTGACCTGAGGGTAGTGGAACAAAGTGCAGTGATGGGGGTGTTTTGCCGCCGCTGGGGTGTGCCGCTGATTGATGGAGGAACAGTGCGCCTGCCTCGTTTGATAGGCCATAGCCGGGCAATGGATTTGATTCTCACAGGCCGCCCGGTGCTGGCCGAAGAAGCCTTGTCTATGGGACTGGCAAATCGTGTGGTGCCTGACGGCGAAGTCCTTGCAGCAGCCCTGGCTCTTGCCGGGCAGCTGATCGCTTACCCCCAGAAATGCATGCGGTCTGATCGCCTTAGCGCCTATGAGCAATGGGATCTTCCTTATAGGGAAGCAATGGAGAACGAGTTCAAACGGGGTGTGGGTGTCATCGAATCCAGAGAAACAGTGGAGGGAGCGCAACGCTTTGCTTCAGGTAAAGGTCGTCACGGCAATTTTGAAGATATTTGAGTTGCGCCAGGGTCTAGAAAGACTGCTTGCTGCGTCCACTGATGCTGTCGACCCGCATCTCCTTGCGCAACAGAGAGGCCAATTGCTGAGCGTCCTCCCGGTTTAGAAACTCCCCGACCCGAACAATTTCGCCTCGATCGTGGACATTTACCTCCGGGCCGTCCCAGGGGTGTTGCTCCGGCGTGATGCTGAGGCCACTGCCCTCCCTCGAGAAGCGCCAGCTTCGCTTTGGATAGTAGTGTCCCTTATCAATTTTTACGCTGGTCTCGTTAAGGGTAATCACATGACGGTACTGTAACTTCCAGTTGACGTAGTAAAGTGCGGAGCCCAGGGCCAGCAATTCCAGACCTGCAAACGGTAGGATCGGCCAGGCGCCAACCAGCGTAAAGCCTACGGCAGCACCCAATGAGGGCACCGAAATAGCCATCAGGGCGATTAAATTATTGCGCCAGGAAGACGAATGGTTCGGCCTGACGACAATGGTCAGCTGCTCGTCTGTTCGATGGGTGTTAACCACGGTAATTATTCCTCCAGCAGTCGCAAGAGTGTAGTTAATTTGAATGGACTCGCATACTATCGTCGGTGTTTTGTGCAGGCGGATAATACGTGTTAACCAGCGATTTTTTGATTGAGGCAGAGGCACTGCGCGATGGGCAAGCTGTTGTTGTCGATTGCCGCTTCTCTCTGGCAGACCCTGATGAAGGGCGAAGTCTCTATCAGGCTGGACACATTCCTGGTGCCCACTATCTGGATCTTAATCTGGACCTGTCCTCCTCGGCGCAGCACCAGGGCGGTCGCCACCCCTTGCCGGACCCTTCGGTGCTCGCACTGCGCCTGGCCAATTGTGGAATAGGTCCCAATACACCCGTAATAGCCTACGATGACACTCGTTTTGCATACGCGTCGCGGTTGTGGTGGCTGATGCGTAGTCTGGGTTATCGGCCGCCCAAGCTACTCAATGGCGGCTATAGTGCCTGGTTGGAATCGGGTGGCCAACCTGAAACGGGGAGCGTAGCAATAAAAACGGCTGAGCCTGAGCCGCAGGTTTTGACAGGCTTTTGTGATATCGAGGGTCTGCGGGCCCTGCTGGCTGAAGGCTGCATGCTGGTGGATTCCAGAGAGGAGCGCCGCTATCAGGGGCTGGAAGAACCGATCGACCCTGTGGCCGGGCATATTCCGGGCGCGGTCAATCACCCCTGGCAGGGGGTCACCGATGATGAGGGCAGGGTGCTGCCAGAGGAGAGACTGCGCCTTCACTGGGGGGAGGCGCTGGACGCTGAACAACTGGTGGTTTACTGCGGTTCCGGGGTTACCGCCTGTGTGAATCTGTTTTCCCTGGCCTTGTTGGGAAGGGATGACCCCATTCTCTATGCTGGCAGCTGGAGTGACTGGTGCAGCCATCTGTGAATCGCTCTTGTGTGCAATATTGATGCTAGGCCGGAAGCCATGCCTACGTTAAAATGCGCGCCCTTTTACAGAACCGGGCCGCACCATGCTTGAGATCAACCCCCAGATTCAAACGCTAAAAGACATCGAGGCGCGTACTGACGTGCTTAGGGGGTATCTTTGACTTTGCTAATCGTAAGGAGCGCCTCGCAGAAGTAGAGCTGGAGCTGGCAGAGCCCAGCGTCTGGGACGACCCGAATCGCGCCCAGGAATTGGGTCGTGAACGTTCATCGCTGGAAACTATTGTGCTCACTATTGAGAATTTGGACAGCGGTGCGACCGATGCGGCTGACTTGCTTGAAATGGCAGCCGCAGAGGACGATGAAGATACGCTCGCTGAAGTCACCTCTGAAATAGATGCCCTGGTCGCCCAATTGGAGCGGTTGGAATTTCGTCGTATGTTCGATGGAGAAATGGATGCCAATAACGCGTTTCTGGATATCCAGTCTGGCTCAGGTGGCACCGAGGCGCAGGACTGGGCAGAAATGATGCTCCGTATGTACCTCCGTTGGGGTGAGGCCAAAGGTTTCAAAACCCAGCTCATGGAGGCATCTGCAGGGGATGTGGCCGGTATCAAGAGCGCCACTATCAAGTTTGAGGGTGAGTACGCTTTCGGTTGGTTGCGCACTGAAACAGGGGTTCACCGCCTGGTGCGCAAATCACCATTTGATTCCGGTAACCGTCGACACACCTCGTTCTCTTCGGTGTTTGTTTCACCGGAAATCGATGACAACATTGAAATTGAGATTAACCCCGCAGACCTGCGGGTCGATACTTACCGAGCCTCTGGCGCGGGTGGCCAGCACGTTAACAAGACCGACTCGGCCGTGCGCCTGACCCACAATCCCACGGGAATTGCTGTGCAGTGCCAGACGGAGCGCTCCCAGCACCAGAACAGGGATAACGCCATGAAGCTTTTAAGGGCGAAGCTCTACGAGATGGAGATGCTCAAGCGTAACGAGGAGAAGCAGGCCATGGAAGACGGCAAGGCCGATATCGGTTGGGGCAGTCAGATTCGCTCCTACGTCCTTGATGATGCCCGCATCAAGGATTTGCGCACCGGCGTAGAAACACGCAATACCCAGGCGGTGCTGGACGGTAGCCTGGACCAATTTATCGAGGCTTCGCTGAAAAGCGGGCTTTAAACGACCAGACCTTTTTCCCCGTCTGCATCCAGAATAAGGCGGGCAAATGTTGAGAGTAATAAAGTATGAGTGAGCAGGATAAGGCAGCCGAAGCACAGGACGAGAACAGGCTAATCGCAGAGCGTCGCGCCAAGCTGGATACTATTCGCGAGAAGCGTAACGCGTTCCCTAATGACTTTCGTCGCACGGGCGAAGCGGGCCATCTCCAGCGGGAGTACGGTGAGTCCACCAAGGAAGAACTGGAGCAGGCGGATAAACACTTCTCGGTGGCCGGTCGACTGATTCGTAATCGCGGTGCTTTTTTGCTGATCCAGGACGGCTCGGACCAGATTCAACTCTATGTGAATCGCAAGGGTCTGGATGAGGAAACACTCGCGGAGATAAAGGCCTGGGACCTGGGTGACATTGTTGCTGCCAGCGGTCCGCTGCACAAGTCCGGCAAGGGCGACCTGTACATCAACATGGAGGTGGCCCGGCTGTTAACCAAAGCGCTCAGGCCATTGCCTGACAAGTATCACGGGCTGGCTGATCAGGAAATGCGCTACCGCCAGCGCTATGTGGACCTGATTGTAAACGAGGAATCGCGCAAGGTATTTCGCACCCGCTCTCAGGTGATCGCTTTTATTCGTGACTACATGATGGAGCGCGGATTCATGGAGGTGGAAACGCCCATGATGCAGGTGATTCCCGGGGGGGCCGCGGCCAAGCCCTTTGTGACCCATCACAATGCCCTGGACCAGGACATGTACCTGCGAATTGCGCCAGAGCTCTACCTGAAGCGTCTGACCGTGGGAGGATTCGAACGGGTTTTCGAGATTAATCGCAGTTTTCGGAATGAGGGCCTGTCTACCCGGCACAATCCGGAATTTACCATGCTGGAGTACTACTGGGCTTACGGCGCCTTTGAAGATGCGATGGACCTGACTGAGGATATGTTGCGCAAGCTGACCCAGGAAGTGATTGGCAGCACCACCGTGGAATACCAGGGCAACAGCTATGACTTTTCCAGGCCCTTCATTCGTTTGTCGGTGTTCGACTCAATTTTGCAATATAACCCCGATATAAGTGCCGACGCCCTGGCTGATGAGTCCCAGGCTAGAGACATCGCCAAAGGTCTGGGGATTGCATTGAAGGACAGTTGGGGCCTGGGCAAGGTGCAAATCGAGATTTTTGAGAAAACCGTTGAGCACCTGCTGGATCAGCCAACCTTTATTACCCGCTATCCAACAGAAGTGTCGCCCTTGTCCCGGCGCAACGACGATGACCCGTTTGTCACCGATCGCTTTGAATTCTTTATTGGCGGCCGGGAGTTGGCGAACGGCTTCTCCGAGCTCAATGATCCCGAAGACCAGGCAGAGCGTTTTCTCGCCCAGGTCGCCGAGAAGGATGCCGGCGACGACGAGGCTATGCACTACGACGCTGATTATATTCGCGCGTTGGAATATGGCATGCCCCCCACGGTCGGAGAGGGCATTGGTATCGACCGCCTGGTGATGTTCCTCACCGACTCACCCTCTATTCGAGACGTGCTTTTATTCCCTCATATGCGCCCTGAATAGAGCGCTGGGGTGCGAATGGCAGGTTGAATAGGCTACACTCTGTTTTTTTGCCGAAATGAGGAAGGATTCTTGCTCCTACGCTCCCTTTCGCTACCGGGTATCGCCGGTGTAATACTGGTCTTACAGGCTTGTGCTCAGACCCCTGAGGAACCAGCCGTCCCTGTTACCGACCAGGTGCCTGAAATCACCCTGAATCTGCCTGCGGAAGCAGGCTGTACCTGTGAAGAGCCCGTGGTTCGAGACTACACCTTTCTCGACAAAGGGTTTGCCGCTCTCGCCGAGGGTGACTACGAAGGTGCAATGGAGTATTTCGGGCGCTACAGCCGGCTCGACTCTTCAGCTGAGGCCAGCTGGGAGGCGGGTATCGCTGTCACCTTTATGAAGTCGCTGGAGGATAGCCCGTTCTTTGACCCCCCGGATGCGCGCAGAAGCTACCGCGAACTGTACACCCAGGACTGGCAATCCATGGAGCTGCACCAGCAGACTCTGCTGCTGCGTCAGTCGCTGGAAAATTTCAGGCTGATGCATCGTCGGCAGGTCGACCTGAAAAAGAGTAATGCCACTCTTCAGGAGGATCTTGAGAAACGTGAAGAAGCGATCAAGCGGCTTCGAGAGTTAACTCTGGGTCAGAAGGGAGCAGCACAGTAAAAGTAGAACCGCTGCCCGGTTGGCTTTCCACACGGATCGTTCCTCCCATCAGTTCGCAGTAGTCCCTGCAAATAGCAAGGCCCAGGCCTGTGCCGCCATAATTTGCGCTGGTCGAAGCATCCGCCTGAACAAAGGCCTCGAATACCTGGCCCTGTTGATCATCATTCATCCCTATGCCCGTATCGCGGATAGAAATTTCGATCCAGCCCGGGTGCTCTTTGGTTTCCTTGGCGAGCACAGTGACGTAGCCGTTGTGGGTGAATTTGCAGGCGTTGCTCAGCAGGTTAGTGAATATCTGTCGAAACTTGGCTGCGTCATTGTAAAGTGTGGGTAGTGAATTAAAGTCGGACTTTTCCAGCTGATTGTTTCGCTCCCGCAACTGCGGAGTGATGGAGTCGCATGCCTGCTCCAGGAGTTCGCCAGGCTGAAACGTCTCACAGTGCAGGGTCATTTTCCCCGTTTCAATTTTGGATAAGTCCAGTATGTCGTTGATCAGCGAGAGCAGCTGTCGACCGGAGCGAATTATCTTATCGAGGTCTTGTTGAAATTGAGGTCTGTCTACCTCTCGCTCATCCGATAGTTCGTCGTGCAACATTTCTGAGTAGCCGATAATGGCATTCAGAGGCGTGCGCAGTTCATGGGATACGTTGGCGAGGAACATACTTTTGGCTGCGCTGGCATCGTCGGCAGCGTCCCTGGCCTTGCTCACGTCATACATGGCATTGCGCAGCTTCTCTGACATCTCGTTAAATGCGTCCGCCAGATCTCCCAGTTCGCCACGGTCATCGATATTCTCGATGCGGTAACTCAAATCGCCACTACCAATCCGTTCGGTACCCCGTTTTAGATGCTTCAGTGAGCGATTGGTGTAGCGGACCAGGAAGAAACCCAGCATTGCAGTGAGGAAAATAGACGCGATAAATCCGATGACCGTAATCCGGTCGGTCAGCGCAATGGTGCGGTCGATAATATTGGCTCGTTGCATGGCAATGAAAGCCTGGCGTTGCTCAAGCTCTTTCAGCCGCTGACTGGTCTCGATGTAGGGTAATGGGTCGTCGGCGTTGGAGCTGTAATCCGGATTGTTGTAATTCTGATAGAAGCTTGACCAGTCCTCCAGCAGTATGTTGCTGCTCTCAGCCAAGCGGTCGTAGTGTAAGCGCGTGACGTCGTGGCTCAGCTTGCCCAGTTGTCGTATCCGCTGTCGAATATCATCAATATTTTCTTTGGCTTGTTGGGACTCCTCATCATCCAATTGGTCCCCCGTATTGTCGCGAATAGTCGAAAGCACCAGGATAGTTTGACGCTGGTCGTTGAGGAGCCCTTCGACCTCTGTGGATAACTGGGCTGCTGTTACCGAGCTGCGATAGGCCTCCATGCTTTGGTTCCTGGCAAAACTGCCCCAAAAGTGAGTGCCTACGTTGATCGCAAACAAAATCAGGATGGTGACCAGTGAGAGGGTTAATCGGCGGCGTAAACTCATGAGTGGTTTGGTGGCCTCAGCGGGTGCCGGTTAGTTTTTCGATTTTGATCAGCAAGCCCGGGAAGTCCACTGGCTTGGTGGCGTAGTCGTCGCATCCGGCTTCCAGCGCATTTAGCCGATCTGCATCCGAGGCATGTGCGGTCAAGGCGATAATGGGGATATGTTTGATTGTGTCGTCCGCCCTGGCCTGACGGCAGGCGGTCCATCCATCCATAACAGGCAGATTCATATCCATTAAAACGACAACAGGGTTTTCGCTACGCATCAGCTCCAGGGCCTGCTGGCCGTCTCCGGCGGAAACGACGTCCTTGCCAGCCCTAACGAGCCGGCGAACGAGCATGTCGCGGTTCAGTTCGTTGTCTTCTACCAGCAGGATTGTGCCGCTCATAGGTCACCCTCCAGTATCGGGTGTACCTGCAGCAGTTCGTCTATGCCCTTGACCTTGAGTTCTCGGCTTTCACCGGTGCGATACTCATGGTTTAAGGATTGCAGGGTGCTGTCGGCAATCAGGATTTCACCACCGGCGGTAACATCTTCGATACGGGACGTGACGTTCATGGCGTGCCCCACGAAGCCGTATTTGCTGCGGCGCTCTGAGCCGATATTGCCGGCGATGACATCGCCGGTATTGAGCGCGATGCCGGTAGCGATTTCTGGCAGGCCATCCTCCCGGTTGAGCCGGTTGATTTCTTCCATCGCGGCCTGCATTTCAAGCGCACATTGGGTCGCCCGGTCTGCATCGTCGTCCCGGTGCTGTGGCGCGCCGAATACGGCGAGGATTGCATCACCAATAAACTCATCAATGGTGCCCTGGTGCGCCATGATGATGTCCGTCATAGCGGCCAGGTAACGGTTGATCAGGGTGACCACCTGGACGGGCTCCAGCTGTTCACTGAGGGTGGTGAAGCCGCGAATGTCAGACATCATGATAGTCACGCGCCGCAGGTCGCCCCCCAGCTCCAGCCCTTCCGGACGTTCGAGAATGTCGGTCACAATTTCATCGGACAGGTAGCGACCAAAGGTGGCGCGAATGAACTTTTCGTTGCGCTCCAGCTGCTGTCTGTACAGTTGCTCCCGGTCATGCCAGCGTTTGCGCTCAATGCCCGCTTTTATCCTGGCTTGCAATAGCACCGGGTTGAACGGTTTGAACAGGTAGTCGTCTGCTCCAGCCTCTATGCATTCAATAATTCCGTCCATATCCTGGCGTCCGGATATGATGATGACCGGCGTGGCTCGCCACTGGGGATGCTCCTTGATACGCCGTAACACCTCCCTGCCATCCATGTCTGGCATGACCAGGTCCAGCAGGACGACATCAACATCCGCCTGGTCCAGGCTGCGCAGAGCTTCTTCGCCGCCAGCGGCGGTGACTACGATGTGCCCGGATCGGGACAGGTAGCGCGCCACCAGTTCCCGGTTTTCCTGCAGGTCATCTACAGCCAGAATGAAGCCGGGCTCTGTGGTGATCGTGCGCTGTGTGGTCGTCGCGGGCTCAGAATTGTCCCCGCTGTTGGCTGCCTGTATGCCTTTGAGGAGCCGCGTCAGGGCAGCGTCCAGCTCGCTATGCTCTGTGGCGAGATCTTCCCTGAGCATTTCTGCATAACCACGAATAGCCGATAGCACATTCATCAGGTCGTGGCGGTCGGGCGATGGTTGTTGCAGCATTTCGTCCAGCCTCACGGAGCCTTCGAACAGGTGTGAGAAGTCTTCTCGCACGCTATCTGCCAGTTGTTCCTCGAGCTGGTTGTAGAGTTCGCGCAGTTCGGCCATTGCGCGCAATAGCAGGTCGCTCCACAGGGTAGTGCTTTGGCTTTGGCCGGTGTTCACAGTGGAGCAAGGTCCTTTTAATTTACCAAAGCGCAGTATAACGAGGTCATTGGCGTTGTGGTAATCGTGTTTTCGTTCGTCTCAGCAATAGAGCAGCTGCGATTTTTGCTCACATAAGGTGCGTTTTTACAAAGCTTTGGGTTACTATTATCCATATAGCTACAGGGAACAAAGCTAACAGGGGATCAGGTACATCGATGTTGCAGCAAGTTGAAATATTTCAGGGTCTTTCTCAGGAAGAGCTCGAGGCACTGGCGGCGAGCAGTACCAGCCGTTCCTTTCCCAAGAATACGGTGGTCATTCACGAGAATGACCCCGCAGATTCTTTGTTTATTATCGAAAGCGGCAAGGTGAAGGTTTACTGCTCGGATAAAAACGGAAAGGAATTCATCATGAATACACAGGGAGCCGGCGACTATTTCGGCGAACTGGCCCTGCTTGATGACTCCACGCGCTCCGCTTCCGTTCGCACCGTCGAGAAATCGAGCTTTTGCATTGTTTATAAGGAAGACTTTAACCGGGTCCTCGATCAGCACCCCAACATTGGGCGCCAATTGGTAAAAAACCTGGCCCAGCGGGTGCGCAAGCTGACTGCTGATGTCAAGAGCCTGGCCTTGCAGGATGTCTATGGCCGTGTGGCCAACGTGTTGATGGACTTGTCTGAGGAGCGCGGCGACGGCACGCTCTATATTCCGGAAAAACTCACCCAGCAGGACATTGCTGATCGCGTTGGGGCGTCCAGAGAGATGGTCGCACGCATTCTCAAGGACCTCACCATTGGCGAGTACATCCGTTTTGAAGGTCGTCACATCATTATCAATACGCGCTTGCCAGCAAAATACTAGCGGTTATTAAATTATGAAAGCCTCAGTCCTGTGACTGGGGCTTTTTTTATGCTGGATGCTGTCCGGGATTCTTGCCGCGATTTATTCATCGGGCTCTATCTGTTCAACAGTGACCCCGAGTCTGCCTTTGGCCAGCCTTGCTTCCAACCGGGCACCGACTTCAACTTGGCTGGTATCCGTTAATACTTTGCCATCGCTATCGGTAACAATGGCATAACCCCTGGCCAGGGTGCTGAGCGGGCTGAGGGAGTCGAGCATTTGGGCCAAATGGGCCAAACGGCTTTTTGAGTCCTGAAGTTTTGACTGCATCGCTGCTTCCATGCGCTGCTGCAGGTTGCCCAACTCCTTGCGCATTTGCTCGATCCTGGGCAGTGGGGAGTTCGCCTGCAAACGGGATTCGAGCAAAGCCAGCTCGCTCTTTTTGCGGGCCAAAAGATTCTTCTGCGCCAGAATCAGGCGCTGTTCCAGATCGTCAAGGCGCTGGGACTGCTCACGCAACTGCGCGCCCGGGTGCTTGAGGCGGGCACGCAAATGATCCAGCCGGGTTTGGGCATCGGCTATTTTGCGCCGAATGAGTCGCACCAGCTCTGCTTCCAGTTTTTTCAGGCGCTCCATTTGTTCGCGCTGATCGGGACTTAATAGCTCCGCTGCCGCGGAAGGTGTGGCGGCGCGCTGATCGGCCGCCATATCGGCAATACTGAAGTCCACCTCATGGCCCACTGCTGAGACAATGGGAAGTGCGCTGTCAGCGATGGCCCGCGCTACAATTTCTTCGTTGAAAGCCCAGAGGTCCTCCAGTGAGCCGCCACCGCGCCCGACGATCAGGGCGTCCAGTTGTATCTTTCCTTCTTCTTGCCAGCGGTTGGCGCGGTTTATCGCCTCGGCAATTTCACCTGCGGCTCCATCGCCCTGGACTGCTACCGGCAGGATAGAAACCTCAATTGCCGGGCAGCGTCTTTTTAGCACCGTGAGGATGTCGTGAATAGCGGCTCCGCTAGGGGAGGTGACCACACCCAGGTGAGAGACACTCTCCGGCAATGGCTTTTTGCGTTCCGGTTGAAACAGTCCTTCGGCCAGCAGCTTGGCTTTTAATTGTTCAAAGGCCGCCTGCAGGGCGCCTGCGCCCGCTTGCTCCATATGCTCCACGATAAGCTGGAACTCGCCGCGTCCCTCGTAAAGAGAAACCCGGCAGCGCATGCGGATGTGGTCGCCGTTACCTGGAGTGAAGCGCAGTCGCTGGTTACGCCCCTTGAACATGGCGCAGCGGACCTGGGCATTGCCGTCCTTAAGAGAGAAATACCAGTGGCCGGAGGAGGGGACAACAAAGTTGCTCACCTCGCCCTCAACCCAGACAAAGTCAAAATGACTCTCCAGTAGGCTTCTGGCCTGCCGGTTAAGTTGGCTGACGGTCAGGGCAGTGGGGGTGGGAGCGGTTTGGAATGAGTTAGACAACGAGAACTTCTATTTACGCAGAGAGTACCAAAAAGTTATAATTGCACGTTTAACTCAAACCCGCCAGCCGGAGACTCCTCAATGCTGCGAATTGCCCAGGAAGCCCTCACCTTCGACGATGTACTACTGCTGCCCGGCTATTCGGAGGTCGTTGCCACGGACGTATCGCTAAAATCCAGGCTAACCCGCGAAATCGAGTTAAACATTCCCCTGGTATCAGCGGCTATGGATACGGTGACCGAAGCCCGGTTGGCTATTGCGATGGCTCAGGAAGGTGGCATCGGCATCATTCACAAGAGCATGACGGTCGCTGAACAGGCGGAGCAGGTTCGCAAGGTCAAGAAATACGAAAGTGGTGTGGTGAAGGATCCCATTACCATTCAGCAAGGCGCTACCATCGCCGCCCTGATTGACTTGACGTCCTCCCACGGCATTTCAGGTGTGCCCGTGCTCGATGGCGAAGACCTGGTGGGCATTGTGACTCGCCGGGACCTGCGTTTTGAATCGGATCACAGCAAATTGGTTTCCGACATCATGACCCCCAGGGAAAAGCTGGTCACTGTGAAAGAGGGTGCCAGTTCGGCAGAAGTGCAAAGCTTGCTGCACCAGCACCGCATCGAAAAAATTCTGGTGGTGAACGACGCTTTCGACCTGACCGGCATGATTACTGTGAAGGATTTCGACAAGGCGGAAAATTTCCCCGATGCCTGTAAGGATTCCTATGGTCAGCTGCGGGTGGGGGCCTCAGTAGGAACCAGCCCCGACACCGATGACCGGGTGGAGGCATTAATTAAGGCCGGCGTCGATGTATTGGTAGTCGATACGGCCCATGGTCATTCACGCAATGTCATCGATCGCGTCAGGATGATTAAAAGTGCTTACCCGGACATGCAGGTCATCGGCGGCAATATTGCGACCGGCGAAGCTGCCGTGGCGCTGGCAGACGCGGGTGCCGATGCAGTCAAGGTGGGTATTGGCCCGGGTTCTATCTGTACCACTCGAATTGTGACTGGCATTGGTGTTCCCCAGATTACTGCTATCGCCAATGTGGCTGCAGCACTGGCCAGTCGAGGTATTCCTCTGATCGCAGACGGAGGCATTCGCTTCTCGGGTGATATCGCCAAGGCTTATGCGGCGGGCGCCCATTCAGTAATGATGGGTAGTATGTTTGCCGGTACTGAGGAAGCGCCGGGCGAGGTAGAGCTCTACCAGGGAAGAACCTACAAGGCTTACCGTGGTATGGGGTCACTGGGTGCCATGTCGCAAACCCAGGGCTCTTCCGACCGTTACTTCCAGGATTCCAGCAAAGGCGCTGAGAAACTGGTCCCGGAGGGTATTGAAGGTCGTGTGCCCTATAAGGGCCCTGTTACCGCCATTGTTCACCAATTGATGGGTGGCGTTCGTTCCGCGATGGGTTATACCGGCAGTGTGGATATGGATACCATGCGCAGCCAGCCCGAATTTGTTCGAGTGACCTCCGCAGGTATGTCTGAAAGCCATGTGCACGACGTATCAATTACCAAGGAAGCGCCCAACTACCCGGTGCGTTAACGCTATTCAGGATTTATGCTGGGGGAAGGGTGACCTTCCTCGGGTCCAACATCCCATTCAGGAAATGCCATGAGCGCAGATATACACGCCCGGAAAATTCTTATTCTGGACTTTGGTTCCCAGTACACGCAGTTAATTGCGCGCAGGGTGCGCGAGGTGGGCGTTTACAGTGAAATCCGCGCATTTGATATGAGCGACGAGGATATTCGAGAGTACAACCCCAGCGGTGTCATTCTGTCGGGCGGTCCGGAGTCGGTGGCAGTAACGGATTCCCCCAGGGCGCCCGAACTGGTCTTTGAGTTGGGAGTCCCCGTACTTGGCATCTGCTATGGAATGCAGACAATGGCTGAACAGTTCGGCGGCAAGGTGGCCTGTTCAAATGTGAGTGAGTTTGGCTATGCGCAGATTCGCCAGGTAGGTAATGGCGGATTACTCCACGATATTCGTGATCACATCGATGATCACGGCAAGGGTTTACTCGATGTGTGGATGAGTCACGGCGATAAAGTGGTCGGACTTCCTGATGATTTCGAGCTGATTGCCGAAACTGAAAGCTGTCCGATCGCCGGCATGGCCCATAAGGATAAGCCTTTTTACGGCATTCAGTTCCACCCGGAAGTTACACACACCCTGCAGGGCAAACGAATTTTTGAACACTTTGTCATTGAGCAGTGCGATTGCGAGCCCCTGTGGACGCCCGCCAACATTGTTGAAGACGCTATTGCCCGGGTGCGGGCAACCGTTGGTGACGACAAAGTGTTGCTGGGCCTGTCCGGCGGGGTTGATTCCTCGGTGGTGGCTGCCCTGCTGCACAAGGCCATCGGCGATCAGTTGACCTGTGTATTTGTCGACAATGGACTGCTCCGTCTGCGTGAAGGCGATGCGGTGATGGACATGTTTGCCAGCAATATGGGCGTCAAAGTCATTCGCGCCGATGCCGAAGCGTTGTTTCTCGACAAGTTGAAAGGCGAGGCTGACCCCGAGAAAAAACGCAAGATCATAGGCAACACTTTTATCGATATCTTCGATGAAGAAGCCACAAAATTACAAAACGTGAATTGGCTTGCGCAGGGCACTATCTACCCGGACGTCATCGAGTCAGCGGGTGCCAAAACGGGCAAAGCCCATGTGATCAAGTCTCATCACAATGTCGGTGGGCTCCCGGAGGACATGAATCTGGAGCTGGTTGAGCCGCTGCGCGAACTATTCAAGGATGAGGTCAGGAAAATCGGTCTCGAGTTGGGTTTGCCGTTCGACATGGTTTACCGCCATCCTTTTCCTGGACCAGGCCTGGGCGTGCGAATCCTTGGGGAAGTGAAAAAGGAATACGCAGACTTGCTGCGCGAAGCGGATGCCATATTCATTGAAGAGCTGCGCCGGGCGGGTTGGTACGACAAGACCAGTCAGGCGTTTGCGGTATTTTTGCCGGTTAAGTCTGTTGGCGTTGTTGGTGATGCCAGGCGCTACGAGTACGTTATCGCCCTGCGCGCCGTTGAGACTGTAGACTTTATGACCGCTCGATGGGCGCACTTACCCTATGAGTTACTTGAGCTGGTGTCCAATCGCATTATCAATGAAATCTCCGGTGTTTCCCGGGTGACCTACGACGTCAGTTCAAAGCCTCCCGCCACAATTGAGTGGGAATAATGCTGTGACCTCAATGGCAGAGCACGAGCTGTGGATGCGCCGCGCACTCGCCCTTGCCGACCGCGCGGGCAATGAAGGTGAAGTTCCCATCGGTGCTGTGGTTGTAAAAGACGGGCAGTTACTGGGGGAGGGCTGGAACTCAGTGATCGCCTATAAGGATCCCACTGCTCATGCGGAGGTGGTTGCCATGCGCGATGCGGCGCAGATGACGGGTAACTACCGCCTACCGGGTGCTACCGTCTATGTCACTTTGGAGCCCTGCACTATGTGCGCTGGAGCAATGATTCATGCGCGCATTTCCGAACTTGTGTTTGCCGCAAGGGAACCGAAAGCTGGAGTGGTTTGCAGCACCTGCAGTTTGCTGGATGAGCCACGCTACAATCACCAGATACGGTGGCAGGGTGGCGTGCTGGCCGAGATGAGCAGCGAGCGTCTGCAGACGTTTTTCCGTGAGCGTCGCAAGTAGCGCATTGAACTACAGCGCCTGGAGCTTAAGCCCCGCGAGTATTTCTGGAAGATAGTCCTCTACCTCGATAGGTGGTAAGGGCTTGTTGCGAGCTATATCCTGCCACTCAAGAATACCCTGGTAGTGGCGGATATTTTGCACGTAGGTGGCCGCTTCCTGACCGCGCGCATAACCGTGACGAACCGTCTGGTAGTACTTGCTGTTCTGCAATTGCGGTAGTCGTAACATGACATCACTCCACAGGTGCGGATCGCCTCCCTGGCGGTCAGTTAACAACCGCGCGTCTTCAAGATGACCTCGACCAATGTTGTAAGCGGCCAGTGCCATATAAGTGCGATCAGGCTCGTAAATGTCATCTGGCAGGCGGCGCTTGATCTGTTTCAGGTAGCGCGCACCTCCGCGCAGACTCTGCCCCGCATCCAGACGGTCGGTGACTCCAACCTCTTTCGCCGTAGGAACAGTAAGCATCATCATGCCACGCACGCCGGTCGGTGACTCAGCTTTTGGATCCCAGTGAGATTCCTGGTAGGCAATGGCGGCGAGCAGCGGCCATCCCATTTGGTATTCCAGGGCGACTTGTTCTATCAGCTGCTGGTAGCGCGGCAGGGTTTTGCGCATGTTGCGGTTGAAAGTATGTGAGCCGATTCGGGAAACTGTCTGGCTGTGTCCAAAATGCTCTTCTTTCATTTTTTCCAGCGTACCGTTTGCAATCAGCCCTCCCAGAAAGCTGTCCATAGCGGCCAAAAGGCGCGTGTTATCGCTATTCGGTGGCAGGTACCAGACCATGTCCTGGCTGGAACCCAGGTCGAAGGCGACCTTCAGGCGCGGGTAAAGGCTTTGCTGGACCTCAAATTCGTTGGAATCGATTATTGCCAGCTCTGCGGCACCGCTGTTGACCCGTTCCAGTAGCTCCATGGAGTCGACCTCATCCACTTCGCGCCAGCTTAGCGTTGAGAAACCTCCCTGTTTCAGCGCATCCAGAGAGCGGCTGTGGCTTGAACCCGCCAACACAACAATAGACATGTCTTCCACATCCTCGAGTTGGCGTGGCTTGTAGTTGCCGGCTCGATAGACCACTTGTGGTCGCAGTTGGTAGTAGGGTGAGCTGTGTGGATAAAGTGCCTCACGTTCGCCTGTTAATGACAGGCCTGCGGCAGCAAAGTCAGCTTCGCCCCGGTTCAAGGCCACAAATATATCGTCCAGGCTAAAGGCGGGTGTCATCGCCAGTTCGACACCCAACTCGGCAGCAAACAGGCTGGCCAGCGTGTACTCAAACCCGGTGGGGTTGCCCTTGTCGATGAAAAATGTGGTGGGGCTGTTGCGGCTGACGACCTGTAATTTGCCGGCCGCTTGAATTTGGTCAAGGCTATCCTGTTTGGCGCAACCCCAGAGCAGCGTCGGCAGGCAGAAAATCAATAAGCTAATCGCTCGAATCATGGTTCTATTCTAGCGCTGTCGTGGCCCCGGCAAAGAGGCAGAATTACCGTGGTAATAGCTGTTGATTTCGGTTAACGGCGCACACTCATATACAGTACAATACCGCCTCGATAATTCAGCCTCTCCTGGAGCAATCCAAAGCATGCTTACCCTGCGCGGCGCACCGGCCTTGTCAGCTTTCCGACTGGACAAACTGGCCCGAAAACTTTCCGCTATCCACCCTGAGATCAAGCTTCTGCACACTGAGTACGTGCACTTCGCTGATCTTGCAGGACCCTTGTCAGCGGAGCGGGAGGCAATACTGGCGAAACTGCTGGAGTACGGCCCCACCATTAGTGAAGAAGGGCACGTGGCCAAGGGAGAGAGCAGCGAGCTTTTGTTGGTCACACCCCGCCCCGGAACGATCTCCCCCTGGTCCAGCAAGGCAACTGATATTGCGCACAACTGCGGCTTGGCAGAGGTAAAGCGAGTAGAGCGAGGCCTGGTCTATCAGTTGACGCTGCCCGCAGGTATTGATGATGAAAAGCACCGTGCAGTAATAGCTATGCTGCACGATCGCATGACTGAAGCTGTCTTTAATGATTTGGAGCAGGCTGCACAATTGTTCCTGCAAGCGGAGCCCGCTGAACTCACCAGTGTGGATGTGTTGGCAAGGGGCAGAAAGGCCTTGCAGGAAGCTGACAAGGCGTTGGGCCTGGCCTTGGCTGAAGATGAAATTGACTATCTGGTAGAGAGCTTCACCGAGTTGGGACGCAATCCCAATGACGTGGAACTGATGATGTTCGCGCAAGCCAACTCCGAGCACTGCCGACACAAAATATTCAACGCCAGCTGGAGCATAGACGGGCAAGAACAGGAACATTCCCTGTTCAAGATGATACGCAACACCAATGAGCAAGGTGGCGAAAATGTGCTCTCCGCTTATTCCGACAATGCTGCAGTGGTAGCGGGGCACCGGGCCGGTCGTTTTTATCCTGACCCGGACAGCTGTGAGTACAGCTTTTCGCAGGAAAATATTCACCTGCTGATGAAGGTGGAAACCCATAATCACCCTACGGCAATTGCGCCTTTTCCCGGGGCGGGTACCGGCTCTGGTGGGGAAATCCGCGACGAGGGTGCCGTTGGCAGGGGTTCCAAGCCTAAGGTTGGTCTCACGGGCTTTTCAGTTTCCAACCTCAATATCCCGGGTTATCAGCAACCCTGGGACAGTGAATATGGCAAGCCCGGCCGAATTGTCTCGGCGCTGGATATTATGCTGGAAGGTCCTATCGGAGGCGCCGCCTTTAATAATGAATATGGCCGGCCAAATCTGTGCGGCTACTTCCGCAGCTTCGAACTGGAGGCGCCCGGTGTCAATGGTCACGAGGTTCGCGGTTACCACAAGCCGATTATGATCGCGGGTGGCTACGGCAATGTGCGCGAAGAGCATGTGCAAAAAGGCGAATACCGTCCCGGTGCCAAGCTCATTGCCCTGGGTGGTCCGGCGATGCTGATTGGTCTTGGTGGTGGAGCAGCTTCTTCCATGGCCAGCGGGCAAAGTGCTGAGGATCTGGATTTCGCTTCAGTGCAGCGGCAAAACCCGGAGATTGAGAGGCGCTGCCAGGAGGTGATCGATCGTTGCTGGCAGTTGGGTGAAGATAATCCTATCGCTTTTATCCACGACGTTGGCGCAGGCGGTTTGTCCAATGCATTCCCGGAGTTGGTTAAGGACGGCAACCGCGGCGGCACATTTGAATTGCGCAATGTGCCCAACGATGAACCGGGTATGTCGCCATTGGAAATTTGGTGTAACGAAGCCCAGGAACGCTACGTAATGGCAGTGGAGCCAGAAGATCTGGCCCGTTTTGAAGCGATTTGTCAGCGCGAGCGCTGTCCCTATGCAGTGGTCGGCGAGGCAACCGAAGAGATGCACCTGCAGCTGACGGATAGCCAGTTTGGCAATTCACCGGTCGATCTCCCGATGTCAGTGCTGTTTGGTAAAGCGCCCCGCATGCACAGGGAAGTGACCCGCCAGACCATTCCCGCTGAACCTCTTGTGCTGGAGCTCAGCGTTGAGGACGCGGCGGCGCAGGTTTTACAACTGCCTTCGGTGGCGAGCAAAAATTTCCTGATTACCATTGGTGATCGCACGGTCACCGGCATGGTTGCCCGCGACCAAATGGTGGGCCCATGGCAGGTGCCGGTCGCCGATTGTGCTGTCACCACGGTGTCCTATGACTCCTATGCTGGCGAGGCTATGTCCATGGGCGAGCGCACGCCTTTGGCGTTGCTCAATGGCCCTGCTTCAGGTCGTATGGCGGTGGCTGAGGCCATTACCAATATCTGTGCGGCCAGCATTGCCGACATTAAAGATATCAAACTCTCCGCCAACTGGATGTGTGCTGCCGGCTACGGTGCTGAAGACGAAGCGCTTTATGACACCGTGCGCGCGGTTGGTATGGAGTTTTGCCCGCAGCTGGGTATTACCATTCCGGTGGGTAAGGACTCCATGTCCATGCGCACGACCTGGAATGATGGCGAGGACAAAGCGGTCACTGCACCCATGTCACTGATCGTGTCGGCCTTTTCACCAGTAACGGACGCTCGCTTGTCGGTCACGCCGCAGTTGCAGCCCGACGCAGATGCCAGCCTGGTGCTAATAGACCTGGGTCGTGGCGCTAATCGCCTGGGCGGTTCAGCCCTGGCCC
This sequence comes from Halioglobus sp., assembly GCA_039979015.1. GTDB lineage: Bacteria > Pseudomonadota > Gammaproteobacteria > Pseudomonadales > Halieaceae > Halioglobus. The sequence continues at coordinate 163,391 of JBDWAD010000011.1, forward strand.
AGACCTGTCGGCAGTTGGGCGACAGTGCTCCCGATATGGAAAATGCGCAGGACCTGAAATCATTCTTTGAGTTGGTGCAGGAAACCCTGCAAGCCGGCAAATTGCTTGCCTACCATGATCGTTCCGATGGCGGCCTGTGGGTCACCCTGGCGGAAATGGCGTTCGCGGGACACTGTGGCCTGAATATTGATCTGGCTTCACTGCCCGGTGACGACATCCCCCGTTTGTTCAACGAAGAGGCCGGTGCCGTGTTGCAGATCGCGGAAGCGGATTTGCAGGGCTTTATGGCGAGTGCAGCTGCTTTGGGCTTGGAAAACTGCACTCATGTCATCGGTAGAGCGACCAGCGACGATTCCCTGCAAATACGCGATGGTGACCGCGAGCTTGTCGCGGGTGATAGGGCTGATATGCAGCGACTTTGGGCGCGTACCAGCTATGAAATACAAGCGCTGAGGGATAATCCGCAGTGTGCTGAGGAAGAATTTGGCCGCATTGATCAGCAGGACCCCGGGCTTTCAGTGAACCTCAGCTTTGATCCCTCCGATGACGTGGCTGCACCTTTTATCAACACCGGCGCCCTTCCTCGTATCGCGATATTGCGCGAGCAGGGCGTTAATGGACACGTGGAAATGGCCGCCGCCTTCCATCGCGCCGGGTTTGCCCCCTTTGATGTTCACATGAGCGACATTCTCGGCGGTCATCAGGCTCTGGCCGACTTCAAAGGCCTCGTGGCCTGTGGTGGTTTTTCCTATGGCGATGTGCTGGGTGCGGGCGAAGGTTGGGCCAAGAGCGTTCGCTTCAATGATGCGGTGCGCGAACAGTTCAGTGATTTCTTCCAACGGGAGGACAGCTTCACCCTGGGTGTGTGCAACGGTTGCCAGATGGTCTCTACACTCAAGGATTTAATACCCGGGGCAGATCACTGGCCACGCTTTGTTCGCAATCGGTCTGAGCAGTTTGAGGCCAGGTTTGCCCTGGTGCAGGTGCAGGAGAGCCCTTCTGTATTGCTGTCAGGTATGGCGGGTTCCCATCTGCCAATCGCTGTGGCACATGGTGAAGGACGCGCTGAATTCAGCGATGCTGCGGCTACCCAGGGTTGCGAAGATACCGGCACGGTGGCCATGCGCTACGTGGAGAACGACCTTTCTGTCGCGAATGCATACCCCGCAAACCCCAACGGCTCGCCAAATGGAATCACCGGCCTCAGCAGCCTGGACGGGCGAGCCACGATTATGATGCCGCATCCTGAGCGGGTTTTTCGCACGGTGCAGAATTCATGGGCACCCGGTGAATGGGCCGCGGACGGTGGCTGGATGCGTATGTTCCGTAATGCACGTAGCTGGGTCGGCTAATACCCGAGAGGGAGTCCCCTTGAATTAAGGGGATTTAGCCCCCATCACTGCAGCAACGGCCTTGTAGCGAAGGGCCGATTCCTTATAATGACGCCTTTTTCGAGACGGGCTCGCCGCCCGCCTCATTTATTGAGCTAACTACATGCTAAACAAGTACCCCCTGTGGAAATACCTGCTGGTGCTATCCGTACTGTGCCTGGGTTTTTTCTATGCCGCCCCCAACCTCTATAAGCCAGATCCGGCGTTGCAGATTACCGGTGAGAACAGCTCACAGCTGATTGATAGAGGTACTTTGGATCGGGCGGAGAAGGCGCTCGAGGAAGTCGGAATTGAGTATTTTGGTGAGGTTATTGATGCCGATGGTCGCAATGCCTTGATTCGACTGAAAAGCCAGGACCAGCAGCTGGCTGCGCAAGCCAGGGTGTCCAGAGCACTGGGCGATGGCTTCATTGTGGCCCTGAACCTCGCTCCCACCACGCCCAGCTGGCTCAGCGATTTTGGCGCTCAACCGGTAAAACTGGGCCTGGATTTACGGGGCGGCGTGCACTTCAAGCTGGAAGTAGATGTCGATGCCGCCATCGAGCGCCGTATGGAGTACTACCTGAACTCCACCAAACGCGCCCTGCGGGAAGCGCGTATTCGCGGCTATGTGAATGTGGATGATAGAGGCCGCCTGGAAACCAAGTTTAAGTCGGAGAGTTTGCGAGAGCAGGCGCGTACGATCGTTGCAGAAAATCACCCTGAGCTGGTGCTGGATCGGGTGGATGAAGAGGGTAGCTGGAACCTCTACGGCGCGATGGCTGATGCCACCCGTAAGGAATTGGCTGATTATGCGGTGAGCCAGAACCTCACCACGCTACGTAACCGGGTCAATGAACTGGGTGTGTCCGAGCCACTGGTTCAGCGTCAGGGTCAGAACCGTATCGTGGTTGAGTTGGCGGGTATTCAGGATACCGCCGAAGCTAAACGTATTCTCGGTAAAGTCGCTAACCTGGAATTTCGTATGGTGGCCAGGCTGGAAGCAGCGGCTTCGGAAAAGCAGCGCTTTGAATACCGCAGCGCAGATCGTGCCGGTATGAGTGAGTGGTTGGAGCGAGAGCTGATTCTCACTGGTGAACGCGTCACCAACGCCCAGGCCAGCTTTGACCAGAATGGTCAGCCTAACGTCCAGATTAGCCTTGATAGCGAAGGGGGCCTGCTGATGAACCGGGCAACCCGCGACAACATCAAGCGCCGCATGGGCGTGCTTTTCATCGAGCGTAAGTACCGCACCCACTACGAAAGAGGGGAAGACGGTGAAGAAGTGGCGGTTAAAGTGCCCTACGATGAGAAAAAACTGCTGACAGCGCCGGTTATTCAGTCTGCTCTGGGCGCTCAGTTCCAGATCACAGGGTTGGATAGTCCGCTGGAGGCCTCCGAGTTGGCGCTGATGTTACGCGCCGGTGCTCTGGCAGCACCCATCACCTTTGTTGAAGAACGAACCGTGGGTCCGTCTTTGGGTGCAGAGAACATCCGCCTTGGCGTGAAGTCCGTGCAAATGGGTTTGGCGCTAGTAGTGCTCTTTATGGTGCTTTACTACCGTGTCTTTGGAGTCGCCGCCGTTATTGCACTGAGTTGTAACCTTGTTCTGATGATCGCCTTTATGTCCATGATTGGAGCTACCCTGACCTTACCGGGCATTGCCGGTATTGTGTTAACGGTGGGTATGGCGGTGGACGCCAACGTGCTCATATTCTCCCGAATACGGGAGGAGCTAAAAAATGGTATGTCGCCGCAAATGGCCATCCATTCAGGGTTTGAGCGTGCCGTTTCAACGATTCTGGACGCTAATATTACGACCTTGATTGTTGCCGTCATTCTTTACGCTGTGGGCACCGGCCCTGTGAAGGGTTTTGCGGTTACCTTGTCGGTCGGTATTGTTACCTCGATGTTTACCGCCATTTTGGGAACACGCGCCCTGGTCAATCTTTTCTATGGTGGCCGCCGTGTTGAGAAACTGTCAATTGGAGGAGGCGTCTAATGAAAGTTATCGATTTCATGGGGCAGCGCAAACTGGCCCTGATTTTCTCCACCATTCTTCTGGTTATTTCTATTGGCTCGTTGGCCACGAAACAGCTGAATTGGGGCCTCGATTTTACTGGTGGCACACTGGTAGAGGTTCATTACAGTGAGACTGCTGATCTAACAGCAATACGTAAAACCCTTGACACCGAAGGCTATGCGGGCGCCATTGTCGTCAGTTTTGGTACCGATAAAGATGTGTTAATCCGTTTACCAAAGGGTTATTCAGATAGTGAGGGCGCCGATCTGCTCGCGGGTCTGCAGCGCGCCTATAGCGGCAATGTTGAGTTAAGGCGAATCGAGTTTGTGGGGCCGCAAGTGGGCGACGAACTGCGTGAACAGGGTGGCTTGGCCATGTTGTTGGCATTGGGTCTTGTCATGCTTTACATCGCCTTTCGCTTCCAGCTTAAGTTTGCGGTGGGTGCGGTCGTTGCATTGGTTCACGACGTTTTGGTGGTGTTGGGCTTCTTCTCCATCACCGGGATCGAGTTTGATTTAACCGTGCTCGCTGCGCTGCTGGCCGTTATTGGTTACTCATTAAATGACACCATCGTCGTTTCGGACCGTATTCGGGAAAACTTCCGCAAGCTGCGTAAGACTGACCCTGTCGAGGTAATCAATATCTCCCTGACAGAAACGCTCGGACGTACTTTGGTGACCTCTTTCACCACGATGCTGGTGCTGTTAGCGCTGGCTGTGTTTGGTGGCGAAATGATCAACGCCTTTGCGATTGCCCTGCTGGTGGGTGTCTTTATCGGTACTTACTCATCGATTTACGTCGCGGCTAACACGCTGTTGATTATGGGCGTGAGCAAGGAAGATTTGATGATTCCGGTGAAGGAAGGGGCAGAGCAGGAAGATTTGACGCCCTGAGTTTCTGCCTCTTTTACCGGACCGGCGAGACTGGGCAGGTGCCCAAAGATTATCCGAGAAGTGGTTTTGTAACCTGTAAAACAGCCTTAAAGCACTTCGGGTTACCACAAACGATGTTTCCAGACTCCATGTAGCGATCTGAAGCATCGATATCAGCGATCAAGCCACCGGCTTCCTTTACCAGCAGCGCGCCAGCAGCAATGTCCCACTGTGCCAGGCCAATCTCCCAAAATGCGTCCAGGCGCCCGGCGGCGACGTAGGCCAGGTCCAGCGAGGCCGCGCCAGCACGGCGGATGCCAGCACATTGTCCCGCCAGTACCTCTACAGATTTAGCATAAGGCTCAAGCTTGTCGTCGCAGTGGCCTTTGAATGGGATACCAGTGCCTAAAAGGGCACCATCCAGGCTGGTGCGATCGGAGACGCGAATTCGACGGCCGTTGAGTTGGGCGCCTCGGCCGCGGGAAGCGGTGAACTCCTCCTGGCGGACAGGGTCGACGATAACGGCATGTTCGAGCTTGCCTTTGAATAGACAGGCGATAGAGACCGCATAGTGCGGGATGCCGCGAGTGAAATTGGTAGTGCCGTCCAGCGGGTCGATCACCCAGCGATAATCAGCGTTCTCATCGCCAGTCAGCCCAGTCTCTTCGCCAAGAATTGCGTGGTCAGGGTAGGCCTTTTGCAGGTGGTAAATGATTTCCTGCTCTGCGTTGATATCGACCTCGCTGACGTAGTCGTTGACGCCCTTGGCCACGATGTCGAAGCGATCCAGATCATCGGAGGCGCGCACGATGTTTTCACCGGCCTTGCGGGCCGCGCGCAGCGCTATGTTGATCATCGGTTCCATGGGGTCATCCTTGGTCGGTCTCGGGCGCGCGATTATAGAGCAACTGCCGCAAAAAATCTGCTAAACTTCGCGCCCCAAAAAAAGCGACATCTGTCCGTCATGAATCTCAACAATATCCGCATCGTCCTGGTAAACACCAGCCATCCCGGCAATATCGGCGGTGTGGCCCGAGCCATGAAAAACATGGGACTTTCACGCTTATATCTGGTTGAACCGCGGCAGTTCCCGGACGAACAGGCAGATTGGCGAGCGGCGTCTGCTGCAGATGTGCTCGAAACTGCGGTAGTCACGGCGTCGCTTGAAGAGGCCATTGAAGATTGTCAATTTGTGGTTGGAACCAGCGCCAGGGGTCGTCGTATACCCTGGCCGCTTCTGGATCCCCGGCAGTGCGCTCAGCGTATGGCTGTCGCTTCAGATGAAGAACAGGTGGCAGTGCTGTTTGGCCGCGAGGACCGAGGTCTGACCAATGATGAGCTGAAGTTGTGTAACCTGCACCTGAATATTCCCACTTCCCAGGACTACAGCTCCCTCAACCTTGCGATGGCCGTGCAGGTGGTTTGCTATGAATTGCGCATGTTGCTGGATAGCCCATCGCTGCCCAAGACCGAAGATGCCGAGTGGGATACGCCATTTACCACCAGAGAGAATATGGAGCGATTCTATTCGCACCTTGAGCAAACCCTCACCGACATTGAGTTTCTGGATCCGGCAGCACCGAGGCAACTCATGGTGCGATTGAGGCGCCTCTATAGCCGGGTTCGCCTTGACGAAATGGAGCTGAATATTCTCAGGGGGATTCTCACCGAGACCCAGAAGTGGGTGGCGAAAAGCAAGTTGCCCAAGTTAGGTCCGGATTCTGATTAAAGACCAAGTAAATTGGTTGGTTTTATAGTTGACCAAAATACTCGGTTATTGCATAATTTCAGGGTCGAAAACTAAAGAGTTAGAAGCATGCGACTCACCACAAAAGGGCGGTACGCAGTGACCGCAATGTTGGACCTGGCGCTGCACGGTAGTGGCGGCCCGGTGAGCCTGGCAGACATTTCCGGGCGTCAGGACATTTCCCTGTCATACCTGGAGCAATTGTTCGCCAAGCTGCGCCGCAATGACCTGGTTACCAGTGTTCGTGGCCCCGGCGGTGGTTATCGGCTGAGCAGACAAAGCGCTGAAATTTTTGTCGCCCAGATTGTCGACGCCGTGAACGAGGCGGTAGATGCGACCGGCTGCGGCGGTACCAGTAACTGCCAGCAGGGAGAAGTTTGCCTGACTCACCACCTTTGGTGTGACCTGAGCGACCAGATACACGGCTTCCTCAGCCAGATCAGTCTGGCAAACCTAGTCGAACGTAAGGAAGTTAAGCATATATCTGCACGCCAAGACGCGCGTGCAGAGCGGGGCGAGACCCTTGTGCTCAGCCAGGCCTGAGCACGCAACGGAGTTTTAAAGAATGCAAAAACCGATTTATTTTGATTATCTGGCGACAACCCCGGTAGACCCTCGAGTGGTTGAGAAAATGGTCCACTGTCTGTCCGTAGAGGGTAATTTTGGCAATCCAGCTTCACGTTCTCACCTGTATGGGTGGAAGGCGGAAGAAGCGGTTGAAAATGCGCGTCGTCAGGTGGCGGACCTCATTAATTCTGACCCCCGTGAGATTGTCTGGACCTCCGGTGCCACCGAATCTGACAACCTGGCGATTAAGGGTGTTGCTCACTTCTACCACAAGAAGGGTAAGCACATTATTACCTCCAAAATTGAGCACAAAGCGGTTTTGGATACCTGCCGTCATCTCGAGCGAGAGGGCTACGAGGTGACTTATCTCGATCCTAATGCGCAGGGTTTGATTACTCCCGAGGCGATAGCCGACGCACTGCGCGAAGACACCGTGTTAGTGAGCATCATGCACGCCAATAACGAGATTGGTACGGTCAATGATATCGCCGGGATCGGTGAAGTGACCCGCAACGCAGGTGTGCTGTTTCATGTTGATGCGGCCCAAAGTGCGGGCAAAATTGAGCTTGATATGGAGGCAATGAAAGTAGACCTGATGTCGCTTTCAGGCCACAAGATGTATGGCCCTAAGGGTGTGGGTGTTTTGTTTGTGCGCCGTAAGCCTCGCGTCCGGTTGGAAGCTCAAATGCACGGTGGCGGCCATGAGCGAGGTATGCGCTCAGGGACTCTTGCTACCCATCAAATCGTGGGTATGGGTGAGGCAGCTCATGTTGCCAAAGAGGGCATGGCAGAAGAAGCTGTGCGTCTTAAAGCACTCCGACAGCGATTTTGGGATGGCATAAAGGACATCGAAGAGGTTCATGTCAACGGAGATATGGACCAGCGCTTGCCCGGTGCTATTAATGTCAGCATTGCTTTTGTTGAAGGCGAATCATTAATTATGTCGCTCAAGGATCTGGCAATTTCGAGCGGTTCCGCCTGTACTTCGGCCAGTCTTGAACCCTCCTATGTGCTGCGCGCCCTGGGCTTGAATGATGAGCTGGCACACAGCTCCCTGCGCTTCAGCTTTGGTCGCTTTACCACCGAGGAAGACGTCGATGTAGCGGTAGCCCAACTGCGAGATGCGGTTGGTAAATTGAGGGAGCTTTCGCCCCTTTGGGATATGTATCAGGACGGTGTTGATCTGAGCACCATCGAGTGGGCTGCCCACTAGAGGTAAAGGAGAAAAATCATGGCATACAGCGATAAAGTACTGGATCACTACGAGAACCCCCGCAACGTTGGCAAGATGGACGCCACTGACGATGCTGTTGGTACCGGGATGGTAGGTGCGCCTGCCTGTGGCGATGTGATGCGTCTGCAAATCAAGGTGAATGATGACGGCATTATCGAAGACGCCAAATTTAAAACCTACGGTTGTGGCTCTGCCATCGCTTCCAGCTCTTTGCTCACCGAGTGGGTAAAGGGGAAAAATCTGGATGAAGCCGAGCAGATCAAAAACACCGAGATAGCGGAAGAATTAGCTTTGCCGCCAGTGAAAATCCACTGCAGCGTGTTGGCCGAAGACGCCATCAAGGCAGCAGTAAAAGACTTGCGTGAAAAGCGGGGCGATGCTTGATGGGTAGTATATCCATCTCCGAGTCTGCTGCGCGTCACGTGGCCTCTCAGTTGGAGGGGCGCGGCAAGGGCCTCGGCATCCGCCTGGGTGTTACAACCTCCGGCTGTTCCGGTATGGCCTACGTGCTGGAGTTTGTTGATGAGCAGGCGCCTGAAGACGAGGTATTTGAAAACCACGGTGTGAAGGTGTTTATCGACCCCAAGAGCCTGGTGTATCTGGATGGTACCGAGCTGGACTTCGTTCGCGAAGGCGTCAATGAGGGCCTGCAGTTTCGTAATCCCAATGTTTCCGCAGAATGCGGATGCGGCGAAAGCTTCACCGTTTAGTCCCCGGCCTTAAAGCAGAGCGGCGCGGCGGCATGTCATCCCCCGATTTTAACCAAAATTACTTCCAGCTGTTTGACCTGCCGGTGCAGTTTGCAGTCGATCGTGTGGCCCTGGGCGATATTTACCGTCAACTGCAGCGCGAGCTGCATCCTGACAGGTTCGCCAGCGCTGCCGATCACGAGCAGAGGATAGCTGTGCAATATTCGGCTTTCGTCAACGAGGCTTATGCGGTGCTGCGGGCTCCTCTGTCCCGGGCCTTGTACCTGCTTGAACTGCAGGGAATGAGTCAGGAAGACATTTCCCGGCAGCAAGTAGATGGTGGCTTTCTAATCGAGCAAATGGAGCTTCGCGAGAAGCTGGAAACGATGCACGACCTGGTCGATCCCGATATGGTGTTGGACCATCTGGTGGAAGAAATCTCCGCAGATATCAAATTGCACCAGGCGGAATTCGAGAGTGCCTACGGGCAACCAGACCTGCCCGCGGCTGCCAGCGCCTGCGTAAAAATGCAGTACCTGGAAAAATTGTTGCAGGAAGCGGAGCAGATTGAATCAGATCTGATGGATAATTAAATGGCGCTGTTGCAGATAGCTGAGCCCGGCCAGTCACCGGTTCCTCACCAGGTGAAACGTGCCGTGGGTATAGACCTGGGTACGACTAATTCTCTTGTTGCTACCGTCCGCGGCGGTCGTGCCGACGTGCTTCCCGATGCCGAGGGGCAGGCCATGTTGCCTTCGGTGGTGAATTACTCCAGTGAAGATGGCGCCGTGGTTGGAGTTGCAGCCCAGGCACTGTCAAGTGAGCATCCTGCCGATACCCTGGTTTCGGTAAAGCGGTATATGGGCCGGGGTAGGGCAGACTCTCAGCATGATGCTGAACGCGCACACTATCAATTGGCCGACAACGAAGAAGGTATGGTGAGCTTCGTCACCCGCCGGGGCCTTGTAAGTCCGGTCCAGGCATCTGCTGAAATTTTATCTGTCCTCGAGATCCGTGCGCGGGAAGTGCTGGGGGGTGAGATTGAGGGCGCGGTGATCACGGTGCCTGCTTACTTTGACGATGCCCAGAGGCAGGCGACCAAAGACGCGGCAACGCTTGCCGGGTTGCCGGTGATGCGCTTGCTAAACGAACCTACCGCTGCGGCCGTGGCTTATGGTCTCGACTCAGGGGAAGAGGGCGTTATCGCGGTATACGATCTCGGAGGTGGAACCTTCGATATTTCTATATTGCGACTGCATCGCGGAGTTTTTGAAGTATTGGCAACGGGCGGAGATACGGCGTTAGGGGGCGATGACCTGGATGCGGCAGTCGCGGCCTGGGCGCTGGAACATTGCCCTGAAGCCCAGCTATCGGGTGGTCAGCACCGGACACTCCACAGCATGGCCAGGAAGGCAAAAGAGACCCTGTCTGCGTGCGCCAGTGTTGAATTGCCACTGGCAGAGGTCATCCCCGGTGCCGATACGTTGACCTTGACGCGTGCGGACTTTGAAACGCTGATTCAGCCACTGGTAAAGCGCACGCTGCGCGCCTGTCGTCGCTGTCTTCGCGATGCCGATATTGTCACAGTCGACAACGTGGTCATGGTGGGCGGTTCTACACGAGTGCCTCTGGTTCGCGAGGCGGTAGCCGAATTTTTTGAGCGACAGCCGCTTATCGATATAGACCCGGATCGCGTTGTTGCTATAGGCGCAGCGATTCAGGCAGACATCTTAGTGGGCAATCGTCCGGAAGGCGATTTGTTGCTATTGGACGTTATTCCTCTGTCCCTGGGTTTGGAGACCATGGGCGGCCTGGTAGAGAAAATTGTTCCCCGCAATACCACGATTCCTGTCACCAGGGCTCAGGAGTTCACTACCTTTAAAGATGGACAGACCGCACTGGCGGTTCACATTGTCCAGGGCGAAAGAGAGCTGGTCGCAGATTCACGCTCGCTGGCACGCTTTGAATTGCGTGGTATACCGCCCATGGTGGCCGGAGCGGCCCGTATCAGGGTGACTTTTCAGGTGGACGCAGACGGGCTGTTGAATGTATCGGCACGCGAAGAGACCACCGGCGCCGAAAGCAGTGTCACGGTTAAGCCCACTTTTGGCCTTAGTGATCAGCAAATCACCGGGATGCTTCAGGCGTCGTTCAGCCATGCTGAGCAGGACAAGAGTGCCAGGCAGTTGGCGGAACAGCGTTTGGATGCTGAGCAATTGCTGGAAGGGCTGGAGGCTGCCTTGGCGGCAGACGGCTCCGAATTACTCAGTCAGCCTGAATGTGAAGCCTTGCATAGCCTGATGAAAGAGCTGCGTGAGCAGGCGGCGGGTGACAATGTCGACACTATTCGCAAATTGACCGAGCAATTGGGTCGTGCCAGTGAGGCATTTGCTGCGCGGCGTATGGACAAGAGTATTAAACAGGCCCTCTCGGGGGTTAGCCTGGAAGAGCTTGATCAGGAGGTAAGTGAATGACCCGCATAGTGGTCCTGCCCAACGAAAACCTGTGCCCCGAGGGTGCTGTTATTGAAGCCGATCCGGGTGAAACCGTCTGTCGGGTCCTGCTGCGCAACGATATCGAGATCGAGCATGCCTGCGAGATGTCCTGTGCCTGCACAACCTGTCATATCATTGTGCGCGAAGGCTACGACTCTCTTGAAGAGCCCGATGAGCTAGAGGATGATTATCTGGATATGGCATGGGGGCTGGAACCTGATTCGCGCCTGTCCTGTCAGGCGGTCATTGCCGATGAGGACCTGGTAGTAGAAATTCCACGCTACACTATCAATATGGTCTCTGAAAGCCACTAAAGGGCCGAAAACCACAGGGAGATACCCATGCGCTGGACTGACGTAAGTGATATCGCTATCGAACTCTTCGAGGCACACCCTGATGTGGACCCCCTGACGCTCAACTTCGTCGACTTGCGTAACTGGGTGCTTGCCTTGCCTGACTTTGACGATGATCCCAATCATTCAGGCGAGAAGATTCTCGAGGCGATTCAGGCGGCCTGGATAGAAGAGCTGGATTAACTCCGCCCTGATTGTTTCTCTTGGCCGAACGGCCCGATCGCAGACAGAGACTGTCTAAACGGCCGCAAACTCCGTCGCGTTTTCGGGCCGCTGCGAAACTCAACCAAAATTGCTGCGCGATTTATGGGATTCGGCCAGTCCTCGCGGAAAGCCCCCGAAAACGCGACTGCGTAAAAAGCGGCGGCCTGACCGTTTAGACAGTCTCTGTCTGCCATCGGACCTCGCATCGTTCTCGGATGTATTAAGTCTACGAACTAAGGGTTTGGCCTTGTAGATTCTTCTGGAAACAGTCAGGTCGCGTTTTTGGTGGAGCAAATCAGCGAGGAGCTTTCTGCGAGGACTGCCCGAGTCCCAATTTTCGCATCGCGAAAATGGTCGAGTTCCGCAGCAGCCTCGCTGATTTGCGGAGCCGCGGCCGTTTCGAGAGGAATCTACAAGGTCAAACCCGTCCTGACTGAGGCCATCTCTGCCTTGTATTTAGCGCCGATGACATGATCGGGCAGTGTGTATTTTGCCATCCCTGCTAAGTTATTGATTTAAAGATAGATTAATATCGTCCACATCTGAATATCAGGGTGAAACCCACACCCAAAGCCCGTATAATTGCGCGGCTAAATTCTCACCTGCTTGGGCGGGGCCCAAAAGGCTATCCGCGGGGCGGGTGTTTATCCTTGAAATCCCAATTGGAGAACTCCCATGGCTGTAGAACGCACTCTGTCCATCATCAAGCCCGATGCTGTCGCTAAGAACATTGTTGGCAAAATCTACTCTCGCTTCGAGAGCAACGGTCTGCAAATCGTCGCTTCCAGAATGATGCGTCTGTCAGACGTGGTTGCTGGCGGTTTTTATGCTGAGCACCGTGAGCGCCCCTTCTTCAAGGATCTGGTTGAATTCATGACTTCCGGCCCTGTTGTTGTGCAGGTTTTGGAAGGTGAAGGCGCTATTGCCAAGAACCGTGAGTTGATGGGTGCTACTAACCCGCAGGAAGCAGCCGAGGGCACTATCCGCGCTGATTTTGCATCCAGCATCGACGCCAACGCAGTACACGGCTCTGATTCCCCCGAATCTGCCGCCCGTGAAATAGCCTACTTCTTCGCTGCCAACGAAATCTGCGAGCGCTAAGAGGCTTTCAATCCGTGACCGATGTCATTGCCACCACTGTAGACGCGACCCAGCAGGAGCCTCAGAAGGTTAACCTGTTGGGTATGCCTATGGGTGCGATGGAAGAGTACTTCCTGGGGCTTGGAGAGAAGAAATTCCGCGCCCAGCAAGTGCTGAAGTGGATTCATCACCACGGGGTCACGGACATTGATGAAATGAGTAATCTCGGCAAGGTCCTCAGGGAAAAGCTGAAGACCTCTGCTGAAATTAGACCACCTGAAATTGTGAGTCAGCACGACTCCAGCGATGGCACCCGCAAATGGGCCATTCGGGTTGAAGGGGGTGGCCTGGTAGAGGCTGTTCTGATTCCGGACGGTAAAAGAGCGACACTGTGTGTTTCGTCGCAGGTCGGCTGTAGTCTGGACTGTAGCTTTTGTTCCACCGGCAAACAGGGGTTCCAGCGGGATCTCTCGGCCGCAGAAATTATTGGCCAGGTATGGCTGGCGATCAAATCCTATGACGCGTTTCAGTCTGCCAAGGGCCGCATAGTCACCAACGTGGTTATGATGGGCATGGGCGAACCATTGCTCAACTTTGATAACGTGGTGGCAGCCATGGACCTGATGATGGAAGACAATGCCTATGGCATTTCCAAGCGTCGGGTCACATTGAGTACGTCTGGCGTGGTTCCCGCACTGGATAAGTTGGCCAAGGTCAGCGAGGCTTCTCTGGCCGTGTCTTTGCATGCCCCCAACGATGCGTTGCGTAATGAACTGGTACCGATTAATCGCAAATACCCGATTGCGGTGCTGCTTGAGAGTGCCCGTAACTATATCGACGCTCAAAGTGACAAGAAACGCGTTGTTACCATCGAATACACCCTGATCGCCGGTGTGAATGACCAGCGAGAGCACGCCCACGAGCTGGCTCAGTTGCTCAAGGGTTACCCCTGTAAAATCAATCTGATTCCCTTTAATACCTTCGATCAGTCAGATTATCGTCGCCCCAGTGGCAATGCCGTATCCCGGTTCTGGCAAGTACTGGTGGATGCAGGATATATTGTGACTGTGCGAACCACCCGTGGTGACGATATAGACGCTGCATGTGGCCAATTGGTGGGCCAGGTAGTGGACCGCACTCGCCGCAGTGAACGCTATCGCGAGGCGGCAAAAACACAAAATAACGAAGTGCAATCGGGACAGGGATAATGATGGGCATTGGGAAAGGACTTCGAATTCTGGCGGCGGTGGTCGTGGCGGTAATGATTAGCGCCTGCGTCACCACCACGGAGAGCGTTTTTACCGACAAGGCGGATCCACAAAAAGCGCTGGAGCGACGTGTTGAACTGGCGCGCAAGTACATCGGCGAGGGAGATTGGGAAAACGCCAAGCGTAACCTGAAACTTGCCTACGAAATGGAGCCTAACAACGCCGAAGTGCATGAAGCCTTTGCGCTTGTCTACCAGAGCACGGGTGAATTCGAGCTGGCTGAGCAGAGCTACAAAACCGCCATTAGACTGGACAAGAAATTTTCTCGCGCACGTAACAACTACGCCACATTTCTCTACTCCCAGCAGCGCTATGAAGAAGCGGCTGCGCAACTGGAGTACGTGGTAAAAGATTCGCTTTACAAAGCGCGACCGCAAGCCTTTGTCAACCTGGGGCTCTGCAGGCTGCAACTGTTTGACAACCAGGGCGCAGAAGAGGCATTTCGGCGCGCCCTGACGATGGATCGCACCAACAGCATTGCCTTGCTGGAAGTCGCCCAACTGCGGTTCGATGCGGGCGATTTCAAGAGCGCAAATTCCTATTACGATACTTACCGCCGAGTTGTGAGGCAGCAGTCTGCTCGTGGATTGTGGTTGGGTATTCGCATCGCCAGAGAAACGGGTGATCGCGATGCCGAGAGCAGTTTCGCGCTGGCGCTGGCTAACCTGTATCCCGGTTCGGCTGAATACGAGGCTTACAAGCGGACCAAGTGACGTGACTAGCGATGTATTATCACAGGTAGATGCGTTTGTGACGCCAGGCACCATGTTGCACAAGGCGCGACTGGCTGCCGACTTCACCGAAAGAGAAGTGGAAGACCTGCTCAACCTGATGCCCGGTTATGTCGATGTGCTGGAACGGGATGATTACCAGGCGCTTCGCAGCCCCGCCTTTGCCCGCGGGTATGTGCGTGCCTATGCTCAGCTCATGAAACTGGAAGAGGCCGAAGTGCTGCAGGCCTTTGACGAGCAACGCGAGACCTGGGAGCAGGAAAAACAGCGTGTTGAGACACGTTCGCTGCAGCTGCAGAGCACTGGTCTTGGTGTCATTGTTGGCCTTGTGACCTTGCTGTTGCTGTTTTTTGCCCTGTGGTGGTGGTTGGGGCGCGACCAGGCTGAAACTGACACTTTTTCCCTGTACTACAGTGAAGTAACGGTAGCCGGAATCGATACCCCGGCAGGTGAACAATGAAAACTGAATCCCCGATCAAGCGCCGTGAGTCCCGAAAGATTTATGTCGGCGATGTTGCTGTGGGTGGCGATGCGCCTATCAGCGTGCAGAGCATGACGAATACCGAAACCTGTGACGTTGCGGCCACCGTGGCCCAGGTGCAGGCCATTGCTGATGCCGGTGCTGATATTGTGCGAGTTTCCGTGCCTAGTATGGACGCGGCGGAAGCCTTCAAAAAAATACGCGCACAAGTGTCTGTTCCGCTGGTCGCAGATATTCACTTCGACCATAAGATTGCACTCAAAGTCGCAGAGTATGGCGTCGATTGCCTTCGTATTAACCCGGGAAATATCGGCCGTGATGACAAGGTGCGAGAAGTCATCAATAGTGCCAGGGATAAGGGCATACCGATTCGCATCGGCGTAAACGCGGGATCGCTTGGAAAGGAGTTGCAGCGTAAGTACGGCGAGCCTACTCCTGAAGCACTCGTGGAGTCGGCAATGCATCACGTCGATATACTCGATAAGCACAATTACCCGGATTTTAAGGTCAGTGTAAAGGCCTCAGAGGTTTTCATGGCGGTGGCGGCTTATCGCCTGCTGGCCAAAGAGATCGACCAGCCCCTGCACCTGGGCATTACTGAAGCCGGGGGGCTGCGCGGCGGCACGGTAAAGTCCTCCGTAGGCCTGGGCATGCTGTTGATGGACGGGATTGGCGATACCATTCGCATTTCCCTTGCGGCAGACCCGGTCGAGGAAGTCAAAGTTGGCTTCGATATTCTCAAGAGCCTGAAACTGCGCAGCAATGGCATTAATTTTATCGCCTGCCCCAGTTGTTCGCGGCAGAATTTCGATGTGGTGGGCACGATGAATTCGTTGGAGCAGCGCCTGGAGGATATACGCACACCCATGGATGTTGCTGTCATCGGCTGTATCGTCAATGGCCCGGGTGAGGCAAAAGAAGCAGATATAGGCCTGACCGGGGCAACGCCCAGTAACCTGATATATGTGGATGGCGAGCCAGATCACAAAATCAGCAACGAGGCATTTATCGACCATCTGGAAGAGGTGATTCGAGACAAGGCCGCCAAGTTGGAACAACAGCGTGCCGAGGAGGCTGAAAAGCTGATCCTCAAGACCCCGGCCTGAACCGACGATTTTTACTGGAGTAGTTGTGAGTAATATTCGAGCCATCCGCGGGATGAACGATATCCTGCCGGATGTAACACCTTCCTGGCAGTATGTGGAAAATGTGATCGGCAATCTGATGGCTGGCTATGGTTATAGTGAAGTGCGCATGCCGATTGTTGAGCAGACTGAGTTGTTTCGTCGCGGCGTAGGCGAGGCTACTGACATTGTCGAAAAAGAGATGTACACCTTTCTCGATAGAAACGAGGAGAGCTTAACCCTGCGGCCCGAAGGGACGGCGGGGTGTGTGCGCGCAGCGATTCAGCATGGACTGCTCAATACCGTGCAGCGCCTCTGGTATACCGGCCCCATGTTTCGTTATGAACGCCCGCAGAAAGGCAGGCAGCGTCAGTTCCATCAGGTGGGTGCCGAGGCCTTCGGGGTTGCTAGCCCTGATATGGATGCGGAGGTCATTTTGCTCACGGCAAGACTCTGGCGTGAACTGGGTATCGCCGACGACGTACAGTTGCAGCTCAATTCTATTGGTAACGCGGAATCACGCAGTGCTTATCGCGATGCGCTAGTGGGTTATTTGCGCGACAGAGTGGACGCCCTGGATGAAGACAGCCAGCGACGCCTGGACAGCAACCCACTGCGTATCCTTGATAGTAAAAATCAAGGGACACAGGCTGTTCTTGATGAAGCTCCCTCGCTGGCAGATTTCCTCGACGAGGAATCCAGTGCTGATTTTAATCGTCTGAGAGAGCTATTGGATGCAGCCGGCGTTTCCTACAGCTTGAACCCGCGCCTGGTGCGCGGCCTCGATTATTACAATAAAACAGTATTCGAGTGGGTGACCGCCCGTCTGGGTGCCCAGGGCACTGTATGTGGTGGTGGGCGCTACGATGGGTTGGTCGAGCAATTGGGCGGAAAACCTGTCCCGGGTGTGGGCTTCGCGATGGGCGTCGAACGACTGGTTATGTTGCTAGAAGAATGCGGCCGTCTGCCAGAAGCCATTGCCAGTGCAGACATTTACGTCGTCAGTTTTGGGGATGCCGCGCAGCGAGAGGCTGTGGCCGCAGCAGAGCAGTTGCGCGATGCCCTTCCTGGCCTCAGAATCGTGCAGCATAACGGTGGTGGTAGTTTCAAAAGTCAGATGAAAAAAGCCGACAAAAGCGGCGCTCGATTAGCCCTGATCTGGGGTGAAGATGAAGTTGCCGAAAAAAGTGTCAGCATTAAACCCTTGCGAGAGCAAAATAATGAGCGAGTAGGGCAGCAGTCAGTGCCCCGAGCCGAATTGGAACAGACCCTGCGAGCATTGCTGGCAGTCTGAGTCGTTAAGAGGAACAGAAAAACGTGGAACAGTACCGCACAGAAGAAGAACAGGTTGAAGCACTGAAACGGTGGTGGCAAGAAAATGGCCGTTCAACCATTGTCGCAATCATAGTTGCCCTCGGGCTTGGGTTTGGCTGGCAGGGCTGGCAGAAGT
Source organism: Halioglobus sp. (assembly GCA_039979015.1). Lineage (GTDB taxonomy): Bacteria > Pseudomonadota > Gammaproteobacteria > Pseudomonadales > Halieaceae > Halioglobus. Next base: position 181,079 of record JBDWAD010000011.1, read on the forward strand.
ACCAGGAGGATGAGTTAGAGGGAGCGTCTGCGAGCTACCAATCCATGCTGCAGTTATTGTCAGGGCAAGACGATGAGGGCGCTGCTGCACTGGCTGCTGACATTAAGCAAAATTACAGTCGCAGCACCTACGCCCAATTTGCCGCTCTTCACCTGGCCCGTATTGCCGTGACGAATGGAGACCTTGTTACCGCGGAGTCAGAACTTCGCTGGGTGCTGGGTCGCGCTGATAAGGGTAGCGACAGTGCGCAGTTGGCCCAGCTTCGCCTGGCGCGGGTCCTGGCTTCAGCCGGCGATGCTCAACAGGCACTTACCATTCTCGATAGTGCCGACCCCGGCGCCTATGCGTCTGCGTATCAGGTAGCCCGCGGCGATATTCTCTTGATGCAGGATCGCACAGACGAGGCCCGCGAAGCGTATAGCTCTGCATTGATGTTGGCATCCCGAGGTCAGGGCCAGGTCAATATGGTCATGTTGCAGCAAAAACTGCAGAGCCTGAGCCAGCAAGCTCCCCGTGAATTGGATGCACCGCTTGAGCCTGCCTCGCCAGTCGCAGCTGAAACGTCGGCTGACATAACCGACGGCGGAGAGGAATAGTCTATGCGGAGTATGCAGTGGTTAATAGCGATTCCCCTGGTGCTTAGCCTGGGTGCTTGTAGCACCGTAAAGGGTTGGTTCGAGATGGATGATGACGAAGACCCTACGGCACCGGTTGATCTTGTTGATATTGAGCAGAGTGTAAAAATCAAAAAGCTCTGGTCGGTGGGCGTGGGTGATGGACAGGGTAAAGGGCTATACCGGCTGCAGCCTGTCATGACCGGCGACACCTTGTACGCGGCGTCTGCCGAGGGTGAAGTCAAAGCCGTCGACCGCACCAAGGGTAAGACCCTGTGGAAAGCCGACCTGGATACCAAGTTGTCAGGAGGCGTCGGGCACTACGGGGATGCATTATTTCTTGGCAGCTCTGATGGCTCAGTATTGAAGTTGTCTGCCAGCAGCGGCGAACTCCTTTGGTCTACCCGGCTGCAGGGCGAGGTTCTCGCTCCACCCCAGGGCAATGGACGGGTAGTGATAGCGCAAACCTATGATGGCAAGTTGCAGGGCCTGGATGCTGACTCGGGAGAAAAGCTCTGGACCTATGACAGTGATGTCCCCGTGCTGACTATTCGCGGTACTAGCACCCCAATTTTGAACGGCAACACCGCCTACGCAGGCTTTGCGAATGGCAGGGTTGTCGCTTTCAACGCTGAAACCGGCGGAGTGATGTGGGAGGTGCGCGTTGCTATTTCCCAGGGACGCTCTGAAATTGAGAGAATAGTTGATGTGGACGGCCAGATGGCGCTGGTCGGTAACGAATTGTATGCCGCAAGCTATCAAGGCAGGGTTGTTGCCATAGACGCGGCCTCTGGTCGCAAAATCTGGCAGAAAGACGTGTCGTCATTTTCGGGAGTTTCCCAGGGCTTTGGTAATGTCTATGTTACCGATGAAGACGGCACAATCAGCGCCTATTTGCGTAACGGCCAGGGTCTTCGTTGGGAGCAAAGTGCGCTGGGCTATAGAGAGCTGTCCCGGCCTACCCCGGTCAGTAGTTATGTAGCCGTGGTCGATTATGATGGCTATTTACATCTGGTCTCGCAGGTCGACGGGGAGTTTGTGGGCAGGGTTAAAGCTGGAGGTGGCGGCGCCCGGGCCGATATGATTGCCGATGGCAATATCCTTTATGTATTCACCAATAATGGCAAATTAATCGCCTACGAGATCACTGCGAAGCAATGATTCCTGTGATCGCCCTGGTGGGGCGCCCTAATGTCGGCAAGTCGACACTTTTTAACCAGCTGACTCGCAGTCGTGATGCGCTGGTTGCGAATCTGCCTGGCCTCACCAGGGATCGCAAGTACGGCGAGGCGCGACTGGGATCTCAACCTTTTATGGTTATAGATACCGGCGGGATCAGCGGCGATGAGTTCGGTATAGATTCCGAAATGGCTGAGCAGTCCCTGGTGGCTATTGAAGAAGCCGATGCCGTGCTCTTTTTGGTAGACGCCAGAGAAGGGCTTAATCCGGCCGACCAGGCCCTGGCCAAGCATCTCAGGCAGCGCAACAAGTCATTTCACCTGGTGGTCAACAAAATCGATGGCCTCGATGCCGATATAGCCACCAGTGACTTCTATGCACTGGGCGTTGAATCTATGTTTGCTATCGCAGCCAGTCATGGGCGCGGTGTTCGCAACATGATCGGCGAGGTGATGGAACAGTTTCCCGTCGAGGAACGCCTTGAAGAAGACGAAGCCTTTCCCAACAGCACTCGAGTGGCCGTTGTCGGTAGACCTAATGTGGGCAAGTCGACCCTGGTAAACCGCCTGTTGGGAGAAGACAGGGTCGTTGTTTTCGATGAGCCGGGCACCACCAGGGACAGTATTTACGTCGACTACCAGCGCGACGATAAGGAATATACGCTCATCGATACTGCTGGTGTGCGGCGCCGTAAAAATGTGAAACAAACGGTAGAAAAGTTCTCCATCGTCAAAACATTGAAAGCGATTGATGACGCTCATGTCGTTATTTTGGTGATGGATGCCCACGAAGGCATTGTCGACCAGGATATGCACCTGCTGGGGCACTGTATCGAGAAAGGCCGCGGACTGGTTTTGGCGGTCAACAAATGGGATGGTATTGAGCCCGATCAGCGAGACTGGATCAAGAGTGAACTTGGCCGCCGTTTAGCCTTCGCCGATTATGCCGATACTCACTTTATTTCGGCGCTGCATGGTACCGGCGTAGGGCACCTCTATAAGTCAATCAATGCTGCTTTTGAATCAGCGACCCGAGAACTCTCGACCAACGCTTTGACCCGGATACTGGAGGGTGCGGTATTCGACCATGCGCCTCCCATGATCAATGGACGTCGCATTAAAATGCGTTATGCTCACGCTGGAGGGCGCAACCCTCCGCTAATCGTGATACACGGAAACCAGACTGGCAAAGTGCCCACCAGCTACGCTCGCTATCTGGAAAAAATCTACCGCCGCGAGTTGGATCTTGTAGGAACGCCTGTTCGAATCGAGTTTCGCACCTCTGACAACCCCTACGCAGAAAAGCGTAACAAGCTCACCCAGAGACAGGTTCAGCGGAAACGCCGCTTGATGTCACATGCCAGTAAGAGTGAGAGCAAGGGCAAGAGCAAGAAAAAGAAGAAATAGGCTCTGCTCTCAAGTATCGGCATATGATTAATGATCCCAGGTCTGATTTAGACACCCGTGAAAATGTCGAGCTGTTTGTGGACCGCTTCTATGAGCAGGTGCTTGCCGACGAGCAACTTGCCCCGATTTTTCTCGATGTCGCCCGGATAGATCTCCAGACACACCTGCCTCATATCAAAAACTACTGGTGCAAGCTGGTTCTCAGTGAGAACGCCTATCACCGCCACACCATGAATATTCATCGCCAGCTTCATGCCCGGCGTAACCTGGCCCAGGCCGACTTTGAGCGTTGGCTGAATCTGTTTTGTCAGACACTGGACCAGTCTTTTGCCGGTCCCTATAGCGAAAAAGCCAGGTGCATAGCGGGTGCTATAGCAGCTAATATGCAGCGAACACTCGCTATTTAGGAGCTTAAGTTCTTGTAAAACATACATAAAATAATTCTTTAGCATTTTAGAGTTGCGCAATCAAAATATGGTGTTATAGTTACGTATAACACCAAATCAGTGAGATTGTGAAAATGAGCGTCAAGCCAAGAAAACGAATCTTAGCCAGCAATGACCACCGCATGATTGTGCATGCGGGTTTGTTGCTGATATGTGCAATGCTCAGTGTGTTGGGAGTAGGGGCGTTGGCCTTTTTGTGTTTTCTTCCAGCAGCGGGCCTGGTTGAAGCGCTTTCAGCAATATCGCCTTCTCCCAATGTTCGGCGCATGTAGAGGGCTGCATTATGATTCGTAACGTTATTCTGATATCGCTGATGGTTATGGCTAGCACCGCGGTGAAAGCTGAGATCGATCCATCTCAGGTCACCTACATGGCCTTGGCGCAAATCCAGGACTGCCTGGATCTGGGAGTTTCCCGGGTGATGACTTTGCCTGCCATGGACGCCAGAAGCGGTTTGTCTTTTCGCGGGCTGGGTGCCACGCTGGGAATAGGTGTGATGACACTTCTATTTTTTGTCCCGGCAGCTTTGCTGTCGGAGTTGCTGATGCGTCGCGGTGAAACTCGCGGCTCATCAGAAACAGCCTAATTAGAGGAACGGGAAATGAAAGCGCTATTAATTGCAACCATGACACTGGCAAGCTTCAACTTGCAGGCCGAGACTTTGAAAATCACTGACCTGGAGGTCGAGAACGTTTCGGTATATGGCAGTGTAGAAGTACAAATTGATCAGGGCGAGACAACAGAGCTGTTGATTCGGGGTGACGATGACGTGCTGGAGATGCAGCCTTTCAATATTCGGGGAGGGACGCTGGTGCTCGGTCAGTCCGATCAGCATAGAGGTAAAAGCTTTTCGTCGGTGAAGTATATGCTGACCGTACCGGATCTCGATGAGATACGCCTCAGCGGCAGTGGCGATGTTTTCGTTAAGCCCTTCGAAACCGATGAAATTGTCATTAATGTCGATGGGTCTGGAGATATCAAGTTGTTCTCTTTAGTCGCCAGGGAGGCCAAAGCAAGGGTTCGGGGTTCAGGTGATATAAAGTTAGCAGAGCTGGATTCAACCACTGTTGAGTTGCTGGTCTCGGGGTCTGGCGATGTAGCTGTCGGTAAGCTCACTGCTGACTTGATCGAAGCGACTATCAGCGGCTCTGGTGATATCAGTGTGAAGGAGGCAATGGGCAAAGCGTCATCGATAAAGATCAATATAGCGGGCGGTGGAGAAGTTGATCTCAGTGCCCAGGCAGTCAGTTCAGCGGAGATAAACATCGTAGGTTCGGGCGATGCTCGAGTGGGCGAGGTCAGTGAACTGGAAGTCAATATTATCGGCAGCGGCGACATTTATTATGCGGGTGACCCAGAAATTGACAGCAATGTACTGGGTTCCGGCGACTTGAATCGCCAGCGTTAATCGGGAGATGAACCAGTGACCGTCGAATGGAATGATAAGCAGCCCATTTACCGCCAACTGAGAGACCTGGTCGCCGACCGTATTATGGATGGCAGTTTCCCGGAGGGTGAGGCCGTACCGTCGGTGCGCCAGGTCGCATCAGACTACAAGATCAACCATCTTACAGTGGGTAAGGCCTACCAGGAGTTGGTGGACGCCGGTCTATTAGAAAAGCGTCGCGGCCTGGGAATGTTCGTAAAGACCGGCGCCTGTGGTGCCCTCACCAGCAACGAGAAGCAGCAGTTTATTGATGAGGAAGTGCCTGCATTCCTCGATAGGGCAGAGGTACTGGGAATGAATATTCAGGAAGTAGTGGGTCTACTGATGGAAACAGGGGGAGAACACTAATGGGTAATATCGTCGAGGCGAAGGGTTTAACGCGAGAATTTGGCGACCTGAAGGCCGTTGATCACATTGATTTTGATATCCCTTCTGGCGCTGTACTGGGGCTGATTGGCCCCAACGGGGCGGGAAAGACCACTCTACTTCGTGCCTTGCTTGGCCTCACAGAGTATAAGGGCGACCTGAATGTGCTGGGTAACAGTCCGAGGACCGAGCGATCGCGTTTGATGGAGGAAGTCTGCTTCATAGCCGATACCGCCGTGTTGCCGCGCTGGATGCGCGTTGAACAATTACTCGATTACGCCAGCGGAATTCATCCTCGATTTGATCGTAGTGTGGCGGAAAGTTACCTCAAAGACACAGACGTTCGCCTCAACGGACGCATCAGGAATTTGTCCAAGGGCATGATGGTTCAGGTTCACCTGGCATTGGTGATGGCGATCGACGCTCGCCTGTTGATTCTGGATGAGCCGACGCTGGGTCTGGATATCCTTTTCCGCAAACGTTTCTTTGAACAACTGATATCGGACTATTTCGATCAGGAGCGCACCATCATTATCTCCACTCACCAGGTAGACGAGGTGCAACACATTCTCACTGATGTCATGTTCCTGAATCACGGTAAGAAAGTTTTGCAGCGCTCTATGGAAGAAATTGAACAACAGTTTGTACAGCTTAATGCCGTTGGCGATTTAGCGGTTAAGGCCCAGGGTATTCCACACGTGGGCTCGCAAGGGATTCTCGGAGGCAAGGCCATCATCTATGAAGGCATCGAGCGAGAGTCACTGACTTCACTGGGTGAACTGCGAACGCCATCGGTGTCTGACCTGTTTGTGGCGATGATGGGAGGAGACAAGTAATGGCAACTACAGCATCACTTCGTCGTTTCACACTGCTGCAGAAGGAAATTCAGGAGTACAAGCTGTCACTGGTGTGGGCTCCTTTCATCGTCGCCGGGGTTCTTACCTTGTTGATGTTAGTCAGCGTGTTGGTGGCTAACAGGATCTCGGCAATGGGAGATACTTTCCTCGACGTTATCATGGCCGAGGATATGGGTGTCTCGCCAGTTATTACCATCGATCTCGATGACCACAATGAAATCCAGATTGAGCATGATTCGGAAGCGGTTTCATCAGCGCCCTCTGCACCCGAGCCAGCGTATGAAATTGAAGTTGCCTCGGCAGATGAAGCTCCCTCTGATGAAGACTGGAACTTTTCGCGAAGCTGGCGGTTTGAACCGGAAACACGTGACAAGCCCGATTACGAGTCGGCGGAGGTTGGTAGTCTTAACCCGGTTTTAAAAGTGATTCACGTCTTCTTCCTGGTGCTGTTGGTGCTGGTGACTTTCAACTACCTGTTGGGCTCGCTTTACAATGACCGCAAGGATCGCAGTATCCTTTTCTGGAAATCGATGCCGGTTTCCGAATGGGAGGAGGTGCTTACCCGATTGACTGTGGCGCTGATTGTTGCGCCAGCGATCTACATTGCTGTGTCAATGCTAATGCAGTTGTCTTTTGTGCTTTTGGCCATGCTGATGGTTTGGCGTATGGATATGGATCCATTTGCCACCGTACTGGCGAACATTGGTTTTGGTGACCTTTTACTGCAGCAGGTCGGTGGTTGGGTGATGACGGCCCTGTGGGTGGCGCCTACCTATGGATGGTTACTGTTGGCTTCTGCCTTGGCCAAGCGTTCACCGTTTATGATCGCTGTTGCGCCCGTTATCGGACTGATGTTGCTGGAAGGTATTGTCCTGGGGAGCGATTATGTCCTCGGCGCGGTGATCAACCACATCCCGCATCACATCGGTGGTGAGAGCGTAATGGGCTTTTATATTCATAGTTCATTTTGGAAGGAAGTCGACTTTTTCAGCATGGCCTGCGGGCTGGTGTTTGCTGTAATAACCGTTGTAGGGTCGGTTTATTTGCGGCGCTACCGATTTGACATCTGATAACATCCCGACAGTAAAAACAAAGCGCCCCGGTCCTTTCGGTCCGGGGCTTCTTGTCACTGCCGCTTTTATTGGTCCGGGTACTGTAACCACTGCCAGTGTCGCCGGTGCCGGCTTCGGCTATGCGTTGCTATGGGCCCTGCTGTTCTCGGTGGTCGCCACTGCCGTATTGCAGGAGATGTCTGCTCGCCTGGGCCTGGTGACCCGCCGGGGGTTGTCCCAGGCGATTCGGGAAACCTTTGCCGGGCACTGGTACGGTCCTCTGGCGGTTTTGCTGGTAGTGGCCGCAGTGGGTTTTGGTAATGCAGCCTATGAGGCGGGCAACATCACTGGCGCGGCTCTGGGGCTGGAGGGGATCAGCGGTGTTCCCAGTTGGATCTGGGCACTGGCGGTAGGTTTTTCCTCAGCGGCTCTGCTGCTCAGCGGTCGTTATAGTTTGATTGAACATGTGCTGGTTGCTCTGGTTTTACTGATGAGCACGGTGTTCCTGTTGACGTTTTGGATGGTGCGGCCCCCCGTCGCAACCCTGTTGTCCGGAATGCTTCAACCCAGTCTGCCCGAGGGGTCTTTGCTGACGGCAATCGCACTGATAGGTACCACTGTGGTGCCCTACAACCTGTTTTTGCACTCGAGCGCAGTTCAGGAAAAATGGCATGCTGAACTGCCGGTTGCTGATTCACTCAAGGCAGCGCGAGTTGATACTGGTCTCTCTATTGGCCTGGGTGGCTTGATTACCCTCGCGATTATGAGTACCGCGGCAGCGGCTTTCTTCGGTTCCGGGGCCCAGATATCTGCGGCCAATATCGCCTTGCAACTGGAGCCGTTGCTGGGTCCAGCAGCGCGCTACTTTTTCGCCGCTGGACTCTTTGCAGCAGGGCTCAGCAGTGCGGTGGCAGCCCCCTTGGCCGCGGCCTACGCGGTATGTGGGGCGCTAGGCTGGGAACGTGATTTATCTTCTTTTCGCTTTCGCCTAGTGTGGTTGCTGGTGCTGGCCAGTGGTACTTTCTTCGCTGTGATTGGTACCAGCCCCCTGGCGGCCATACTCTTCGCCCAGGCCGCTAACGGTTTGCTGTTACCTGTTTGTGCCGTGTTCCTGCTGTTAGTAATGAACCGATCACAGCAGTTGGGTGATTACCGCAATGGTGTCATCAGTAATCTGTTGGGAACGTGTGTGGTACTGGTGACCCTCGGGTTGGGCGGCCTCAAGTTGTTAAAGGTGTTCGGCCTGGTTGGCTAGCGGCGTCCCTGCCGGACGCGCCGCATTAATGGCCTAGAGCACTTTATGCAGCGCTGAGAGCAGGGCGTTAGGTTCTTCCACCATTATCGTGTGACCTGCACCAGGCAGCGTTACGACCTCAACATCGGGCAGTGCCGCCTGCAAGGGGCGAGTGCTTCGACTGGGGGTCAGGCGGTCTTCCTCACCTAATATCATGAGCGCCGGACACTGTATCTCGGATGCTCTGTCCAGTCCGGTGCTGTAGTTGTTACAGGCATTCATATCGTTGAACAAAACACCGGGAGCTGCGCGCTCGTAAAGGCGCAGGGTATTGCCGATCATCCAGATTCCCGAGTTGCGGTTGCCCCCGTACTGGTGTCGTTTGCTGTAGCCCCATTGGGTTAGCATGTCGAAAGCCGCGTGTTCGTTGTTGCGTGCTGCATCAAGTATAGCGTCGGAGACAGGCATAGGCGCGGTGGTTCCTACCAGGGCGATGGCCCTGATTCGTTGCGGATAGCGCGCGGCACATTCCAGCGACACCAGACTGCCCAGGCTGTGGCCAGCGAGTGCAGCTCGGTCAATTTTCAGGGCATCCAGCACATCGATTATCCAGTCAGCCATCGTCTCAATGCTGGTGCATAGTGCGCCCACTGAGCGACCATGTCCGGGGAGGTCGATGGCAACAACATTGCGTTCATGGCGTGCGAAATGACGGGATGCGAGAGTCCATACCGTGTGATCCATGCCTGAACCGTGGATGAAGACCACAGTCTCCTTTTGCGGATCGATCTCCCGATTGTTGGTGTAGCAATAGCTGCTGTCGCCCTTAACATCTATTCTCATCGTTGACCCTCCTTGCGCTCCATGGCCTTGCCTGCGGCACGCAGCCCCTGCTTCAGATCACCTATCAAATCGTCACAATCCTCCAGACCTATGGAAAGACGTATTGTGCCTTCGCTAATTCCGCCTGCAGCCAGTGCTGCCGAGTCCATACGATGGTGGGTGGTGCTTGCCGGATGGATGACCAGTGACTTGGCATCACCGACGTTCGCCAGGTGGGAGAAAAGGTCCAGTGCGTCCACAAAAGCAACGCCTGACTCGCGACCACCCTTGAGGTCGAAGCTAAATACCGCGCCGCAACCAAGCGGTAGCAACTCACGGGCAAGGCTCTGGTCAGGGTGGCCGTCCAATTCAGGATAAGATACCTTCACGACCATATCCTGTTCATTGAGGAACTTAACCACGCTGCGGGTGTTCTCCACGTGGCGCTGCATGCGCATTCCCAGGGTTTCCATGCCCTGCAAGATATGAAACGCCGAAGTAGGACTCATGCAAGCACCAAAGTCTCGCAGGCCCTCTTTGCGAGCTCGGGTTATGAATGCAGCTGGCCCGAATTCTTCAGTGAATACCATTTGGTGAAAACCGTCATAGGGTTCACTGAGGGTAGGGAATTTGCCCGAGGCTTCCCAGTCGAAGCTGCCGCTGTCTACCAAGAGTCCGCCTATCACCACGCCGTGGCCACTGAGAAACTTGGTGGCTGAATGCTGGATCAGGTCGGCACCGAGTTCAAAAGGCTTCATCAGGTAGGGGGTGGTGAACGTGGAGTCCACCATCAATGGCAGACCCGCATCGTGAGCTACTGCTGCAACCGCAGGGATATTCAGCACGTCCAGCCCCGGGTTTCCCAGGGTCTCGGCAAACACCAGCCGGGTATTATCTTTTATCGCCTTGGCAAAAGACTGGGGGTCTTTGGGATCGACGAAGGTCGTTTCAATACCGAAACGCGGCAAGGTATAGGCCAGTAGATTGTGCGTGCCGCCGTAAACCGCGGCAGAAGCAACAATATGCGAGCCCGCACCCATCAGAGTCACGATAGCCAGGTGCAGGGCAGCCTGGCCGCTGGCAGTGGCAATGGCACCGACGCCGCCTTCCAGTGCGGCAATGCGTTCCTCCAGGACCGCGTTGGTCGGGTTGCTCAGGCGCGAATAAACGTGGCCCGCTCGCTCAATATTGAACAGCGAAGCGGCGTAGTCCGAATCGGGAAAGGTAAATGACGCCGTCTGGTAAATGGGCGTAGCGCGAGCGCCTGTTGTTGGGTCCGGTTGGGCGCCGGCGTGCAGCGCCATGGTGTCCAGTCCGGGATATTTGGGTCCAGCCATTTTCTTCTCCTATGCGGTGCGTGTTCTAAACGCTGAAACCGCCCAGTTTGGTTTCCAGATATTCTTCAATGCCCTCGCGGGCGCCCTCGCGGCCCAGGCCGCTTTCTTTCATGCCGCCAAAAGGTGCAGCCGCACTGGTGGGGTTGATGTCGTTGATGCCAATAATGCCAAAGTGCAGTGCCTCGAAACTGCGCACGGCGCGTGACAGGTTTTGGGTATAAACATAGGCCGCCAGACCATAGCTGGTATCGTTGGCCATGGCGATGACGTCGTCTTCGTCATCGAAGGGAACCACTGCAGCCACCGGGCCGAAGGTTTCCTCGCGGTAAATCAGCATATCTGGCGTAATGTCGCTGATCATCGTGGGAGCGTAAAAGTGCCCCTTGTCCAGTCCGTCGTCCAGCAGGCGCTGTCCGCCGGTGTGTAACGTAGCACCCCTGGCCAATGCGTCCTGCACCTGCTTGTCTACTTTCTCTACGGCCGCGTTATTCACCAGCGGGCCAATGCTGTTGGCTGGATCCAGTCCATTGCCCGCCCGCATTTTTTCGATGCGGGCCTGCAGCGTTTCCAGGAAAGGGTCGAGAATTGAGCGCTGCACGAAGATACGATTAGGACTGATGCAGGCCTGGCCCGTGTTGAGGAACTTGACCAGTGACACACCCTTCGCCGCGTGCACGGGATCCGCATCGTCGTATACGATGAACGGGGCATGCCCGCCCAGTTCCATGGACACACGTTTGAGCTGCGGTGCGGCATCCGTTGCCAATTTTTTGCCGACCGCGGTTGAGCCGGTGAAGGTGAGTTTTTTCACAGTGGGATTGGTGCAGAACTCCTCGCCGATGGGGCGCGGGTCAGAAGCCGTTACCAGGTTGACCACGCCCGCAGGCAGTCCTACCTCGTGGAGAATCTCGCAGACTGCCATGGCACAGAGCGGTGTTGCTTCGGCTGGCTTTAACACCACAGTACAGCCCGCTGCCAGGGCAGGCGCCAGTTTGCGGGTGAGCATGGAGATAGGGTAATTCCAGGGTGTGACCGCCGCCACAACCCCCACCGCTTGCTTATGCACCAGGAAGCGTTGGTCGCTGCGGGCCGAGGGAATGGTTTCTCCGTAAATGCGTTTGGCCTCTTCCGCAAACCAGATCAAAAAATCGGCAGCGTACTTTACCTCGTTCATAGAGGCCTTCAGTGGCTTGCCCTGTTCTTTGGTCATCAGCTCCGCGAGGGCGGGACGACGCTCCATCATAAGCTGGTGAGCAGCGTATAGTTTCGCGGAGCGCTCATAGGCACTGCTGGCTGCCCAGTTGGGCAGGGCAGCTGCTGCGGCTGCGATTGCGTCTTTCGCGTCCTCTCGGTTGCCGTCGGCGACAGAGCCAATGACTTCACCGCTGGCGGGGTTGTGGACGGGAAAAGTTTGTTCTCTGGTTTGCCATTCACCGTTGATGTACACGCTGCTCTCCTATGCAGAAAACACTGTAAATATTGACTAAATCTCACGTGCACTGAAGGTAATTTAACGTCGCCTACCTCGCTTGCAGTGCGCGCGTAAGGATAGCATGATTGAATGCTCGAACTGCAGGCCTGGAGCGTATTCTTGGACGCCAATCTCGATAAGACTAATTTTGCAGCGACACTACTGGTTATCTTACTGGTTTCGGTGCCCCTGGTCCTGAACCCCGAGGGCGGTGCTGCGCTGGTGCAGCAAAGCTATGCCTTTATCGCAACAAACTTCGGCTGGTTGTATGCCGCTGCCGGAGTGGGCGCCATGCTGGTTTTGGGTTGGTTGGCATTCAGTCGATTTGGCAAAGTGAAGCTGGGCCTGGCCGATGAAGAGCCCGAATATAGTACTTACAGCTGGGTCGCTATGCTGTTCTGTGCCGGGGTGGGCGCCGGGCTGATGTACTGGTCCGCTATTGAGTGGGCTTACTACTACGATGGGCCACCCTTTGGTGCTGAGTCGCGTTCAGTGGAGGCTGCCAAGTGGGCTTCATCCTATGGAATTTTTCATTGGGGTTTCACTGCCTGGGCATTCTATTGTCTCCCCACCCTGGCCATCGCCTACCCTTTTTATGCTCAGCGGGTGCCGGTGCTGAAGTACAGCGTCGGCTGTCATTATTGGCTTGAGGGAAAGGAAGAGAGCCTTCCTGCGAGGGCAATGGACTTTCTGTTCATGATCGCGATGATCGGTGGAGCAGGCTCCTCGCTGGGGTTTTCCACGCCGCTTATTGCTGCGCTGATTTCGCGGCTTACCGGTATTGAAACAGGATTTGGTTTGGAAGCCGGGGTGGTCATGCTTTGCGTGGTTATTTTCGCCACCAGTGTTTACATGGGGTTAGAGCGGGGAATCAAGCGTCTCAGTGATATCAATATGTTTGTGGCACTGGTGTTACTGGCCTTTGTTTTTGTCGCAGGCCCGAGTTTGTTTATTGTCAAAACCTCACTCAACAGTATCGGCACGGTAATCCAGAATTACGTGGCCATGAGTTTCTGGACGGATCCATTTACCGAGTCCCGATTCTTTGAAGACTGGACAGTGTTTTACTGGGCGTGGTGGATTGCCTATGGCCCCTTTGTTGGCATGTTTGTCACCCGCATCTCGCGTGGCCGAACGATACGCCAGGTGATAGGGGGCATGCTGCTCTATGGAACGCTTGGCGGTGCCCTGTTCTACATGGTGCTGGGTAACTTTTCTCTCGGCCTGCAATTGAGCGGCGAGTTGGATGTGTTGGCAGTGATGGCCGAGGCCGATGGCAACCAGGCCATTGTTGCCAGCTTTGATCAGCTGCCTATGGCGGGTCTCGCAATCGGTTTATTTTGTTTCGTCAGCATCGTATTTTCTGCCACGACCTATGATTCTGCATCCTACATTCTGGCCTCCAGCGCCAGCCATCGTTTGCATCCCAGTGAGGACCCGCCTCGCTGGCACCGCAGTTTCTGGGCCCTGGCGCTGGCGATATTGCCGCTGACCCTAATGTATATTGGCGGCATAAAAGTCGCCCAGACCTCGGTGCTGGTGGCTTCCTTGCCTATTTTGCTGACCGGGGTTTTGTCCACAGTGGCGCTGATTAAATCCCTGCAGCGAGACCACGTTGCCGATGAGTAGAAAGCGGTTCCCGCATGCCTGAATGAAATTCACCAGGGATAATAAATAGTCGCTTTTAGCGGCACTGTAACCTTAGACGCTCTGTACCCTCTGCAATGTTGTCCAGGGCGTCGCTCAATATCCACAACCAGAGTATTGGTCATGACAAAATCCATTATTCAAATAGAACCTGGGCAGGTTGCACTGGTGACAGCGGGCGCCGGTGGTATTGGCCGCTGTATCGCTGAGACTTTGCTGGATCACGGTTGCAATGTGCACGTATGCGACATTAATGAGCAGGCACTGGAAGATTTCCTCTCCGCCAACAGCGGGGCAGCCGGCAGTATTGCTGACGTAGCAGACAGGCACCAGGTAGAAGCCCTGTTCCGGGATATCGATAGCCGTTGGGGGCGCCTGGATATTTTGGTAAACAATGCCGGCGTTGCTGGCCCTACCGCTCCAGTAGATGCCATCGAGGAAGATGAGTGGGACCGTACCATCGCCATAGACCTCAACGGGCAGTTCTACGTGACTCGCCGGGCGGTGCCGATGCTGAAGCGAGCGGGCGGTGGCTCCATCGTTAATATTTGCTCCAACGCCGCCCTGTTTGGATGCCCCTTGCGATCGCCCTATACCGCTTCCAAGTGGGCGATGGTGGGCCTGACCAAAACATGGGCGATGGAACTTGGCCCGGACAATATCCGGGTCAATGCACTGTGCCCAGGGAGCGTCAAGGGTGATCGGATTGATCGCGTCATTGAGCGGGACGCTCGCGAACGGGACATGCCGGCGGATGCTATACGTGACGCCTACGAGCGGCAGAGTTCAATGCGCTTGTTTGTGGAAGCGCAGGATGTAGCCAACATGGCACTTTTCCTGAGTTCCAGCCTGGGCGGGAGTATTTCTGGCCAGGCCATCGGTGTAGATGGCCACACGGAAGGTCTGGCCAACTGGTTGGGCTGATAAGACTGAGGATTGAGTAATGAAAGCAGTGTGGTTTGAATCTTTCGGTAGCGCCGCCGACGCGCTGCTTTTTGGGGATCAGCCTCAACCGAAGGCAGGTCCTGGAGAAGTGCTGGTGAAACTGGCGACGACCGGGGTGAACCCCTCGGATGTCAAGAAAAGAGCGGGTGCGTTTCCCAATCTGCTTGATGACGGCCTGGTGATTCCTCACAGTGACGGCGCGGGCGTGATTGAGGCAGTAGGGCAGGGGGTAGATGCATCCCGCGTTGCTGAGAGAGTATTCGTCTATCAGGCACAGTATGGCCGCCGCCTGGGCACGGCTGCTGAATATGTGGCTGTGGAGAGCAGTCGCGCACCGCGTCTTCCTGACACCGTATCGTTCGAGGTGGGTGCGTGCATCGGTATACCCATGATGACGGCGCATCGTTGCGTCTTTGCTGACGGTGATGTTCGTGGCCAGACCATTTTGGTGACTGGCGGAGCAGGCCGCGTCGGCTACTATGCGATTCAGTTTGCGTGTTGGGGAGGGGCCAGGGTAATCGCCACTGCCAGCAATCCGCAAGACGAGGCCATGTGCCGTGAGATGGGCGCAGTCCATGTTGTTAATCACCGCGCGCCGGGATGGGGCCAGGCAGTGCTGGACTGCCTCGATGGTGACAAGGTGGATCGGGTGGTCGATGTCGAGTTTGGCGCCAATCTGCCGGAGCTGCTCAATTGCGTGCGTATCGGCGCGACTATTGCTACCTATTCTTCTACCCAGGTTCGAGAGCCCCAGTTGCCTTTTCTGCAGATGATGTTCATGGATCTGACCATTCGTATGGTGATCGTTTATGCCATGCCGGAGGAAGCCAAGGCCCTGGCTATTGCCGATACCTGCCGGTTGCTGGAGGAGGGGCGCTTGCAACACCGGGTGGCCCACTGTCTTCCCTTCAAGGAAATGGTGCAGGCACACGAATTGATTGAGCAGGGTGGCTTTGGTGGTTGCGTGGTTATATCTGTGCCCTAGGGGGTACGTTGATAGCGCTGGAAAAACTGCCAGAACAAATCCATACCCCAATGTGATTCTGCAGCTTGCAGCTGCGGGCAGGGGTCTTGTCCGGGTAACGAGTCGCTCTGGGCGGGCGTGACGCAGTTCGCTGGAATCTTTTCGATACGCTGGCCACGCCATTCGTGGCCGGCTTTTGGGTCCATGCAACTGACCACTTCCTGTTTACTGTTCGGGCAATCGGTGTAAGCCGTACAAATTAACCCATTGGCATCGGTAGTTGCCGTGCGCCATTCGGCTGGCTCGCCCAGGCAACCCATTGCCCTGGCCCAGTCGTGGGTGTTTTCCGCGGCAGAGGTAAAAATCCAGCCATCGCTGGTGGGTGTGCCGTCATGGCCGACGCCATCGTCTTGCTCACCGTAGAGATGAAGCATAGGTAGGCCAGTGTCGGGGCCGCAGGTGTGCCCCGGTGGCATCTGATAGATGCTGACACCAATTGCTGCGAAGCGGTCAGGGTAATCGCAGCCAATTCGCATGGCCATACCTCCGCCGTTGCTATTGCCCAGCAGGTAGTGACGCGTGGTATCTGTGTTGAACTCACTGGTGACTTCTTCAAGCACACGCAGCAGGAAATCTTTGTCGTCGTAGCAAGATGTCCAGGCGCAGCGATTGCAGCTGCCGCATTCCGGAGGACAGGGATACTTGAGGCGGTCGTCCGTGCAATGGGGGCCGGCTTCGGTGGGAGTGAAGTTGCTGGCTTCATCATTCCAGGTACTGATCAGGTATGGCTCCGCTGTCGGGTCGTCGCCCAATGCCCCCTGAAAGTGCGAACCCTGCGGGTAGACAAATATATAGCCGTTCTCTTTTGCATGTGCGTTAAGATCGTAGGTAGTTGCAAAGCCGGATGCGGTAGAACCCAGGCCGTGTAAGCCCATGACAACTGGCAGTGGCGCGCTGCCGCTGTGACCTTCCGGCAGGTAAACAAAGTACTCCCGCTCAATGCCACCGAATGTCATGCTCCGTCTTAGCAGGCTGCGCCGGCTGCCATGACGAAGGAAACCGTTGACCTGCCTGGCTACCTCCTGTTGATAGCACTCGGGGTTGGGACCGAAGTGGCCACAGTCGCCACTGATTGCGATCGAATCAAACCCCAGTTTTTCGGCCAGTTCCAGACTGGGCCCCGGGATCACTGTCATGTCCGACTCGAAAACCACCGTCAGGGTGCTGAGTTTGCGTAGTGCTGGCAATCGCTGTTGAAAGTTTTTGCGGCCCCGGCGAATATCGTGACTGAGTAGGGCCCTGGTTTGGCTGGCCCGGTCTCGGAGCTTGTCCTCCCCACTGTGTCGTTGCATCGTTTCGAATCTTTCATCAAAGTCGCCATGGCCCATTTCGCGGTTGACGTATTGCGGCGACCAGAACATCAATGTGTCTATAGCGCTGATCAATTCTGTGACCCGGGCCAATTCCTCCGGGCTGTCCATAGGGCTGTCCAGGGCAGCCATCCAGCCCCGCTCCTTGACGTGGTCGTAAAAAGTAGGCCAGGGGCTGGCTTCAATGGGCACAAAATGTGATGCAAACTCAGGAAACATCATCATCCATTCGTAAACCTGATGCCCTCCCATAGAAGCACCCACCACCGCGTGAATGTGATTCAGACCCAGTTCTTCGGTTAGCAAGCGATGCTGTGTGCTCACCATGTCGCGGACGCTGAATTCAGGGAAGGGATCCTGGCTACTATTGGAAGGTGAGGATGAGACACCGTTGCCTAGTGAGTTCACGGCGATGACCTGAAAGTCACCCGTGTCTACAATGCCGCCGGGTCCCAGGTAGCCGAATTCAGAAAGGCCCTGTGCATTGCCGTTGTGCCATGAGGGCATCAACACCACGTTGGAGCCATCGGCATTTCGCTGTCCATATATTCGGTAGCTTAATTGGCAGTCGATGATTTGCTGTCCATTTTCCAGGTTACAGCGGCCCAGTTCGGCAGTGTGCAATTCGCCCTCTGCACGGATGGCGCCCGCCGAGATCAGCAGGAACGTTGCCACGGTGCTTAGCAGGTAGAAGAGCTTTGCGGGACTCCGGCTTGCCTTCATCTCTATGTCCTTTCAGAGCTAACTTAGCCTGGTATTAAGACAGTTTGAAAATGCGCTGTCCACGGCCAGTGGAGCTGAATCGGCCGCAGATAGGTTAGCTCTTTTGTCGAGACAAAAAAAACCCGCCAAGTGGCGGGTTTTTTGGATCGGGACAGGGTCTAGAAATGCACACCCTTCATCAACGCGGCAAGTGCTACCTGTTCGTTGGACGCCTCGACTTTCTCGACTTTCTTGTCTCCGCGCGCGGCGGCAGAGTCGTTGAACATGCGGAATACAACGTTCATCACGACTTCGGTGAACTTCGGTGCTACCGCGGTCATGACCTGCAGATAGACACCCAGCGGAGAGGCAATGCGCTTGGGCTTTTTGATCACGGCCTCTACGACCATATCGCCAGCTTCTTCAGGGCTCAGTACAGGCATTGAGTCGTATACGCTGGTGGCTTCGATCATCGGGGTGCGAACCAGGGGCATGTTGATGGTGGTGAACCTTACATTCAGGTCCGAATATTCCACTGCAGCGGCGCGCGTCCAGGCATCCAGCGCTGACTTAGAGGCCACGTAGGCGGAGAACCGTGGGCTGGGCGTAAGGGCACTAATCGACGACATATTGATGATATGGCCTTTACCCTGCTTGGCCATCGACGGCAGTAGGCCCATGGTGAGACGCACCGCACCGAAATAGTTGATCTGCATGGTGCGCTCAAAGTCATGGAAACGGTCGTAGGAAAGCTCCAGGGATCTGCGGATGGATCGGCCCGCGTTGTTCAGCAGGATATCGATGAACCCGTGATTTTCGAGTACTTCGGCAACCAGGCGGTCGCAGTCCTCAAGATCGGAGACGTCGGCCTGGTAAATGGTAGCCATGCCACCTAGCGTGGCAATTTCCTGGGCGGTCTCCTCCAGCTTCTCCGCGCTGCGAGCGACCAGCAATACGTGGGCTCCGGCTTCAGCGAGTCGAAGTGCTGAGGTTTTGCCAATGCCAGATGAAGCGCCGGTGATCAGCACCACTTTGCCTCCGACATTACCTTCCAGTGAGTGATCTACAAACAAGTCCGGGTCCAGGTTGCGTTCCCAGTAGTCCCAGATGACTGGAGCGTAGCTTTCCAGCTCAGGGCACTTGATACCGCTACCCTTAAGGGCGCGCTCGGTATCACGGTTGTCATACCGGGTGGGATAGTTCATGAACATGGTTACGGAGTCGGGTAACCCCATATCCGCCAGTAGCGTGCTGACTATTCTCTTCACCGGAGGCAGACCGGAGACGGCTTCGCGGACGAACTTCGGGATGAAGTTGAACATCCGCATATCCAGGCGCATGCTGAAACGAGGTGTGTGACCGGCATCGGCAAATACGTTTAAAAGATTTCCCATGCTGTGATGATCAGGGTTCGTCAGGTGAAAGCAGCGGCCGTCCAAATCGCCCTGGTGCACGATATAGTCCATCGCGTCCACCACATAGTCCACGGGTACTACGTTGAACTTGCCGCCCTCAATGCCGATCAGTGGGAACCAGGGTGGCAGGATTTTGCGGATTTTTTGCAGGCTCTTGAAAAAGTAGTAAGCGCCGTCGATCTTATCGATCTCACCTGTCTTGGAATGCCCGACCACCATGGCTGGACGATAAACCCTGAAAGGGACTTTGCTCTCGTTGCGGACCACAGCCTCAGAGTCGTGCTTGGTAGAGAAGTAGGGGTGTTCCAGGTTTTCGGCTTCCTCAAACATATCCTCTCGGAAGGTGCCGTTATACATGCCGCCCGCGGCGATGGAGCTAACATGCTCAAAGCAGCCCGCGTCCACAGCCTCGGCCAGTTCTACAGCGTGGCGAGTACCTTCGATATTGGTTTTAGTCTGTTCCTCAGCGGAGGCAGCGAGGTCGTAGATGGCTGCAAAGTGACAGAAATATTGAATGTTGCCCTTAAGGTCGGCAATAGTGGCCTCATCAAGGCCGAGCAGAGGTTGCCGAAGGTCTCCCTCCACGGGTATCAGGCGATCGGAGCCGGCACCAAAGCGCTCCTGTAAGGCTTCAAACTTTTCCTTTGAACCGGCGCGGGTCAGAACATAGATATCCCCCTCGCGTTCTTTCAGCTTGTCGATGAAAAAACGACCGAGGAAGCCGGTACCACCTGTGATGAAATATGCCATTTGCTATTCCTACTTGTTGTTGTGTTTGAGAGTAGGAAGTCTAGTTGATTCTGGTGATCTCACAATTGCGTTTTTTTGCAAAGGGTGGGGGCAGGAATTGTCAGGGCGTTGCGCAGTGCCGTTTGCGATAATCCTGAGGTGTTAAGCCTGTCCATTTCTTGAACGCGCGGTGGAAAGTGCTGCTGTCGGAAAAACCCATTAACTCGGAGAGCTCCGACGTGGTGTGCGCCCCCGATGTCAAATAGCTGATCGCCGCGTCCCTGCGACAATGGTCCTTGATTTGCTGAAATGAGGTGTTTTCCTCACGCAATCTGCGGTGCAGCGTTGGGGTCGTCATGTGAAGGCGCTCTGCCACATCCTGAAGCCCTGGCAGCGGGCGTTGGAAATCGCTGCCGATAAGGTTGCGTATGCGTATCCCCAGGCTGTTCTCTTCGGGGCTGATTCTGAACAGGTCAGCCGGGTAAGTTGCCAGCATTTTGTCCAGGGAATCATCACTCTGGACAATCGGAAACTCTAAAAAGCGGCGGTTGAAGGCGAATGCATTGCGCTCAGAGGCAAACTTTACCGGTGTACCGAATACGCTGCTGTAATCCTTGCCAGCGTCACTGCCCTGGGTCATTTCCACCCCGTTAAGATCGATGAAACTGCCTATGAACCATCCGCAAACCCGATGCCACATTGCCATTGATAATATCTGACCGGTCATGCCGGGAAGCCAATGCAGGTGCTCCATGCTGAAGTTTTCCGGAGAGGTCAGGGCTCGCTCTGTTTCCTGGGCGAATATGAAGTTGCAGTAGACGGTGTCGCCGTTTTCCTCGATTTCGAATGTCTCTCCCTGTGACTGGAGGCGCTTGAAGTAGATAGACGCACGTTGCAGCGCTTGCCCCAGGGTTTTGGAGTGCACCATGGCCTGGAACATCATGCGATAGGCGCTGAAGTTACGAGTGTCTTCCGGGTCGGCGATGTTGCCTGGAATCGAGTCCTGGATCTGGTGCACCAGATGAATGAAGAGTCGGCCGTAGTCCTCAACCGATATGCGAGCATCAGGTACCGCCTTGTCTTCCAGTAACACCATGGGCAGTTTTAGTGATTTAAGCTCCTCACGTAGCTGCGCAGGCTCTACAGGTGCCATACGCAGCAATGTTTGCGCGTAATAAAGAGGAATGGTTTCGGCCATGGACTAAACTCCTGAACTGAGGTCATTCTACTGCTCTGGTGGGGTTGGGCAAGTGGATACGAGTGATGCAAGATTGGGTCATTCGAATTTGCAAAGTCTCGCCGATGTCAGGTGGCGGGTAGTGCACTAGACTGATTATCAAAACATCCCATACGGAAAATCTCTCATGTCAGAACTTAAACAGGAATTTGATGCCGCGATTGCCCAGCTGACAGGCGCCGGTGCCCCCTATGAAATCGCGGTGGATGAGACGGGTTTGCGTTACTACAAGTCAGCGCCAGAAAACTTACGGGAAGCGCTGGCCATTGCCCGCAACCATGGCGACCGTGAGTTTCTGATATATGAAGGTGAGCGGCGTACGTTTAACCAGCTTATGGACGAAGCAGATGCGCTGGCTGCCGCATTGCAGGCATCTGGAATTGGCCGTGGCGACAGGGTTGCACTGGCTATGCGTAATTACCCCGAATGGATGTCAGGGCTTATTGCCGTAACGAGTATCGGGGCGGTTATTGTTCCGGTTAACAGTTGGGGCAAGCCGGCGGAAGTCGCTTTTACCGTAGAAGACGCCGGTGCAAAGCTGGTGATCTGCGACCAGCAGCGCTACGACGGCATTGCACAGATGATGGAGGCCAAGGGAATTCGTACGCTGATAGCCCGTCCCTCAGACCGACAGGATTCACACGGCCTACCCTTGTTCGTCGCTGATTTCATTGGCAATGCGCCGGAACCGGTCGATATCGATAGCGATGATGTCGCCATGATCATGTATACCTCGGGTACCAGCGGCAAGCCAAAGGGGGCTGTATCAACCCATCGGGCTATTTGCCAGGCGGTGTTTAACATGGAGTGTGCCGCGATTGCAGCGGCTATGACTAATGGTGAACTGATCACAGCCATGCTGGAGCGTGGCTTTGAACCCACCTCTTTGTTAGCGGTCCCCTTGTTTCATGTCAGTGGCTGCCATGCCCAATTTCTGGCGAACCTCCGCGGAGGTCGACGCATCGTGATGATGTACAAGTGGGACGTAAAACAGGGCCTCAAATATATCGAAAACGAGCGTGTTACCAGCGTGGCAGCAGCTCCCTCCATGATCCTGGACTTGTTGGAGGCGGAAGAATTCGGTGAGACAGATACCTCCAGTTTGTTCTCCCTGGGAGTGGGCGGGGCAGCTACCCCGCCCAGAGTGGGTTCCCTGTTGAAAGAGAAGATGCCGGAAAATTTCAGCGGAACCGGTTACGGCATGACTGAAACCAATGCCCAGGGAGCCTCCCTGACCGGCAAGGCCTTTCGGGAGAAGCCGGGCACAGCTGGCTTTCCCCATCCTGTTGTCGATATTCGAATTGGCGATGAGGCTGGCGAACCCTTACCCCAGGGCGAAACGGGCGAGATCTGGGTGCGCTGTGTGACGAACATTCGTGAGTATTGGAATCGACCTGATGCCAATGCAGAGGACTTTCGTGATGGGTGGTTGAAAACGGGTGACATTGGCTACCTGGACCAGGACGGTTTCCTGTTCCTGGCCGATCGTGCCAAGGACATGATCATCCGCGGTGGCGAGAACATCTACCCCATTGAGATTGAAAACGAGTTGCTGGAGCACGAGTCGGTCAAGGAGGTTGCCGCAATAGGCCTGCCTCATGAACGCCTGGGCGAGGAAGTAGCGATAGTAGTGCACCTCCAGGACGGCGCAGAAACGACTGAAGAGGAGCTGACTGCCTTCGCCAAGGCTCGACTCGCCAGCTATAAAGTCCCTACCAAAGTGTATATTTCAGAGCAGCCCCTGCCTCGCAACGCTACCAATAAGATACTCAAGCGAGAGATCAAAAAGGCCTTGCTGGGCGAATAACGGGTCATAACCTAAGGCTCTCTCACCGCGCGGCATTACTAAGCGCGTACCGGTGAGAAGGGCCCACTCTGGGCTGGCGCGCAGGGGTATTGACTCATTCTTGTGGTGAATAGCAAGAATCCTGCCTATTTATTTCATTTATGCCCCCGCCGGGACTAGTATGCCCATCACTGACTGGCTGACCCCGCGTCTTCCGGCCAACGACAGCCCTAAACCCGTATCCAGAGGTACCAACTATGTCTATCCAGAATGACATCAACGACATCGCTCAGCTGCGCACTCAGCAAGGCAGCGCCTGGGATGAGATCAACCCCGAATCCGCAGCTCGCATGCGTGCCCAGAACCGCTTCAAGACCGGTCTGGATATCGCCAAATACACCGCCGGCATCATGCGTGCCGATATGGAAGCCTACGACGCAGATACTTCCAAGTACACACAGTCTCTGGGTTGCTGGCACGGTTTTATTGGTCAGCAGAAGCTGATCTCTATCAAGAAGCATTTCAACAGCACAGACCGACGTTACCTCTACCTGTCGGGTTGGATGATTGCTGCGCTGCGTTCCGAGTTCGGTCCGCTGCCTGATCAGTCCATGCACGAGAAAACTACCGTCTCCGGCCTGATCGAAGAACTGTACACCTTCCTGCGTCAGGCTGACGCCCGTGAACTGGGCGGTCTTTTCCGTCAGTTGGATGCGGCTCGCGCTGCCGGTGACGACGTGGCTGCTAAAGCGACCCAAAATGAAATCGACAACCACGTGACTCACGTTGTCCCCATTATCGCCGACATCGATGCCGGTTTTGGTAACGCGGAAGCGACTTACCTGCTTGCCAAACAGATGATTGAAGCGGGTGCTTGCGCCATTCAGCTGGAAAACCAGGTGTCTGATGAGAAGCAGTGTGGTCACCAGGACGGTAAAGTAACCGTTCCTCACGAGGACTTCCTTGCCAAGATCCGCGCCGTTCGCTACGCGTTCCTTGAACTGGGTATTGAAGACGGCGTCATTGTTGCCCGTACTGACTCACTGGGTGCTGGCCTCACCAAGCAAATCGCTGTGACTCACGAAGTGGGCGACCTGGGCGACCAGTACAACAGCTTCCTCGATGTTGAAGAGCTAGAGCCTTCTGATATGAACCACGGTGATGTGATCATCAATCATCACGGTAAGTTGGTTCGTCCCAAGCGTCTGCCTTCCAACCTGTATCAGTTCCGTAAGGGCACAGGCGAAGATCGCTGCGTACTGGACAGCATCACTTCTTTGCAAAATGGCGCCGACCTGTTGTGGATTGAAACCGAAAAGCCGCACATCGGCCAGATCGGTGGCATGGTAAACCGCATCCGCGAGGTCATTCCCAACGCGAAGCTGGTTTACAACAACAGCCCTTCATTTAACTGGACTCTGAACTTCCGTCAGCAGGTGTTTGATGCCTGGTCTGAAGAAGGTAAGGACGTATCTTCCTATGATCGCGACGCTCTGATGAGTGTTGATTACGACGCGACCGATCTGGCGGTTGAAGCTGATGAGCGTATCCGTACGTTCCAGGCGGACTCTGCGCGCGAAGCGGGCATTTTCCACCACCTGATCACTTTGCCGACTTATCACACTGCGGCCCTGTCTACTGATAACCTGGCCAAGGAGTACTTTGGCGAGCAGGGCATGCTGGGATACGTTAAGGGCGTTCAGCGCAAGGAAATCCGTCAGGGTATCGCCTGCGTTAAGCACCAGAACATGGCTGGCTCCGACATGGGCGACGACCACAAAGAGTACTTTGCTGGCGACGCGGCCCTGAAGGCCGGTGGTGCAGACAACACCATGAACCAGTTTGGCTAAGCTTTCTGGCTCGAAATAAAAAGGGCGGGTTTTACCCGCCCTTTTTTTATGCGCGAAATAGGCGCCACCAAGCTTCTGAAGTTCGCAATCCAGCGGCATCCCCGCAGGGATTTCACACGGATTTCACCTGCCCAATATTAGTGTAGGCTGGGTCAATGCGAATGGGTTTGGTGGCGGTTGCGTGAAAATTATTCTGGTAGAAGACAACAGCACGATTGCGACACAGGTAGTGGGTTTCCTCGAGGGCCTGGGCTGGGCGGTGGATTATGCCGCCACTGGGAATCAAGGTATTGAACTGGCCAGTGCCGCAGTGTTCGATGTGATGATACTCGATCTGAACCTGCCTGATATGGACGGCCTGGAGGTCTGTCGTCGCCTGAAAAGCGACCTGGACTACAACTTGCCCGTATTGATGCTCACCGCACGAGATGCCTACGAAGACAAAGCCAGCGGCTATGGACAAGGTGCTGATGACTATGTCACCAAGCCTTTTGATCTGCGTGAACTCAGGCTGCGCTGTGAAGCCCTGACGCGGCGTCAGGGTCTGCACCGGTCTGCCGAGTTAAAATTGGGGGAGCTCTGTCTGTTGGTGAAAAGCCAGGAAGCGCAGCGCGAGGGCGTACCTCTCAAATTGACTGGTATTGGTTTTCGAATTTTGCAGGAACTGGTTGAGGCGTATCCAGAACCGGTGACCCGAACACAACTTATCCATAAGCTGTGGGGTGATGACCCGCCAGATAGCGACGCACTGCGTTCACATGTCTACAGCTTGCGTGCTGCGTTGGATAAGCCCTTTGCCAGCGCCATGCTCAAAACACTGCCCAATCTTGGCTATCGGTTGGTTTGCGATGAGACTTAGCATCCAAAAACGCCTGTTCGGTATTCTGGGTTTGTTCGTTCTTGCCAATAC
The DNA here is from genome assembly GCA_039979015.1 of Halioglobus sp. Classification (GTDB taxonomy): domain Bacteria; phylum Pseudomonadota; class Gammaproteobacteria; order Pseudomonadales; family Halieaceae; genus Halioglobus. The sequence goes on from JBDWAD010000011.1 coordinate 206,865, forward strand.
CTTGCTATGGGTAGGCCTGGCCTTGCTTCTGGCTTATGTTGTTGAAGATGAAATTATAGATCGCATGCTGGCCAGCCAGATCGCTTTGGTGCAACAGGACTATTTAGCCACCGGGGCGCTTAGGCAACCGTCTTTGAGTGAGGTCAGAGTCTATCAGGACATGGAGAGTGTCCCGGCTGAGTTGCGCGAAAAAATTGAATCCCCTGTGGGTGGAGGAGAGATTTTTACCAGCGACAGGACCCACTATCATTTTCGCTGGCTGCAACTCTCTGGTCGGCCTCCTGTATTATTGCTTGCGGAGGTATCGCCTTGGTTAGTGGTTACCCACATCTCGTCGGCATTATCAATTCTGGTGACAGCCGGTTTCATTGTGGCTTTGTTTCTGGGCTTGGCGGCCGTTTACTACATTGCCAGGATCACGACCAGGCCGGTATGCGAACTGACTGCTGCGATTGAACAGTCGCCGCGACCCAGTCCGCTGCCGCACTGCGAAAAGTCAGACGAGGTTGGCGTATTGGCCTCGGCGATGGACGCAAGCCTGCGTGGGCTGCAACGGGCATTGTCGCGTGAGAAAGTGTTTACGCGAGATATTAGTCACGAGTTGCGCACGCCGCTGACTGCGCTGCGTAATGCAACCTCCTTGCTACCAGACTCCATGTCATCTGATCCAAACGTCAGACAGTTAGTCAGGTCCTGCGCCGAAATAGAGAGTTTGCTTGAAGCATTGCTTGCTCTCGCCAGAGCCGAGTCGTCAGTGCTCAAGCCTCAGCCTCTGCGCGCGATCTTGGAAAGCTTGTTACTTGATCGAGCTGACACTCTCGAGCAACGTGACTTCGAACTAACACTTGAGGTGCCTGACACTGTTCGGGTTGACGCCAATGAGCAACTCAGTCATTTGATACTGGGTAACCTTCTGGACAATGCGCTGTATTATTCTTCACCTCCGGTACTTAGCGTTCGTCTGGATGAAAACACACTGGTGCTTGAGAATCCTCATATTAGCGGTGGTAGTACCCCGCATGATCGAAGCCTCGGTCATGGCTTGTCACTGGTAGAGCGTCTGGCGCATGCGCAGGGTTGGACGTTTAGCAGTGAGAGTTCTTCACAGCGATTTATAGCCCGTCTTTCTTGGTAGTGAAAAAAGGCGAAAAATTTCACGCGGCTTTGACATTCATTTTCCTATGATGACGACATCAAACAGCTCATAAGGAGAGCACAACGATGTTAAAAACACTGGGAATTACTGCTATTGGACTGATCGCCATCACCGGGGCTTTCGTCGCCTGGTTTTTCAGCTTGATTGATCACTCGGCTGCAGCGGCGGATATGCAATCACAGCTGCCTAAAGACCTGCCTTACTATCAGCAGCGAACAGCAGAAGACAGGGGTAAGGTGCTAGTAGTCGTCACCAGCGAGACACAGATGGGTGCAGGCGGGAAGCCCACTGGCTACGAGCACACTGAGTTGTCGCGCGCCTATTATGTATTCAAGGTAAATGGCTTTGAGGTAGATATAGCCAGCCCTAAAGGAGGAGAGCCCAGGGCAATTGTAGATGATGAAGACATGGGGCCGCTGGATTTTGCTTTTCTCAATGACCCTGTTGCAATGAGCAAAGTTAAAAATACGCTACCTTTGAGCAATGTGCGTGGTGAAGCCTACGAGGCTGTATTTTTTGTCGGTGGCAAAGGCACCATGTGGGATTTTCCAGATAATCCACATATCCATCAATTGGTTAAGGAGTATGCGGCAGCCGGCAAGCTGATTGGCGCCGTATGCCATGGCCCTGCAGCTCTGGCTAACGTTGTGCTGGCAGATGGAAAACCGTTTCTTGAGGGTAAACCGGTGACGGGTTTTACCAACGAAGAAGAACTGTTCCTAATACCTGATGCAGCAGGTATCTTTCCCTTCCTGCTGGAAGACCGCCTGCGTGAGCAAGGGGCCCAGATGATCGTTGGTTTGCCTTACCTGGAAAACATTGCAGTGACAGAAGGTCTTGTCACAGGTCAGAACCCTTGGTCAGTTTATGCAACGGCCGAGCTGATGGTAGAGCAGCTGGGCTACTCGCCTGTGCCCCGAGTCACGACCGGTGATGAAAATAGTGTCGATGTATTGATGCAGTATCACTTGTTGGGAAAGGTCGGGGCCCGTGAATCTATTGATGCGTTTGCTGGTGCCGAAGTCGGGATTAACCGTAATTTATTGATCATGCACGGTGTTTTGGCTGCCATGCAGTGGCGAATTAAGTCCGCCCTGGAGCTATTGGTACTGGCCCAGCATGCCAAAAACGTTTACGCATAGAGTGCTCATAAAAAAGGCAGAAGGTCCCGGCGACCTTCTGCCTTTTTTGTTGAAGATGGGAAGAGGTACTAGCTATCCAATCCGCCCATCAGCATGTACTTGATTTCAACGTAATCGTCGATGCCGTACTTGGAGCCTTCGCGCCCTGAGCCGGATTCCTTGACGCCGCCGAAGGGCGCCATCTCGTTAGAAATAATTCCCTCGTTAATGCCGACAATACCGTAATCCAGTTCTTCTGCGACGCGCCATACACGACCGATATCGCGTGTGTAGAAGTAAGACGCCAGACCAAACTCGGTATCGTTGGCCATCGCGATTACTTCCTCTTCGGTAGAGAACCGCACTACAGGTGAGACCGGACCAAAAATCTCATTGCGGAAAACAGCCATGTCTGACTTCACCTCGGTTAGTACGGTCGGCTGGTAGAAACAGCCGCCTAACTCGTGCGGACCGCCACCTACTGCCAGTTTTGCACCTTGCGCTATAGAGTCCTGAACAAGCTTGTCCACATCGGTGACGGCCTTGGTGTTGACCAGTGGGCCGATGATAACGCCATCGTCTGCGCCGTTGCCTACAGTCAGTTCCTCAGTGGCCTTGACTAGCTTGGCGACGAATTCATCGTAAACGCCGTCCTGCACAAACATCCGGTTGGAGCAAACACAGGTTTGCCCGGCGTTGCGGTACTTGGAGATCATCGCGCCCGTAATGGCAGAGTCAATATCGGCATCGTCGAATACAATAAACGGCGCGTTGCCACCCAATTCCATGGAGGTCTTTTTCATGGTGTCCGCACAAGCGGCGGTTAGCATCTTGCCAACGGGGGTGGAGCCGGTAAAGGTCAGCTTACGGACTACCGGATTGGAAGTCAGTTCACCGCCAATCGCAGCGGAGCTTCCGGCAATGACGTTGATGACGCCTGCCGGTACGCCTGCACGCTCAGCCAACTCAACCATTGCGAAAGCCGATAGTGGTGTCTCTGTCGCAGGTTTGATCACAATACTGCAACCCGCTGCCAGCGCCGGGGCGGCCTTGCGTGCGATCATTGCATTGGGGAAGTTCCAGGGAGTGATGGCGGCCACTACACCCACGGGCTGCTTGATACACACGATACGCTTGTCGGAGGAGGGTCCGGGAATAACATCACCGTCGATGCGTTTGGCTTCTTCGCCAAACCATTCAACGAAAGCAGCTCCATAGGCAATTTCACCGCGGGATTCAGCAATAACCTTGCCTTGCTCTGCGGTCATTATCTGGGCCAGGTCTTCCTGGTTGGCCATCATCAGGTCATACCACTTTCTGATGATTCCAGCGCGGGCTTTGGCGGACAGTTTTTTCCAGGACTGCATAGCTTTATCAGCCGCAGCGACAGCTCTTGCGGTTTCAGTCGCGCCTAGCTTGGCGACATTGGTGATCAGTTCGCCGTTGGCAGGATTAGTAACGGGAAAAGTGGCGCCGTCATCTGCATCCACCCATTGGCCATCGATATAGGCCTGGCTTTTAAGTAGCGAGGGGTCTGAAAGGGAAAGTGACATTTTATTAATTCCTTTTGCGTTTCGGTATTGTTTAAATGAATCGGAGCTTATCACGCAGGCTCGCGCCTGACCTGAAAAAATACGAGGAGATAATGTGAGCAGGGAAAGATTTGTTGACCAGACCGTAGTGGTTACCGGAGGAGCCAGTGGCATTGGCGAGGCGACGGTGCGCGCTATCGTGGCAGAGGGCGGAAACGTGGTGATAGCTGACCTTCAGGATGATTTGGGTGCCGCATTGGCGGCGGAACTGGGCGCCGCTGCGATTTTTCAGCGTACCGATGTCACTCGTGAGGAGGACATTGAGGCGGCGATTGCGGCGGGCAGCGATGCCTTCGGCGGCATTACCGGCATGGTTAATAATGCCGGGATCGTCGGTGCGATTGGTTCCATTATGGATACTACCGCTGAGGCTTACGATAAAACCATGGCCATTCTTTCCAGGGGTGTTTACCTGGGGATTAAGCACGCGGCGCGCGCGATGAAGGACCATGGCGGGGCGATCGTTTCCCTGGCCAGCACCGCGGGAATCCTCGGTGGGCAGGGGCCTCATGTCTATACCATGGCCAAACACGGTGTGGTTGGACTGACCAAGTCGGCCGCCAGTGAGCTTTCCAGTTATGGGATTCGAGTCAATGCAGTCGCACCTGGAGGCACGGTGACGCCGATGACCAACGCGCTGGTTGAAGGCGGCGCTGAAGTGATGACGCAAGCTATTGCCGCGGAGTCGCCTCTGGGGATTGCCTGCATGCCCGAGGATATCGCCGCTGCTATTCTCTATCTGCTGAGTAAGGAAGCGCGTTATGTCACGGGTCATACTTTGACGGTCGATGCTGGCCTGACAACTGCTGGTAATACGCCGCCGGCCTTTTTTGCTGAGGATGCCAAAATTCTTAAACATGCAGGCCAGAGGGAGCCGGACGCCTGATGGCTCAGGGCTTGCGCCGCTTGTCACGCTGGTAAACAGCATCTTCACTCCTTGCGCCGCGCAGGCCATCCGGTGCCAGTTCAAAGTAGGGATCGTTGGTGGGAGTACTGCGACTCCAGTCCACTACTTCGCTTCGATAGGCAAATTTCCAGGTACCCTGGCGCCGTTCATAGCGATCAAGGTATCGCCCGGCGATGATTAGATCTTCATAGCCATCTTCGCTAGGTACTTTGTGATAGGCCTGAAAGTAGATTTCACCGAAGGCCTCATCGTCTTCTATGTCAATGAGTGCGTTTCCGATAAGGTGCTGGTTTGCGGCGTGCTCCTTCAGGGCCGACATTGCAAACTCGATGAATGCCGCGGGACTACTGTTATGAAATCCGAACTCGCACCAACCGTCCCCCCAGAACTGATCCAGCATTAGCTGCTTGTCCAGTCGGTCCAGGCCGCGCATGTAGCAGCAGCAAAGTTCGTAGATATCCTGTTTTGCCAGATAAGCTTCCAGGCGCTGGTCCATTATGCCTTACCTCCTGCGTTCAGGAATTCGTGCAGGGGGTCCTGCTCACCGTGGCTGCCCTTGGCCAGTGGTAAAAATGCTTCGCTATTGCGTTCATCCTCCACTTCCCGGGTGCGGCTCCAGTCCATGACCACTTGCCGATGAAGCATTCGCCACTGCCCCTTGCGTTTTTCCAGTAGGTCCAGATAGCGACCCGCAAAGCTCATCTCCTGGCTGCCTCCGGGCAGCAGGTGATCAGCGTTGACGTAGCTTTCACAGCGGGCAGTCGAACCCTCCAGCGACACCAGTGTATTGCTGATGGAGTGCCGTGTAAGTTCGTAGGCGCCTCCAAGTGCCTCAACCACCAGGTTCGCGAAGGGGTGAGCAGGCCCCTTGTAGCTCCCGTAGTCCACTTCTGCCTCAGGCCAGTAACAGCTCTGGAGTGTGGTGCTATCCAGTCGGTCCAGGCTGCGGGAATGCATGAGTAGAACGTCGATAATCGCCAGTCTGTCAGCGATAGCTGCAGTTTCAGGTGGTATGCCCATATCCATCATTATTTCGTCCTGTGAAAGTGCTTGTGTGACTTGCATTGGAGGCGCAACAGAGCACATACTAAAAAACAGTCAATCCTGATTGTATTATCGGATGTATACGTGCGTCCAGTCACTAAATAGGGGATGTAGCAAAAATGACAGACAATAGCGCAGCGCCCGGCTCCGCCCGGGCGCCAGGGTATACGATTGCATCTATCCTTGCCGATGATTCCAGGCGCGTGCCCCCGCCATTGGTGGAGCAATGTTTTGAGTTCCTGGGGGACGAGGATATCCCCTGCAGTCGTTACACTTCTAAAGCTTTCGCTGACCTTGAGACCGAGCGCCTATGGGGTCGCAGTTGGCAATGGGCCTGTCGTGAAGAACACTTACCGGATGTAGGCGATAATTATGTGTACAACATCGGTCCCTATTCGATCATTGTTATTCGCAGTGAAGAAGACCGAATTCAGGCGTTTGTTAACAGTTGTACCCACCGGGGAACCAAACTCTTGGGGGGTGAAGGGCCAGGATACTCGCCACAACTGACCTGCCCCTTTCATGGCTGGACCTGGAACGTAAAAGGCGAGTTGCAATCGCTGCCGGCCAAGTGGGACTTTCCTCATGCTGGCGCCGAGACTCACGGGCTACAGCCTGTGAAGACTGAACTGTGGGGCGGCTTTGTGTTCTTCAACCTCGATCCTGATGCCAGGCCATTGGCCGAGTACATGGATGTGATGCCCGAGCACTTTTCTCACTTTCCGCTGGAAAGGCGACGTATACGCGTGCATGTCCAAAAGACCCTCCCGGCAAACTGGAAAGCGTCCCAGGAGGCCTTTATGGAGGCCTACCATAATTTCGAAACCCACAATGCGCCCAACGGAGCCAACACGCAGTACGATGTGTTTGGTAAGTACGTCAGCCGTTTTATTCACAATATCGGTAATTACAGCGCCGAAGCCTTGAGTGATTATCCTGGGGACAAGTGGCGAGACCCGCCGCTGACGGAGAACGAGCTACTGCAAATGCTCTCCATTTTCGGCCTGGATCACGAGGAAGTTCCCGCGGGGGAAACGGCCCGCAGCATCGCCGCCGAGGACTTGCGTGGTCGAATTGGTAAAGCGCTTGGCATCGACTTGTCCGAGGTGAGTGACTGTATGATGTTGGACTCCATCGAATACCACCTGTTTCCCAACATGTTTTTCTTTCCGGGCATTACCGTACCTATGGTCTATCGCTTTCGTCCTAACGGCGATGACGTTGATAGCTGTATCTTTGACCTCATGATACTGGAGCCCCTGCCAGAAGGGGCCGAGCATCCGGAGCCCCCGGAACCGGAAAAGTTGAGCGTGGAGCAGTCCTACACCGAGTCCGAAGCGCTTAGCTGGCTGGCACCAGTTTACGATGAGGACACAGGTAATCTGGACTTGCAGCAGCAGGGCTTCAAGACCAGTCGCAAACCGGGTATTACCCTGGGCAACTATCAGGAGTCACGTATTCGACGGGTGCACATGACACTGGATGAATTTTTACAGGAGTAAATAGGGTGAATGACCATTCGCACGTAGCCAGCCTATCTGATCTACCCCAGGGACAAACCCTCTGTGTTGAAATCGACGGACGCGAAGTGTTGCTGTGTCATACCGCTGAGGGTGTGTTCGCGGTGGACAATCTATGTAGTCATGCGGACGCTCGCCTGTGTGATGGCAAGCTCAAGGGACAGAAAATTCTCTGTCCCTTGCACGGGGCCGCTTTCGATGTTCGTGATGGCAGTGCGCTCACGCGTCCTGCGGTAACGCCGATTGCCAGTCACAGTGTCAAAGTGGATGAAGATGCTATTCTGGTAGCACTAGTCGACTGACTTCGGTCACGTGATAACTGCTGTATGCCGCAAATAACACTCGAAGAAGATTTTCCCGGTGGCCTGGCTGCTCGTACCCAGGAGCGGGCTGTGCTGGACAAAGCGCGTTATACCAATCCTGCGCTGCGCGCACGAGAGTGGGAGAAAATCTGGAGTCGCTGCTGGCTGTTTGCCGGTCTGGTGTCTGATGTTCCCGAGGCAGGCGATTACTTCCTGTACGAGCTGGGCCCCGAATCGGTTGTGGTGATGCGCGATGAGGATGGCAATGTCGGGGCCTTCTACAACGTTTGCCAGCATCGCGGAAACCGAATTTTCAGCAGCGGTACCGGCTGGGTCAAACAGGTGGCCTGTCCGTATCACGGATGGCGCTATAACCTGAATGGCGCATTGGCCGAGGTTCCAGATGCAGAGAGGTTTTGCCCGAGCATATCGGCCCAAGAACGCTCCCTGAAAACTGTGCGGGTGGAAGTCTGGGCTGGCCTTGTGTGGGTTAACTTTAACCCTGAGGCTGGACCTCTGGTCGAATATCTTGGGCCAATGATGTCCCACCTTGAACCCTACCAGTTTGAAAATATGGTACTGGCACAGCACCAGACGGTAGCGTTGGATGCTAACTGGAAGACGGTGCGCGACAACTTCCTTGAGCAGTACCATGTTGATTTTATCCATCCGCAGCATGCCGGATTTGTGGACTGCTGTAATTCCACCAACACGCTGTGGCCCATGGGGCACTCCGCAACAGTGGTCGAAGGGTTCGTCACCAATTCTCGCTATCCGGTGCCGGAAGAGGTGCCCGAACCGCTGCGTCCTTTCCTTGAGTCACTCGGACTTGACCCAGCGGCATTCTCCGGGCGCGTGCCTGAAATTCGCACTGCCGTTCAGCAGCGAAAGAGAGAAGTGGGAGACTTGCTTGGGCACGATTATTCGACACTCAGCGATGAGCAGCTTTCGGATGTCTGGCAGTACGACATATTTCCCAATACGTTTATGACCATTAATCCTGAGGAGCTGTGGATATTTGGCCCCAGGCCTCACCCCACCGATCATGAAAAGTGCTTCCTGGACAAGTTCACCTTACAGATTCCCGTTGAGTCAGGTCGTGACGATGAACAGGGGCTTTCGCTGCATCCCGCGCTGTGTGTTTCACGAGACGCGGAGAGACCAGAACATGAATCCTTTACCCGGGATGACGTGCTGGCGGGAACTCACTCGCTGACCATTACGATTGATCAGGATATTGAGTATTTACCTGATATGCAGAAGGGAATGCGTTCCAGGGGTTTTGACCGGGCCGTGCTTAATGCCGACGAAATTCGTATCCAGCATTTTCATGACTGGGTAGATGCATGGTGCGCTGACGACTGAGAAGGGTTTCTAGATTTCCAAAACGTCGCTCAGTTTTCTGTGCGTGTTTTACACACCGGGCTCGCTGCGTCCTATTGGTGCCTTGCGTTCGATACTGCTGTTCAGTCCTCAATTTGTTCAATTTGCAAATTCTCTCTCGTTTTGCAATCGCAAATTGCGACTACACTCGCGCGCAGCTCAGCCGGACCAGACTGCAAAGCCCTGAATGCCTGCCGATCACGAAGTCCTCTCGCGCGTCGAGTTTGGCACACTGCTTGCTGTAGAGAAGATTAGGTCAATTACAAACGGTTTATATCATGGCACAGAGTTCCAGAGGTGTTTCAGGCCCCTCATTGCCCAAACAATTTCTTGTTACGCGCGACCGACTCGAGCTGGAGGGTGACTGGCAGAGCCTGCGTTTGGACGGCTACCACATTTACAGTGCCTCGGGTGTTGGCGCTATCCGCCTGTTGCCGCGTGTGGACTCGGCGAGCGGGGGCGCAGTTATTCTAGGGTGGTTTTCCTACCGTGGAGTGTTCTACCCCAACAGCACCTCAAACGAGATACACACTGACGAAACACTCGAGGAAATCTACCCGCAATTGACCGGGCGATTCGTGATCTTGCAACATCAAGGCGGTAGCTTGTTGTGTACCGCCGATCCCGGAGCGCAGCTGCCCGTCGTTTACCGGGAGGAATCCGGAGAGCTCGGCTCTACACCGCGGGTTTTGGAGTGGACAGGGAAACTGCTGCCAGACCCGGTCGCCGAGGCCACCTACCAGCGTGCGGACGGCACAGTATGGTATCCGTTCGGTGCCACTCCTTATAAGGGTATCGAACGCCTGTTACCAGGCCAGACTGTGGCGCTCAATGCCGGTCGGGCTCAATTGGTAAACCGAAGCCCGGCGATCACTTCGCCGCTAAGCGTGGAGCAAATGCATGGCCTGACCCGGGACTTCGTAGAGACACTGGGGCGGGTGGGGGAATCCATGGAGTGCCATCTGACCGCCGGATGGGACTCGCGCATGGTGCTGTCTGCCACGCTGCAGGCAGCGCGTCGGGTCACCTATCTCACCTATCTGCCGGGTGGCGCCACAGCGCGAGTCGATTCCCAGGTAGCGAGTCGCATCGCGAAACAATTTGAACTGGATCACGTAATAATACCCGTGCAAAGCCCGTCGGCTAAGGACATCGAGCAGTGGCTCGCGCGCACTTCCCACTGTCTGCAAGATTCAGTGACCAACCTTACCAGAACAATCGCGCAGACCTATGTGGATCGCTACGCGCTGGCTGGTGTTGGTGGTGAAGTGGGCAGAGCGTTCTATTGGAGCAAACGAGACACCGACCAATATGGTCTTACGCCGGAGGCGCTATTGGCGCGCCTGGGCTTCGAGAGCACCAACGCTATTTTATCGCGAGCAGAACAGTGGTTGAGCGGTTATGCGGACCTGTCATCCTCTGCCATTCTCGATCGTGCATACATTGACATCAGGCTTGGCTGCTGGGCAGGCGCCTCGCTGTGTGGTCATCCCGTCCAAAAGCCGACCTTGTCGCCGTTCAACAACAGGATGATCTATGAATCGATGCTTGCCTTGCCTCAGGACTACCGGCTGTCGGGTCAGTTTGCACGAGATTTCATTGCATGTGGCTCACCGGAACTCGCGCGCATTCCTGTTAATCGACCCGTCGGGGTCCAGCGGCTGCGCAATTTGCCGCGGGAGGTTGCTCGCAGGCTACCCAAGAGCACCACGGCACTGATCAAGAACAGGCTGCTTTCAAATTCCCCCGCTTGACCATCTTGCAGGGATTAAAGCGTTCCCGGGAATACCAGGAATGTTTGCTATCAATTGGGCGATCACAAGCGAAGCTCATCCCTAGCCGCGTGCACGGTAGAAGGTTGCGCCGCTATCTTGTTGTGAGCGCGTTTAGGACTCATGCGATGAGTGCGCCATACGATCCATGCGACTAGAAACAGTGAAAGGACGACGACTTCGAGCAAAGAGCTACCCAGTTCGCCAGCCGGGGCCGCGAACCCGCTGGAATCAGCGCTGTAGCTAGACTCAGCGACACAATTGCGGTTAAAGCTGGCGTTGCAGCTTGCGTTTTCACCAGTACTCAGATCATCGCCTCCATTGTGGACTGCTATGGCGTTCGCGGCAGCAAAAAAAGTAATTATAAAAGCCAGCAAATATTTCATATAAATCTTCCTGTAAAAAATGTATTAAATTGCTGCACGTAAGCCAGATATCCTCTGGGGTTGAGCAAAAACCTCCAACACGTAAACGGTGCTCTGCAGCAAACGACAATTACCCGCTTCCGCAATCGCCAAAAGGCGCGGTGGGGTAAGTGCAAAACCCGGTCTCAGTTGCGAAAGCAGTTTGTCTCCGAGCCGCTGTAGCCGAGGTACTTGTGCGTGTAGCGTATTGTCATAGAAGTACTGAACGTTGAACGCCGTCATATCCATGCGCGGTGCAATGTGTGACCAACCTTGTGCGGTATTTGGCAGCAACGCGATCAACAGCAGCCCGTCGCAGCCCCGCCGCGAGAAACCGAATGCCACCTCCCGTTCCCCAATTTCGATATTTACATCATCGCGGTGCTGCAGTCCCGCCTCGATAAGGCCTGCCTTGACGGCGTTGAATTTTGGTGTCGCCCAGGTGTTTGCATGCAGTCCTGCAGTCGACAGGCTCACGCACAAAGCCAGTGCCGAGATGGCAAGGCCTGCGAGCGCAGCTACTTCATAAACTCTGTTCACCTGCACGAGGCGACACCGCTCATCAATGCCGTAACGCCTAGTGTCGTGAGTCGAAACCATGCCGCCCCATCGCCGTCATGCAGAAAAGCGTAAAGCTCTGCATTACCGGCCATCAAAGCTAGCCGCAGCGCGTTGAACGCAACGATAAGGCATGTGAGGGCCACAGAGCAGATGATGATCCAGCCCCTTGATTGCTTTGACTCCTCGCCAGAAGCATTGAGGCTCACCAGAGCCCAGAACAATAGTAGGGTATCGCCTAGATTGCTGAGCGAGCTGCATCCCCAGACAAGAACAAGCATATGGCCATCCAGATGTTGAAGGGCATTTCCCTCCACCACGAGATTCGGCAAAACCCATTGCGCTAATGATCCTGCGATCTGTGCGTCGATACCCAGCAGGGTGTCGCCACCTAGATCGCTGATTGTATCTATCGTAATTTCGTGGATTGCAGCGATGAGTGCGATCAACAAGCCGGTACGCGCCGCGCCGCGGTAGCCGGGAGCCATTACTAACAGCAACAACAATGAAATACTCAAGCCGATCCAAGGCCAGATGCCTCCGCTAGTCGCTGCCAGAGCTAGTGCTGGAATCCCGGCCGCCAGGTGTTGCGCTTGCAGAGCGGGCGAGGGCTTGCGTTGCAGGTGCCATATCGCCACGGCAAGACATATCCAGAGAACCTTGTTGTCCGTGAAGCCGTGGATCAAGGCTACCGTGGCGCCCGTGGCATCCGGTACGGCGCGAGCGAGCGCGGCACAGCTGGCGATTACTATCAGCGACGCAGTAAAACTATTGCGGGACAGAATGGCGCGCGGTAGCGCCGCAGTTGCAGCCGCAGTGGGAGTCGATACGTTGCTCATGCCATCGGTATGGGTGCTGCAGTCATCACAGTACAGACCCTCTGTATTCTGGGCCATCGGGCGACGCCAGGTGCGGCCACTGAGTCAGCATCAGGTTCGCATGACGGCATGCCAGGTGAGCTGATAACGAAAGCTGCTCGGCGTTTGCGATACTGTCAATGAACAAGGTACGCGCACCGAACAGGCGACCGATCCGGATTGCCACATAACCGCATGATGCACCGGTTGAGATAATGACATTGGGCCTCACGCGCAGCAGTATCCAGACTATCTTGATAATCTGCATCAGCAGGAAAAATTTGCGCTGCCGATTGGCGTCCGGAAAGCTGTAAAATTGTTTACCCTCCACATCAGCTGCCAATGCCGGGTCGGTACTGGCGTAAGTAATGTCGGCCCCAAGAAAGGCCGGTCGAAGGCGAAGCAGCTGTATCCAGTGTCCGCCGCTGGAAGCGATCGCAAGAATCTTTGGGGTTTTAGATGTTGGCATGCAAAATGACCTCATTGAAATCAGGGTTATGTTCATTTTCCAGTAGCTCTGCATAGAGTCCCGTAAGCCACTGGATTTTTTTATCCCACAAACCGATATGGGAAATACGTTTACGCGCACCGTCTTCGAGCGTTCTGCGCAGCGCAGGGTCCCGTGCGAGACGAGTGATAGCGTTGGCAAGGTCGTCAGCAAGCTGTTGCGGTTCGATCGCCGGTACCGTGATGCCACAACTGTTGTCAACCACGAAACCGGGCCCGCCCAGATCAGTGGTGATGACCGGAAGGCCGTGGCGTAGCGCCTCGAATACCACGCTGCCGCTGGGTTCGCGGAAGCTGGGAAAGAGAAATGCGTCCGCCTTCGTATAGAGATCCTCGACACGATCGCGACTGACCTGACCGTGAAAGGTAACGTTGTTATCTACGCCGAGTTTGCGTGCCTCGTCGCGGCACATTGATAATTCCTCTCCCTGTCCCGCCACGTCCAGGTGCACGCTTACGTCCTGCGGCAGTCGAGCGAGTGCGCGTATGGCATCACGGAGACCCTTGGTTCGCACTGCACGACCGACATGTACAAGTCTCAAATGGGTTCCAGTCCCTCGTGAATTGCGTGGCGGTGCCAGTGAGTCTATGCCAAGTTCGCTAATCACTTCGAAGCGTTTGGGCGAAGCGTGCTTGAGCAGTTCACCGACATAGGGAGCGACGCCCAAAAGCGCTGCCGCACCTGAGTAACTCCTCCGCAGCAGAGGGTCATGCCGTAAGCGCCAGCGGTCCAGTGCCCGCAGGCGCGTGTATCCTGCGGAGCTTCTGCACTCCTCAGCAAAACCCTCAGGTGTATCAAGGCTGCCACCCAGTGGGCCGATCACGTAAGGTATCGGTAAACTTGCAAGCGGGCTTGGGTAGCGCAGCGCGATTGGCGTAAATTGGTGTGCCACATCAAAGTGTCGGCCTTGATCCAGATTCCGGCTTATCCAGCGTCGTGCCTGGTTATAGAAAGACAGGTAACTCGGTTTTAGCATACTGGACAGGCGGTTGAAGCGCTGCGAGAAGAATCGCTCATCCCACTCGATTACCTCGACCGCAGGTAGCTGCACAGACGCAGGGGTATGGTTCTTGCGACGCAGGGTAAGCAGGGTAACCTGCGCGTGACGCGACAGTTGCGATACCCATTGGTGCGCGCACCAGGCTTCTCCCACATCGAGACCATCGCAGTATGGCGCCAGCGCCAGTACCTTGGGTAAATTATTCATGCTAGTTGCTCCGGTGCCGCTGGCCAGGCACGTTTGAAGTGGCGCACCACCTGGCGAAAATGTCCTGCACGTTCTGCGGTGTGTGGCCTCGAATCCGGCAGAGCACGCAGACTCCAGTACACTGATCGCGAGAAATTGAAGAGCAGTAGTAATAGCCATACTGCGGTCGCTGCTAGATAGCCGCCGTGTTTGCGGTGTAGTCGTACGGTTCCCTCGGTCAGCATCAGGTCGCGTTTATAGTTCAGTTTACTGATGGAGCCGCTGCCCAGGTGGGTGATGCAACCCACCGGTGTAAATACCAGTTTCCAACCACCTTCAGCACATCGACGACACCAATCTGTTTCTTCGCCGTAAAGGAAAAAGGCCTCGTCAAGCATGCCAATCTGATTGACCGTTTCCCGGCGTGTCATTAAATAACACCCGGAAATCACCTCCACTTCACGTTCGTCACTGCGGTCCCAGTCGAGCATCTGGTAGCGTTGCAGCCATCTGGGGCGGCCCAGCCGATTGAGTCCCAGTGTTTGCAAAACCAGATTCATAAAACCTGGAAACCGACTACAGGTCATCTGCACGCTACCGTCTTCGTTCAGTACCTTGCAGCCCATCATGCCTACTGAGGAATTAGCCGCCATGTAATGCACCGAATCTGCCAATACATCACCGTGCACCAGGGTGTCAGAATTGAGCAGCAGCAGGTAGCGCCCGGTTGCCATCCTCATACCCTGGTTAGTTGCAGTACCAAAACCCAGATTATCTGTATTCTGAATGAGCTTGGCTTGTGGAAACTCAGTGCTTACCATTGTCGCTGACCCGTCCTGTGAAGCGTTGTCGATTACAATGGTTTCTACGGACAGGTCTTTATTCTTTTCGGGAATCGAGTTCAGGCAATCACGCAGCATGTCGCGTGTGTTCCAGTTAACGATGATGATTGATAAATCCATTAGGTGTCTCCAGTAATCAGTAAGCGGCTGCAGCGCGCGGATTCGAGTCGAGCAGGCTACGAATGACGGTCTTGGGCAATGGTGTTTGGCGCCGCTGCGGATGAATCAGCCATGCACCGGTTCCAACCAGGAAAAAAAAGTAAGCAAAAAGCGCGTTCCAAAAATGTACGGTGATCCCGGATACTGAGAGTCCGATGATAATTGCCAGCCAGGCCATGCGATGCCGGTTAAGGTCTTTGTGCCGCGCGTTTATTTTTGCCTGTCGTAATGCCATTAATACGATTGCCGCGACCAGGAAAATGAGCGCGGGAAGTCCATAGCGCACCGCCGTGAGCAACCAGAAGTTATCCATGCTGTCGCTCATCCACGGCGCGCGGATCCAATCGCCGAAGCCGATGCCAAAAAACGGATTACGCCCTACCTCTGCGGAGCCGTACTCCCATATAAGTATTCGGTTGTAGGCGCTATGTGCGCTGAAGGTAAGGTAGCTAATGAATACTTTGATCGGGCTGCGATTGGATGCGAGTGAGACCGCGAACCACATCAACATGAAAATAGTCATCAGCACTGACCACCTGAGGCTGATACCCTTGGTTATCCTGTCCCAGCCAATGACACAGCACTGGCACGCAAGGCCGACAAATGGGCCGGCGGAAAGCGATAAGAAAGTGCTGCCGGCAACGATGCCCATGAGGCCAAATGCGCGTAGACCCATAGCTTCTGCGCTCAATACGTAGTAGGTCGCTGCAAAAGTAGAGGCGGCAAATACACCGTACAGTATAGGGTGATCAAAGGACCCAAAGGCGCGATCAAGGCCAAGCCGAGCCTCAATAACCGGCAGTCCAGGACCACCCATAACTGCGCGCGCTGCCTCGCGGATAAAATGCGTTCCGGTAAGGCTCTCAGGCAGAGTGATGAGAAACATTCCAGCCAGTACGCTGACCATAAAGTAAATGAGGGCGCGATGCTCTGCGGCGCAGGTGATCGCCACTCTGCCCAGCAGGTACGCCCCGAGGCTTTCTACCACATAGATCCCGCCTGATTCCAGGCCGGAGCCGATGCCTCCATAGACCGTAAGGGCCAGGACCACCCAGAATGCGTGGGCCATAATCAGGTAGTCGACTATGTGGGGAGGTTGTTGCGTGTTGCGTATCAAGCGAGCTAGCAGAGGTACTGTCATCACCAGCAGTAGAACTCGATACGGCGAGAGGCGCAGACCGGCGACCGTGACAGAGAATTCCAGCGGCATGATCAAGGCCACATAGAACAGCGCTGCCAGCAGAGGTACGCTTACTCTTGCCGCGTTGGCCATCAGGGCTGACTCTCCAGCAGCTCGGCACGCTCACTGCGAAGCAATCCTTTGCCGAGGAGGCGCTTCAGTGTCCCAACCACTGACTGCAGCTTCTCTTTGGGTGACAATGCATGCCACCATACCCGGTGCAGGGCCGCCTTGGGGTATTTCGGCGCCGCAGCGCCCATCACTTTGGCGGTGATGCATCTGGCGAATACTGCGCCTTTGGTTCGTTCAAGGTTGGGCTGCGATGCTGCAAGGGTTTTGATTGAGCGAGGTTCCAGATTCAGCACGCCCGCGCTCATGGCTTCGCGAATAATTTGCCTGCCGCGCTCGGTGCGCACAACGATCAGTGATTGTCCTGGGTCATCTTCAGCGACCGGTCGATACCAGGGGTCACCGATGGACAGATCAGCATGATCGCCCATATGGTCGGCACAAAGCCGACACCTCCATTGTGTGTGTTTCTGTAAAATAAGGCCCCAGCCTTCGGCGTAAGAGGTGGAGGCACTAAGAATTTTTCCCGTACTGTTGCTGCGATACTTTACCGTCATACGCCCGGGCCAGCCGCGCCCACGGTACCGCACATCAAGTACCTGGTCTTCTTGCTCCAGGCCCAAATGGACTAGCAGTTCGCGAGTAGCCGCCAGCGACGGCGTACCGGCGCAGAAAATTGATATCGAAAGACCGATGCCTTCTTTGACTGACTTATCCTGGGAGGCAAGGCGAGAGGCGCCGGCGACGTCACAAGGTTTACCGACAAAAACGTGAGGAACCTGGGAGCCGCGCACATCGGCCAGGCGCTCACACGGACTGGCAGGCGCATAGCGCGAGGCTGTCGCCGCCATTACTTCGGTGCGAGTGCGCGAGATGACGGCTTCATTGAGAAGTGGCTGGTCTTGGCGTGCCCGGACTTGTATGGCTCCGGCGTAATCCTTGGCTTCTACACAAAAAAGAGACAGTGCACTTACCACGCCACCGCTGGCGCCGCTGAAACGAAGTGCTTCATCAGTGGCGTAGCCCTCCCATACCTCTAGAACCGGTCCCCAGGCAGTGTGATCATAGCCGCCCCTGTAGCTGGGGATAGGAGCCTCAACCGCGTCGATGGCACGCCCGGGGCAAGATGCTGCCAGCGTGCGGCCCGCTTCCTCGTCCAGATCGGTTGCAATAACCGGTCTACGCCCATGTGCAACGGTGTCTACCATTTTTACTACATCTGGCCGAGCTGCTGCGCATGTGCCGCAGCCCATGCAAAGATGTCGATCAACGACGTCCTGAATTGTTGCATTACTTACCATCAGATGCTTTCCACCATTTTACGCTCACCTCTAGCGGCGAACTCTATCCCCGAGCCGGTCAAGGCAAGCAGGGCGACAATTAGACTTAGTGCCTCGCCGAATACGCTTATGGCAACCATCGTTGCGAGACTGCCGCCTGAGGCTATGACCCACAAAGCGGCTGGTAGCGTTAGCAGACGGGGCATGTTGCTAAGGAACAGAAGATGTGTAGATTCCAGCGCCATCAGCGCGGTCCCGGGCACTGCGCGGATAAATCTGATGCCGGCTCCCGCTGCGAGTAGCCAGAAAACTTCCGGCGCGATCTGGTAGGTATCGCCATAAAGCCAACCGACCAGGGTGTTGCCAGACAGACCTAACACGAGCGCGCCTGCTACAGCCAGTGCGCCAACGCGGTGCAGCAAGGCAGCACAATAAATTCCAAAACCGCTTTTTTCCCGAGACAGCTGCCCAAGGCGCGGAAGCTCAGAAGCTAGAATGTAGCGTGCTCCGATCAATGCGGGCAGTAAGGTCAGTTGCGCTGCCAGCGCGAAACGCGCGAGCTCAGCTGCCGAGAAATGCAGTGCGACGATTAGACGGTCTCCCTGAAGGGCGAGAAACATCAGCGCGCCGTTGAACGCTATGGGTGCACCGTACTTTAGGCAGCGCTTACACAATTCGCGATCAAAGCCTAAGCGATAGGGCTGGGATGCGACGACATGGGAAAAGAAGCAGAACAGTGACGCTTGAAGCAGAGATATCCAGGCCAGAACGCTGTAGTCACGCAGTAGCCATGCAAGCGGAGCGGCTGCAAGCGCGGCGAGCAGGTTACTGCCGCCCTCGACGACCAGTGCCGGCCCAAATTCTGCACTGCGCTGGCGCTCGCGGTAATTACAGTTGCTTGCCCCGCGCACAACCAGCGCCAGTGCAGCTACCGCAAACATCACAGTATCTATCTGCGGGTTTAGTGCCTGGCTGACCGGCACGGCTAACAGGATAGCCGCGGTTGCAACCGCGCCTCCCTTGATGAGCTGTAACAGGTGAACAACCCGACGCATGGCGGGCAGTGTAGTTGCTTCAACCTGCACCAGTAGGCGGTCGATGCCGAATTCACCGGCCATTTCGAAAATTCGAATTCCCAGTGCGAGCGCCACGGCCACGCCCATTTGATCTGCGCCGATCAGGCGCGCAAGAATCAGGTTGCGCAGAAAGGCGCTGCCTTCGCAAAGTGCCTGGGTGGCTGCCAGCGTAAGCCGTGGATGGGTCTTCGCGTTCAGCATTGCAGCATACGCCCCACGTGTTGCCCTTGCATGTTGCACCCGGCGATCTCATCCATTTGCAGTGAACCCAGTGCGCGTACACTCGCTAAACGCTGGTTCAGGGTTGCTGCACAGTATTTCCTCTGCTGCCACAAGCTCATTACCTGATCTAGCGCGCTGGCGTTTACCTCGGTACGCATGTCAATAGACGAACTCGCCATTGCACAGGTATCGAAGACCCCGCGTGTCTTTAGGCTATAGGCGAGCGCCACGGTGGGAACGCCGGAGGACAGAGCAGCAATCGTCGCATGCATTCGTGTGCCGCAGAACCAGTCGCACTTGGCGATAAGCCACTTCAGCTCACAGGCATCCAGTTCCTGAGAGACTACAGTGGCGCGCTCCCTGGCTTCCGCCGCATGGCGCCCAGTAAGGCTTTGTAACAGGATGCGCGAAGCGTCCAGATCTGACTCGTAGTGGCCGGTAGGTGCGTGTACGTGGGGCACAATAATGATTTGTGCGTCGGTCTCGTCCAGCAGGCGCATAAGCAACTGGCGGATTAGTGAAGGGTAGTCGCAAGTAAGCCCGAAGCGGGTTGCCGCATCTGCAGCCCGGTTCGCCACCAGGCCGCTGATATTAAGACCGATAATCGGACGCTTGCCCTTGGCAGACAGAGCCTCGCTAATATTCTGTTCCAGATGAGCGCACTTGCGGGCTTTCAGGCCGAAGGCTAGATCCACGCCCTGGCGGTGCACAGATGGGTCGAATCTGTCGCCCAGCAGGTCTTGTAGACGAGTGTAACTGTCAGGATCCCTGGCATAGGCAAGTGACGCGCCGGCAATCAGGTCTCCAGCAATCCGGCGGTTCGCACCGTTGTTAAAGGGGCCGTAGGTTTGCGGAAGCAAAACCAGGGGCCGTCCGAGGCGCAAGGCAATTTGTTTGGGAGCAATGATATTGCGAAAACGCGCGCCACCATACAGGTCAGTGAAGCTGTCGCCGCCACTGACGTCCAGTACCAGGTCCGCATTGGCGACGGTGCGTACTAGTGAGTGAGCGCGTAAACCCGCCAATGCGGCCAGGCGCGCTGTGCCCAGATGGTTACTGCGCCAGAGACGTTTGCCCACGGTAACGCCGTGCAAGGTGTATTCCAAGTCACCAAACCGTGCAGGCCGAGTTGCCTGCCCGTAGTCGAATACATGTAAGTCACTGCAGCCGCGCTGGGCCATGGCTTCGAGCGTCGACCAGCACAGCGCATTGACACCCTGATTGCCTGTTCCTGGACTTGCGCCAAAGACACATGCGCTGAGTTGGGTTTGCGACATTTGCCAATACCTTTCAGTTGTTCACTACAGGTGTTCAGCAAAGGCTGTGCCAACGGTGGGTCTGTTTGTTAATGAGCAGATAAGTTATTGAAAAGCTGAAAGATAATCTTTGTGAATTATTTTTTTTCCTGATCCGAAGGCATTTCGCTTGGTGTCCTAATTCGCAATTCGCAATCTGTAATTTGTATTTTGCGAGGTTACAGGTAAGTCATTTTCATTTTGCGACGGCAAGATGCTGCGGTTGCTTTTTGAGACCAGCGGCAGGGAGCTTATGAACTGCAACCGGGTCGGCCAACAGTTAACTTAACTCCCTGATTTCTCGTGCAAAAAGCATTGCTACTGTCGTTCGCTTCGCGCATTCGCCAGAAACTGGCACAGCGATTGCAGTGCAGGTGAGCAACAAATCTTACGGATTTCCTCACCATGACATTGCAAGCATCTATGAACGAATCTTTACCGGTAGCCAGCGACGCTATTAGAAAAGATGCGTTCGTCTGGCTTCGGTGGCGAGTTTGGCAAGGGCTGCAACAGACTGCAGCGGCCGTTCTGTTGGTGCTGTTTACACCACTGCTGGCTTTACTGTTCGTTCTCGTAAAGGCGGATTCTCGTGGACCCTTTCTTTATTCCCAGCAGCGCCCGGGACACCAGCGCAAACCCTTTACCACTTACAAAGTGCGGACGATGACTGTTGGTGCTGACCGCAACGCTATGCTGGCTATAGCTGTCACATCAGACACGCCCGAAGTGACGCGTGTAGGTCGCTTGCTGCGTGACCTGAAGCTGGACGAGTTGCCGCAGCTATGGAACATTGTGCGCGGTGACATGGCTTTTGTAGGTCCACGCCCCATCGCCATCGGGCTTCAGGAACACCTCGAGAATCATAT
Organism: Halioglobus sp.; assembly: GCA_039979015.1. Taxonomy (GTDB): domain Bacteria; phylum Pseudomonadota; class Gammaproteobacteria; order Pseudomonadales; family Halieaceae; genus Halioglobus. Next base: position 228,164 of record JBDWAD010000011.1, read on the forward strand.
ACCTGGGTTTGCAATGCGTCTGTCGGTTCGCCCAGGGTTATCCAGTCTGGGCCAGATTTGTATTGATGAGAACGATTCGGCGGAACGCGTTTTGCAAGACTGGACCGTGCGCTTCGAAGGTGAGCGTCACTACATCACTTATCGTTCCATCAGTTACGACATTATCATCATCGGTATGACAGCAGCCTATTGCCTGCGCAAGGTGTGGCGAGCTCTGGCACGTGTTGTCGTGCCTGGCAGCACATCTGCACTGGCTTTACTTGCGGTGTCTGCAATATTCCTTGTGGGGTGCTCACAGACGCTGACGGAGGAAGGCTTCACCAACACTCCGGAAGGCGTTTCGCGGCCAATACCCGTAGAAATAGATACTCAGGCAGCGCCCATCGTGGCTTACGAAAGCGTGACGGTTGAGAGCCTGCCGCGCGGCGAAAGCGATCCGATTTACAGGCTGGGTGCTGGTGATCGTCTGGCGATAAATGTATTTGGCGAGCCAGGTATGGAGAATTTGGTCGTTCAGGTCGATGGTGCCGGTGAAATACAGTTACCAATGGTCGAGCGCGTTCAGGCGGCAGGCTTTTCCCTGAGCGAGCTGCAATCCAAGCTTAAGGATGAATATACCAAGCACTTTATGGACCCCTGGGTCGTGGTTGAGCTGGAAGATCCACTCAGCCGCCCGGTCTATCTGCTGGGCGAGTTCAACCAGCCTGGCATTGTGCATATGACCTCCGACATGAACCTGATACAGGCACTGGGGGCCGGAAGAGGCCTTTCTGATAAAGCCTACACGCGCGGTGCTCGTCTTATCCGTGAACAGAATATTGTTGCCGTGGATATTAATGCGCTGCTGAACCGTGGGCGTATGGATCAAAATATTTGGCTTCAGCCCGAGGATACATTGTTCATACCGGGGCTCGACGACCTGCGTATTTTTGTGCTCGGAGCTGTTATCCAACCGGGAGCGCAGGATGTCACCAACGGGCCGTTGACCCTTGCCGATGCAATCGCGCGCAGTGGTGGCCCAAAGCGCGCAGAGGCAAACCTTGAACAAGTTCGTGTAATACGCACTCACTCGCCGGTCTCGGGCGAACTCTTCGTTGTCGACTTTAATCGCATTGTCGATGGTTTGGCGCTAGATATGCCTCTTCAACCCGGGGACATTGTCTACATGCCGGTCAACGGCATGGGCGGCTGGAACGACGTGATAGCGGCAATTTCCCCAACCATTCTTACGATCAGTAGGGCGCTTGACCCCTTTGTACTTGCCAAGACGCTTAGCCAAGACTAACCCCAGGAGACAGCGATGATTTTTGCAACAGTAGGAACACAACTACCATTTGACCGCCTGATCCGTGCTCTGGATACGTGGGCCGCGGCCAACAACCATATAGAAATTTTTGCCCAGATTGGTCGCGGCGAGTATGAGCCAGAAAACCTTAGCTGGACACGCGATATGCACCCCATGGATTTCCGCAGCCGTGTTGCTGACTGCGATGTGATCGTGGCGCACGCCGGCATGGGGAGTATCATCTCGGGAATCGAACTAGGTAAGCGCGTCATAGTAATGCCGCGTTTGGCCACACTGGGCGAACACCGCAACGAACATCAGTTGGCTACCGTAGCGAGGCTTGAGCATCTCAATGGCTTCGAGGTTGTGCACGATGCGGATGCTCTGTCGAAGTCCCTGGATTGCCAGAACGTGAACTTCGATGCTATTGAACCACCGGCTCCTCATCCAGCCCTTATTAACACCGTTCGTGGTTTCTCCGGGCTGGCCCAGGCATGAGCATCTTTGAAACTACTGCCAATTGCGCACCAGAATCTGCCAGCGTGGAAACGGCAGCCAGCGGCTTGTCGTCTGAACTAACGCGCACTCGAATCGCCGGAGTGCTACTGGGACTTTACGCGATGCTGCAAGGCTCCGGAGCGGGGAGATTGCGCAGATTCACAAGACGCCTGCTCTCAAAACTGGAGGGTGGCGAAATGCGTTCGGCGACGCTGCGCGAGATTATGAGCCGATACCACGGCGTGCGAATTGGCGCCCACAGCTATGGCTGTTTCGACGCCACACGGTTCCCGCGTGGAACGCGTGTAGGTCGGTACGTCTCTGTCGGTCCTGGTGTTGAGGTCTATCGAAGAAACCATCCTATGGATCGTTTATCGCTGCACCCGTACTTCTACAATCCGAATTGTGGCGCCGCTGCTCTGGCTGACGTCGCTACTGTCGATCTGGAAATTAGCGCCGATGCATGGCTGGGCGCCCGAGCAATTATCCTTCCTGGCTGTCAACGTGTAGGCCTTGGGGCGGTTGTGGCAGCCGGCGCCGTGGTGACTAAAGACGTGCCGGACTATGCGATTGTTGCAGGCAATCCTGCGCAAATACGACGCTACCGCTTCTCCCGGGAAGCCATCGCTGCCGCTGAGAGCAGTCGCTGGTGGCTTGATACACCGGATAAATTGGCAAATCGATTCGATATGGCCAATAACTGGGATCCCACCGGTGTGCTGGATAACGGGCAGTGTCATGAGCAGTGACTCTTTCAGTGTAATCGTACCGGCGTTTAACGAAGAAACGGTAATTGAGCGGACGCTGGACGCATTGCTGGGTGAACCCGGTTCAGCCGGCTTTGAGGTGATCGTGGTCTGCAATGGCTGTAGTGACGAGACGGCATTTACTGTGCGCTCAAGCTTCCCGGAAGTCAGGGTGTTGGAAATTGACGAGGCTTCCAAGACGGCAGCTATCAATGAGGGATTATCATTGGCGAAGCCTGGCCCTGTGCTGTTGCTCGACGCTGATATCGAGCTGGACACCGATTCTGCTCGAGCATTGATCGCCGCAGCATCTCAACCGGGTATTGATACAGCAATCGGGCACATGAGCGTTGATACAGCGGGTGCGGACACAGTCGTTCGCGCCTTCTATAGGGTGTGGATGGAACATCCTTACCTGCGAAATGGAAAATTTGCTGCGGCTATCGCGCTTTCGACGACTGGCCGCACGCGTATAGGCAGGTTGCCTGCTGTCACAGCTGACGACACATACCTTCGACGTATTGTCCCCAGTGATCGGGTCGCAGTAGTGCCTTCGGTAAGCTTCCGGGTTCGTGCGCCTCTTTCAACGAGTTCGCTGCTGCAGGTGCGCTCACGCAGCTATCGAGGTAATCGTGAACTCAGTGCTCATACGCAGGCGCAGGTGCAGACAAAAGAAGCTCGTGGACTAATTCAGAACTTGAGTCGTAAACCGTCGCTTTGGCTTTATGTGCCGATTTACCTGGTCGTTGCACTTTCGGCCAAAGCACTGTCTTACTATAACTCCGGCGTACGATGGGAACGGGACCTCACTACGCGTATGAAGACGGCGGAGTAGATTGGTCGCAATGAATACGCACGCTAGTACAGTCGAGGAGACGTCACAGCCAACTATAGTCGGCAACCCGATGCTCGCCCAGATACGCGATTTCATTGATGCCGACGCTGAGCCGGAAGCTCTGGATCCACTGGGTATTGCGCGCCGTGCATTTCGGGGAAAAGAAGCACAAGTAGCGTGCACTGCTCTAATTGTTGCCATCATATGCGCGATACTCGGCTACCTGGCGTTGAGTCCAGGTTATCTAAGCTCAGGCATGGTCCGGGTACTACCACGAGAAGCGAAGATTCTCTATGCGGACTCCGACGATAGCCGGTTGCGGCTCTATGACGCCTATGTAACTGCAGAGACACAATTAATAAGGTCGAGGCCTGTGCTCGAGTCAGCACTGATTAACATGAAGTTACAGCATCAGGGCATTTTTCCACTGCCAGATGATGTTGGTGACGTTTCTTCTATGTTGCAAGTTGTCGGGAAGAAGGGATTGATCTCGATCGGCGCGAGAAGTAGCAATCCCCTGTTGTCTGCCGCGACGGTAAATGCCGTGCTGACAGCGTATCAAGAGAGCAATGAGGCAGCGCGTAAAAGACATTATGACGTACGTCGTGATGAATTAACGTTGCGACAAGGCGAACTGGAGCGAAGCCTGACTTTGTTGAATGCGGAGTATCTCGAGGTAGGAGGGGAGCATGATGCCGGTACCTTGGCCAAGGCCCACATAACGAAAACTGCGCAACTTGAAGTCATCGAAGAGCGAATGGTTAAATTAGATAACACCATTTCTCAGTTGGCCGCTACCGGGTCGGTCAGTGCCGAAGCAGGTAACGTCGAGATACAGCGAGCGACGCTATTAGATCAGGCAATGGCTGAAATGACCTACGAACGTGCCCGACGCCTGGCGGCACTCGAGACATTGAAGGGGCGCTACCGGCCCTCCCACCAGAAACTTCGCGCAGCGATTGCTGAATTAAAAGTGCTTGACTATGCCATCGACGAACGTCTGCAACAAATAGCGACCCTTGGTAAAGCCGGGGCATTGGCGGGTGGAGGGTCTGGTTCTTCAGAGGAATCGTTAGTTGAGCTAGAGACACTGAAAGGTGACCTCAAAACAAGGCGCGAAACGATTCGCCTGGAAGCGGGAGAACTCAACTCTAAGCTTTTGCGCATCCGTTCGATCGTCATTGAAAAGAAACGGCTGGAAGAGCTGTTGGCTGAAACCAAGAGAGCACTCGAAGAGGTACTGGTTGAAAGTCAGAACGACCTCTCCCGAGCCATCGAAATAATCGCCATGGGAAAAGTTCCCGATGGGCCAATTGAAGACAAGCGCAAACCGGCAGCATTGGGTGGGGCCGTATTTGGCGGCCTTGGTGCGCTAGTCTTTGTTATAGGTGCCAGCATCCTCGCCGGACGCGTGCGTTACTCTGACGATCTGGGCGAGCGTGGATACGGACTCCTTGCCGGAGTGGTTGAAGATTCGCCAAGCCCTGCTGACAGCATGACCGCCTTCGCCGGGAAGCTGCGCAATGAATTTGATCTTCGTCAGCCATTTTCTGGTTCACAGCCGCTGGTTATTGCCGTGGTCGGGGTTACCGCCGGCGCTGGCGCCACCGCGCTTACATCGGCAATTGCAGGTCACTATGTCGCAGCGAGTCGTAAGGTTTTGCTGATTGATGCAAATTCTGCCAGCAAAGGCCTTTGCGATTTATATCAACAGACCGATATGCCTGGCTCTGCGACTGTAATCCATGGTGATAAGGACCTTAGCGATGCTGTTAGAGAGCTACCAGTCAGAGAGGGTTCACTGGCTCTGCTCTCCACCACAACCATTACCGAAAATACAACCGAACTTCCGGTGAGGAGGCAGCTCGCGGTTGATGATATGCAACTGTTGCTGAAGAAAGCGCGGGAGAGCAATGACATTGTAATTATTGATCTTGGCGTTCTGGCTTCGGGCGGACAAAGTGCTGTTGGGGCAGCTCTGGCAGATCGAACGGTGCTGGTTGCAAGTAGCGGTGAGAAGCGAAAGAAAGTTGAGCTTGCGCTGGACCTGCTAGGCCGTATGGCCCCCGATCGATTCCTGGTGACTCTTAATCGTGGCCAATCGGTAGACCCTTTGGTCAGCGTGACCAGTGTGAAAGACAGAGATGCTCCGAACGAGTATAGAGAACGACTCGGCAGCGTACTGAAGAAAATAACCGGAGGTTGAATCAATATGAATCAAAAACGAATAGCTATCATAGATGACGATCCGTTCGTAGTCGCCCATCTGAAGAAAAGCCTCATTGAACGAATAGCCGATGCCCAGGTTGTCGGAATCGTTGATCCAGTGGCGCCTGCCGCGTTCGATGTGTATATCGTCGATAAAGATTTCCATGGCGACAGCCTTGGCCAGGAGGTCGTTCATCGAATTCGCTCTATAGCGCCGCAAAGCCTGGTGCTTGCTTATTCTGCGTTTCTAGACAGGGATTACTTACGCACACTCTTGATGGAAGGGTGTGAGGGTGCGTTTGATAAGGGTAGCCTTAAAGAGGTCGACGCAATGATAGATGTGATCGAGCTTTACTTCGCTTCCGGTAAGCGCGGACACGATGGTGTCGAAGGTTTTGGAAAAACCGTTAGGGCGATATCGGGTCTGGTGCGAGAGTGGAATTTGCGATTGACCAATACGGGTAGAGCCGAAGCGAAAGTAATCAGCGATGTGTAGTCAACACACAGGTTCTACCTCGGCTAGCCGGATTTTGCTGGTGGAGGATGTCGACGCCATGAGAATGTATATCCGACTGGCATTGGAAGGTCATGGTTTCGATGTAATGGAGGCAGCGGACCTTGGTCAGGCGAGGGCGTGTCTGCGTTCCCGAAGCGACTTCACCAGTATTCTGCTTGATCTTGAACTGCCCGACGGGCACGGGCTTGATCTAATATCGGAACTTCCAACTAACATCCCCGTTATCGTGATGAGCGCAGACGATTCAGCTGAAACAGCGGCTCGATGCCAACAGGCTGGTTGCACTGCCATTTTCAGCAAAGATGGAAAGCTTTGCGACTTGGGGCGATTAATCGCTGACGTTGAGCGTCACCCGGCGGAGGGCCCGACCGCATCGGTCGTAGATGCTGAGCTGGCCAAGGATTACCTCATTTACTTGGCCGAGGCGCGTATCGAGCTTCAACATGCCGGTCATTGCCGCGACTTCGAATCAATACGCCGTATCAGTCACAGGCTGCGTGGAACCGCAGTTCACTTTGGATACAACGGCATTGGCGGATGTGCCAAGGCTGTAGGGCTGGCGATCGCCTCGGGCAAATCTGGGCAGATAGCAACCGCACTTGATGCGCTTGTAGAGGTTCTACTGGAGGCTACTGGCAGGCACCAGTTCCATTGAATGTTACAGATCAATTCCTTATCGGCCCAGTCTCCCTAAAAAAAGGTGTTGTCTATTTTCGGCAATCTATTTTTCTTATAATTTCGCGTTGGAAAACATCTATGAATATACAGCAAGTAGCATCGCCTGCACTCGTTAACTCTGACACTACTGCAATGTTAGAAGCGGAGTACTTAAACAAGCTGCTCGATCAAGAGCGAAGCGTTCGCCTGGACGCAGAACAGCGACTCGAATTGAAGACCGGCGAGCTTTCAAGTCTCGAAAAGAGGCATCAGGAGATGGTGCAGATACTATCAGATCAATGTAGGCAGACATTCCGAGAGCTTCCGGCAGCGCAGGAAGGTGGTCTAGGCACGATCACTTGCGACCTCAGCAATGGAACAACGACATTCTCGGACTGTGTCTATTCGATACTGGGCCTTGAGTTGAACGACGTTCCTCTAGACATAAGCAGGCTTATTGCAATGGTTCATGGCGATGATCGGGCCAGAGTTAAAAAATATTTTGAATGCAGAGGTAGCCAAGAATACTCCCGATTACCTATTTCGACTGAATTTCGTATTTGTCTTGAGGATGGTCAGCAGCGATGGGTGGAGGTGCACAGCGAATTAACCGCTATTGACTGCGGCGAAAAAGACCTTAGATTGATAACTTTCCAAGATGTTAGCCAAAAAAAAATTCAAGATGAAAAGCTCCGCCGCAGTGAGGCGCTTGCTGTTGAGAAATTGGCAGAGCTGGAGGGGTTGCAGTCGGATTTAGTGGATTCACGCGATAAAGCTGAGAAGGCGAGCCAAACGAAATCCCGGTTCCTGGCCGTAATGAGTCATGAGATACGAACACCTCTAAATGGAGTGCTAGGCTCACTGCAACTGCTCAGTGATGCCGATTTGAAAGCGCCTGAGCAAGAGCTTGTTAATGTAGCGACCTCCAGCGCGGAAAACCTCTGCAGAATCGCCAATGATGTGATCGAACTGTCCAGAATGGAAGCTGGTCGTCTGGACCTCGAGTTAATGCCGTTTGACGTTTTCGCATTGATAAGTGAGGTCAGCGATTTCTGGAGACCAATGGCCGACGGTAAGGGCTTGGCGATCGAATCATCAGTCGGTTCTAGAATTCCCCAGTTTCTTCTGGGTGACCCCGCAAGAATTCGTCAGATTATCAATAATTATATGTCTAACGCGATTAAGTTTACTGACCAAGGGGATATCTGTTTGAGATTAGCCCTTGATGAAGGAAGTTGCTCTTCGGATCCCAGCGAGCTAAGAGTGCGCCTTGAGGTTAGGGATACGGGTACAGGTATAGCTCAATCAAACCACAAGCTGCTTTTTCAGGATTTTACTCAGCTCCCGGAGTCAGTTGACAGTGAGCGCAGTGGGGCCGGTCTGGGGCTTGCTATCTGCCGAGGTCTCGCCAGCCGGATGGGAGGAACCGTAGGAGTCAGGAGTGAAAGTGGTGTTGGGTCGACCTTCTGGGTGACAGTGCCGCTGCAGCGCGCAGCTGACCCCAAAGATTACCAGGCAAAGAGACACGAATCGGCTGAGCTGATACCACTGCTTAACATCGCAGGCCGCCCCGCACACGTACTTTTGGTCGAGGATGTTTTTACTAACCAGGTTATTGCCGACGCGTTTCTCCGCGGTTGGGGTTGTCACGTCGATATTGCCGAAAATGGCGCGGAGGCCCTGAGCGCGATTCAAGAATGCCTTTATGACGTGGTTCTAATGGATGTGACAATGCCAATAATGGATGGCGTCGAGGCGACATTACAGATTCGGGCGAGTGCCATGGAGCAAGCACAGCTGCCGATAGTTGGGTTGACTGCCTATGCACACGAGGAGGAAAAGAAAGCGTTCCTCGCAGCTGGAATGAACGATGTAATACATAAACCACTGAATAAAAATGAGCTACACGAGGCGCTGTCATTTGCTCTGGCGTCGAGTCAGGAAAATAGTGCCTCTCGCCATACGGTAAAACAGCCATCATCCTATCTGGACCGAGCCATTCTGGATGAGCTGAGAGACAGTCTTTCCGTCGACAAAATGAACCATTTGATGGGGCGCATAATGATTGATATAAAAAACAATCATGAAGAGGCTATTGTCGGGGCCAAAAGCGGCAATGCCGAAAGAGTAGGGCGCGCCTGTCACGCACTTAAGGGCATGGGCGGCAGCTTCGGCAGCCCCGAGCTCAGTAGATTGGCTGGAGAGATACAGTTGGCCTGGCGTAAAGGTGAAAGTGAGAAAGTGATGGCTATGGCGCTATCTGATCTCGATCACATGTGCGCTAGGTTAATAGTGGCACTGGAATCCTATAAGCGCTCAATTGTACGTATCTAAAGCAGCTGCAGATGGGGATGTGCTCACGGGGTATTGACCGGGCTCTACTCAATGTGGGCAAATTTCGTATCCAGCACCACTGTCACGATTGGGTCGATGCCTTTTGTGTCGAGGTGCGATCTGTAGCTGCGTGAATCCTGGCCTTTTTTCCAGCGCTTTACTATAGGCCTAGCACCATCTTGGCAATGATGTTGCGCTGAACTTCCTGCGAGCCACCAAAAATAGAGGCTGCACGATTGTTGAGGTAGCGAGGTAATACTGCCGTGACCGAATCGGGACGGTAGGGGCTGCCTCCCTCTACCGGGTTCATGTCCAGCGATCGATAGCCCAAAATGTCCACCGAGAGTTGGTTTATTTCCTGCTCCAGGCGTGTGGTATTGAGTTTGAGAATGGATGACTCCGGTCCGGGGTTACCGCCCCCGCTTACCGCTGAGAGTATTCTTAGTTCGGTAATTTCAAGCGCTTTCAGGTCGATTTCCAGGCGCGCGATCTTGCGCTCAAACTCTCCGCGAGGATCGAAATTATCGACCTGTTCGGAAGTGTCCCGGTAAAGCCGTTGTAGACGGTCTAACTCATGCAACACCAGTGGACTCGAGAAGCCACCGCCGCGCTCGAACTCCAGTAGGTACTTGGCATAGGTCCAGCCTTTGTTTTCCTCGCCGATGCGATTGGCCTGGGGCACCCTGACATTGTCGAAGAACACCTGGTTGACCTCGTGATCACCGGCCATTGTGATGATGGGCTCAACCGTAACTCCCGGACTGTCCATATCGATCAACAAGAAGCTAATGCCCTGCTGGGGCCTTCCGCTATTGTCTGTGCGAACCAGGCAAAAGATGTGATCTGCCATATGGGCATGGGTGGTCCAGATCTTGGAACCGTTGACGATATAATCGTCGCCGTCGGCATCAGCCCTTAGCTTCAGGCTAGCAAGGTCAGACCCAGCGCCCGGCTCACTGTAGCCCTGGCACCAGTACTGTTCGCCAGAGAGAATTTTTGGCAGATACTCGGCTTTCTGCTCTTCAGTGCCAAATGCCATAACCACCGGAGCGAGCATTAACAAGCCCAGCGGAATCAGCATTGGAGCGCCAGCGAGGTAGCATTCACGGCTGAAAATATACTTCTGGGTAGGAGTCCACTCTGTGCCGCCGTGTTCACGTGGCCACTGGGGAACCGCCCAACCTTTTGCCACCAGGATCGATTGCCATTTAAGCGCCAGGTCTTTCTCTACGAAAACGCTGGCATTGTGGGCGGTTGTCTCGACGATATCCGCGCTGAGATTTTCCGCCAGGAACTGCTGCACTTCCTGTTGGAACTGCAGCTCATCTTCTGAAAATTTGAGATCCATGGTGAGTTAGCCTGACGCGCCTCTTATAGTTGAACGCGTTTGGTAAAGCCACCGTCGGCAACCAGGTTCACCCCGGTGATAAGGCTGGCCGCGGGGCTGGCAATGAAGGCTACGGTGTTGGCAATCTCTTCGGCGCTGCCGAAGCGACCGGAGGGTATGTCCGCCAATGTCGCGTCGTACAGCTCTGTCATATTTTCCTTGATGAATTCCCAGGCCCCGCCCTCGATAAAGATGGGGCCGGGAGAGACACAGTTGACTCGAATTCCGGCTGGCGCCAGTGCCTGACTGAGCTGCTTGGCATGAATAACCAGTGCGCCCTTGATGGCGTTATAAGGCTGCGGACCCATGAAGGTCTCTACACCGGCAGTAGAGGAGATGATAACGATGGAAGCCGCAGATGACTTTTCCAGGAAAGGCATTGCCGCTTCCACGCCACGGGTAGTACCCAACAGGTCGATATTGAAGTTCGCTTCCCAGCCTTCCTCGCTCATGTTGCCACCGCCGGCGCTGACGTTGGGTACGAAAATATCGATACCGCCTAGTTCTTCACCGACACTGGCAATCCACGCCTGGTAGCTCGCCTTGTCAGCCACGTCGACGACGGCGCCAGTCACTTTCACTCCCTTGGCACTCAGCTCGGCCACAGCGCTGTCCACTTCCTCTTGATTGCGCGAACAAATGGCAAGATTGGCACCTTCATCGGCGAGTAAGTTGGCAATAGCACGGCCAATGCCGCGAGTTGAACCAGTGATAACGGCATTTTTGCCGGAGAGTCCGAGATCCATGTGTGTCTCCTAGGAATAGAGCTTGGGTTAAGTAAAACAGGTTAAATCATGCGGCCGGGAAGGGCAGTGCGAAGACCCGTTCTATGGTTGAATTTATATCTGTTGGCAAAGTAGCAAAGCTCCTTATAAAAAACAATCAGATTTGACTGTTTATTTTCTATTCGATAATGTGAGTCCCATTCAGCAGTCCGTAAATGCCATAAAAGCAATGCCGCCCCAGAGGTGGCCCAAGGAGAATACAGTGGCCAAATGCCCGGCAGATTTCGACTTTTTCTCGCCCGAAGTCATCGAGTCGCCCTTTGAGTTTTATGAGGCAATACGCCGGGAGGCCCCAGTGTATCAATTGCCTGATACCAATATATACATGTTGTCTCGCTGGGATGATATTCGTCAGGTCAATCGAGATACTAAAACCTTCTCCAACGATTTCCAGGACTTGTTAAAGGGGCCGGATCCCTCTGTTGAAGCGGCAAAGATCTATGAAAGCGGCTATGAACAGCCGCCAACCCTGTTAACCCTGGATCCGCCTCAGCACAAAGTCTACCGCTCGCTGATCAACAAGGTGTTCTCTGCCAAGCGGGTTGAGGGGATGCGCGACTATATGGAGGAGGTTGTCGATGAGTTAATTGATGGCTTCATCGACAAGGGCGAGTGTGAGTTCGTACGCGACTTCGCCACGCCTTTGCCGGTCTACGTGATTGCCGATCAGTTGGGTGTCCCGCGCGAGGATCTTCGCCAGATCAAGCTGTGGTCGGACGCCTTCGCCTCCCGCCTCGGTGGCATGGCGACAGCGGAAGAAGAGATCGAAAATGCCAGGCTCATCGTCGAATACCAACACTACATGGTTAATATTATTGATGATCGTCGTGCCAACCCCAGGGATGACATGATCTCTGACCTGGCCAATAACACCATCAAACCCCCGGAAGGGGAGCGCTTGATGAGGAATGAGGAGTTGCTCAGCATGATTGAGCAGCTGCTAGTGGCCGGCAACGAAACCACCACCTCTGCGATAACCGGGGGCTTGCTTTCACTTATCCAGCTGTCGGATCAATTGCAAGTGCTGTTAGACGACCCGGGCATGATCGCTAACGCGGTAGAGGAAATTCTGCGCCTTGAATCACCTTCAGCCGGCCTGTGGCGGGTTGTTACCAAGGATGTTGAATTGCAGGGCGTGGCGATTCCCAAGGGTTCATTGCTGATGCTGCGTTACGCCGCCGCAAATCGGGACGAAAAAGTCTTCGATGACCCGGAACGCCTGGATGTGTGCAGACGCAATGCCGATGACCACATTGCATTTGGCTATGGCACTCATTTCTGTCCCGGTGCTTTTCTCGGCCGCAAGGAAATGCAGGTCGCATTTGAGCGCCTGCTGGCCAGGCTCACTAACATTCGTCTCGCCGAGGGTAAGAATGACCTGACCCATTGGCCCAATACCGTATTGCGCGGCCTGAAAGAATTGCACATTACGTTTGAACCCCGGGAGCAGCAAGTGCCCGCGGCAATGGAGGCCTGAGTCAATGTCAAAGTCTCTGCAAGACTACGATTTCTTTTCTGAGGATGTGCTGGAATGCCCCTTTGACTTTTACAAGCTGGCGCGCGAAGAAGCGCCTGTTTATCAGCTACCGGGCACCAATATCTTCCTGGTAACCCGGCACGCTGATATCAAGTTAATGTTGAAAGACACTGCGACGTTTTCCAGTGACTTTGCTCATTTGCTTTCCGGACCGGGCGAATCAGATGAAGTCAAAGCGCTCTATGAGGGCACTGTTGAGCCAGCCAATACTTTGCTGACCCTGGACCCGCCACGCCACAAGGTTTACCGCAGCCTGGTGAACAAGGTGTTCTCCGCCAAGCGGGTGCAGCAGATGCACAGCTATATCGAGGAAATCGTTGATGAGCTGATTGATGGTTTTATCGATGACGGGGAGTGTGAATACATTATGGCCTTTGCTTCGCCGCTGCCGTTAATGGTTATCGCCGACCAGTTGGGCATCGACAGGGAATTGCTACCACGTTTCAAGGTTTGGTCAGACTCTCTCGCAGCTCGGTTGGGTGGCATGGTGAGCCCCGAGGAAGCCAAGGATATTGCAGTCGCTGTCAGGGAGTATCAGGAATATATACTGGGCGTGATTGCCGCGAGGCGCGAGGAGCCAGAGGATGACATGATATCCGACCTTGCCAATGCTGAAATTGATGATGGTCGGAAGTTGACCGATGCTGAGCTCATTAGCATCGTCCAACAGTTTTTGGTTGCGGGTAATGAAACCACAACGTCCTCGCTGGCGGGCGGTTTACTGTCATTGATTCAGGATCCTGAGCAAATGCAGCTTTTGCGCGATCACCCTGAACACATGCAAAACACTGTCGAGGAAATTCTCCGCACCGAAACGCCCAGTGCGGGTTTGTGGCGTGTAGTGACTCGTGATGTTGAGTTCAACGGTGCGCAAATTCCAGAGGGCGCAATGGTCATGTTGCGCTATGCTTCTGCCAACCGGGATGAGCGAGTGTTTGATGACGCTGAGCGCTTTGATATTTGTCGACGTAATGCAGACGATCACATCGCGTTTGGTCAGGGTACACACTTTTGCCCCGGTGCCATGTTGGCGCGCAAGGAGATGATTGTTGCGATGAATAAATTTCTTGCCAGGGTCGATAACATACAGCTGGCCGAGGGAAAGAACGATCTTACTCACTGGCCCAACATGGTATTGCGCGGCCTGAAGGAATTACATATCACCTTCGATAAACGTGATTCCGCCTAGCCCCGTCACGAGATTAGCGTGAATTTCCGCGTGCGCGATTCAGCAGTTCAATAGGGCCGGGGCAGTGTCGTTTATCGATTACCAATCCAATCCAGATGTGCTGGTAATGACCAGGGGACATCCCTTTGATCGCGAGGCATTCTTCGCGGCGTTTGATAGTATCTCTGGGCTGTCTTATTGCTCGGTGGAATATCCCGCCTCGCAAGCATTCTTTTCGCCAGAACTGGCTGCAGACTTCCGCACCTTTGTTTTTTACGATATGCCCGGTATGGATTTTCAGAACCCCGATCCGGCAGATGGACTGGCTCCCAGGCTGATCGAGCCGACGGCGAAGTTCAAACAGAATTTTCTTGACCTGGTAGCGAAAGGGCACGGATTTGTATTTCTACACCATGCGCTGGCAGCCTGGCCGGCCTGGCCTGAGTACGCGGCGCTGGTGGGAGGTCAGTTTCTATACAAGCCAGGGCTCGTTCGTGGCAAGCCTTATCCTGATTCAGGCTATCGGCACGAGGTGTCACATATCCTGACGGTGGAGACCGAGCACCCGGTGACGCGGGGGCTGCCGAAGCAGTTTTCGCTAACGGATGAAATATACCTCGCGCATGCCTTCGGGGACGATGTCATCCCATTGCTCAGCAGCGACTATGATTACCAACAGGATAACTTTTACTCAGCGCAAGAGGCGGTGCAAGGTCGCTTGCATAGCCGAGAGAACTGGCAGCACAGTAAAGGGACCAACCTGGTTGCCTGGGCCAGGCGCCAGGGAAGCAGTCCGATTGTTTATTTGCAGTGCGGCGATGGACCAGAAACCTATGCGAATCCAGACTTTCGTCGTTTACTGGCCAACGCTATCGCCTGGGTAAGTAGTGACGAAGCCCGGGAGTGGGCCCGATCAGCCTGACAGTTTGTTCAATAATTTTATAATGTGAAGGAATAAGCATGAAAGCAGCAGTATTCAAAGAAGTGGGCAGCCCGCTGGTGGTGGAAAGTGTAGATGACCCCATTCCAGACTCCTCAGGACTGGTAATGAAGGTTAGCTACTGCGGGATTTGTGGTACCGATCTGCATGCCACTCGAGAAGGACTCACTACCGCCTGCTGTGGACAGGTGCTGGGACATGAATATGTCGGTGAAATTGTCGAAGTGGGCAAGGAGGCCGATGGTGACTGGGAGGTTGGGGACAGGGTTTGTGCGCTTCC
The DNA here is from genome assembly GCA_039979015.1 of Halioglobus sp. Classification (GTDB taxonomy): domain Bacteria; phylum Pseudomonadota; class Gammaproteobacteria; order Pseudomonadales; family Halieaceae; genus Halioglobus. The sequence goes on from JBDWAD010000011.1 coordinate 243,341, forward strand.
CTTTATTGCCTGTGGCCAATGCCTGCCTTGCGCTGCAGGACATTTCTTTGAGTGTCAGAATAAAAAGACCTCCGGGGTCGATGCCCCCGGCGGATTTGCCGAGTATGTGGCAACCGGGTCACGCGAAACTATACGCCTGCCCGATAACCTGGAGCTGCAAACAGCGTCTCTCGTTGAGCCACTTGCAGTGGGTATTCACGCCGTACGGATTGCTGATGTGAAAGCGGGAAGCCGCGTGATGGTGATTGGCGCAGGCCCTATCGGCTTGACCGTTGCTTTGTGGGCTCGTTTCTTCGGTGCTCGTGATGTGGTGGTTAGCGAGCTTGCCAGTAGCCGCTCTGCGCTGGCCAAAAAGATGGGTGCCACTGGGGTGATTCAGCCCGATCCCGCGGCGGGAGCTGAACAATTACTTGAGCAATTTATCGCTGAAGCCGGTGGTCCTCCCGACGTTATTTTTGAGTGCGTGGGCGCGCCTGGCCTGTTGCAGCAGTGCATTGAAATCGCGCCACAAAGAGGCAAAATTATCCCGGTGGGGGTTTGTGAAAAGCCCGATGCAATCATGCCATTCTTTGGTTTGGTTAAGGAGTTGCAGATCCAGTTTGCCATCGCCTACACCAAGGACGATTACGAAACCTGTCTGGCTATGTTGGCGGAGGGGCGTATTGATGTTTCACCCATGATTACTGACATCGTCAGTCTGGATGATCTGCCCGACGCTTTTGAGGCCCTGCGAACACCCAGTCATCAGTGTAAGGTACTAACCAAATTTGATTGAGCCCTTGCCTTGTAAGGGCACTCGCTGACAGCGAAAGGGGAAAGGGTAAGGGCGGTCGTAGGCCGCCCTTACAGCTGGTTCTAATCGTCAGCGCCGAAGTAATCAACGCCAACCACTTCTTTCCAGCGTTGGGCAAAGTCCTGGCCCTGAAGACGGTTCATTTCGATCCACTCATCGTCTGATACGCTCTGTCGACCGGCTACATCCTCGACGGCATCCTGGCCCACCAAATAGCGAAAGTGAGGATTATCCGATTCGATGGCGTGGGTGACGGCATCGGCAACGTCCTGGGTGGAAGCGGGATTTTTCATAGTATAGGTTGCCCAGGCGGCAAGTCGTGTGAGGCTGTTGCCGTAACTGGTGTCTTCCGGGGGAGGTGTACCTTTCTCCCATGCGGGTGTTGGCACGGATCCCGGCTCAATCAGGGCTACCCGAACATTGAACTCCGCCATTTCAAACGCCAGGGCCTCGCTCAGTCCCTCCAGCGCCCACTTTGCAGCGGAGTAGTGGCCGTGGCAGCCAAATACCATGCGGCCCGCCAGTGAGCTCATATTGACGATACGGCCCCCGCGCTGTTTGCGCATGATGGGAGTCACCGCCAGAAGCATCCTGGAAACACCAAAATAGTTGGTTTCAAACACGCCCCGTACTTCCTCCAGTGGAGTTTCCTCAACGGCGCGGCCACCGCCGACACCGGCGTTGTTGATCAGCACGTCGATACGGCCTGCTTGATCCATTATCTGCTGCACGGCGCTGTCTACTGAGGCCTGGTCTGTCACATCCAGTTGGATCAATTCTACCGAGCTGTCCTGGGCAGCAATCCGCTCCTTTAATTCGTTGGCTGTATCTGGACTGCGCACACCGGCAAAGACCTGGTGCCCCTTGCTGGCCAGGTGCAGGGATGTGGTTTGGCCGATGCCGGTGCTGGCACCGGTGACGAGGATGACGGACATAGTGACTCCTTGTTAATTAGTTATCAGTGGCGATTTCGATGGGTGCAGCGTTGTGCCGGTCTTTAAATTCCAGGCGGTACTCGCAGGTCACGCAGCGGCGCATGCCTTCACGCATGCTCGCATTTTGTGCTTGAAGTTGTTGCAGATCTTGTTCGAGATGACGGATGCGTCGCTCCTGTTCCAGTAATCGCACCCGGGGCGAGAGCAGTTCACGCAAAGACAGCACTAGTCCGTCGCCCAGCTCATTCTTACCGTGCAGGATGTTTCAGGCAGATGGGGATCGAACTCCATTTTCAGGCCACCACCTTCACCTTTGAACAAAGCTTCAAAAGGACCCTTACAGATATTCAGGCAGCCTTCCTCGGGTAGTGCGTTGGGGTTGGGGAGATCTTCCTGGCGACCGCAGCGATGCCAGGCGCAGTCTGGAATTTCCATCACGGTAATACCGTTGGAGGGATCAAATTCAGTGATTGTTGCTGGACCGGTTAGCCAGTGCGCCGGGTTGAATGTTTCAAACAGGAAAGTGCTCCAACGCCCGGGTTTTTGTGGACTACCATCTTTTGATTTACGGGTTTTTTTGTTCTTATTCTTATCCGACATGGAGTTCATCATGTTGAGGAAGTCAGCTGAGGTTTCATAAGACAGCGCTACGGAAGTGCCAATGACGATATCTTCATATTGTTTTTGACTGTAGTACTTGCGTAATTCCAACAGTGCCCACTCGGCCTCTCGTACAAAATTGCCATAGCGTTTGCGCCATTTTTCTCGAGGCGATTCGAAGCGCTTCAATTCCTCGCGCTTTGCCTTGATGGCGTCGTAGTCTCTGTCAACCTGCTCTTTGTCACCGGACAGCCGAAGTATGGGTACGAAGGTGTGACTGATGATGGGCATGGCTTTCTTCACCAGCATGGAGTTGGACATCCACATGTCTATCCAGGCCTGGGGGCCCCAGTTGTAATAGAAGCCGGATTTTTGGGCTGCAGGGACTCGCCCGGAACGTTGATCGCTGGAAATAATGGCGTCTTCAGGCATAGCAATGTCTCCTCGAGCCGATAGAGCTTCCTGAGGCGCACTCAGGAAGTGACAAGTATAGCCCCACGAAGTTAATGCGTGAGATCAATTGAAGTACCGCAGGGTAACTCCATAAGTTGCTTGTGGTGCAACAAATCCCGCGTACCCACCCAGGACCGGGATATCTATGCCATAGGAGTAGTACTCTTCGTCCAGAATGTTGCGACCCCAGACTGACACATCCCAGTCCCGGGCCTGGTTGCTCATGGTCAGCCTGAAGTTAACCAGGTTAACCTCGTCGTTGGCCAGGTTCTCATCCAGGTCCTGGTCAAGATAGAAGCTGTCGATAAAGTTGTGTTCCAGGCGAGCAATGCCCAGCAGTTGTTCAGCTATGTCAAAGTTGTACTGGACATAGGAACTGACCGTCCATTCCGGCGCATTGTCCAGAGGTTCCCCGGCCAGATCCTGATTGCAGATACTTTCTGTTCCCGGAGAGCCAAACTGTGCGCCGTCGATAATATAGTATTGAGTAAATACCTGGTCGATCGTGCACTGGCCATTGTCGAAAGATTCGTACTCTGCCTTGACGTAGCCGATAGCACTACCGATGGTCATATCCGCCATGGGTATAAAGACCAGCTCGAGTTCGGTGCCGTAGCTCCGCAGGTCTCCGGCGTTGGTGACACGCACCTGAGCGCCGTCAAAAGACTGTGCCTGGAAGTCCTCATAGTCCACCAGGAATAGTGTTCCGTTAAATGTCAGGCGCCGATCGTACAATGTGGTTTTCCAGCCCAGTTCGTAGCTGGTGGCAATCTCTTCGTCGAACTCCCCGTCTTCTCCCTCCGCCAGGCGGCGTTGGTCAAAGCCTCCAGACTTGAAGCCGCGGCTCACTGAGACATAGCCCATGACGTCGGGATTGTAGAAGTATCGCAAATTAATAGAGGGCGAGACATCGCTGTCGCTGCGATCATGGTCGTATGAGAAATTGGGGCCAGCGATCGGCGGGAGTTCGAGTCCTAATGGTGGGACCGGATCACTGGTTTGGGATCCTTCGCGCTCCTTTTTCTCGTAGGTATAACGCATGCCCAGAGTAGCGCTAAATTCTTCATTTATGTTCCACGTCACCTGCCCGAAGGCGGCGTAGCTGGTGGTTGTGTAGATATTATCGTCTGTGTTGAGTGAGCCATCGGGGAAAAATACCGACATTGGGAGGTCAATGGGTGTGCCGGCTACCCGGATTATCGCATTTTCATAAAGGCTCTGGCCCTGTGCTAGTAGGCCAACTGAATCTAATTCAGAATAGTAGGCATACAGCCCCACTTGGCCGTCAATTGTCTGACCGCCGGGGCTGGCAAGGCGCAGTTCGGATGAAAACTGGTCCAGGTCGATGTCATCCTTCGCCCCAGACGCCGTATAAGCGGTCAGGTCACCATCATGGGCGGTTTCCGCTTCATAGAATCGCCAGGCGTTGATGAAGGTCAGAGTGCTGTCGCTGGCCATCTCACGATTCCACTCGACTGCCACTCCGCCCACCTCAGTTTTGCTGTACACCTCGCCGTCAAGCCAGTAATCATCGCCAAATGGGTCGGAATTTGGCGGTGAGAACCCTTCTGAATCCTCAAAAGCATTGTATTGGAGAACGGGTCTTCCCAGATCGTTTAGCCCCAGCATGGCCTGCCATTCGGCACTGGGGTTGTTGGTGGAAGGTGTGTTGAGGGGGGACAGTCCCTCGTAGTCGATAACAGCCAAGGCACAGCAGTCCTTGTCCTCTTTGGTGTAGTCGAAAGTGACCAGGAACTCACCGAAACCTTCATCACCGGCCTGACCCCGCATATCGAACAGGAAGCGAGCCCGGCCGCCCCACTTGCCCTGATCATTCAATCCCTCGCCATTGTAGGAGTTCTCATACAGGTAGTCGCCATCCACCATGAAACCGGACAGGCGGACTGCATGGTCGGATTCTCCCAGGGGAAGATTGACCATGCCGCGCAGGTCCAGCTGTTCGTTAGTGTCATAGCTGGCTTCCAACATGGACTCAAATTCTGTTGAGGGCCGCTTGGTGATCACACTGAGAGCCCCGGCGGCGGTATTTTTGCCGTAAAGGGTTCCCTGTGGTCCTCTAAGCACTTCGACTCGCTCCACATCGACCAGGTCGCCAATGCTCATCCCTGCACGACCCTGATAGACCCCATCGAGGAAAATGCCTACGCTGGGATCGATCCCTGAGTTTGAGCCGGCCGAGCCTATACCCCTGATCCTGAATGATGTCGCACGGGTGCTCTGTCCGGGGGTGATCTTCAGGTTTGGTGTGTACTCATCCAGACTCGTGAGGCCATTGACCCCGCTGTCTTGCAGGAAATCACTACCAAAGGCGGAAACCGACATGGGCACGTCCTGCAATCTCTCAACCCGTCTGCTGGCTGTGACCAGTATTTCCTCGAGGATGAGTTGTTCTTGCTGTGCCTGCAGGGCCGGGCTGGCAAGGGGGGCGAGCAGTAATGCCCCGAATGTGGGGATAATCTTTCTCATAGGGGTGACCATCGGATTAAACGCATACTTATTCGTATGATTCAGACCTTAACAAATGCCCTTTTTAAAAACAAACAGAATTGACTGATTTTAATCTCAGGGGTATGTTTGCCTATTCCATATTAGAAATCACAGAGCGAGACTATCCATGGCTCAAGCAATGCCAGCAGACAATCAATTCCTCAACTTTCCCTGGGGGCCCATTCAGATGGAGTGCGAGGCCCAGGATCTGGTGATAGAGGGAGAAGTACCGGCGGACCTCAATGGCACGCTATATCGAGCCGGTCCTAATCAGCGCTTCAGGCCGCGAGGGGAGTATCACCTGTTCGCAGGCGACGGCATGGTGCATGCGTTCCACATCGCTAATGGTCAGGTCGATTATGTAAACCGATGGGTACGTACTGCCAAGTTCAATATTGAAGACATGGAGGGTAGGGCAGTCATTAATGCCATGAACCCCTTCGATTGTGATCCGGATTATGCGGAGTTTACCCTGGCTGACAAAGAAGGCCTGGCAAATACCGCGGCGGTTTGGCACGGCGGACGCTTACTGGTCATGGAAGAGGGTCACCGCCCCTATGAGATTGACCCAATCACTCTGGATTCTATTGGCAGCTGGACCTTCCGCGGTAAATTGCACACGGCGATGACGGCTCACCCCAAGGTCGATCACAAGACCGGAGAAATGGTCTTCTTCGCGTATATGGCCACGGGTCCATTTTCAGAAGACGTCATGGTGCACAAGGTTAATGCCGAGGGCCTGTTAACTAATAGCATTCATATTCCCACGCCTTACTCGGCAATGGTGCACGACTTTGTGATCACCGAGAATTACATCGTAGTACCCATTTTCCCGATTACCGGCAGCCTGGAGCGGGCAATGGAAGGGGGGCCTCCCTTTGCATGGGAGCCCAGCAAAGGAGTACATGTAGCCGTTTTGCCGCGCGATGCTCAGAACGCGGACGATATTCGCTGGTTAGAGATGGATACCTGCTTTGCTTTCCACTTTATGAATGCCTTTGATGAGGGCGGCGTGATTAACGTCGACGTCGCGCAGTTTACGCAGGCGCCACTATTCCCCACGGCCGAGGGTGAGTCCACCGGGGAGACGCGCAGCCAGTTGTGCCGCTGGACTATCGATATGAACAACCCTGAAGCCAGGGTAGAGTCGGCAGCGCTGGATACGTTTGAGCTGGAGTTTCCGCAGATCGATATGCGCTATGCCGGCCAGGCCTACAGGCACGGCTGGTATACCACAACCGATGGCACGCTGAAGAGTTCAATGGAAGTGAACCAGAACCTGTACAACACCATTGGCTACTGGGATCACGAGAATAATACTACGACCACTTATTCCTGTGGTCAGAGCATGGTGTCGGAGGCATTGTTTGTACCGCGCTCTGACGACGCTCCCGAGGGTGATGGCTATTTGTTGGCTGTCGTCATTGATTTCGAAACTCGCCTCAGCAGCCTGCTTATTTTCAATGCTCTGGATATTACAGCAGGCCCTGTGGCCCGGGCTCAGTTATCACACAGGGTGCCCCCTGGCTTTCACGGCACCTGGCGCCCCGCTGACTGAGTTTATTTTGGTTTTATGGCGCGCCAGGGAAGGCATGCCACCTTAACATCGGGTTCAGCGTAAGCTTGTGTTGAGTCGGTGTACGCTGTTGTCGGGAGACTGGCTATTCTCTGCCCGCTAAAGAGACGGTCGCTTCACCCTCAAGTAGAACACCGCGCTCTGCGTGCTCCAGCCAAATACTGCATTCAGCCAGAGTTTCGCCTGCCTCAGTTTTAAGGCCCGTAATTTTGCCTTTGGCGATCACTTTCTCGCCATCCAATACCACCTGCGGAAAGCGTGTCACCATGCGGCGTATGCATCCAGCCCCCGCCCAGGAGTGCAGCATGTTGACCATGTAGCCCAAGCCAAGTGGCCCCTGGTTTATTGTGCGGCGGCCTAATCCAAGGGAGAGAGCGGCGACGGCATCCCGGTCCCAATGCAGTGGATTAGGGTCCCTGAGTAAAGCGGCCATTGTGCGCATGCGCTCTGCAGATACCTCGGGCATTACCCACTCTGGGATGTTGTCGCCTATAGCAGGGTTCATAGTGTGTTTCTCGTGTAATGCCAGGTGACCAGTGAGCGAGCGACCGGTTCGCCGGTGGTGAGTGTAATATCGAAGCGAAACTGAATACGGTCGTACTCCCTGTCCTCCTCCTGAATGCGTTCGGCAGAGCTGATACACCCCTCCACCCTGTAGTCGATTTCCTCGCGCAAGGGTTGGTGAAACTCCCAGTCGTAGCTTTCTATCATGATAGAGAGATCGGATTCTGCCTGTCCCAGTGCAAACATTTCGGCGATGCTGGTGCCACTGCCGGCAATGGGCAGGTGAAACAGACAGCTTGGATGGGCGAGTCCTTGTGGCAGTAAGTCAGCGCCTGTACAGCCGGTTAGCAGCACATTCTCCCAATGTGCGATACGGTAATCGCCCCCGGGAAAACGGTGCCCTACGAGGGCTTCTATTTCTGCCTGCGCGGGGACATCGTGAGTAGTCATGGCGTTAAAGTTCCTCTTGCAGAAATTGAAGCATGGCTTGCCAGGATCGCTTGTCGGCCATTGCGTTATACATCACACCCAGGTCCGGGTTGTTGGCTTCCGGACGGGTGAATCCGTGGACGGTATGGCCATAGCTGACCAGTTGCCAGTCTGCGCCTCGCTCGCTCATTTCATGTTGAAATTCACTGACAGCCTCTGGGGGCACCATGGGGTCGTCGTTGCCATGCAGTACAAGCACTGGTGCGGTGATCCTGGTGGCCTCCAGGCCGTTGCCTGCGAGGCCGCCATGAAATGAAACCGCAGCCTTTATATCCGGGCCGCCTGATCGTGCCAGGTCAAGAGCACAGGTGCCGCCAAAGCAGTAGCCCATAACGCCGATGCGCGCTGTATCGGCCTGTGGAATAGTTTTTGCTGCTGCCAGTGCAGCGCGCAGGCGGCGAAGGAGCATCGCTCGATCTGCCATGAAGGGTCCCAGAACTTCTTGCACAGTGCTGAAGTCTGTATGCAGTGTGCCTTCGCCATGAACATCGATGGCAAAGGCGATATAACCCTGGGCTGCAAGACGAGACGCTTTGTCCCTGACCTCGTCACCCAGTCCGTCCCATGCATGTATCACCAGCACTACCGGTAAATCGCCCTCATGTTTTTCGGGTCGAAAGACTTCGCCAAGGCAAGAAAGCTCACCGTCGAAGTACTCAAGGGTTGATCCCTTCACTGTCACTTTTGATGCTCCTTAGTTGTTGCGTTCAGGCCTCGTTCTGCCGAGCAATGACCCCGATCACCAGCTATCAATGTGCAGCGAATCCCCTAGTGGCTTTCGCGGCGCTGGCTGAAAATGCGTGCCGCGCGTGTAGGCAATGGGTATCAGTGCTACTTGTGAGTAATCCTCGGGAACATCCAGCAAGGCAGCAACCTCCTTTTCAAAGTTAAGGTGCAGGGTCGTCCAGCAGGTTCCCAGTCCCCGTTCCCTGGCGGCAAGCATAAAACTCCAGGTGGCAGGAATGACGGAGCCATACATGCCCGCAATAATACCCAGCGGCAGGTCTCCGCTGTCGGGGCGTCCTTGCATGCAGGGAATGAGTAGCGCGGGTACATCGGCCAGGTTGGTTGCCAGGTATTGGGCAGAGTTAAGCACCCGTTCCTGGGTTTCGGCCATGTCCGGGTTTTCAGTATGCAGACGTGTCGGCTGTGCCGGCCCCGACTCATACTCGGCAAAGGCGCGCTGGTAATAGTCGGCGATTGTTTTGATTTTTTCCCGGTCGGTGACCAGCAAAAAGTGCCAGCCCTGGGAGTTCGAACCGGAGGGAGCCTGCAGTGCGATCTCCAGGCATTCCTTAATGACAGCCATCTCGACCGGTCTTTGCAGGTCCAGCCTTTTGCGAACTGCCCGGGTGGTGGTTAATACCTCGTCGGCACTCAGGTTCAGTGCAGTCATGCGCTTGCTCCCTTTTCTTTATTGGGACTGAGTCTAGGATAAATACCTGAACAATAAAACAGTAGGGACTGATTGTTTTGTAGAAGGCGAATTGCTAGCATGAGGGCTGCCTATTTGCAGGATATATCGTGGACTTTTCACTCTCAGAAGAACAAGTACTGCTGCGCGAAAGCGTAGAGAAATATGTGGCGGATCATGGTGGTGTGGAACGCCATCGTAAACTCAGCCAAAGCGAGCTGGGTTTCGACGCCCAGGCCTGGCAGGCCTTTGCCGAGCTTGGCTGGCTGGCGTTGCCCTTTACCGAGGCGGACGGCGGCCTGGGTGGCAGTGTGACGGACCAGATGGTGCTTTGTGAGTCACTTGGCAAAGGATTGGTTCGGGAGCCTTATCTGCACTGTGTGGCTACCTGCGGTGGTCTGCTATCACTGGCCTCTAATCAAGCGCAGCGTGAGGCACACATACCCGCCCTGGCTGAAGGCAGCAGCCAATGGGCGTTCGCCTTTGCAGAGGCGGGTTCTGGTTATGAGTTCGCCGCAATCAGCACAGTAGCGAGCGCCGCCGGCGACGGTTTTTTGCTGTCGGGTAGCAAGATAGCTGTGTTCAATGGCCACGTTGCGGACCAGTTAATTGTTAGCGCCCTGACGGAGCCCGGGAATGCGGACAGCCTGAGCTTGTTTATCGTCGCTACGGATAAGCCTGGCGTTACCCGAAGTCCTTTTACCGCCGTCGATGGCAGTCGCGGAGCGGTGATTGCTTTTGAGGAGGTGGGCTTGTCTGCTGACGATAGATTGGGTGAACCCGGCGCCGGAGCAGCTATTATCGCCAAGGCCCTGGACCACGCGATCATTGCAATCGGGGCTGAATCGCTGGGGGCAATGCAGGTTTTGCTGGAGGCCACCGTGGAGTACAGCAAAACTCGTGAACAGTTTGGTCAGCCCATCGGTAAATTCCAGGCGTTACAGCACCGCATGGCCGATATGTACCTGAAGCTTGAAGAAACAAGATCTCTACTTTACAACGCAGCGATCTTACTTGAAGAGGGCGACAGCGCCGCTCCTGCGGCCTGCGCTGGGCTAAAAGTGAAGCTGGCTGAAGCGGGGCGGTTTATCGCTCATGAAGCGGTGCAGTTGCATGGCGGCATAGGCATGACCGACGAGTTAATCATTGGCCATCTGTTAAAGCGGTTGTTGTTGCTGGCGAAGTTGTATGGTGATGAAGATTACTACCTGGAACGTTACATTCAGCTCCAGGCAGCGTGAGCAGCGCTCAGGATGAGTGACGGCCGATTGCGCCGCTGGTACCTTCCTGGAAAATTTCTTCCAGGCGATCCGCCAAATAGTCCAGCAGGCGGTTGACCCGCTCCTCACGATTGACCACCAGCTGGCCTACTGCCAGCCCTTCCATCATGAACTTGGTGACGTCCATGGCGAGCAGGAACCTGTCGCCAGTGCCTTCCCAGTCCTTGAAGAGCTCTTTATTGGATTCCTGCACGTGCCTGTCGAACTTGACGCTGGATTTTTCCAGAATGTCCTTAAGCTCGCTGTCGGTGCGGCCTGCCACACAGAGCTCGTGATAAGCCGTGAACAGGTCTCCAGTGAGGTGCTGCCAGTAAGCGTCAATTCCGGCGCGGCGGAACTTGCTGCCCTTGAGTTTGGGAGAAATTGACTTCACCCTCTCTGTGTAATCTTCCAATAGCTTGTCGTGCAGGTACTCAACCGCTGCCTGGATCAACTCTGTTTTGGAAGGGAAGTGGTGCAGCATGGCACCCCGGGATACCCCGGCAGCGCTCGCCACTTTCGCAGTGGTGACGTTGGTATACCCAAGCTCAATAAAGCAGTTAATTGCCGCGTCGAGAATTCGGTCACGAGTCATGGCGCTTTTCTGCGCCTGCCAGCTTATATCCTGGTCTGCTTTGCCGTCTTTGTTGTTGCCCCTGGCCATTCTCGCTCCGTTTTTAAATGAAAACAGGATCGCCTGATTAAAACAGTCTCCCGTTGTTGCGATTGTAACTGATTCGTATCAATCGCTGTAGTTATTTGCCTCTGACGACCCATCGATTCCCGCTGACTGGCAATGAGTGTTCAAGCAATCTTGCGGACACTAATGGGAACCGTGCTCAGCCTTGGCATGGCGGAGTGCCGCTCGGTTTGTTCTCGGTTATCGATAAGTCGATTGGTATTGCTGCCCATTTCTCGAACCTGCTCATCCACCTTGGCCGCCGGATCGGGCGTGCCTCCCCAGCTGTGCGACATGGAAACAAGCCCGGGCTTGATGTCATCACTGGCGGCTGCAATGGCGGGAATAGCACCATGTCTTGAGCGGACTTCTATCAATTCTCCGTCTGCAATATCGAGTTTGGCCAGGTCACTGGAATGCATATAGGCAGGGTTGTGACTATTTTTAGCCCGCAACAGGGCGAATTCTGGCCCGGTAGAATTGTGGGTGTATTTCATCCTCCGGCTGATCAAAAGCTGGGGGTATTCAGGGTCGGTGTTGCCCTGCATGTCACTCAGTGCGGTTTCGAGTTCTTCGTCCAGGCCAGGCGGAAACAGTTGCAGGTGGCCCGCTGTTTCTGGATCTGCGGGCAGGGCGATAATGTCTTCAACGTCCTGTACGTGACCGCCTTCTTTGGCTGCGATGTCCTCAATGGGAACGCGAGATCCCTGGGTGATAGTTTTAAGCAGGTCAATTTTTTCAGGCAATACAGCCATATCCACTGGCTGCTCGTTAAGCGTCAACTCAAGCCCCATTCGTTTACCAAGCTCCCAGAACACTTGCCACTCTTCTATTTCATCGCCCCGTGCTTCCACCACGGCACGGGTGTACTGGCTGTAGGGTTTGTCATGCCAGATATCGGTGAGCAAAGTAACGTCCTCTCGCTCAAGGCAAATTTTGGGAGCGAGCACATAGTCAGCCATCTGGGCGGTGGCAGCCATTTTGATGTCGACGCAAACCAGTAGTTCAAGGCTTTCCAGTGCGCGATGGGTTTTTTCCTGATCGGGCCAGGCCAAAAGAGGGTTGCCGCCGACACAAATCAAGGCTTTGATTTGACCGTCGCCTGGTGTCAGCATTTCGTCAGCGGCAAGTCCGCAAGGCATTTCTTTTACCGGGCCGTAGGGTGACAGCACCACGGTCTCGTGAATACTCGGGTCAACCCTGCTCGCAACCCCTTCCGTCAGCCACTGAGGTTGTGGCGAAGTCGCCTGCGCATGTCGGGGCCCTGGCGGCGTAAGCACGCCCGGATTGGGAACCCGTTCCCCTGCCCGATAGTGCCGTCCGCAAATGGCATTGAGTGCAAGAGACAGGTGCAATACCAGGTTGGGATGCGGTCCCATTTCCGGGCCTGTGCCGGTTACAGCTGAACCTCTGGGCCCAGCAGCAAAGATTCGCGCCGCCTCATAAATTTGTTCAACAGGGACATCGGTGGCTAACGCGGCTGCTTCGGGCGTAAACGCTCGCGTGGCAGCGTCAAGTTCATTCAGGCCCTGGGTATGCTCATCGCAGAAGGCTTTATCGTAGAGGTCTTCGCTGATCACTATTTGAATGATAGCGGCTAATAGCGCTGCATCCTGTCCTGGCCTTACTTGCAGGTGCAGGTCGGCACGGGCGGCGACCTCTGATTTTCGCGGGTCAATTACAATTAGCTTGAGACCTCGCTTGCGGCCTTCGCGCAAGGCATTGGCGGGGCTGAACGAGGGCACGCCTCCCGGAACCGAAAAATGAGAGATCAGCGTATTGTTGCCGATCACCATCGACACATCGGAATCGCTCCACATGTGTGAGCCCGCATTCCACCACCCCATGCGCGTTGGGGCGATGGCAACCTTGGCGGGTTGGTCTATGGTGACGCTGGTGAAGAAGTTGGGAGAGTCGATGGCGGCGTGAAATGCCCTGGCCATGCCGTGTGCTGCTGAATTTTGAAACGAATAGGTCCCGTTATAACTGGCGATGCTGCGGGGTCCGTATTTATCCAGAATGGCTTGCAACTTGTCGGCAATCTCGTCCATGGCCTGTTGGCTGCCAATGGCCTGGAATTCGCCGTCAGGCATGCGCTTCTGCGATTGCTCGAGTCGTCCGGGGTGATAGATTTGCTCCAGCATTTGCCGGCCTTTAACGCAGGTATAGCCACCATAAATTTCGTTGTCAGTATCCGGCGCAATGGCAATTAGGCGGTCGTCTTCCACCGTGGCTACCATTGGGCAGTAGGCGTGGCAGAAACGGCAGTAGGTTTTTACTTGTTCGGTCGCCAAGGTATAGCCTCCGTAAATTTAGCCAGTGAAGAAGTCGGCCCGGGGGCGACCTTCGGGGTCGTACACCGGTTCTTCCAAATCGATGCGGAATTTGGAAACGTCAGTGTTTTCCATTTGGTACTGACCTAATAAACCGAGCATCTGAGCATAGTAGGTTCCCGCAAGGTGAGCGGCCAGCGATTCTTCCGTCTCCCAGTATTCGTAGACATAGACTTTGGTGTCTGACGTTGGGTCCGCAGACCAGACGTAATGGGTGCAGCCAGTTTGAGAGCGGGTTTCTGCTATCAGGGGCGCGGCTTCAGCCAGGGCTTTTTCCCGGTCGCCACCCAGGATGTCGACGGTGCCTGCGATGAGTATGGTCATAGGATTTACCCGTGTGATCAGGTTTATAGAGTTATAGATCAATAGGCGGTTGAAAGTAGCAGAATCGCCAATGCAAAACAATCAGGGTTGACTGATTTTTTGGGAGCGGCTATGTTGCGAGCTGAATTTTAATCTTGCTTGCAAACAGGCCGTATCCCATGACTGAAACTCTCAACCGACAGTACTACCTTGCGTCGCGCCCCGCAGGTGAACCCACCGCAGAAAATATTCCCAGTCGTGATGTGCCTTTACCGCCCCTGGGCGCAGGGGAGGTAAGAATGCGTAACTTGTTTATTTCTCTGGATCCTGCAATTCGTGGCTGGATGTCCGACGAGCCGAACTATATTGAGCCTATCGCGCTGGGTGATGCAGTTCGGGCCTCCGTTATAGGCAGAGTGGTTGAGTCTAATAGCGATGATTTCGCTGTAGGCGATGTGGCCATGACGATGGGTGGTTGGGAGGCTTTTACCACCCTGCCAGCCGAGGCTCTTAATAAACTGGATGAGTCCATGGGGATTCCCTTGAGTAATTTCCTAGGGGTGTTGGGCCCTACCGGGCTTACTGCCTATTTTGGTTTGTTGGAAATTGGTCAACCCAGGGCAGGTGAAACCGTGTTGGTGAGTGCGGCTGCCGGTGCCGTTGGTTCTGTGGTGGGGCAAATAGCAAAAATGCAGGGCTGCCGCGTGGTGGGCATGGCAGGTAGCGAGGAAAAATGTGCATGGCTAACTGATGACCTGGGCTTTGATGCTGCGATCAATTACAAAACCTGCGGAGACTACAGCGAGGCTATTGGTAAAGCTTGTCCAGATGGTGTCGATGTTTACTTTGATAACGTCGGCGGCGAAATCCTGGATGGGGCGCTGAGCTGCATGAACAAGTTCGGGCGTGTTGCAGTCTGCGGTTGGATAGCTTCGTATAACGCCCAGGAGCTGCCGCACCTCAAAAACCTGTGGCAGTTGGTGGCCGAAAGCGTCACCATCCGCGGCTTTGTGGTACTGGACTTTCTCGACCGTTTTCCCGAGGGGATAGGTCAGCTGGTTGAGTGGCTAATGGCCGGCAAGCTTCAGTTTAAGGAGGAGATTGTTGATGGTCTGGACAACGTACTGCCTACTTTTATGAGGCTCTTCGATGGCAGCAACCAGGGCAAGCTGGTGCTGCGCTTGCCCGAGGAATAATGGTTGCCGATAACTTACGCAAGTGGGGTGTAGTCGCCGCTCAGGTCGCCGGGGCCACGGTATATAAAATCATAACGCCGCGTTTGGAATAGCCACTGTCCGTCTACTTTGATGTATTTGTCCAGATAGCGACTGATAGCTGACATTTTTTCATCCTGCAGGTCGCGGGTGAACTCTTGCAAATACCAGTGCCCCTGGGCGGTATCGCCATCAATCTCAAACAGGTGGGAGCTGGGGACCAGAAGCGCAAATTCGAAGCCGGCGACAACCTGTTGCCACAGGGCGAGGATGTTGTCTCGACCCTGTACTTCCATGCCCATCAGATTCCAGCAGCCGTCCTCTGCCCAGGTCTGCGCCCAGGCGTCACCGTCTCTCCGGTTGGCGGCATCCACATAGCGGGCCATGAGTTTTTCCAGCGCCAGTTCTTCTTCCAGGTTGCTCATTGTTTCGCTCCACAGGTGGTTTGATTGCCTAATGTAGGTGTTCGCGTCTAAAAAAGAAACAGACGAGACTGTTTTTATGAAATTCTAGCTGCTAATATCAGTCTCTGTTTCATCCATTAATTACACCATAGCCAATAATACGGGTATCACACCATGGATTTGAGCGCATTTCCCTACCTACAAGGTAACTACGCCCCAATTGACGAAGAGCGCGACTTCGATGAGTCGCAACTGCGAGTAGAGGGCGAAATTCCGAAAAAGCTGCTGGGCGCCTTTATGCGCGACGGCGCTAACGTGGCCTATCAACCCAACCACTATGTGTATCCGCTGGACGGCGATGGCATGGTGCACGCGGTTTACTTCAAAGATGGTCATGTGGAATACAAGAACCGTTGGGTGCAAACCAGCCACCTGATGACCGAACGCAAGTTTGATCGCACTATTTACGGCAGTGTGGGCAAGCTTCTGGAGGTGCCTCAGGACGTCATTGATGCCGGTGGTGAGCCAAACCCGATTCGCAATACGGCGAACACCAACGTGCTTTACCACGGTGGCAAGCTCATGGCTTTATGGGAGGGGGGCTTTCCTCACCTGCTCAATAATGATTTGTCCACGGTGGGTCTGTATGACTACGAGGGCGCACTAAAACCAGGTGATGCCCTGACTGCTCATCCCAAGGTTTGCCCGGTAACTGGAGATCTCGTGACTTGCACCCAGCGTTGGGACAGTCCTAATTATTGGGTCCAGGTGTTCGATCCCAAAGGCAAGCACAAGCAAACGATGGAAGTGGAATTCCCGCGCAAGGGCATCATTCACGACCTGCAGATTACAGATAACTACGTGGTGATTTTTTACGCGCCTACCTACCACAGTGTAGAGAAGGCGATGAAGGGCGAGGATCCGTTTATTTGGGAGCCTGAGTTGGGTACCAAGATCATCGCTATCCCACGCGATGGCAGTGGCCAGAACATAGTGTTCGAAACCGAGTCGTTCTTTAGTTGGCACTTCTGTAACGGTTTTGAGTCTGGCGGCAAGATTATTCTCGACTACGTCTGGATTAACTCTATTCCCTTTTCCCAGGCACAGGGAACTGGCGTTGAAAAACAGCCGCGGCGTATGTATCGCATGACGCTTGACCTAAAGACAAAGCAGGTCACTAATGAGCAGTTTTCTGATATTTTTTGCGAGTTCTCGCGCGTTGATGAGCGACTCATGGGTAAGGACTATCGCCTTGGTTACGCGACGTGCTCGAATCGCACCTGGGGTGACGCCCATGGCTACAATTGTACTGGAAGCTTTGATTTTAAATCCGGTGAAACCAGGCTGTGGGAGTATGGAGAGGAGGCCAATGCCGGCGAACCGGTCCATGTCCCCAATCCTGACAGTGACCGGGAAGAAGATGGCTGGTTGATGTGCTACGTGCATAACCCGGGAGAGGGACCTTTTCTCAGTATCCTCAGCGCAGGTAATGTGGCAGATGGTCCTATTGCAAAAGTGCATATTCCTGGTCGGGTGCCCAACGGCTTCCACGCTAATTGGATGCAGGGCCTTACTCTCTAGTGGGGTTGATGATTAAAGGATCTCAGTATGAGTAATCAGGTACCAATTGCAGAGGGCTTGTTCAGTTGGCCTTCACCCAATCCTGCCCTGCTGGGCAGCCGCTGCAAGAATTGCGGTATCGCAGCCTTTCCCGTGGCGGAGTCCTGTATGGCCTGCAGCGGTCAGGACATAGAGATTGAAGAGTTGCCGCGCAAAGGTACGCTCTGGACATGGACAGTGCAGCAGTTCATGCCCAAGCCTCCCTACCATAGCAATGAAACACCACAGACATTCAAGCCTTACGGCGTGGGTTATCTTGAATTACCCGGCGGTGTGCGGGTTGAGGGTCGACTGACAGAGAACGACCCTGAAAAGCTCCGTATCGGTATGGAGATGGATGTCATCTTTGATACTTACCGCACTGAAGAAAACGGTGACGAGGTCATCAGCTTTTTCTTCAAGCCGACCCAGGCCTAGACAAGAGAAGTAACCATGGACGTAGCAATTATTGGAATTGGAATTCATCCCTTTGGGCGTACGCCAGCGCGAAGTGGTTTGCAGCAGGGTGCTTTTGCAGCACGCGAAGCGCTCAAGGATGCTGGCGTAGAGTGGCAAGACATGGAGTTTGCTTTTGGCGGTAGCGCCAGCTCAGGCAACGCTGATGCGCTCGGTAATGAATTGGGCCTTACCGGCATTCCCTTTATCAACGTAGCTAATGGCTGCGCAACGGGAGGTAGCTCACTGATCTCTGCGTACAATGCGATCAAGTCTGGAGAGCATGACATTGGTCTGGTTGCGGGCTTTGATAAGCATGACCGCGGTGCGTTTGATGCCGACCCGGAAGCACTGGGCCTGGGGCGCTGGTACGGTGAAGTGGGCATGATGATGACCACCCAGTTTTTTGCCATGAAAATTCAGAAGTACATGAATGATTACGGCATATCCAAAGATACCTTGGCAAAGGTATCGGAAAAGGCATTTATCAACGGCTCGCTGAATCCCAACGCCTGGCGCCGTCAACCGATTGAGGTTGAAGAGATAGCCAACTCAATGATGATTAACGACCCGCTGACCAAGTACATGTTTTGCTCTCCCGCAGAGGGCGGTGTGGCTTTGATTCTTTGTCGGGGTGACAAGGCAAAGCAATACACTAACAAGCCAATATATCTCAAGTCTGCGGTGCTTAAATCCCGCCGTTATGGCTCTTTTGAGGTGTTTGCACCCAGCCAGGCTTTGGAGCAGGTGGATGGTCCCACCGTCGATGCTGCCAAGGCCGCTTTTGAAATGGCGGGCGTCGGTCCCAGGGATATGGACGTGTTGCAATTGCAAGACACTGAGTCCGGGGCGGAAGTCATGCACATGGCCGAAAATGGGTTTTGTGAGCACGGTGAACAGGAACACCTGATTCAGTCTAAGGCGACCTATATTAACGGCAGCATGCCGGTGAATACTGATGGTGGTTGTTTGGCCAATGGTGAACCAATCGGCGCGTCCGGTTTGCGCCAGGTTTTTGAAAATGTGTTGCAGCTGCGCGGTGACGCCGGTGAGCACCAGGTACCCGGCGATCCCAAGCTGGGCTACACCCACGTTTACGGCGCGCCAGGTATCAGTGCCGTTACCATATTGCAGCGCTAGGAGAATTACGGTGAGTAGAACAATAGAGTTAGATGATGGCCAAATTGTTGCCCGCTCAGGCGGTGAATCTTACCAGGAGATGCTGGACAAAGAAGTCAATCCGGTGCCCGATGCACTGCGCGAAAGCACGAATACTTTTCTTGGTTCCGACAATCTTTCTACTGACCGGTACCTGACTAAGGAATTCCACGATCTTGAAGTAGAAAAAATGTGGAGCAAGACTTGGCAGGCAGCTTGTCGCGAAACAGAGATCTCCAAGCCTGGTGATTTCTATGTTTACGAAATCGCCAGTCATTCTATTGTTGTGACCCGCACCGACAAAGGCGAGTTAAAAGGTTTCCACAACGCCTGCCTGCATAGAGGGCGGCAATTACGAAAAGACTGTGGTACTGCGCGTGAATTCAAATGTCCTTACCACGGGTTCCGTTGGAGCCTGGATGGAGACTTCCTGGGCGCACCCTGTCAGTGGGATTTCCCTCACATCAAGGCCGAAGAGTTTTCTTTGCCTCAGGTGCAAGTCGATACCTGGGGTGGTTGGGTATTCATCAATATGGATGTGGAAGCCGAATCCCTGCAGAGCTACATGGGGATTCTTCCAGAGCACTTCACCCGCTGGAAGCCTGAGAATACATTCAAGGCCATGCACGTGGAAAAGGTTATTGAGTGTAACTGGAAAGTCGCCTGGGAAGCCTTCATCGAGTCATATCACACAGTGCAGACTCATCCTCAGATTATGCCTTACCTGGGTGACTCCAATTCGCAGTACGATTGTTGGGGCGATAATGTCAGTCGCACAATCTCGCCGATGGGCGTGGTGAGTCCGCATCTTGAAGGCGTTGCGCCGGATAAGACAGTGAATGACTGGCTGGAGCATGGTGCCTGGATGACTGAGGGAGAGAAAATAGAAGTGCCCGAAGGTATGAGCGCTCGCGAATGGCTGGCCCAATATTATTTTGAGCACTATTCCAAAGAGTATGACGTGGATCTCGCCAGCTTCTGTACACAGAGCGAAATCATGGACTCCATTCTGTATTCACTGTTTCCCAACCTGGCGCCCTGGGCAGGATTCCATCCCAATTTGACGTATCGAATGAAGCCCTACGGCGACAACCATGAAATGTGCACCATGGAAATTATTTTCCTCATGCGCTACCCGGAGGGCGCTGAGCGCCCAGCCGATGCACCAGTGCATAAACTGGATAAAGATCAGCTCTTCTCTGAGGCACCTGGTCTTGAAGGGGGCATTGGACGTGTGTTCGATCAGGATTTCAGTAATCTGAAAATGGTGCAGAAGGGCCTTAAGAATCTCAAGTCCAAGGAAGTGGTTCTGGCGAACTACCAGGAGATCCGGATTCGCCACTTCCATCAAACACTGGACAAGTATCTCAGCGCCTGAGGAACAGCGGCATGAACGATCTGCTTTCGGCATTTGATATCACCGGCAGAGTGGCCTTGATCACTGGGGCATCTAGTGGTTTCGGTCGTCACTTTGCTGATGTGCTGGCGCAGTCCGGTGCCAAGGTGGTTTTAGCCGCCAGAAGGACTGAATTGGTCGAAGCGGCTCGAGATGAGATTGTTGCTGCTGGTGGTCAGGCCATGGCTGTTTCCATGGACGTCACCAGTTCTGCCAGTATCGCTTTGGCATTAGACGCCATCGAAGCCGAGTTCGGTGTTGCCAGCATTGTCATCAATAACGCAGGGATTACCATTCCAAAACCTTTGCTGGATTTGAGCGATGAAGACTGGGAAAACGTAGTCGACACAAACCTCAAGGGCGTGGCCTTTGTTACCAGGGAAGCCGCGAAGCGCATGATTGCTGCAAACGTGGGTGGCAGCGTTATTAATATTGCATCTATCCTGGCAGTGCGGGTGCAGTCGATGCTGTCCAATTATGCGGCCGCCAAGGCCGGGGTAGTGCAGTTCACCAAGACCGCTGCGCTGGAGCTGGCAGCTCATAACATTCGAGTCAATGCCATATGCCCGGGTTACTTCGCCACCGAAATGATTCGCGAATGGTTGAAGACTGAAGATGCCCAGCACCGTATCGAGAAGATTCCACAGCGCCGGGTTGGCGAGCTCCATGAGATGAACGGCACCTTGCTGCTGTTGGCCTCTGATGCCAGTTCCCATATGACTGGCGCAGAGATAGTGATCGATGGTGGCCATGTGTTGTCGGAGCTTTAGTTAGTGTCCGGTTTGAATCGCCAGTTTCTCCTCAACGCCCGGCCTGTGGGTGAGGTGAAGCTCAGCGACCTGCGCTATCACGAAACAGAGATCCCCGAGCTACAGCAGGGGGAGTTCCTGGTGCAGGTGAACTACCTTGGGCTTGAACCTGCCATGCGTGGTTGGATGGAGAATCGCTCGGATTATCTCGCGCCGCTAGCTATCGGTGATGTGATGCGTAGTTTTGGTGTCGGCGTGGTCCTCAAGTCTCTGCATCCCGATTACCCGGAGGGTACTGCCGTGAGCGGCACCTTTGGAATGCAGTCGCTTGCGATTGCCAACGGCGTTGATTACGCCGTTAATATTATCGATCCCAAGATAGATCCAGTGACTTACATTAGCGTTCTGGGTATTACCGGTCTTACCGCATGGTGTGGTATGGAAGAAATTGGCAAGCCACAACCAGGAGAGACGGTTGTGGTCTCTGGCGCCGCCGGTGCCACAGGGTCGATTGCTGGTCAAATTGCCCGTATTGCCGGTGCGCGCGTTATTGGGATCGCCGGTAGTGAAGAAAAATGCAGCTGGCTGACGGCTGAGCTTGGATTTGAAGCCGCTATTAATTATCGGGAGCAGGATGTTGCCGTGCGTTTGCAGGCGCTTTGTCCTGATGGGATCGATGTGTACTGGGATAATGTCGGTGGCGATATGCTGGATGCCGCGCTGGCACAGCTGGCACAGGGAGCTCGAGTAGTTATCTGCGGTGGTATATCCCGCTACAACGCCACGACGCCGCTACCCGGTCCTGCAAACTATTTTAATCTCGTTTACAAAAATGCGCTGATGCAGGGTTTTGTTGTTTCGCATTATCGCCACCGGTTTGGTGATGCTGTCGCCTGGCTCAAGCAGCACCTTCAAAATGGAGACCTGCGCCACAGGGAAGACATTCTCGAGGGCTTTGAGCGAACGCCCGAGGCGCTACTGCGCCTGTTCCATGGTGACAATATTGGTAAGCAACTGGTTCGCGTGTAGCACGGGTTCGGAGACTGAGATGGCAAAACAATTTGGCAAGAGATCTACCGCGGAGCAGGTCAGCCAGGGGGTGGACCTCAGTGGCAAAAATGTATTGGTGACGGGTGCCAACACAGGGCTGGGCAAAGAGACAACGCGAGTGCTGGCTTTGTGCGGCGCTCACGTGACCATGGCCTGTAGAGATATGGTAAAGGCTGAGCAGGCCCGTGAAGACATTCTGGCTGCGGCGAGCGGGGGTATTGATGAGTCTCAATTAGCGCTGCTTCAGCTGGACCTGAATTCCCTGGATAAGACCCAGCAAGCAGCAGAAGAATATTGCCAGCGGGGCGAAGCCCTGGATATCCTGATCAACAACGCCGGGATTATGATTCCCATGGAGCGTCGCACTGCCGATGGTTTTGAGGCGCACTTGGGTATTAATCATCTCGCACACTTTCTGTTTACTAATTTGTTACTGGATTCGCTGACTGCGGCGAACGGAGCCCGGGTGATCGCCCTGTCTTCTTTGGCCATGTCGTTTGCATCCATGAAGCACGGCTTGGACGATATTAATTGGGAAAACCGCAAGTTCAGTGGCTGGCCTGCCTATGGTAACTCCAAGTTAATGAATTATCTATTTGCACGTGAATTGAGCAAACGTTACGAAGGGAATGGCATCATCGCGCACGCTGTGCACCCTGGTGTTGTCAGCACGGAATTGGGTCGAGATCAAAGCGGTCTTTTTTCGATTGTTGGTGTGCTCGCCACCCCGTTTATGAAAAACGTTGAGCAAGGTGCGGCCACTCAAGTGTTAGCAGCAATTTCACCAGAGTTTGGCGACCGGGGCGGTCTCTATTTTAAGGACTGCCGCGTTGCCAAGCCTCAGCACAAACTGGCCAATGATGCGGCACTCGCTGAGGAGCTTTGGCAGCGCAGCGCAGAATTGGTGGGGCTTGAAGAATAAATTGAACGAACAACAGCAAGGGTAAGACTATGGGAACACTCGCAGGAAAAACGGCGGTCATTGTTGGCGCGTCTGGCGAAGCCAATTTTGGTGCAGCAATAGCGCGGCGCCTGGCCGCAGAAGGTGCCAATGTGGTGGTCTCCGCAAGGCGTAAGGAGCCTCTGGAATCCTTGGCTGCTGAAATAGGGGGTGTTGCACTACCCTGCGATGTTACTGATGAGTCGCAGATTGAAGCTCTGTTTACCAGCACCGCAGAGCAGTACGGCAATGTGGATATCGCGATTTATTCCGCGGGTGTTCACGCGGCAGATGTGATCGCTGAGATCACAGCGGAAAGCATTCGCCCCAGTCTAGAGGTGAGCTTCATTGGTGCATTGTTGTTCTTTAAGCATGCTGCAGCTGCAATGAAAGACGGTGGCTCTGTGATTACTATTTCGTCGTTGACCGCACGGATACCCGGACCGGGCCTGGCTGCCTACTCTGGAGCAAGGGCGGGAATTGATTACGCTATCAAGGTCGCCGCCCAGGAATACGGTGCACAGAAAGTGCGCTTCAATTCGATCGCTGCAGGATTGATTGAAACTGATATGACCAGCATGTTTTTCGGCATGGATCCGGTTATTCAGGGGCACCTGGACGCAACCCCGGCCGGTCGAATGGGTAATCTTGACGACATGGCTGAGGCCGCTTTATTCCTGGCTGACGGTGGGCGTTCTGGTTACATCAACGGCCAGGTGCTTGATTTGGCAGGTGGACAACAAATGGGCCATTTGCCGCGCTTTTAAACAAGAGGAGAGATTTACATGCAAGGATACGAAGACGTTACGCTGTACGAGTTGACACCAGCGCGTGAAAAAGAACTGGTCGAGAAGCAGATTGAGTGCAACTTCATCTGGACCAACAAAGCCGGTCATGGACTGGGTGTCATTATGAACTACATTGCTAAAGATGGCTCTATCTGGCTAACCGCTACCAGCCAGCGCGCCCGGATTAAGGCGTTGAAACGCGACCCCAGGGCTTCTGTGGTGATCTCCAGCATGGGGACTGACATGGGCCCAGGTAAAACGATTACTTATAAGGGCCACGTGAAGCTGCACGAGGATCAGGCCACCAAGGATTGGTTCTACCCGGCTATGGCCGAAATTATTTCTCCCTACCCAGCACCTACTGTAGAGGCCGCGATAGAGCACCTGGATACACCGCTGCGGGTTGTGATTGAGTTAGTGCCGGAGAAGGCCATTAAGTTTGACGGCGATGCAATATCGCAGGCGTCCTATGACGGTACTGTGCCTGGGGGAGATTAGCGTCTCGTTCAGTGTGCCTTACCGTTCATCCGGGGAAGGTGTTTCCATGCTCGAGTTGCACTCGAAGTGGCACTGCACTGCTCCCCAATTAAAGAAATAGATAATAAGTGAAAATGGCTTTGCAATTTGCAAAACAAGATCATAATATAAAAAGACAGTATGTCCGGTTTTATAAAAACATGCTGACCGGAAGGTTTAATAACTGATTATAAACAGTGACTTATCCGGTATGGCATGACTCACCGTAAGCAAATGTTCCTTGTTCGATTGACATTGGCGCCGGTGAATCTTTTTCAGGCTGTAACGCTACTTTGCAGTGGCGTCACAATAAAAGTGAGGGAAGTATGAAGAATGGTTATCTAGTAAGAACGGTATTGGCCTGCAGTGTGGCGACCGCCTGGTCCGCAGCGCCGCTGGTAGCAGTTGCTCAGGAGGATCGAATTGCGCTTGAGGAGGTGATTGTTACCGCTCGCAAGCGGGAAGAGTCGCTGCAAGATGTTGCGATATCTGTAACAGCACTTTCAGATCAGTTGCAGCAGTCCACAGTTCGCAATCTGTCTAACACCCAGGAATTTGTGCCTAATCTGCTGATTGACCTGACACCGGGTAACCAGGGTGCGGCGATATCGATTCGCGGTATCAGCTTCCAGGAGACGGACAAAAGTCTGGATCCACCGAACGGCGTAATCCTGGACGGTGTTTATCTGGGTACTACCGCAGGTGCGTTGCTCAACAACTTTGATATTGAGCGTATCGAAGTACTGCGCGGCCCTCAGGGAACCTTATTCGGTAAGAACACCATCGGTGGTGCGATCAACGTTATCCGCACCGCGCCCACGAAAGAGTGGGGTGTCAATTTGCGAGTCGCTGCTGGCGACTTCGGTAAGGAAGAGATTCAGGGCGTGGTTAACATGCCTTTGACCGAGAATGGCGGCTTGAAGCTCTTTGGCGCGATGCTGGAGAGCGACGGCTATATCGAGAATGACATCATTGGCGATGATATCGGTGGAACTGATTTCCAGCAGATAGGCGCCACTATCGCCTTTGATATAACCGAAAATTTCGACTTGTCGTTTACTTATGAAACTGCCGATGACGACAGCGACTTGGGTGCGTGGGCTAACTTTAACAGGCCCGCTGATTTCGCATGTCTGACGACGCTTGGCGGCATTCCGGGACTGGTGCCCGCATCCCCTGCGCCATTTGGTTCCGGCTGTAAGGATTTCGACGAGAACAGCGACGAAGACCATAGTTCGATGAACGATTCCAATACACCGGACAACACCTACGACTATTCTAACTTGACCATGAATTGGTTGGTCGGCGATTGGCGTTTAACCTCGATTACCGGTTATATGGATCGTGATGAAGATCTGCGCCTGGAGTACGATGCCAGTCAGAATGAGTTTCTTACCGTGTTGGCCGAGAATACTTACGAGCAGTTCAGTCAGGAATTTCGCATCAACGGTAACCTTACCGATAACATCAATCTTACCGCAGGGCTCTACTACTGGGAGTCTGAGTACACTCAGTTCCAGGAAAGTTTCGATATGTGGTATTACTTCCAGAACCTGCAGCCTGCGCCTATCCAGGGTTATGGACCCGGTGAGGTTTCCCAAACACTTCGGGGCGAGGGGGACAACACCTCCTATGCGCTGTTCGCAAGTATAGACTGGGATTTGACTGATCGACTGTTGCTCAACCTTGGTGGTCGCTACACCTATGAAGAGAAAACCTTTGACGGACGCACCGGGTCTTATGTGTTCGTTCCCACGGGTGAAATTCTCCTTCCAGAAGGACCAGACCAGAACTTCAAAGAAGATTGGAATGAGTTTTCTCCCCGCGTCGCACTGCAATATTCATTGGGCGATGATGCGATGGTATTTGGTTCCTTCTCCAGCGGTTTCAAGAGTGGCGGCTTTTTCGCACGTACTCAGTACATAGACGGTCTTCAGGCCTACGACCCTGAGTACGTGGATACCTGGGAACTTGGCTTTAAGAGCGAGCTTTGGGATAACCGTATGCGTTTGAACGCGACTGCTTTCTATACTGATTACACCGATAAGCAAGAGGATATTATTCAGGCGGACCCCACGGGTGCGGTTGGCACGGTTGTTCTTAACGCTTCAGATGTCGAGATTATGGGGGTTGAGATTGAATTCACTGCTGCTCTAACTGACAAGCTGACAGTTTTCGCAAACTACGGTTACATCGACTCAGAGTACTCTGACTTTGATGAAGATCTGAATGGCGATGGTATCGTGACCGATAACAGTGGCCTGATTCTTCGAAATACTCCAGAGAACACAGTGCAATTGGGCGGTAACTGGGTACAGCCGCTGAGTTTTGGTGAGTTGGCTCTGAATTACAACTATTTCTGGCGCGATGAATACCAGACTATCTTTTCGAACGATCCGTTCGGTCAGGTCGAATCTGCTGGCTTTCACAACGCGAGCATAGATCTGGCTTTTCTGGATCACTACAAAATTAGCTTCTACGGACGCAACCTCGGCGATGAGCGCTACGCCCGTGTGATTCTAATTCCACCAGTGTCCAACTTTGGACAGTGGAACGAGCCACGAAACTACGGGGTTGAGTTCAGTCTGCAGTTCTAAGCTATAAATTTGTTATGGGCTTGGCCCCACCTGGAAAGGTGGGGCCTTTTTTTTGCCTAGCTATCCAGTGCTTCAGTGGTTGTGTCTCGCATCACACCGCCGTCGAAACTGATCGTCTTTTCAGGTACAACTTCTATGATGATGCGTGCTTCGGTATCGAGGAAAGCGACAAACGCTTCGGGTGTCGGCGCCGGGCTGTTGGCGTGACGGGCAAAGTCGGGATAAAACCAGTCTTTGGTTGCCTGGTCTTTGTGAAGGACGGCGTGGCCCTTAAAGGTAATTGATTGACTCACGTCAGCGTCCACGCCGGCACTTGAGATTACCACGCTGCAGCGGGGATCGCGGGCCAGGGCCTTCATCCGTGCGCGTTGTTCGGTCGCGGTGCACCAGATACTGCCATTGCGCCAGATATAGCTCATCGTTACCCCCATGCCATGGCCGGCCTTATTGGTCCAGATGAAAGTGAGTTCGTTCTGCGCCAACAACAGTTGTTCCATCTTTTCTGTGGTGAGGCCATACATGGTGACATCGTCGTAATTTTCTACCTTATCGTTCATTATGTTGCGCTCCGGAGTGAGTTGCGTATTAGAGTTAATCTCAATATTATAAACAGTACAGCCTGACTGTTTTTCGATGTTATCACTGTCTAGGGTGATTGCAAGCGACGACAGCCACAACCAGCAGGGACTTGGAAAACACGATGAAACGAGTAGAAGGAAAGATAGCTATTGTGACCGGCGGTGCCTCCGGTCTGGGTTTGGCGGCCTGCCAGAGATTAGCTGAAGAAGGTGCTCGCGTGGTGATGGCTGACATCGCCGAGGAACAGGGCGTGGCGGCAGCGGCTGCTATTGAAGGAGCCAAGTTTGCGCATCTGAATGTCAGTGATGAGACAAACTGGCAGGCTTTGATCGATAGCGTGGTTGCCGAGTATGGCCGCCTCGATGTCCTGGTGAACTGCGCAGGGGTTGTGCAGCTCGCCAGCATTGAGCACACCACTGAAGAGATCTGGCGCAAGGTTAACGCTGTGGGAACCGATGGCACCTTTTATGGCTGCAAGCATGCGGTGAGGGTGATGAAGCCGACAGGTAGTGGCTCTATCATTAACATGTGCTCTACCGCTAGCATCCAGGGCGGCCCCAATATCTTTGCCTATGCAGCTTCCAAGAGTGCTATCCGTGGTATGACCAAGTCAGTCGCCTGTCTCAGTACCCAGGAAAAGTACGGTATTCGCTGTAATTCGGTACATCCAGGGAACATGGAAACACCCATGCTGCGCAATATGTATAACATTGTTGCTGAGAATGATCCTGAATCCGCAGCCATCATGGATGGTTTGTGGGTGGGACAGCCCGTGGATGTGGCTAACATGATTCTGTTCCTGGCATCTGACGAATCAACGTCAGTTAACGGGGCAGAAATGGTGGTGGATAACACGACAACGATCACTGAAGGCGCTGTGCCCAAGCCCGACTAGCAGGAGATTTGAAACATGACGGTCATTGACGCGCAGACACGCAGCGAAATTATTGAGGCTTACAATCATTACGCTGAAGGAATCGATACTAAAAACTGGCCATTGGTGCGCAGCTGTTTTGCTGAAGAAGTGTTTATCGACTACGGTGAGACTGGCGCTGCTACGGGTGGCGCTGGTGCAATACGCAAGGCGGAGGATTGGTTGTCGGCATTGCAGAGCGTCATTAACGGCTTTGATGTGACGCGCCATACCATTACCAACCATCGTTTCCGGGCGACGGCTGAAGGTATCGAGTGCCGTGCATACTTTAATGCCGAGCACATTATTTTTAACGATCCCGAGATTAATCATGTGACTGATGATGAGTCGGTCTTCGTCATTGGGGAATATACTAATGTATTTTGTCAGGGCGATTCAGGTTGGAAAATAAGCAAATCAAAGTTGGTGGCAGAATTCACAAAGGGAAATATTGGTCTGTTTGTGACTGCCGGAGAACGTGCGGCGAAGTCGTAAATAGTGTGCTCTAATTGTGAATACTCATTGGGCTTGAGGCGAGCAGGATTATGAAGAAGCTGAAAAACGAAAAGGAGATGGTCAAAAAGGCGATTGCAGCCGGCGTAAAATACGGGGAAGAGCGGGGGGTTGTTGAGTTCGAGCCTACCGATTCCGCCGCCGATAAAATCGAGTATATTTACCGTTTGCTGGTGCACGACAAGGTCATCCAGCCCATTCCGCCGGATCAGCTTTCCCAGCTGGCCATGAAGCACAGACTCGCTATGTGGGCGTCAAAGCTTAAGTAGAAATGTGATCTTGCTTCCTCTAATGCCCTTTGGTGCATGAATCCTCATGTCATAATCAGGGATGATTAACCTAAATTTTTGCAAGGGCTTCTGGCGCCTTGCTGATCCCAAGGTGTCACTCGCCTCTTTTGCCGGCATGATAATGGCCGCTCTATTTGCATTAGCAGATTCTGGCCTGTCCCCTGGCTGGTTATCACTTACCGTGCTGGGTGTTTTTTGTATTGAGGTTGGCAAGAATGCCTCTGGCGAGGTCGTCGATTTCGACAGCGGAACTGATCAGGCAGTTGCGGCGTCCGACGTTAGCCCCTTTTCCGGCGGCAAACGGGTGCTGGTGGAAGGTCTGCTTATCAGGAAACAATGCTGGGCGATTGCCGCTCTCGGTTTTGCACTGGGTATCGCCATTGGACTGCTGATTGTTGCCTTGCGCGAACCAAGAGTACTCCTAATCGGGTTTGTCGGTGTCACGCTGGCCTGGTGCTACCACGGCGGCTCTATCAGGCTCGCGTATCGTGGTCTGGGCGAATTGGCCGTTGCTGTCGCCTATGGACCACTGGTTGTTTGCGGCACGTATTTGGTCCAGACGGGCTACGCTAGTATGTCACTCAGTTGTGCCTCTTTGGTTCTGGGTTTACTGGTGGCCGCTTTTCTCTGGATAAATGAATTTCCCGATTACAAGGCAGACAAAGCAGTGGGCAAGAACAATCTGGTAGTGCGCCTTGGGCTTGAAACGTCCGTCACTGTCTACATAGCGATTGTCACAGCTGCCTACTTGTTGCTGGTGCTGGTTGCTCTGGTCTCTGATGCCACACTTGGCATGCTCTGGGGCTTGCTGGGTTTGGTACCCGCAGTCTTTGCCATTGTTCGCTTGATTGACGCAGGCGGAGAGACAAGCCGCATTATTCCGGCACAGGTTGCCACGCTGGCGAGCTTCATCATCATGGCTATTGGCACGGGAGCAGGATACCTCTGGGGCTAGTAGTCAATGGTGGTTAGCGAAACGAAGTGACAGGCGTGGAGTTCTCTAACGTGATTTCCACCTTAGGCATTTTTGCGTCATGGCTTTCGCCTTATAGCCGGCCTGGGTCTATCCTTGTTCCAGGTTGATAAATGAGGAAATCACCGTGATGACTTTACGCTATACCAAAATACTCATGATGCTGATGGTCGGTCTATTTGGACTGATAGCAGCGTCCTTTAATTTGATGCAAATGGATTCAGACCTAGCGCAGGTTTCGCAAGTTGTTATTGGCGCGGGTGCCTCCGGTGTTGCAGATTGGCAGAAGATTGAATCGAGTTGGCTTGTGACTCTGTGCTGGTCTGTTATACCCACAGCGAAGATTCTATGCGGCCTGCTGTGTTTGCTCTGTGTGAAACAGATGTGGTCTGCCCGCCACTCAGACTTGTTAGGGTTTCAGCTGTCCAAAGCAATGGGGATAGCGGGATGCGGAATAATGCTGGCTATGCTGTTTGGGGTATTTATTCTTGTCTCCGAGACATGGTTTCAGCAGTGGCAGACTGAGTTAGGGGCAGGCATTTTGGGCGCTGCAGAGAGATACATTATCTCAATAGGCGTTTTGGTCTTTTTTGTGAACTTGCCAGATCACCGATAGGCACATTAAATTGATAAGGGCGTTTAAATCCTGAGTAGAATATTCCAAGCCAGGCCCGATTGGCTCGTATCGATAGAGGAATGGAGAATAGCCAAATGAGTTTGTTATTGAAAGATAGGGTGGCACTGGTGACCGGCGCTGGTTCGGGGATTGGTCGCGGAATAGCCCGCGAGTTTGCTCGTCATGGCGCTAGAGTCGTTGTTGCCGAGTATGATGTCAGCACAGGTGAACAAGTTGCAGCGGAATTGGCAGAATTGGGGGGCAATGGCGAGTTTGTCCACACCGACGTCATGGACCTGGCTTCTGTAAGAGCAGCCGTTGAAGGCACGCTTTCACGCTGGAACGCCATCGACATACTCGTCAATAATGCTTATCCCACGATGAATCATGCTCCAACACCCATCGCAGCTATTGATGCAGATCGACTGGAAGGTAGTATGAAGGCCGGCTTCTTCTCCGCTGCGGCGGCAATGCAGGCTGCGTTCCCAGCTATGAAAGAGAATGGCTACGGGCGGATTATTAATATGTGCTCACTCAATGGCGTTAATGCTCACAAGTTCACTGCAGACTACAACAGCGCTAAGGAGGCATTACGGGCCTACTCGAGAACAGCGGCGGTAGAGTGGGCGCCGCACGGAATTACTACCAATATTATCTGTCCGGCTGCTGTCACTACCCCGTTTAAAACCCTGGCTGACTTTAATCCCGCCATGGCAGACGAGATAAAGAAGACAAACCCCATGGGTTATATGGGCGATCCGGAAAAGGACATAGCACCCGTCGCTGTGTTTTTGGCTTCGGATATGTCTTGCTATATGACGGGTAACACGCTGTATGTTGATGGCGGAGGCCATATCAACGGGGTGCCATGGGCACCTGAAATAGAGACTTAAAAACAGATGAAGCTCATTTCATTTCCGTTTGACAGTGAAGCTTTTTGAATGACCTTAGATCAAACCGCTAATATTGTAGAAATACTCGGTGCCGTCGCAGTTGTTTCCGCCATTTTTTTCGGGTGGCTGCAGATACGGCAGCACCGCTCCGAGACGCACAAATTGTGACTACCGAAGTGAAATCTATCGTCAGTTGAAAGCCGGCAGCATTAGGTTTTTATAGTCGGCCAATAGCGGGCTCTCCACGGCATTGTCGAAGGCAGCGGCAGCGGCATTAAAGCGAACGTTCACCAGGGGTCGATAACTGGGATGAGTAAATATGTAGAGTTCCTTGGCTTCCAGGGCTTCTATGACTCGCTCGGCAACAACGCTACTTGGCATGCCTTCTTCTACGACTTTCTTAAGCATGCCATCCAGCTCACTGGCGCTATTACTGCCTTCACTCGGCTTACTGTCGTAACGCTGGTGCTTATTTCTCTCTGATTGATTAATACGGGTTTGTGTAAAACCGGGACACAACACACAGGCATGAATGCCTTCTGGCGCCAGCTCCAACGCCCAATTCTCCGTCATGGCTACTACGGCTGCTTTAGTCGCGGTGTAGGGAGTAGCGAGCGGTAATGGACCAAACCCGGCCATGGATGCCACGTTGACAACCCAGCCGCCTTCGCCATGTGCCTTAATCAATGGCACCATTACCTGAGTGCCATAAACCACACCCATCAAATTGACATCCAGTACCCACTGCCAGGTGCTTGGGTCTGTTTCTTCGATGGTGCCACCTTTACCACCGACGCCGGCGTTATTGACCACCATATGTACTTTGCCAAAGCGCGCAAGGCTCTGCTCCGCCACTTGCTGCCATTGACCGAGGTCTGCAACATCCAGCGTTGTTGCCAGCACCGGGACGCCTGCGGCCGTCAGTTCGGCCTCGGCTGCAGAGAGTTGATCCGCATTGATATCGGCGATGACAATGTTCATACCTCGCTTGCCCAGTGCATGGGCGACCGCCAAACCGATACCCTCTGCACCACCGCTAATGACGACCGTTTTATCTTGAAACATGTTCATGAAACTATCCTGAGGCTGAATATTGGGGCCCGACGACTATAGGTGGCGAGGGGGGCTGATACAAGCGGTTCACGCTATGAAATGTCTGAAACAGAACTTACTGCAAGCATTGTCCAATAGAGCTTTTATGGAGCGGTATCCGCAAGCCTGCTGAAACGTCATTACTCGCCGGTTTCCCCATGTGGCGGACGCTGCGGACGTGTCTATCGAAATTGATCAAATAATAGCCAGTCAGTGCTGTTAAGTGTATTGCCTGCTTCACTGATCGGTATGGACCTTGCAGAACACGACAGCGAACAGCGAATAAAACCAAAAACGCCCTCATGCGAGGGCGTTTTTGTTAGAGATTTGTTTTAGTACCACAGATCAGATGGGTCCATGGCTGATTTTCGCCAGGCCTTGGCGTCTGGATTGTCCTGTCGCTTCCAGTCGGGGAACAGGAAGATGCCATAGGGCTCAGACCTCCAGAAGCTGCCGCTAACCGGCAGGTAGCGACGGAAGAACGAAACGACATACTGGTTTTGCAGACGTTCAACCGTCTCATAATCAAGCAACGGCTCCAGACATACTCGTGTATAGCGGGGCAGGAGCAGGGATCCCAGAAAATCCGTTGACCAATCTTCAAAAGCTATTCCGCTATTAACGAGTGAGTCTCCCAAGTCACATATAACCGCAAATTGTTCATGATTGGCTCCGATCAAATTAACCTGATGCACAGGCTTTTCACCAACCAGATTTTCATAGGCATAATCATTGTTCTCTATGGGCACCCGCTGGTCATCAGTGCCGCCTAGTAACAATACCGGTATATCAATGCTAGCTATTTGTTGAGGTGTAAAAAAACCTTCAATAGCTCCCGCAACGGGAGCGATGGCGCTTACTCTTGGGTCTCCTTCGATACCTTCATAGCCGACAGCAGCGCCCACTGCGGTAAAACCTCCAAAGCTGTGGCCGGTAACGCCAACGTTGTCCGGGTCAATCTGCTTATAGAAAGGGTCCTGCGCATCCGCATTTCGGGTCATGATGTGGTCGATCACAAATCTAACGTCACCTACTCGATTGATTGCCGTAAGCTCAATAGAATCCGTCGGATTAAACACTGTATTCCCTGTGTGGTTCGGGGCCACCACCACATAACCATGACTCGCCAATGTTTCCGTAAGCGAAATAGATTGCGAACTGAAGCTCTCGCTTCCATGGGAGAATACGATCAGGCGCTTAACGTTGCGGGGTGCTATTGGTATGCCGACTTTTGCAAAGCGAGCTGGAAGCGGCTCCAACCCGAATGCCTCAGGAACGAAAAAATATTCAGCCCCGGCTGCGCCTTTTGTATCAGCGCGCCGCGCGGGATACCACACATCCAGCGAGAGAGTGCGTCCGTCCCTTGCGCTATCGGTAATCTCGTAAGTTTCATAGCCCACCGCATAGGGCCCGGGCATCGACGGAAAGAAAAATGGCCGTCCGTCCTCCGGTCCTGCATTGGCCCCCGTCGCAGTAAGAATCAACAGGGTCAGGGTCAGGCATACTTTCTTAATTATCAGTATTCTGTTCATTACTTCATCCGTAGTGCTTGTTTTGACTTGTCGGACATTATAACCAGCTTATCCATCATTTTGTCGCTGCTATTTACAGTAGTCTCATAAACGTTCATAGGCTCTAAGGGCACTCCATGGCCGTAGGAGTCGGGCCTCTGTTATCTGACGAAACTCATCCAGCGATACCGCCATGAGATCAAAGCGGACACTTCTAACGTAAGGGTCAAAACGACCCCCGAAGGTGTACTTTGGCCTAACCACCATCAAAATACATCGGCGAATCCCTTATTCCACACCAGATGGGTAGCGGTGGGTAATGTGCCCTTGAATTCTCTGGACGTGTAACTAAGCTTCATGGAACAAATTACGCATTCGAGTGTTTGTCAGATTGCTCGCACCCCGATATAAATGTTGGAGATTCGCTTTGGATAAGCAAACTGCCGTAACAATCAATAGGCGACTTCTGAGCAATTACAACTTGCGGAAGACAGATACTTGCGATGGAGACGCTCACATTGCAAACGAAGCTTTTACTGACCCTGAACTCGCAGCGCTAGAGCGAACACGATTATTTTTCGGCACGCCACAGCCAGTCGCATTCAGTGGCGAAATTCCTGATCCAGGTTGTTTTTTGGCTTTGAATATTTTGGATTTACCGGTGCTTCTGGTGCGGGACGAGCAAGAGCAACTCTTTGCCTTTATCAACTCGTGTATGCACCGTGGCGCGCAGGTCGCACGCGGTAGTGGTAATTCGAAATTGCTGGTGTGCCCCTTCCACGGTTGGTCCTACCGTCTCGACGGAGGCCTTAAAGGCAGGCCGGAAGCAACTATGTTCGATACTCCGCCAGAGGATTGCTCGCTTGTCAGATTACCGGTGTCAGAGAAATACGGAATCGTTGTTGTAGGTATCTCGTCGGACATTAGTCAGCAATTGGTCGATAGCGCCCTGGAGGAGGTCGGGTCTGAGCTTGAAAGTTTTTGTTTCAAGGACTATGGGGTGATTGAGCGCAAGCATATCGAGGTCGCAGCAAACTGGAAGCTCGTAAACGATCTAAGTCTTGAAAGTTATCACTTTAAAACGCTCCACCGGGAAAGCGTCGCAAAATTTCTCGCACCGAATGCTGTGGTTGATACATTCGGCCGTCACAGTCGGTGGGCATTTCCAATGAAGTCTATCGCTCGACTGGCCGATCTTGACGAAAGTGAATGGCCAGATTCGATCGAGGGCTCGGTGACATACACTTTGTATCCTGGTGTCATGCTGTTGGTGAATGCATCGGGCGCACAAATGATCCGGGCTGAGCCGGGAAATTCACCCGATTCATCGGTAGTGACCTACGTAGGCATGTGCGCGCCTAAAAGTGATTTTGATGAGGCGCATGGGGCGTACCAATTTGGTGGAGAAGTGTTTGAAGACGAAGATCTACCCGTGGCGGAGGAGTGTCAGCGCGGTCTCAGCGCAAGAGGAGGTGACTATTTGCTGGGTGCAAATGAACCACTGTTGCAGTTCTGGCACAAGCAATGGGATTGCCGCAAGCGGTGAGGATCCGCTTTACACAATTCATATGTGATGAAATGGGGCAGGTCATTTGTCAGAACGCCTAGCAACGTTATAGTCGTCTCCAAGCTTATTTTAAAACTCGCGTGTTTCACCAATGTCCAGAATCCAGGCGTTTTCTCGCCCCAGTGGCGAATTTTCCGCGGCGTTGCCAAAGCGTATCGGTGGTTCGGCCAGAGGCTCATCAGACAAATCGAAAGTACCAAAATGCATGGCAATGGCTGCTCGAGCGCGCAAATCCTGTGTTGCCTGAACAGCCTGCTCGGGGTTCATATGTGACTCGTGCATCATCTCGACCGGTTCATAAGCGCCAATGGGCACCGCAGCCAGATCAAATGGTCCGAGACGACTGCCGATGGCTTTGAAACCGTCAAAATAGCCTGTATCGCCTGAGAAATAGAAGCGACGATCGCTGCCAATAATAGCCCAGGAAGACCATAGCGATTCATTGTTGTCAGTCAGGCTGCGCTTACTCCAATGTTGTGTTGGCAGGCAGTGTATTGATACGCCCTCAAAACGCACACTGGCCCCCCAATCGAGTTCAGTCACATTCTCGATACCCGCATTTTGCAATAAGGCCGCATTTCCTAAAGGTACGAAGAAACGTGTCTTCGGACTGCGCTTAGCCAACTTCTTGAGTGTCGGAAGATCGAGGTGGTCGTAATGATTATGCGATATAACGACGAAATCAATCGGTGGAAGATCGTCCATATCTATACCCGGTGCAACGTAACGCTTGGGTCCGATTAATGGTACGGGGCTAGGTCTATTCGACCAGGTAGGGTCAGTCAAAAAGGTCAGGTGCTCAAGTTGCACCAACAGCGTGGCATGGCCGACCCAGGTGACCGTGGGCTTGCTGTGCTGTGCGTTCTCACGCAGAAAAGCGCCATCGTTATTGATCCGCGCTGGTGCATCTGCACCGCTCCTGAAATAGGTCCCTAAGCGACGCAACATAAACGGAGCGCGAACCCCGATAGAGCCGTGAGTAATGTCTTTGCCTGGATTAGTGAAGCGTCCATTTTTATCGACTGGTGCGCCATCAAACCAAAGGGCCGTCTCTGTGTTGCTGGACAGTACCCAGCCTGCAAACATGAGGAGCATGAACGCGGTGCTGATGGTTCGTATCATAGTTGCCTGGTGACGATATAAGATCGAAGCGAGCGTAGCATATCGATAATCAGAGAGTCAGCATTGCACTTTAGTTGCATCTGTAAAAGTTCTTCAATGGGGCGTATCCGGTCACTTGAATGCATACCTAACCGGCATAGACTTGAGTCCACCGACGAACATCGCTTCAACCCACTTGGGCTCAGCAGCCAGCTCGATCCAGTCAATCCGTGACAGAAGTACTTTAAAAAATATTTCTATCTCCAGAATCGCAAGGTGTTGACCAAGGCACATATGCCCACCGTAGCCAAACGCCAATTGGTTACGATTATCGCGCTCTATGTCGAATGTATTAGGACTCACGATGGTGCGCTCGTCTCGATTCGCCGCGGGATACCATATCGCAAGATTTTCTCCTTTGCGTATTGTTTGACCGTGGAACTTTACGTCTTCGGTGCAGGTGCGCATCATATGGCGCACAGGCGACACCCAGCGAATCATTTCGCGCGCTGCACCGTTGGCAAGTTCCGGGTTCGCACGTAGTTTGTCCAACTGTTCTGGGAAATCCAGCAATGCCTTCAAGCCGCCGCTGGTAGTGGCAGAGGTCGTATCGTGGCCGGCAGTAGCGGTTATGATGAAATAGCTGATTTGGTCGAGCTCTTCCATTGGCGAGCCGTCAACGCTCGCGTTTGCGAGCACCGTGGCGAGGTCATCGGTGGGGTTACTCTTGCGGTCTTCCACCACGTTTTTAAAGTAAGCAAAAAAATCCAGCAATACGCCCATACCGTCGCCGACTTCGCCGCCACGGCCCTGATCAGGGTCCTGACCGCCGAATAGCTCCTGGGTAAGTTTTAGCATCATTCCTTCTTCTTCCGGAACAACACCAATTATCTTCATGATGATCCGCAGAGGGTAAAGCAAGGCTACGTCCTTCACAAAGTCACATTCGCCACCCATGGCTTCCATTTTGTCCACGTATTCGTGTGCGATCGCCTCAATCATGGGCGTGAGCTTGGCGATTGGCGTTGGCTTGAACCAATCTCGGGTAACACCTCGAAGCTTGCGGTGTTTGGGATTGTCCATATGAATGAGGGTTTCCAGTCCGTTACGAGTGCCGAATTGCTCCAGCAGCATTTCCTCGAATTCCTGAGCTACGATGACTGTGCGTGGATTATTGATAAATAATTCATTGTTCTGGCTGACGTACTTGACGTCCTCGTGGCGAGTCAATATCCAGAAGGGCTCGTACTCCGGGTGATCAAGATAAGCGACGGGATCATTGTCCCGGAGGTGATCGAACAGGGCGTGCATCGTAGTTTCGTTCCCCATAATGGCTGGGTCGACGATATCGGTCGGGCGGTGCATCAAACTTCTCCAAATGATGTGGCTGGCTATGTGGGAAATACCAGGCACGTGACTTTACCCAATATTTTGATTTCTTGCTCATCCGCCACCATCGCGCCCTTGCATTAAATCATCGCTTGCGTTGTGTAATAAGGCGCGGCAAAGATGTGAAGCCTAGCGCTAATAGGGAAGTTTTTACACCGGGGAATTGTAATTTTATCATGGTCTGGAGAACCTACACTGCCTTAACCGACAACCCCGCCGAAAACGCTATCGAGGAAATTGCCTACTTGATGCGACAAATCCGGGTTAATAGCGAACAAATGCCTAACCAGGGTCTAGTCGGCCACTCTAATGTCCGCTTTCGCCAAGCAGCGGACCGACGTATGGCGCTAGCTAGCTCGTAGCTCCCGACCCAAAGCAGACACCGGGTACTAAAGCAGTGGCGCGCTTGGGCGCTTATTGCATGCTCTCCAACTGGGCAGCATAAAGCCCCTTAAAGTCTTCCCAGCCCAACGAGGCCACAATATTCTGGTCGTCGTCCAACACCTCGTAGCAGGAACCACCGCCGCTGCGAATACTGAAAAGTATAACAACGTCTGTGTCACCACCGCCCTCTCGATGGGGCTCAATGTCGGCTGGGCTGGCTGTGTAGCGTCCGGCGGGTCGGATGTCCTTTAGGGTGCCATCGGCTTCGTACAATCGGTGTTCACCGCTGAGCACCAACATATAGTTTGGCGCGGTGTGCCGGTGCAGAAAAACCTGTTCATTGGCAGACATCTTGATGAAGACGTCGATTATTTTGTTGTCTTCATCCATGCTCATTACAAAGAAGGAAAGGTGTTGTTCTATTGGCAGTTGCTGCCAGACGATTTTTGCTTGATCCAATTCTTGAAAAGACATTGCCATATCGGCCTCCATTTCGAATTCTATAACTTAGCGGTTTCGTGGAACTCTAGGCATGAGTCTATAGCGGGAGTATGCTGGGGTAAATCGATAAAGGCACTGCGCGTCAGCTTTCGTCTAATAGCGCTTTTGCAGTACACCGATGAAAAGATATATGCGTAATGATAAATAGTCAGACGCTGTGTCGAAGCCTCTATCAATGGTGATGCTGAACAGTTAGCTTTGCCACAGCTTAGCTATCCACAACAAGTAGTTGCGATGAAACCTTTTAGCACTCAATTCATATTATCTCGAGAGTACCTTGCTGAGTGTTTTGATCAGTCTTTGCCCTATGGGAAAAACGCCAGGCCCAGTTATCTGTTTCCAGTAATATTGTTTGTTGCTGGCACAGCGTTGCTGTTATTTATTGAGCAACCCAAGGTCGCGGGTTTCATCTTAATAGCCCTGGCTGCCCTGGAACTGATTCATATACGATTTCGACGAGCGTGGTGGTTGGCGCGACAGATGTGGGGGAGGAGCGCTAACAGCGAAGTGAGATTGACCATAGACTCGGATGGGATACGAACGCAGAACCCCTATACACAATCATCGCTACTGTGGTCAGAAATTGAACGTGTCGTTAAAACAGACCTGGGCATCATTTTAGTGGCTAAATCTGGTGGTCAACAGTACCTGTCCAAATCTGTACTACCCGTTGAGTTGCTTGGCGAAATTTCCGCTCGGTATAAGAACGAACATTCTTGTCAATAACAGTCACTCAAGCAAGCGCGCAAGTACAGTGCTTCAATACACGCTGCAACTTGCGTCATTTAACAACGCGTTATTTCGTATCCGCTTCTGATTACCAGCGGGCCAACATGATGGCATTGATAGCCAAAATGTCCGCTTTCGTCTAGTCGAAATCAAAGGGAAAAGGCATCTCGGACGGTTGGGTCCGTGGGTACACGGCTCTCCGAAATGATTCTCCCCATCATCTGTTATATGTGGTTTGTATTGTGAATTTTCCGTATTAATGCTGCGGCCGATTAGAGGAAAGGCATTTCAAAAGGGATGAAGCAGCTACCGTAGCGTTCAATGCGCTCTCCAGTATAAGGGGGCAAGTATTCGCCGAACTCCTCAAGATAAGAATCGTCTGAGCTGAAACCAAACGATTCGAGTTTGACTACAGTCTGTTTTGCAAGTAGCTCAAGCATGCCACTCTGCTGATCGTGATAGTGCAGAATCTCTAAGTATCTGACTCGTTCGCCTGAGCTCATATCTCGCCTCATAGCCAGAATCTTCAACCGCGACTGCGCTTCAAAAATATCTTCCTGTTTTTTGAGTATGATAGTTGTGCCAGTGAAAATATTATCGAGCGCGCGTCTGCGCTCAGTATTCATCGCCGCGAATGTCCCTACGCGCGATTCTGCGTCCCATATTCGCGAGCCCCAAAGCCGGTAGGGCGTCGGCAATACTTCTGGGAGCTGAGAACCGAATGCGCCGGGATGGGATTGCCATGGCAGTCCGTTCCAGCTGTCGCTATCCTCCTTTAAAAGTAGGGAAAGAGTCGTTGTGCGCTCACGGCGACAAGGTGCTAACGCTAATAGCTCTTTTGCAGCGAAAAGGTTGGTCAGAAGATCGTAATTTACGATGGCCTCGGCTTGATCCAGGTCCGCACGCTGTTGTGCATCTCGCAACCACTGCTCCGCAGTAAGAGCGAACAGTACACCTGCAACGACTATCACAAAGTCGATGCAAACGGCGAACCAGTTTTGCGATTCAACATGGTCGATGACTCTCCTAAGAAGCATTGCTTTGTACCTGTATCGCAAACTGGTGGCATAAGAGTATCAATAATTATTATTCGATGTGAAACCCATATAAAATGATAGGAAGAAGGACTAGATCGAGCTTGGCCGCTTTCGACCGGCAACGCTGCCGCTCACCTTTTAAGTATAAGTAATATAACTGGGGTGTTGGGAAAAACCACTCGCGCCACCCAGATCCTTGACCCGGTGATGGTGCTCAATCATCCTTAATCTTCTCGAAATCGCGCTCGTATAGTTGGCCGTTAGAGTTGACCGCTTTGAGTTGAAAGCGGACATAGCCTCTCAGCACTAGCCGGCGAAACTAAACTTATTTTTTTTGTTATCCTGCCACACCTTAATGTGGCTACCAATTGGGCTCTGGCTTCGTGCTTGCGCTACGGTCATTGCGTCAGTGTTGTTCGCCAGGAATCTTGCCCCAGTATCGTCTTCGGCAAGCACCACGACCCTATCGTCCCTCTTTCGCTCAAAAATTATCGTATAGGTTATTACGACGCCTGAGTCAGGCTTCTCGCATTCGGGTACGGTATCTACTTTGTCAGCCGCTATGGCTTTAAAATTGAGTTCGCTGTAGTCCAATGGAGTGACTGCCTCTTCGAACGAACTGGCACTTAATATCACGGCCGCGTGCTTGGACAACTGCCCTCCGTTAGCCGTTACCAGGGCCTTTTTGCTGCTGCCCCGCAGCTGGCTCACCATTTCTGCCAACGCGTGCATGCTGTAGTTATTGCCTGGGCCACCGAAGAAGGGTAGTCCGCCCGTGACCGTCAAAGGTCTGGGATCATCTGCAGCAATACCCAGCTCATCCCGCACGGCTTCCACAGCGCATGGGAAGCAGCTGTAAATATCGATAAGGTCTATGTCTTTTTGCGAGCAATTAGCCCGCTGGAAGACAGCGGCAATTGTCGCCTGCATTGCCTGAGAGGTGCCCGGGTCGGGGCGCTCATACAGGCATTGATCGTCGGCTTCCGCATATCCTAGCTGTAAAATCCACTTGGCCGGATCAATCCCCAGCTCCCTGGCTTTTCCCGCGCTCATGAGGACAAGCGCCGCAGCCTGGTTAACCGCATCTTGTGCCACCAAAAACTTGCTATAGGGAAGGCTGACAGGGTAATTACCGTTTGCTTCACTGACGAGATCTTCTTCGCTGTAATTTTTGTGCCAGTATGCGTATGGATTGTTCCTGGCCACGTTACACATTGGCGCGAGTAGGCTTGCCATCTGTTGGCGATGATTTTGCTCGTCATTGCCCTGTTGGTGGGCTCGTAAGTTCTCTATCAATGCATAGTAGTGCGCGGGAAGATACATACCGCTGGCCAATTCAGCCGGCGCCGCGATTGTCCCGATGTACTCTCGGCTATCTAATGGGAAGTCGTAGCTTTCTGACCAATCGAGGTCCATTCCGCTTCGCTGTGCGTGTCGTTGGTTTGCAATAGCTTCCGCGCCTGTCAGCAGCGCGCAATGCATTTCTCCGCGAGCAATAGCGCCAGACAGTTCCGCCATTATTTGCAGTGGCTGGTTGCCACCCAGTGTGCTGTAAATGCGTCTCTGGGGTGTTGCTCCCAACCGGTGGGCGACCGATTGAGGCGGATTGTCACTTCTGCCGAAAGGGCAAGCCCATGCGGGCGCAGAGTCTGAGAACAGGCGAATGACTGCAATAGCGTCTATGTCTCCAGCCTGCAGCGTGCCGCCTGCGTCATCTATCGCCAACTTACTTGCCCGGGAAGCGAGCTCCATCGGTGGGTTTAGTTGCGCAGCGCTCTGGTTTTCAAGTTGTTCGGTGTATTGCCCGGCTCCTACAAGAATGGGAGTGTTGTCCGGAATTTGCTGATGTTGAGAACGGTTCAAACTGTTGCTTCCTGTTACGGGTGAATTGCTTTAATTGCATTGAGTGCATAGGATGGCATAATTGAAAAAAGCAGTACATCCTGTATTTTTAAGGAGAATCCGATGGCAGATTTTAAGTTGGGCCTGGCCCAGGGATACTGGGGAGCCGCACCGCACCCCAATTTTGTTGAGATAGCGCAGGAAGCTGAGCGCCTGGGGTTCGACTCAGTGTGGTCTGCTGAGGCTTGGGGTAATGATGCTTTTACGCCGCTGGCCTGGATCGGCGCCCAGACTGAGAAAATCAAGCTCGGTACCGCAGTTGTGCAGTTGTCGGGGCGCACGCCCACCTCTTGCGCTATGCACGCTCTGACGCTGGACATGCTGTCTAACGGTCGTTTCATGCTTGGCCTGGGAGTCTCTGGTCCTCAGGTGGTTGAGGGGTG
Organism: Halioglobus sp.; assembly: GCA_039979015.1. GTDB lineage: Bacteria > Pseudomonadota > Gammaproteobacteria > Pseudomonadales > Halieaceae > Halioglobus. The sequence continues at coordinate 286,427 of JBDWAD010000011.1, forward strand.
GTACGGACGCCCGTTTCCCAAGCCGCTGGCGAGGACTCGCGAGTATATCGATATCATTCGGCAAGTCTTTGCCCGCGAGGCCCCGGTCACGAATGATGGCCCTCACTATCCCTTACCCTATAAGGGCGAAGACGCGGCAGGTCTGGGTAAGTCGCTTAAGCCCATAGTCCATCCGTTGCGAAATCGTATTCCCATATACATGGGCGCAGAAGGCCCGAAAAATATCGCGCTTGCCGCCGAGATTGCCGACGGGTGGCTTCCGCTGTTTTACAACCCCTATGATGAAAGCGTCTACGCAGAGTCCCTGAAGAATGCTCCCGATGATTTTGATATCGCGCAAATGGTGAATGTAACCATCACCGATGATATCGAAGCGGGCTTGCTGGCCTTTAAGTATTTTCTCAGCTTCTACATTGGTGGTATGGGTGCCAAGACAACTAATTTCCACAAAAACCTGTTTATTCGCATGGGCTATGAAGCTGAAGCAGAAAAAATTCAACAGTTGTTCATGGAAGATAAGCGTGATGAAGCGGCCAGGGTCATTCCGGATGAACTCGCAGACGCGATGGCGCTGGTGGGTCCGGTAGATCGCGTTCGCGAGCGCCTGCAGGCCTGGCGTGACTCGCGGGTAACCACCATGCTGGTCACTGCCACTGATGTAGACAGTCTGCGCGCGATCTCTGAGATCTGGTAAGCAGATTTATGAGTAGCTGGAACTTTGCCGAAGCGGTCTATCGACTGGGGGAGGGTGCCTGCGCCGATCGCCCCGCCCTCATTCACGATGGGCAGTCAATTAGTTATCGGGAGTTGCGCCGCAGGACTGTCGGAATTGCCAGCTATTTGCAGCAACAGGCTCTCCCTTCAGGTGCTCATGTGGGCCACTACATGCGTAATTCCAACGCGTACATGGAATCGTTTATCGGGGCTGGCCTCGCGGGTCTCAGCCATGTCAATGTCAACTATCGTTACCAGGATGAGGAATTACTGGACCTGTGCAATGGCCTGGACCTTCAGGTACTGATTTACGATGAGGCATTTGCCGATCGCGTTGAACGTGTGCGGCCCGGTCTGGAAAAAACGGTTTGTCTTATTCAGGTCGGTGGTAGTGGCTCCGATGCTGAACTCAGCGCTTTGTACGATTACAGTGACGCGGGTTTTCAGCCGATCACCAGTAGTGATGACCTCGTCGTCATTGCTACAGGCGGCACAACCGGCTTGCCGAAGGGAGTTCAGTGGCGTCACGAAGATATCTGGCGTAAGCAGAATGTCTCGACAGGTGTTGGCATGGCGGCTCTCGGTCTAACGGATCACCCCGCCAGTCTGGAAGAGCATGTCGCTAATGTGGAGCGTCTGCCCCAGGCGGCACCTTTCTTGTGCCTGAGCCCATTGATGCATGGCGCAGGTTTCTTAATGGCGATTATGCTGGTCGCGCAGGGCGTGCCGGTGGCAACCCTGGCAGGCGAACGTTTCGATGCGGCGGCAGCCGTGCAGACAATTAAAGATCTGGGTGTGGGCAGTATGGTGTTGGTGGGTGACGCTTTTACTCTGCCGCTGTTGGAAGTGCTGGATGCGCGGCCCGATGAGGGCTTGTTCGATTCACTTATGATGATTGTGTCTTCGGGTGCATCGCTAAGTAATGCCTGTCGTGAGGGTCTGTATCGACACCAGCCGGAGTTGATCATCTTTGACTCGCTGGGTTCGACCGAGACATCTGGCTACGCGGTTTGCACGCCTGAGGCGGGCGTGTTCCTTCCCCAGCCCACTACCCGTGTGCTGGATGACGAGTTAAAGGATGTGAAGCCTGGTAGTGGCATTGTTGGAATTGCCTACTCTGGGGGCTACTTGCCCCAGGGTTACTACAACGCTCCGCAGGAGACTGCGAACACTTTCGTCAGTATCGGGGGTGAACGCTATGTGCGTACCGGCGACCGCTGTACCGTTCGCGCCGATGGCATGCTGGAGTTGTTGGGTAGAGACAGTACGGTGGTGAACACCGGCGGGGAAAAGGTATATACCGTCGAGGTTGAGCGGGTGTTACTAGAACATCCCGACATAGACGATGTGGTTGTCGTCGGCCTGCCGCATCCGCGATTTGGCAAACAGGTGACAGCGGTAGTGCAGGGCGCGAGCGACAGTGAAAGCCCTCTGGACGTTAAGGCTATCCAGGCTTTTGCCGGTCAAAAGTTGGCGGACTACAAAGTACCGCGCTTGATTTTTGCGGTGGAATCACTGAACCGGGCACCTAATGGCAAGCCCGATTATCCCTTTGTCCTGGATTACGCCCAGAGCTGTTTAGACGCAGCGAGTTAGTCCCTGTGCGCTTCTTGATGTGGATCATGCAAGCTCAATAAAAACAGTCTGTCCTGATTCTAATTTTTCTTCCCGGGGGTACCATGCTCCACTGGCGGTGATGAAATTTTGGAGAATCTGAATATGAATAATAAATCTGCACAGATGAAGAAAGATGATGTTCTTGCACGCTCCCCGGGCCGGTCTTACCAGGAGTTGTTGGACACCGAGGTTAATCCGGTGCCCGATTGCCTGCGTGAAGATACCAACCCTTATTTAGGTTCAGAGAATCTTTCGGTGGAGCGCTATCTGTCCCGGGAGTTTCATGAAAAAGAAGTCGAGCATGTCTGGAAGCGCACTTGGCAAGCGGTCTGCCGCGAGACTGAAGTGCCTGAGCCCGGCGATACGTTTGTCTACGACATCACGCGATTTTCTATCATTGTTACCCGCGACCAACAAGGCGAGCTGCGGGCCTTCCGCAATGCCTGCTTGCATCGAGGCCGTCAACTGGTCGACGACAACGGTAATTATGAAAACTTCCGCTGCCCCTATCATGCATTTACCTGGGAACTCGATGGAGCCTTCAAGGGTGCGCCCTGCGGCTGGGATTTTCCGCACGTTGAGAAAGATGAATTTGGTTTGCCGGGAGTGAAGGTCGATACCTGGGGTGGTTGGGTCTTTATCAACATGGATAGGGATGCGCCTGAACTGCACGATTACCTGGGTGTTTTACCAGCTCATTTTGAACGCTGGAAACCAGAGAACGCCTACAAAATGATCCACGTGGAGAAGGTGATTCCCTGCAACTGGAAAGTCGGCTGGGAGGCCTTTATTGAGTCTTATCATGCGATTGCTACCCATCCGCAGATTCTTCAATATACCGATGATGCTGACTCCCAATATGACGTGTGGGAGCCGCACATCAGTCGAACGATTACGGCCTTGGGTGTGCCAAGCTTTCACCTTGAGGGCGTTACTGACCAGGATGTTGCGGATACCATGTTCGGTGTGTCAGCGATGGTGGCGCGGCCAACAGACGCTGAGGTGCCTGAGGGTATGACCGCGCGGGAGTATATCGGTCAGCGAAATGCCGAGGAATTTAAGGGCAATCACGACAGGGATCTGGCAGAGTTTGCAACCAACTCCGAGCGCATGGACTCGATTCTTTATTCTATTTTCCCCAACCTCGCTCCCTGGGCAGGCTTTCACCCCAATATTACCTATCGCTTCCGCCCCAATGGCGATGATCACACTAGCGCATTGATGGAGGTCATGGTGTTATGCCAGCTGCCTAGCGATGGTGAGCGGCCTGCCGACGTACCTGTGCGTCGCCTGGGCGAAGATGAGCTTTTTTCCGAGGCTCCAGAGTTGGGTGTGTCGCTGGGTAGCATCTTTGACCAGGATTTGTTCAATATGCCAAAAATTCAGAAAGGCATGCATAATGTTGAGTCGGGCGAGTTGGTGCTTGCCAATTACCACGAAGTGCGTATCCGCCACTTCCACCAAACGTTGGATAAGTATATAAACGGCGAGTTATAGAGCGCGGCAGCGTTTCTTTATAAAAAAGACAAGGTGATTTTATGAGTGATAACGCCCCGAGTGCCTCGGAGCTTGCCGACTTTCGCGCGGAAGTTTCCGGCTGGCTGGATGAACACAAACCGGCTGATCCGGGGTTTCTGCTTCCCCAGACCTTCATGGAAGTTGGCAGTGACCAGCAACTGGAATTTCTGCGTGAGTGGCAGCACAAACTATGGAGCGCCGGTTATCTGGGGGTCCATTGGCCTGAGCAATACGGCGGTCGAGGACTGCATCCTGCGTTTCAAAATCAGGTTGATCGTGAACTGCGACGCCACAGGACGCCAATTACGTTCAATGTGATCGGTCTTGGCTGGGCGGGGCCGCTTATCCTTGATATCGGTACCGAGGAAGATAAAGCACGTTATATCAAAGGCATACTCAGCGCTGAAGACATCTGGTGTCAGGGCTTTTCTGAGCCCGATCACGGTTCCGATCTGGGTAATGCCCAGACGCGGGCTGTGCGCGATGGCGAAGACTATGTCGTCAACGGCAGTAAAATCTGGACGACCATGGGTAACTACGCCAAGTACATGATTTTGTTAGCGCGTACCGACCCAACCACCGAGCGCAAATACGACGGACTGTCGTTCTTTCTGTCGCCTATGCAAGCGCAGGGGATAGACACCCGGGCCATTCAAAAGATCACCGGGGAATATGGCTTCACTGAAACGTTTTTCACTGATGCGCGTATTCCCGCCAGTTGCTTGATCGGGGGTGAGGGTAACGGTTGGCGAGTGGCCATGCAGACCCTGCAGTACGAACGTGGTGCAGCCGCCGGTTCAGCAGGAGGTCAACTGCAGGTCAGGGTCAGCGTAACGGACATGATTGACGAGGTGCGTTCGGTGAAGCGAGACGGGCAGCCATTATTGGATGACCCGGTAGTTCGCGACCGAATGGTGCAGCTGATAATGGAAGAAAAGGCCGTTGGTCTGGCTGACAGGCGAGTCGCCCTGGGTGACCTAAATTCAGACTACCCCATGTCCTTACTCCTGTCTTACAAACTGCGAGTCAGTGAATACCAGCGGCGCATGCGCCAGTACGCGCTGGAGATACAAGGGGGGCTGGGTAGCCTTTATGTGGGTGATGAGGAGGCGATTGCCGGCGGTTTCTGGCAGCGAGCCTACTTTAATAACTTTGCTACGACCATTGGTGGCGGTACCTCGCAGATACAGAGCAATATTATTGGAGAGCAGGTTCTTGGCCTGCCCAAGAGCTGAGGAGATGCTGATGAAGCATAGCAATATGGCCATAGGCCTTAGCGAAGAACAGGGCATGCTGCTGGATACGGCGCGCGAGTTTTGCCGAAATCGTTCTGACATTCCAGCTGTTAGAGCACTGCTTCAATCCGATACCGGTTTCGACCCTCAGGTATGGCAGGAGATGGCTGACCTGGGATGGATCGGGGTGGCCGTCAGCGAAGCCCATGGAGGATCAGGCCTGGGTATGGGCAGTGCGGTACCGATTGTAGAGTGCATGGGTAAGCGGCTGCTCAGCACGCCTTACATAACTACTGTGCTGGCAGCCCAGGCTCTTCAGCGGGCCGATGCCGGCGCGCTGTGTGAACGCTACCTGCCCGCAATCGTCGGCGGGCAAATTGCCACCCTGGCACTGCTGGAATCCGAGGACTGGGGCGAGGAGTCGATTGAGCTTTTGGCTACTGATACTGAAGGAGGCCTGCAGCTGTCCGGTAGCAAGACCCAGGTCGCTTATGCCGCCGTCGCTGAGTTGTTCCTGATCTCTGTCAGTTACCAGGGCGAGCCGCGTTTGTTGCTGGTAACTGCGTCTGCCCTTGGTGACCAGGCGATCCGTCATCAGACAAATATTGATGAAACCCGGCGCAGCTCTCGGGTGGATTTCACCGGGGTAACGGTCAGTGCCGAAAACCTGTTACCGGGCAATGCAGCTGCGTTGATCCGAGATCTTCGTTTACTCGGGGCGCTATTGTATGCGGCAGAGGCTGCTGGCAGTGCTGCGGCCTGCATGGACCTTACGGTCGATTATCTGAAGACACGGAAACAGTTTGGGCGCCTGATCGGTTCTTACCAGTCCCTCAAGCACCCCATGGTTGATGTGCTCTGTGCGATGGACAATGCTCGTTCTTTTGTTTATCACGCCGCGACGTTGATGGCGGATGAGAACCTTGACGCTGATGCGGAAATTGCCTGTCGCATGGCCAAGGCGCAAGCTAGTGAGGCGCTCAAGTTTGCCGGTGATCGTGCAGTGCAGTTCCACGGCGGCATGGGTTTTACCTATGAATGCGATGCGCAGCTATACATCCGTCGAGCCCAGTGGTCGCAGCAAGTTTTCGGGGATGCCTATCATCATCGTAAGCGACTTGCGGCTTTGCTGCTCGACTAGCCTGAGCAGGTGCAAGGCAGGCTGGGCGGGTCGCGAGTAGCGGACCTGCCTACACCGTCAAGCCCGGGTTGGCTGGAGCTTGGTAGCGGTGCTATATTCCCACACCAATCTGAGAGTTTGTGAACCCGATACATCTTTGTGGGTATCGAGTTTTCTACCCTAACCGCTACAAGCAGCCTTTGCTGGAGAAGAATTATGAGAGTCTACGACAAGTTTTATATCAATGGTGAGTGGGTCGACCCGGTGACGCCTAAATCCATGGACGTCATTAACCCCGCTAACGAACAGGTATGTGCAACGATTTCCATAGGGTCAGCAGCGGATGTTGATAAAGCGGCTACAGCGGCCCGCAATGCATTTACTACCTTTGGGCACAGTTCCAGGGAAGAGCGTGTTGCTATTCTCGCCGCGCTGATAGAGGTCTATCAAAAGCGTTTTAACGATGTGGCAGATGCGATATCAGAGGAAATGGGCGCACCGACCAAATTGGCGGTAGAAGCGCAGGCCGCTACAGGTATCGGGCACCTGGCGACGGCGCTCGAAATTCTGCAAAGCTATGAGTTCGAGGAAGTAGCTGGTAACAGCCGGATTATCAAGGAGCCAATCGGTGTGTGTGGAATGATTACACCCTGGAACTGGCCGATTAACCAAATCACCTGCAAAGTGGCACCCGCATTGGCGGTGGGTTGTACCATTATACTCAAGCCCTCCGAAGTCGCTCCTTTATCAGGGTACCTGTTTACCGAAATTGTTCACGAGGCGGGCCTTCCTGCTGGCGTATTTAACATGATCAATGGTGATGGGCCAGGTGTCGGCACGGCAATCTCTTCTCACCCCGAAGTGGACATGGTTTCCTTCACCGGCTCAACCCGCGCCGGGTCATTGGTCGCGCAGAACGCGGCCCCCAGCATTAAGCGAGTTACCCAGGAACTTGGTGGCAAGTCACCCAATATTCTGCTGGGCGATGTTGACCTTGAGGCTGCGGTAACCAGGGGCGTTATGCACATGTATAACAACACTGGGCAATCCTGCAACGCGCCCTCACGGATGCTGGTGCCCCGAGCCCAGTTGGAAGCGGCAGAAGCAATCGCAGCCAAGGTCAGCGAATCTGTGGTGGTAGGAGATCCGAAAGATGAAGCGACCACGATGGGCCCGGTGGTGAGCGAAGTGCAGTTCAATAAGATTCAGGGACTCATTCAGGCTGGCATTGACGAGAGTGCAAAACTTGTTTGTGGTGGCGTTGGTCGGCCCGAAGGCCTGGAGCATGGCTATTACATTAAGCCCACTGTGTTCAGTAATGTCAGTAACGACATGACTGTTGCCAGCGAGGAAATTTTTGGGCCGGTATTAGTGATGATGCCCTACGATACTGTTGAGGAGGCCATTGCGATCGCCAACGATACCCCCTACGGATTGGCCGGCTATGTGCAGGGTAATAATATGGACGAGGTGATGAATGTCGCAGCACAAATTCGTGCAGGCAATATCAATATCAACGGCAACTCAGGTGACCTGCACACGCCGTTTGGCGGTTATAAACAGTCGGGTAATGGCAGGGAATGGGGCGCTCATGGCTTCACCGATTACCTGGAGGTAAAAGCGTTGTCTGGCGCAGCCTGACCTCGTCGCTGACAGTAGGCCGGTAGGAAAAGAAGCGGAGTATTGCGCCTTTTCCTACCGGTTTTTTATTTGCCCAGTAAGGCGGCTCGCAAGGCTTTTGCTTGCGTCTGGATGATGGCCTGGTTCTCGGGGCCCATACGCATTAGCTGCTTCGCAATAGGGCTCAGGTTTTCCAGGGACTCGTCTTCATAAGTGTAGGTGGTGATATCCAGCTTTAATGCGGCAGGTTCTTCCAGCACCGGTGCTGCAATCACCTGGTCCAATGCACGAATTAAACTGTTATCCATGTCCTCTGCTTCATAACCGAGGTTTGCGTAGGCCTGTTCCAACAAGGGCCGGAACTGATGGAAGGCTGCGGCTAACGTTTCAGGATTAAGAGCCCCTATGGAGGCTGCATAGGCGTTGTAGCGCTGGTAGCTGGCAGGGTCAGCCGTAGATTTCCCCGCTACTTCTATCACGCTGTACTTCCCCTCAAGCGCGGGGAAAGGGAAAACCTTATTCAGTATCGAGCCATTGCCGGCGGCATCGATAAACGCGGTGCCCCGTTCAAGCAGGTCATCCTGACGCAGCGCCTGTTCGAAAACGCTATCGGTGAATGATTCAGCCAGGGCTTCCCTGACCAGTGGGTCACTCTCGTCGAGAGAGATCTCAGGCACCACAATTTCGTTGGGCTCGCTACGCTCGGCAATAACCGTTACCGGGCTCAATGCCGGTATATCGGGCGCTGGCGGGGCTTCCGGCTGCAGTGGGACAGGCCGCTCTGCAGGCACCGGAGTCGTCAATGGAGCAGGTGCTGGTTCGGTTTCCGCCTTGTTGCCGCTAAAGTACCAGGCGACACCAATAACCAGCGCCAAAACAGCCAGCGCGAGCGGCAATTTGGGAATTCCGCCATGACTTTCTTCTTCAATATATCTATCTTCTGAGTCAACCTGCATTTGGGTCCCTTTATTGAATGTTCAGGAGCTTGCCTTGATTTTGACTAACGTATTTCCGGGCAGTTCAGTCGCATCGTCAATTTTTTCCGTCGCCCAGTATAAAACTGTCGGCGTCCATATGCGCGGGGAACCGCTCCCTGTAGCTTAGCAGTGTTTGCGCAGATAGTTTGACAGTGCCGGCCTCGCTGTCGCACTGCAGGTCTGCCAGCAACTCACCATCCGCTCCTACGGCGAGGCTGTCACCGCTGTATTGAAGTCCATTAGCATCACTGCCAATACGATTCACCCCGACCACACAGGCGCCGTTTTCAATAGCACGTGCAATCAGTAGTTGCCGCCAGTGCATGCGCCGCGGTGCTGGCCAGTTGGCGACATACAACGCCAGATCATAGTCCTGGCGATTGCGGCTAAAGACCGGGAACCGCAGGTCATAACAGACCTGCAGCAGGATCCGCCATCCTCTCCAGGTTACGACTACCTTTTCTTTTCCTGCCAGGTAACGATTGTGCTCGCCGGCCATACGGAACAGGTGTCGCTTGTCATAGTGTTCGATGCCATTGGGTGTAGCAAACAACATGCGGTTATAGGCTCTGTCCCCTGCGCGGACGGCGATACTGCCAGTAATGGCGCAGTCCAGTTCTCGAGCCAGGCCGAGCATCCAGGTTTCAGTGTCGCCTCCTGGTGGCTCTGCATTAGCGAGCGCGTTCATCGAGAAACCGGTGGTAAACATTTCCGGTAATACCACCAGGTCACCGGGCTCATGCACCTCTCGCAGTGATGCTTCTATCTGGGTTCGATTGTCTTCAGCTTGTTCCCAGGCCAGTTCTCGTTGCATAAGGGTAACGGTTAAATCTTGCATAAAATCTCCGCGGCTCGTTCCAGAGTTTCATCGCTTTTGGCAAAACAGAAACGTAAAAACGACTGCTCCGGTGGTGATTCATAGAAGACGGATATGGGGATCGAGGCAAGCCCCAATTCTCGGGTCCATTTTTCACATAGCTGGTGATCGGGAAGGTCGCTTACTTGGCTGTAGTCAAGCAGCTGAAAATACGTACCGCTGCTTGCGACCACACCAAAGCGTGAGGCCGATAACGCCCGGCAGAAAAGGTCTCGCTTCTGCTGGTAAAAGCCAGCAAGTGTCGCGGGAAACAGTGGGTCTTGCGCCAAAAAGTCAGCTATTGCCTGCTGCACTGGGGTCACAGCGACGAAAGCTACAAATTGATGAACCTTACGCAACTCCGCTGTGAGCGCGGGGGGCGCAACACAGTAGCCGGTTTTCCAGCCGGTGACGCTGAAAGTTTTGCCGAAAGAAAAGTGCGCAAAACTTCGCTCCCGCAAGCCCGGGTACTGGAGTACGCTGTGGTGCTGTTGATTGTCGAAAACCAGATGCTCGTAGACCTCATCACTGCAAACCAGCAGATTGTGTTGCTGCACCAGTTGCTGCAGGGATTCAAGGTCCGCGTGCGATAGCGTCGCTCCGCTAGGATTGTGAGGAGAGTTGATAATGATCATCCGGGTGCGCGGGGTGATCGCGGTCGCGACCGCCGTCCAGTCCACGGTAAAACTGTTCGCCTGCAGGGCGACGTGAACCGCTACACCACCGGCCAGCTTGATGGCGGGCTCGTAGCTGTCATAACAGGGGTCGAGCACAATGACTTCATCTCCCCGGCCGACACTGGCCATAATTGCACAGAAGATTCCCTCGGTAGCTCCCGGCACCACGGTGATTTCAGTGTCGGGGTTGCATTCCACCCCTCTGTGGGACTGCAATTGCTCTGCCAGTCGCTCTCGCAATGCAGGCAGCCCTGTCATTGGGGCGTACTGGTTGTGGCCATCCATGACCGCTTTCGCCAGTGCCTCCCGCAATGCTTGCGGAGCCTCAAAGTCGGGGTATCCCTGGGAGAGGTTGATAGCATCGCATTGTTTGGCGAGCGCAGACATGCGGGTAAAGATGGTGGTTCCAACGTCAGGTAGTTTGCTGTGCACGCCTGTCACTTGAGCTGGCTGTCCAGAGGCAATTCAGTCGTGTTCTTGATCTCGGTGACAGCCATATGGGAATGCAGTTCTCTGATGGAGGGGCTTGCGGTGAGCGTATTGCGCACAAAATCCTCGTAATGTCGTATGTCCCGAGTGACAATTTTTAGCATGTAATCCCATATTCCCGTCATGGTGTAGCACTCGATCACTTCAGGGTGATCAATGATGTCCCGCTCAAATTCAATCAGGTTCTGGCGGCCTGTTGACGTCAGGTTGATAGTAGCAAAAACGACGACGTCCATGCCCAGAGCGTTGCGATTCAGTAAGGCAACGCGCCCCTGAATGAGCCCATCCTGCTCCAGTCGATTGATACGGCGCCAACACGGCGACTGGGAAATGTTGATGCGCTCGGCTATGGCGGCAGTGCTAATGGTGGCGTCCTTTTGCAACAGTTTCAGGATGTCTATGTCTTGCCGGGTCAGGGATTCGGACAATTTATTCTCCAATGCATAGGGTATTGAATTAATTATGCATATTTAGCGCAATATGCAGGTCAAATCAAATAACAATGCCCGTGAAAATTGATCAAAATACGCCGATAACATAAGCAGAAGGCACTCTCATGGGCTCTGACCACACTTCCCCGATTCGTAAGGTTTCCCTGGACGACAAATACGCCCTGGATACTACCCGTGCCTATATGACCGGTATTGAAGCGCTGGTTCGCTTGCCCATGTTGCAGCACCAGCGAGACCAGCAGCGTGGACTAAACACCGCCGCATTTATCTCCGGTTACCGGGGATCTCCTCTGGGTACCGTTGATCAATCCATGTGGAAGGCCAAGTCCTGGCTGGACAAGCACAATGTTCATTTTGAACCCGGTATTAACGAAGAACTGGCGGCCACCGCGGTTTGGGGGAGTCAGCAAACCAATTTATTTGAAGGCGCCAAGTACGATGGCGTATTCGGCATGTGGTACGGCAAGGGACCGGGTGTAGACCGCTCCATGGATGTCATCAAGCACGCCAACGCTTTTGGTACTTCCCGCTATGGTGGCGTCCTCGCGGTGGCAGGTGACGACCACGCCTGTAAGTCCTCTACACTGCCGCACCAATCCGAGCACATGTTTATGGGTGCTTCTGTGCCCGTCCTGGCGCCATCCAATGTGCAGGAAGTGCTGGACCTGGGCATATATGGTTGGGAGTTGTCCCGTTATAGCGGATGCTGGGTGGCCCTGAAAGCGATTACCGAAAACATGGATTCTGCGATCTCGGCAGATATAGATCCCAACCGAATCAATATCGTGATTCCAGAAGATTTCGAACTGCCCCCCGGTGGAGTGCACGGGCGCTGGCCCGACAAACCATTGGACCAGGAAATGCGCCTCAACAAATACAAAATTTACGCGGCTCGAGAGTTTGCCAGGGTTAACGGCATTAATCGTATTGTGCTGGATTCGTCCAATGCGCGCCTGGGCATCGTGACTTCCGGTAAGGCTTACCTGGATGTTATGCAAGCGCTGGAAGATATGGGCATCGATGAAGCGGTCGCTGCCGAAGTTGGCTTGAGAGTTTACAAGGTGGGTATGCCTTGGCCCCTGGAACCGAGAACCACCGCAGAATTTGCTCAGGGTCTTGAAGAAATTCTGGTGGTGGAAGAGAAAAGATCGGTGATTGAAGACCAACTCACCGGGCAGCTGTATAACTACGCATCCGATTCTCGCCCACGGGTGATTGGCGAGTTCGATGAAGACGGCCGTGACCTGCTAACCAATCTGGGCGAGCTGACCCCGGCGATGATTGCATTGGCGATTGCGAGCCGTATTCGTCGCTTCTATCAGTCTGAAACAATGGACCAGCGTATTCGTTGGATTGAGGAGAAGGAAGCCTCTCTGGCAATGCCACGTGACACCATTGAACGTGTCCCGCATTTTTGTAGTGGCTGTCCGCATAACACGTCTACCAAGGTGCCCGAAGGTAGCCACGCTTTGGGCGGCATTGGCTGCCACTACATGGCTACCTGGATGCCAGACCGTGAAACCCACACCTTTACCCAGATGGGTGGCGAGGGTGTAACCTGGGTTGGACAGGCACAATTTACCGAAACCAAGCATGTGTTCCAAAACCTGGGTGACGGCACCTACTCACATTCGGGCATTCTGGCAGTGCGTGCCGCCGTGGCCTCCAAGGTCAATATTACTTACAAGATTCTCTACAACGACGCGGTGGCAATGACCGGTGGCCAGCCCGTTGATGGCAGTTTGAAAATGAGTGACCTGATCATGCAACTGCGTGGAGAAGGTGTTGGTCGCATTGCATTGGTCAGTGACGAACCCCAGCAGTGGCGGGGTGACTTTTCCGGTACGCCGGGCTACAGCTTGCATCATCGTGATGAGATGGACGCGCTGCAAAAAGAGCTGCGAGAATTCGCCGGTACCTCAGTCATTATTTACCAGCAGACCTGTGCCGCTGAAAAGCGTCGTCGCCGTAAGAAGGGCATTCTGGTCGATCCACCCAAGCGTTTGTTTATCAATGATGCTGTGTGTGAAGGCTGTGGTGACTGTAGCCTGAAATCCAATTGTCTGTCAGTGCTGCCCAAAGAAACCGCACTGGGTCGTAAGCGCGAAATTGACCAGAGTGCATGCAACAAGGACTACAGCTGTGCGCGAGGTTTTTGCCCCAGCTTCGTCAGCGTAGTTGGCGGTTCGTTGAAGAAATCCAGCGGCAGCGTGGGCGACGTGGACGGCTTGTTTGATCCATTGCCCCAGCCTGAATTGCCGTCTTTGGATCGTCCCTGGAATACCGTAGTAACGGGCGTCGGTGGTACCGGCGTATTGACCATTACTGCCCTGGTGGCGATGGCGGCCCATATCGAGGGCAAGGGTTGTGCGACGATGAACCAGACCGGACTGGCGCAAAAGTTTGGCGCGGTGGTGAGTCACGTGCGGGTGAGCGAAAAACAAGAGGACATTATGGCGGTGCGCATTCCTGCGGGAGAGGCGGACCTGATGATCGGCTGTGACCTGGTTGTAGCCTCTACCTATGAGGCGATGGGCAAGGTTGCGCATGGGCGCACTTATGCTGTGGTGAATGATGCTGAGGTGCCGACCAGTTCTTTTATTCTCAATCCCGATGCCAAGTTTCCGACCCAGGCGATGAAAGAGAAAGTGACTGCTGAGGTCGGCGAGGAGAGCTGTCATTTTATCAACTCAACGCGGGTGGCGACGCAGTTGTTGGGTGACTCGATTGCCAGCAATCTCTTTATGCTGGGCTTTGCCTGGCAGCGTGGACTGGTACCGGTATCTGCCGAGGCGCTGGAGCAGGCGATTGAGCTCAATGGCGTGGCTGTAGATTTCAACAAGCAGGCTTTCCTTTGGGGACGTCGCTGTGCTCACCAGCCAGAGAAAGTAATGGGGCTAATCAGCAAGCCGAAAAAGGCCATTGCCCCGCAAACCCTGGACGAGTTGCTGGCTGATCGCCAGCAGCGCTTGCAGCGCTATCAGAATCCCGCCTATGCGCAGGCTTACCTTGAGGTAATGACCAAGCTGCGCGCCTCTGATCCTCGTGCTGAGCAAACGGACTCTGTTTCTTATGCAGCGGCTCAGCAGTTGTTTCGCCTCATGGCCTACAAGGACGAGTATGAAGTGGCCCGTCTTTATTCCGATGGCGAATTCCAGCGCAAGCTTGCTGCACAATTTGAGGGCGACTACGAACTGCGTTTCAACTTGGCGCCGCCGCTGTTTTCCAAGCGCGACCCTGAGAGTGGCGAGTTGGTGAAACAGGAATACGGCCCCTGGATACAACCTGCGTTTAAATGGCTGGCAAGGTTCAAGTTTTTGCGTGGTACCGCCCTGGATGTTTTCGGTCACACTCAGGAGCGCAAGCAGGAACGTCAGGACATTGCAGACTATCGCAGTTTATTGAACAGCATCGTTTCCGAGCTGCAAGACGAGAACTACCCTGTCGCGGTTGAACTTGCCGCCAGCGTTTCCCAGCTGCGAGGTTATGGTCATGTCAAAGATCGTAACCGGGAACAGTTAGCCGAAGACCAGGCAATGCTGTTGCGCCGCCTGCGCGGTGAGCTTGAGGAAGAGTCAACAGTCCGTTTTGTGGATGCGGCCTGAATTATAAAAACCCCTGGAGGATAAGTGGATGTCAATTTTTGATGCACCGGCCTACGACGGCCATGAGTTAGTGACTTTCGGCAAGGACGGGGCTACCGGCCTGCGCGCCATTATCGCAGTGCATAGCACTGCGCTAGGGCCTGCCGTGGGTGGCTGTCGGATGTATCCGTATGCCAACGAGGAGCAGGCATTGGATGATGTGCTGCGCCTGTCTCGAGGCATGACTTATAAGTCGGCGCTGGCAGGACTGCCTTTCGGCGGCGGTAAATCTGTGATTATCGGTGATCCTCGTCACGACAAGAGTGTTGAACTGATGCAGGCCATGGGCGATTTTATCCACTCTCAGGGCGGCCGCTACGTGGCGGCGGAAGACTCTGGTACGGGCGTTGACGATATTCGGGTGATGGCAGAGCGCACTCCCTTTGTCAGCGGCATGGAAGACAATGAATTTGGTGGTGATCCCTCACCCAGCACAGCCTGGGGTGTCTTCCTGGCCATTCGGGCTGCGGTCAAGCATCGTTTGGGTGAAGACAAATTACAGGGACTACGAGTATCGATTCAGGGTTTGGGCCATGTGGGCTACTACCTTGCTGGTTTTCTGGTAAAAGCAGGTGTCCATGTAACAGGCACTGATGTGAATGCCGATAACCTGCGCAGGGCAGTGAGTGATCACGGCATTCAGGCCGTGGCCCCAGATGACATTCTTGGCGCTGAAGTCGACGTGTTCGCTCCCTGTGCTATGGGTGCGATTCTCAATGAGCGCAGCATACCAGCGCTGCGTGCCGGAATCGTTGCCGGTGCAGCGAACAATCAGTTGGCATCTGCTGCTGACGGTGACAGTTTGCAAGATCGTGGAATACTTTACTGTCCTGACTTCCTGATCAACGCCGGGGGCATCATAGACGTGCATCACCAGCGGGCAGGATCGGCCGATGCAGTCAAGCGAGAGCATATATTGAGAATCGAGCAGACTCTGTCAGAAGTTTTGGCAGGTGCAGATAATAGTCATCGCCACACTAATGATATTGCCGAAGAGCTGGCCCGCGACATTATCGGACAAGCTGGCCAGTCTCTGGCGGCCTAGCTGCTGGTAGATTGCTCGCCGTCGCCTATGGGGGCGGCGGTATCCCCCGGCGCCAGCTGCAAGTAACCGCGCAGGTAGTGCACAGCCAGATAAAACGGCCCGGTGTCCAGCAGGGCGATGGCGGCTTTGAATACATAATTGCTTCCCACCAGGATGAGTAGCGTGTTTAACGTCATTTCACCCCTGTAGAAGGCGGCTCCAAAGGTCACGGTGATCACCATAACCGAATCCACCATCTGGCTCATCAGTGTGCTGAAGTTATTTCGTACCCAGAGATACTTGCCTTTGGTGATTCGCTTCCAGAAGTGGAACAGCTGAACGTCGCAATACTGGGCTGCAATATAGGCCAGCATAGAGGCAAAGACGGCCCCTGAGGTGGTGGCATAAATTAGTTGGTAGAGCCCCACAGATTGCTCAACCACCTCGCCATTAGGCAAAGCCACTGGAGCAGCTAATTGCAGTATTTGCCAGGGTGGCATGCTTTCAGCAGGTACCGAAGGCAAGCTGTTGCCGAGCAATAAAACTCCGAGAATCAGGAAATTGAGTCCCAGGCCCACACTCACTAAAAAATTTGCCCTGGCCTTGCCATACAGTTCGCAAATTAGGTCGGTGCAGAGAAAAGTGAGGGGGTAGGGCAACACTCCCACGGCCAGGGCCATCGGACCTAACTGTACAAAGCGGGTAATTCCAATAACGTTCAGCAGGGTCATTGCGCACAAAAATGTACCAGCAAGTACCAGAAATACTCGCTCTCTTCTTTCCAGTACCTGGCTGTGGCTCAAAGTCACCTAGCTTTCCTTTTGCCCCAGGTTCGCATGCAACACGGCGCCGTTGATCACCGGATGATGATGCGCCCATTGAATCAGCTCAGCGATTTCGCGCGGCTGAATGAGGCGACCGAAGCTATTCATGCTGCCTATAGACGCTTCGACTTCCGGGTCTGTGCCTATGTGCGTGCGCAGCATTTCTGTATCGGTGAAGCCCGGACATACCAATGCTGTGTGTACGCCCTTGCCCATCATGTCCTGACAAGTAGCTCGCATCATCCCTAGCTGCGCGTGCTTGCTGATGACATAGCTAAACGAGCCGGCAACGGCTTTTTCCGAGAGCGTGGAACCCACGTAAATTATGCTGGATCCTGTTTTCATCACAGGCAGCATGGCCTGGTTGATGCTGTTAATGGCAACAACGTTGGTTTCCATCACCTCGCGAAGACTGTCGCTTTCGCATTGATCGCCGGCGTCCTTGCGCATTTGGCTGGCGTTATGCACCAGTGCGATGTGTTCTGCATCGGCCAGTGCGGCGGTTAAGGTCGCCGTGCATTGATGGATAGAGTCGGGGGATGACAGGTCGCAAGGTAGGTTTTTGACGCCTTCCAGGGGGCAGGGCCTACGAGATAAGTTGAACACCTGGTAGGATTCCGACAGGAACAGCGCCGCCGTCTCCTTGCCAATGCCCACGCTGGCGCCAGTAATAATAGCCGCTTTCATAAGTTTCCACCGAGTAAGAGGGCCCAAGAGTTAATGATTTGCGCCAATGCGTCAAGAGCGTGTTGCAGTTGCGCTTATCAGTGGCAGGGTCGACAATGTTGGAAATTGTACGCAAGGCACAGCAATGACGGATTACATCTCCCTTTACATCGACAAAGAAAGGCACAAGTTCTCAGCAGCTCACTTCACGATTTTCTCGGCAACAGAGCGAGAACGCCTGCACGGGCACAACTACTCGGTCTCGGCCCGCTTCCTGGCAGAAACCGGTGATAACGGTTTTTCTGCCGACTACAACGTGTATAAGAACCGGCTGAACAAACTGTGTGAAGAGTTGGATGAGTACATGCTGCTGGCTGCGGATTCACCGTATCAGCGGATTGAAGACGAGGGAAAATTCTATCGTGTGCATTTCAATGATGAAGAAATGTTGTTCTTGAAAAGCGATACCCTGGTTTTACCAATACGCAACGCCACCGTCGAAGAGTTTTCTCGCTATCTTCTGGATAAGTTGATCGCCATGTCACCCCCCGGTGAATTGAAGGAGGCTGAGCTTTTTGTTGCCTCAGGGCCGGGGCAGAAGGCCGGTGCAAGTTGGTGCAGCGATTGAATGTTTTTGTGCTAGGCTCTTTTTAATCCCGGGTTCCGCAGCCGGGTTGATAACAACAATGAGTGGAGAGATTATTATGAGTATGAGTAAAAAGCTTGGCGCCGAATTCATCGGTACCTTCTGGCTGGTTCTGGGTGGTTGTGGCAGCGCGGTGTTGGCGGCTGCGTTCCCCGACGTGGGCATTGGTTTACTGGGTGTATCCCTGGCGTTTGGTTTGACGGTATTGACCATGGCTTTCGCAATTGGTCATATCTCTGGCTGCCACTTAAATCCCGCTGTATCGGTGGGGTTGATGGTAGGCGGGAGGTTTTCTGCCAGTGAGTTAGGTCCTTATGTCATTGCACAGGTGTTAGGCGGTATCGCCGGCGGCGCAGTGCTGTATGTGATTGCAAGCGGTCAGGCTGGATTTGAAACCGCCGGCTTTGCATCTAACGGCTTTGGTGAGCACTCACCGGGTGGCTACAGCATGATGGCGGCTCTCATCTGTGAAATCGTGATGACATTTATGTTCCTGATTATTATCCTCGGCGCGACCGACACGCGAGCGCCCGCTGGCCTTGCACCTATCGCGATTGGTCTGGGCCTGACCCTGATCCACCTGATCAGCATTCCTGTTACCAATACCTCTGTAAACCCAGCTCGCAGCACTGGAGTAGCGGTTATTGAGGGCGGCTGGGCTATTTCCCAGCTGTGGATGTTCTGGGTAGCACCCATCATCGGCGCGGCCCTTGCTGGCGTGGCCTACAAGTGGTTGGGTAGCGAAGACTGATCTAGCGGTCGTGACTGACGAGTCGCTGCACAAGCGTATGAAAGTTTATCAGGCGACAGCACTGTTTAGTGTGCTGTTCGCCCTGTTGGGCTTTTCCTACAACGTATGGCGAATGGAGGTGACGGAGCACAATAGTAATGTTCGCTCCGCTGCCTTCGAGATGTTATTGCAACTGGCAGAACTTGAACAATTGGTGTTTGCCGCTCATTACGATAGTGACCCGGTTGCAGGCAATCCTCGCGTTGGCTGGGTAAAGGTAGGACTGATCAGCGACCTCGGCCGCAGTTGCAGTGCCCAGGTCGCCGACGCAGCGAGAAGCTTAAAAGCAGTGTGGGCAGATCACTGGGAATCACTCCCAGAGCAGCGTGCGTCTGCCGATGCCATTGTTGCTGCAATCGACGCCACGCGCACTGAGGTCCAGGTCGTTCTGACCAACCTCGAATGACTCCGGCTTAAACCGCGATTCCGCAGTGACGCAGCAATGGTTCGATATCTGGCTCGCGCCCACGGAATGCGACAAAAGCCTCCATTGGATCTTTGGAACCGCCTACGGCCAGCACCTCTCTCTGGAATGATGCTCCTGTTTCGGCATTGAATATTCCCTCGTCTTCAAACCGGGAGTAGGCGTCTGCCGACAGTACTTCAGCCCACTTATAGCTATAGTAGCCCGCCGCATAACCACCGGCGAAAATGTGGCTAAAGCCGTGCTGAAAACGGTTGTACTCGGGCGCAGGAATCACCCCTACTTTTGCGCGAACATCGTCCAACAGCGACTGAATATCACCGGCATTGCCTCCCCGCCAGTCGCGATGCAGGACAAAGTCGAACAGGGCCAACTCCAGCTGACGAGACAACTGTATCGCAGACTGGAAGTTTTTTGCTGCCAGCATTTTATCGAGCAGTTCTGGGGGTAAAGGCTCGCCCGTTTCGTGGTGTCCGGAAATAAAGGCCAACGCTTCGGGTTCCCAGCACCAGTTTTCCAGAAATTGGCTGGGGAGCTCGACAGCGTCCCAGGCGACACCATTGATGCCGGATATGGCTGCCACTGTTTGTTGCGTCAGCATGTGGTGCAAACCGTGTCCAAACTCATGAAACAGGGTCGTCATTTCGTTGTGGGTGAGCAGGGCGGGAGCGTCGCCAACCGGCGGAGTAAAGTTACACACCAGGTAGGCGACAGGAAGCTGTATATTCCCATCACTTAGGCGTCGCACCCGGCAGTCGTCCATCCAGGCACCGCCTTGTTTTTTGGGCCGCGCATACAAGTCGAGATAAAAACGGGCAATGACTTTGCCCTCGCTCAGCAAGTTGTAGAGCCGAGCATCCTGATGATAATTGTCGAAGTCTGTGACTTCCTTGACAGTGACACCGTAGAGCCGCTTCACGACTTCAAATAGGCCCGGCAGAACTCGATCCATGGGCAGATAAGGACGGATGTCTTCCTGGGAAACCTGGTAGCGTTTCTCTCGCAGTTTCTCGCTGTAGAAACTTGCGTCCCAGGCATTGACTGTTTCTGCGCCGAATTCATCTTTGGCAAACGCTCTTAGCGCTTGCCATTCTTCCAGAGATTGCTCCCGTGATTTCACTGCCAACTGCTCCAGGAATTCGACGACCTGCGAAGGTGTATCAGCCATCTTGGTGGCCAGGGACAGCTCTGTATAATTGGAAAACCCCAGCAGGCTTGCCAGCTCCTGACGCAAATCCAGGGTCTCGGCCATGAGGGATGAGTTGTCCCATTGGCCGGCGTTGGGGCCCTGGTCAGAAGCCCGAGTGCAGTTAGCCTGATAAACCTCCTGACGAAGTTCAGCATTCTCGCAATAGGTGAGTACTGGATAATAAGAGGGGAACTCGAGGTTGATCAGATAGCCTTCTTTCCCGGCCTGCTCGGCCGCCTGCTTTGCGCTTGCGAGTGCCGTATCGGGAAGGCCTGTAAGATCTTCTTCACTGACCAGCTTGGACCAGGCATTCGTCGCATCCAGAACATTCTCGCCGAATTTACTGCCCAGTTCGGACAAGCGCTTTTTAAGTTCGCCAAAGCGCTGCTTATCTTGCTCGGGAAGCGCTACACCCGCCAAGCGAAAATCGCGTAATGCGTTGTCCAGAGCCTTGCGTTGCGGCGGGTCCAGCTGCGCGGCCTCGCTGCCCTCGGCAATCCGGGTGTAGGCCTGAAACAGGCGTTGGTGTTGTCCCATCCAGGTGCCATATTCAGACAGCAGGGGAAGGCACGCGTTGTAGGCTTCTCTCAAACTATCGCTGTTGCAGACATTGTTGAGATGCGACACCGGGGAAAAAACACGAGACAACTCATCATCCATTGATTCGATGGGCTGCAACAAGTTGTCTGCAGTGTAGTGCTCCGTCGCGTCCAGCAGGGAGTCGATCGCCTCTTTGTTACGTTCAATCAGCTGGGTGATCGCGGGCTTGATATCGCCGGTTTCAATGGTTGAAAAAGCAGGGAGCTCTGTGTGTTGCAGCATTGGGTTGTTCATAGTGTTAACTCGATTTTTGATGGGTGCAAACCCTGAGCCCGGGAGGGCTGGGTAGCACGATGATTACTTTTGAGGTTTCTTCTTCATCAGCGGCGCGAAGCCATCGCTGGAAACAGTCTTTCCTGAGCCAGGCTTACCCTTGTTCTTCTGGTTGCGGGCTCGTGTCTTGCTCTTATCGGGAGCTGATTTGCTACGTTTCTTTTTGGTGCCGGCCGCTTTTCCCGAGCCTTTGGTTTTCTTGGGGCCACTGTAGCGCGCTTTCAAGCCGGGCAGGGCTCGTTTTTCGAACTCAAGGTTAAGGTAGCGTTGAATGCTGACCATGAGGTTCCACTCCAGGCCGCTCACCAGTGATATGGCCAGCCCTGTGGCTCCAGCACGCCCCGTGCGCCCGGTGCGATGCAGGTAATCGTCACCTTTTTGCGGCATATCGTAATTAACCACCAGGTCTATGTCCTTGACGTCCAGTCCTCGTGCTGCCACGTCAGACGCGCAGACCATGTCTACCTTGCTGTCACGGAATTGGGTCATTACATGCTTGCGCTCCTCCGTGCTCATTTCGCCGTGAAGGCAGCCACAGCGTAATCCGTGGTGACTCAATAATCCGGCCAGTCTCTGTGCCGTCGTGCGCTTATTGGCGAACACCAGTGCCCGGGTAAACCCGCCCTGGTCCATGAGTGCGCAGAGCAGCTTGTCTTTGTGTTCCTGAGAGTCAGCCAGAATGCGTTGATGGTGGATGCTACTGTGCGGTTGCCTGAATTCACTGACCTCGATGGTCTGCGGGTTGTGTAACAAGTCTTTTGCTACCCCTCCCAGGCCTTTATGCTTGAGAGTGGCGGAGAGCATGATGACCTGGCGGTTTTCGCCGCAAAATGTCGCCAGTTTCATCACCTCATCGCGAAAACCCATGTCGAGCATGCGATCTGCTTCGTCCAGGATGAGTGTCTGCAGAGAAGCCAGGTCTGCGCTGCCCTTTTCACAGTGCTCCAGCAGCCGGCCGGGGGTCGCAATAATAAGTTCCGGGTTTTTTCTCAGTAGTGCCCTCTGGTATTTGAAGTCGGCACCGCCGGTAATGGCCTGGGCACCCAGCTGTGTTTTCTGAATTAAATCACGACAGTTCTTTTGCACCTGGCGGGCAAGCTCCCGGGTGGGAACCAGTACCACCGCCAGCGCGCCGGCTTTGCGATTGATGGGCGCGCTGAGAATTCGCTGCAAAGTAGGCAGTAAATAGGCCACGGTTTTGCCGCTTCCGGTCTCGGCAGACACTCGTAGATCGGCGCCGCTGAGAGCGGCAGGAATGACCCGTTCCTGCACCTCTGTCGCCTTTTCATACTCCAGGGCGTCCAGGCCCAGTCTCAGGCCACGGTCCAGTTCAAGTTGTTGCAGCACGTTGTTGTCTCTCTGTGTTGGTCATCTGTTATCATCCTAGGCCAAATAAAAGGGGAACAACAGCCTGCCCATGAGTCTGTCAGGGAGAATATTGGTCGGCCTTCTGGTTGGCGTCGCCACCGGCTTGTTTTTCGGCGAGATTGTCGCAGACCTGAAGCTGGTCGGCGATGTTTTTGTCAAATTACTGCAGATCACCGTGCTGCCTTACATTATTGTCTCGCTGATCGCAGGCTTTGGTCGTATGCAGATGGAGCAGGCCAAGCAACTGGCCATGCGCGGTTCTATCGTGCTGCTGGTCATATGGGGCCTGGCTCTGAGCCTGATTTTTGTCGCCTCATTGGCTTTCCCTGATATCGAGACCGCTTCTTTCTTTTCCGCACCCACTCGAGTGGAGGTGGAGCAACCGGACCTCTTTGAGCTCTACCTTCCCGCTAATATTTTCTACTCACTTTCCAATAATCTGGTCCCGGCGGTTGTTTTCTTTAGTATTTTGGTCGGTGTGGCGTTGATTCAACTTGAGGACAAGAGCGGTATTCTTCCCGTATTTGATGGTCTCGCCGAGGCTATGTCCCGCATTAATACGGCGATGGTGCAGCTTACCCCTTACGGCATCTTTGCGATTGCAGCAGCGGCCGCTGGAACGATGACCATAGAAGAGCTGGGCAGAGTGCAGGTTTACCTGGTGACTTATATAGCGCTGGCGCTACTGGTGACCTTCTGGATTTTCCCCGCCCTGGTAGCCACATTGAGTGGCATCTCCTATCGCGAGGTTCTGGGCACCTTTCGCGACACACTGGTCACTGCGTTTGCCACCGGAAACCAGTTTGTTGTATTGCCGCAAATTGCCGAAAATGCCAAGGAGTTGCTAGCCCGCCATCATGGTGATGACGAGGACCACGCAGCGGCAATCGACATTCTTGTCCCCGTCTCCTTTAATTTTCCGTCGCTGGGTAAACTGCTGGTGTTGCTGTTTGTACTCTTTGCAGCCTGGTTTACGGATACCGAGCTGGATTTCTCGGATCGCCTGTCACTCGCTTTTGGTGGCCTTTTCAGCCTGTTTGGTAGCCTCAATGTTGCTGTTCCCTACATGCTGGACTCTCTGAAAATACCTGCAGATATGTTCCAGCTGTTCCTGGTGACCGGCATTGTGGTTGGCCGCTTTGGCGCCATGCTGGCTGCTTTGCACATTATTGTCCTGGCCGTCGTTGGGCCGCTCGCTGTGGCCGGTAAATTACGCCTGCGCTGGGGTGATCTGGGCCGCTATCTGCTGGTGTCGACTGTTCTGCTGTTTCTGATGGTCTTTGCCCTGCAACTCTATTTCCGCACGTTTGTACCGCCACCACCGCCTCGGGATGTGGTGCTATCCAATATTGAGCTGATGCAGAAGCGGGTGCCCGCACGCATTGTTACAGACGTTCCCGAGGCCAGTGTTACCCAGCTAGCGGGTACTCGCCTGGACCATGTGTTGCGCACGGGCGTGTTGCAGGTGGGATATCGGCCGAATAACTTGCCCTGCAGTTACATCACACCCAAGGGTGACCTGGTGGGCTTTGACGTTGAGATGGCCCATATCCTCGCTGAAGACCTTGAGGTTGAACTTGAATTTATCCCCTTTGAATTTGACGGCCTGAAACGCATGCTGGCATCCGGGCAAATTGATGTCGCCATGTCGTGCATTGCCAGCTTGCCAGACCGTTATTCTATCGCCAGTTTTTCCCGACCCTATCTGGATCTGGCTCTTGCCTTTATTACCAAGGACCACCAAAGGGAGCGCTTCCTTGACCCTGAAAGTCTGCGCGACTGGGAGGGCCTGACCATTGCATTGGTGAGCAGCAATTATTACCAAAGCCGATTACAGCAGTTAGCACCGAATGCTAACGTGGTTTACCTTGAGGCCGCTGAGGATTTTTTTAATGGCAATGGTGAGGGTGCTGATGCCTTGCTGCTGACAGAGGAAGAAGGCGCCGCCTACGCATACCGCTATCCGCAGTACGGCGTTGTGACTACCGCACGGCGCATCGGTCTTCCAGCCGCTTATCCGGTGCCCAAAGGCGACATTGAAATGATGGAGTTTGTGAGTAACTGGATTGCTCTGAAGAAGAGTGAAGGCACCGTGGATTATCTCTACGAGTACTGGATGCATGGTGGAGCGACCGCAGCCAAAGCTCCTCGCTGGTCTGTGATTCGCGATGTGCTGGGCTGGGTGGACTGACAATTGATGAGCAAGCGTGCCAAATCGACGGATTACAACTAAACTCTGAAAATCTACTTTCCTGTTGGAGATAACTGCAAATGCGAATTTTAATAACAGTTCTGCTGCTTTCGCTCTTCACTGTTGCCCTGCCCGTGAGTGCCTACGAGGTTAAGACCGGGTCAAAGGTCGTCGCCTTCGCCGATGTCCACGGAGCATATGATGACTGGGTTTCACTGTTACAGGAAGTAGGCGTAGTTGACGACCAGCTCAACTGGAGCGGCGGTAAGACGCATCTGGTCTCAGTGGGCGACCTTATCGACCGGGGTCCCGGTTCGCGTCAGGTGGTAGAGCTATTAATGAAATTGGACGCCCAGGCGGACAAGGCCGGTGGAGCGGTGCACATGACGCTGGGTAACCACGAAGTCATGGTGATGACAGGGGACCTGCGCTACGTATCGGCTGCCGAATTCGCTGCCTTTGCGGATGACGAATCTGCAGCGGACAGGGAAGATCTCTACGCCCAGTATCGCCGCTATAACACAGGTGGTGATGAGGCCACGGTCAGGGCAACCTTCGATGAGCAATTCCCTCTCGGTTTTGCAGCATTGCGCAAAGCTTATTCGCTGGATGGTCACCTGGGTCGCTGGCTAATCCAGCAACCTTTTGTCATCAAGGTGAACGACAAGGTCTATATGCACGGTGGTATCGCTGACTCCGCTACCGGAAAGTCCATAAAAGAGCTGAATAAGACATTGCAGGAAGAACTGAAGACGTTTCTCTCCAGCATGGATACGCTTTACGAGGCAGGGGTGATGCCCAGGCATGTGAGTTACCACGATCGGCTGGGTTTTCTCAATGCACGGGTTGAGGAGTTCGTTGCTGCCAACCCCAAAGACAGAGCTCCCTGGTTTGCTGAGGTGCAGCAGGTTTTTGAGGCTCAGGAGGCCTTTGTATTTAGCTCCGATAGCCCCAACTGGTATCGCGGCACAGCCACCTGTCATCCTCTTTCAGAGTCTTTTAACACAGAGCGTTTCCTCAAGCGTGCTGGCGCCAAACAGCTGGTGATGGGTCACACACCTACCCGTGGAGAAGTACAGTCACGTATGGACGGCTTGGCCATACGACTCGATACAGGCATGTTGAAAGCCGTCTACAAGGGCCAGGCATCCGCGCTTATCTCCAATGACGGCAATGACTACGTGCACTATCTGGGTGAAGGTCAACGGGCATTGCCCACGCCTGAGTCAACCAGCCTTTCACAGAAATTGTCTGGCATGAGCGATGCTGAATTGGAAGATTTCATGCGCACGGCTCCCGTGACCAATGTCGAGGATATTGGCACTGGCATTACTAAGCCCAAGCGCGTCACCCAGGAGCGAGATGGTACTAGCAATGACGCAGTCTTCAAATATGAGGACACTCACCCTGGAATGGAAAGTCGCAGCAAGTATGTGACGCGTCGCAATAATGAAAGTGATCGCTACCAGTACGATGTTGCGGCCTACAAACTTGACCGCATGCTGAACTGGCAGATGGTGCCAACAGCCGTAATCGCCGAGGTTGAAGGTGTTGAAGGAGCACTTTCAGACTGGGTCGAGAACGCGATTAACGAACGAGATCGTTTGGAAAAAGACCTTCCCTTTGAGGGGCATTGCAAGCAATGGGAGCAGTATAGATTGCGTTTTGTTTTCGATATCCTCATCCACAATGACGACCGCAATCTGACGAATATACTGTGGACCAAAGATGATTTCATGATGAAATTTATTGACCATAGTCTGGCCTTCCGCTCGACTGAAAAACGTCCCAAGCAATACAAGAAGGTTGACCTGGAAGTCTCAGACCTGCTGCGCAAGCGTCTGCTTAGTCTTAATGAGCGCGACCTCAAGGCCGAGCTTCTGCCATACCTGCATCCGAGGCAAATCGAAGCGATCCTGGCGCGTCGAGACCTGATCCTGAAGGAAGCTAAAACAACAGGAAAGTAAGTGCTTCGCCGAGCACAGCGATAATCAATCAGGAGTAGCGAGCGTGAGCGTGGTTAAAGCCATTAGAATTGAGGAGGCGGGTGAGCCTGATGTCATGCAGCTACAGGAGATTAGCCTGGAGATTCCCGGTCCGGGCATGGTCACCGTCCGTAACAGGGCTATCGGGCTTAATTATATTGATACCTATCATCGCAGTGGGCTTTATCCATTGCCCCTGCCCACGGGTCTGGGTCTGGAAGGCGCAGGCGAGGTGGAAGCAGTGGGTGAGGGCGCCGATTTACAGATCGGGGAGCGGGTTGCTTACTGCTCTGCCGGCTTTGGTGCCTATTCCGAGGCGTTAAATTTGCCTGCTTCGCGCCTGGTAAAAATTCCCGAGGGCATCGATTATGAACAGGCCGCAGCCTGCCTTTTGAAAGGTCAGACAGCGGAGTATCTTATTCAACGTACCTATCCTCTACAGGCTCAGGAGACCTGCTTGTTCCACGCTGCCGCAGGTGGTGTGGGTCTGTTGTTCGGCCAATGGGCGGCCAGCATAGGCGCCACGGCGATAGGCACTGTCGGTTCAGCAGAAAAAGCAGAATTAGCCCTCGCGCATGGCTATAGTCATGTGATCAATTACAGTGAAGAAAATGTACTGGACAGACTGCTTGAAATAACGGGCGGTGAGAAATTGCCGGTGGTGTACGACGGGGTTGGCAAGGACACTTTCGACCTGTCTTTGAGCTGCCTGCGGCCTCGTGGGTTGATGGTGAGCTTTGGCAACGCCTCAGGTTCCCCGGATCCCCTGGACTTGCAGCTGTTGGCCGCCAATGGTTCTCTCTATGTGACCCGGCCCACGATGCTTAGCTATACCGCCACGACTGAGGAGTTACGCCAATCCAGTGAGGACGTTTTCGCGAAAATCCTGGCAGGGGAGATTCGTGTGGAAATCAACCAGCGCTATCCGCTGGCAGACGTTCAGCAGGCCCACAGGGATCTGCAAAGTCGCAAGACCACCGGTTCAACGGTGCTGTTACCTTGATAGAGTTGGACGTTCGACCGGTTACCCTGGAGGGGGAGTCGGTTCGCCTGGAACCACTGTCACAGGAACATGCGCAGGGCCTGTATAGCCGCGGGCGCTATGAGCCTGACTGGGCTTACATGCCTCGAGCCTGCTTTGTGGATGCGGCTGACGTGCGCCACTGGATCAATGAAGCACTGTTGCCTCAGGACCAACTCGTGTTTGCCATTATGGAAAAGGGGAAAGGGCGGGTGGCTGGCAGTACCCGCTATTTGAATATTCGCGGTGAGCATCGCTCACTGGAAATTGGCTGGACCTGGTTGGGTCAGGATTTCCAGCGCAGTGTGGTGAACACTGAGACCAAGCTTTTACTGTTGGGTCACGCTTTCGAAAAGCTCGGATGTATTCGCGTTGAGTTCAAGACGGATAGCCGTAATTTGCGGTCGCAGCAGGCGTTGGAACGTATAGGTGCCACCCGGGAGGGCGTGCTTCGTAAACATATGATTGTGCAGGAGGGGTATCACCGTGATTCGGTGTACTTCAGTGTCACCGAGGATGAATGGCCCGAGATAAAACAGCGGCTGCAAAAGCTCAGCCGCCGCCGAGACGATTAACTGACGGTGGCCTGCACCGTTTCATTGTCAGAAAAGCTGCCTTCGAACAGTGGTGATGTCAGGTAGCGTTCTCCTGAATCGGGAAGAATAGCGACAATAACCTTGTCCTTGTTCTCCTCCCGTTGCGACAGCCTGTCTGCCACTGCCATAGCCGCACCACAGGAAACCCCTGCAAGAATTCCCTCTTCCTGCATCAACCGGTGAGCGTAGGCCATAGCCTCTTCGCTACTGACTCGCTCGACCGCATCTACCATGGACAAATCCAGATTTTTGGGTACGAAGCCAGCGCCTATGCCCTGTATCTTATGAGGCGAGTGAGTGGGCTCTTCTCCAGCGAGTGCAGCTGTAATCATGGTGCTGGTGTCAGGTTCGATGGCAACGGTGGTGATTGCCTTGCCCCGGACGTTTTTTAAATAGCGGGAGATGCCCGTGAGCGTGCCCCCGGTGCCCACTCCAGAGACCAGAATATCGATATTTCCATCGGTGTCTTCCCAGATCTCCGGCCCCGTGGTTTGTTCGTGAATCGCAGGGTTGGCAGGGTTCTCAAATTGGTGGGGACCCCAATACTTGTCGGGATCCGAGACAATTATGTCTTCAGCGGCCTGAATGGCAGCAGCGATACCTTTAGAGCCATCGGTCAGTCGAATTTCAGCGCCCAGAGCCTTCATTAACATTCGTCGCTCAAGGCTAAAGGTGTTGGGCATGGTCAGGATGCAGTCATAGCCTTTGGCCGCAGCGACAAAGGCCAGGGCAATACCGGTATTGCCGCTGGTGGGTTCGACAATGGTCATGCCAGGCTTCAAGCTGCCATCTTTTTCGGCCGCCGCGACCATGCTGGTGCCAATGCGGCATTTTACAGACATGGCGGGGTTTCGATTCTCTAACTTTGCGTAAACGTTGCCGCTGCAAATGCGGTTAATTTTGACTAGCGGCGTGCCGCCGATGGTTTCAGCGTTGTCGTGGTATATTTTGCTCATACTGTGTCCGTCCTTGTTGGGCAGTTTGCCACTCTATTGTCAGGAAAAAGCCTAGTAAAAGACCTGTGTTCTGTCCATTTTTCAGGCGAGGCGTATTTTTAGTAACAACTCAGGAACTTTCCTGCACTGTCCCGGTCATAAGTTACAGTGACAGCGAGGCCGCCCACGGGCAAGAGACTCCTGCGCTGTCGCTCTGGATTCATCCAGGTTTCATATTCCTCATGTTGAGATGTTAGTGTGTTCCGGCCCCAGTAGGGGCCGGTTTTTTTTGTGCCGCAAGAACCGCTGCTGGTTCCAGCAAATAAAAATCAGGGTAGCTGGTCCTGCATTTCCTGCTCTACAACGTCACTGGCGGCAGGGTCAGCGTCTGGCATGCCCACCTGACCCGTTGCCAGGGCGAGCGATTCCAATGTCTGAGGCCCAACCAGAGTGGTGATCAATTGACCGTCTGGGTCGAGGATTAGCGTTGTAGGCAGTACCGAAGGTAACGCTACCCCAAGGACTCCAGAGGGGTCTTCCACCAGGGTAGGGAAGTCAATTTTCAGTGCGGTGATTTGTGCTTGTAGTTGATCTCCCTTATTACCGTCGTAGTTGACGCCCAAAACAGCGACCTGCTCATATTTCCGATCCAGGGCATTAAGCTCCGGAATCTCCTTGATACAGGGCTTGCACCACTCTGCCCAGTAGTTAATAACTACCCAGCGTCCTTCGTAGGCTGCTTTGTCCAGAACGTTGACCGTGTTTTTGGAGGGCGTTTCGGGGGCGTTACAGCTGGCAATGAATACCATGAACAACGCGATTAAAGTTTTCTTCATCCCTCGTAAATCTCCGCCAGACTAGAGTTGAGCAGATCCCGTTGATTAACGCGTTGTTGACGAAGCAGCCCGTAAGCAGTTTCCTGCCAGTTCAGGTGTGCGCTGATATCCTCCGCCGCCAGCGGTTGCTCATCGTTAACCCACTCTTTCAGTTGCCAGAAAGTAATGCTGTGCAGATCCCTGCTTAACAGGTAATGCCCGCGATCACTCTGGGTAATTATCTTTCTTTCGATCATGATATCGCGCAGGTAGCGCCAGGTTTCGCTGTCAAGGCCACGAGCCACTTCGTGATGATTGTTGAGCAACTCGATCTCTTGAACCATCTTGCCGGATTTTTGCTTTTCCCAAAAAACGTACAGCACGTCCAGCGCCTTCAGCACGGTTGGCCGACTCGCCTGCTCTTCGTTCTGGTAGCCGGATAGGCTGTGCACCAGAATGCCGCCCATCAGCACAATGTTCCAGGACAGGTATATCCAGAGCAAAAACAACGGGACGGCGGCGAAAGCGCCGTAAATGAAGGTGTAACTTGAGCCAACCACCAGGTCAGTAAACAGGGCCCGGGCCGCGTGAAACGCCAGTGCAGCGGCAAAACCGCCAATCACAGTGTGTTTGAAAGGCACGCGGCAATTTGGTACGGCCACGTAAAGCAGGGTGAAGGCTGCGGTGGAGAGCAGTAGCGGAGTAACTTTCAGCAGTATTGCTCTTACGCCGAAAATATCGAACTGGTCCAGCACTTGAGAAAACGACGAAAGATAAGTGCTAATACCCAGTGCGAGACCCAAGGCAACAGGCGCCAGACTCAGCACCGCCCAGTACAGTAAAAAGCTGGATACCGGGCTCCGGTTCTCCCTGGCCCGCCAAATCATATTGAATGCTTTTTCTATGTTGCGCAGCATAAGTACTGCAGTGACCACCAGGAAAATAATGCCCGGCCCGGTCAGGTTTTTTGCTTGCCGGGAAAAGTCATTGATGTAGGACTCAACTTCGGTGCTGGTGTCGGGCATCAGATGTTCGAACAGAAAACTTTGTACTTGTTCTTCAAGGCCCTGAAAAGTGGGGATAGCTGAAGCCATGGTATAGAGCACGGTCAGCAGTGGCACCATGGCGAATAGGCTCATATAGGTGAGTGCTGCGGCATTTTCAGAGCAGCGATCAGCCTTGAATCGCGAGAGTAAGTAGCGGGTTCGGTGCCAAAGGCCCCTGGTTATTGTTTTTGCATCCACCATGTCTACATTATGGCA
Source organism: Halioglobus sp. (assembly GCA_039979015.1). GTDB lineage: Bacteria > Pseudomonadota > Gammaproteobacteria > Pseudomonadales > Halieaceae > Halioglobus. Next base: position 317,955 of record JBDWAD010000011.1, read on the forward strand.
TGAATGTTCGCACCGGGGCACAGCCCCATTTGATATACTGCAGTCCACAAATATTGCTGGTTGGTAAGTTTAAATGAGCGCATTCACGATCTATCACAACCCCCGCTGCTCCAAGTCGCGCATGACGCTGGCTTTGCTGGAAGACAAGGGCATTGCCCCCGATGTCGTGCTGTATCTTGAAGCATCTCCTGATGCCTCTGAGATTGCATCATTACTGGAGAAACTTGGCATCAGTGCTGCACAGTTGGTGCGAAAGGGTGAAGATGCCTATAAGTCTCACGGTCTGGGCGCTGATTCTACCGATCAGGAACTGATCGCAGCGATGGCGCTCCACCCCAAACTGATTGAGCGCCCGATTGTCGTGCACGGCGACCGCGCTGTGCTGGGTCGGCCCCCCGAAAACGTTTTGAGCCTGATTGACTGATGACGACACCTTATATCCTGGTGCTTTATTACTCTCGCGGCGGGGCCACCGCCGAGATGGCCCAGCAGGTGGTCCGCGGTGTGCAGCAGGAGGGCGATATTGAGGCCCGTCTGCGCACAGTGCCGGCAATTTCTGCAAACTGCGAAAAAATCGAGGATGATATTCCCGCTGACGGCCCGCTTTATTGCGATCAGGACGACCTGCGTGACTGCGCCGGACTGATCATGGGTAGCCCAACCCGCTTCGGTAATATGGCCGCCCCATTAAAATATTTTGTCGACCAGACATCCAGTCTCTGGCTGAGTGGCGCCATGATAGACAAGCCTGCCGCGGTGTTTACCTCTACTTCCAGCCTGCACGGCGGACAGGAGAGCACCTTGCTAAGCATGATGCTGCCTTTACTGCATCATGGGATGTTAGTGGCGGGTTTACCGTATAGCGAGGCGGGGTTGATGGCTTCGGAATCTGGCGGCACCCCCTATGGTGCCTCGCATTGGGCAGGAGCAGATAATAATCGCCGTGTCGACGACACTGAAATAGCCCTGTGCCAGGCCCTGGGCAAGCGTGTGGCGCGGCTCGCGCTGGGGAAGACCAGATGAGCTCTCTTACGAGTAAAACCCGGGCAGTCGTTTGGCTGAGCTTTACGGTGTTGTTGGTGCAGCAGGCGATGGCAATGTGGCTAGGGCAGGCTCCGTGGATTATCTGGCTGGCGATATTGCTGCCGCTGGTGATTTTTTTGCCGGGCTTACTGCAGGACAATCTGCGTAGTTTCATCTGGCTCTGTTTTGTGTCGCTATTGTATTTTATGCGCCTCGTGGTCAGCTTGTTCCAAGACCCTCGGGATGTTTTGGCTATTATGGGTATGGTCGCCGTGTGCACGCTTTTCTGCAGCGCGATGATGTATGTGCGTTGGAGAGCGAAAGAATTACGCCGGGCCGCTGAAACGGCTTCTGGCCATGGAGAATGAAACACAATGAGTAAACCTTCACTGCTGCGCCGCGTGTTTGGCGGTATCTGGAATGCTATTACCTGGTTTCGGCTAGCGTTGACCAACCTGTTGTTCCTGGCAATGCTTGCGATTATTTACTTTGTCTACTTTGCAGACTCCGCAGAGCCATTGCCAGAGCAAGCGGCTTTGTTGCTGAACCCCATGGGGACGATTGTCGATCAGAAGAGCCCGGTTGATCCCCTGCAAACGCTGATTGCCGAGCCTTCGCCCGTGGACCATGAAGTACTGGTGCGAGACGTGATTGAGGCTATCAGGCTGGCCAAAGATGACGACAGGATCAACTCCCTGGTGATGGAACTGGATTTGCTGATGTACGTGGGAATTAGCCGCACTCAGGAAATTGTGGTTGCGCTGGAGGAGTTCAAAGCCTCCGGCAAACCCGTTGTCGCGGTCGGTGATTACTACAGCCAGGACCAGTATCTCCTGGCCAGCTATGCCGATGAGTTGATTGCCCATCCTATGGGCGGCGCGGCACTGGAAGGTTTCAGTGTTTATCAAAACTATTACGCGGAAGCTCTCGATAAGCTATCGGTGAGTATGCACATATTCCGTGCGGGCCAGTATAAGTCCGCTTCTGAGCCTTTTTTGCGTAGCGATATGTCTACGGATGAAAAAGGGGTCGCGCTGCAGTGGCTGGAAGACCTGTGGGGCCGCTACACAAGCTCGGTGGAGGCGAACCGTGAACTCCCCAATGGCGCCATCGATGCCTACGTCAATGGCTTTGCTACCCGCATGGTCGATGGTAATGGCGATTCAGCCAAAGACGCTCTGGATGCCGGACTGGTCGACCAGCTGTTAACTCGCAGTCAGGCGAATGAATATCTCGCCGACATGGTGGGCGCGCGGAATGAGGATGGCGTCTATGAGGCCATTGCCTTCGAAGAATACCTTTGGCATGAGCGCATGCTGGAACTGCCAGTTACCAGTGAGTCCAAAATTGCGGTAATTGTCGCCCAGGGCAATATGCTTCCCGGTGAGCAGCCCCCCGGAACAATAGGCGGTGACAGTCTGGCAAGAATGATCAGCAAGACCGCAGCAGAGGATGACGTCGAGGCGATTGTGCTTCGGGTCACTACCGGAGGAGGCAGCATGTTTGCATCCGAGATTATTCGCCAACAGATTCTGGAAGTCAGGGCCAATGGCACGCCCGTGGTGGTTTCCATGGGGTCAATTGCCGCTTCCGGGGGCTACTATATTGCGGCGGCGGCGGACGAAATTTTTGCTACCAGCACCACAATCACTGGCTCAATTGGCGTTATCGCGCTCTTTCCAACGCTTGAGAACCTGATGCAGCGCGGCGGTATCTACACCGACGGCGTTGGAACGACGTCGCTGGCAGGGTCATTGCGACTGGATCGCCCGCTAAATCCGGATCTGGCACAGGCGCTACAGGCGGGGGTGACGCATGCCTACCAGACATTCCTGGAGGTCGTGGCCGATGGCCGGACCATGGGGCTGGATGAGGTGACAACTGCCGCCGAAGGACGAGTGTGGAGTGCCAGTGATGCGCTCTCCCTGGGACTGGTTGACCAACTGGGAGACCTGGATGATGCGATTGAAGCAGCCGCGGGACTGGCAGACCTGGACGAATTTCAGGTCGACTACATAGAACAGCCGTTGAGCCCCAGCGAATTGTTCTTTCAACAATTAGCGGAGCGTATGGGGAGCATAGGCGTGTTGCCTCGATCCAACGCCGTCAGCAGCCTGTTGAATCTGTCCAGGCCGGTGCTGGATGCTACGGAGTTGCTGGGCAGCTTGCAGGACCCCAAGCATATTTATATGCGCTGCCTGGCTTGTTCAGTGAGTTATTGAGCGCCTTGCGGTGAGCTGGCTGCGACAGCGCGCACAAAGTTTCAGTCATGCCGCTAATGGCGTGAGGTTGTTGCTGTCGGAGGAACATCACGCCAGGGTGCATCTGGTGGCAACCGCGCTAGTGCTTATGGCGGCATGGGCGTTTGAAATCACGCGAACAGATTGGCAGGTGCTAATTCTTACGGTTGCGATGGTGTGGCTAGCCGAGGCTTTGAATACCGCTCTGGAGCACCTGAGCGATGCGGCAGTGCCCCATCACCATCCATTGATTGGCAAGGCCAAAGATGTGGCCGCAGGCGCGGTGCTAATCACCGCCGGTTTTGCGCTGGTAATGGCGGGACTGATCTTTGTGCCTTATCTTTGGTAAGCGCCGATCGCCGTTTCAGACTCTTCTGTTTTGTTGCGAGAAAACAACCTGCTGAAATCATCGAGAATCATGTACAGGCTGGGTACAAGCAGTAAGGTAATCACAGTCGCAAATACGATGCCAAAGGCAAGCGAGAGTGCCATAGGAATCATGAATTGCGCCTGGGCGCTGCGTTCCAGCAACATGGGCCCAAGCCCCAGGAAGGTTGTTGCCGAGGTGAGCATGATGGCCCTGAACCGGTAGCAACCCGCGTCGAGAATGGCCGTGGTCTTGTCCAGCCCCTGAGCGGTCGTTTTATTGACGTAGTCCACCAAAATGAGGCTGTCGTTGACAACTACCCCGCTCAAGGCAACGATGCCCATGACCGACATCATGCTCATGTCATAGCCCATGGTCCAATGGCCTATGATTGCCCCGATGATTCCAAACGGGATCACTCCCATGATAATCAGGGGCTGCAGGTAAGAGTGGGTGGGAATGGCCAGTAGCGCGTAAATGCCAAACAGGGCAAGGGCGAAGCCCACGCCCATACTCACGGCCATTTTGGTTTCTTCGTCAGCCATACCGGAAATGCCCCAGGTCAATCCGGGGTATTTGGCGATTAGGTCAGGCAACAGTTTTTCTTCAATATCGCTCATGACCTTGGCCGGTTCTACAATGGCGATGTCTGCTTCGGCTGTCACTTCTGCGGCTCGTTGGAAATCGATTCGGGTAGACTTCAGCAAACCCTGCTTAACATCCAGTTTGGCGACCGTTTCAAAGGGCATCTCATCACCGGCAGGGGTGCGAATATACATATTATTTAGGCTGGAAACGTTTTCCCGGTCGGCCTTGGGGTAGCGCACCATGACCTTGATTTCGTCAATGCCCCGTTGAATTCGCTGAGCCTCGGCGCCGTAGAAAGCATGACGCACCTGGCTGCCCAGGTCGTAGCGGGACAGCCCCATCGCCTCGCCCTGTGGCAGGATGTTGATGTGAAATTCTGCGCGTGTGTCACTGGCGCCGTTGCGTATATCGCTGAGACCGTCATAGTGGCGCAATTTTTCTTCCAGCTCCTCGGCGGCTTTGCGTAAGGTCTCGAAGTTGGAGTGCTTCAGGTCAAAGGCGATATTGGGTCCGAAGTTGGGGCCGTCTGCTGATTTGAAGCCAAGGACGTCTGCACCGTGTATGCGGCCGACTTCCTCGCGCCAGCGACTGAGCACCTCTTCATTCGACATGCTGCGTGTGTCCTGCTTGCTCAGCTCAACATCGACGCGGCCATTGGTGCGCTCGAAGCCAAAGGCAGAAACGTAGGCTACCAGCCCCTGGTCAGTGTTGTTCTCGCGGCGGTACTGCTGGTCCACCCTGTCTAGCGATTCGATAATGTGGGTGACTGCTTCTACCGTCCGCTCCTCAGGAGAGCCGTTGGCCATACGCAGCTCTACCGAGAAGAATTCACCTGCGGTGTGGGGGGATAGCACTGTGCGAACCACGCCACCGGCAAGTAAACCGGCAGCCATGATGAGTAGTGACATGAAGAGTGCCAGGGTAACGTAGCGATTTCTTACGCAGCGAGCTACGAGACGACGGTAGGGCCCGTTGACAAAGTTACGCAGGCGCTGGTTTATCCCCTCTTGTAAGTGGTCCACCTTGAGCAAGAGCGGGTTCTTGGTCGGTTTGCTGTGGGCAAGGTGAGCGGGAAGTATCCACTTTGATTCCACCAGAGAAAATACAAGGCAGAGAATCACAACCCAGCCCGCTGCCGCAGCCATGGGCGCGAATACACCTTGTACAAAGAGCGTGGGCGTAAAGGCGACTATCGTTGTGAGCACGCCGAACGTTGCTGGAGTGGCTACTCTGTGCACGCCCTGGATGACATTATCAACACTGTGTCCACTGCGCTCGGTTTCAGTATAGGCACTCTCACCCATGATGATGGCATCATCAACCACGATTCCCAGAACCAGAATAAATCCAAAAATACTGATCATGTTAAGACTGGAGTCTATGTAGGGTGTATTGATCAGTGCCAAGGCGCCGAGGAAGGAAATGGGTATGCCCAGCATTACCCAGAAAGCGAGTTTAATTTCCAGAAAAAGAGCCAGGGTGATAAATACCAACAGCGCGCCTATCGCCAGATTTTTGAGCATCATGCGCAGGCGTTCTTTCAGGTAGTAAGTGGCATCAGACCAAATGTCCAGGGTGACGCCCTCGGGAAGTGATGACTGTTTTTCGGCGACGTAGGCCTTGGCGGCATCGGCCGTCTCTATGATGTCTTGCCGTCCCATTGCAAACACGTTTACGCCCAACGAGTACTGGCCGTTGAACCGGGCAAAGCCCTTGGCATCCTCAAAGCCATCTTCGACTGTAGCGATGTCGCCCAGTAACAGGCGGGTGCCATCAGGCCAGGTTTTTAAAACGATTTTTTCGAAATCCTGCTGCACATAGGCCTGGCCCAGGGTGCGCAGCATGATGTCTCCGTTACGGGTCTGCACTGAACCGGAGGGGAGGTCCAGTGAAGAGGCCGCGATGGTATTGGCAACGTCAGCAAGGGTCAGGTGATATTCGCGCAGCAGTTGTTCTGAAATTTCAATTGCGATTTCATAGTTTCGTGCACCTACGACTTCGGCCGCAGAAACATTGATGTTGGTGAGTAATTCTCTGCGCATTTCATCGGCAAGGGCCTTCATGCTGCGTTCATCCAGCGGGCCGGAAATTTGGATGGTCAGTGCTGGGAAAAGCAATTCCGGCAGTTGTATCACGGGCTCCTCTGCGTCTGCCGGAAACGTAGAGATGCCGTCGATGCGATTCTGGATGTCATTGAACAGTTTGTTCACTGGCACGCCGTCCTGCGGCTCTATCATCAATCGACCCATGGACTCCCAGGAGTCAGATTCCACGCGCTTGATACCATCCAGGTCGTTGATTGCCTCTTCAACTTTCATAATGACGCCTTGCTCGACCTCTTCTGGTGCGGCGCCGGGGTAAGGGACAGTGACGAAGATCATGTCAAACTCGAAAGCAGGGAACATCGCGCGCTGAATGCTGAACGCGCTACCCAGTCCAACGCAAATAATAACGAGCATGAGCAGGTTGGCTGCTACCGGGTTGCGTGCAAACCAGGCGATGACGCCCTTATGCTGTATTTGTGTGCCGGTCATTGGGTCACCGCTGCGGTCGCTGCCTGATCAGCTTGCTGACCCGTTTCAGCGGGCAGTGTCAGATTAGGTTCTTCCCGTAACTCGTTGCTGGGAATGCTTTGGTTGATCGATACCGCCGATCCGTTCAGCGAATTATCAACTGCGGTGAGCGATACTTGTTCTCCCTCCGCCAGCCCGGCGCTGACGAAAATCTCGTCACCGTCTGTGCGCAGCACGCTGACCTGTCGGCTGCGAAGGATGTTGTTGTCATCGACTATCCACACATTGTTACCGGCGCGCAGGATGTGGCGGGGCAGAACGACAATATTGTTGAATTCTCGGCCTTCGATATCGGCATTGACGAAGGTGCCCAGTCGCAGCGGCTCTGCTTCAGGGTTATTGAAGGCGTAGGGGTCCTCTACGCGAGCGACGGTGTAAAGCACACGGGATCGGTCGTCGAAAACGCCCTCGGTGCGGTGCAGCTTTGCTTTCCAATGTTTAATCTCTCCGGCAACGTCGGTGTAAAGGTCAATGGGCTTCGCATCGCCATAGCCTTCTACTCCCGGCAAGGTCAGGTAGTCCAGCTTGCTCTGGGGAATCGGCAGACGAACCTCTGCCTGGTCGACAGAGAACACATCGATCAATCTTGAGCCAGCGCCGACGAACTGGCCAAGTTCGCTATGTTTGGCGCGGACAAGTGCGTTGTATGGCGCTCGAATGATAGTGCGTTCCAAGCGATCCCTGGCGGTGTTGAGATCAGCCATTGCCGCCAGCAGCTGAGCCTCTGCCAGCTCAAGTTGAGGTTTCCGCAGATACAGATTTTTTGCTTCCTGGCTGCGCTGGCTGCCGCTGGGCAGCTTTTCCCATTCCCTTTTGGCAACATCGGATCTGCCCTTCTCCTGCACCAGATTGCTCTCAGCAGACTCAACCGAGGCTTGGGCGCGTAGTAGAGCGGTTTGGTAGTCGCTGGGATCTATTCGCAACAGCACGTCGCCCTCAGAGACAAAGCCTCCAACCAGGAAATTGTCGGCAGTTTCGATAATTCTTCCCGAAACTTCAGCCATTATTGCCGTTTCACGCAGTGCGCCCACGGTGCCCTGGGCCTGTACAGTGACCCTGACCGTTTCCTTAACTGCGATCGCCACATCCACCGAAACAGGCTTATATTCGGGTTCGGCGATTTGAGCCGGAGGCCTATTCAGGTAGAGCACGATTGCCACGGCTACTGCTACAGCAAGCAGCGCCAGGGAAATGAGGGATTGTCTTTTAATGGAAGCCACGGAAACGTCCGAAAAATGTGGAAAGTCGTTATACCACAAGGCCGCTTCGCGAACTGTGAAAAACTTGTAATATCACGAGTTTACGCAGTTGACAGGGAGCTGGATCAGGGCGGGAACAAGGGGGCCTGGGGCCCCCGGTTGAGCGGTTTACTCGCTCTTGTCGACATGCACATCCATCTGTGGGTAGGGAATGCTGATGCCAGCTTCGTCGAACTTGAGTTTGACGGCTTCGGTGGTGTCCCACATAACCCCCCAGTAGTCAGCAGCGTTTACCCAGGGACGTACCAGGAAGTTAACGCTGGAGTCAGCAAGCTCGCCCAGGGCAACCACGGGAGCGGGTTCCGCTAGCACTCGCTCATCCGCCGCCACGATCTGCTCCAGCAGTTCCTTGGCTTTTTTGATGTCGTCGTCATAGCCGATACCGAACACCATATCGACGCGCCGGGTCGGCCTTGCAGAGTAGTTGATGATGTTGTTGCCAATGACGGCACCATTGGGAACGATCACTTCCTTGTTGTCCGGCGTGGTCATCGTGGTGGTGAAGATACTGATATTGTCCACTGAGCCTGAAGTGCCGGCCACCTCGACAAAATCGCCTTTGGTGAATGGGCGGAAAACGATAAGCATGACCCCTGATGCAAAGTTAGACAGGGAGCTTTGCAATGACAGGCCAATCGCCAGGCCAGCTGCACCGAGCAGTGCGACCAGGGAGGTGGTGTCTATGCCCAGCTGGCTGAGGGCAGCGATAACGACGAATAGCAGCAATACCCAGCGCAGTATGGAACTCAGGAATTTGACCAGGATTTCATCCATGTCGCGAGAACGCATAATTTTCCCAGCGATCTTTACGATAGAGCCGACCACCATACGACCGATATAAAATATCGCGATCGCTATTAGTATTTTAATGCCCCAAGGGATGACGATAGTTTCCAAGAGAGTGCTGGTTTCCATGTATTTTGCCTGAATTACGATGTGGTTTATGTTGTGGTCAACTATAGAACAGCCGTAAGACAATTCAACTACTTTGTCCCGCCAGTGAATACAGTTGAACCGGTTTGCCGAGTCGAGAATGCTATAGTTTGTGTGAAATTATCCGGAGTATAGGAATGAGTACAATTTTTGAGCAACCGGCAGATCTTCTTCAAGCCGTAGGCCAGCATCTGGGTTACAGCGATTGGGAACAAATTGATCAGCGCCGAATTGACCTGTTTGCAGAGGCCACGGGCGATCATCAGTGGATTCATGTCGACCCCGAAAAAGCGGCGGAGGGTCCTTTTGGCAAGACAATTGCTCACGGCTATTTAACGCTGTCCATGGCCAACCTCTTTTTGCCGCAAATCATGGAGGTCAGGAACACTTCTATGGGCGTTAATTATGGCTGTGAAAAAGTGCGCTTCCCTGCCGCAGTGCCGGTAGGTTCAAGAGTGCGGGGCTCAGGGGAGGTAATCAGCGCTGAAGAGGTGAAAGGTGGCGTTCAGGTGGTCGTTCGCATGACCATTGAAGTGGAGGGCGAAGAACGGCCCGCCTGCGTTATTGATACGATCAGTCGTTTTTTTCCCTGACCCTGGCATGAAGGATTCACCTCGTTCAGGCCTAAATCGCCGTCAGCTGCTGGCAGCAGCGGGGGCAGGAGGCGTTACCCTGGCGAGTGGCGCCTTGGCGCTGCCTCGGGCCAGTGTGCCCCGGTGGGACATGGAGACAGACGTCATTGTTGCGGGCTCGGGTGCTGCAGGCGCTTGCGCCTCGATAGAAGCGAAGATGGCGGGATCTGGCGTTGTCATGCTGGAGTCGCTGGCTGTGGCAGGCGGCAGTTCGGCGTTATCCGGCGGAGTGGTTTACGCTGGCGGCGGTACTTCCCTGCAACGTGCCTTGAAGGTTGAGGACTCGCCGGAGGCAATGTTCAATTTCCTGACCCGCGCCGGGTCACCTTATCCACCGCGAGATAAAATTCAGCTTTATTGCGATCAGAGTCCAGCCCACTTTGATTGGTTAGTTGCACAGGGCGTCTCGTACAACGAGAAAATGACGATGGCCAAGGGCCTTCCGATGGGCGATGAGTCTCTGTACTTCTCAGGCAACGAGCAAGCATGGCCGCTGCGAGAAACCGCCCGACCTGCCCCCCGGGGTCATGTGCCGGGAGTGAAGGGCATGAATGGTGGTCGTACCCTGATGCAGGCTTTGTTTGACCGGCTGAAGGCGTTGGGTGTGGAACCTCGCACGAGCGTCTCTTGCGAACAACTGATCACTGAGAGCGATGGCAGGGTCAGTGGAATAGTTGTCAGTGAAGCCGGTGAGCGCAAATACCTGCGCGCCCGCCGGGGTGTGGTGCTTGCTTGTGGTGGCTTCATTCATAATCGGGCAATGATGGAGCAGTACGCCCCCCACCTATCTTTATGCTCAACTCCCTGGGGTAGTGCAGGTGATCTTGGCCAGGGCATCAACATGGGCATTGGCGTTGGCGCCGCAGCAGCTCGAATGCATGAGGGTTTTGCGGTCTCTCCTATTTATCCGCCCGAGAATGCCATTGCGGGAATCCTCGTTAATGCGGCGGGCCAGCGCTTTATTGCGGAAGACTCTTATCACGCAGTTATTGGTCATACCATTGCCTATCAGCAGCACGGCCGAGCCTGGCTGATAACGGACCAGACAAGTAGCTACAGTGAGCCCCAGGACAATTTCCCCCTGGCAGCCCAAAGCACCAGTATCGGTGGCCTTGCGGAGCAGTTGGCCATGCCACGTGGTGCGCTGCAAAACAGCGTCGCCTATTACAACCGCTATGCCGGGAAAATGCAGGACCCTATGTACCATAAGTCCGGAGAGTATTTGCGGCCACTGCAGGGCCCTCCTTACAAAGCGTGGAACATATCAGTTGATAGCGCTTTTTTCCCCGCCCATACGCTGGGTGGACTGGTGACGACGATCAACGGTGAGGTGGTGAATAGTTTTGGCGATGCTATTCCAGGACTCTACGCTGCTGGCAGAAACACTGCGGGTATTCCTACCGCCCCCTATATTGCCAGCGGTCTGTCTGTGGGCGATGCAACGTTCTTTGGGCGCCGCGCTGGAAAAGCGGCGGCGGGTCAGTTGTGATGCACCGCATTGTTTTTTTACTGGCTATCAATCTGGTTTGCTTGCCGCTGGCCGCAGATGAGTTGCAAAGCCGCCTGGGGTTGGCAGACAAGGATCGTGGCCGCCTGGTCTTTGGTCCCTGTCGGACCTGTCACTATCCGGGTGCATTCATGGGTCACAATAACGGCCCTAATCTGAGCGGAATCTTCGGCAAGGTAGCGGGGAAGCAGGAAGGATTTGACTATTACTCAGAGCGTTTCAAAGGCGCGGAGTTTGTCTGGACGCCGCAGCTCATGTTTGCCTGGTTAGAGAACCCCATGGCCATGTTCCCTGATTCGGTAATGATGAGCGTCGGGGTGCCCGACCCGCAGGACCGCGCTGATCTGATCGCTTACCTTATGCAGGCCACGGTGAGGGATTGATCGGCTTGTTTTACCACCCGGGCCCACGATCGGGGCCCGGGAATCGATACCTAACGTTTAATGATTACCGAGCTGCCATGGCCGAACAGGCCCTGGTTAGCGGTAATGCCCACTTTCGCGCCTTCGACCTGGCGATCGCCTGCTTCGCCGCGTAACTGCCAGGTCAACTCACAAACCTGTGCCAATGCCTGTGCGGGTACGGCCTCGCCAAAGCAGGCCAGGCCGCCAGAAACATTCACCGGTATCTTGCCGCCGATGGCGGTATCGCCCGCCCGCAGCAGTGCCGCTGCCTCGCCCCTGGGTGCCAGTCTAAGGTCTTCGATCCAGTCCAGCTCCAGTGCGGTCGATAAGTCGTAAACTTCCGCCAGGTCCACGTCCTCCGGGCCCAGCCCGGCTTCTTCGTAGGCCTTGAGGGGAAGGGTGGAGCGAAAAGCATGGGCGTCAATGCCTGCAGCAGCGGCCGAATCGGTGGCGATGTCGGGCATTTCCACCACGGAGCTTGCAAAGGTGGGCGTTGTGGTTGATATGGCTGCCACTCGGGGTGCGTCACCCTTGCCGATTTTCTTTGCATATTCGAGGCTGGAGACTATGAGCGCGGCGCCACCATCTGACGTAGCGCAGATATCCATTAGTCGCAAAGGGTCGGCGACCATCGCTGACGCAGCCACGTCTTCGGCTGTAAAGCATTTGCGATAGCGCGCTCGTGGGTTTTTACTGCCGATAGCAGAGTTTTTCACTTTCACCGCGGCGAAGTCCTCGAGGGTGTCGCCGTACACATCCATTCGACGGCGGGCATAGAGCCCGAAATAGGTCGGGTTGGTCACCCCCAGATAAAAGCGCACCCAGTCCGGATCTTCCGGGCGATAGCCTCCGGCTGGAGCCAGAAAACCTTTGGGCGTGGTATCTGCGCCGACGACCAGGGCGACGTCGCAAGCCCCAGCCAAAATTTTATTGCGGGCAGCGGCCAGCGCTTGCGAGCCGGAAGCACAGGCCGCGTAAGAGGTGTTGACCTCTGCACCCTGCCATCCCAGCGCCTGGGCGAACGTGGCGCCCGCGACATAGCCGGGGTAGCCGCAGCGCACGGTGGCACCGCCGGAGACGAATTTTACGTCCTGCCAGGGGACACCTGCGTCGGCGAGCGCTTCCCGCGCGGCGGCGACGCCGTACTGGACGAAATTGTGGCCCCACTTGCCCCAGGGGTGCATGCCGGCGCCGAGAATTGCGATTTCATTGGACATTGTCTTTGCTGCTCCGAGTTCTGCCAGCCCCTATTGGGCGGCAGGTTTCCATTTCCAGGTCATTTTGATGTCGTCATCGGTTTCGTGCAGTTGTTCCAGTACCAGTTCTACCGGCATGCCAACTTTCAGGTCCTCGCAGCTGACGCCCTGGACCGCCTGTCCCAATATCACCATCTGCTCCTTCTCCAATTGAACGGCGGCAATGGCGTAAGGCTCGAAGGGCTCCGCTGCCACGAAAGGCGCTGGGGGCTTATAACTGGCGTTGGTGTAGCTCCAGATATGGCCGGTACGACTGAGTTCGACTTCGTTGAAGTCGGTGCTATCGCAGGCCGGGTTGCGGCAGTAGTCGTTGTTTTTGGGGAAAAAATAGGTTCCACAGTCTTTACACTGCGTGCCTATCAGGTGCGGTTTGACTTCCATGGTGTGCCAGCCGTCAATGGCCGGTGCCAGCGGTTTGTCGCTCATTGGTTTCTCCCTCGAAATGCGCGAATCAGGGTAAACCTCCGGTGAAGGGCAGGCAAGTGACAGCACCAGACAGGGGAAGGGGGTTTACCAATACAGACCTGTCTTGCCCGGTGAAGCCATTTTGGGCAAAGTACAGTGATGTGTGGCCGATTCAACGTTATCGATAGCCCCGGGTTGCAGCAGTTGTTGCAGGACCTGGGAATAGATCTGCAATTGCCTTCCCGGACCAACATTGCGCCAACTGAGGCAGTGGGCCTGGTGCGGGCGGGACCAGAGGGTAATCAGTTGGACGCCGCTCGTTGGTGGCTTACGCCATCCTGGGCGCCGGCGGTGGACCAGAAATACAGCATGTTCAATGCCCGCAGCGAAACGCTCGCAAGTAGTCGCGCGTTTCGTACACCGTTCAAACGCCAGCGCGGTATCGTGCCCATGAGTAGCTTCATCGAATGGCGAACAGAGAGCGGTACTAAGCAGCCGTGGATGATCAGTAATCCCGACAAAGCGCTGGCTGTGGCCGCTCTGTGGGATGTTTGGAATGGCGATGGTTCTGAGTTGCTCAGTTGCACCATGGTGACTACCGCCGCTGCCGGCGCGTTTGAACCCTGGCACAAACGTATGCCTGTAGTGCTGGACGAGGATGAGCAAGCACGTTGGCTGGATAATACTCAGCTGATACCGGCCAACGATGAGTTGTTCAGACCTGAGTTAAAAACTGATTGGTTGTTGTCGCCGCTGGGGCGGGAGGTCAGCAATTCCCGCAACAAGTCCGGCGACTTGCTGCGGGCAATTGGGGATAAAGTGCTGCTAAGCGCGACTTAGAATGAGTAGCGCAGATCTACTCCCCAGGTGAGCGTGTCTTCGGGAGTGGTCAGATAGGCACCAAGCGCATCATCTCCGGCGACAAAACCACCGGGGTTACTCGCATACTCTTCGTCAAGCAGGTTGTTTCCCCACAGAGCAATTTCGATGTTGTCTTCTTCATTGGACCAGGCTATTCGCGCATTCAGTCGCTTAGTGTCCTGGAAGTACCAGGGGCCGGTCGCAAATATGGCGGTGTTTTCGTCGGGGCCGGGGTCTTCACGGAACTCGTAGTTCATGTGTACCAGCATGTAGCCGTAGGCAATTTCCGGAGTCCAGTCCAACTTTAGCGTGTACTCGGTGTTAGTTTCGCCAGTGGCCTTGTCTCCACCGGATAGTTCACCCGCCGCGTTGTAATAGAGTTCGGATACACTCTCTGTTTCGCGGTATGTTGTCAGTCCAGCCACGCGTACGGTTTCCGTAATGTTCCAGGTGACAACCAGTTCAATGCCATCTGACTCGTCGTCACTACTGACGATGCCTGGCGCAGAAGTGGGATCATCCGGTCCTTCCTTGATGGATGTAGATCGCTGGCGACCGTCCAGTTCATGGTGAAATATGGCGAGTTCCGTGCGCAGGCTATCGTCGAAAAAATCGCCTTTTAGGCCAATTTCGTAGCTCGTCATTTCTTCGGGGTCGAAGGAATCCGTGACCACCGCGGTGAACGATTGGCCGTCAAAGCCACCGGACTTATAGCCCGTGGAGAAAGAGAAATAGGCCATGGCATAGTCGGTAAATTGCCAGTCAGTTACCAGGCGACCGGTTGTTTTGTTCCAGTCGTCTTCACGAGTGAACTTGTCGTACCAATCCTCCTGCGCAGCGCCGGTTTGGGAAGGTATGTAGTTCACCCGGAAAGGTAGGAATGGCCAGCCGTCAAAGCTATTGTCGTAGGTCTGCCATGAATATTCTTTTTCATCGTAGCTGTAACGCAGTCCGGCGGCGACACGAATAGTGTCGGTCAGCTGGTAGGTGCCATCAATGAAGATGCCCCAGTTGACGAAATCTCCGGTGTTGTCCATGGTCTCAGTCATGTGTTGGCCTGCGTAGCTGGGTGGCAGCACGGCGGTAGGCACGCCTGTGATGTCCGAAGCCAGCGCAGAAAATGCAAGGTATGTCGCATCAGGCTCTTCCCCGAAGTAATCCCAGATGTGATCGTCAAGATCCAGTTCAATATCTGGAGGGATTAGACCAAGTTCTTGCGCGAAAGGTAGCAGTTCTCCACTAAGAAATTGCATGTAGGAATCGGTCAGAAGGCCGATGTCAGTTCTTTGGAATACATCTTCCTCGCTGTAGTTAGCGCCAGTGATCAAGTTGATCTTATCGTCGACATAGCTGAAACGAATTTCGGAATAGAAAATGTTAGAGTCTTCGATGTTGTTGGTATCGAAGTAGCGTCGACGTTCCGGCGTACCGTCTTCCTCTTGCAGGTTGGTGGTCTCCCAGTCGCGGTAACTGACAATACCGAACATGTCCCACTCGTCATTGATAACCTGGTTGATTTGCAAGGAGACGCCGTACATGTCACGAGTCTCTTCTTCTTCATTTCGATTGTTGTCGTAGGTGCCCCCGGCTTCGACCACATCGTGGTGGTCTTTACTACGGAAGGGGTCATCGCTGCCCTGATAGGCGTATTTGCTGACGCCGATGCCGGGGCGTGGCATTTCATCGCGATCTTCGTAGTCCGCTGCCAGCTGGATTTCGGTGTCGTCACTGGGCGACCATAGGAATACGCCGCGCGCTGCCCAATAACCCTCATCCCTGTAGTCTCCGCCATTGGTGACCGATTCAGTGTTGCCGCTGCGTTGGTTTGAAAACAGATTTCCACGAAACGCCAGAGTATCGGTGACGGGAGCGTTAACCATGCCCTCAACCCTGATCAAATCATTGGTACCCAGGCGAGACTTTATGAAGCCCTCAAACTCATCATGCGGTTTGTTCGGTACGATATTGATCACACCGGCGGTGGCATTGCGTCCAAACAGGGTTCCCTGAGGGCCTTTGAGCACCTCGGTACGAGCGATATCAGTGAAAGGAATTGAGGTGACGGCTCGGGGCATGTAAGACCCATCATAAAATGTGGCCACCGATGGATCCTGCCCTGAGCTGATGTTCGGGCTGTTGATGCCACGTACGGTGATCCCAAGCTGGGTCGAGCCACCTACGGGGTCCCCGATTTCCACACCCGGAATGAAAGCGTCAATATCCTGAATAGTTGCCGCACCTGTGTTGATCATGTCCTGGGCGGTAAAGGCGCTAACAGCACCCGGTACTGACATGAAATCTTCTTCTCGCTTTTGCGCTGTGACTATGACTTCTTCCAGTTGCAGGTTGTAACCGCCTTTTTTCTCAACATCCTGCGCTAATCCAGGAACTGCCAGTGCGGTAGTACCCAACACTGCCAGTGCGGATTTGATGGCGCAATTGAGTGGGCGACGGACGGCTGGAGTAATCCAGCTGACGGTAGTGGCTGTGTTTTTCATGGTCTCATGTCCCGTGATTGCGAGTGTGTTTAATCTTTCATGGTTCAGGCGATGCTGCATGCCTCTGCGGGTTGCTGTCGCCCTGATCCAAAGCCAATCAAGTTATTTTTATACAGTCGGTTTATCGGGTTGGCTGGGTAATTCTAACCCAGTTAAGTGCTGCTTGCCGAATATAAAGCTACCGTTAATCAGCCTATGCAAAGAAGCGGCGGAGTGTCACAACTGAAACTTAAACCAGGCTGAAAAGTAGAGGCCAATATCTGCTGGCCCGCTTGCTGGAGCGGGACAGGCATCGCGCTCTCAAGCGTTGCTCACGGCGCGGGTGATCCAACCAGTGTCTTGACTTCATCGGCAATGTCCTGGCTGAGGCTAGCCAGCAGAGCGCTATAGGTGGACGCGATATCCTTGCCGGTAGAATCCGCACTGGGCATGGGTTGTTCATACCTTGTCAGGCGGCGGGCCATAGGTTGATCCTGATTAACACGATAGACCAACCACTCCGCGACTAAGGTGGCTCGAGTGGTTTCCGTGTCCAGTGTTAATACATTCAGCTTGATACCAATCTCTGGAGCTCTATCCGGGTGCCAGGGGAATCGCCGTATGTCCTGTGTATTGAGCAGCCCTGCCAGGTTCAGGATGACCACCCGGGTGACTCCATCTCCCAGCGGCTCAGCCCAGCGCTCATTGCCGGCGATGGTGATGCTGTTACCGCCGTCAGAGCGCACCATGCCATCTCGATTGAGGTATTCGGGGATGTTTACGGGGCCCACGCCCAAGGAAGGTCCATTGGCATTTGTCGGCAGGGTTGGCAGCGCCGTTAACCGGTAATGGCTACTCGGCGGCGTGGTGCCACAAGCGCAAAGTAATAGCGCGGTTAATAGCGCGACACTCAGTTTCCACGATAAAGCGCTCATTATTGCTCTCCATTTCTGCCGCGAATCAGGGATTCCGGTTGTTCTTCCAGTGCGCGGCCCAGTTGTTGTAAAGCCCGGCCTGCCTGGGACATATCGCGAAGCGCCCGGTTGAGTTCATAGACCGTGGCAGAGTCGTGGTCTACCAGTTGCTCTATGCCTGCCATGCCTTCCTCGAAAGAACGGATGGCCTCTTCCAGCACCTCCAGGTTGCTGGATACCAGTTCCGCGAGCTTGGGTAACTCTGCATTAGCGGTATCGACCGTGGTTGCCGCACCTTCAAGCACCGCATCCAGCTTGGGGCCAGTGCTCGCTAACTGCACTTGCAATTGCTCGCTCAGGCCAGTGACAGAGGCGAGGGTGCCCTGCAGCTGCGCTGGCAGCTCCTGGAAAGACTCACTGGTGACAAACCTATTGATACCCTCAGCGGTGGCCTCCAGGTCACTGGCGACCTTGGCAAAATCAATGGACTCCAGTTTTCGGGTCAGGCGCTCCAGTTCAGTGGGAATAGTGGGAATCTGCAGATGAGGAGAGTCGATGTCAGCGAGGATCAGTTCACTTTCAGGGTGAAAATCCAGTTGCACATAGAGTAGACCCGTGAGAATACTCTGGGTATTTAACTGTGCGCGAAGCCCCCGGGAAATCAGCTCTTCGGTGAGGCTTTCGGCATTGGTACCCGTGCGGCGGATGTTCTCTCCCCTGATTTCGGACTCTACCAGCATGATGAGTTCTACCGTGTCAGCATCCAGAATGAGCTCAATATCGGTGACCTGACCAATTTGCACGCCGCGCAGTGCGACTGGGGCTCCTATGGAAAGCCCTTTTACTGAGCCTTCGAAGACCATAACCACTTTACTACGTTCTTTGCCGAAGCCCGTACCCAGCGCAAAAATAACGGTGCTGATGGCGATTAGCAGCGCGCCTACAACAAAGGCACCAATGGCCACTGTTTGGGGTTTTTCGCTCATGCTTGTTCCTCTTGTGGCGAGCCCGACTCGCGCGCCAGGAATTGTCTCACAACTGGCTGCTCACTGTGATCACGTAGTTCTCTTGGGTCGCCGTAGGCGATCATGGTTTTGGTATTGACATCCAGGTAAACGGAATTGGTAGCGATGCCAAAGATGCTGGGCAGTTCGTGAGTCACCATAACCACTGTGGCACCGATCGATTCCTGCAGCTGCACGATCAACTCGTCCAGGAGTCGCGAGCTGATTGGGTCCAAACCTGCCGAAGGCTCGTCAAAAAACAGTATTTCCGGGTCCAGGGCAATCGCTCTGGCCAGGGCTGCGCGCTTGCGCATGCCGCCGCTAATTTCCGCTGGATAGTAGTTTTGATACCCCGCCAGGCCGACCAGTGCCAGTTTGTAGGCGATGATGTCCTCGCGGTCGCTGGCAGAGTACTTAGTATAGAGCTGAAGCGGGAGGTTGACGTTACCCGCCAGAGTCATTGCGCTGAACAGACCGCCAGACTGGTAGGTAATACCCCAGCGTTGCCGCATATGATCCTGTCGTTTCATGCTGGCTTGAAAGAAGCTCTCGTCGTTGTAGAGGATATCGCCTTTTGCCGGGGCCAGCAGCCCCAGCATGTGCTTGAGTAGCGTACTTTTACCGCAGCCGCTGCCGCCCATAATGACAAAAATATCTCCCTTGTTGATATCGAAGCTCAGGTCGCGCTGAATGACCCTGGGGCCATAGGCCATCGTCAAATCGCGGACACTGATGTGCGGCTCAGTCATCAGATGCCTATCTGCTGGAATATAATATTGATCGCTGCATCAGCGATGATCAGATAGACAATGGCAGTCACCACCGCCTCGGTAGCCGCCTGACCCACGGCGGCGGAGCTGCGGCCACTATTGATACCAGAGCGGCAGCCCGCGATGGCGATCAGTATCCCGAACACCACACTCTTGATTAGCCCGACCATGAGGTGTGAGAGTCGAATCGCGGTCTCTCCCTCGGCGATATACATTAACGGGGTAATACCCAGGCCTCCCGAGACGATACCTCCGCCAATAATCCCCAATAGGTTGGCATAGAGGGTCAGCAAGGGCATGGCTACGACCAGGGCCAACATGCGGGGAACGACCAGAAACTCCATAGGCGAGATTCCCATGGTTTTGATGGCATCAATTTCCTCGTTGGCCTGCATGGTTCCCAGTTGCGCTGCATAGGCTGCGCCAGTGCGACCAGCCATGACAATGGCGGCCATCAAAACCCCCATTTCGCGCAGCATGCCGATAACCACCAGGTCTGCAACGTAGACCTCGGCGCCAAATTGCTGCAGCTGCACTGCCCCCAGGTAGGCCAGGATCATGCCCACCAGCACACTGGTCAAACTGATAATGGCAAAGGCATCGGGCCCCGCCTGGTAACAAAATGTGCGAAAGTCACTGAATCGGGTATTGGCCTTTCCCAGCACAAGTCGCCACAGGGCAATACCCAGTTCGCCGATAAACGCCAGTGACTCAGCCGTGGTCTCCCATAGCTCGAGTGCCAGGCTTCCCGGGCTGAGAGACTCATACCATGATGCCTTTTCCTCGTTGGGCGGGACATGAGTGGGCACAGCCGTCGCCACATTGAGGAGTCGTTCAACACCTGCCGGAAGCGCTCGTGCGCGAAATGCGATGTTGTCGTCACGGCACTGGTTAAAGGATTGCAGCAGGAAGGCCATAAGCACTGAGTCCCAGAGCCCAAGCTGGGAGCCGTCTACAATCAGTTCAGAGGCAGTGATGCCCAGCAGGTCATCTTTGAGCACCTGAAAGTCTCTGTGAGCCTGGCCCTGGATCCAGTCGCCGGTCAGCATCAGGACGGCACTGTCCCGATCTTCGGTCAGCAATTCAAATCCTGGGGGCTGTTGACTCATGCAGTTGCGGTGCTCACGGCTGGTAGCGAGATAGTCTAATAACTTAGCGCCGCGATTACTACGTTACTGAAAGGGTAGGGCGGGCAAGGATGCGCGCATCGTGTCCTGCGCCCTGCGATAAATATCGGCCACCGGGGTGCGATCATCCACTTCGCGCCGGCGGGATATCATCGTGACCGGGAATAGATAGTTGTCCGTGGATTTGTAGCGCAGTGCCCTGCTGCGTCCCAGGCGGTCCTCGAAGACGACCCAGTCTAGGTCCAGTTCCTCGGCCAAAAGATCGCCCATGATGATACCCATAGCCTGCAGTTCCCTGGTTTGGTCGCCGCTAACGATATCCTCATCCAGTAAACGCTGTAGAAGTTCCAGGTCTTGGTCCTTGGAACCGGTGAACTGGCGACCGAAATTTCGGGCTGCGAGGTCTTCCAGTGAGTCACGCTGTTGCTGCATATATTGCAGGTCAATTTTACTTAGGCTGCTGATCTCAATGTCGTCTAATGCCATTGCCGGACTGCAAGCCGTCCACACAATGAGCAACACAAGCAGTGAAAGTGGGCGTGAATGCGTCATTTGGCGTTCTCTTTGAGGGCTTGGGAAGAGCATAGCAGTAGCATGCAATTTAGCCCAAGCCGGTTGTCATCCCGGCCCCTACATGGATAATGGCCCTCGTCCCTACGGGCGGCGTGCCTTTTGGCTGCCGTTCGTCAGTTTTTTTCGGAGAATTCAGATGATTACCGGCAGTATTGTCGCCCTTGTTACGCCCATGCATCCAGACGGTAGTATCGACTGGAAGGCTCTAGAGGCCTTGTTGGACCTGCACATAGAGGCCGGAACAGGCGCAATAGGCGCGGTCGGCACCACCGGCGAAAGCGCTACGCTGAGCGTTCCTGAGCACTGTCAGATGATTAAGCACTGCGTGGACTATGTCTCTGGGCGTATCCCGGTACTGGCGGGAACCGGCGCCAATGCGACCTGGGAGGCTATAGAGTTAACCAGGGCCGCCGCAGACGCGGGCGCCGATGCCTGTTTGTTGGTCACACCGTATTACAATCGTCCTACCCAGAAAGGGCTGCACGAGCATTTTAAGGCGGTGGCTGAAGCCGTTGACGTGCCCCAGGTGCTGTATAACGTACCCGGCCGCACCGCTGTCGATATGCACAATGACACCGTAGAGCGACTGGCGGGCCTGAAAAACATTGTCGGAATCAAGGACGCTACCGGCGACGTAGAAAGGGGACTTGACCTGATCGCACGCTGTGGCGAACAGATCGCTATCTATTCCGGTGATGATCCTACAGCTATGGAGCTTATTCTTGCTGGCGGCAAAGGTAATATATCAGTGACCGCAAATGTGGCTCCCCGGCGAATGGCAGAACTTTGCGCATTGGCAGCCGCAGGAGACAGAGAAGGAGCTACTGCTATAAATGATCAGCTTTCAGCGTTGAACCGGGCCTTGTTTCTCGAAGCGAACCCGATACCGGTAAAATGGGCATTGCAGCAGCAGGGGCGCATTGGCAGCGGTATCCGCCTTCCGCTGACAGCATTGGACGAAAAATATCACGCCGAAGTAATGGCCGCCGTGGAGGCAGCAGCAGTTTAATGAGTATCCCCCCTATTACACGTGGAATTATTGCCAGCACTTTGCTGGCCTCGCTTTCTGGCTGTGGCTACCTGTTTGGTGACAAAGGCATGTTCCCGGACAACTCCCAGGTCTATAAAAAAGCGCCTGAAATGCCGGTAATTGCGGTACCTGAGGATAAGGGTACCGACTCTTTGCAGGAGATATATCCGGTGCCGCCGATAAGCAGCACTGTTGTTCAGGCAGGTGATTTTGAAGTTCCACGGCCAACGCCGCTGGTTGCGGGCAGCGAGGACGAAATCGTCCGCATTCAAAGGCTGGGGGACGAATCCTGGGCGCTGGTTGCTGAGGCACCCGGGCAGGTGTGGCCGCAAGTTCGGAGCTTCTTTGCCAGCGCCGGTATCGCTGTGGCGCGAGTGGATGCCCGAGCGGGCCTGATGGAAACCAATTGGCTAGAGCTGGAATCGTCGTCAATGGCGAGTCGTTTTCAGGTGCGCATTGATCAGGGTGTCCAACGTGGAAGCAGCGAATTGCATGTGTTGCAACAGAACCAGGCAGGTGATGTAAACAATTGGCCCGACGCCTCAGACAACGCTGAGCAGGAGTCCGAAATGCTCGGTGCGCTCGCTCAGTATATCGCCAACAGCGCAGGCACTGCCCCGGTTTCGATGGTGGCAGACCAGGCCATCAGCGCTACGGGCAAAATTTCCATGCAGGAAACTGCCCAGGGCGAGCCCTACATTCAGCTGATCTTGCCGTTCGATCGGGCCTGGGCTTCGGTGGGTCGCGCGCTGGAGAAATCGACCTTTGAAGTCACTGACCGTGATCGCAGTAGCGGGGTTTACTATGCTCGCTTTCTGGGACCTGACGCCGAAGAGGAGGATGGCTGGTTTGACTGGCTGTGGGATAGCGATGACGAATACCCCCACGTGGGCGAGATCTTTATTGTCAGCGTTGACGCTCAGAATGAAGGCGGCGTATTTATCTTTTTGCGTCCCCAACCCGAGGCGAGCCAGGCCTTCGAAAAGCGCGATCAGCAAGCAATGTTGGGCCTGATCAAGGGTAACATCAACTAACCCCCATGGAGTTTGCCTCGCTGGGCTCTGGCAGCAAGGGTAATGCGACCCTGGTTCGTCAGGGAGAAACCCTGCTACTGATCGATTGTGGCTTCTCCCTGCGTGAGACGACCAGGCGTTTGGCTCGCCTGGGCGTGTCTCCCGACCAGCTGCACGCCGTTCTGGTCACCCATGAGCACAGCGATCATTGTGCGGGCGTTTCTCGGCTTTCCGCCAAACACCAGGTTCCGGTTTATTTAACCCACGGAACGAAGGGCAGTGGCCGCTGTGATGGTAGCTATGAACTGCGCGGTTTTGATTGTGGTGATGAATTTTCCATCGGTGATATCGCAGTTCGTACCATAGCAGTGCCCCATGATGCGGCAGAACCCTGCCAGTTTCGTTTATCGGCTCTAGGGCGCTGCCTGGGTATTCTCACGGACCTGGGCTGTGTCACGCCGCATGTGGTCAGTAGCTATGAGGGCTGTCACAGCTTGCTGCTGGAGTTTAATCACGACCTGGATATGCTGATGGAAGGTGATTACCCGCCGCAACTGAAGCGCCGGGTGAGCGGAGACTGGGGACATCTCAACAATGAGCAGGCGGCAGATCTTCTAAGGCAGCTCGATTGCGCGTCTGAACTTACCCACCTCGTGGTCGCCCATATCAGCGAAAAAAACAACTCTCGTGCTCGTGCGGAACAAGCCCTCTCGGCAGTGCTGCCTTCCACGGGTGATGTGATCTGGGCGGAACAACAGGAAGGTTTCGACTGGCTTAGCGTTTAGAGAGTACTTTCTTCCTTTGCGCGATCCCGCTTCCAGCGACGGTTTGTCCACAGCCAACTCTCCGGCTCTTCGCGAATAGCTTCTTCGGCCATCGCGACATAGCGATCGGTCAGGGTATGGGTGTCCTTATCGTAGGGCGGTTCAGCCAACTCCTTGAACTCTATTTCATAATGGCCTTTGCTGCGCCTGTGGCACTGGGCGTAAAGCACCGGGAACTTGGTCATCTTGGCAATCGTTTCGGCGCCGAGGTAAAAGTTTGCCTCCTGGTTCATGAAGGTTGTCCAATAGCCGCGCTCGCTGCGAATAGGAGACTGGTCGGCAACCAATACGAAAATCCGAAACTCACGGCGTCTGCGGATGATGTCCTTCACTGACTCGTCCATCGACAGCGGGCGAGATCCAAACTGACTGCGGATGTCATAAATCAGTTTGTCCGCAGTCTTGTTGTGCAATGGCTTGTATACGGGCGAGATAGGGATATCGAAGTGTGTAGTGGCGCCGTGCAGCATCCACTCCCAGTTGCCCTGATGGATGGTGAGTACGATCACTGACTCACTAAAGTCTTTGCTGTACTGTTGTAAGAGTTCAGGGTTCAGCATGCGTGCGCGTTGGAGAAAATCTTCTGGCTGCATGCGACGTGCCTTGATGATTTCCAGCGCCACCTGACTGAACTGGCGATAAAAGGCACGGGCCAAAGATGATCGTTCGGCGTCCGACTTATCAGGGAAGGCCTTGCTTAGATTGTCGGCCACTACCTGTCGACGGTAACGCACCACGTGATAAAGCAGCAGATACGCGAACCAAGCCAGGCCATAAAGCAGGGGAAAGGGCAGATGGCTGATCAGGCGGTAAAACATCAGTTCTGGCAGTGCTCAGGCAGGGTTGCTTGTTCCAGGCGCAGCAGAGCCTGGCCGGAAGGGCATTGCAGGGAAGGGTTGCCTGACAGGTCCAGTATGGCCAGTGATAACAGGTCGTAGAGAGGTACAGGGTCAACAATCCGGTTGTTATCCAGGTATAAGGATTCAAGCGAAGACATTGGCACCAGAGGCACCAGGTTGCGGATTTGATTGGAAGAGAGTTTCAGCTGCGTCAGGCCGGTAAATACCTCCAGTCCGCCCAGGTCGCTGATTTGGGCGTGGCTGCAATTGAGGCTAAGCAGTTCATTGGCGAGGGTCACCTTCTGATCAATAATGGCCTGCTCCAGACAGGCCTGCAGCGCCGCATCAGCGACTTCGAAGTCCGTAAATAGTGGACGCGGAGAGTAAACAACTTTTTCGTTGATTTTGAAATCGAGATCACTGCAGCCAGCGATAATTAGCAGCAGGACTATGCCTGTAACCGAGCGTGTCATATTGTCTGTCTCTTCTTGGTAGTTTCTTGCCCGGCCGATGAACATCGGGCATAGCCCCGGCGCCGCAGGCTACCTATAATAGCACTGCAATCGGTGAATATAGGAAAGCTTGATGACAGAGTCGGGAAATACGGGCGATAGCGCTGACAGAGCTGAAAGCCCTGCGAGCGCTGCCATTTCATTGGTTCAGCGGGGCAATCTGAAAACGCTGGAGAAGACACTGCGTAAGCAATGGCGTCTTGGCCAGAATATTGTGCTTTGCTGGAGTGCCGATGAACGGGGCTTGCTGGTCATCTTTGTCCCGCACTACTTCCTGGGTAATTACTGTGCCGATGATGCCGAGCATCAAGGAAATGAGGGCTACATCAGGGAGATGATTTCGGGCGCCAGGCGTAAAACCCGCGAGGAAATGTTTGCGGTGGCGAAGCGATTGGAAGTTGCTCCAACCTTTATCAAACTCAGCACAGCGCTTAGTGAGGAGCCTCGGGTACTGGACCAGGTTGAACAACTTATCCGGCGCTACGGTTTGAGTTATGTGGAGAGTCGCGCAGTGCTGCTGTTCGACATCGTGGAATTCTCGCTCTACACGCCCTTTGAGCAAGCCAGCCAGTTAAACAGTTTGTCTTACTCCCTCAACTCTGCCTACAACAAATTGTTGGCCCGAGGCATCGAAATCAACTTTGCTCGTACTACAACGGGTGACGGTTATTACATCTGGAACCGACGTTTGGGCCCCGATGCCAATGTAGAGCTTTTCTATTTCATGATGCTGGTAGTGGCGGATAATGCCGTAGCTCGCGCTGCCTCGCGTGGTAATACTGTGCCTGTAATTCGCACCGCTTATCATATTGGCGGGCATTATGAGCTTTACCAGGCTGAAGGCGTAAACCCCACGGTGTTCAGCTATATAGTGGGCGATGTGACCATCGAATTGGCGCGCATGGTGGACCTTGCGGCCGCCGAGCAAATTCTAATCGGGGACTTTTCTACCCCATTGGGACAGGGCGCCATCGGTGCCGGGGCAGTTTCGACTCCTGGCTTTATTAGCGCCTGTAATCGCGGTCTGTCTGCGGTTGAGGGTTCGCAGCTCTCCAGCAAAGTCATGTCTTCAATCAGCTGCCATCTCAGCGAACATCGGGCAGACGGTAATGAAGCTTCGCCGCGTCGCTTCCGTATTGTGGATAAGCACGGCCTCAAACATTATGCCTACAATTTACAGGTGGTGGTGGACCTCGAAGGCGATGAGCTTCACCTGGGCCTGGATGATTCAAAATTGGTGGTCCAGCATTCCGGCGAAAATACGCCTGCCGACGAACAGCGCGGTGATAGCGAGCAGGGTGAGCAAAGCCCCGATCGTCCTGCGGCCAGTGCCGAAGAACTGTTCGATGACTTGGCCAGCTTATTGCAAAAGCGCAAATCCAGCATTGTCGAAGATTAGGGGCTGATTTTAAGGTGATTAAATCCGGTGCTGCGCCAGCTCGCCTGGCGGTGTGTCCCGGGGATGACCTTTCCCGCGGAGCTGCGACTGCATTGGCAGCTGAACTGCAGCTACCGCAACTTCCCATGGCAACCGACCCCCGCCGCTGTGACTCCATTGATGCACTGTTACTGGTATTTGTGAGTGGTATTGCACTGCAAATTACGGGAAAGAAGGCTCCGGGACCGGTTACAGTGGATTTTGGTGCAGCCTCCATGCGTCATCGACGAGGCGCGGGGCACAACGAATTGCTGGGTAAGGCCGTTGGGATGGGTAAGAAGGGCAGGCTGGCTGTTCTGGATGCGACCGCGGGGTTGGGTAGGGACAGCTATGTGCTGGCTGACCTGGGTGCCGCAGTCACCTGCGTTGAGCGCAACCCTATTGCGGCTGCAATGTTGAAAAGTGGGCTGGAGCTGGCGCAGAATTCGGCCGATCAGTGGCTTTGCGCGACCGCATCGCGCATACAGCTGATAATCGGCGACGCGACCGGATTAACCAGGGAAACATTGGCAAATACCGATGTCATCTACCTGGACCCGATGTTTCCGCAGCGCGAAAAGAGCGCTGCGGTAAAAAAGGAAATGGCCTTGTTCCAGTTGCTGCTGCAGCACGAGGAGGGCAGCAACGAAGCGTTGCTTGACTGGGCGCTGGGCTGCCCGGTGGCGCGAGTGGTAGTAAAACGCCCGCTTAAAGCACCATCGTTGGGTTCCAGGGCTCCGTCTCACTGCATCAAGGGAAAATCGGTCCGCTATGATGTGCATGTGCTCTCAGGTCTATCCTGATAGTTACAGTCATACCGGCGAGAGTTAAGATGCAGCACTTGAATTGAACACTGGAATGACACTATGGCTGATCACAAACCTACCGCACTGGTAACCGGTGCTTCTTCTGGACTGGGGGAGGAATTTTGTCGGCAACTCGCTGAACACTGTTCGGTGATTATCGCCGTTGCACGCAGGCGTGATCGTCTCGAAGCGCTGCGAGACGAACTGGCGAGTCGGGCTGAAGTTCATGTCGTGGAGGCAGACCTGCTGACTGTAGAGGGCGTGGCACATACCATGGAGATGCTGCGCCAGAAGGGTCCCGTCGATACTCTGGTCAATAACGCAGGGTTCAGCCCCTATGGCAACTTTGTTGACTCACCGATTAGCGGCCAGCGAGACATGGTGACTTTGCACTGCGATGCAGCGATCACTTTGACGCGAGCGGCGATTCCTTTTATGCGGGAGCAGGGCGCGGGAAGTATCATTAATGTCTCCTCGCTGGGATCTTTCCTGCCAGGACCGAAATTGGCCGTGTACGGTGCAAGTAAGGCTTTCCTCAACTATTTTACGCTGTCCCTGGAGAAAGAGCTGGTCGACACCGGGATTAAAGTGCAGGCACTGTGCCCGGGCCTGGTGCGCACTGAAATTCACGAGCCAATGAAAGAGGAAGGATTTTCTCCGTCTTCGTTTCCTGATGAAATGTGGATGGAGGCAGCGGAAGTGGTCTCCGCCAGCCTCGATGCGCTTGAGGGTGAGAAGACCATCGTGGTGCCAGGGGAGGGTAATCTGGCCCTGGCCAAAATGGGCGCCCAGGGACTGCTCGATGCCCTAGGTTAGCAGGCGCTCCATGATGCCACGATAGATGGCCGTCAGGTGAGGTAAGTCCGGAGCGTGGACCGCTTCGTTAAGCTTATGAATGGTGGCATTGATCGGACCCAGTTCAACCACCTGAGCACCGCTGGGGGCGATAAAGCGACCGTCGGAGGTGCCGCCGGAGGTCGATAGCTCTGTTTCGATTCCTGTTTGCGCGCGAATACTGTCCACGGCAGCCTCCACTAGTTTACCGCTGGGTGTCAGGAAAGGTTGGCCGCTAAGGCTCCACTGAATGTCGTAGTCCAGTGCATGGGCATCGAGGATAGCTTCTGTGCGCTGGCGCAGGTCCACGTCGGTTAACTCGGTGGAAAAACGGAAGTTGAATACAATCTCCAGCTCCCCGGGTATCACATTGGTTACCCCGGTGCCGCCGCGGATATTGGAAATCTGCATGGACGTAGGAGGGAAGAAGCTGTTTCCTTCGTCCCATACTTCCTGGGTCAGTGCATTGAGGGCGGGCGCTGCCCTGTGGATTGGGTTATCTGCGAGGTGTGGGTAGGCGATGTGCCCCTGCGTGCCTTTGACCGTCAGCCTGGCGTTCAGTGAGCCGCGCCTGCCGTTCTTGATGACATCGCCCAGCGTGTGTGTGCTTGAAGGTTCCCCGACCAGGCACCAGTCAATGTGCTCGCCCTGTTCTTGCAGCCACTCCATGACGCGAACGGTGCCGTCGGTTGCCGGACCCTCTTCGTCGGAGGTGATGAGAAAGCCAATGCGTCCTTTATGCTCGGGGTTGCCAACGAGGAACTCCTCGCAGGCGACAACCATCGCTGCCAGGCTGGCCTTCATGTCTGCTGCGCCCCTGCCATAAAGTGTGTCGCCCATCAGGCTGGGCTCAAACGGCGGCGTGCTCCACTGCTCTTCTGGACCGGTAGGCACCACGTCAGTGTGACCGGCAAAAACCAGTAGCGGGCCACTATTGCCGTGAACAGCCCAGAAATTATCCACCTCGCCAAAACGCAGGGTAGTGCATTGAAAACCAATGGCTTCCAACCGGGAAATCATTAATGACTGACAGCCATGGTCCTCTGGCGTTACTGAGGGCCGGCTGATCAGGTCGCAGCAAAGAGCTAGTGTTTTATCCACGTTTTCTGCACCTAGTTATGGGCGTGCAAGGCTTCGTTAAGCTCGACAGCCGAACGGTTGGTAAGACACTCCACGGCGCCGGTGGTCGAATTGCGACGGAACAACAAGTCTGACTTTCCCGCCAGGTCACGGGCTTTTGCCGTCTCAACTGGCATCCCGTCCGCATCCAGCATGTTCACTTTGGTGCCAGCGGTGATGAACAGGCCCGCCTCGACCGTGCAGCGGTCACCCAGCGGTATACCAATGCCTGCGTTTGCACCGATCAAGCACTCTTTGCCAACAGAGATAACGATATTGCCGCCCCCCGACAGTGTGCCGATAGTGGAACAGCCGCCACCGAGATCAGAGCCCTGCCCGACGACAACACCCGCGGAAATACGCCCCTCAATCATGCCTGGCCCTTCTGTGCCGGCATTAAAGTTGACGAAACCCTCGTGCATGATAGTTGTGCCTTCACCGAGGTGAGCGCCCAGCCGTACTCGGGCAGTGTGGGCGATTCGTACGCCGGCGGGTACCACGTAGTTGGTCATTTTGGGGAACTTGTCGACGCAGCTGACCTCCAGGGTATCGCCCCTAAGGCGCGCGGACAGCTGCCGCTCCGTCAGCTCGTTGATGTCTATTGCTCCCTCATTAGTCCAGGCGACGTTGGGTAAAATGCCAAACAGTCCGTCGAGCTTGGTGCCGTGAGGTTTAATCAGGCGATGAGAGAGCAGGTGCAACTTGAGATAACCCTCGGGGACGTTGCCAGGTGCCTTGTCTTCTTCCAGCAGCACAGCGACGACCGGGCGACCGCTGCCCATCAGCCGGCCTGCTAATGTGGCCTGCTCTATTTCACCGGCATCATTGAGCTTGTCCTTGAGCGAGCGAAGTTGTGACTCGTCCAGCGCTATGTCGCTGTCCAGCGCCGTCACAGCGGCCTGCAGTTCGGCCGATGGTGGCAGTAATGGCGCAGGAAAGAATACTTCCAGCCATTCGCCTTTACTATTTTGCGTGCCTATACCAAGTCCAAAGGCAAAAGCGGAATCTGTCATTTTCGGTACCTGTGTCCTGTCAGCCCTAGAGGGTGTGGTGATTAAAAATGTCCTGGTATTTTTCTGCGGAAAAACCGCAGTGGCGCTCGTGACCGATATCCAACAGAGGGCGTTTGAATAGTGTGGGTTGATCGACGATGGCTTCCAGCGCAGACGTATCGTCCATGTTGTCCCGCTTCGTCTCATCCAGCGCTTTCCAGGTGGTGCTGCGCTTATTGACAAGAGTTTCCCAACCCAGGTCATCCAGCCACAGCCGAACGGTGTCGGGGCGGAGACCCTCTGCACGAACATCGTGGAACGTGTATTCCACGCCACGGTCATCCAGCCATTTACGCGCTTTTTTAATGGTGTCGCAATTTTTGATGCCGTAGAGCGTGATCACTGGTTTTCCTGCACTTGCGGTTTTTTGAGGGCGGCTAGCATAGCAAATTGGATGCTTTAGATATAGCGAGGTGCGATGCTATATTGGGACGACTGAAAGCTAAAATTAATCATCAAAAGTGGTGAAAACTTTGGAACTGATGAGCACTGACCTGGCTTTGCCCATGGCGACAATCCTGCTGCTGACACTGGCGGTGTGGATTTATCTTTTTGTTCGCCGAGTGGCTTATATGAACGCCCACAACGTCGATGTTGAGCAACTGAAAACGCCCGCCGATTCCCAGGCGTTGATTTCAGGCGAAGCATCTGCGCCCAGCAACAATTTCAAGAACCTGCTGGAAATGCCAGTGGTATTTTACGTGGTGTGCCTCTACCTGACGATGTTCGGTATGGTGGATGGCCTGCATGTGACCTGCGCCTGGGTCTTTGTGGCGGGTCGCATTCTGCACAGCCTTATTCATTGCAGCTACAACCGGGTAATGCATCGCTTTGTGGCTTACTTCGTGTCCTCGTTGGCAGTCTGGTTAATGGTTGTGCGCGCGTTTGTCGCAACTGTTTGAGGTAAATTCAGGCCGCTCCCGCGGCCTTTAATATGGCGGCGTAATCTGCGCTTTTGCGATGCTCCGAAATAATTTCCAGCACCGAGCGACCATCCAGGCCCCTGGCGTTTATATCCCTGTTCTGCTCGCCGTAGAAGTTCACGAACAGTTCGAAATCTGATGCGCGCATGCTCTGGTAGGCCTTTAACAACATGTGAAAATCCTCGTCGCCACCATCGTGGGGCCGGACATTCAGGAAGCTTTTTACGTGATCTTCCGTCCAAACATCGTCCAGTACCTTTTGCTTGTCTTTCTTCATGAAGTGTCCTTGTTCAATGCCTGTATGCATCTGCATAGATTGTGAGTGATGGTAAAGCCTATGCTAATTTTTTGGCCAGTAACTGGTTGACCATTTTTGGGTTTGCCTGACCTTTGGATGCTTTCATTATTTGACCGACAAAGAAACCAAGCAGTTTTTTCCGTTTGGCATCATCGGCGTCCTGGTATTGTTCAACCTGGGCGGCGTTGGCGGCAATCACTTCGTCCACCATGGCTTCCAGTGCGCCACTATCAGAGACCTGCTTAAGCCCCTTGGCTTCAATAATCTCGTCGGCACTTCCCTCGCCCTGCCACATGGCTTCAAATACCTGCTTGGCAATCTTGCCGGAGATGCTGTTATCAAGAATGCGGGCGATTAAACCTCCCAGCTTGTCAGCGGATACCGGACTGTCCGTGATTACCTGATCATTCTTGTTGAGCTGCCCCAGCAGTTCTACCTGGACCCAGTTGGCGGCTATCTTGGCATCACCACAGGCTGCAACCACGGTTTCATAGTAGTCGGCCAGTGCACGACTGCCGGCCAGTACGCTGGCGTCGTAGGCAGACAGCGAGTATTGCTCGACGAAGCGGGTGAGCTTGTCGGCGGGTAATTCGGGCAGCGTATCGCGAATGGCGTCTATGTAGGCGTCATCAATAACGATGGGTAGCAAATCGGGCTCTGGGAAGTAACGGTAGTCGTTGGCGACTTCCTTGCTGCGCATGGGTCGAGTCTCGTCCCGGTCCGCGTCATACAAGCGCGTCTCCTGGACGATCTTTCCACCGTCTTCGAGGATGTCTGCCTGACGCTGCACTTCGTGGCGAATTGCGCGCTCGACAAAGCGGAAAGAGTTTACATTCTTGATTTCAGCGCGAGTGCCATACTCCTGTTGACCCGCGGGCCGCAAGGAAATGTTGAT
The DNA here is from genome assembly GCA_039979015.1 of Halioglobus sp. Taxonomy (GTDB): domain Bacteria; phylum Pseudomonadota; class Gammaproteobacteria; order Pseudomonadales; family Halieaceae; genus Halioglobus. Next base: position 350,430 of record JBDWAD010000011.1, read on the forward strand.
GTCACAGCGCATGGAACCCTCTGCCATGTTGCCGTCAGATATGCCCAAGTAGGTGACCAGGCTATGCATTGTTTTCAGGTAGGCTACTGCTTCGGCTGATGAGCGAATGTCGGGTTCACTGACAATCTCCAGCAGTGGTGTACCTGCGCGGTTCAGGTCTATTCCTGTCATGCCGTGAAAGTCCTCGTGCAGCGATTTGCCCGCATCCTCTTCCAGGTGAGCGCGGGTGATGCCTATTTGTTTACTGCTGCCATCTTCCAATTGAATTTCAAATTGGCCCTCGCCGACGATAGGGTCGGCGAATTGGCTGATTTGATAGCCCTTGGGCAAGTCTGGGTAGAAATAGTTCTTGCGGTCGAAGACAGAACGCATGCCAATGTTTGCGCCTATGCCCAGGCCAAACATCACTGCCATCCGCACCGCCTGCTCGTTAAGTACCGGCAGCATGCCGGGCATAGCCAGATCTACCGCGCTGGCCTGCGTATTAGGCTCAGCACCAAAGGTGATTGAGGAACCGGAGAAAATTTTAGACTGGGTGGCCAGCTGCAGATGCACTTCCAGACCTATGACTGTTTCCCATTGCATCAGGCGGCCCCTCCCGTTTGTGGTGTCAGGGTGTGCCAGTCGGTTGCCAGCTGAAACTGGTGGGCAATATTGAGCAGTCGTGCTTCGCCAAAGTGCCGGCCGATTAATTGCAGACCGATTGGTTTACCATCCACCAGTCCCGCAGGTACCGACATTGCAGGCAGGCCGGCCAGGTTCGCTGCCAGCGTGTAAATATCCTCAAGGTACATCGCAATCGGATCGTCACTTTTTGCGCCCAGGCCGAATGCCGGGCCCGGTGTCGTTGGCCCGGCGATGATATCGACGCTTTCGAATGCATCCATGAAGTCGTTTTTGATCAGGCGCCTGGCCTGTTGAGCCTTCTTGTAATAGGCATCGTAGTAGCCCGCAGAGAGTGCATAGGTGCCGACCAGAATGCGGCGCTTGACCTCATCGCCAAAGCCCTCTTCCCGCGTGCGGGTGTAAAGGTCATGCAGGTTCTCGGGGTTAGCACAGCGGTGGCCGTAGCGAACGCCATCAAACCGCGATAGGTTGGTAGAGGCTTCTGCAGGAGCGATAATGTAATAGGCCGGTATAGTCAGGTGACTGCTGGGCAGGCTGATTTCTACCAAGCTTGCGCCTTGCGCTTCCAGTTCTTTGAGTGCTGCCCTGACCAACTCTCCGGTAGCGCTGTCCAGTCCTTCGCCGAAGAATTCTTTGGGCAGGCCGATTTTCAGCCCTTGTAAACTGGTGTCCAGTGACTGGGTGTAGTCCTCAGTGGCAATGCTTGCAGAGGTCGAGTCCAGCGGGTCGTGGCCGGCCATGGTGTTCAGTAACAGAGCACAGTCCTGGGCGGTATGCGCCAGCGGGCCGCCCTGGTCGAGACTGGAGGCATAAGCGATCATCCCCAGGCGCGAAACACGGCCATAGGTCGGTTTGAGGCCGGTGATGCCGCAGAAAGCCGCAGGCTGGCGGATTGAGCCGCCTGTGTCTGTGCCCGTTGCTGCTGGTGCCAGCAAGGCTGCCACTGCGGCAGCCGAGCCACCGGAGGACCCGCCTGGAACCAATGAGGTGTCCCAGGGGTTTTTAACTGGGCCATAAAAGCTGTTTTCATTGGAAGAGCCCATCGCGAACTCGTCCAGGTTGGTCTTGCCCAGAATGACCGCACCAGCCTCGTTGAATCGGCTGATAACGGTGGCATCGTAGGGGGGCACAAAATTATCCAGCATTTTTGAGCCGCAACTGGTGCGCATGCCCTGGGTGCAGAAAATGTCCTTGTGCGCCACAGGAATGCCGGTCATGACGGTGGCATTGTCGTTCGCCAGGCGTTCATCGGCCGCCCTGGCAGCGGCCAGGGCTTGTTCTTCATCAACCGAGATGAAAGCGTTGTAGCTTGAATCTAAATCAGCGATACGCTTCAAGTACCCGCTAGTCAGCTCGACACTGGTGTATGTCTTGTCCCGCAGGCCTTGAGCCAGCTGGGCGACAGTTTGTTCATGCATTTTGATGTCCTGGTGTGACGGTCGTCACTTATTCGATAACTTTGGGTACCAGATAGAGTCCGTTCTCTACCGCCGGGGCGATCGCCTGAAAGGCATCCCGTTGATTGATCTCGGTCACTTCATCCGCGCGTAAGCGCTGGGTGGCATCCAGGGGATTGGCCATGGGTTCCACGCCTTCAGTATCAGCGGCCTGGAGCTGGTCGACCATGCCGAGAATTTCAGTAATTCGCTGGGTGACCTCGCCAATTTGGTCTTCGGCGATGCGGATACGTGCCAGCTCCGCGATTTTTTCAATTTCGTCTTGCTCAATAGCCATCTTGTTACAACCGAGAAGAGCCGCTGGGAGGCGGCAGGGGCGCTAAACTTATCACATTTGCGCCTTGCCCAAAATCCCCGCGGTTGATACAGTTGCATGAATAACTTTCCAGCCAATAAAGTGGTCGAAAACCGCGGCATTTCAGGGGCAATTCACTCGATGCGCCACTGGCAGAAAGCAAGCAGAACTGAGCGGCCCAGTCCCTCGTCGTATTCATAAGGTAGTAAGAATTAATGCTGAAGAAATTGCGTGGAGTGTTCTCCAACGATCTCTCTATTGATCTGGGAACCGCCAATACCCTGATCTATGTGCGCGACAAAGGCATTGTGCTGGATGAGCCCTCCGTGGTGGCTATCCGTGTCCACAATGGCCAGAAAACGATAGAGGCTGTGGGCACAGAGGCCAAGCGGATGTTAGGCCGGACGCCCGGCAATATCACTGCGATACGTCCGCTGAAAGACGGCGTAATCGCTGATTTCCAGGTGACCGAGAAAATGCTGCAGCATTTTATCGCCAAGGTACATGAGAGTCGTTTCATTCGACCTAGCCCGCGCGTCCTGGTTTGTGTGCCGTGCATGTCCACCCAGGTAGAGCGCAGGGCTATCCGCGAATCGGCCCTTTCCGCCGGTGCTCGTGAAGTGCGCCTGATAGAAGAACCTATGGCAGCTGCGATTGGTGCAGGCCTCGACGTGGAAGAGGCCAGCGGTTGCATGGTCGTGGACGTGGGTGGCGGTACCACTGAAATCGCGATTATCTCCCTTAACGGCATTGTATATCGCGATTCTGTGCGCATTGGGGGCGACCGTTTCGACGAGGCGATTGTTTCTCACGTACGCCGCCGTTATGGCAGTCTGATTGGCGACGCTACTGCCGAGAAAATCAAGATGGAAGTCGGTTGTGCCTTTGGCGGGTCAGACCTCCGCGAAATTGACGTGCGCGGTCGAAATCTGGCTGAGGGCGTGCCCCGCAGCTTCACCCTGGACAGTGATGAAATACTGGAGTCCTTGCAGGATCCACTTTCCTCTATTGTGCAGTCCGTAAAATCAGGCCTGGAGCAATCGCCTCCAGAGCTGGCTGCAGATATCGCCGAGAGCGGTATTGTTCTGACCGGCGGCGGTGCACTGTTGCGGGACCTCGATAGGCTGATTTCCGAGGAAACCGGTCTCCCTGTGATCGTTGCCGAGGAGCCACTGACCTGTGTTGCCCGTGGCGGCGGTCGGGCTATGGAACTCATGGACAGGCGCACCATAGACCTGTTGTCCACAGAATAAGTACACTGTCCCCTGAGTTCCGGCAGGAATCGCTGAGGAGACGAGATCAAACCACTATTTGTTAAAGAGTCTAACCTGGGGCTGCGCCTATTTTTGGTCGCCCTTGTGGTGGTGGTTTTATTGGCCGCAGACTTGCGTTTCAATTCCCTGCAAACCGCACGCTCAGTGATGGAAGTAGCCGCTGCCCCTGTCTATTGGGTCGCGGATTTACCTTCTCGCGTGGGCGACTGGAAACAGGAACACCTGGTCAGCCGAGGGGATTTGCTGGAGCAGAATGAACAGCTCCGCCGGGAAAACCTGGTGTTGGAAGGGCGTTCCCACCAAATGGCGTCCCTGCAGGCAGAAAATGTGCGCCTGCGAGCCCTGCTAAATTCCTCTGCCATGGTGCGCGACGATGTTTTGGTTGCGGAGCTTATTGGTGTTTCCCCCGATCCTGTGCGTCACCAGCTGGTGTTGAACAAAGGTGAGAACGACGGTGTGTTTGTCGGCCAACCGCTGATTGACGCTGATGGCCTGCTGGGCCAGGTGGTAGATATGAGCCCTCTTAACTCGCGGGCGTTACTTATCACCGATGCCACACATTCCATTCCCGTGCAGGTCAATCGTAACGGCGTGCGCGCAATTGCAGAGGGTATTGGTAGCCTGACATCCCTGGAGATACATCACGTGTCGGCGACGACTGATATCGAGGAAGGCGATCTACTGGTCACTTCGGGGCTGGGCGGGCGCTTTCCGGTTGGCTATCCGGTCGCTGTGGTGAGCGAGATTGAGCGTGATCCCGGGCAGGCTTTTGCCCGCATAATGGCTAGGCCAAGTGCTGCTTTGGAGCGCAGTCGACATGTGCTGCTAGTGTTCACCGCCAAGCCCACCACAGGAGACTGATCGTTGACCGACCAGGGTCCTTATGCTTACTGGGTAATACTGGCGAGTTTTTTTTGTGCATTGATTCTAGCGGTGTTGCCGGTACCCCAGTGGCTTGCCTGGGGGCGCCCTGAGTGGGTTGTTTTGGTCCTTGTTTACTGGGTAATTGCGCTGCCTCATCGGGTTGGCTTGATAACGGCCCTGATACTGGGCCTGATGTTGGACGTCGTCGAGGGCGCGGTGATGGGGCAAAATGCGTTTGCCCTGGTCGTTGTCGCATTGCTCGCGCTTCTACTTTATCAGCGTCTGAGGGTGTTTAGTCTTGCCCAACAAGCTGCGGTGGTTTTCGTGCTTGTCGGGATAAACCAGATGATCTGCCAGTGGGTACAAAACCTGGAAGGAGCGGGGGCAAATACATTGATGTTTCTCTTGCCGGCTTTTTCCAGTGCCCTGTTATGGCCGTTTGTGTTGCATTTGTTGCGCGGCTTGCGCCGCCTCTACAGGGTGAACTGACATGGAGTTGATACTGGCTTCGGCCTCGCCCCGTCGTCGTGAATTACTGGACCAGATTGGTGTAGCTCATCGCTGCGAGCCTGCTGATATCGATGAGACTCGCCAGTCCCAGGAAAAGCCTGAGGATTACGTTCTGCGAATGGCGATGGAGAAGGCGGCCACAGTCGCATTGCGACACTCCGGCGAAAGTGTCGCCGTGCTCGCCGCAGACACCTCAGTGGTCATCGACGAGGACGTACTTGGCAAACCTGTCGACCATTTTGATGGCCTGGGGATGCTTGCCCGCCTCAGTGGGCGCAGTCATTCAGTGCTTACCGGTATCTGCCTTAATATTGGCAATGGAGAAGTGCTCAGTGAGCTGGTGGAGACCAGGGTGCAATTCGTGCAATTGACTCGTGAGCAATGCGAGGCCTATCTGGCGACGCAGGAACCCTGGGACAAGGCCGGTGGTTACGGTATTCAGGGTCTGGCAGGCGCTTTTGTCAGTGCTATTGAAGGCAGCTACAGTAACGTCGTGGGTCTTCCCCTGGCACAGACATGGCAGCTACTGTCGGGTCAGGGAATAACAGGTGCATTGGAGAACAAGGGTGAGTGAGGAGATCCTGGTCAATGTGACACCGATGGAGACACGGGTGGCGGTGGTAGACAACGGAGCTACCCAGGATATCCACATCGAACGCAGTGCCAGCAGAGGCATGGTGGGCAACATATATGCTGGCAAAGTAGTGCGGGTGTTGCCTGGAATGCAGGCTGCATTTGTCGATATCGGTGCTGAGCGAACGAGTTTTATTCATGTTTCGGACATCTTTGTGTCTGGCAGCGATGGCCGATCACAGGCGTCTGATGCGATTGGCGATCACCTTCACGAGGGCAAGAAGGTGATTGTTCAGGTCACAAAGGATCCTTTGGGTACCAAGGGCGCTCGTCTGACGACCGAATTGTCGGTCTCTTCCCGATATCTCGTATTTATGCCACAAAATGATCATGTGGGCGTGTCGCAGCAAATCGATGATGTTGAAGAACGCGAGCGTTTGCAGCAGCTTTTGGCAGATGGGATAGCGGCGGAGGAGATGGGCAAGGAGGGCGGATACATCCTTCGAACGGCGGCCGAAGGCGCTGGGCTGGACGAGGTTCGAGCCGATCTTCGATTTCTAAAGCGCCTGTGGGCTGCTGTTTCTCGCCGAGGCAAGGCGGCTCGCAAGGCGGAATTGCTCTATAGCGACCTGGCCTTGCATATGCGCACGGTGAGAGATTTGGCTCGCCCGGGTGTAGAGCGAATTCTAATCGACAGCCGCGAAAGTTATACAGCCCTGCAGGAGTTTTGCAGTGAATACATGCCTGAGGTTTCTGGGCTGTTGGAGCATTATCCTGGCGAGCGCCCCCTGTTCGATTTGCACGGTATTGAAGAGGAGTTGCAACGTGCGCTGGGTCGCAAGGTAGAACTCAAGTCAGGCGGTTACCTGATTATCGACCAGACCGAAGCGATGACCACCATTGATGTCAACACGGGATCTTATGTCGGCCGTCGAAACCTGGAAGAAACGATTTTCAAAACCAATCTGGAGGCGGCGACGATGCTGGCCCGGCAGCTGCGCTTGCGTAATCTGGGTGGCATTATCATCGTTGATTTCATCGATATGCAGGACGAAGAGCATCGACGTCAGGTGCACCGCACTCTGGATAAGGCGATGGCCAAAGATCCAGCCCGCAACAAGATCACTGGCGTATCAGAGCTGGGTCTGGTGGAGATGACCCGCAAGCGCACTCGGGAAAGCCTGGAGCAATTGTTGTGTGAAGACTGTTCGGTGTGTCGTGGTCGCGGGGTCCTGAAGACCGCAGAAACTGTTTGCTATGAAATTTTTCGCGAGATCATGCGTGATGCAAGGGCCTATGAAAATGACACACTGATGGTTTTGGCCGGACAGGGGGTGATTGATCGCCTGCTGGACGAAGAGTCGGCTAATGTAGCGGATTTGGAGGAGTTTATTGGCAAAACCATTACCCTTCGCGTTGAGCCTGACAATAATCCGGAACACTTTGACATAGTGCTGCTCTAAACAGGCACAGATATCGGCGACGAGGGCGGGAATTCCCCTTTTGCAACAATCTATTTTTCACAGACTGAGCAATATCCTTTGGGGCCTCGCGGTGATCGCGGTGGTTTTGCTTGCCATCTATGTGAGTTTGGGACGCTTGTTCAGTACCAATCTGCAAACCTGGCAGGACGATGTGCTCGCTGAGCTCAATAATCGCGTGCCGTTTCTGATTAGCGCAGATCGACTGGCGGGTGAGTGGCACTCATTTACTCCCGAAATCGTATTTCACGGCCTGGAGCTGGATCTGCCGGGCAGCGAAACGGTGCCCCTGCAGCTTTCCGGTGGCCGGGTTGGCATCGACGTGCTGAGAACGCTGGGAAGCCGCAGCCTGCAGTTTACATCGCTGCAACTGAACGGCTTGGAGCTTCGTGGCCAGCTGACCGCCGATGGCAAGTTTGTCATTCCCGGGCTGACCGGAAACGGCGGCGAGTTGGGCCAATGGTTGCGCAAGTTTTTGCTCAATATCGAATACATTACGCTGCAGGGCAATGTACTGAAATTACTGCTGCCCAGTGGCGAAACACGTGAGTACTCTTTGGACTTGCACCTGGCGAGGGATGGCAGTGTGCGGCAGCTAACCGCTGATATGTTGTCTACCGCCGGGACTGATATTCAACTGGTTGGCCGAGGTCTGGGAGACCCATTTCGCCCTGATGAGTTCGAAGGCATGCTCTATCTCAGGCTGGACGCCGGAAACCTGGCCGCCGTTGGGGAGATGTTGGCTGTCCAGCCCGAGGTCTGGCTGGAGGGGCGGTTGGATAGCGAAGCGTGGCTGTCGTGGAACCGGGGGCGCGCGGGCCTGGAAGTGGATGTAGATATATCTGATCTGGTGCTGCGGCCGCGCGAGGGGGACTGGTCTGTACCCCTGGACTCCCTGTCTTTCCAGGCCAGCCTGGAGGAGGCTGAAAATCACTGGACCTTGTTTGCCAATAACCTGAATGCCAGTTTGGGTGATGTTGCCGCCAGTATTCCCCGGGTTCAGGTAGATTCCTGGGGTAGCTCCCTGAGAGTGAGAACTTCATCTCTGGAACTGGAGCCATTCAATCAATTGATGCAGGGCCTGCCCTCGATACCTGAAAAGCTGCGCTCGGTGTTTGCCACGTTAGCCCCCCGGGGTGAGCTGAGCGCTCTGCAGGTGAGTTTAGGCGATGTGTCGCAACCTTTGTCCGAGTGGGAGTTGGAGGGCAATTTCGATCGGCTGCAGGTGGATTCCTGGAAGGGTGCGCCGGGAGTGACGTCGGGTACCGGATATTTTGAACTTTCTGAGGCGGGCGGCTATGTGGTCATCGACAGTCAGCAGTTCACCATGGCTTATCCCACCCTCTACAGCCAGCCGCTTTACTACGACGATTTTTACGGCACTTTGAATTTAAGCTGGGATGAGGACGCCCTGCTGCTGCATAGCGGGCTTATTACGGCCACTGCGGTGGAGGGCACAGCGCAGGCTTTGTTTGCACTAAATATCCCCTTTACCAAGACAGAAGTGGGTCTGGAGATGGACCTGATGGTGGGGCTGGCCAATTCGCACCCTATTCATCGGGTGAAGTATATTCCTTATACGCTTAACGAAAGCCTGCTGAACTGGCTCTCAGGAGCGGTGGGAGAGGGAGATGTTGAGCAGGCGGGATTTGTGTGGCGGGGAAGCCTGACGCCCAAGGCCAGCGATTTTCGCACGGTTCAGCTAATGTTGAATGTGGCCAACACGTCCCTCGTTTACCACCCTGATTGGCCTGCGGTGACGGGTTTACAGGGAGCTGTGTTGCTCGACGATACTGATGTCAGTGTCTGGGCGGATACCGCCAGGTTGTATCAGTCACAGGTTGAGCACTTGTCAGCGGAAGCCTGGATGGGTGCGAATGCGCAAATGCAGCTGGCGATCGATGGCCGAGTTGCTGGTACTGCAGAGGACGCTTTGCGGGCAGTGAATGAGTCACTGCTGGGGCAACTGACAAAAGGGGCTTTCTCCGACTGGACCGCTAGCGGTAATGCGCGAACCGAATTACAGTTGCAGCTGAACCTGGCCGATAAAAACGTACCGCCAGTGGTGGACGTGCGGGTGGATTTTGCGGACGTGGACCTTTTGGTTAACCCCGGCCGGCTGCCACTCACGGATCTCAATGGTCTGTTGAGCTATAGCTCCAGGGCGGGCTTTAGCTCACAGGGTCTCGCGACCCGGCTGTGGAGCGAACCAGTTGCCTTGAACGTGGGACAGCGCTCCTTGTTGGGGGTTGCCAACGCGTTTGAATTCACCCAATCGGCCGTCGAGGTCAGTTTTCAATCGAGGGTTCGCACCCGCGAATTACAAGCATGGCTGCAGCAGGATGCACTTGCCCTGGCGAGCGGTGAAGCTGACGTGCAAGGGCTTGTCTCAGTGGTTCCTGGCGAAGTTCCACTGCTGACTCTGCATTCAACGCTGGAGGGTGTGGCGCTGGATCTTCCCCAGCCGTGGAGCAAGTCCGAGGACGTTGCTGCAGCGCTTGAAGTGGCGCTTCCCCTGGGAGGTGAGCAAATGGTCCTCGGCATCGCCCTGGGCGATGCATTGTCTTTGCAACTCGATATAACCGGGGGTGGAATGCGCGCTGCGGCCCTTGGGGTCTCAGCGCCTCCCCCTGAATTAATTGGCGGACAGCTGCAGGTTGGTGGCAGCGCATCGCTGGTCGATGTTGATGGCTGGCTGGACTTTACTAATCGCTATTTATTGGGTGAGCAACCGGCTGAAGAGACTCTGCTGGACCCCAATTCACTGCCGCTTCAAGCTGAGTCGGGACGTGTTGCCCAAAGCGAGACAGGTGGCTTGCGCCTGGTGATCGAGGATGCTCATGCAGACCGGTTGATACTCTGGGGTGGCGAGTATGAGGCGGTGGATTTCAGCCTGGATCTGGATAGCGATGGTTGGCAGGTTCGGGGAAGCACCGATTGGTTGCAGGGGGCCTATCGACAACCCGCTGAGGGTAAAGCGAGTCTCGTTCTGGATTACCTCGACTTGTCTGCGCTTGCTGACGGTAGACAAAATGCTTCCGGGGTCGAGGTTGAGGTCGACCAGGAAGCTCTCGAGCCTTTCGAATTTTCTCCTGTAGATGTTGTGGTTAAAGAGGTCCGGCGTGATGGCAAGCTCATTGGTGATCTGCAGATGTCGCTGGAGTCAGAGGGCTCTAGCGTCCTGGCCAGGGGTATCCATGGGGAGCTGGCTGGACTGCGACTATTGCCGGAGCGGCCGGCTGAGCTGACCTGGCTGCAGGGGCAGAGTACTGAATTGCAGGCGGTGCTCCATTTTTCTGACTTCGGCAACACCCTTGACCAACTGGGTTATCCGCCGTTTCTAGAGACCGAAAAAGGTCAGCTAGACCTGCAAATAGCCTGGCCGGGGTCGCCGCAGGCCGTTGCCCTTGATCGTCTGGATGGGGCGTTAATGCTGAACGTTGAGGCGGGACGTTTTTTGGAGACACCGGGGGGGGCCGGTGCCCTGAAAGTCGTGGAAATCGTTAATCTCGCGGATATAGTGTCTAGCCTGAGTCTGTCGCATATGTTCGAGTCTGGAATTAGTTTTCACAGTATGGCGGGAGAGGTGTTTTTCCACAGCGGGACGCTGGAAGTGTCGGACGTGACAGTTCAAGGCAGCTCCAGTGCCTTTGTCGTAAGCGGCTTGTCTGACATTGGCAGCCGCAGTCTTGATGCAGAGCTGGTAGCCACTTTGCCAGTGGCTAACAACCTGCCCTGGATGGCCGCCCTGGCCGCCGGACTGCCAGTTGCGGCTGGTGTATTCGTCGTCAGTAAAGTGTTTGAAAAGCAGGTGAATCGCCTGTCCAGCGGAGTTTATAGCATCAAAGGGACCTGGGATGATCCCGAGATTAATTTTGACCGAATTTTTGATGACGAATTAAGACTCTCTGCGGGGGCGCTACTTGCATCAGACCCCAATGAGCTCTCTGCAAAGTCCTCAACAGCAGAGTCGATTGATGCTAATGAGCCGAGTGAATCAGTGGGCCCGGGTGGAGCTGGAGCCGGCTTTCCTGAGCAGGCCGGTGACGCCAACGAACCCGGTCAGCCAGCGCCGTAACTTTCCAGGAGCTCTCGCAAGTAGCGGAACAATTTTCGACTTGCTGCGGGAGGCTTACTCTTTTGTTGTTCCCGTTGATGCTGCAAAATCAGCTGCCTGAGTTGCTGTCGATCGGCTTCGGGCCAGCGGCTCATGACAAGCTCTGCACCAGGCGCACCGGCGGCAAGCACGTCGTCCCGTAATTGTTCCAGTTTATGGAAAGCTTCGTTTGCTTCCCTGGCTGGCCTGCGCATCGATTCTAGTGCAGCCTCTATCGGTTCCGGGTCAACCTCGCGCATTAATTTTCCAACGAACTGCATGTGTCGTTTCAGGGCATTTTTGCTGGTAATGCGGCGCGTTTCCCGCAGCGCGCCGAGTAGTTTTTCATCCTCAATTGGCATTAATGAGAGCTGTTTGTCACTGAGCTCAGTCAGGGTCTTGCCCAGTGCCTGCTTGGCGTGCATTTGCCGTTTTACTTCAGATTTGCTGGGACCTTCTTCCAGGTCATCTTCAACTTTGTCGTTTTTTTTACGCATAAAATAGTGTCGCCAGACCGAGGAAAGACACAAAGCCAACCACATCGGTTACCGTAGTGAGAATCACCCCGCCAGCGAGAGCGGGATCGATATTGAACCGGGTCAGCAGCAGTGGTAATGCAGCCCCGGTGAAGGCGGCCGTTACCAGGTTGATGATCATGGCCGCCGCAATGATCAGGCCAATGTGCCAGTCATCGAACCAGAGAGAGGCGGCGACAGCCACCACCCCCGCCCAGAGCATGCCGTTGAGAAAGCCAATAGCAACTTCACGGGCGAGCAGCCAGGTCTGGTTGTTCTTGCCCACTTGTCCCATCGCTATGCCGCGAACCAGTACCGTCAGGGTTTGGGTTCCGGCAATACCCCCCATAGATGCGACTATCGGCATCAATACGGCCAAAGCGACAACTTTCTCGATGGTGTCGTGGAACATGTTGATTGCAGATGCTGCTATGAATGCCGTGATCAGGTTGATGCCTAGCCAAACGGCGCGCCGTGGGGCCGCCTTTGCTACAGGAGCGAAAGTATCTTCTTCCTCATTCAGGCCTGCCATGGACATGAAGGAATGGTCTGCATCCTCACGGATGACATCAACGACGTCATCGATGGTGATCCTGCCCAGTAGTTTGCCGCTGTCATCTACGACCGGGGCGGAGACCCAGTCATTGCGCTCAAATAGCCGCGCCACTTCGTCATCGGGAGTGTTTACCGGAATGGGGTCCACGTCTGTAGCCATCATCTCACGCACGGTGGCGCTGGGATCGGCAACCAGTAAGGTGCGCAAGGGCAGAAGGCCAATGAATTGGTCAGAGCGATTGACGACGATCAGGTTGTCTGTCATCTCAGGTATTTGCTCATGCCGGCGCAGGTAGCGCAGCACCACGTCCAGGGTAAGTCTGGCCCGGATGGTGATGGCGTCGGTGTTCATCAGGCCGCCAGCCACATTGTCCGGATAATGCATCACCTGCTCCAGGCGAGCCCGGTCCTGGTGATCCATTGCGTTCAGAACTTCCCGGGTTATTCTGTCGGGTAGTTGCTGGAGAATGTCGGCAATATCATCATCTTCCAGACCCTCGGTAATGGTTGCCACTTCGGCGGCATCCATACGAGAGAGAAAATGTGCCTGCAGATCGTCTGGAAGTTCTCCCAGAACCTCGCCTTCGACATCCACCTCGATCAGTTTCCAGAGGATGTTCCTGAACTTTGGGGGTGATGACTCCAGCAGGTGGGCGATGTCGGCGGGTGGCAGGCCGTTGAGCATGCGGCGCACGTCGACAAAAGCTCCGCTGTCTAATGCCAGCGTCAGCTTGTCGAGAGTATCCTGCGGTGTGGCCTTATTATGAGGCATGCCGTTAGTTCCACCTTATCCACGGGGCAAAAGGCCCGTGAGCAAGATTATCCGGTAATACGGCTAAGGCAACAACGGGATTAGTTACGCCAGCGGGGGCTACTCGGCCTCGTCGAAGCGGTTTTCGATCAAACTGGTGAGGGCAGCCAGGGCTGCATCTTCGTCTGCCCCATCGATTCTTACATCCAACACCGTGCCTTTACCCGCTGCCAGCATCATCACTGACATGATGCTCTTGGCATCCACCATATTGCCTTCTTTGCCAGCAAAAATATTGCTGGAATAAGCTGATGTACAGCTGACAAACTTGGCGGCTGCACGGGCGTGCAGTCCCAGTTTGTTGATGATGGTGACCTGGGTTTCAATCACTTACTTGAGCTCCCTGTGTCTGATATGAATGCCCGGGTATAGCTCACGATAGTTTCGGAACAGACGGTCAGCCAAGTATACCGAACGATGCTGACCGCCGGTACAGCCGATGGCGACCGTCATATAACTGCGATTACTGTCCCTGTACCGGGGTAGCCACCGCTCCAAAAACCCACTGATGTCCTGGTAGAGCTCTGCCGTCACCGCTTGTGCTTCGAGAAAATCCTTAACTTCTTGTTCCAGTCCATTTTTTAGTCGGAGTTCCTTGACCCAGTGAGGGTTGGGTAGCATGCGTACATCAAATACCAGGTCAGCATCTGTTGGGATCCCGCGCTTGAAACCAAAGGATTGGATCAGCACTGACATACTTCCGCTCTCTGCGCCCAGGAGTCGCTGCTTGACCGCGTCCCGCAGCTCATAAATGGTCATCTGGCTGGTGTCCAAAACCAGGGAAGCAGCACTGGAAATAGGCTCCAGAAGGAGCCGCTCTTTAGCAATGGCTTCCGCCAGGGGGGTGCTATCAGAGCTGAGGGGGTGCTTGCGGCGCGTTTCCGAGAAACGCTTGATCAGCGCGGATTCCTGCGCATCAAGGAACAGTACCTCGGATTTTACCGTGACTGGCAGAGACTCCATCACGCTGCCGAAGTTGACCAGGTCTTTCCAGGCATTACGTGCATCAATACAGACTGCGGTGCCACGAAAGTGGTCGAAATCTTCACTGCTGGTTTTTTCCACCAGAGATGGCAGCAGCGAGACGGGAAGGTTATCTATGCAGTAATAGCCCTCATCTTCGAGCTGGTTAAGGGCCGTACTTTTGCCGGAGCCCGAACGTCCGCTGATGATAATCAGTTGCATGTCAGGGAGCGACCGCTTGGGCCTGGGTCGCGAGGCTGAACAACTCGGCCCTGTCCGGGGCTTTGCGAAGGGCATCACAAAAGTCTGGCTGGCTGAAAAGTCTCGCCAGTCCCGCCAATGTTTCAAGATGTTGCTGATGGGCCTCTGCAGGTACCAGCAATGCAAACACCAGATCTACTGGCTGATTGTCCGGGGAGTCGAAGTCTATGGGTTCGCCAAGCGTCAGCAGTGTGCCTGTCGGCTGGCTGCAATTTTCTATCCGGCAATGGGGTATGGCAATGCCTTCGCCCAGTCCGGTACTACCCAGTTTTTCGCGCGCTATGAGTTGGCTTAAAATCTCGTCATAGGAAAGCGAGATCTGGTCATCGCTGATCAGGCGAGCGACAGTTTCAAATAAACGTTTTTTGCTGATCCCCGGAACCTGGCATGCAGTGCGTTCCGGGGTCAGTAGTTCTGCTAATGGTTGCATGGAGTTATCGATATCCGCCTAATGTCCGCGGGACTTTTCCTTGTGCTTGATCAGTTGTCGGTCAAGTTTGTCCACCAGTGAATCTAAGGCGGCGTACATGTCTTCGGATTCTGCGTGCGCGAATAGATCAGCGCCGGATATGTGCACGGTGGCCTCAGCCTTTTGTACCATTTTTTCGACAATCAGGGTCACCTGTACGTTGGTGATCTGGTCGAAGTGTCGCTGTAGTCGCTCGAACTTGGTGTCCACATATTCCCTCAGGGGTTCAGTAACCTCTACATGGTGTCCGCTGACATTCAGTTGCATATTATTGCTCCTTCTTCGGGTTGACCCGTCATTGCCGGGCTTTCTAAGTTGTGTTGCGTATGAGTAAAGTCTAGACCACTGCCCGCAGGCGGCGATATTTTTTGTGCTCTTTCGATGGTCATAAACTAGACCAGCCTCTTACGTTCATTGGAGGGGGGGATCAATAGCGTCTCCCGGTATTTAGCGATCGTTCTACGTGCCACCTTGATTCCCTGTTCTTCCAGCAATTGAGTGATCTTGTTATCACTGAGTGGCTTGCGCGCATTTTCCGCTGCTACCAGTTTTTTTATCAGGGCGCGAATGGCGGTCGACGAGCATTCGCCGCCGGCTGTTGTCGACACGTGGCTGGAAAAAAAGTATTTGAGTTCGAAAACTCCCCGGGGAGTGTGCATGTACTTTTGGGTGGTTACCCTGGAGATGGTTGACTCATGCATTTCTACGAGTTCTGCGATGTCAGCCAGCACCAAAGGTTTCATCGCTTCTTCTCCGTATTCCAGGAAGTTGCGTTGATGTTCAACAATGCGTGTCGCGACTTTAAGCAGGGTTTCGTTTCGGCTTTGCAAACTTTTGAGGAACCAGCGCGCTTCTTGCAGGTTGTCTTTGAGGAATGTGTTGTCAGTACTGCTGTCGGCCCGTTTGATAAGGCTGGCGTAATCGTTGTTGATGCGCAGTTTAGGTGCTATGTCTGGGTTAAGTTCCACCAACCAACGGCCTTCCTTTTTGCTGACGTAAACATCGGGTACGACATATTCGACCTCTTGCGGCGCGAAAGTTTCCCCTGGATTGGGATCCAGTGTCTGAATCAGATCCAGTGCATCTTTCAGCTGATCCTCTTTAAGCCGTGTGCGCCGCATAATCTGGCTGAAATCACCACTGGCCAACTGGGGCAGGTGTCGATTGAGTATAAGTCTGGCCTGCTCCAGATAGGGAGTAGAGGAGGGCAGTTGCTGCAATTGCACCAACAGGCACTCCTGTAAATCGCGGACACAGACGCCCGCCGGTTCGAATTGCTGCAGCCTGTGAAGTACTGCCACGACTTCGTCCAATTCGATGTCCATCTCTGGCTCGAAGGATTCGTGGATTTCCTCCAGCGTTGCCTGCAACCTTCCGTTGTCATCGGTGGCGTCAATGATCGCCAGCGCTATCAGTCGATCGGAGTCGGATAACCGGGTCAGGTTGAGCTGCCACAAGAGTTGTTCGTGCAAGCTTTCACGGGACGTATTGCGATTCTCAAAATCGCCGTCTGCGAGGTCATCGTTATAGGGGGTTGCGGGAGCTGAGCTCGAGGGTAGTAAATCCTCCCACTGGGTATCCACTGGCAGGTCGTCCGGCAGCACTTCACTGCTTGCGGCAGGCTCGGTGGGGGTGAGGGGTTCACCCTCGCCATCGAAATTTTGCTCCATGCTTTCCAGCGGGCCGTCACTTTGGCTGCTGACGACGCTGTCAGCTTGACTGGGGGGCGTTTCCAGGGTCGAGTCTTCTTCAGTGACCTCCAGCATGGGGTTGCTGTCCAGGGCCTCCTGAATTTCCTGCTGAAGATCAAGCGTAGACAATTGCAACAAACGGATAGCCTGCTGCAGCTGAGGCGTCATGGTCAGCTGCTGGCCCAGTTTGAGTTGGAGCGATTGTTTCATCGAGTGTTTGGTAACGCCCTCAGGCGCCTGAAAACAGAGAGCGCCGTGTCCTAACAACAACTTCAGTGTAGCGCTGCCCATAGAGTGGTGGCAACCGCTTGGCGTGAAATTTGCTTGTTGACAATGCCTGTGAGCCTGTTCAGCGTTTTTGGCTTACAGCTGGAATTGGTCCCCGAGGTAAATTCTGCGGACATGTTCGCTGCCCAGGACGTCGTCTGCGGTGCCTGAGGCGATAATATGACCTTCGCCTACAATATACGCTTTTTCGCATATATCCAGCGTGTCTCGAACATTGTGATCCGTGATCAGCACGCCGATGCCACGATCCCGCAGGTGATTAATAATGGTCTTGATATCGTTTACCGAGATTGGATCGACCCCGGCGAAGGGCTCATCCAGTAGAATGAAGTCTGGCTCTGCGGCCAGGGCGCGCGCGATTTCTATGCGCCGCCGCTCTCCCCCTGACAGCGCTTGGCCCAGACTGTCCCGGAGGTGTTCAACGTTAAACTCTTCCAGCAGTTGGTCGCGTCGTTCCAGGCGTTGTTTTTTGTTGAGATCGGGGCGCGTTTCCAAAATGGCTAGAATATTGTCGCCGACCGTGAGTTTGCGGAAGATCGATGCTTCCTGAGGCAAATAGCCCAGTCCATGCCTTGCGCGTTCATGCATGGATAGGGGGGTAATGTCTTCGCCGTTGAGTTCGATAATGCCTCGGTCGGCCTGAATGATGCCAATGATCATGTAGAAACAGGTTGTTTTACCTGCACCGTTGGGGCCCAGGAGTCCCACTACCTGACCGCTGTCGACCTGCAGGGAAACATCCCGCACTACTTCCCGTCCACGGTAGGATTTTGCCAGGTTATTGGCTTTCAGGCTCGCCACCCTAACGTTCCTCTTCGCTGACCAGTCCAGCGGGGATCACGACTTTCACGCGGCTGGAATCTCGGTTTTTATCAGAACCCGCTTTGACCAGCTGCTCGTTCATCAGGTAGTCGATAGAGTCGCCGGTCACGATGGAGCCTTCCTGTTCTATGTTGGCGTTCTCTCGCAGCTGGATGCGATCCTCGCTCTTAAAGTACTCGATGGTGTCAGCACTGGCCTTAATGGGGCCCTTTTCAAGCTCGGGTTGCTGTTGCAGGCGCGCAGGTTTGCCGGTGGCCACGACGCGGTTCGCTTCCTTGTCGTCGTGATAGACAGTGATCTGGTCTGCCTCGATGTGAAGACTACCCTGGTCCATCCTGACATTGCCCTCGTAGCGGGTAAATCCCTGCTTCTCATCACGCAGGGCCTCATCGGCCTCAATGCGGATGGGTTGGTCCCTGTCATCGGGCAGCGCGCTGCCAAGGCCTGGTAGTAAAAGTGCCAGCGTGACGAATACGCCGGGCATGAGTCGGTCACGGCGCAGGCGCATAAACAGTCTCCACATTAGGTTTCATGATGATTATCTCATCTTCCATTCTGACTACCATGCCATCGGCTATGGTTGAATTATTGCCCTGAACGACAGTGACTTTTTTCTCTGAGCTGGCAATTTTGGTATCCAATTCGATATCCAGGGCGTTTGTGTTCATGCGGGTGCCTGACTGATCGTGAATGAGGACCACGTTTTTTCTCAGCAGTAACCGCTCCACATTGTCGTCTCCCCGCCCTCTATCTGCTGTTGCTGACCAGCTCCTGTCATCACCACTGTGGGCATAAAACCTCGGCTGAGTAATCAATGACAGGTTTCGTCGGGGAAATTGCTCTAGCCGATCTGCTTCAATGATATCGGTGAGTTTGCCATCTTCATCGAACGTCCAGGCCCTCACTGTTTCTAGGTAGGTCTGTGGTAGTTCCTGTTGCCGGAAGCTGGTGTATTCATCCGGCGACTCCGCCGTCTCCGGGTTCCAGTAGTAGTTAGCGGCGAGGACCAGGGTGATGGCCAACAGAATTTGCAGTGGAAGGCGCGGCACTAATCAAAGTCCGCCAGGTGCTGTGCCAGTGAGCCGCGCCAGCTTAGTAGTTGCTCACAAGCTTGTCGCACAGCGCCGGCGCCGCCGCCGAAATCACTGACCCAATCCGCAGCCACCAGCAACGGACTGACCGCGTCGGCCGGCGCCATACCAATACCTGCAGCGCGCACAGCGCCCAGGTCGGGTAAGTCATCGCCCATATAAGCGCATTGCTCTGTCTGAAGTTGGCGAGCGGTGCAAATCTCCCTGAGGGCAGTTATCTTGTCCTCTCGCCCCTGAATCACTTCGTTAATGCCCAGTTCCCGCGCTCGGCGAGCCACGATCTCGGAGCTGCGCCCGGTGATCAGGACGACTTCTATACCGTCTTTCTGCAGTAATTTAACGCCAAGCCCATCTTTTATGCTGAAGCTTTTGAGCTCTTCGCCTTCATTGCCGTAGTAAATGCGACCATCGGTGAGTACGCCATCCACATCCAGGGCAAGAATTTTAATGGCACGTGCTATTTCGCTGATTTCAGTCATCGGGTTCAGGCAATCCCCGCGTGAAGGAGGTGCATGAGGTGGACTATGCCGCAGGTATCACCGTGTTCGTCCTGGACCACCAGGGAGGTAATCTCATTTTCTTCCATGATGCGCAGCGCTTCGGCGGCCAGCATCTGAGGACTGGCGGTCTTGGCACCCGTGGTCATAAGGGTCTCTATGGGGGTGTTGTTGATATCCACTTGCTGGTCCAGCGTGCGTCGCAAGTCGCCATCAGTAAAGATGCCAGCCAGCCGCCCTGAGGCATCGCTCACGGTAGTCATGCCCAGGCCCTTGTTACTGATCTCCAGCAATGCTTGGGATAGTGTGGTGTTTGCAGCCACTGCAGGAATTGCGTCGCCAGACAGCATCACGTCCTCGATCTTCAGCAGAAGTTTTTTACCCAGAGTGCCTCCGGGGTGCGAAAAGGCAAAATCCTCTGCCGTGAAACCTCGTTGCTCGAGCAGCGCTATCGCCAGTGCGTCTCCCATTACCAGCGCTGTGGTCGTGCTGGAGGTTGGCGCCAGATCCAGCGGGCAGGCCTCTGTTTCGACGCCAGTGTCCAGGTGGGCATCCGCGGCCAGGCCCAATGTGGATTGCGGGTTACCAGTCAGGGCGATGATGGGTGACCCCAGGCGTTTGAGCAATGGCAGCAGGGTGACGACCTCGGTAACTTCACCGCTATTTGATAAAGCTATAATCGCGTCCTCGTTGGTGATCATGCCCATATCACCGTGGCTGGCTTCGCCAGGATGCACAAAAAAGGCAGGTGTTCCTGTACTGGCCAAGGTGGCGGCTATTTTGCAGCCGATGTGTCCTGACTTGCCCATGCCGGTGACGATAACCCGACCTTTGCAGGCCAGCAGTAGTTGGCAGGCCCGTTCAAAGTCATCACCAACGCGGGTCAAGAGCGCGCTGACGGCCTCAGCTTCCATTTTAATGGTGCGCTGAGCCGAACTGCTGAAATTACTGGTCGGCGTGTCCGTCATAGCGTGAGGCCTTGATTCACAGGCTGAGATATAGCCAATAATAATACCCCGCGTAGAATGAGACTAACAACATGCCCACGGTTCGACCCACATAGGCATGCCCTTTTTTAGAGGCACTGCGTTTGCGGCTTATGAAGATAGCCAGGGCAAGAAATACGGTAAGGAAAGTCATTGTGGGGTAGTCGCGGACAATCACGGCAGGGTCGAGGCTTTCGGGGCCTACGATACCCGGGATAGCCATGACGGCCAGCAGGTTGAACAAATTTGAGCCAATCACGTTGCCCAAGGCAATTTCGGTGTGGCCTCGCAGGGCGCTGGCGATGGTGGCCGCCAGTTCCGGCAAACTGGTGCCTATCGCAACAATCGTCAGGCCGATGACCAGTTCTGACACGCCGATGGTTTCTGCAATGACTACCGCGCCCCAAACCAGCATGCGCGAGCTTGCGATCAACAGGGCAAGCCCTAGTGCAAAGGTAATCCAGGCTCGCATGGGGTTGAGGTGATGCAGATATTCTTCCTCGGCTTCCTCCAGAAGGACGGCATCTTTCTGCTGGCTTCGCACCATGTAAACAATGATCAGCGCCAACGTTCCCAACATCAGCCAGGCGTCCAGGTGGGAAAGCTCATCATCCAGGAGCAGTACTCCTGCCCCGAAGGTCACCAGCAGCAGCACCGGCATTTCCTTCTTCATGCAGCTTTCATGCACCATCATCGGCGCGACCAGCACAGTGATGCCAAGGACCAGGCCTACGTTGGCAATGTTTGAACCTATTGCATTGCCGATGGCGAGATCTCCCGCATCGGCCATTGCAGCGGTCAGTGATACCAGGATTTCTGGCGCAGAGGTGCCCAGGGAAACAATTGTCAGGCCAATGATAATGGGCGACATGCCCATGTTTTCGGCAATGGAGGCCGCACCTGCGACAAACAGGTCGGCGCTCCAGATCAGGACGATGAAGCCGACCAGAATAGCTGCGGCAGCTAACAGCATAAATACCTGTTTCCTGTTAAAATATGCGCCGCGCAATGTGCCGGAACTGCGAGAGCAAGGCTGTTGTCATATACACGAGACGTAAGCCCGCATTGGACGCTCGAGGGTTCTTGAGCAGTCGATTATACAGGCCGTTGCGATTGTGAATAGTAGCAATAATGAGTAGGGAGCAGAAATGAAGCGTAGATCACATTTTTCCTGGGTTTTGGCACTGTGTTTAATGGCGACCGGGGTTAGCGCACAGGGGGCTGCCACCGCCCATGATGTCGTGCGGGACACAACCTCACAGGTGATGGCAGTCGTCAAGGATGCGCCGACTTATGTCGATGACGACCCGGAACGCTATTATCAGGAAATTCAATCTATCCTTGACGAAGTGGTGGATTTTCGCGGGTTTGCACGGGGTGTCATGGGGCCTTACGCTACCAGCGACCGTTATCGTTCTTTGGACGAAGCGGGCCGCGAGCAGTTGCGAGGCCAGCTTGATCGCTTCTCAGACGTCATGCGTACTGGAATGGTACGCACCTATGGTAAAGGCCTGCTTGCGTTTGGTGGTGCACAGATAGAGATCTCCAAGCCTTCTCTGGATGAGGCCCAGCAATCCAGGGTCTCCGTAGAACAGCTTATTTTCTCAGACGATGCGCAGTCATATGTTGTCATGTACCAAATGGGCCGCAGTAAAAGCGGCGAATGGCAACTGCGCAACATGATTATTGAGAGCATTAATCTCGGAGAGATTTATCGGAATCAATTTCAGGCTGCGGCCCGTAAAGAGAACGGTAATCTTGATGCTGTTATCGAGCAGTGGGCGGCTGTTGAGATCGACGAGTAAGCAGGCGATGGCGGTCGCTATGGTGGTCGTTTTCTCCTAGAATGCCGCTTCTTCGGTTCCCAGTCGTTTGGCCAGGTACCGTTCCTGCGTATTGATACCGTATCTGGAGAATGTTATGGACGCCGCTACCGTCAAGGTACTGTTACAAACACACTTGCCTGAATGTGAGTTCGAGGTTCAGGGCGAGGGTGCAAATTATGATATTACTGCCATTGGTGGCGTCTTCGAGGGGCTGCGTCCGGTGAAGAAACAACAGCTGGTTTATGGTGCCCTCAGCGATGAGATTGCTGAAGGTAGTATTCACGCTGTCAACATCCACACCTTTACCCCAGAGGAGTGGCAGGCCCGGAGTTAAACCTCGGCTTTCAGCAAAGATCGTGGAAAAACTCCTGATACAGGGCGGCCAGCCGCTTAATGGCGAGCTTCGTATTTCCGGAGCGAAGAACGCTGCTCTGCCGATTTTAGCCGCCACATTATTGGCGGACGAACCGGTTATCGTCGGCAACCTTCCTCATTTGCACGATATTACCACTATGATCGAGCTGCTGGGTTGCATGGGGGTAACGGTCACGGTCGATGAAAAGCTGAACGTAGAAGTGGACGCAAGTACCATTAGCGACTACTCGGCACCTTATGAACTGGTCAAGACCATGCGTGCCTCTATCCTGGTATTGGGGCCCATGCTGGCCCGCTTTGGCCGAGCGCATGTCTCCTTTCCAGGAGGCTGCGCCATTGGCAGTCGACCAGTGGATCTGCATTTGCGCGGATTGGAGGCAATGGGCGCCAATATCCAGGTAGACGGCGGCTACATTAATGCCAGCATCGCCGGGCGTTTGAAGGGTGCCCACATCGTGATGGAAATGGTCACGGTAGGCGGCACAGAGAACCTATTAATGGCGGCCACTTTGGCCGATGGGCGCACGATCATCGAGAACGCTGCTCGCGAGCCAGAGGTGGTTGACCTGGGCAATTGCCTGATTGCGATGGGTGCCGATATCCGCGGTCACGGTACCGATACGATAGTGGTGGACGGCGTGGAACGCCTGCGCGGATGCCGCTACGATGTTATGGCCGATCGCATTGAGGCAGGTACCTATCTGGTTGCCGCAGCGGCAACCGGCGGCAGGGTTGTGCTCAGAGGCGCTAATGCTCACGACCTGGAAGCGGTGCTCAGGAAGTTGGAGCAAGCGGGTGCAAGTATTGCAGAAGGTGAAGACTGGATTGAACTGGATATGCGGGGTCAACGGCCACGGGCAGTAAGCCTGAAAACAGCGCCGTATCCGGGGTTTCCCACCGACATGCAGGCTCAATTTACCGCGATGAATGCGGTGGCTGAAGGCACCAGCATGGTGACTGAAACTGTCTTTGAAAATCGCCTGATCCAGATCCATGAAATGAACCGGATGGGTGCCAACATAGTGATCGAGGGTCATACGGCGATTATTACCGGGCAGGACAGTTTGAACGGAGCTCCGGTTATGGCCTCGGATTTGCGAGCTTCAGCCAGTCTGGTCATTGCTGGGCTGGTCGCGAAGGGTGGCACCGAGATCGAAAGGATCTACCATATCGATCGTGGCTATGAGCGTATCGAGGAAAAATTACAATCACTGGGGGCGGATATCCGTCGCGTACCGGACTGACTATGAGTGAATCTATTACCATCGCCCTGACCAAGGGTCGAATTCTAAAGGAAACACTGCCCTTGTTGGCAAAGGCTGGCATTGAGCCGCTGGAGGACTTGAGTAAGAGCCGTAAGCTTATTTTTGATACCACCGCTGAAGGCGTGCAATTGGTGATCATCCGCGGCACGGATGTGCCCACTTATGTGCGCCATGGTGCGGCCCATGTGGGGGTTGTCGGCAAGGACATCTTACTGGAGCACGGTGCCGAAGGTGTCTATGAGCCTCTGGATTTAGGCATTGCCCGTTGTCGCCTTATGACCGCAGGGCCCGTGGGATGGGAGCAGAGCGGTGCGCGCATTCGGGTGGCCACCAAGTTTGTCAATATCGCCAGAGAGTACTTCGCCCGCAAAGGTGTGCATGCGGAACTGATCAAGCTTTATGGTGCCATGGAGTTGGCGCCGATGATGAACCTGGCGGACCTGATCGTCGATATTGTCGATACTGGCAATACTCTGCGCGCCAACGGAATGGAGCCCCTGGAGGAAATAGCCAGCGTCAGTTCGCGATTAATTGTCAACAAGGCGGCGATGCGTTCGCGTTACCAGGGTATTCAGTCCCTGATCGATAAGCTTGCTGCTGCAGTGGAGGAGCCCTGAGATGTTGATGCGACGACTGGACTCCGGGCAGCCGGATTTTGCCAAGGCACTGGATGACCTGACCGCCTGGGAAGACGAGATGGATCAAACGGTGAACGACACCGTGGGTCGGGTAATCGCTGACATCGCCGCCCGTGGTGACGACGCGTTACTCGATTACACTCGCCAATTTGACCATTTAGATGTGGCGAGCGTGGCTGATCTTGAAATTGACCCGCAGCGCTTGCAGCATGCGCTGGAATCGATTCCAGCGGAACAGAGAGTCGCGCTGGAAGAGGCGGCCAAGCGCATCCGCGATTATCACCAGCACCAACTGCAGGACAGCTGGCAGTATCGCGAC
>JBDWAD010000012.1:0-33742 GCA_039979015.1 Halioglobus sp.
CTGCGAATTGATCAAACGTCTCAGTGCCGAAATTCGGATTCCATGATTGCTGATACAACGTCGCAGTATTCAGCATTCCGCCCATCCATTCCGGGAAGGACAAATCAAGAGCCTCGGTAGACCCATAAAGACTGTCAGCAATCGTTTGAGTCAGTGTGAATCGATAATCTGCAAGTGACGATTTAACCTGGCAGTATCTGCCAGTGCCATAAATATTATTCAAGGTCCCAGCTCTCTTCGAACTGCGAAAAATCAGTTTCTGGCTCCCCGCCATCACCAGTGGCAGTTTCGAACTTGGCATTGCAAGCATCTATTGCGGGTTTGGAGGCTACATAATTAGAAATTAATTCCTTGGTAATACTCACCTCCTCAACGAGAGAAAGGTCAGCACGGTCTAAAATCCGATTGGTAGTGGCCTGCATGCCTTTGTTCAGTTCCACGGCGCAGCGATGAAATGGCATCACCTCGCCGACCAGGTCCTGCTTGCCTCCCTGGTACATGAATGCCTCTTTGGTGTCGGTAAAGTAGACCACATCCACCGTGCCGTCCCAGTCCAGATCTTGCACACACATGCTGAGAATCAGATAGGAATCGCATACAGCGACGCCCTTTCCCTGTTGGGTCGTCTTGTCCGGAGCTATCGCACAGCCTTCCAGGGCCAATATGACCATAAATAGTAGCGGGCATTTGTTTTTGCAGTAATTGAAGATAAGCACAATCTGACTAAACCAATTTTTCACAGACGTGGATTATGGCCCAATGTCACGATAACCACCATCGCAGAAGGTTTTGAAGTGAAAACGGTCGTCCGCTGCTGTTCCATTTAGCCGGATATTACTGGAAAAGTGGAAATATAAAGTTTATCAACCGAGCAAATTGAACTGAAAGTGAAGCCTGGGAATGTATTTCTACTCACTTGAGCCCTTTTTTTTGTAATGCCAGCCTACGACCTCGGTTTAAGTTTTCAGTACCATATCAGCAGCTTAACTTGTCAGTACCGACTAGACTGCAATATTGCCAGATACGGCAAACCAGTTTTCGGTAATGAGTGAAGGCATATTGCAGGATTGGACGCCAATGAATAAAAAAATTTTGTTGTTGATACTCCTTGTAGCAAGTGCATTGACGCACGCACAGGTTCGAGTTGAACGCATAGCACAGGCTCCAGTAGACGAGTGGTTCTACGGCATAGCCGACCCCCGTAATCGCTGGCTTCCCGATGCCGACATTGGCAAAGAGACGACGGTACCTTCCGGTGCATTGGCGAAGCGTAACGGGGGCTACGTGTGGGCCATGACCTCCACAGGCGATAACCTGTGGTTTTCCACCCTCAGTAACGGCTGGTGTGGCTGGATGATGGTGACCGGGCAATTCATGCCCTCCCGCAATTCACGATGGGCCTGCGAAACATTTCGGTCCTCCTACCCCGATAACGCCAAAACTGATACGCGCCTGCCATGGCCCGATGGTGCCACGATTGTCCAGGCAGATTGGCGCAGGCCCTCGATCCATCGGCTCAATGCCACGACGGGCGAGTTTTTCCGAATAGAGTCGGATAATCCAACATTCCAGACTATGGTGGACCGAAGCTTTGGTTTCCGTGCGGCGGGAAGTGCCAACGGCGTGGTGTTTATGGCATCCAACCCCCTGGTACACAGTGACAAGTCGGTGTATGTGCTCGCTTTTGATGGAAAGAGTGGCGAGTTTATTGACGGTGTACAGTTGGAGAACTATATCAATGTGCGCCGCTTTCGAACGGTCACTCATGCTGACGGCAGCGAGGCGATGTATGTCTTTGTCGGTTCCGAAATGCACTCATCGACCCACCCCAATCATCTGCTGCGCTGGGTAGGCAGTCCGGAGGCACCCTTCAAAGGAACTGGCACTGCCACCGGCTTCAAAGTTGTGGGGGATCTGGGGAATGCGGGTTCCGGAGCGGAGTTGATTGAGTATGAGGGACGTTTTGTGCTGACTACCTGGGGCTCGGAGAACGTACCTGCGGGACTTTACCAAACCAGCCCCTTCCCGGACGGAGGTTTTACATCGGAGCAACCCGCCAGCTTCGGCAAGCTGTTTGATGCCGCCGATTTCGACCCCGACCCGGTAATCGCGCGGTCCTGGTTGATCGGTGCGCTCGAAGAGTTCAATGGTTATATCTACTGGGGAACGATGTTCCCAAATGGTCAGGGCTTTCAGCAACTGTCGATGGATTCCCCCAGTTTATTGTTCAACGCCAGAGAAGCCATTATCAAGGCCCACCGCAGCACTCACCTGTTTCGTACCGACCTGCGAGATGAGAATAAACCGAAGACCGAGTTGCTCTACGGCAAGGAAAAACTCTGGGCTTACAACGGCGAGTGGACAGAAAAAGTCAACCTGCTCGGTGCCCCGCCCCTGTTTGGGGATGCGGGTTTCGGCGCATATTTTAACGACTACACCTGGACAATGGTGAAATATCGGGACAGCTTGTATCTAGGCACCTTCGATGTGTCAGGGGGGATGCTTGCCATTCGGGACGAGACAGATTGCCAGCTAAGCTGCTTCGTACTGCGCACCCTGAGTGAACATTCGGACCTATCAAAGGAAGTCCCGGGGTTCGACCTCTACCGTTTTGACAGCACTGACCGACCCGCCGTGCCGGTGACGCTCGACGGCTTTGGTAACCCGGCCAACAACGGCGTACGTAACGCATTGGTGGTGGGTGAAGACCTCTATATTGGCAGCTCCACTTATAGCAATATCGATACGGACCAGGGCGGCTGGGAGTTACTCAAGTTGACTGCCCCACCCCTGAAGGAGATGGCCCAATGAACACGGTGTATACCACCTGTCGCTATTGCGAAGCGGCCTGCGGCCTGGCAGTGCAGGTTCGGGATAACAAAGTAGAGAAAATCGTTGCCGACAAGGAGAACCCCCAGACCTGGCGTGATATCTGCGCCAAGGGTCTGACCGCTCATGAGCTGGTAGAGCACCCGCGCCGCATCAAAGCGCCCATGAAAAGGGTCGGGAACTCTTTTGTCGAAACGACTTACGAGGAGGCCATCAGCGCTATTGCCGGGCGATTCAACGAGCTTATAGCGGATAACGGTGCGGACAGTATCGGCTATTACCATGGCAACCCACTGGGTTTTACCTCGGGCGTTATCTTCTCGCTGGGATGGGTGGACGCCGTCGGCACCCAAAACCGTTACAACGTGGGCTCCATCGACCAGAACAACAATCATGTCGTATCCAGCGCCCTGTTCGATTTACCGTATGTCCCGTTCAATCCAGACATTGATCGCTGCGATTACTTGCTGATGATTGGTATGAACCCGGCGGAAAGTAAATTTAGCTGGTTGGGCAGTGCCAGCGATGGCTGGGCGCGAGCGCGGGAAAAACAGACACAGGGCACCACACTGGTAGTGGTTGACCCACGCCGGACACGCAGCGCACAACAGGCCGACACCCACCTGAACATCAAACCGGGCACTGACTGGGCTTTTATTCTGGGCTTATTACATACCGTGTTTGGCGAGGACCTGGCGGACCCTGACGCCTGTGCCGCTTTGCCCGCAGAGCAACTCGAGTCCATCAGAAGTATTGCGCTGGCTGCGGATCTGACTCATTTATCCCGCCGCTGCGGTATTGCCGTCGAGGACATCCGGCAAGTTGCCAGGGATTACGCGCAAGCCACGGGCGCCATGTGCCTGACCCAGACCGGGGTATCCATGCATACCACCGGCACTGTTGGGCACTGGCTGGGGCTTGTGCTCGACATCGTCACCGGCCACCTGGACAAACCAGGGGGACGACGCTTCGATACCGGCTATATCAATATGACGGAGTTCGCCGCTACCGGCCACCAACCTGAAACTATCAGCCGGGTTCGAGGACAACCCACGGTCATGGGCAACCGCTCCCTTGCAGAATTACCGGATGAAATCCAAACCCCGGGGCCGGGCCAGATAAAAGCTATGGTGATTCAAAGCGGTAACCCGGTGGTGTCAGGTCCTAATGGCAGGCTGTTAGACAACGCCCTGGCTGGGTTGGATATGCTGGTCGCCGTTGACCTCGTGCAGCGGGAGAGCCATCGCCACGCCGACTGGTTGATTCCCGGCGTCCACTGGCTGGAGCGCGAAGAGTTATCATTCAACCTGGCGGGCGGCATGGACCAGCCCTTTGCCCAGTATTCTGCCCAAGCGGTCAACCCGCCTGAGTCTATCCGGCCGGAGTGGGCGTTTTTTGTCGACTTGTCGCTGGCAATGAAGGTGCCGTTTATGGGTAAAAAAGGCGCCAATACGATGATTCGTATCAGTCGCGTACTGGCACGCCTGTTCAGAAAACCGCAGTGGGCTGTTTCCCCGGGATTACTGGAACGGCTGATGTTGAAAGGTGGCAAGACCTTCAGCTGGCGGCAATTGCAAAATTCACCGCACGGGTTGCAGTACCGTGACCGCGCCTACGGCCAGCTAAAGGCGCAAATGGGGGGCAAGGCTATCCAAATCGCCCCCGGAAAGTTCTGTACGCAGTTGCAGCGTTTACTGGATGAAAGCGAGCAGCCTGGTGCCGACTATCCCTTCACCCTTATCGGTAAGCGAACCTTGCATATGATGAATTCCTGGTTGATGGAACTGCCCAATATGCAAAAACGCGAGCAGGGCAATGATTGCGAGGTTCATCCACAGGATGCCCATTCCCTTGGGATACAGGAGGGTGCCGAGATCGAAGTCACATCAGCAGTTGGTAGTATTTGTATCAAGGCTCGCATTAGCGACCGGGTGGTGCCGGGGATTATTTGCATACAACACGGCTGGGGGTCTCGGGTATTCTCTCCCGCAAATAAGGAAGAGCCCCTTTGTTACGGGGTCAACGTCAATGATTTGGTTGATAACGCCGAGATCGACCCTTTTTCCGGAATACCCAACCTCAATTCGACCCGGGTTAAAATCAGGGTGTGTTGATCGGTAGCAAAGCAGGCTCTGGCAAAATCAATGACGCTTGTAAGTGCTCCTGTGCTGATACTAGCTATTCTAGGGACTTAACTTGGCAATACCCGTTTCAGGGAAGCTTTAGAGTTTCTTCATGATTTGATCTCGAAATAAAGAAACAATAAGCGGCAATCTATGGCTAAAAAGGAAGAAATGTCATGCGAGTTTTGCTTGCACTTGTCGCACTTGTATTTATTTCCGGCACAATTCATGCCGAGAACAACACAGCCCGTGTAGAGCGCGTTCTCTCCCAGGAGGAACAGGCCGCCCTTACACCGGAACAGGTATTGACGGCTCTCAAGCAGGGCAATAAGCGATTCCTGACGGGTACGATCACCAGTCGCGATCACTCCGCGATGGTGCGTTCCGCAGCGAACGGGCAGTTTCCCAAGGCCGTGGTCCTGTCCTGCCTTGATTCCAGAATCCCGGTCGAAGATGTATTCGATCGTGGTATTGGGGATATGTTCATAGCTCGGGTAGCCGGTAACTTCGAGAATACAGATATCCTGGGAAGTATGGAGTTCGCCACGCTGATTTCGGGAGCCAAACTGGTTCTGGTCATGGGTCATTCAGATTGTGGTGCGATCAAAGCTGCCATCGACGGCGCTGAACTGGGGAACATCACTTCCATGCTGGAGAACATCCAACCTGCTATCGATTCATTGGCCGATTACAGCGGCGATAAGAGCAGCTCGAACCATGAGTATGTGCACATGGTGACTGAGCGTAATGTTCAACTGAGTATCGAGGATATACGCAAGCGCAGTCCAATAATCGCTGACCTGGAGAAAAAGGGTGAGGTTAAAATTGTCGGCGCACTATACGATATGGCCAGCGGCGCAGTTGAATTTATCAATTAGTCCGAAAAATCACACGAGAGCCTCTGGAGGCCGTTATGAAAAAACTACTCACTACACTACTAGCAGTATCGACACTCAGCATTGGGCCGGTTATTGCGGACACCCTGGAACTAGCCAATGGCACCCTACTGGAGGGCAGCTTTGTTGGCAGCAGTAACGGCATCATCATGTTTAATACCGGCGAAAGCGTAGAGGCATTTCCTGAGAGCGATGTCGTTGGCATATTCCTCAGTTCAGGAGTCGCCACTGCCGAAGCTATTGCTCAGGCACCTACCCCTTCCATGCTGGCGGTACCTGCCGGAACCCGCCTGGTGATTCGTACTGCTGATACTATCGATTCCAGCCGCCATTCAGCCGGCCACCGGTTCCGTGGCCAGCTCGAAGGCGCACTGGTGGTCAATGGCGTAACCGTGGCCCCCAGAGGCACGTTCGTGCACGGACGCATAACCGGCGCACAACAGGCCGGACGACTCGCCGGATCATCTGAACTTGCCATCGAGTTCTCCGACATCATGATCAATGATCAACTGTTTCCGATTCAAACATCAGGCCTGCAAGCTCAGGGGGGCAACGAAGCTGGCCGAACTGTCGGCCGAACCGCCCGAGCAGCAGCAATAGGCGGACTGGCTAACGGCAGTCGCGGCGCAAGAACTGGCGCTCGGGTAGGCGCCGGTGCAGCGCTGATCACTCGGGGCTCTAGTATCAATATTCCCTCAGGCACCATTCTGGAAACCTCACTGGCAGCCACGTTGAATCTACCGCAATAGTGCATGGCACCTGCCTGGAATGACTCTCTTCGTCAGGGGATAGGAATTCTAGGCATGGTCGCGATCATACCGACGTAGAAACACGGCTCCCAACGCTGCTAGTGGCGCGATGATGATTCCATAGAGTATCGGCACTGCCAGAACTTCGGCCTGAATCTCACCCGGAAAACTAATCAGGACAATGGCTATCGCAAGCGGTATGTTCTGCACGCCGGTCTCTAGCGACACTGCGCGTCGCCCGGGACTTGTCAGCCCCAGCAATCGCCCGGCCAGATAACCCAGCAAAAAACCAATAGGCCCTAGTAATAGTGCAGCCAGATAGACGGTGGAATCCATCAGCAGAATGGCCTCCGCATCTCGCATAATATTGCTCACGATAACCAGAATCATAAAAAGGATGCCCACCACACTGCCGCCCGCCTCTGCGCGATTGGCCCAGAGGATGCTGTGCTTGCGCAATAAAATCCCCAGACATACTGGAATCAGAATGACCACCAGGGTGGCAAAAATCTTACCCACAGGCAGAACAAGAGCCGGGTCTCTGGTTGAATCAAGAAATGGAGCCGTATAGACAAGCAGCAACGGTGGAATCATCAAAAAGCCGATCAACGCAGAAACTACCGTCATTGAAATACTGAGCGCCAGATCACCGCGACTGAGATAACAGAAAAAGTTTGATATTGCGCCACCGGTAGAACAGCCCATGATGACCAGGCCTACGGCGACAGCGGGTGATAGGCCCAGTCCCAGGGCCAAAAGCATAGCGATCAGGGGCATCAAGCCGTACTGGCCGCACAAACCGACCAGGACCGGCAGAGGCTGCCGCATAACTTGGCGAAAGTGTTCTACAGTCAGCGTCGCCCCCATCCCTAGCATCAGCAGGAACAGGGATACGGTCATCATTAGTGTCTCTATCGAAGAAACAGTCATCGAGCAGCCGCCTTATTTTATGAAGCGGCTACTCTATCTGCTTTCTGGGCCAATTTGCAGCCCGATGCGCGCTTACTTGTAGTGGCTGTCCAGGAATGTGATCAATGTATCGGCCCAACGACCGAACATGCGCCTAGCCTCTGCGGTATTGGTAACGCTATTACTCCAACTAACACTGCCACCGCCACTGCGCGTCACTCTTCTGTCTGCAGCGCGGCCAATTATATCGCCGCTGATCGAATCAAACAGCTGCACGTACAAAGTGGCGGCTCCTGCAGAAGCGGTAAAGGTGCGGGACCGGCCCGCCGAGCGCGTATCGGGCGCGGTGATATCCAGATCGATGATCGCGGGACGCAGCAACAACACGTCATCATTGGCTCCATCTACCACTTCATAGCCTGCGGCTTCCAGACGCTCTGCGAAAACGCGTTCAAATTGTGTGGCTACGTCCGCCTTGATTCTTTCCATGTCCCGGTTGCTGACATTGCGCGAGCGGCCGCGATTTTGATCTCGCTGCCAGTTGCTACGAAATGCAACGAAAGGCTCGAGGATGGCGACCCGCTTGAATACACTAAAATCCGCATCTGGATCAATGTACGCCATATTCATCGCCGCACCTTCAACAGCGACCAGATTGTCAAAGCTGCGCTCCTGCTCGGGCTCTACCTCGTCCTCTGCCATCGTTGCAGGCGCGACAGAGACAAAAAGCGATGACAGCAACAGAGTTGCGGTCGCCAGTACGCTACGAAATTTTAACGAACGTCTATGGTTTTGCTTTTTCATATCAATTTCCTCAGGTTTTTTATACTGCTTATATCTTATAGTTCAAAAATGCGCCGTGTTCCATTACTCACCGCGTACCTGAATCGATTCGCCATCAACCTCGTAGGGATTGAGCTCCGAATCATCGTCAGATCCTCTCGCACTGCCTGGCACAATCTCAAAGCCCATGTCGAAATTCACCAGGGTCGCGCCCAGCTTCTGCAGGACGCCTATGTCACCTTCGGTTTTGGCTATTCCTTCCTTAACCGATGCCGCAAAAGACTTCTTGCCAATCATGATATTTTCCAGATCAGAGCGATTGATGGTAATGGTTAAATCAGGGTCCTCGTTCTGGAAGCCCTCGACGTTGGTCAGCGTGGCGTTAGACAGCGCAATCGCAAATTTCTCATCGTTGTCTGGCGTGACCAGGTTGATAGTGAAGCTCAGGTCTTCCGCCTTGCGGCTATCCATGCGAATGCCGAGGAAGTTGAGGAACAGCTCCGTGGACATTGCCTGGATCATATCGGGACCCAGGGAATCAGCGGAGTTGCCAGTCGGAATGCCGTTGCGCAGTTCGTAGGCACCGGCCAGGAAGCTGTTGCGCAGGCCCGGGTTCTCCTGCTGATAGCCGATCTGTTCCCACACGTCAGCCAGCAAACCCCTGGCAGCGTTATTGTCGGGTTCTGCCCAGACCAGCTTGGTCAGAATCTCCTGAGCATGGCGATACTTACCGTCGTCAAAGAGTTTCTCACCGCGCTTTATGATTTTCTTCGAGCCACCCATCATATCTACATACAGGGGGGCCGAGTCTTCCGGCGACAAGGGAATCAACGTAGTGGGGTTCGCGTCCCAGAAGCCCAAATAGCGCATCCAGACACCCCGGCTGTTGTGCTCCATTGAGCCGTGATAACCCCGCGTAAACCACTCCTGCTTCAGGTTTTCGGGTTGCTCGTAAACATTGTGAATCTGGTTGATCGTGACACCCTGATTCGCCAGATGCAGTACCTGGTTGTTCAGGTGTGCATACTGATCGCGTTGCCCGCGCAGTACTTCCTGAATACGCTCGCTACCCCAACGTGGCCAGCTGTGCGACGCAAACATCACGTCAGCTTCCTCGCCGAACATGTGCAGCGCGCGGCTGATGTACTTGGACCAGGCCAGGGCATCACGCACCTGGGCACCACGCAACGTATAGATGTTATGAATCACATTGCTGACGTTCTCCGCCATCCACAGTGCTTTCTGCTCAGGCAGATAGGTGTTCATTTCCGAGGGGGCTTCGGTGCGCGGCGTGTTCTGGAAAATCATGCGAACGCCGTCAACGTCGAACTCCTCAATGTCGTCTTCAACGACATGCGTCGCAGGCAGCAGGCCTATCCGGCCAGCGGAGACGTTCTGCGCCAGGCCCTGTCCAGCGTGACCGTAGGGACTCGCTGGCAGCAGCACACCATACTGGTAGAACAAGCGACGGTTCATCGCGTTGCCGGCATAGACGTTTTCGGAAATCGTATGTTCCTCGAAATCACGGGGTACGATGATCTCGGTTTTACCCGCTGCCAGGCGTTCGGGATCAACCACGCCCCTCACACCACCAAAATGGTCACCGTGAGAATGCGAAATAATAACTGCCGTTACTGGCAATCGCTCAACTTTTTCGTTGATCAACTCAAGTCCAGCGCGCGCTGTCTCAAGCGAGGTTAAGGGATCGAATACGATCCAGCCTTTTTTTCCTCGCACGAAAGTCAGGTTGGCAAGATCCAGGCCGCGAACCTGGTAGATGCCCGGATTGATCTCGAACAAGCCGGTTTTCTGGTTCAGTTCCGATTGGCGCTGCAGCGATGGGTGAACACTGTCGAAGTCACGCCCCTCGTTAAGCCACTCATAGCGCTTAATATCCCAGGCAGTACCGCCGGCATCCGCCGGAATAACCATTTCACTCAGCGGCGCGATAAATCCTTTGCTAGCTTCGTCGTAGTCACGAGTGTCATCAAAAGGGAAGCTCTCGCGAGCTTTACGAATCACTTTGAGCGTATGCTCCGAGGGTGGCTTGCCCTGAGGATCAAAGTGTTCGTCAGGCGACTCGGCCTGCGGCAGTGTGCTACCGCCGGCCGAAACGGCCTGGGCTGCGCTGCTGGCAAAGGTTAATGAAACCGAAGCCAGAAGCGTCGCAATGACAAAGTTTTTAGTGTTATTGAACATATAGAGTACTCCCTTGAAAAAATGCATATCAATCCGTTTCAGTCAGCTGATTTCGTGCGTCTCACCAACGTCTGATTCCATCACGCTACTGGTAAATTCAACAACTTCGGGGATTGAGGTAAATCGGGCTGTTTTCCCAGTACTGAGGTGTTCGACCCTGCCGTGATAAATTCCGGCCTCCGGCTCTGTGGCGTCACTGAAGCGCAGCAGAAAGGTTTGCCGACTGGGTAAGTGTTCTTCAGGGCCGGGCTTCACTGCAGCTTTACCGCTTTTCATCATTTTCTTCCCCACTGTTCGGAGCTCTAGTCCGCCCGTCTCCGAAATCTGGTATTAAAAGTTGATATTGGTCAAGCATACTCCCGCTTTCTCGCGCCACAGTCTTGAAGGAGTTCTGAATATTCTGTGAAACTCTGGCGCTGATGCTAGAATTGCGACAGTAAATACAACGAGATAAGTAGACCAATTTTGGGTGCGATCGAGGGTGAAAACATTTTGGCGGTGGGCGGGTTGCGCATAGATCCATCTACTCAGCGCCTTACCGTGGACGGCCATATAGTAGTCCTGCGTCCAAAAAGCTGGAACTTACTCTGCTATATGGCAGCTCGACCGGGATTATTACTGACCAAAAAGGAGCTGATTGAGGCCGTTTGGGCAGACCGTGTGGTCACCGAAGCAAGCTTGAATCAGGCTGTAAGGGAGTTGCGCAAGGCGTTGGGCGACGACGCCCGGTCACCGCGCTACATAGAAACAGTCCATCGTCTTGGGTTTCGCTTTATCGCAGACACTGGCGAGCACGATAGCTCTTCCCAGCCACAGGAAACACAATTTACTGCGGCCGACCAAAGCAAAGCCGCACTGTTTGGGCGCCAACAAGCGCTTGACTACCTCCGAGAACAGCTCAAACAGGCCACAAGCGGCCAGCGCCAACTGTGCTTTGTAACAGGCGAACCGGGAATCGGTAAAACCAGCCTCGTTCAGGCGTTTTTGGACTCAATTTCCACGGGGCAGGAAAGCTATAAACCTGTTATAGGAATGGGACGGTGTATCGATCAGCACGGTGAAGGTGAGGCCTATCTACCCATCCTGGAAGCGCTTGATCGTCTGGCTCGTGGCCCCGACGGAGAACGAGTAAAGCAGCAGCTGCAGCGCTATGCCCCCACGTGGCTGATACAATTACCCTGGCTGCTACCCCCCGACGGACCGGGCTACGACCCTCTATTAGCATCAGCAACGCCCACAAGGATGCTGCGTGAATTCTGCGTTCTGTGCGAGGCGATTGCCGGCGAATCACCTCTGATCCTGTGGTTGGAGGATTTGCACTGGAGTGATCACTCCACGATAGGCCTTTTGGATGCTCTGGCACGAAGACATGAACCCGCCAATATCTTCGTGATCGCAAGTTACAGACCAGTGGACGCTGCCCTAATGGACGCCCCGGTGCGTCAGCTAAAACAAGCTCTGGTGCCGCACAGCAGCGTCAGCGAGTTACCCCTTGAACTGCTAAATTCCGAAGAACTAAGCGGCTATCTCGCAGAGCGTTTCGGTGATTTGACACAGTTACCGGCGTTGACCGAAGTCATCTACGAGACCACAGACGGCAACCCTCTATTCTTGGTTACACTCTGCAATTATCTAGTAGCCCAACAGTTACTGGTGCGTAATGATTCCCTCTGGGCGCTCACTGAACCAGTGGAATCTATCAGCAAAAAATGCCCTGCAAGCCTCAAGGGCATTATCGAGCAGCATCTGGAGCACACAACGGACGAAGAACACTTATTGCTGGAAACTGCCAGCGTAGTGGGCAACTGGTTTTCCGCCCGCGCAGTTGCCAACATACTGGCATGTGATACGGGAGCTGTGGAGCTGACCTGCGAACAATTGACTAAACGCAGCCATTTGCTGATGCCCCAAGATACTGTGGAGTGGCCCGACAATAGCGTGAGCCAGGGCTATAAATTTATCCACGATATTTTCCGGCGGACGCTGTACGATAGTCTCTCTCCAGCCAGACTCCTGCAGCTACACCTGCGTGCAGGGGAAGCTCTGGAAAAGGCATACAGTGGTCAGGAAGATGCGGTTGCAGCCGAGCTGGCACTGCATTTCGAACTAGGCCGCGACCCTGCGCGGGCCATCATATATCTGCAGCTGGGGGCAGAGCGTGCCCAACAGCTCGGGCCGGCCAGTGAAGCCGCACAGTATCTTGAGCGAGCGCTGGCGCAGATCGCCTCGCAGCCACCTACAACTGAAAGCCAGAAGATTGAACTGGGTATCCGCATGAACCTGATGCGGGGGGCGTATTTTACCTGGCAGGGCTACACGGCCGAGAAGAAGAAAGACAACCTGCAACGGGCACTGGTACTGTGTGACAAGCTCCAGGATGACGACAGAAAAGCACTTCTGCTGTCGCTTCTGATTGGCTCCCAGGTCCTGGCCGGGGATATGGCCGGCGCTGAACAGACCATGCGCCAATTCCGGGTTGTTGCCAAGAACGTGGACGATCCCGTTCTACTGTCACATGAACCGATGTGCTCGGGTGTTCGCTACCTGGTTGAGGGGAAGCTACATAGCGCTGAGGAACATTTCAAACGCAGTATCGGGCTGCTCACCAGCGAGGATTTAAGAGAGCCAATACGATTGTTCGGTCACGACCCGGTGGTAGTATCGCTGGGTTATTCCACGATTTCGGTCTGGCTGCTGGGTTTTCCTGATGAAGCCCGGCGCCGCGCCCGGCTCGCCCAGACACGATCAGAAGCAGTAGGCGCACCGCTGGCGCGGGTGAACGCGCTGGATATGGCCCTGTCTGTTGAGCACTTTCGTGGCGATCTGGAGGCGGCGCGACTACTTACGAACGCACTCGATGCCTGTATGGAGAACTATGGCGTTGAATACACCTACTCCCGCCCGGTAGCCGCACGCAATTGGATATTACTCAGCAGCGGGGATGAAAAAGCTGCTATGGCCGGTATGGCAAGAGACATTGGTGAAGTCCTCAAGTCAGGCCACGGTATTTTTCATAGCTTGATGTACAACACGCTGGCGCAGGCCTGCCTCGCCGAGGGCGCTGTGGCTGAAGGCATGGACGCAATCGAGCAAGCAATGCAGATTGTTCAGGGTGGAGAGCCGGTGTTGGAGGCAGAGTCATGGCGACTCAAAGGCGAGTTGCTGCGAGCCGGAGGCGACGATGATCAGGCTGAGCAGTGTTTTCGCACCGCTGTGAAAGTTGCTAGCGAGCAATTCGCCCTCGCTTTAGAGTTGCGCACCGCCAACAGCCTTGGCAGGCTCAGTCGTGATACAGGCCGCGCACAGGATGCCGGCGAGTATCTGGAGAAGACACTGGCACGGTTCACCGAGGGTTTTGAAACCGCAGATTTTCTCGAAGGCGAACTGCTCCTGAAAAACCTTCTCAGCCCGGAAAAACCAGCACCTTAACCGGCAACAGTATCGCCTGAATGCGCAACACGAAGGCATTGGCAATACCCATTCCGTCCACAAGCGCAGTCACAAAGGCGCGCATGCCGGTGATCTCTCCAGCAGCAATCTCCCTCGCGCGACTGGTATAGGCCACGCCAAGGCAAGTACTACCAGGCAGCACTGCGTCGGCGTGACCCTCGAACAAAGGTTCCATCACCGCCATGACCGTGCCTGGCCTGGCGCGGTCACGAATATCGATCAGCTGATCCGTGGGCCTTAATTGGCCACCGGCAATCGCACCCTGTACCTCGGTAACTATCATGGGAATGATGACTAGAGGTTTCGACGCACAGGTGATTTCCATTAGCATGCCTGGCTTCACAACCTGGGCGGCAACCTGGCCAAAACCGGCCTGGAAACGGCCCACACCTGACCCTTCTGGGACCAGAATTCCCGCCGGCCTGAGGATGGGATTAACGAGGTCGCCTGGCTTGAGTTTGAACTGCTTAACCGTGCCATCAGTGCCGGCGAACACTGTGGACTTGGCTATCTCGGTTTCGGCCTGCATCAGCGCTGCCTCAGCGCTGGCGCGCTGGGCAGGAAGTAGAGAATAGATGCGCGTGCGCATCACATCTTCCTGGGCCTTCGCTGCGGCAAGTTCGCCCTCGATCACTTGTACGGCAGTTTCCAGCGCCTGGATATCTCGCTCGCTGACCAGCGATTTGTTGCGTCGGCGAATTTCCTGGCTGCGTCGCAGTTCGTCCTCGGCCTGCTCCAGAGCGCTGCTAACAGACAGGATGTTGCCCTGGGCCACTCCGAGTTCAGATTCAGCCAACAACAATGTCGCTTCCACTTCGGCAATGCGACGGCGTGAAGTTTCCGCTGCCGCTTGCTGCCGGGCGGTATCCAGGCTAAATATTGGATCGCCGGCATTGATCCGCTGATTGTTGCTGACATACACCGCATCCACTCGCCCAGGCCTATCTGAGAGTATAGAGACCGTGCGAAACAGAGAGGTGACATTGGTCGCTGTTGGGTGATAGTAAAAGATCACAGTAAGCAGAGTCGTCGCCAGCAAAACGCAGCAGGTGATACCCCAGCGCAGTTCGTACCAGAAATTATAGAAGGTAATTTCTATTCCGAGGCGTTTACCCTGTTTGTGGCGTCGATACAGATAGTCCGGCAGGATGGTAATCAAGGCGCTGAAAATTAGCTCAATCATTGTCTCTGCCCTCCTCTGCAGGAAGCACAGTCGACGCGACGACTTCTGATGTCTGCTCTTCCGGCCGAGGCCGTGTTTCATTGATTTCAGCCGGAACTGGCCGTGAACGCAACGCGCCGACAATATCGCGAAGGGGCGTCACCAGGTCAGGAATACGGATTGCCGCAAGCAACAGGGCAGCCACCCAGAAGGCATTATTCATAGTGAATAGTGACAGCAACCCCAGTAAGCCCACCAATTGCAACTGCACTTTGCTCGCGCCATCCGCCAACCGGTCGGGAATGGCCTGAATCGTAAAGTACAGGGCGCCAAAGCCGAGAGTCACTAAAACCAAAAAAAGCCCGGTTGCGCCAAAAAGCAGGTCGCTGTCACCCGGGGCTGTAACAAAAAAAGGCAGGTACTCCAATTCAATGCGGTCTGCAGCCATACTCATTAATAAAAAATCCTGTACACGTTAGAAGTAGTATTTCATATACCCGACCAGCGCCTGAGTACGTGAGTCGAACTCACCGCGGATGTCATCTTCCCTGCCCCGCAAGTTCAGATCGCCAAAATTCAAACCCAGCCCGAAGCCAAAGTGCTCGAAGGTATTGTGCTCGAGATTCAACAGCGCCTCTTGATAGTAGCCTTCGTAGTTATCAAACTGCAAATAGAAAAGGTCAAATCGAATATTGGCTTGTAGCTTGTCGGTAAAGTTCCAGCGGCCACCCATACCGACTACGGGTAGCGGCAACCACTCTTCTGCTCCAAAGGCTTGGCCACGTTTGCGATCACCGACATTGATTTGATAGGCGGCCTCTACGTCAAGGTGACGAAAGTTGACGCCGGTGCCAACCATGGCTTCAAATTTACGTCGGTTGATAAAGGAATAGTCGTAGCCCAACCTGACCAGGTCATAATCCATCTTGGATGACACCTGGGCGTTAAGGGGAAACTCGAACCCTGGCAAGCCGCCGGGAGCACCTATTGAGAGGCCTCTATCAATTGAGGTCTTACCATCACGGCGACTGGAGTAAACATTGAAGGACATTCGGTGCCGCTCATTAAAGCGATAGAAACCATCAACACGCCAGGCGCTGTCATTGGCGTCAAGATTCAAATCATCTTCAAAATCGATTAGACCCCCTAAAATAAAGCGATTCGAGTCCAGACGCAGACTGGTGTCATAGTCATCCGCCAGAAAGGCCCCGAGACGGATCTCGAATTTCTCCCTGGGCTCCAGCCCATAGTAGCGCCCATCATCTTCGGCTATCGACCATGAGCAATGACAAACTACACCGAACATCAGCAGGCTCAATAACTTCTTCGCTACCATGCTTTTTTCTCCCTGTATTTCATGCTGCCGTACTCAAAAAAATGCAATGTATGGGCACAGCTTGCGAAGAATTCGCCCAAAAATCGTTCTAT
Organism: Halioglobus sp.; assembly: GCA_039979015.1. Taxonomy (GTDB): domain Bacteria; phylum Pseudomonadota; class Gammaproteobacteria; order Pseudomonadales; family Halieaceae; genus Halioglobus. The sequence continues at coordinate 16,529 of JBDWAD010000012.1, forward strand.
AGCATCGCATAATCCCGGTTTAGTACTCTGTAGTCTTGAAGAAGCTTTGATATTTCTTTGAAGTTCTCGATCCGACATCAACGACCGCGTAGAACCCGCTTTCCTTGTGACTATCAATCGGGTTAGTCTCGACATGAGTCCTCTACTTGCGGTTTTGTATGTTCAGAAGAGATTTTTTATTTGGGCTGGCGGCCCTCAGCCTCATACCCGCATCCGGCTGTGCATTATTACAGCGCGAATCTGAACTGGACGCCCAGTTCAATGAGCTCGACTCATTGTTCAACGAAATACCAAATCCGCAGAGAAGCACAGTGCAGGCTATTGCGGCTGATCTAAGAATGAAGTCCAGTGAGTTAATGAATGTTCACCGTGAGTTCCTCGTCAAATTCAACACTCAATCTGTCGATCGGCGGGTTAAACCGGACGCACTTAGGAAGACCACTGTTTTGTACAATAAGCAGAGAATTGCTGTGCGCAACCAGTTGTTGTATCTACAAGATGATCTGTACCGGGCATTGCCTGAATCCACACGAGCCAGCGCCAGCGACATTTTGAACCAGAAGAATCATCAATTGATGTCGCAACAATGGAGGGGGAGCTGAGCCATGCCTGTTCTAACCACAATGGCTGCTATGGCCCTGTTGCGCAGCAGTGAAGACGGAACGCTAGCCTTTACCGACGTCAAGGCTCTGCGCAGTTCCCTCCATGCTGCACTAACAGATGAAGATGGCACAGTGTTAAAGGACTCGCTCTCAATCTGCGATCGAATACAGGCACTGATAGACGCTTACCAAGACCGTATTGAAAAGACGCTCGATACCTATATTGCTCAATCTGAAGACCAATATACCTTCGCACCCGAGCGCATAGCCCTACTGACCAGCATGGACACGGAGCGCGAATTTTTGCTCGGTGAACTGATTGATGCCAGGCAGGCACTGCATCAACTACTGACGAATGAGCAGTGGAGTGCGGTATTTCCAGTCGATCAATAAAAGTAAAAGCAAAGCGGGGTCAGTTACGAGGTCGGAGCGCGCTATCCACCACCGCTTCGCTCAAGCCAGCGTACCGTCCGAGTTTCGAGGTAGGGGAAAAACGGGTTGTGACGCAAGCGCAGCAGATATTGCTGTGAAATCCTGAGAATACCTCTTTCCCCCTGAACAGCCTGGCGGCCAAGGAATATCCGGCCGGTTTCCTCAGGCGGCCCAGAACCGTAAATGGGGTCATTCGGCGGGAATGGCAATGCAACGTGAGATAGCGAAAACACCCCTTCTGGCCATTTCTCAGCGAGAGTTTCTTTATCGCCAGTGAGCCTGGTGAAAGCAATCCGGGTACTTGCTGAAACACTTTGGCTATCGTTGCTGGTATTAGTTACCTGCGTGAGAGTAAATGGCAGCTGCTCTTTTGCATTCAACCGATCAGTCAATGGCGCCGGATCGTCAATCAGCAGTGCCGTGGCGGCTGAATAGCGATTGACATCGAACAGTACCAACTCATGGTCGCCCGTTTGAACCTTAAGTAGCAAACTATCTATCACGGCTTCGGTAGAAACAGTTGCGTCCACAGTAGACTTGAACACCAGCGTTGGAGGAAGTACAACATCATCACTTTCATTGACACGCTGGCTCACTGCACGGGTCAGGCGGTGGACCTGCTCAGCGGCGTTGGTCGCGAAAGAATTGTATTTATAGGGGTCAAACTCGGGTTCGACTTGAAGCCAGGCAAGGCCGGAAAGACCGGGTACAGCTGACGCGCGCCGCTTAGTGGCAGCAAGACCGGCCGCCGGGCTAATGGCAATAGCCGGGGATATGAGCACCAGACTGGCGGGTGAGCGCGAACTCTGCTGATTATCTAAGGCGTAGTTCAAGGCGAGCGCCGCGCCGGTTGAGTAGCCTATCATGTGAGTGCTGCTCCCCGGTGAGGCATCTTGCAGATACCGCATCCCCAGTGCCACCACCCTGGCCATCTCTCGCCAGTCCAGATCCAGCATGCCCGCTGGTATAGTGCCATGCCCGGGCATACGCAGGGCAAGTACACGGTAACCCTCCCCCTGCAAGCGCAGGCCAAGTGCACGCAGGCTATAGGGCGAATCCGACATGCCATGCAGCAGCAGTGCGTTACCCCTAAACTCTCCCGTCGGTTGCAGCAAGATTGTGCGGTTCCAATCAGGGCTCTCGCCCCTGGGGTCAGCGCGACTGCCGCTGCGATACCGTGAGAACGGCGCGTACTGCGTAGCGTCATCTGCCTCGTAAATTCGTCGATCGACCTCAGCAAACAGCGTGTCTTCGAGCTCAAGATAATCACCCAGCGATGCCACCGTCGGTGCACCACTTTGACCATACTCGCTATCAAGACTGGTCCGATGCCAGATTTGCAGGTCAGCGGAACTGCAGGCAAGCAGCGCCGTGCAAAGGAAAACTATGCTTAAAGAGCGTTTCATCGGGCGCGTGTCAGTACGGAATAAACCGCACCCTCCGGCGTTTCGATATGATAAATGGGTCGACTGTTGGGCATGTTGGAATTGGTCAAACGCAGAAACAGGTCATCGAAGAACTCTGGCGTCTCAAGGCTGAAATTGTGGAAGTTCCTTGTTCTATTAACAGGCGTCACATCGACGAGGTTGACTAGTCGGTCACCTTTGCCGGTGAGTTCTGAAAGACGAACGGCCTCGCTAAACTGATCCGGGCTAAGAGTACTTTCCCCGAGACGGGTGCCGCGGTTAATGATTCTGCTCACCAGCAGGGCTCGGTCATTAGAGGACACATAAACCGTTAGTTGCTGTGCCAGCGCGGCGAGTTGCTTCTTGAAAAGGGCGTTGAACTGCTCGTGATCAACATCAGGAGCGGTGAGTACCACGTGATCGATTTCGGTGTCATTATCGGCGAAGTCTGCATTTTCATAAAGCCTGCCGAAAGCATCCACCACGACCTGCCCACCCATGCTATTTGCCAGCAGCCAGATTTTCTTTGGCCGAACCTCATTGACGATCATTTCTATAGTGTCGGCTAGCTCTGCGGCCGATTCAGAAGCTATCCGATGGGCGCGACGATAACCGCGCGGCGACCCACCCTGATCTCCAGGCCAGTCGAAAACGACGATGGGGGCATCGACATCAAGTACGTGACCGACAAAAGCCGTTTTACGCAGTGCCGACTCGTGAGCCTCCCGATAGCCATGCAGTAAAATATAGACCGCTCCGTGTTTTGATGCTGAAGCCTGATCGCTGAGCTCGCTGACAAAATCTTCTCGAGAGCGCGTCTCGACCCGCTTCAACTCAATTTCTTCATCCTGCAACCAGGAAGTTGGGTCGATTAACATGCCCAACCCCAAAGATGGCATTATTTCAGTATCGAATCGTCCAAAGTCGAGGTTCCTGTGTCTTTCGTTGCTGTAGCGATCTCCTACATCTCCCGCCGCATTCCTTGTTTGGCGATTCGTGATGAAGAAAAAACGATACTCGCCCTGCTGGGAAAGCTGGGCGACACTCATGCGCCTGAACAGAAAGGCCTCGGCGTGGCGAATAGCCTCCGCCGTCGACAGAAAATAGACTGAGGCAAACCAGAGCAAGCCAACCCCGGTAATAACGGACAACAGCGTAATCGCCCAAAACTTGCGGCTACGCTTACGAACCACGGATGCTATCCAGACTGCTGATCACTTTAATCGGTAATGTTCCTGTCAAAGCGGTGGAAATTCAGCAAATAAAGCCCTGGACGCCGTTTGGCGCAGCTCTTCTGCGTCCTCCTGACTCATATTAGAACGCAATCGACTCTCGAAAATCGATCGCCAAACAGACCGCCCTGTACCCGGGTCTAACAAGTCAACAATGATTGTACCCTGCGTATACTGACGAACTCGCACATTCTGTGAGCTTGAGGTAGGGCAGCTCCAACAGCGGGTGTAGTGAGCCGACATCGAGTTATAGGTGCGTATGTCCGTGCGTTCCTGGGTCACCAGGTGCCAGGTCAGCAACATGTCTGCCTGCTCCACATCGCTGGCCATTTGCATGCCCCGTTCAAGTAGCGCTCCAGATAGCGACTCTACGATACGCCCCGCCTCCATATCAGAGACCGCAGTTGGTGACGTGATACTCCGATTAAGTGGCAACACCGCTATTTCACGTACCTGGCTGAAATCGAACGAAGGATCATGGTCGACGCTGGCAGTTGGAACACTCGAGCAAGCGCCTAAAAAGCCGGTGATTGAAAGTGCAAGTAGAGTCCTCAACACCGCGTTTTTTGGTAATTTCATATCTCTCTTCTCTGGGTCGGTACGATTAATTTACGCTATACATCACTGTTGAAGTATAGGCACGTCTTGAATGATTGCAGAAACATTTCCTGACTTAATTCTAATCAACTGGGAGCGCTCTGTGTGTCATCAATTAAACGTTTCATAGAAGCTTCAAAGTTTATTCATGATTGGATTCTACAAGCTTGAAAGGATTACACTACCGATAAGTATGTCGTTCAACATGAGATAGCCCCTTTAAATGGCTACAATTTGTCGCCTTTCAATCGTCCTGGCATCATGCATCGCATGCGCTTCCACCTGCGTTACTGCGGCAGATAGCACAGGAGAGGCAATTTTTGATAATAAGCATGTATTCATGGCAGGCGGCTATTGGCAGGAAGCCCAAGCTGAAATTAGAGAGACACGTGGTTCCCTTCCAAGAGTCGGACTGAACCTTGCCACCCTGGGTGTCGATGAGGATGACGGCACCTGGTACCTCGAGTATCGCTACCGATTCAATGATCGCTGGTCCTTCGTTGGCGCGGGTCAGCGCTACACCAGCAACGGAGCAATCGGGCTGGAGCGCGATATCAATTTCGCGGGAGTCGTTTTTCCCGCAGGTGTTTCGCTCAATACGCGAATTCGCGTCGACACCTACTTTGCCGACCTGATGTACCGAGTGTATCGGACCCCCCGCGCCGCAGTTGCCATAGGCGGCGGCCTGCATATTTTCAACTTTGATGCATCGTTGCTCGGCCAGACTTCCATACAAAATCGACTGGTCGACCGGTCGCGAGAAATTATCGCTTCAAGCAGTACACTGCTAGCACCCCTGCCCAACCTCAGACTGCAAGGTTATTACGCCATAACGGACCATTGGGCTATCGCTGGTAACGTGGGCTGGATGAGCGCAAACGTAGACGAATGGGACGGAAGCTTTCGCTATATGCATCTGCGGACTCACCTTAAGATCAACAAATACGTCGGTATTGCGCTTGGTTATCAATTAACAGACGTTGACGTATCGCGTGAGCGACGCACCGCTTCGTCAGAGTACGACATCAAGTTTTCGGGCCCTTCACTGATGCTAACAGTGGCTTTCTAAGCCACCCCCGGTTGGGCGCTATTGACGCTCAGCGATGATCGCCAACATCTCCTGCGCTGTTTCACGGCCTGAATTCTGGTTCTGCCCGGTAACGAAGCGCTGCTCATCGTCGACCGTTACGTGGGTCGCAAAAAAATCGCGAAAAGCAGTATTGCTTTCAAACACCACCCCGGCCTTGCGCAGCTCCGTTTCCGGGTGTAAAGGGGTTACTTCAATGCCCAGTTCCTTGATCTGCTTGTCAGTGACCCCGGTCATGCGACGACCGGCAATCAGCAGGTCACCCTCTGTATTTCGCGCGTTGATCAAACCCAGCACCCCGTGGCAAACCCCGCCGATCACCGGCATCCGGTCGCCGTAAAAAGCCTCGCTGACCTTCTTACCCATAACCGGAGACTGCCCCAGGTCATAGGCCGCGCCCCAACCACCGGATATAAAGACAACATCGTATTCAGTGAAATCGACATCATCGACCTTGAGGGAGTTCTTCACCTTGGCCTGGAACACCGAATCGGCGAGGAAACGATCATCCTCTGGTGTCTTGATCATGAAATACAGTGTCTGTGGATCGACAGGAATCTCGCCGCCCTTGATGCTGGCCACATCCACTTGCATGCCCGCGTCCAGAAAACTGTAATAGGGGTGCGTCATTTCGGAGGCCATCACCCCGGTGGCTGCGCCCTCCGTCTCTCCCGGTGCGGCGAGTATCCCGTGGCTGGTTGTGATCACCAGGGCGCGTTTGCCCGCGGGGATCACCACGGCTGGACCGCTGTATTCTGGATGCAGGCCCGCTTTATGCAAGATTGTAGGAAGTGAAATTACCACCACGGCGACGAGCAGTATAAGCACGCCCCCCGCTATCAAAAATTTCTTTGCCATTGCTCGCTGTCCTCAATTGTGTCCGGCCTGTATGGCGGCACGTATGCTATCGGAAATTCACGTTATTGACATTACTTATGCCATATTTAATAACATCCGTCAAGATCGACTCCTCAGCGGCAGCGTATTCCTGGGCGTAATACAGATGTTGACATTTGTATTACATTGTAATTTCATGTCTGTTGACAGATCAGGCAACGAGGGCCACACCGTGCCGGAGAAAACCAAACAGGCGAGGCACAAACGCCAACAACCCAAAGACCGCGTGTTGCAAGCACGCATCCCTGAACAGCTCGATGATGAGCTTCGTGATCGTGCGGAGAAACTAGGTCTGTCCGTCTCTACCATCGTACGCAACGTGTTGCTGCATACGTTCGACCTGGTAGAAGACGTCGTCATCGACGGCGCACAGATAGCACGTGCACTAACGGGCAGGCACTCACCCGCGTCTACCTCGAACTCAGAGATGCCTGTGATCGGCTGGCAGGAAATAATACTGAACAAAAACGGTGTTTGTGAGGAGTGTAACGTCATGCTCCCGATCGGCCAGCCCGCCGCAATAGGGGTACCGACTGGCTCACGCGCCACGCTGCTGTGTATGAAATGCCTTGCTGCATTACCCTCCTCCATCGATGACACAACCGCACCAACTGTGCAGGAGAAAGCAAAGAAACGCCGCGCTAGAAATAGATCCTCCGGCAGCAAGGATTAGGGAGATACAACGATGGAAACGGGAAAAACGCTTAAGGGAAGCGCACAACTTGCTTTTGACGCGGCTCAAGAAGTAACGACAATCGTCGAGGAGATGTACCGCAACATAGCGGCCACCCCCTTTCCACTGGGAGAGGCACCCCGGGGACGCGCAAGAGGCATTGCTGGTTTCGTCCACGAGTCAGTCCGGCGGGTAATTGGAACGACAAGGATCACTTCCGACTGGGTATTAGGCCACATGGCGCCCATGCTCGACCGTACTCTACCACCAGGACCGCACCGGGACGCAGTGATTTCCGCCCTGAACGGTGTCTGCGGCGATCACTTAGCAAAAAGCGGCAACGCACTGGCTATCCCAATGCGACTGCGCGTTCTATTGCCACCTGTCGCAGAGCCTGGGGACTCACCCGATAGCGTTTGCCCGCGATCACCCGAGAACGAACTCTCTTTCGCCAAACTATTTGAGATAGAAAAACGTTCCGTCGAGATTTATCCACAACCAATAGCACTGGCAGAAAGCCACTTTTCACCTACCGGTAGGCTTCTAATTTTGGCTCATGGCCTCAGCATGAACGACCGAGAGTGGACCTCAAATCAACACAACCATGCCGAAGCACTGGCTGAAGACAGCGACTATACACCGGTCTACGCTCTCTATAATTCAGGCCGTAATATCTCAACCAATGCTCGCGAATTCTGCGCGCAATTATCGGGTTTGCTAAAGACGTGGCCTGTGCCTGTCGAGTCGATCAGCTTCATTGGATTCAGTATGGGCGGGCTACTCACTCGCGGTGCTATGCACATCGCAGAACAGGAGGACCATGCTTGGCTGGCTAAGGTCGACAAGGCAGTGTATGTCGGGACGCCACATCATGGCGCCGTTATGGAACGCGGTGGGTACTGGTTGCAGAAAAGTTTGACCTATAGCCCATACACCGCGCCCCTGTCAGCACTTGGCCGGATCCGAAGCGCCGGCATCACCGATCTGCGTCATGGAAACGTTCAGGATGAAGACTGGCAGCACCATGATGAACATGAAGACAACACAGATCTTCGACAACCCACACCTTTGACAGATGGCATCAAGCACTATGCGATTGCAGCTACACTGTCCAAGCGTTCCGGCGAAAAGATCGGAAGATTGCTTGGGGATGGCCTTGTGCATCCATCCAGCGCAACTGGCCGGCACAAAAACTCCAGTTTTGACCTGAATTTTCCCGAGGAACACACCAAAATTTTCTACGATTTGGGACACCTCGGAATGCTTCATGATCTGCGTGTGATGAGCCAGCTAAAGGGATGGCTTAATCCTCCTCAAAGTCCTTAAATGTCAGGTACAAATGGTTGATCCTAAACGTCTACCCTCACCCTTGGCCGCACCTGCTTGAGCACGTTATCTGCCTGTAGATCCATTGAATTCTTTCTACATAAATTAAGCCAAAAGCAACCCGCAGTGATTCATGCTAGATTTCAGACGCCCAAACTCATAGCTGACAGTAATGGAACAGAAGCAATTAGATAGTTTTCGGATAGTGTTGGTGTCCCTCCGAGAAGAGCTCGAGCAGCTGAATATAGATAGCAGTGATGCCACTGACACAGTAGCACTCGATCAGTCGAAGGTTGGCCGTCTATCCCGCATGGACGCCATGCAAGCCCAGCAGATGGCACAGGAAACGGCACGCCGGAGGCAGCTACAATTGCAGAAAATCGATAACGCATTGCGTCGTATAGACGCGGGGGACTACGGCTATTGCTTCAAATGCGGCGATGAAATTAACGTTGCCCGGTTAAACATAGACCCAGCTAGCACTCGATGTATTGGGTGTATGGATGCCTGACACCTTGTTTTCCAAGCCGATACGTAACACCCGTCTTACCTGATAACACGGAAGCTCGGCTTCGGTAGAGGCTCTGGGTTCGATTCGAGTTTTGCCTTGCGATTCTTCGGTTTACGGGCAATCCGTTCAAAATCCGCTCCAACACCAGGTTAGGAATACCCTTAGTTTCGACAACGGCACCTTCGACCCCGTAGAAAGATGCCTGGTTTTGCTTAAATGACAGGCTCGATTTTTTACTGTGCCTCCCACTCATAATTGGCAGATCGAAGGGGAACATACTCGATGTCCGCTTTCGCCTATTAGCCGACACTTCTCTATTCTTTCGGGACAGTCAATTATCGCCACGAATGCATGTAGGTTTCTAGGGAGTTCTGGGATAAAGCGATGGATAATCTCAGTAGTTCTATCGCCCGAATCGGAAGAGCTCGATGTTTCTCCCCTCGGGCTATTAACTAATCAAAACCCTCCGACCTTAACAATTTCACTTATTTTTATCGGGCCAGCGCTTCCAGGACAGCCCTGCCAGTAGTGATGCCATAATCCACAGTAACCACACTGGCGTCGCCGGTACCGGCTGGGCAGAAGGCTGCGGTGGTGGCGCGGGAGTCGTGTCAGTGAGGCAGGTGACCGCCACACTGGTGACATTTGCCCCGGTGAGCGAGCCGCTACCGCCAGAAGTTATACAAGTCTTTCCAGAAGGTTGGGAATTCACTGCTACAGTGTAAGTGGTGCCGTCGTCTAGTGGCGTGGCGAATGTAAAACCCCCATCAGCAGTCAGTGCCAAATCATCTGCACCATTATTCTGTAAAATGACTGTTTCTCCAGTTTCCAATCCGGTCAGTGTCCCTCCTACCGTAAATGGATTGATTGTGCAGGTTATGTAAACCCCGGTCACGTCGGCGCCAGCAAGGTTGCCGCTGCCATCCGCCACATTGCAAGTCTCACTGGGGCTTGGCGGTTGACTCAGGATTGTGACTAGGTAGGGAGAGCCATCATTAAGGGGCTGTGAGAAGGTAAAGCCACCATCCGCATTGAGTATCAGGTTATCGCCGCTGTTGTTTTGAATTTCGATACTATCGCCGGAAACAAGCCCAGCTATATTGCCGCCAATTGTATAAGTGTTCGTTACACAACTTACCTCAACGTTCGTGACGTTCGCCCCGGCCAAAGTGCCGCTCTCATTCAGCAATGTACACGACTGACTTGGACTGTCTGGCTGAGAAAAGACGGTGACAGAGTAACCCGTTAGATCAGCAAGGGGCGCTGAAAAAGTAAATGGTCCGTTAGCAATGATGGATTGATTGTCAGCACCATTATTTTGCAGTACGACACTATTACCTGCAGCCAGTCCAGATACTGTGCCGCCAATGGTAAATGTATCAACCACACAAGTAATAGAAACGTTACTTACATCTGAACCAGAAAGTGTGCCACTGCCGTTCGTGACGGTGCAGGTCTCTGCAGGTGCTGTCGGTTGAGTTTGTACTGTGACTGTATAGGTTGCGCCATCGGCGAGTGGAGTGGGAAAGGTAAAGGCGCCATCTGCGGTGAGAGTCAGGTCGTCTCCACCATTGCTCTGAATAACCAGGTCGTCACCCGCTGCTAGTCCTGAGAGGATGCCTCCAACGGTAAACGTGGCGTCACGCCAAAAGAAAGATCCAACCGCGAAACTGCTGAGTGTTTTTTCGATGCCCCGGAAGCGTGTGCGCTCAAAACTTCCGACACTATATACCATCTCTACAATTTGGCCGTTAGTTGTATCGCGTTCGTCGGAGGTCATTCCACGTAGGCTGCTCCCTGACGCGCTTGCCCTGCCATTAAAATCACTGAAAAAAGACGTTGACCAGGTGTTTGCTAGATTAGTGCTGGGTATTCCAGGGGCGCCGTAGCTGACAAGCAGGTCCGTTATGTCTGCAGCCGAGGCCCAGGTATATCCGGTGACGTCAACGCCACCAAGCGTGCCGCTGCAGTATCCCGCCAGACAACGAGCGCTAATATCATTCCACGAAACACTAACCACAGAAAGTGGCTGCAGCCACTCCTTCCCATCCTTAATTACAGGCGAGGCCATGATTGCTTGACATGCAAAGCATAATGTTAGGACTGTTAAGGAAATAGTTCTTTTCAAGGAAGTAACCCAATGGAAAAAGTGAAAGACACCGTTATCATAGCAAGCATTTTCAAGATTTGCCGCAGATAATAAGTGTTCGTAATAATGCTAAAGAGGATTTACAACTTAACTGCATCAGACTGACGCAATCAGGCTATAAATACGTGCAAACGCTACCGCATCTTCCGGGTATCATCAGCTGCGCAGGTTAGCTCTAATGCCACTCCAACCTGCTGCTAGCAGACGGACGCTTCAGCCAGAATAAGCGTCTGTACTGGTCTCAGTGACTTCAGGAATTCATCCGTACTGGAATGTCTGGGCCGATTCGAACTAGCGACCTTCGGCTCAGAAGACGGGCAGTAGGGCTATGATGCTATTAGGAATATCAAGTGAACGCTTTGAGGTAAAAGCGGACATTACCCGCCCCAGGGTCGATTCAGGTCCTCCAATGTCCGCTTTCGCCTAGAAGCCGACCTTCAGTTTGCAAACGTCTGGAGCCCCGATATGAGCGCGAAACTTGCTCACACCGGGTGCTACTTGGTGCTGCTACAACGTGATTGATCGCAGGTATTGGTCACTGACGTCTACTGGCCATCGGCTTTTTTGGTCAGAATGTCGCGCAACTTTGGCCAGCAGTTTCGTTCCATGGGAAATCGCCCGCAACGACTGTCACACAGAATTCAAAGCTTACACCACCCTTCAACACATCATCAGTCGTGAAAGTTACTACTCCGTTTTGATCAGTCGTCTGAGCGCCCGAGTTTTCGACGTTAAACTGCTGATTGTAGTCCCCGGTAAACGTGCCGGAGACATCCACACCGGAAACAGGATTACCCGCATTATCATTGATGGTAATCGTGGCTGTACCCTGTTTGTTGCCTCTGCCTACGGAAGTCGTACCGACACTTATGCTTGTTACTATCAGTTCAGCACCAGACACCTGCGGGTCAGTGACCGCTTCAGCTGGCCCTGTAACATCTGAGCTTCCAGCCTCATTTACCGCGGCTATCGTGTAGCTGTATGAGGTGTTTTCGGCAAGTCCCGAATCTGTGTAGCTAGTGCTGTTAGCACCAACGGGGATTGTAGCGCTACTGCCGCCTGTCCTTTGGATTTCGAAATTATTTTCATCTGTAGAGTTGTCATCCCAAGTGAGTCCAATTTCACTGCTCGACAAGGTCGTGGCTACGAAATTACCCGGCGCGGCGGGAGGAGTCTCAGGCCCGGGGCCGCCAAATTCATAATAGGGGGAATAACCAGCGGGAAGTATTGGTGCAGATCGCGCGCCGTTTTCTGAAAGCACGTTCATCCAACCCATAGCGCCTTGGTCCTCGTGTTCCAGGATATGACAGTGCATGATCGTTCTGCCCGCAAATACTGAAGCTGTATTCGGGTTTAGATCGAAACGTACTCTGCAAGCGTCCGACACAACGTCATAAAACTCACCATCCTCGTAGTCGCCACAATTGCCCATAACCTGCACATGATAAATATGCAGATGGAATGGATGATTGGTAGCTCCTTTTAGGTTCCACTCTTGAACACCGTCTGGATAGAGCTCGAGATTGGGTTGGGTTGCGTTGTACTTGCGTCCATTAATTGTTCTGGCGCCCATACGTATAGTTTCACTGCCGGTCGGGACTTCGTTGCTCAGATCGCGGAGATAGTTGGGTCGGACTGCCGACCACTGAGAAGCACTATCTTGGGCAAATGGATGGGGGCCTGTGTCCGCCGTACCGTCAATAAGGATCTGTGCCATGCTCTGGTTGCCCAAGCTAACATCTGTGTCTGCAGTGCAACGGACCGCAAGATCAGCTCTGGAGGCGCCTGTCAGAACGATATCGCGTGTTGGCAGCATTTTGGGCGCTCGAGTGCGCCATACGCCGTCGCGGGACAGTAGCGCTACCTCACAGCCCTCGCCAACCGTAAGAGTACGGTTTTTCGCGTCCCTATCAGCAACCAGAATGCGCCAATGTTGCCAAGTATTCGGGGGGATACAAATGTCGCCAGCGATCTTACCGTTCACGGTCCAGGTCGGGCCCAGGGATCCTCCCACTCGAGTATCCCCTCCTGTACCAGCGACATCCGTGTCCAGGAACCCAAAGATCAGCTGTTGTTCGGCCATCGCAGCGACGTTTGGGGGTAGCCCGTCCTGCGCATCATCAATGATCATAAGCCCGAAGGCACCGCTGGATACTTGAAGAAATGTCGAGCCGTGTTTATGGGCGTGGTACCAGAAGGTTCCGCCCATGTGGTCTGCGTCGATCTGGTATACATAGTCCCCGCCACGACCGCCCTCAAAAGCGCGAGTGACATCATCGCTGGGTGTTTCCCCCGATATGTGCAACCCGTGAGTATGCACATTAGTTACATCGGGATCAGAAAACTCGTTGTGCAACCCCGATAGTGGCTGGTATGGCAACAGGTTCTTGAATCGCAGAATGTAAGTGTTCCCTGGCGCCATCTTTATCGTGGGCCCTGGGATAGAGTATTGCCCACCCTCTTGTCGGTACGCTCGGGTGGTAAGTGTCTCGCCGTTGTTCATCAACAGCTCGACTGCCCCCATCTCTAGGGTGCCCACAAAGTTGCCCTGACCATCCTGCTGCCATGAGAACTGGGGGGGATCGGTGATACCGTCAGTGGTTGGATCACACCGATTAGCTTTGGTTGGAGTGGTATACAAGAGACTCAAGGTGAGCAAGGGCAGCAATAATGAGCGAACAGCGCGTGAAGTGGCCATACTTGGCACCTCTAATTAGATTACTTTTTCACCAAGTCAGTTTAGCAGCTAAACGTCCAATCGCAAGGAGGTCGCTCAATCGAGTCGCACTTTGCGGACTTCTAGTCTGCAGGTTCCTTTTAGCATGGGTGGGGCTAGCTATCAGCCACAGATGCCGCAGGAGGTTTTGATAAGAAATTGACTGCTTTGAGGTGAAAGCGGACGTTCCAGCCCCAGGCTTATTCAGGGCCAACAATGTCCGCTTTCGCCTAATAACAGACTATTTAGTATCGGTTTACAGACGGGTTAAGTTACTCTACGACTCACTTTCGGAGTCGACAGTCAATGATCGAAATTCAATCAGTTAGAGCTGGAGACATACCCGAAATTTCGCTACTTCAAGAACAGACTAGCGAGCTTCAAGTGATACCGACTTTGTCGTCCGCAGGTCAGCTATCGATGCGATCGGCTCGATCGGCAGATATTTCATCCATTGCAGATGCGTCAAAGTATCGAGCAGTAAAAGCCGTTTCCGACGATAAAATCATAGGTTATGTTGCATGGCGCGACCCTTACTATATCGCCCAGCTGTATGTTCTCCCCGAAAGTCAAAATAGAGGAGTTGGAGGGGCATTGCTAGACGCTGTGATAGCGCGCTCCGGCTACGATCGACTGCATCTCAGAGCGTCAATAAACGCGATTGGCTTCTATGAGCGGTACGGCTTTACTCACGATGGACCAGAAGAGAACGATAAGGGGATACGATATGTACCTATGTCATTCAGAGTCGACTCAAAGCATGAGCGTCCGCTTTGAGGTGAAAGCGGACATTAGGGCGGCTTCCCATTCTGCCGAATTAGGACGAGAGAATTTCAAGCTTAAGAAATAGTGAATAACGGCACAAAGATTTGGGTTTACAAAAATGAGTGCCGCAGTGTTCTTTCTATTTACATGACATTTTTACATCGTCGACTATAGACTTCACTTGTCCATCGCGCTGAACGAAGTGATAATTTATGTCCAGCTTATAGTCCCCTGCCTGACCTTTTCCAATGACTCTAACACTCTCGCGATAAGTGTAGACATCGTTCCCAGTTAGCTCGTCATATAGCGGCCAGACATCGTTGATGTTTTGGCGAAAAATTGCTCCCTGTCCCTCGTATACTCCGTCAATTGCTGTAAAGGAGCCCTTCGCATTTACGTTGACTGCGAACCCTCCCTTTTTAAGGTTTGAAACTTTAACGTGCGCCATTCCCTCGAGCATAAAGCCTGTAGCATCACCGCAACCAACATCGTTTTCTATATACTCATCTATTGGGTCCCAAGTGTTTTGTATAATTTCCGCCTGAATTGATGTCGAAAGAGACATTGAAACGGCCAAAACGCATGTTGCATACATTGTTTTTGAAATACTCATAAAATCTCTCCGTGATTTTAAGTAGTTATAAACTGTCAGGTGCTATTTACCTTTCAGCTGTATTTAAAGTAGTTCGCAAGATCAATGGCTGCTATTACATGTCATTACAATGATATTTGATAAGTAGATTTCCAGGTTTTTTGGAAAGGGCCTCTCCGATAAAGATCACCTATCATCCGTCCTCTAATGAAATGACGCCTTTGAGGTGAAAGCGGACATCTCACCCTTCAGGGCCTGATCTGGTCCTAAAACGTCCGCTTTCGCCTAATGGTGGACATGGGTCTATGCTTATTGAAGGGAATCAAAGGGATAATAAATCTGTTCCCTTTATCAGTTTGACGATGCCCAGCAACTTGCCCATAGCCTAGTAGCGTGAATCGCAGTGTTGGTTTCAGTCATGCTCATACCTATTGGGAATCAGCCACCGTGGCGATTATTGTATCCGCTGCCCGCTCACCTGCGGCCATGGCTCCTTCTACATAACCCAGGCCGACTCCCACCGCGCAAGTGTCGCCAGCGAACAGGACTCTCCCATGGTGCGTCGGTTCCGCAAATCGAATAAAGTCACCGGGCTGCGTGTCGACGCTCGTGTAAGGGTAGCAGCCCCCTGAGAAGGGACTGGTGGTCCAGTTGGATGCGGCTGTCGCGACGGGAGGCTCAAACGTATCGGGGAACATCATCTGTAGCTCAGATAGTGCCTCTTCTACGGCCGCTTCAGGGTTCTCCGCCACCCACGCAGCCTTAGGCGGGCCGAATACGCTAGCAAGACAGGGAGATGTGGGTGAACCCGGCCCAGCACCAGATGACATCGATACATCGAAGAAACTGCCGTGGGAAGCGATAGGGTCGGGAATACTGAAGAAATGGTCTTGCTTCTTTGGGTTTCTACGCCAGAAGCTGTTTTTGAACGTCATGACGACCTTTTCGACACTTCCGAAGCCGATGCGCTCGATTACGTCCTGCTTACTGGTGGGGAGCGGTGGATCAAATGTGATGGTTCCAGCCTTCAATACACCAAGCGGGACGGTAACGATGACATGGGAGCCTTCGAAGATCTTTCCGTCGGCCGTCGCAACCTGCACGGGCGCTTGGGCGGAAGTGTCTTGTTGAATCGAGATTCGTGAGACAGTCTGATTCAGCATCACCTCGTCAGCAGACAGAGAATCACGCAACAACTCCACCAATAGGCGGAATCCACCAGAAATCAAGACCTGACTCTTTTCGTCATGGTTGGTGAACTCCCAGAGGTCATCGCTTAACTGATTCTGGTGTGTGTCGTAGGTGGAGCCACCGTTAAGACTCTCGGAAAATATCTTGAACAGGTAGAGATGCTCACGTTTGGGTCGCTTGCCAAGTACGACGTCGATTCGCTCACCCAGGTTATTAAACGTAGAGGTATTCGGCCGAAGTTTACCGAACCGGCTAAAGCTCCAACCAAGCTTGATAAACGCCCACAGTGTCGTTGTCCACCCTAGCCAACGCGCCGAACGTTGGTCATAGATCCGCACCGTTGAGGGGCCAATATCGTGTTGATGAACTTCGGCCCCGATGTCCCTCAATAAGTGGTAGGCGGGGTTAGTCAGATGGTCCTCAATCCAGAAGGGTCCCAGTTCGACCCAGGAGGCCTGGTTCCCCGCAATATCGAGCGTGTGCGCGCGGCCGCCCAGGCGATCCCTTCCTTCCAGAAGTATGATCGGCACGTCCGCTTCCTTCAGTCGCTTTGCCGTCGATAGGCCAGAGATCCCACCTCCGATGATGATTACCGGTTTTTGTTTTTGCGTCATCTAGACAGTGCTCAGGCTTAAACTACACTTATACCGGAGTAAAAGTCGTTTTGATAGATCACTGATATTTTGTGCGCCAGGCGACACTGCCGAATAATCTGTCTCCAAAAGTAGGCCTGGTTTAGTCAAGTGTCGGGGAGTGACGGTTATTTGTTGCATCGACCGACCGGTTGAGATTGCAGCATAAAGCAGACATTCTAACGGTTCAATTTTTCTTCAGCTGACGTCCGCTTTGAGGTGAAAGCGGACGTTTCTAGCCCCCAGGCCTGTTCAGGGCCATAATGTCCGCTTTCGCCTAATAGCGGACATCGGTCTATTCTTGTTGGAAGTATGACAATAAGGATACGAAAAATGGGTACTTATGACCTTCTATTGATGGGTATTGAATGCAGTGTTGCCTTTGCGGGGTTCGCAGGCATCATTG
>JBDWAD010000013.1:0-8769 GCA_039979015.1 Halioglobus sp.
CTCCGGCTATCATAGCCTTGTAAGTGCCGACTCCCGGTTTATTAGTATCTGCATTGCACTTAAGATCCGCGCCACCTATCCCATCCAAGTTTCCATCAAACGTAGCCGCGGTCACGAATATCCGCTTATCCATCGCAGCGATCTCGAGTGTGGCATCTGATGCTGAGAGTGTATAGGCGGCAGGATCAGCTTGTAACGTCAGAATTACATCTTCTGTCGGGTCGTATACCTCGTCATCCAATACCGTGATAGTGACGTCCACCGACGATGAGCCTGCCGGGATTTCAACCTGTGTCAGACTACTGACGGTGTAGTCCTCGTCGTCAGTCAAAACTGCTGGTGTTGATGGCGTACCCGTGACGCCATTCGCTGTCCCAGTGAGTACAAAGTTCACAGTGAGTAGGTTAGTCGTGCCACCGGTGCGAGAAATCGTAAAGGCGCCGGGTGTGGGCGTTTCGGCCTCTACGCCGTCGGCTTTCTTTGTCACTGTGACGACCGGTAAGCTTGCGGTTATCGCTTGGGATGTCTGGGGGGCTGGATTGTAGTCGGCATCTCCTGCTTGATCGGCATCAATCACGCAGTCACCCGCAGCGATAAAGGAAACGGTCGAGCCCGCGATACTGCAAGCAGAACTTGCGGTGCTAAAGCTCACTGCCAATCCGGAGGTGGAAGTTGCAGTGACTGCATAGGTTGCACCACCGACAGTGGCATCGGCAGGCGCCGTTGAGGTAAAGCTGATGGTTTGGTCACAGTCGTAAACGGTGCTGCAACTTTGGGTATCTTCGAGTACCAGGCCACTTATACATTCATCGGCCGGGGCAGAGGTGGCACAGGAAGGCGGTGCTACCACTGTTCCTATTTCGAGCGCTACGCCCGAGGTGTTGGTATAGATCGCATCACCCGCCGGAATATTAACCGTACCTCCCGCTGGCTGGTTCAGTTCAACCATTGCCGCTGCAATGGCCTTCTGAATGTTCAGGCTACTGGTAACGCCAGCGGTAACCCCTAGCACCAGGAACAGGACACCAAGTACCGACCCCGCACCGTTTTTCTTAATGGCTCGATAGCCAAAGAACGCCAGTGCTATACCCAATGGCAATAGAAATAAGGAAGGCAAGGGTACAGGAGTAGCAACAGTGCCGGCAGCAGCTGCGGCAGGCCCATAAGTTAATGTACCGCCCGATTGAGCCAGTGCAGTGCCCGTTGTGGCGAGAGCAGACGGAGCTACAGCGTACTTTGAAAAAGACATGAGGCAACGTCCCAGTCGATTCATTTATTATGCGTTGCCGACAGAGTAGCGTTCTTTATACTAGAACGCCAAATTTTATTAGTTACAGGCAAGCGCAAAATACCGGTTATTTATGGGGTTTTATTTGCGACTTGCGCTCCAGTTTGACTGACCGCTATGAGGTGAAAGCGGACATTATCCTCTTGGGCCAATTCAGGCCCCAAAACGTCTGCTTTCGCCTATTACCGGAAATTGTGCTAATTCTTCTAGGCATTTTTCTTTGCAAGGGCATGAACACAGGAGTCAGTATGAGCTATGAAAATAAAGCCTCTAAGGTGAGTAGAATGGCCGTGGGAATTGCCACAGGAGTAGGCATAGGCACTGCGTTAGGTGTCGCGACTGACAACCTCGGACAATGCGTGGGATATGGTGTGGCGTTAGGAGTCGTGATTGGTGCCATTTGGTCAAAGAAAGCCGCCGATAAATCAGACTGACCGCTGTGTCTGAACAAGCCACCAAATATCGCCATAGCGAAGGAAGAGTCAGAACGTCGGCTTTCGCATATGAGTAAACCTCGGTGTATCCTTGCGAATTTGGTCAATAGAGCTTTCAGGGAGCCGAAATGCAGGATTTTACGAATACCACCCAAGATAATGTGGAAGAGGTATACGACCAACTATTTGCGCCCTGGATAAAGCAACTAGGACTGCATTCAATTGAGGTGAGTGACGGCAAGGCCTCAGCAATAATGCCGCAGGACTCGTCACTTTTCTGGCTGGGCGGAGCGATTTGTGGTCAGGCGATCATAGCGGCAATCGATACTGTTGCAGTTCTGGCGATGGCTACCAGTGACCGGCAGGCTAAGGGCACCGTGAGCCTGAACACACAATTTATAAGGCCTGCGTTTAAGGAGGACCTAAGAATCGAGGTTGCAGTACTAAATTTTGGCCGAACTATCGCCTATGCTGAAGCGAAGGTTACGTTTGTGGAGTCTGAGAAACTGGTGGCGCATGCCACACTTGAGTTCGCATTCTGACGATGCCACTCCATCGAGCGCCCCATATCTGAATGACCGCTTTCGTCTAACAGCGAACTATTGGTCTACAATTACTCAGGTATACTTATTCAAGACACAGGTGAAAACCTGTTTCTTGTTTGGTTAGCCTATCCCCCAAATCGGGAATAAGAATAAATTAGCTATCAGGAGATTGCCTAATGTTAGATGAATTTAAGAAGTTTGCTATGCGCGGAAATGTCGTCGATATGGCAGTGGGTATCATCATAGGCGGAGCGTTCGGAACCATAGTAAAGAGCTTGGTTGCAGACGTCATTATGCCGCCCGTGGGATTACTACTCGGAGGCGTCGATTTTACCAATTTGTTTATCACCTTAAAGGAGGGCGCCAACGCAGGTCCCTACGCAACCTTGGCTATCGCTCAAGAGGCTGGAGCGGTAACTATCAGTTATGGTGTGTTTATCAATGCAGTGATCAGCTTTCTGATTGTTGCTTTTGCAGTATTTTTACTCATAAGGAGTATTAACAATATGCAAGCACAAGAAGAAGAGCCAGCGGCAGAGCCTACTGAAAAAGATTGTCCTCACTGCTTCACCAGTATCGCTATTAAGGCCACCAGGTGCCCTAATTGCACATCTGAACTGGGCGGCAGCTAGATCTCATCGCTGTTGCGTCACCAGCCCTAAGCTGGTGGCGCAAGCCAGACACTGATATCTCAGGAATTTGTATCTCTCTCGGCTGCTTTGAGATGAATGCGGATATTACCGATTCAGGGGCGAATCAACCCTGTAACGTCTGCTTTCGCCTAGAAGCAGCCGTTTCGTTAAGAGCTGGCTTTATGTCCTAGAGAGGCATGGATCTTCGACTAGCGCTGCAAAGTGATGGTGCTCAATCTGCGCAGCAAAGCAATTATTCCTGCCAGGCCAACCAATAGAGCGATGCCGACCACGAGAGGCGATGATACAAACAGGACCAAGGGCAGTAGCATCAGTCTTACTAGAGCTTGCAACTGCTCTCGCTCAGAAATAAAGTCGGCAATAGGTGGCGAGTAGCGATAGTACTGTCGGACAAACCATCGACCTGAACTGGTCGTAAGTAGATCTTCATCTCTCCAGTCCCTGAGAATTTCGACCTTCGGGTGCAAGTAAGAACCGTAGGCCGCCGTGGCGATAAAGCAACCACTGCCACCTCCCCCCCCACCACCGGGTATAACCCCATCAGGCAAGTTGTATGGATTGTCTTCGTCTCTGCAGTTAGAGAAACCATCCACTGTGATGTCTAGCAGCCTGTTGTTATTTGTGGTGTCGTAGTCGTTGGAAAGCGTCGTAACGTTTACCGAAAACCGCTGCTGCCTAGGCTGCTCATTGCGAAAATCATCTGACAAAAATTTCAAACGCAGAGATTCCTCAGGCGCCATCGATTCGATAATGCAGGTACTTGAGGACGTGCCCTCACATTGCTCGGCAGAAAAACGAAGATTTGGAGCTATAACCGGATCTTGAACAAGTTCTACCTGTATACCCCTTGCTGTATCGGCCCCGCGGTTGCGAATTTCCACCGTTCCAGAATATGGACGTTCACGATCACAGGGTTCACTGACCACTGATATGTTTTCATTCTGGCCTGGTGTAAGCGAAAACCCCGAGTAAACGTCAGCACAGTCTAACTCGCTATCGAGCCTGATAGCCATGGAAGCTCTATTGTTTGACGGCGTCGTATCCTGCTCATGCCCAAACTGCGCTGTGTTGACAAAACAACCTTGTTGTTTATCGCTGGTGATGATCGTGGGAATTACCAGTACAACAGTTTCGCCAACCTCCAAGTCACCAATAGTCCACACACCTGTATCGGCATCATAGTAACCTCTTCCAGGTGAGGCAGCGCGTCCTTCTGGTATTCGCAGCGGAGGTTCTATTGGGTCCTGTATGATCACATTCTCTGCCAGATAATCCCCGTAGTTTGTCACCTCAATGGTGAATTCTGCCGGGGCACCTGGGACAGGCATCACTATGTCGACAGATTTTTCTATGCCAATGTTTGCGTAACGGCCACCTGATTGGCTACTTGCCGACATTGATATGGTTATAAGCACTAGCAAAGAAAACCTAAAGAACATGCAATGTACCCTTCTCCAATTTCCTAGACCCAGAATATCCAGCACGAGGCGAGCTGTTAATGATCTGCGTCAAAGAAGACCGTGAGTTGATTTGGTTTGATTTTCGGCAAGGAGCAGTCTGCAATCGCAAGAAATGCGCCAAACCTCAGACCACTTTCAGAACTTTATGAGGAAAAGTAGGTGTCAGAAATAGACTGAATTGAGGTGGAAGCGGTCATCAGCCAGGTCAAGATCATCACTGATCAATATTTGATTAGCCGGTCTGCTTTCGCCTACTTTGAGACGCTTTGCTATGCTGTCGGTAATGTCCGCTTACGACCCCAATAGCGGACACTTGTAAAACTACTGATTTAGTTTTTTTCAGAAGAATTAGGTCTATATTAAGCTCTTAACGCTACTCGGAGATCTTTCGTTGAGCATTAATATTCGGCTAGAAGAACCTAGCGATATTCAAAGCATTCATAAGGTCACTGTTGCTGCTTTTTTCGACGCACCACATACAGACCACACTGAACAACTTATTGTGAAGGCTCTGCGAGATTCCGGCGCGTTGACGATTTCACTTGTTGCAGAAAATTCGGCTCAAATTGTTGGGCATGTGGCCTTGTCACCAGTTACGATCTCCAATGACTCCAATGACTCCAATGACTCCAATGGCTGGTATGGCTTGGGGCCAATCTCCGTGATCCCATGTGAGCAGGGTAAGGGGATAGGCTCTAAGCTAATGAATGCAGCTCTTGCAGAATTGAAAAACCTGAAAGCTAATGGCTGTGTTTTACTTGGCGATCCCAATTACTATCACCGATTTGGTTTTGAACCGAGAGGTGGCCTTGTTCTCCCAGATGTTCCCCCCGAATACTTTCAGGCCCTTTTGCTTCAAGGTGCTCATCCGAAAGGTACGGTTACTTATCATGAGTCATTTTCTGCACAGGGTTAACAGGGCACTGCTGAGCGGCCGCTTATGGCACCAAAGCGGATGTCGAAAACAGCCCTAACAACACCCAAAACCGTCGCCTTTGAGGTGAAAGCGGACATTGCCCACCCCAGGGCCGATTCGGGGCCTCTAACGTCCGCTTTCGCCTAATTGCGGACATCGAGGCTATACTTTGAGATAGGCCGTTGCTTAGTCAAAGCAGCCATTGACCTGATGAAGTGGAGAAAGAGGTGAAAGAGGTGAAAGAATCCAGACTGCGTAATTGGTTGGAAACCGTTGGTATGTTTTCGGTAGTGGTATCCCTGATTTTTGTAGGGCAGCAAATACAACAAACGCAAAACATCGCTATAGTTGAGATGAGATTGAACAATATGATCGCGCAGATAGAGTCTCGTTCTGGAATCTATGATTATCCGGGCGTTTGGGCAAAGGGAAACGCAGGGGAGACATTGAATCCTTCTGAGTCCGTTGTCTATGCAATGCAAATCCGAGACTTCAATACATTGCAATATTATAGGTTCACTAATTTTGCATCACTTACCGGCCAGACCCCCGAGGAATTAGCCGCCATCTCTGCAGATGTGTCTGGGTTCTTGTTTGAGAATCCCGGCGCTCGGAGAGAGTGGGACGCTCTGCGCGCTAAATTCAGACGGTGGCGAGAACCACATAGTCCGGAGGGGTACAATTCAATATTTGAGGAACAAGTTCGTGCGCAATTGGCAGTGATGGACGAAATGCACCGCTTACGTAATTGAATGCCGTGATCCGCTTTGAGGTGAGAGCGGACACTTCAAAAGCTATAGTAGCATTGCCCAATTCCGCAAATTTCAGGTGTGGCCCTCCAACCATGCACGAGCTAATCAGTCGACAAGTTGTCGTCACTTCAGTTTTATCGCTTTTTCTGACTTTGGTCGCCAGTGGCTGCACAGAGACGGTCCGTCAAAACTGGAAAGACCTTGTTTATCCGAGTTCGGATGCGGCAATATCCAATTGTAAAAACTTGCGCAATGACGGATACCAGCCAGTGTTGGATTCGACAACAGGTGAATTCATCGCTTGTGTTGATACTTGGGAGCAGCAACGAAGGCATGAAGCAGTGACAGAGTGCGCTCGTTCTGGAGGAAAAGTTGTCGAAAACTCTCGTAGTGGCGATTTACAGTGCCGCGAAGCCGAAGCTAAGGATTAACAATAGGTTATGGTTAGTCCGCTTAGAGGTGAAAGCGGACGTTTCCCGCCCCTGGCTCTGCCCAGCGCCATAATGTCCCTGCGGCTGCCCCCCGGTCAAGATAGAGGCTGGAGCCATCATTTGTGACAGTAGCATTCGTAATCACGACTTAAGCTCCTTTGACATCGTAATAATGGCTCAGCTCGTCTAATCCTCTCCCGCAAAACTAGTGGCTAGAGACCTAAAGATGACTATGCTAAATTTCCCTTGAGATCCAAAAAATGGAAGTGTTTGATGAGTTTCTTTTTGTTGATGTTCGCGGCAGCCATTTCGCTGTTCGGAGCGTTCTTCCATGGGGTGGTTGGTGGCCGTCTATATATAAAAAATATCGATAATTCCAACTTGGAACCGCTCGGGAAATCCTTGAGCTTAGTGAGCTGGCACATGTTCACAATTTTTTTGTTTGTCGGGGCTGTCGCGTTTGCACTGGTTGCCTTCAACCAGTTATCGGCCGTAGCCGTTTATCCGCTAATCGTGATCAACGCATTGGGTGCTTTGATGTTCCTGTTTTTAGCTTTTGGCAAACATAAACATTTACTGAAAATGCCGGGGGCTTATCTACTGGGCACTACCGCATTATGCGGTTATCTGGGCATCTTTTTATTTCACAAATGAGTTGATAACGGATATCTAACAATCCTGGGCCACTTGCGGCCCATAACGTCCGCTTTCGCCTAATAGCGGACATGTGTTTACCCTCAATAGATGATCGAGTCACACCATCTGGACACGGCTTATCAGTGGCTCTGCCAGCAGCGCAGGCATTATCCTGATAATGCGGATATCTGGCACCTGCGATTCCACTGGCAGGCAGAGCGTGAGCGCATTTTGGGTGAGTTGCGCCAGCGCCGCTATCGAGTTTCGCCCCTGCAGCCTATTCGCAAGGCAGACGGTACGGTAATCCATCTGTGGAGTGCCGCAGACGCTCTGGTGGCGAAAGCTCTGGCGATGGCCATCGCACCGCTGCTTGGCATCTCAAAACGCTGTACTCATACCAAGGGCAACGGTGGCCTGAAGGGCGCAGTGCGAGCCGTTCAGCGCAACAGCCCTCGCTTTCGCTTCTTCATTCGTACCGATGTAAAAGCCTACTACGAGTCTATCGACCAGCACCTGTTGCTGGCACAACTGGCCACACGGATCAAAGACCGTCGAGCCATGAACCTGTTGTCTCAATTCATCGGTCGCACGGTCGAGTACGGTGGAGTTTACCGGGATATCCGTCGTGGTATTGGGCGCGGCTCGCCCCTGAGTCCGCTATTGGGCGCGTTGTACTTAGACGCAGTGGACCGAGCCATGACGCGGCGTGGGCTGTTCTATGTTCGCTACATGGACGACATTCTGGTGATGGCCCGAACGCGCTGGCATCTGCGCAAGGCAATCAAAACACTGAACCGGGGGCTGGAGGAGCTTAGGCTGAGCAAGCACCCCGACAAAACGAGCATCGGCAGAATCGAGCGGGGATTTGACTTCCTCGGCTATCGCTTCAGCCGCGGCCGCCTGCAACTGGCCTGCACAACCCTGGACAATATGCGCAGTACGCTACACCGGCTTTATGAGCAAAAAAACGCCGACCCTCAAAGGTCAGCGATTCTTGGGACGTACTTGCGCCGTTGGCGGGGATGGGCCACTGGCGGGCTGGGGGCGATGGCGCCAGACCCCAGCGCAGTAAGGCTGGCGACATTTGCAATGGGATCGTGCCCGAACAATGACGTTGGGGCTTTGCCGTTACTTGCTTGATCCCGATATTACGTCGGTTACTGTTCGACGCAATATAACCCGGCTACATCATCGCAATTCAACACACCACATACTACCCCACTGATATCTGCAAAGCAGAACGCACCGCCGACAAGAATAGGGCGTCCATTCCTCCACGGTCGGAACTCCACGCCCTCGGCATCGCACACGCTCGATGACGTCGTCCAGGGGGGAACCAATCCCGTCCATACCCTTCCCCTCCCACCTCTTGGTTGAATGGGCGCGTTCAATGGGAACGTGAATACCGCATCCGTGAGCGCGCGGGCAATAAAAACTTCATCCGCTGGCCGGAAATAACTCGTTCCCGCAGTGAGGACCCAGTCAACAGGCGGGAACGCGCTCCGTAAACTTTCTCCGGCTATCATAGCCTTGTAAGTGCCGACTCCCGGTTTATTAGTATCTGCATTGCACTTAAGATCCGCGCCACCTATCCCATCCAAGTTTCCATCAAACGTAGCCGCGGTCACGAATATCCGCTTATCCATCGCAGCGA